>NZ_JABFDK010000020.1 GCF_013403865.1 Winogradskyella costae
CGTTGTGTTTCATACTGACCAGCCGCATATTTTAGCACTTTCGGTTTTTGCCAACGCACAATTCCAACGCTAAAAACCAAAAGAGCTAAAATTTCCCAACGCTCGAATTGAATATATCGATAAAAAGATTTAGATTTGTCAAAAAATGACAAGTCTTATGAAAACCACATTTGGAGAATACATCCGACTTTTAAGAAACGAAAACGAATTGACTTTAACTCAACTTGCAGCTAAACTAAATTTAGATTCTGCAAATTTGAGTAAAATCGAAAATGGAAAACGAGATTTTGACGAAAAACGCTTGCCAAAACTTGCGAAAATCTTCAAACTGAATCTCACAGAATTGCGCAATGAATATGTGACTGACCAAATTGGCAAGCAGATTTATGAAACAAATTGCACAAAACAACTATTACAAGTTGCAGAGGAAAAAGCAGAATATCGCAGAACACTTAATAAATCACTTCAAACACAATAAAATATGAAAATAGTATCTTTCTTCGCAGGAGCTGGCGGACTTGATTTAGGCTTTCAGCAAGCTGGTTTTAATGTTATTTGGGCAAATGAATATGACAAAGAAATTTGGGAAACTTATGAAAAAAATCACCCAAACACAATACTTGACAAAAGAAGTATTGTAAATATACCAGCTGATGAAGTTCCAGAATGTGATGGAATAATTGGAGGTCCACCTTGCCAAAGTTGGAGTGAAGCTGGAGCAGCAAGAGGAATTAAAGATAAGAGAGGTCAGTTATTTTATGACTTCATAAGAATATTAGAAGCTAAACAACCTAAATTCTTTTTAGCGGAAAATGTTAGTGGAATGTTGATTTCTAAACACACAGAAGCTTTAGAAGGAATTAAAGAACTTTTTAGAAACGCAGGAATAGGATACGAACTTTCTTTTCAAATGCTTAACGCATCTGATTATAATGTTCCACAAGACCGAAAAAGAGTTTTCTTTATTGGAATTAGAAAAGATTTGAATTTTAAATACCAATTCCCAACTCAAACTTTTCCAAAAATACCGCTTGAAAATGTTATATCTGATTTGCAAGAAGGTGTTTTACCAGCTTTAGAATACAACAATACCAATGGAGATAATTGTGTAGTTCCAAATCACGAATATATGATTGGAAGTTTTTCTACAATTTTTATGTCAAGAAACAGAGTAAGAAGTTGGGATGAACAATCTTATACAATTCAAGCAGGCGGAAGACACGCACCTATTCATCCGCAAGCACCAAAAATGAAATTCATAGAAAAAAATAAGAGAATTTTTGTTCCAGGAAAAGAACATTTATATAGAAGGTTAAGCGTTAGGGAATGTGCAAGAATTCAAACTTTTCCGAATGACTTTATTTTCCATTATAAGAAAGTCGCAGCAGGTTACAAAATGATTGGAAACGCTGTTCCTGTAAATCTTGCAAAATTTTTAGCAAAAAGTATAAAATCACAGATTGAACAAAACACCATCAAACAGAGCAAAGAACAAAGAGAATTAGTCGAAACAATATGAGTAACATTTTAGAAGCATTAGTAAATATAGTTGAGAATAAAGACTACGAGATTAAGGAATATACAATAGGTGGTAACAGAGCCCAAAATATGGGAGAAGCCTTGGAAGAATACATCTTTGATGCTTTTAGTAACTCTTTTGATATTGATGATGACGAAACGCGAAGAAATAAGCACAGCGAAGTATTTTCTTTTTTAGGAGCAAAGAATAAAATTCCTGATGCAATATTAAAAAATGGAGATGCTTTGGAAGTAAAAAAGGCTACTTCCGAATCTTCTATTCAGTTGAATAGTTCCTATCCAAAACATTCATTGAAAGCAACAGATACAAGAATACAATCTTCTGCGTTGACTTGTGAAGAAATAAAATGGGAAGAGAAAGAAATGCTTTATTGTTTTGGATATATCCCAAGTGGAGCCAAACATTTAAAATCCGTGTGGTTTGTATATGGTCGAATTTATTGTGATTTACAGGAAGTCTATGAAGAAATCATTGATGATATAAAAGCCAATTTAGATGATGATTACACAGGAAATGAATTGGGCGGAGCAAAAGGTGTAGATAGTTTAAAAATAACAACATTAAGAGTAAGAGGTATGTGGGTTATCAAGCACCCTCAAAAAGTTTATTCAAAGTTGACCAAAGATTGGGGAAACAATGACTTTGAAGTAAAAGCGTTAATTCCAAAAAGTATATTTGACAATTTTCCTCAAAAATCAAAAGACAAATTAAATGCAAGTGTTCTCAATATTGAGGAAATTGAAGTTACTGACCCAACAAACAGAGCTAAAACTTTAAATTGTGTTTTTATTTACTATAAATAGAGGAATAAGCCAACGCTAAAAGCCATACACATTTGCAATTCGCTTCAGCCACCACACAAGCCAAAAATTGCAAAAGAGTATGTCTTTGCCAACGCTAGCAAGTTTGCGGAAAAAAAGTACGAAAACACAACAACGTATATAAAAAATAGCGGTTTTAGTGCTTAAACGAAAGTAAGTAAATATAAAAAAAGGTCTGTATTAAACCGAAAAGTTCGTGTGTAAAATCCGCTACTTTTCATATACAAGACCGTT
>NZ_JABFDK010000021.1 GCF_013403865.1 Winogradskyella costae
CTTCTAAACGGCTAAAAGAAATCTTTTGAACGTCTAAATATTAACAAAAAAGAGTCAACCTATATCAGTATAATACATCCAACGACTTCTTTGTAATTTTTCATATTTTTACAATTAAAGTTTATAATTATGTTGCTTTAACTACTTCCTTTATCGGGAGTTAATTCTCCTGGTATTCCAAATGGTTCTTGGCAACTTTATAGAAAGAGAGGACTCGTACGTGTAAGGGATCTCTAATCTAAAACACGTTATAGTTCTCCTCTTTTTCTAGTTAAAGATATTTAATACAAACTAAAGAAACACGTTAGCACCAATTAAAAACAAACATCCGTGAAAAAAAGAATATTCAGATACTTAAAACACATTATAGTAACGCTTCTAATAGTAATACCTTTATTTGTAATAATCGGATTTTTATCTGGTAATACACTAAAACATAGTCGAAACGATTTAGCTGATAATTGGAACGATGAAGGACCTTATGTATTTTTTAAAAATGATAGTTTGTTGATTATCAATTACATAAAAGGCGACAGAAAAAATGGATTTGAATTAGAAACAAAAACTTCTAAAGTAGATTCTTCAGTAGATTTGAAATGCTACTACCCATTAGATTCAACAAGTTTTAATTTCGTAGCGAACACAAATTTTGAAGTACCAGCATCTATCTATTCTGATTCTCTAAAGATTCTTGCGATATCTGATATTGAGAGTAATTATAAAACTTTTCGTAATTTTCTAATTAATAGTGCTGTAATTGACCAAGAACTAAACTGGACTTTTGGAAAAAATCATTTGGTACTTGTTGGAGACTTTATTGACCGTAGTTATTTTACTACCCAAGTATTATGGTTTATTTATAAGTTAGAACAAGATGCGAAATCAAAAGGCGGTAATGTTCATTATATTTTAGGCAACCACGAGATAATGAATATGCAAGGAGACCATAGCTACTCAAAGTCAAAATATAATCACGTAGCTTCCATTTTAGGTAAAAAGCAATTTGAATTTTATGATAAAAACTCTTTTATAGGTCGTTGGTTGAAAAGCAAAAATACAATTGAGCTTATAAACGGGAATTTATTTGTTCACGGAGGTATTAGTCCTAAATTAGAAAATACTGAATTGAATATTGACGAACTAAATCAATTAATTAGAGAGAATTATTACAAACCATATTTCCCAAAGAAAAATGGAGAGAAAACTCAAGAACTACTAACTTCTTCAATAACATCACCTTATTGGTATAGAGGATATTTTAAAAATGATTTATCACAGGAAGAAATTGATATAGGGCTTAACAAATTCAATGCAAAAGCAGTTATTGTTGGACACACAATTCAATCAAAAGTCAATAGAACTTACAATGGAAAAGTGATTGGAATTGATGTCAAGCATCCTCAAGATTATTACGAATATTTTCCAACAATTACATCAGAAGGTCTTTTAATTAAAAATGGAAAATATTACCGTGTTTTTGAGAATGGAGAAACAGAAGAAATGAAATAACTGGTGCTAACAACGTATATAATTTATTGCTAGTTCTAGTTTACTTACGAAAATCCTCGCGGATTTTCTATTCGGTTTGTATTTGCTAAATTAGGTGCTTAAAACACGCAACAAACCATATACAAGACCGTTGTACGCAAGTTGAGACAAACATTATGGACAAATTAAATTTAAACGAAATAAAAGACATTATATTAATCGTTTCAGGAATTGGTACCTTTATATCGGCTCTTGTAGCAATGTTTACTGTTCTAGAAATTAAAAAACAGCGTTTAAGTTCTTATAAGCCTGAATTAATTCTTGACAGTTTTGTGTCTTTTTTTTACGCTGATAATTTCTTGACAAAAGATGATAATATCAGATATAAAACAACTAAATATTTAGAAAATAATCAAAAACCGTTAAAAGAAACTGACAAAACTATCTCTGTTCACTACTTATTGCAAAATATAGGATTTGGAACAGCTAAATATGTTGAAGGATACTGGAGTTTTGATTACAAAAAAGCATCTAAGGTTTTAAAAAAGTATATTAATGAAGATTATTTAATTGAAAATGACAATAGTGGATTTTCAATTAGAAATGAAAAAAATGACTTTTGGTTATTTTTTTCCAAATCTAATTTAGATAAAGACACAATAGATTTTATACTTCCAGAAAGTCAAGGAGACAATGGAAAAGGGCAAACAGTTCCAAGTATAATTACCAAAGTTTATGCGTATTATATCGTTTTTAAATATAATATTAGTGTTGGATTCAATGAAAAACATTGTTATGAAGAATTTGAAGAACTTCCTAAACCAAAGTTTAAAATAACCTATAACGATTTCAATAATAAAAAAACATACAAAGACTTTCGAATTAGCTTTTAAGTACGCTGGAAACAATTGTGATGTCCCAAATCAAGAAAAAAATGAATGTGGAATTTTTTATATGGACGTAACTGAAAAATAAAACCTGCGTACAACACCGTGTATAATTAATTGCTTTGTTCTAGCCTACTTGCGAATATTCCTGCGGAATATTCACGGGTTCGTAAA
>NZ_JABFDK010000022.1 GCF_013403865.1 Winogradskyella costae
CCTTCGGCTTTTCTATTCCGTTATTATTTGCTAAATTACGTGCAAATACCACGCAACAAACCATATACTAGACCGTTAGCAACAACCTGAAAAATGAGATACGTAAAACTAATTTCGATATTTATTATAATTCTAACTTTCGCAGGATGTTCAGTTAAGGAATATTATTTCCCAATGTCTGAATTGACTAAAGGAACAGTCTATAAATACGAATGTAAATCTGAACCAAGTAAAACCCAATATTGGAAATTAACTTCGGATTTAAAAAATCAAATTCTGACCACAGAAGCTTACGAAAGTAACTTTAGACAATATGAGTTATTTAAAGAAAAAATCACTGATAAAGGAACTGAAGTTATTGAATTTAAGAGTTATTTAAAAAATCAAAAAGGTCTTTCTCTTCCAGTATATAACATTCCGAAAGATGTTGACGTTTTTAAATGGAACACAAAAGAACCTTATAGATATTCCGCAGAAACTGAATATGACAAAAACACTAAAATGATATTTTCAAAAGAAAGAAAATATGTCGGAAAATCGAAAATAAATATTCTCGGAAAAGAATACGAAGCAATTAAACTGAAAGGAAATTATAAAACTGTAGTTGTTAATTCAACAGAGAAGTTTGAATACACTCAATACAGTTATTATATAAAAGGAATAGGTTTAGCGAAAATGGAAAAGGAATATTCAGACGGAAAAAAGGAAACTCTTGAACTGACTGAAATTATGACTATTGAACAATGGAATAAAAAGGCAGTTGCTAACACCGTGTATAATTAATTGCTTTTTTATGCTTACTTACGAAAATTCCTGCGGAATTTTCTCTGGCAAGTAAAAGTTTGCTAAATTAGCTACCCAACCACGCAACTAACCATACACAAGACCGTTGTAAGCAAGCTAAAAATGACATTCGAACAATTAAATAAACATATAATTCCGATGACCGAATTTACTCTTAAATGGAGATTTACGGAAGAAAAATATGATTGCTTGCCTGAACAACATCTGAATGAATTAAAACCGTTAGACAAAGTTGGAGCGGAATTTCTTGCTGATTTTTTAAGTGATTGTAAAGTCCATTGTGAATTGCCTTTTAAGAATGGAATGTTTCGGAATTTGGACAAAGCTAAAATTCTGAAAAATAATGACAAAGAAATAACGAAATGGCTTTACCAAAGAGCAATTCCTTTTGATAAAGAAGTTTTCCTTTCTTGGGACGGAAAAAACGGAATGATAACTAAATGGAAATTTGTAGTTAAATATTGGAATTCTATTTTTTATGGAGGAGCTGATGATTTGACAGTTTTTGCCCAAAGCCTTGAATGGACTTTGTTTTTTTTCCACGAAGACGAAATTCATTTCGGAACAAATAAAAATTATGAACCAATTGTGGGATTTGATGAAAAATGGTTTGTAATTTAAAAATAAGCGGAATAAAAAGCCTGCTTACAACACCGTATAAAAATAATTGCGGTTTAGTGCTTAATCAAAGGTCGTTGCGTGTTTGTAACGTCTGATTTTCCTTCGGAAAATCTTCGCATACAAACCCGCAACTATTCTTATACATAAACGTTGCCAACAATATTGAAAAAACTGCTTCAAATACTAATTCTACTATTAATCACGAGTTGTGGTTCAACAAAAAGTGCGTCTGACCGAATTGCGGATGAAAAATTTGAATTATGTTCTGAAATCAAATACGAACGATTGATAGACGAGTATAGTCCGACTAAAGGAAAACTAATTCTTAAACGGAATATTCATAGTTTACTTGAAAATTATCTCATTCAAGAAAACTATCTGACAGATATAAGTAAAAATGGATACTCGGAATTACTGAACAAAGCTATACGAAAAGAAATTGACCCTAAATTTTTTGCGAAATTTAAAGCTGATTTAGAATTTGACCCTTTGCTTTTGTTTCCACTTAATTATCAATCAGGTTGTTATGACTATTTAATCATTCAATTAAAAATATTGGACAAAAATAGTTGGCAATATAAATTCAGAGATGATTACTGGAAATCAGAAGTTGAAGGTTTTTTAATGTCTGACAACGGACATATAAATAATGCTCTAAATAAAATTCCAGAAGAAAAATTTGAAATGATTATTTATAGAAAATTGTTTTTGGATTTAATATATAGACATTTGAATTAAAAATACTGTTGGCAACATTGTATATAAAAAATTGCTATTTTGTGCTTAACCAATGTGAGTTGCTTTGTTTGCTTGCATCTGATTTTCCTTCGGAAAATCCTCGCACACAAACACGCAACATTTCATATACGTAACCGTTAGCTACAATATGAATCCAGAAACTGAATTAAAACGAATTTGTGAAAATTATAATGGTGTATTTGAGTACG
>NZ_JABFDK010000023.1 GCF_013403865.1 Winogradskyella costae
CTTTGGAATTTCATCTTATAGTTTTATTTACTAAATTTAGAATTATAATCTCGCAACAAACCATATACTAGACCGTTACCACACATATGAGAAAAACGCTAACATCAATATTCACGATTTCGATTTTGGTCTTGGTTTTTTGGAATTGTAAAGAAGAAAAAGCCATTAGTGAAAGTGAATTTGAACAAGCCGTTTTCTACGAAATATTTCCTGCTATTTTAGATTCAATCTACTACGAGAAAAGACTTCTTCCACCGCCACCACCACCGCCTGAATTTTTCCAAAAAGAAGAATATAAAGACAATATCGACAAAGGAATTCAGGACTATAAACAAACTGATAAGTACAAAAACAATATTAAAAAATGGGAAAGAAAAAAAGACTCTCTGGAAAGGGATAAGTCTTTAATATATTTGGTCGTTTCTGATTCTATTAGTGGATTTGAAAAATATAAAATTGACCTAAACAGACTGAAATCGAACAATGAAAAGATTAAATTCAAATATCGTTCTGAATTCCCAAATGGACGTGAATTTTGGAGAACTAAATATGATTATTTTATTGCAGCAAATATTCAATTTGGTGGAATAATATTTGACAAAACTAAAAATAATGGCGTGCTGAATGGCGGTTATACAATGGGAATTTTAAACGGAAGTGGATTTAGAATTTATATCAAAAAAAATAAAAACGGTAATTGGATAATAGATAAAATTGAGGGAACTTGGATTTCTTAAAAAATACGTGTGGTAACACCGTGTATAATTAATTGCTTGGTTCTAGCCTACTTGCGAATATTCCTGCGGAATATTCACGGGTTCGTAAATGTTTGCTAACTTAGTCGCTAAACCACGCAACTAACCATACACAAAACCGTTAGCCACAATTTATGACAAGCTTTCGAACATATTTAATCATCAATTTAAAAGATTCGAAATTAGTCGAAACACTAGACTTTTCTGAAACTAATTTTAAGTTAGAATATCGTCCTGAACCAACTAATTGTTATTGGGAAGTTGAAAATGGAGAAATACATTATACAGGAGGGAAAGATTTATTAAAAGATTCTTCAGATAGAATTGAATATCAGCAAAACGAATTAATAATTTCTGCCGAAAATGAAGACATTGCAGAAAACGCACTATCACTTTTAAAAGGTGGTATTCTTTTAGGTTTTCCAACCCCAAGTACTACTCTACTTGATTTATATGTTTCTGAATTCAAAGAAACAGATTCAGATTTTTATAAAAATCATACAAATTACTTTCGAAAAATTGAAAATGTTGGATTTGGGTGTCAAGTATTAGAAAAAATCATACATAACAGAGAATGCTCTTATGCTCTAGAAAAATATAAAGTAAGCTTGGAATTACACTCATTTAGTCCTCATTCAGCTGATCCAATGTATGGCCAAGTTTTTGACCATTATGATTATAAAAAACAAACACATACTCGTTCGGCTTTTGCTATTATATCTGCCTTTTCTGTAATTGAGGAATTAGGACTTGAAATTCGGTCAAGCGCTAAAAACCCTAGGTTCTTAAACTCTGAAAAAGGTGAATGGAATCCAAAAGTTTTAAATAACATAGAAAAACGATTAAATACTATCGGAATAGACAAATCCTCAACTTTTGATTGGATTTTTAGAGGAGATAAAACAGAAGTTGAAAAGGATTTCAAACCTTATTTCGGATATGACTCTCAATGGACAAAATATGGTAAAAATGTTAGAGATAAAACATTAACTTTTCCAGAAGCAATTCATAATGCAAGTTATTTGAGAAATTTCATTGCATCTCATAAATTCAAAGAATTAACTGAATTTATTAGTCCTTATGACGTTTTCAATGTCCAATGTTTAGCTAGAAAGCTGATATTAGAAAATTTAGGAATATGGGAAACAATGTTAGGAAGAAAAAAGAAAAACAGTGGCTAACACCGTGTATAATTAATTGCTTTGTTTTTGCCTACTTGCGAATATTCCTGCGGAATATTCACAGGTTCGTGAAAGTTTACTAATTTAGTTGCTTAACCACGCAACTAACCATACACAAGACCGTTGGCAGCAATGCGTGTGCGGCAAAGTCCAACTCTAAATTGGAACTTATACAAATCTAAATTTTGAGAATAAAATAAAATTGGAATTTCAAAACGTTGGAATGAAAATCACAACGCAGGAATTATAAGCAGAACGGAAAATTACGGTTGAAAAAATAGCTACATCGCAATAAAAAAGCCTAGTTACTTTTTCGCGATTTTTTTTTTTTGACTTTTAAGTAAGTAAAATCAGAAAAAATGGAGTCGGAAATTTTAATTTCTTGCGGAACTAAATTG
>NZ_JABFDK010000024.1 GCF_013403865.1 Winogradskyella costae
CGGATTTTCTATTTCTGTCTTTTATTTGCTAAATTAGGTGCTTGAGACACGCAACAACTCATATACCAAACCGTTAGCAGCAAGCGAAGAACAGAATGACAACAAAAGAAAAATCTAATATTCAAGAAAATTTATCTACTCTTTATCTTAGACTAAATGGATATTTAACAACTAGTTTTATAATTCATCATAGTGAGAAAAAAATTTCGGGTGAATTAGATATTTTAGGACTTAGATTTCCAAATCATTCTCAAGATGATACTGAACATAATTCATCTAAATTCTTAGAAATACCAAAAACGATTGACTTAGTTGTTGCGGAAATAAAAAGTAATGGAAAATCAGTTCAATTTAATAAACCTCTAAGACAATCTGAAAATGCAGTCGAAGTATGAACGAAAATTTTAAAATGGATTGGGATTTTAGATAATAAAGAAATAGATAATATTGTTCCTGAATTAATTGATTTAGTGCAAACAAAGGAAAACTCTAAACTAACGAATTTAAAATCAAGTAGAGTTTTACATACTAAATTTGGTCTCTTATCAATTAGACCTATTCTCTTTAGTCCAGAACGGATTGATTTGAATAATGCCGACAAACTTATTGGTTGGACAGAAATTAATGATTTTATTTGGAAATGCCTTTGTCCAAATGAACAAAGAGATGAATGTGGAACTCGTTATGACTTTACAGCTTGGGGAACTTCTTTATTTGAGATTGTCAAAGTTTTTAAAGACAGACAAAAAAGTCAAAAAAAGTTGGAGACTATAAATGAATTATACGCTGAAATTGAAAAGTTGAGGAATTGAAAAAGCCAGCTGCTAACACCGTATATAATTTATTGCTAGCTTCTGGCCTACTTACGAAAGTCCTCTCGGACTTTCTTGGTCGGTAATTATTTACTAAATTAGTTGCTTAAAACACGCAACAAACCATATACAACAACGTTATGTGTGATTAAAAAACCAAACTATGAGAAAACTAATTTATATTCTGACATTATTTACTTTTGGTAATATTTACGCCCAATCCAATATAAAAGTCAACGAAAAAGCACCAAAAATAAATATTACGAATTGGATTGAGAATATTCCAAATGACAAAAATTTGAATGATAAATACATAGTTCTCGAATTTTGGGCAACTTGGTGTGGACCTTGTATAGCAGCGGTTCCACATATGAATGAAATCCAAAAGGAGTTTAATCAAAAAGACCTTTATTACATTTCAATAACAGACGAATCAGTTGCAAAAGTTGAAAGAAGCCTAAAGCGAATCGAATTTAAGTCAATCGTGGTTACGGATTTGACGAAGGAAACTCAAATTAACTTTGGAGATGGCATCAAAGGATTAGAAGAATATCCTTTAACAGTTTTAATAGATAAAAGTGGTACTATAAAATGGATAGGAGAGCCAAAAAATCTAAATTATGCGATTATGTCAAAATTCCTTTCTAACGGGAATACAGAAAATACAGATTTCGATTTAAAGAAAAATGTAAGTTTCAAAGAACAAAAACAAACATTTGACTTTAAAGAATTGATGAGTAATAAAGAAGTTAAGTATTATTTTGAACTTCAAGAAACAGAAAGTACAGAAACATCTAAACAAGCAATCGGAACAAGCATTATAACATTGAAATCCTATAAATTGGCAGATATTTATAATGATATTTTAAATATTAAAAATGACCAATTAGAATTACCTGAGACAATAAAAGATAAACGTTTCGACCTAATTTATAAAAATACAGAAGAACCTAAAAATCTGAATTTTTTAGAAAATGACATTTTAAAAAAACTGAATTTAAAAAAGCAAACGGTCTTTAAAACTACAAAAGTAAATCTTGTTTCAATTCAAGACAAATCGCTTTTAGAAGAAACTTTGGAAAAAAGATTTTCAGCTAAATCTGACGCAGATGACAAAATAGTATTTACTGCATATACAATAAATAATACACTTGTTGAATTATCAAATGTTTCTTCTGTGTCGTTTAAATTCAATGATAAAAATGAAACAAAGTATGATTTTATAATCGGCATTAAATCTAAAAATGACATTATTAGCAGTCTGAAATCTTATGGATTAACCGTAGAAGAAAAAGATGTAAAAATTGAACATATAAAATTGATTAGCGAAAAATAACCACACATAACACCGTGTATAATTAATTGCTGTTTTCTGCCTACTTGCGAAAATTCCTGCGGAATTTTCACGGGTTCGTAAAAGTTTACTAATTTAGTTGCTAAACCACGCAACTAACCATACACAAAACCGTTACCTGCAAGCTGAAAAACAACATTGAGAATGCCGAAAACTTTATTC
>NZ_JABFDK010000025.1 GCF_013403865.1 Winogradskyella costae
ATCCAAATCCTTTTAAAATGCTAAATAGTTTCATTATAGTTTAATTTTTAGTTCGTCTGCTCAATGAATGCCAACGTTATTGTATATGGTTTGTTGCGTGGTTTAAGCACCTAATTTAGCAAATAAAAAACCTAATAGAAAATCCGCGAGGATTTTCGTAAGTAGGCGAGAAGCCAGCAATAAATTATATATGGTGTTATGTGTTGTTTTTTTAGAATAATGAATATCCAAATATTATTGATAATGTTTTATATTCTGAACTCCAAAAACTATATTCTGATAAAACTTCTCTATCTGTTTGATATCTCACCTCTAAACTATACTTATCATTTTGTTTGTAACCTACTCCAAAACCTAAATTCTGTCGAGTTTTAATATCTAATGAATTTAAATTTGAGCCATCATTTCTACTAAATTCAATTGTTGAATTTGAACTTAAATCAAAGATGTAAGAAGCATTTATAAAAATTTTCGAATTATTATTTAGAAAGAAATAATGTCTTAAACTTACAGGGATTTCAATGGAACTGTAATCAACATTTGCTATTAACTCTCCTCCAGAAACATTATTTACATTAGTTGTTTTTTCTGACGTGAAACTTTGAAATGTTGGCTCAATTGCAATAGCCCATTTGTTTTTGTTAAAAGGTAAAATAAACTCAGCCTCTAATCCAAACCCAAACCCTCTTTTATTTTCAAATTCAGTATTTCTAGAATTAGAAACAGAGTTTTGTATTGTTAATGAAGAACTATTTATACGAGGTCTGATTGTTAAATTAAATAAATCTCTTTTTTGTTCTGGTTCGAAATTAATTAATTCGTTATTATGGCATTTGCTGTATTCAGTAAAAAACCGCACTAAACTATTTTTCTTATATTCTACATTTCCAATTTTACTTTTTTTGAAATTCGGACATTTCAAATCAACAAATAACTGTTGTCTAAATCTATTATTTCTGCCAAAATTATTCTCAGTAACTTTATAACTTTTAAAGATTAATTGTTCAATATTAGAGTTTTTTTTATTGTAAAAATATCTTTTTAAGTTATTATCAACGTATTGATACAAGTTAGCCTTACCTTCAACTAATACTTTTAAAAAAAGTTCTTCTTCTTTAAATATAGGATTTTTATCGTTGCTTAAATTATTAATGTTCTTGCTAGACCTGTCAATATTTACAGTACTTCTTACATATTTTGAAATATTATCAATACCAAATTCTTTAATTGTTTTTATAGTTGTTTTTTTAGATTCACTATTTTCGGATAGTTTATATTCAAATTCAGTTGGATTATTTTTCCAATCAATATTTTTTATTAGACAATTAATTTTTTGATTCGCATTATTAATATAATATCCTTTTTCAAAAGAAATTTGTGAATAACAATTAAGAGTTAAAATTGTTGTCAATAGAAATAAAATTCGTTTTTTCATTATTATTTTGATTTGTTAATATTTGTATGGTTGAGTTTAAATAACACATAACGTGTTTGTATATGGAAAGTTGCGGGTTTGCGTGCGAGGAATTTCCGAAGGAAATTCAGACGTAGCAAACGTGCAACGACCTTTGTTTTAGCACAACACCAGCAATTTTTTATATACGGTGTTGGTAAATCGTTTTTTTTATTTAATCAATTCCTAAATCGTTTGTAAAGGAATGATGTAATTCAATTTCACTTACTGGAACTCCAATTCTATCTTCTGTAATTCCGCAAATAATTCGTTCAATTTCATATTTGCTTGAAATATTGTCTAATGAAATTAATTCGTCATAATTCATTGAAACTATCCAATCAGTAAATTTTCTCAACGTATTTTCGGCAACAGGTTCAGTTCGGTCAAAAACTTTAAATCCTAAAAAGCGAACTTCCTTATTCAAAGTCTTGTCTAAATCTAAATCAACTAAATCAGGGATTTTTAGTCCAATTCTTATTCCCAATCGAGTCCAGTCATTTTTTAAATCCGTTTCGCTTAATAAATCCGACATTTTAGTATTTGGCGTAATATTCCGCTTTTCATTTCCAAACTGTTCAAACGCTTTTCTAATTCGGTAAAAGACTATTTGTGATAAACACTTTTCATTCGGATTTAGCTTGATTTTTTCAAATACAGAATCCGCCATTTGTTGAACTGTTGCGATTTGTTCGCATTCAGCATCTGGAATTGCAATCCCAAATTTGTCTTCTATCGACATTATTAATTCTACTGAATCTAATCCCATTTCTGCTGTTTCTTAAATGTTTGCCAACGGTCTAGTATATGGTTTGTTGCGTGTTGTTTGCACGTAATTTAGCAAATAATAACGGAATAGAAAAGCC
>NZ_JABFDK010000026.1 GCF_013403865.1 Winogradskyella costae
GTTTTTAGCGTTGGAATTGTGCGTTGGCAAAAACCGAAAGTGCTAAAATATGCGGCTGGTCAGTATGAAACACAACGTGTTTGTGTATGGTTAGTTGCGTGGTTAAGCAACTAAGTTAATAAACATTTACGAACCTGTGAACATTCCGAAGGAATATTCGCAAGTAAGCTCAATAAAGCAATTAAATATACACGGTGTTGTAGCCAGTTTTTTAATAATTCAGTCGTTCAATTCCGTATTTTTTTAATGTGTCATTCGCCTGTTCTAAAGTCAATTCCGAAATAATTTTTCCAGCACTTCTAAGTCCTTTGCCTTTTCCTTTCTTAACTGGTGGTTCAGTTTCTCTTAAAGTACAAGTCCATAAATTGTCAGATTTCGAGTATTTAATAACGACTTGATAGAATTTATCTCCGATTTTTTTTAGGTTATATCTGTCAATTTCTCTTTCAAATTCAGCTCTTGGCGTTGCGACTACTGTTTTCTCAGAATGTAATGGTAAAATTGTGTCAGGATTTTCCCAAACTTGAATTTTATAATTTATGGGATGAGTATTATTCCAGTTATTAAGAAGAATAGGTAAATTCATTTTCTTTCTTTCAGTATTATACGCTTGAGTAAAGTCGGTTCCAGCTTGTTCAAAACTCAAATCTCTCTCTTTATTCCAATTATAAAAGATGTAGCTAAAAAGTAAAACGATTATTATGTAATTCAGTATTTTCTTATAATTGATTTTCATTTCTCAAATTGGCTACAACGGTCTTGGCTATGATTTCGTTGCGGAAAAATCCGCAGGATTCTTTCCGCCGTAGCCGAAAGATAGCAAATAAGCGTTGAATTCCGATAAGGAATTCAACCGCAATGAATTATAGCCGTTGTTAGGTGCAGTTTATTTTCATTTCCTTAAGTTCAATTCCAGTTATTGATTCCGAAATCAGACTTTTTTCAGATGCCTTATGTAAAACAAGAACGTATTGGTCACTATCTGTGTCTATAATGCTTATATCAAAATCCGACTTATTTAATACTTTTTTATAATTGCAAAACACGTTGTCATAAGAAACAGATGCTCTTTCTGGATATTTATCAGTACTTGGAAGTTCAACTTTTTGATTAAAGTTTTTTTCAAATGCTAAATTCAAAATCCAGTTTAAATCTGCTATTCCAGCTTTCCAGTCCAAAACCAGAAAGAGAAAAATCTTTTTTTGGTTTAAAAACTCATTTACGAAATTCAGAGTTGTTCCATATTTCCAATGTCCATTATAATCCTTTAGAGTTTTTACGAAAGATTGGAATTCAGATAACTGTTCTTCATTCAGACAAGCTTGAGCTAAATTCAAGTAACTTTCCTTAACTTTTTTAGAAATAGATTTTGGTTTCGGTTTGGTTCGGTTTAGAAATTCGGTTCGGGATTCCACTCTTACCAAACTCAACTTGTTGTCAAGTTCAACAATTGAGTCAGGATATTCTTTCCAGATTTTAGGTATTTGCGAAATATAGTTTTTTAGAATCTGCTTTTTTCGTTTTCGCCCAAAAAGTCCAACACTTTTTACTTTTTTAAATTCGTTGAAAAGGATGTTTTCATCCCATTTTCTGCTTGTTCCAACAACCAAACCTTTATCATAAGATTTGCCTGATGTCATTCCAATAAATTTTGGTTTATTTTCGGCAATATTGGGAAGTAAAAATTCAGAAATACAATCTTTACCGTGGATGTCTTTATTTGTATGGATAAATGTTCTGACGATGTTCATTTGGGTCGGTTAAAATTGCACCTAACGTGTTTGTGTATGATTAGTTGCGTGGTTCAGCAACTAATTTAGCAAACTTTTACGAACCCGTGAAAATTCCGCAGGAATTTTCGCAAGCAGGCAACAACCAAGCAATTAATTATACACGGTGTTAGCATACGTTTTTATATAATTATTCCAATTCCTAAATTCAAAGTTGTCGGTTC
>NZ_JABFDK010000027.1 GCF_013403865.1 Winogradskyella costae
ATTGCTTTGTTTCTGCTTATCTGGAATATTCCTTCGGAATATTCTCAGGTTCGTAAAAGTTTACTAAATTAGTTGCCTAACCACGCAACTAAGCATACACAAACACGTTGTACACAATTATGAAAAACAGAATCCTATTATACTTTTTAGTTTCAGTTTCTATATTTAGTTGTAAAAAAGATATAGCTGAATTTAAACCTACCAATCCTTTTGAAAATACTCTAGTCATAGAAAAACAGTTCTTTGATTTAGATACCCTAACCAACCAAATAATCACAGGAGAAAAAGGGACAAAAATATACTTCAATCGAGAAGATTTTGACATTAACGAAAATGATAAAGTAACTTTAGAATTAAAAGAATATTACAATCGATTAGAGCTGATTTCTGATAATTTAAATACAGTTACCAACAAAAATGAACTGTTAGAATCCAACGGTGTGATATATCTCAACCTAAAAGTTGGAGATAAAAAAATCAATTTAAAAAAAGATAAAAAATTAAGAATCGAATTTGCACAAAAATTCAGAAAAGGAGACAGAATTTATAACGGTGTTTTGGATTCATTAAATCAAATTACTTGGATTGATGATAAAGAGACATATATATCATTTCCTGTATTTGATTCTGTATCAACAAGACAATTTGGTGGAGTTGAGACTTATATGAATAAAATAATATCAATCGATTCTTTAGATTATTATTCTCAGTTAAATATTGATATGCTATCTGATGCAACAAGTGAACTTTATATTATAAACTGGTGGGATTACCCATCTATTTTGATTAGTAATTTAGGTTGGATAAATGTTGACAAAATTATAGAACCTGATGGAATTATCTCTTACGAACTAAACTTGAACCAATCCGAATTAGATAATGTATCTACATTTTTGATTTATCAAGATTTAAACTCTTTTATTTCGGATTATCGACAACCGAATAATTTAAAATTTACAGAAATACCAATAAAGAATAAAACATCTTTAGTCGTAATAGCTAAAAAAAGAACAGATATTTATGCAAACAGAATACTGTTGAATAAAAACACAATCGGCAACCTTGAAATCGAATTAAAAAAAACTGATTCTACTGAATTAGAAAAATTATTAAAAAAATAACTGTGTACAACACCGTGTATAATTAATTGCTTTGTTCTAGCCTACTTGCGAAAATTCCTGCGGAATTTTCACAGGTTCGTAAATGTTTGCTAACTTAGTTGCTTAACCACGCAACTAACCATACACAAACACGTTGTACGCAAGCTGAAAAAACTCACTCGAATTGACAAAAAAGATAATATTTGGAATTTTAGCATTCGTAATCGGATTTGGAATCGCATTATATTCCGAATCTTTTTTTCGCGAAATAATTCAAGATATTTTTAAATGGTCAACGTCTGACAAAATTAAATTTGTTGGAAAAAATATGTACATCTTCTCTGATAAAACCTATTACATTGTATTGGGAATAATTCCTTTGATTTTGACACTTGAAAATCTGAAAAGAAAACCAACTGAATTTCTAAAAAATGGAATTATTTGCTTACTGATTTTCGGAATTTCTTTAATCGGAATTTCAGCTATCGATGCGAATATAAAAGTTGCGGAATGTACTGCGTGTGATGACGGAATTAGAAAATTACATTGGAACGGAATTAATTACGGACTGATAATTGGAACAAGTGCAATTATTGCGATTATTCCAAGTCTAATAAGAATAATAAAACGAACGAAAAAAGCCAGCGTACAACACCGTGTATAATTCATTGCTAGTACTCGCCTACTTACGAAAATCCTCGCGGATTTTCTATTCGGTTTGTATTTGCTAATTTAGTTGCTGAAACACGCAACGAAATCATACACAAACACGTTGGCAAACATATCGCGCTCACCTACAATTTTACGGAAATTAAGACTTTAGTCTGTTAAGTTTTGAGAGGTTTCT
>NZ_JABFDK010000028.1 GCF_013403865.1 Winogradskyella costae
ATTGCTTTGTTTCTGCTTATCTGGAATATTCCTTCGGAATATTCTCAGGTTCGTAAAAGTTTACTAAATTAGTTGCCTAACCACGCAACTAAGCATACACAAACACGTTAGCAAACATTTAAAAAAAATGAGAACACAAAGAATAATTCTGTTATTAATTATTGTATTTACTTCTAACATAATTTTGGGGCAAGCCACTGATTCCCTGAAAAACGCTATGTTAGAAAAAATAAAATCTAGTGAAGTTTTTAAAGAAACTATTTATGAATTTAAAGGAAAGGAATTGCCGAAATTTGAATTGCCTCTCTTGAGCGGAAAAAAAATCAATTCGGAATCTCTAAAAGGCAAACCAACCGTAATAAACTTTTGGTTTAGTAATTGCGCACCTTGCATTGAAGAAATGCCACTTTTAAACGAAATTAAGTCTGAATTTGGAAATGAAGTAAATTTTATATCAATGACCTTCCAGAATCAGAATGAAGTTAATGAATTTTTAAGAACACATGACTTTGACTTTACTCATATTGTAGATTCAAAAGATTACATAAGAACTTTTGGAACGTTTGGTTATCCAAAGACGCTAATTTTGGATAAAGATTTAGTAATCGTTGAAATTGAGAAAATGATTCCAAAAGACACTGAAAACGAAGAAAAAAATAAAGCGGAATTTAAAGTACAATTATCGGAAAAACTGAATGAATTAAAAAAACGTTAGCTAACACCGTGTATAATTAATTGCTTGGTTCTTGCCTACTTGCGAATATTCCTGCGGAATATTCACAGGTTCGTAAAAGTTTGCTAACTTAGTTGCTTAACCACGCAACTAACCATACACAAACACGTTGTAAAACATTTGAAAAAAAATCTGAACATACAGAAAAACATCATCAAACTGATTTTAATATTGGTTTGCGGAATCACATACGGGCAAACCGAAATATTAGGAAAAGTGATTAGCGGAGTTTCTGGCGAAAGGCCAATTTCGGATATTTATGTTCAAGAATTGATTACTAAACAACCATTAATTATGGCTGACAGTTTAGGTTATTTCCGAATTGAATATCTTGAACCTAACAAAAAGTATATAATAGAAATATCTGGATTCGGTTACGGAATACAAAAGTTTGACGTCGAAACAAAAAGCGGAATGAATAAAGTGACGTTTGAATTAAAAGCGGATTGTGAATATAATGCTGAACGTGCAGAATCTGACTGGAAAAATGGAACGGCTAATTTATTGCTTGTTGGTTCAATAGCACCAATTGCAAACTCACCTTCCGACAAGCGTTTTGAGAAAAAATTTAAAATTAAATATTTAGACTTTGGTTGCGAACCACCAATTGCCGAATGTTTAAAAGAATATAATAAGCGAATTTTTGAACTTATGGACAATAAATACGGAATGAAATGGGGGAAAAAAGTACGTTCTGATGTTGAATATTTGGAATAAAAAACGTTTTACAACACCGTGTATAATTAATTGCTTTGTTCTTGCCTACTTGCGAAAATTCCTGCGGAATTTTCACGGGTTCGTAAATGTTTACTAACTTAGTTGCTTAACCACGCAACTAACCATACACAATCACGTTAACTACAAGCTGATTCCAAATCAACATTTTTCTAAAATTTAAACATCAAACTAACAACTTTGGATTGATTAC
>NZ_JABFDK010000029.1 GCF_013403865.1 Winogradskyella costae
AAAAACTAACCATAAAAATTAGTAGAATTCTTTTTTTCATTGTTTAATTTGAGTTTTGTGGTAAATGTATGCTAACGTTGTTGTATATGGTTTGTTGCGTGTTTTATGCACCTAATTTAGCAAATAAAAACCGAATAGAAAATCCGCGAGGATTTTCGTAAGTAGGCTAGAACTAGCAATAAATTATATACGGTGTTGTAAGCTGGCTTTTATTCCGCTTATTCTTAAATCACAAACCATTTTTCATCAAATTCCGCAATGGGTTCATAATTTTTGTTTGTTCCGAAATGAATTTCGTCTTCGTGAAAAAAGAACAAAGTCCATTCAAGGCTTTGGTCAAAAACTGTCAAATCATCAGCTCCTCCATAAAAAATAGAATTCCAATATTTGACTACAAATTTCCATTTAGTTTTCATTCCGTTGTTTCCGTCCCAAGAAAGGAAAACTTCTTTGTCAAAAGGAATTGCTCTTTGGTAAAGCCATTTCGTTATTTCTTTGTCATTATTTTCCAGAATTTTAGCTTTGTCCAAATTCCGAAACATTCCATTCTTAAAAGGCAATTCACTATGGACTTTACAATTACTTAAAAAATCAGCAAGAAATTCCGCTCCAACTTTGTCTAACGGTTTTAATTCATTCAGATGTTGTTCAGGCAAGCAATCATATTTTTCTTCCGTAAATCTCCATTTAAGAGCAAATTCGGTCATCGGAATTATATGTTCATTTAATTGTTCGAATGTCATTTTCAGCTTGCTTACAACGGTTTTGTGTATGGTTAGTTGCGTGGTTAAGCAACTAAGTTAGCAAACTTTTACGAACCCGTGAATATTCCGCAGGAATATTCGCAAGTAGGGAAGAACCTAGCAATTAATTATACACGGTGTTGTGCGTAGGCTTTTCTTTCAGATTATTGATTTCAGTTATTAATTCCACTTTTTGATTTTCGGTCAATTCATTAAATAATTTTATCTTTTTCCCTTTATAGTCAAATATTATTTCTCCCATTATGTGACTAAAAAGCAATTTCCTATTTAGAGCGATATTCCGCAATGTTTTGTCATAAGTCGATAATGAGTTTTCGTGTATTTCATTTCGAACGTTTTCCACGTGTTCCAATTCAAAAGTGTGTGTGTTAGTTAGAAAAGTTCCTTTTTTAATTAATGTCATTTTTCCATTTTCAATTCGTAATTCTTGTCGTCCATTAATCAGCCACAAAAATTGTCGTAATCCGATAGTCGCAACAATTGGATGAGCTACAAAAAATACAAGTATAAATACCGTTGTGATTTCAGTTCCGTTTGTAAACCATTCTATAAATCCAGAAAAAAATAGTCCACAAGAAAACAATGTAAATCCGAGTGCAATAAATGTGTTTCTGGAATTATTTGACGCAAACAAGCTATTACTTTTCGGTAAGCACACAAACTTTTTCCTATTCAGGCCGGAAGCAAAAATTCGGCTGTATTGGTATTGGAAATTTAGTGCTTTATCTTTAATGTTCATTGGTTTTTTCAGCTTACGCACAACGGTCTTGTATATGAAAAGTAGCGGATTTTACACACGAACTTTTCGGTTTAATACAGACCTTTTTTTATATTTAC
>NZ_JABFDK010000002.1 GCF_013403865.1 Winogradskyella costae
GTAATCAATCCAAAGTTGTTAGTTTGATGTTTAAATTTTAGAAAAATGTTGATTTGGAATCAGCTTGTAGTTAACGTTTATGTATAAGAATAGTTGCGGGTTTGTATGCGAGGATTTTCCGAAGGAAAATCAGACGTTACAAACACGCAACGACCTTTGATTAAGCAACTAAACCGCAATTATTTTTATACGGTGTTGTGTGTAGTTATTTATTCATTGATTGGTCAACAAAATCAACTGCTTCTTTTACTTCTATTGTAAATACTCCACCTTTTTCGCTGTCAAATGCTTCTTTCCATTGAAGATAACCATCCATAAAGTCTGGCAATTCATCAGTTGTGCTTTCCAATTCCGTCAAACTTTTTATAATAGTTTCTTTGTCAAATGGTAAGTGTCCTATTTCTTTCGAAATTCCATCTTCAATATGTTCATTTTTAATTTTTAATCCGTTAACAGCAATATGTACTATTTCTCCTCTTTTTCCATAATCCTCAACTTTCAAAATTACGACTCTGGAATTTTCTTCCCCTTTTCGAGTATTATATTTCCATATTTGTCCGCTTTTCAGTTCAGATGTATTCTGATTTTCATTTTTCTTGCTTTGTCCGAATAAACCAAAAAAAGAGAATAATAATATCATTGGATAAAGTTTATAAGTTTGTTTCATTTTGTTTTGGGCGTTTCCACTAATTACACACAACGTGTTATATAAATCATAATACACCTCTTATCTCATCTTGTTTTCGGGATAACAGTCGTTTATATGTTTTATTAGGTTTTAAAATTACTTAAAATTAATTAATCCCATTTACGTAACGTTACGTATTTTTTTTCTATAAAAAATAAACAGCATCAGTAACTTAATGGCGTTATTAAACTTATGTAGTTTAGGTCTATGGAATGTTCTAAAATAACAGTGTTTTAACATCTAAGTAGTTTTAGACTATACTTAAATTTTAGTATTTTTATAGCCATATTCAAAACAAAAAACATGAAGAAAATTTCGCTTACAATTATTGCTTTTATCATTTCATTTTCGTCAGTAATGGGAGATGAAGGCATGTGGTTTTTAATGCATATAGAGCGCTTAAATCATCGCGATATGCAAAAAATGGGATTACAATTAACTCCCGAAGAAATCTACAGTGTTAATAACCAGAGTTTAAAAGATGCTATTGTGCAATTCAATGGTGGCTGTACAGCTAGTATTGTTTCCGATAGTGGGTTAGTATTAACAAATCACCATTGTGGTTATGATGCCATTGCAGAATTATCTACAGCAGAACAAAACCATTTAAAAAATGGTTATTGGGCAGGTTCTTTAGCCGAAGAGATGAAACCCGAAAGCTTATATGTTCGCTTTTTTGTAAGAATGGACGACGTCTCTAAACGTATGCTTGCGCAAGTCAACGATAGCATGAGCGAGAAAGAACGTGAAGTAGCCCTTAACAAAGAAATAGCTAAAATTGAGCAAGAAAATAGTGACGGTGGTAAATACACTGTTTCTGTACGTTCGTTTTACCAAGGTAATGAGTTTTATTACTTTGTTTATGAGGATTATAAAGATGTACGTTTAGTAGGAACACCTCCTGAAAATGTGGGTAAATTTGGTGGTGACACAGATAATTGGGAATGGCCAAGACATACTGGTGATTTCTCATTATTTAGAGTTTATGCTGATACAAACGGACAACCGGCAGATTATTCTACAAACAATGTACCGTTAAAAGCAAAATATCATTTACCAATTAATATTGATGGGGTAGAGGAAAATGACTTCGCCATGATCCTAGGATATCCTGGTCGTACTAACCGTTGGATGCCTGCACAAGGTGTAGAGCAAAATGTAAAATATGCATATCCTGCTTGGGTAGAAGGTTCAAAATTAAGCATGGATGTGATGAAAAAATACATGGACGCAGACGACTCTGTAAATCTAATGTATGCCTCAGGTTATGCAGGTATTGCTAACTATTGGAAAAATAGAGCAGGTATGATTGAAGCCTTAACGGAGCATAAAACCGTAGAGAAAAAGAGTAAAACGGAAGCTAAGTTTAACAAGTGGGCCAATAAAAAAGCTAATAAAGCTATGTACGGAGATGTTATCTCAAATATCAATTCATATTACAGCTTAACTAACGAGAAAGCAAAACAAACTAATTATTTATTAGGTATTTTGCGCTCTAGTAAATTTGCTGTTTTACCATATAGAATAGGATCTGCTTTTAAACAATATGTTGGTGCTACTGAAGCCGAACGTACAAATCTTTTACCAAGATTAACGGCGTTTATCGAAAATAACTATGAGGATTATCACTTGCCTTTAGAAAAAGAAATTTTAGCTAAACAATTAGGATTGTTGGCTTCAAAATCTAATTATTCATTACCAGAATTAGTAGCAGAAATAGGTGGTAAAAATGACAATGATTTTACAGCCTATACTAATGCTATTTTTGATTTAAGCTTATTCTCTTCTAAGGAAAGAGCTTTGGCTTTTTTGCAATACCCTGATGAAGCGATATTAGAGAATGACCCTATGTTTAAATTATCGAATCAATTATTAGATAAGTATAGAGAAAGTCCGGAAGCCTTAGAGCAACCAGAAAACGATTTTGAAGCGTCTTTTAGACTATTAGTAAAAGGCTTACGCGAATCTGGATTAAGTGCTATTCAATATCCGGATGCAAATTCTACATTAAGATTATCTTACGGAAAGGTGAGAGCTTTACCTGCAGATAAAAGAAATGATGCTAAAGTAAATAATTATACCACATTTAAGGGTATGATTAAAAAATATAAGCCTAACGATAGTGAGTTTGATTTAGACCAAAGCATGTTAGATATCTACGAAAAGAAAGATTATGGACGTTACGCTAACAAGCGTGGCGAATTACCAGTAAACTTCCTTACCGATAATGATATTACAGGTGGAAATTCTGGTTCTCCAGTAGTTAACGGCAAAGGAGAGTTAATTGGTTTGGCATTTGATGGTAACATTGAAGCGATGGCAGGTGACGTTATTTTCGACAAAGATTTACAACGTACCATTAACGTAGATATTAGATATGTATTGTGGTTAATTGATAAGTACTCTAATGCAAAGCATATTGTTGATGAGTTGACGATTGTTACCAAGTAATTATTCTTAAAACTAGTGTTACTAAAAAAAGCGACCTGATATTCAGGTCGCTTTTTTTTGCATTATAATAAACGGTGTTGCGGTGCTTATGAGGTTTTATCGGTTTTCGTTTTGTGCGTTAAACTTGTGTTTAAACGACAATAGAAGATGCCTTAGGTTTATTTTAGATGGTGTATGTCTCTGTGTGTTTTAAGTCCTCATATGTAGTTCCTGAAAATCGCGGCGATTAGGATATCTACGTGAGAGGAGCAAACAATTACTTCGTATGATTGTTTGCTCTGCTCTCGCTTATAGTGGTCTAATTTAGTCCTTAAAAAACTTAATCGTATCGTAAGCTCCTATAGTTATGAAATAGGTACCTTTCATTAAATTGCTAACGTTAAGAGGAGTTTGATTGTTAGATTCTCCTCTCAATACTAATTTACCTGTAATGTCATAAATTGAATATTCAAATGCCTCTAAATTACCATTAACTTGAATAAAGTCTGCAGATGGGTTAGGATACACGTTAATGTTTTGAGTTGGTGCTTCAATTTGGACTAAACTTAGCGTTTCATTTCTCGCTTGAATATTATCAATGTCTAAAACGGCATCAAGAGAATCTCCTTCCCAGCTTGGTGTGTCGTTATGAAGAATTCTAAATTCTCTAACATCGTCAAACGTACTATTGTACCCAAGACCAGAGGTTGTGATGTTGGTTACTGAATTTTCGTCAATAGGAAATACAATAGTTTGCCACCCTTGTCCTGGGATGACCGCTATAGGATTGGTAGAACTAAATCTTCTACTGGTTGAAAAGCCTTCAAAAGCCAATCTTAAAATAATAATTGATGAGCCCGAATTCCTCACATCCATAGAAATATAAGTTACACCAGCAGCATTATAATCTCCTTGCCATTGTGCATTATTAAAGGTTACTAATTTAGAATCTGAGCCGTTTCCGCCATTAGATTGTACCCTTAAGAAGTTGTCATCACTTCCGTTAGGTCCATCGGTTAAAATGTTATGGTTTGGTACGGTAGAGTTGTTTCCTTTGGTCCAGTTTTCAGTG
The DNA here is from genome assembly GCF_013403865.1 of Winogradskyella costae. GTDB lineage: Bacteria > Bacteroidota > Bacteroidia > Flavobacteriales > Flavobacteriaceae > Winogradskyella > Winogradskyella costae. The sequence continues at coordinate 4,191 of NZ_JABFDK010000002.1, forward strand.
GTTGCACCTTCAAAATCATCAATAAGACTTAAAGCTATTTTAGGTTCACCTGTATCAGCTAAGCCCATATCGTCATTTCTCGCTGTAATATTGTCGATGTCCAATATGGCTTCAATAGGATCACCCTCCCAACTTGGTGCATCGTTATGAAGCATTCGAAATTCTCTAACATCGTCAAACGTACTATTGTACCCAAGACCAGAGGTAGTGATGTTGGTTACTGAATTTTCGTCAATAGGAAATACAATAGTTTGCCACCCTTGTCCTGGGGTGACCGCTATAGGATTGGTAGAACTAAATCTTCTACTAGTTGAAAAGCCTTCGAACGCTAATCGTAAAAAAAGGGTTTCAGAACCCGAATTTCTCACATCCATAGAAATATAAGTCACGCCAGCAGTATTATAATCACCTTGCCATTGTGCATTATTGAAGGTTACTAATTTAGAATCCGAACCGTTTCCGCCATTAGATTGCACCCTTAAGAAGTTGTCATCACTTCCGTTAGGTCCGTCGGTTAAAATGTTTTGGTTTGGTACGGTGGAGTTGTTTCCTTTAGTCCAGTTTTCAGTGGTTACTCCTTCAAAATCATCTATTAGATTTAGAGCTATTTTAGGTTCACCTGTATCAGCTAAGCCCATATCGTCATTTCTCGCTGTAATATTGTCTATGTCCAATATGGCTTCAATAGGATCACCCTCCCAACTTGGTGCATCGTTATGAAGCATTCGAAATTCTGTAACATCGTCAAACGTACTATTGTACCCAAGACCAGAGGTTGTGATGTTGGTTACTGAATTTTCGTCAATAGGAAATACAATAGTTTGCCACCCCTGTCCTGGGATCACCGCTATAGGATTGGTAGAACTAAATCTTCTACTGGTTGAAAAGCCTTCGAACGCTAATCGTAAAAAAAGGGTTTCAGAACCCGAATTTCTCACATCCATAGAAATATAAGTTACACCAGCAGCATTATAATCTCCTTGCCATTGTGCATTATTGAAGGTTACTAATTTAGAATCTGAACCGTTTCCGCCATTAGATTGTACTCTTAAGAATTTATCGTCAGTTCCGTTAGGTCCATCGGTTAAAATGTTTTGGTTTGGTATTGTGGAGTTGTCTCCTTTAGTCCAATTTTTAGTGGTGTAATCTTCAAAATCATCCGTTTGATTAAGGGTTATTTGAGATAAAGCAAACAAGGGTAAAAGTAATAGTGTAATACATGTAAAGAATTTCATTTTGCAATAAGTTTATGATTGATAGAATTGGTTGGCTCCTCCTGTGCTTGGCACTTGGCGTTGCGTGTTTCAAGCGCCTAATTTAATAAATTGAACTTAAAAAGACCCTGAGCGTCATAAACTAAACATATAAAATTCGAGATTAGTTTTGTAAATGATTGATGTTTAGGTGTTAATTTTATAAGGCGATACTATTTTTTTTTTTTTTTGTTGCAGTCCTTTGTTGTGTATCGTATGTTTAAGTTTATAATTCCTTTTGTAGATACACCACCAGCTACTAGTGCTCAAATTATTTCTGCTCTGAGTTTTAAACTCGAATCACATATATGTCCGTATAAATTTGTCAGAATTTCTAAATCTTTAACTTTCTTATTTGATGTTTCAATTTCGTATTTGCTACGGTTTTATCAAATTATTCCGAACCTGTTAATATATGGTCTCTTTCAGGTTTAAAGCAACTAATTTAGGTGCTAAAAAACCGAATAGAAAATTCGTGAGAGGTTTTGTCAGTAAGCGAGAACTAGGAATAAATTCTATACGGTATTAGCTAATTGTTGTAATTCAGGTCATAATTTTATGGTATTTAAAAATTCCGAGACATAGCACTTCACTTTAACCATTGTTCTCTTTTCTAATTTTGCCAAGCGGCTCCTAAAGCTAAGGCGTAAAAAGCTAATAAGCCTGATGTAATTAATAATAATGTTGAAATACTAAGTATTATTATAGCAAAAATAGTTTTCTTGCTCTTTAAAGACAATACAGACAATATTAAAGGGATAAAAAATAGTAAAGGAAATAACAACAATGAATCTCCAGGGAAAAGTGCCCAACTCAAAGGACTATCTTGAATGATTAATTCACAAAGAAATAGCAGAATTAATAAAGCTAGGATAGCGATGATATTTAATTTTTTACTTTTTTCTTTCATAATGTCTTCTTATTTATTGTCTTTTAAATGTTCATTTTTACTCTTACTGCTTGTTTTTCATTTCAAAAGTAAATTAAGCAAAGAAATTATCTCGCAGAGTAATAGTTCGCTCTTGCGGGAAGTTCGTTAAGAATGTTGTGAAAAATTTTTGAGCGAGCGCTTTCTAAATAGGCCTTCTTTTAATGGTCAGAGTGTGATTGGTATATGATGTAAAGTGTTTTTTTATGATTAGTTGCGGTGTTTATCATGCAATTTAGCAAACACAAACCAAATAGAAAATTCGTGAAGATTTTCGCAAGTAGGCGACAACTAGCCATTAATTTTAGAGATTGTTAGCTGCTGTATTTATTTTTATTCAATTCTTTTAATGCTCTTTCTGCTGCTGATTTTCCATTAACCATTGCCTTTTTTGTCAACTCAATCAGTTTGTTTCTTGCGGGTTCATATTTATGAAATTCTATTATGTTTATTGCTCTTTCCTGAATATACATATCTTCATCATCCAAAAGAGGATAGACATAAGATTCAATTTCCGCACTTTTAACTAAAGCCATAATTGAAAAAGCCAATTGTTGTCTTAATTCCTCTTTGTTTTCAGAAACTTGTTCTAATTCGGTTAGAAGTTCAGTGATTATTACTTCTCTGTTGTCCAAGTCAATTTCATTTTCTCTTTTCGGGTAATCAAAAACCTGAAAATTCAATTCATTAAAGTCGTAAGCATTTGGATTATTGTTAATCGTATTTATCAATTTAGTAATGTTCTTAAATTTAGGTTCAAGATTTACTTCGCCGTGCGATAAATGACAAACAGTTCCTTTTAATTTTCCTCCAACATATAAACACCAATAGTTTGAGTTATGATCGGTCAGTATCGGAATCAGATTTTTGTAAATTTCAAATTGCTCAAAATATTGGAGCATACTTTCAAAATCGTCTTTTTCAATTAACTCAAAACCATCTCGAGATTCGTAATTCAGAAGATTTTTTAAGTCATCCTTGTTGATTTCGTATTTTGAAAAATGTCTCATATTTCGTTTCCTAGATATTGCCGCTAACTCATCATATAAACCCAAAAGTAACTATTGTCTCATTTTAAATTTAGGATGAGTATACTATTAAGCTTATTTAGGTCTATAAAAATAACCAAAACACACCAAATTTATATACGTAAAGCCACGTATAATTTTACACAAAAAAAACCACCAAGTTTCAACAAGGTGGTTTCTAAATTTTATGCGATCTCTTCTCTAAGACTCGGTATTTACAACACCAAGCGTGTAGAGTTGCTCCATCGTTGGAGACGCACTACCACCTTCGGGTTCTAAAGTAATACCAAAGGCCTGACTCTCGTTAACGTTGGCAATGGTAAATATTTTATTATCGTCGGTGTTAAAATCAGTGATAGTTCCTAAACTTGTTGGTGTTAATGGGTTTAAGGTTAAGGACCATACTTGCCAAACTTTTCCTTCTGGCGCATTGGGTAAGCCTTCTGCATCTAAATAGATGGTGTTGTCGGCCTTGTTCCAATACACTTTTGCAAAGCTAGAGGCAAAATCACCTTGGCCACCAAGTGGTACAGCAATAATATCTTTATCTCTTATAACATTTAATAGATTTTTAGTGGCAGCCAAATCGGTTTTAGCGTCTTCTATTTGTGTTTCGAGATATTGATTTTCAATGTCTACAGTTTGTAATTCTTGTTCCAAATCGGTGTTCTGATTTAAGGTCCAAAATAAACCTGCAGCTAATACAACCGAGGCTGCCCAACCTGTATAACTGATCCAATTAGTTTTTCTAGGCTGTATTTGTATCACTTTAGTTTCTTCTGCATCTAGTCTTGCCTTAATAGATTCAAAACCATTTGCTCTTGGCGATACAGCTGCTGTTAATTTAACGACAGCTCCTTCTATGTCTAAAACTTCTTGCAACAGCTCTGGGTGCTGTTTTAAGAGTTCATAGATCTCTTCATTTTCTGTTTCAGAAAGTTTACCAGCTACGTATAGCTCTAAAATACCTGATTCTATGTATGCGTTTATATCCATATTACAATACCATATCTCTTAGTTGTTGAATACAGTTTCGGTTTCTTGTTTTAATAGTACCAATTGGCATTTGTAATTGTTCCGAAGCTTCTTTTTGAGTAAATCCTTTAAAATAAAGGAGCTCAATAACGGCTTTACATTTTTCGCCTAGTTGCGTTACAAAATTTTTAATACCTATGGCATCCGTACTGTCATCTAAATTATCATGGCTGGCTATGATATCTACGAAATAATCGGTGTTGAGGTTTTGTTTAGATTGTTTAAATGCTTTAGAACGTGTTTTATCTATAGCAGCATTGCGCGCTATATTTAAAATCCACGTAAAAAAACGGCCTTTTTTTGAAGAGTACGTATCCGCTTTATGCCATGCCTTTATAAAGACATCTTGCATTAGCTCGTCTGCAATGGCCGTATCTTTTACAATATTGTAGACCACTCCATGTATGCTTTTACTGTACATGCCATAGAGCTTTTCAAAAGCAGCATGATTTTTACTTTGAAACTGTTTTACCAGTAGTTCTAAATCCATTTATTGGCGATTTTTATTTAGAATCTTTCGCAGAAATGGGGAAGTGAATCACCGCAATTGTTCTAACAATTAATTGTTTTATATATAATGGGTATTTAATTTATAATGCCCGCACAACCAACACGTGCACCTGCATCTCCTGATGGTTGCGATTTTAAATCGTCCACACCTATGTGTACAATTATCGCTTTTCCTAAGATGTCTTTGGTGTCGTCACCACAATCTATACACCACTCATCTGTGGTTTTTGTAACTGTAGCGCGTCCGTTGGCATTGGCTGTTATATTTCCGATATCTCCTTTATGGTAACCAGTGGCATCACCCCACGCACCATGTGGTTGGCCTGTAGGATTCCAATGCCCCCCAGATGATGTACCATCGTCTGCAGAGCAATCTGCTTTTTCATGAATGTGAATCGCGTGTTTTCCTTCTTCTAAACCTGTTACTGTACCAACCATACTTACCATACCATCAGTCTCTGTAAAATTAATAACGCCTTCTACGTTACTACCACTTTTTGGAGATAAGGTAATTGATAATTTTTTTGGAGGTGTTACAACTTCTTCAACTTCAGTTTCAGTAACTGTCTCGGTTTCTTTTTTAGCGTCTTTACATGCCGTAGCAACTAATAATGCAGTGCATGCCAAGGTAAATAGTCTTATGTTTTTCATAATGTAATAATTTTTAAATTAATATAATTTTACAATGTCAAACATGATATAGCTTTATTTCTCACGTAGGTAAGTGTTCACTTCAATAGCGACATCTTCCCAAGTTTTACTTACTCCATCAGCTCCTTTATGAAGATCAAAACAAACTTTGTTTAGAGATTCTAAGGCTCCTAATGCATCCCAGTCATTAAGATTCATAGTCCCTGTCATATTAACACGTCTTTCATCAGTAGTGTTAACCTCTAATGGTAAGTTTTTAGTAACCCCATTCATAGTGATTTCAGCAGAGTAAGTGCTGTCAGCATATATAATCTTTCCTTTTAAAAATTCCGGATTAAGCATGGCTCCGAAAAAAGAAGTTTTTAGCTTCTCGTCTCTAACTTCATCTTTAGTAAATAAACTACTTACAGGAATTGAAAATTCTAAATTATTTAAAGCTTCTTGAGGTGTTGCTCCTTCTTTATTTTCAAAATTGAGAGTTGCAAATTCTCCACCTACAGGTACTTTGTCTGTTGTTTTGTAAGCCGTCCATTTTACAGTGGTTGCTTCAGGTTTAACGACATATTTTATGGCGTTTTCTACGGTTTCATCCGCTTTAGTTTCACCTTCTTTTTTCTCTTGTTTACAAGACGAAAGGACTAAGGCAACAGTAAAGAGTACTGATAAGAATTTTATGCTTTTCATGTTTTTATTTAATTTAAGTAAAATTAGTCATATAACTGCGTTAATGCAAGTAAGGAATGATTCTTAAGCTAAAAATTTTAACCCATATGATAAAAGTCATATTTTTTATTAGCGCTTACGACTAATTTTGACTCTGAATAAAAAGCTATGAGTCAGTCGTTAATTTCTAAATATAATGTTTCAGGACCTCGTTATACGAGCTATCCAACGGTTCCGTATTGGGATTTAGATTCGTTTTCTTTGGCCCAATGGAAAGCTTCTTTAAAGCGTGCTTTTGAAGAAAGTAATACTTCTGAAGGTCTAAGTTTATACATTCATTTGCCATTTTGCGAAAGTTTATGCACCTTTTGTGGTTGCCATAAACGCATTACAAAACGTCATGAAGTAGAATCTCCATACATTAAAGCGGTTTTAAAAGAATGGAGTCTGTATTTGGATCTACTAGGACACAAACCAAAGATTAAAGAATTACATCTTGGTGGAGGTACACCTACATTTTTTTCGCCTGAACATCTTCATTATTTAATTTCTGAATTAGTGAAGGATGCAGATTTGGCAAGCGGCTATGAGTTTAGTTTTGAAGGGCATCCAAACAATACCACAGAAGCACATTTACAAACCTTATATGATTTAGGATTTAGACGTGTAAGCTATGGAGTTCAGGATTATAACCTTAATATTCAAAAAGCAATCAATCGGATTCAACCCTTCGAAAACGTAAAACGTGCGACAGATTTGGCGCGTAAAATCGGTTATACTTCTATAGGGCATGATATTATTTTTGGTTTACCATTTCAGACAGAAGCCGATGTCATAGAAACCATCAATAAAACGAAGTCTTTAATGCCAGATCGTATTGCGTTTTATAGTTATGCGCATGTGCCTTGGATTAAAGGCAATGGTCAACGTGGCTTTAGTGATGCCGATTTACCGACCCCAGATTCTAAGCGTCAGCAATACGAAACCGGAAAACAACATTTTGAAGCTGCAGGTTATATAGAGATAGGCATGGATCATTTTGCCTTAAAAACAGATTCACTTTATAAGGCCATGGAAACGGGTAGTTTGCATCGCAATTTTATGGGGTATACCGCTTCCAAGACTAAAGCTATGATTGGGTTGGGGGTCTCATCAATCAGTGATAGTTGGTATGGGTTTGCTCAAAATGTAAAATCTAACGAAGAATATTACCATTTGTTAGAACACAATATTATTCCGGTGTTTAAAGGTCATATTCTAAATGCTGAAGATTTGGTGATTAGAAAACATATTTTAAACCTAATGTGCAATTTTAAGACGGATTGGGAAGACGATACGTTAGTATTTAAAGAATTGCACGACGTAGTTATAAAATTAAAAGAATTTGAATTGGATGGTTTACTTCAGTTTAAAAATAAACAAGTCATTGTAACCGAGAAAGGAAAAGCTTTTATAAGAAACATATGTATGGCTTTCGATTTGTTATTGCAACGCAAAAAACCGGAAACTCAGTTGTTTTCAATGACTATTTAATATGAAAAAAGGAACGAGCATGTTTATAATTTAATCACCTAGTGAGGTAATTAATAGCGAACAGCGTGTGACAAGTGAAAAATAATAAATAAAAAACCATGAAAAAAATAATTGTACCAGTAGATTTTTCAGAACATTCCGAATTTGCGCTTGAAGCTGCAGCCAGTTTAGCTCAAAAGTATGGATCTGAACTTATTGTATTACACATGTTAGAGTTGTCTAATGCAATTATTTCGTCAGCAAGCGAAACTTTAAATCAAGAGGCTGTTTTTTATTTAAAACTTGCAGAACAAAAATTTGAGAGCTTTTTAGATAAACCCTATTTAGAAGGTCTTAAACTCACGCCAATAGTAAAACATTTTAAAGTATGGAGCGAAGTTAATTTGGTGGCTGCAGAACATCAGGCAGATTTAATAATTATGGGCTCTCAAGGAGCAAGTGGTATTAAAGAAGTATTTGTAGGCTCTAATACCGAAAAAGTTGTACGTCATTCTGAAATTCCTGTTTTAGTTATTAAACATAATCCAATATTAATGGATTTTGAAAATGTTGTTTTTGCTTGTGATTTCTCAGAAGAAACTGTTGAACCCTATTTAAGAGCTAAAGCAATTTTTGACTTACTTGGTACTAAGCTACATATGGTATACGTGAATTCTCCAGATGGAAACTTTAGAAGTTCTTCTGAAATAGATAAACGTGTCTCTGATTTCTTAGGAAAAGCAGAAGGGAATTTAGATAATTTAAATCAAGTTAATATTGTTTCAGATTATTCTATAGAAAAAGGTATTCTTAATTTTTCTAATGTTATTGGAGCGGATCTTATTGCTGTGGCAACACATGGCAGAAAAGGCTTATCGCATATATTTGAAGGTAGTGTCTCTGAAGATATTGCAAACCATTCGACTTTGCCAGTTATGACATTTAAAATTTAACTGATGATGTTATTATAATAGTTAGTGTTATTAATCATCGTCCGAAAAGCGCCATAGATTCTTCTTTGGCGTTTTTCTTTTTTAGTGATGTTCCTATACGTTATTGTTTTCTTTAAATAAAATAAGCCACGGAAGACAAGCAGCAAAAAGAAGTAGCGGATTAAAATTTAAATTATAAAGTTTAAGTTTGTGTCCTTTAAAAACGATATCCAAGCCTCAAATGCAGGTTCAATGCTAAACCGCTATTATCTTTTAGATATACATTTTTTTCTTTAAAGTAGTGTATGTACCCTAAGCCTATCCCAGTTTCATATGTAAAATGTTTACCGACGTTTCGTCTAATCCCCCAAGTAGGAATAATAGATATATCGCTAATAAAATTTAAGTTATCTTCTACAGAATTAACAATAATATCGGGATGGTATGTGGTTTTGATTGCAATAAAATTACCGCTATTGCCGTCTATACGTCGCGATTTTGAAACTCTTTTATTAAGATTGTAATACCAGCGTGGTTCTAAGGTTAGTGCAGGTACTAATATAAAGCCTCGGCTACCAACAAAGCTGTTACTATATATACCAACGTCTAACCCCAATTCGCTTCGTAATGCTATAGCGTTTGATAGTTTAGATTCGTTATGTCCCCAGAGTCCCAAAAGACCAGCTTGTATACCGTAAGTGGATTTTTCGACGCTAGCATCTTGTGCAGTCACAGTTGCAATAGAGAGGCTGAAAATTAATAAAAGGCTAAGTTTTTTCATGATTTCGATAGATTGATGATGTTGATTTATAAAAGGCTAAGATATCAATTATCATTCCACTCTGAAATTATTAATTTTGATTAATGGCATTCTATAGCACTAGAGGCTGTTTCTACTATGGGAGCAGGTGAGAGGTAAGGAATTCCTAAGCCAAGTCCACGAAGAATAAATAATAAGCCAATAACTACAACGAAAACAGGAATGGCTTTTTGGATGCGTTGTTTTATAGTTGTGTTTAAAAACTTACCCAAATAAATAGCTGTGGTCATTAATGGAATCGTGCCTAACCCAAATAAAACCATATACAGACTGCCTTCTAACAAGCTGCCTGTTGCAACGGCTCCAAAAACTGCCATATAAACTAATCCACAAGGCAAGAATCCATTAAGAAATCCTATGGTTAAAAAGGTGTCTGCTGTTTTCTTTTTTAAAGCCTTACCTAAGGATGATTTTACTTTAGAAATTCCTTTGTATAGAGGTTTTGTAAGGTTGTATTTACCTATAATGCGTTGAGGTAAAAGTACAATAGCAATCATTAATACACCAATAATAATAGAAAGTTGCTGTTGAATTCCAAAAAGAGAAAAGCTTTTGCCTACCAAACCGAAGACTAAACCAATACTACTGTACGCTAGTAATCGACCAAAATGGTACATACCAATCTGACTCACTTTTCTAAACGAGTTAGATCTATCTACGGGTAACATAAAGGCGATTGGTCCACACATACCAACGCAGTGTAAACTTCCTAATAAACCTAATATGAACGCCGAGACTAACATTTAATATGTGATTTCTTTTTTAAAGAGATAAGACTTTGTGTTATATTTCCAATCTATTTTAATGTTCCAACGACCATCCAACAAACGTTTGTCAGGTATGAGCAAATTGTGGTTAGATAGTGAAATCGGTGTTTCAAAATCTAGTTGCTTGTTAGATGGTCTATATAGGAACACTTTACCCTCAATACTTTGAATGTTTAAGTCTTCTGGAAATGAAATTAGAATGCCTTCATTAGTTTTTTTTAAAGACACATTACTTGCTAAGCTTTTAGAATTTTCTTCATGATCTAAATCAGCTTGAAACTGCAGCTCTTGGCCATAATAATCTTCTACCACTAAATCATGTTCATACTTAGTATCTGTACTCATCGTTATAACAAAATACATGATAAAAGAAATAAAACATACAAAAGCAATTACGATTGCTGTTCCCCAATTTATTTTCATAATTAATTATTTTTATCCTGAATAACATTCAGGGTTTCATCTTATAATCGACTGTTTGTCTTGGTAATGTAAGTTTTTGTTTCTATAAAGACCTTCTAGGTTTTTTGAAACCTGCTAGGTCTAGGTCTACTTTAATTAAAACTTCTAGGTCCTAAGAACGTTACAGATGTGGTTTCAATTAATTCACCGTTACTATAGAGGTCAATCATAACGTCGTTTTTATCGCCAGACAAATCACTTTGTTTTAATTCTATAAATAAGGTACCTTCTGCAATGCCTTGTGCTTTTACTATAAAGGTTTCAGATGTAGAAACAATATGTATATCGCCATCCCAACCCCGCAGTTTAAAGCTTAAGTCATCTATTTCGTTAGAAGTTTTATTTACTAATTTAAACGTGTAAACATTACTTATAACCCCATTGTCTTTATGTTCATACAACTGCCCTGGTAATCGTAAAATCCGAGCTTCCACATCACTTCTTAATAATAGCATACCAGCTAAAACTCCGATTAAAATAGTTAGTACTGCCATATAGCCCTTCATACGAGCTGTTATCTTAAAAGGCTCTTTCTTCTCAATTTCATTTTCGCTTGCAAAACGGATTAAGCCTTTTGGAAGATTAATGCTTTCCATAATATGGTCGCACTCATCAATACATGCTGTACAGTTAACACATTCTAATTGCGTTCCGTTTCTAATGTCTATTCCTGTAGGACAAACGTTAACACATTGAGAGCAATCAATACAATCTCCATGACCTAAAGCCTCTCTATCTTCGCTTTTTCTGAATTTCTTTCTGCCATTTTCAGCTTCTCCACGTTTGTAATCATACGCTACAACAATAGATTTGTTATCTAAAAGCACTCCTTGTAAACGACCATAAGGACAAGCGATAATACAAACTTGCTCTCTAAACCACGCAAATATAAAATAGAATACAGCAGTGAATATTAACAAGGGAATTAGGGTGCTTGTATGCTCAAAAGGGCCTTCGGTTATATATTTTAAGAGTTTGTCTCCTCCAATTAAATAAGCCAGAAAAACATTGGCAATTACAAATGAAATCACTAAAAATACAAACCATTTTAGAACCCGTTTTTTTATCTTTTCTGCATCCCATTTTTGTCGGGCTAAACGCATTTGCTTATTTCTGTCTCCGTCAATCCAATATTCAATACGTCTAAAGACCATTTCTAAAAAGATGGTTTGTGGACAAATCCATCCACAAAACACACGGCCAAAGCCTACAGTAAATAGTGTAATAAAAATAACACCAATTAACATGGACACCACAAAAAGGTAAAAATCTTGCGGCCAAAACGGAAATCCAAAAATATTAAAACGCCTTTCTATAATATTGAATAATAGAAATTGGTTCCCATTAATTTTTATGAATGGAGCAGCTAGTAAAAACGCTAATAAAAAATAGCTTACTAATTTACGCTTCTCATATAATGGTCCAGACGGTTTTTTAGGAAATACCCATTTACGTTTGCCTTCTTCATCGATGGTACCAATTGAATCTCTAAAAACTTCATTTTCTGGCGTTTCCATTGTGTTGTCATTAACTTTTAGTTAGAAACAAATCTTATTACGTCTGCTTCTGTATTACTCTTCAGTGCTCTCAGCTACCCAAATATCACCTTCAGCATCTTTAGGATTTGTAGGAGTTGTTCCTTGGAACTGTAAAACATAACTTGCGACTTGTGCCATTTCAAGAGGCTTTAAACTTTGTTTCCAAGCTATCATTCCCTTACCAGATCGTCCACCTTCGGAAACAGTTTTAAATACATTTTTAATGCCTCCTCCTAAAATCCAGTGTTCATCTGTAAGATTTGGACCAATTCCACCGCCACCATCTACCATATGACAAGCGACACAGTTGGTTTCGAAAATCTTTTGACCAGCTTTTAAATCTGCTGTTTCTGTTAAGAGTTCTACAGTGTTAAAATCTACTAAACCTTTTGCTGTTTTTTTGTACTCTTCAATGTCCTTGTTAGCTTGTGCGTATTCCATTTCATATTCTACAATTTGGTTGTCTGCATTAAAAACATGATAACGAACCATATAAATTACGGCGGCAATTATTGAGATATAGAACGAATACACCCACCATGGCGGTAAATTGTTATCTAATTCTCTAATACCATCGTAATTGTGGTCTAGTATAATCTCACCTTCCTCTTCAATAGGTTTATGTTTACCGACTAATTTTGAGTAAAGTGCTTTTACCTTTGTAAACTTAGGCGCTTTAGTCTGCGATGCTATATATCGTCTCTTTTCTTTTTCGTCTAAACTCTGATAAAGAATGTTGTCTAATGAATTAACAATACCTTCAATAGCAATAAGCACTAATAGCACCAATAGCAGAAATAATAAGATTATAGGTTGCTCAATAAAGGCAGGTTGATCTCCTGAGTCTACAAAGTATTCTACAAGTCCGGCAATGGCGAAAAACATTACAGGTATTCTAATGTATGATGGGATTAAATGTCTCATATTTCGGTATCGTTTTGGTTGTCTAATGGAATATTGCTAACTGTGGTTATATACTCTTTCTTAGCGGTGATTACCCAATAGAATAACACGACGAAGAAGATAAAGAAAATAAGAAGTGATATCATTGGGTATATTTCTATACCTGTGATACTTTCCAAATGACCTTTTATAAATTTGAACATAATAAATTAGTTTTGAGCTGTTTCGTCTAAAATATCTTTTATTTTAATATCGGTTCCTAAGCGCTGTAAATAAGCAATTAAGGCCACGATTTCTCTGTTTCGCATTTCTACGAAATCTTCACCTGATGCCGCTTTATCTGCTTCATAAGAGGTTACAAAGTCGGGGTCGTTATAAAGGCTCTTCTCAATTTGAGTACCTTGTTCTAACATATGGGTCTGAGCATTTGCAATTTCTTCATCTGTATAAGGTACGCCTAAAGCTACCATGGTTTCCATTTTCATTTGTGTGTCAGATTTGTCTAACTCATCTCTGATTAGCCATTGATAGGCTGGCATAATGGATCCTGAAGATGTACTTTGTGGATCGTACATGTGGTTAAAATGCCAGTTATCTGAGTATTTACCTCCAACACGATGTAAATCTGGTCCTGTACGTTTACTTCCCCAAAGGAATGGGTGGTCGTAAACAAATTCTCCCGCTTTAGAGTATTCTCCATAACGTTCTACTTCCGATCTAAACGGTCGTACCATTTGAGAGTGACAACCTACACAACCTTCTCTTATATAGAGGTCTCTTCCTTCGAGCTCTAAAGGTGTATATGGTTTAACAGTACTAATTGTTGGGATATTAGATTTGACAACAATAGTTGGTATAATTTGAACAACGCCACCAATTAAAATAGCAATTGTAGCATAAATCGTTAACAGTACTGGTTTACGTTCTAACCAAGTGTGCCATCCTTCGCCTGCTACACGTCCTTTAGAAACACGTTTTAATGCTGGTGCTTCAGCTAATTCATCAGTAACGCCATGTTTAGAGCTTACAACGGTAAGAATAACATTGACTACTAAAATGATCATACCAGCAATGTACAACGTACCTCCAATGGCACGCATCCAATACATTGGCATAATTTCAGTAACAGTTTCTAAAAAGTTACCGTAAACTAAAGTTCCATCTGGATTAAATTGTTTCCACATACTTGCTTGTGCAAAACCAGCAACGTAAAGTGGTAATGCATATAGCATGATACCTAAAGTACCAATCCAGAAATGCATATTGGCTAAACCAGTAGAGTATAGTTTTGTTTTAAATAATTTAGGAATTAGGTAATAGATCATACCAAAGGCAAGGAAACCATTCCATGCTAAAGCGCCAACGTGCACGTGGGCAATAATCCAATCAGTATAGTGAGCAATGGCATTTACATTTTTTAAAGATAACATTGGACCTTCAAACGTTGCCATACCATAACCAGTAATAGCGACTACCATAAACTTTAAAACAGGGTCTGTACGTACTTTATCCCAAGCACCACGTAAGGTTAATAATCCATTGATCATACCACCCCATGATGGCATTAGTAGCATTATTGAGAATGCCACACCTAAATGTTGTGCCCATTCTGGCAATGCAGTATATAATAAGTGGTGTGGTCCTGCCCAAATATAAATAAAGATTAATGACCAAAAGTGAACAATAGATAAGCGATACGAATACACAGGTCTGTTCGCTGCTTTAGGTACAAAATAATACATTAACCCTAAGAATGGCGTTGTTAGAAAAAATGCAACAGCATTATGTCCGTACCACCATTGTACTAAGGCATCTTGTACACCTGCGTAAACAGAGTAACTTTTCATGCCTGTGAAACTTACAGGAAGTGCTAAACTATTAAAAATATGAAGTACAGCAACCGTTACAAACGTTGCTAAGTAAAACCATAATGCAACATATAAGTGGCGTTGACGACGTATGATCATCGTACCAATAAGGTTAATACCAAAAGCAACCCAAATTAAAGCAATAGCAATATCTATTGGCCACTCTAGTTCTGCATATTCTTTAGATGTAGAATAGCCTAAAGGTAGTGTTATTGCTGCGGCTACAATAATAAGTTGCCATCCCCAGAAATTTAAATTACTTAAAAAATCGCTATACATTCTAGTTTTTAAGAGGCGTTGTGTAGAATAATATACACCTGCAAAAATAGCATTACCAACAAAGGCAAAGATGACAGCATTGGTGTGTAATGGTCTTAATCGCCCAAAACTTAACCAAGAGATGCCATCAGTCATGTTTGGGAATAAAAACATAAAGGCCAAAATTAGCCCTACAAGCATCCCAACAACTCCCCAAAGAATGGTAGCATAAAGGAATTTTTTAACGATCTTATTATCGTAGTAGAATTGTTGCATTTCCATATTTAATATAATTAGTCAGTTTTAGTTTTTTTAGAGGTATTGGAAGATTCTTTTTTAACAAGCTCATCTTCAAAAAGCATACGTACAGAAGGAGTATAGTCATCATCATATTGTCCGGACTTGACTGCCATTAAGAAAATGACGAAAAAAGCCACGCCAATAACGACGCTAACCGATAATAAAATATAAATAACACTCATACCTACTGAAGTTATGGTTCAAATTTACGCTTGTACTAGTCTTGAAAACATGATTTTTATCATATTTGCTTATTTTTAATCATTTTAATCGCTTTCCTAAAAGGTTGGTCGCAACTGTTGTAAATACAACAATACTAATAGAGCTTAGAGGCATTAAGATTGCAGCAACTACAGGTTCTAATTGTCCGGTTGTAGCAAAATATAATCCAATGATATTATAAAAAAATGACACCACAAAGCTCCATTTGATGATTTTTATAGCTGATTTAGAAGTTTTTATGTAATTGTATAACTGCTTAAATTTAGAAGCATCTAAAATCGCATCACAAGCAGGAGAAAAGACGTTGACATCTTCAGATATGGCGATGCCAACATCACTCTGAGCCAATGCGCCAGCGTCATTTAAGCCATCTCCAATCATCAAAACTTTGGCACCTTCAGATTGATGATATTTTATAAACTCTAATTTATCTTCTGGTTTTTGATTGAAAATTAATTTGGTTTTAGCCGGTAATAATTTTTTTAGATTTTCAAGCTCGCCTTCATTATCACCTGAAAGAATAACCAAATCAAAATGCCGTTTTAATTGATTAAATAATTTTGAAACCCCTTTTCTATAGCTGTTATAAAATGTAAATTTTCCTTTATAAATATTATTGCTGCTGACATGAACAGTCGTATTTAAAATCGCAGTTTGATTAGGATTTCCAACAAAACTAGCCGATCCAATTTTCATGTTAACTGTTTCGTGTTTCGCTTCAATACCTTTACCAATATGCTCTTCAAAAGTATCGAGTGTAATGATGTTGTTTTCTTTTAAAATGGTGTACAACGTTCGGCTTAATGGATGATTAGAGCCTCTAAGCGAATTTTTAAGCACTATGTTTTCAGAATCCGATAGTCGTTCTCCGTCATATTCTGCATTGCTATTTTTATTAGAAGTTATGGTTCCGGTTTTGTCAAAAATCACCGTATTTATTTGAGCCAATTGTTCAATAACACTGGCGTTTTTTACGTAAAACTTGTGTTTGCCGAAGATTCTTAAAAGGTTACCAAATGTAAAAGGTGCAGAAAGCGCAATAGCGCAAGGGCACGCAATTATTAATACTGCAGTAAATACATTCATGGCTTTACTTGAGTCTACAAATAACCAAAAGGTAGTTGCTATAAAGGCTATTGCAAGTATTGCTATAGTAAAATGTTTGCTAATGGTATTTGTAATATTGGTAAAACCGTCTTCTTTATTTTTATTAAAAACATCATTACTCCATAATTGCGTAAGGTAACTCTGCTCAACGGATTTTAATGCTTCCATTTCAACGACTCCATTGGTCTGTTTACCACCAGCAAATAATTTGTCTCCAGATTGTTTAGAAACCGTTTGTGATTCGCCAGTAACAAAACTGTAATCTATTTTTGCTTTACCGTTGATTAAAATACCATCGACAGGGATTAATTCTTCATTCCGAATTAAAATACGATCTCCCTTTTTAATATCATAAACCTGAATAGAGTTCTCGTTACCTTCTTTATCTATTTTAGTAATAGCAATTGGAAAATACGATTTATAATCGCGCTCAAAAGACAAGAAATCGTAAGTTTTTTGTTGAAAAAATTTTCCTGTTAATAGAAAGAAAATTAATCCGGCTAAACTATCGAAAAAACCAGAGCCCATATCAAATGTAATTTCGATGGTACTCCTAATAAAAAGTACAGAGACTCCAAGAGCGATGGGGACATCGATATTCAGCAATTTTGCCTTTAAACCCTTATAAGCCGAAATAAAATAATCTTGTGCAGAATAAAAAACAATTGGTAAAGACATGGCGAACATTAGCCAACGAAAGAGCGGTTTATATTGTTCTAACCAAAACTCATTGACTTCAAAATATTCTGGAAACGACAAAAACATAATATTACCAAAACCAAAGGCTGCAACCCCAAGCTTATAGATTAAACTGCGGTTGATGTGTTTTTTGCCAGAACTAAAATCCTCTAAGCTGATATACGGTTCATAGCCTATAGAACTTAATAATAAAACAACCGATTTTAAATTTGTGGTTTCAGAATTATAAGTGACTCTTACCGTTTTCTTGCCAAAATTGACCTGTGAGTCTGAAATATTAGGATTGAGTTTATTGAGGTTTTCCAATATCCAGATACAAGAACTACAGTGAATATGTGGAATGTAAAGCGTGGCAATTTCTATAGAATCATCTCTAAATTCTGTTAGTTTTTCGATAATATTTTCCTGAGATAAAAAATCGAATTTACCTTCTATTTCTTTCGGAATCGCTCCAGGAGAATTTTGTAAATCGTAATAACACGTTAAGTCGTTTTCATTAAAAATCTCGAAAACGGTTTTACAGCCATTACAACAAAACGATTTTTCTTGAAACGTTATTGGATGACCTCCACAGTCATCTCCACAATGAAAACAAGTTTTGTTTTCCATTTTTAATTTGCTCATTTATACCTTTTACAAATGTCCCTAAACAAGTGTGTTTAAACTATGATATTTATCATGTTTTCATTAACTTTGAATTTAATACTTTTTTAGGAATTATGAAATGCGAACAATGTATAGTTAGGCAATTTAATGCTTTGAAATCTTTAGAGAAAAATGATTTAATTCGTATTTCTGGTTGTAAGACCTCTAAATTTATTCAGAAAGGCGAAGTGTTATTTAGAGAAGGTGAAAGTATTAATGGGGTTTTCTGCATTAAGGAAGGAGTCTGTAAGTTAACGAAGTTGAGTGCCAATGGCAAAGATCAGATTGTTAAACTTGTTGTGAGAGGTGATTTATTAGGGCAGCGTTCATTAGTTACAGATGAAAAATCTAATCTTACAGCTATAGCCGTAAATGAAATGGAAGTTTGTTTTATTCCTAAAAGTGAAATTCTAAATGATCTATCTAAAAACGCAAATTTTTCTTTAGATATGCTACAAGATATGGCAAAAGAACTTAGAATTGCAGATAATGTCATTGTAGATATGGCTCAAAAATCCGTAAAGCAACGTTTAGCTGATGTATTAGTCTATTTAAATACAACCTTCGATAATGATGACAAGGGATTTTTAGGAGTAACATTATCTAGAGAAGATTATGCAAACCTTGTAGGAACTGCAACAGAATCTGCCATTAGGATTTTATCTCAATTTAAAAAAGAAGGTTATATTTCTACCACGGGTAAACAAATAAAGATTTTAGATTTAGAAAGCTTAAAGCGTATTGAGTAAAGCTATAAAGCCTGCTGATAGTATTACTCTTCAGGCTACAAGCTTATCTTTCGATATTAAATATATTGAGGCCTTATAAGTCGCGTGGATTTATAGTAAGCCTCATTTTTTTTTGCTATTCAATGTGTTTGCTGCAAATAGGTTATAGTCCATTGACCTTTATATCGGCTTCAAAAAGCGTCCGTTTTTCCGTATTATAACAGTAAAAAGCGATTACTAATTTCTAAAAGTGGTGTTAATACTTCTTAATAGGAGTTGGAAAAGTATTATTTTTATACGGCTATGATAAGAACGTTTTAAAAATTTTATCATATAAAGGTTTAGAATAATAGCGAACTGTATGTGTCAGTTGAATAACACTAAAGAGAAACACATGAAAGAACAAACGAAGAAATCGGGTTTTGTCTTTAAAACCTACGAAGCTCCGAATCAGTCACCTTTTGAAAAACTTTTTGAAATTTTTAAGGAGCTCATTACACATACCTCAGGAGACTTTGATGAAGCTATTGATTGGTTACGTAGTCTCGATAAAGAATATAAGTTAACGACGCCAGAGTATACCATCGATGATTTTATTGAAGACCTTAAGAACAAAGGTTACATCAGAGAAGAAATTGATCCTAATGGAACGGGTGAAGGAGGTATAACGATTACTGCAAAGACCGAACGTGCCATTCGTCAGCAAGCCTTAGATCAAATTTTCGGAAAGATAAAACGCAGTGGTTCTGGTAATCATAAGAGTAAAGGTGTTGGTTTAGGAGACGAACATACGGGGGATTTAAGAGCCTATCAATTTGGTGATGGGTTAGATAAAGTCTCTATGACAGAGAGTTTAAAAAATGCTCAGATCAATAATGGCATTGGTAATTTTAGTTTAACTGAAGATGATTTGGTAGTTGAAGAAACCCTTCATAAAAGCCAAATGAGTACCGTTCTAATGATTGATATTAGTCATAGTATGATTCTTTATGGAGAAGATCGGATTACTCCAGCGAAGAAAGTAGCAATGGCACTAGCGGAATTAATTACCACTCGCTACCCAAAAGATACGTTAGAAATATTAGTATTTGGAAATGATGCTTGGCCTATTAAAATCAAAGAATTACCCTATTTAAAAGTAGGGCCATATCACACTAATACGGTTGCTGGATTACAATTAGCAATGGATATGTTACGCAGAAAACGAAATACTAACAAGCAGATTTTTATGATAACCGATGGTAAACCTAGTTGTTTGCGTATGCCAGATGGACAATATTACAAAAACAGTAATGGTTTAGATCCATTTATCACCAATAAATGCTACGCCATGGCTCAGCAAGCTAGACGTTTACATATTCCTATAACCACGTTTATGATTGCTCAAGATCCCTATTTAATGCAGTTTATTAGGGAATTTACACAAGCCAATAGAGGAAAAGCATTCTACACAGGGCTGAAAGGTTTAGGTGAAATGATTTTTGAAGATTACGAGAATAACAGAAAGAAGAGAATTAAAGGATAAAAACAGCTTTTAGCTCTTAGGTATTAGCCTTTAGCTCAAACGAGCTCGCTAATAGCTAAATGCTAATTGCCAAAAGCTATAAAATGAAAGACATAAAAACACTCGGAGAATTAAAAAAAGCAGGTTACCAATCAAAATCTATTAAAGATGAATTGAGAGATAATCTCATTGAAAATATAAAGAACAAGAAAACCACGTTTGAAGGGATTCATGGTTATGAAAATACGGTGATTCCAGAATTGGAAAGGGCTATTTTGTCGCGACATAATATTAATTTATTAGGATTACGAGGGCAAGCAAAAACACGTTTGGCTAGGATGATGGTGAATCTTTTAGATGAATATATTCCAGTTGTTGGCGGTTCAGAGATTAATGACGATCCTTTAGCTCCCATTTCTAGATTTGCAATTGAATTAATTAAAGAAAAAGGTGACGATACATCAATAACTTGGTTACACAGAAACGATCGTTTTGCAGAAAAATTAGCCACACCCGATGTTACCGTTGCCGATATTATTGGTGATGTGGATCCGATAAAAGCAGCCAATTTAAAATTGAGCTATGCCGATGATCGTGTGATTCATTTTGGCATGATTCCAAGAGCCAATCGTTGTATTTTTGTGATTAACGAATTACCAGATTTACAAGCGCGAATTCAAGTCGCCTTATTTAATATTTTGCAGGAAGGAGATATTCAAATTAGAGGTTTTAAATTGCGTTTACCTTTAGATATGCAATTTGTGTTTACGGCAAATCCTGAAGACTACACCAATAGAGGAAGTATTGTAACTCCGTTAAAAGATAGAATTGGTTCTCAGATTTTAACACATTACCCTGAAGATGTAGAAACGGCAAGAACCATTACAGCACAAGAAGCGAAGTTAGATTCAAGGCAATCAGAATCTGTTTACGTTCCGGAATTGGCAAAAGATTTACTAGAACAAATTAGTTTTGAGGCTAGAGAAAGTGAATATGTAGATGTGAAAAGTGGGGTAAGTGCGCGTATGAGTATTACAGCTTTTGAGAATTTACTAAGCACAGCAGAACGGCGAGCTTTAATTGCAGGAGATGATGCAACGGCAGTCCGATTGTCTGATTTTACAGGAGTGATTCCTGCAATTACAGGGAAAGTAGAGTTGGTATATGAAGGAGAACAAGAAGGTGCCGATTTTGTAGCTAATGCGTTAATGGAAGCCGCAGTGAAAACGTTATTTCCTAAATACTTCCCTAAAGTGGAGAAGTTAGAGAAACAAGGAGATGAAACTCCATATGATGATTTAATCTCTTGGTTTTTCAATGGAGACGGTTTTGAATTGTTAAATGAATATGACGATAAAGCTTACAAAGCAAAACTAGATGAGGTCACTCCTTTAGATGCTTTAATTGCAGATTATCAACCAGAAATTGATTCAAGAGATGTTTATTTTGAGAAGGAATTTATTCTCTGGGGATTAACACAATTTAATAAGTTAAGCAAGTATAGTTATTCTGAAGGTATGCAATTTAAAGATCCTTATGGAAGTTATATTAGTGGTTTGTAATCTACCGAACATCACGACTTTTAATATTAGCATCGCAGAGTTTAATTATCTCTGCGATTCTTTTTTGTTGTGTAGTTTCTCTTTTTGCTTGATTTAACCAATACAAATAGCTTTTTCTATAGCTAGGAGCAAAGTTGAGGTAGTTCTTAAGAGCATTTTCATTGGCATCAAAAGCTTGTTGAAGATGGTTAGGAATAATTCCGTTTTCTACATCATCTAATGCTGTCCAACTGCCATTATCTTTAGCTATTTTTATAGAATTAAGACCGCTTTTCTGGATTAAATTTTCTTTATGTAATTCTATAATATATTTTTTGTTTACCGCACTCCAAACACTCTTAGGTTTTCTTGGGCAAAAATATTGTCGCCGTTTTCCATTTCCTAAACTTTTTACCGTAGAGTCTATCCAACCAAAACAAAGAGCCACTTTTACAGCTTCTTCCCATCGCATAGAATCGTTTTTATGCTCTACTTTATAAAATATAAGATAAACACCATTTATAGAATCATGGTTGTCGTATAGCCATGCTCTCCATTCCGAATCTGTTTTAAAATATAATTCGGGTAATTTTAATGTTGCCGTTTTTGTGCTTTTTAAATTCATACCAATTAAAAATTATTCTACTGAGAATGTACTTGTTTGGTAAAGTGGTATTCCAGACTCAGAAATGCCTTCAATCTCAATACTATAATCTCCTTTTATATCACCGGTAAAAAATGAAATCTCTTCAACAGTATTTTGATCTGTAATTCTGATGTTTGGGTTCCAATATAAGGTTGTTCGCACATCAGCATTGAAGTTTTTATCCATTTCGTTACTGTAATTCGGCGAATAAAATTCCTTAGCAGTATAGAATCCTTTTGCACTAAAGTTAATTATGCCCGGTTTTCGCTTTGTGTTTTTAGACACTTTAGCGCTTCCGATTTTGGTATAAACAACAATAACACCGTTACTAGAATTTGAATAGATTGCCGCATTAGCTCCTTTATAAAAGTCAATGAAAGACACCTGATCAACCGTTAAGTAGAGTATGTCCTCAATGTCTACTTCGACATCATCCACAATAAATTTAGGATTTACAGAGCCTCCTCTAGAGGAAAAATCCGTTCCATCAAATGTTAGTCCAGGAAGTTGTGATAATAATAGTTGTATACTTTGACCGCTCAAAGTTGCATCAGATTCTACATCTAGCCTAAAACTTGGAAAGCCAAATTGAGATCTTTCGTCCATTTCATTGTCTCTTTCATCTTTTACTTCTTTTTTATTCCCAATAACAAGAACCTCGTCTAAATTATGACTGTTGGGGTTATATTGAAAATTAACATCGCTAATATACTCAGTCATTTTTAAATAATTAGTAGCATCGTTTTTAAGTAATGGCATACTTTTGAGTTTTGGTACATCAGGACTCGCAATGTCGTCATCTACTGAAATTTGTAGTGCTCTATTATTTGGATCCTTAGATTTAAAATCGTTTAGTCGCGATTGAATTATTATAGGTATAGAATCATAAAATTCAAATGGCCCAAAACTAAATTTTCCATCGACGCCCGACTTTTGAGCAGGTTGTACATTGATACCATTACTTAAAAAAGTTAACGACGTATATGCCGGTTTTAAAGTATATGGTTTTTCTAATAACTTGGTGTTTCCAGAAATGATAATACCTTTTTCTATTGCGTACTCATTTACCTTTTCGTCTTTGTAAAGGAGATTTTGCCATGTAAAACGTCTCCAGCCATTTGTTAACATTACCAAATCCAAAAGGTATTGTCGTTTGTTATCATTTGATTCTAAAAAATAAGAGCTTGGGTTTTTAATTTCACCTCTTAGGTCTGAGTTTAGTAATAGCCACGTTTTTATGTTTTCTGGCGATCCATTCTTCGATAGCGTATTAACATGTCTAACACTCAGTGATAACTGACTAGAAAGAAACGATTTATCTAAACCTTCGGTGTTTAATAAAAAGGTTACTTTCTCTTTAGTACCAACAATGTCTGTATCGTTTTTGATTTTAATGTGTCCTTGGTTTTTTTTATTCTCAATAAAAACTAAACGTTCACATACAGGGTTGCCGTCAGCATTAAATAATGTTAAATGTGCTACACCATCTGGGATATCATTTGCTGATATTCTAAGAGCATAACTGTTTTTAGTTTCTGAAAGTAGTTTCTCATAAAGTATTTTACCACGTTGATGAATCATTATGTAAGCTCCGGAGAGCCCTGTCTCAGTAGTAGAATTTATATCGACAAGTAAATTGTTTGATTTATAAATCGCATTTAAATTATAGCCTTTGGGTAAGGCTTTAGGCAGCGGATAGCTGTACTTAATACCATTTAATTCTAAATTTGCAACATAATTTTTATTCGGAATAGGCTTTAGAGAGAATAAACCTAATCCTATATCTATTATTTTAAAATTGGTAACAATATTAGCTTCGTTATCTGTAATATAGCCAGAAATTTCGGTATCACTAGAAATCGTATTTTCAATTTTAACGGCAACTTTACTTGCAACATTATCTACTAAGTGTCCACCTTCAGGATAAAAGTTCAGTTCTGGTTTTTCTGAGATTAACGTCTCGTTTATCGCTTGGTTATTTTCTAAAATATTAAATGACTCTAATTGATCTGGTGACCAAATATTTATTTTTTTTTGGAAAAAATAGTTAGGGTTTTCATTACGCATATAATTGGTGTAAGCTCGCAATATATATTTTCCGCTGCTCCAGTTCTCCTTAATTGTAAAATCACCTTTTGTACTGAGATCAGTTACATGTAATTTTTTTTTATCAACAATACTATCTTTATTATTAATAAGTTCTACATATAAAACGTTACTTCTGGTGCTTTTTAAATGTGTTACCCCATTGACCAGGTAGGCAGCAAACCAAATACTATCATTAAGGGTATAATTGAGTTTGTCAGTTTGTACATAAATTTTTTCGGGCCATTTGGTTTTTGTATAATTTTCAAGTTTATTTTTAACTAATAAATTGAAATTATTATCATTTCTAACCACGAAGGAGGTTAAAAGTAAAAGTAGCGTGCAATAGATAATTCCTTTTCTCATCAGAGATTAATGGTGCTAAGATTTATATGTTTTTGTTTCTATGTAAAAATTGCGATCGATTACAATCTCGTCAACCTTTATACTTTTATCTTTCCATTCGTCGGTAGGATATAACCATTCAGAACGTCGACCTGTTTTAACTTTTATAGGCATATCAAAACCTTCAACACTATTAATCCAACGGTATCTTAATACACCAGCTTGAATAGCATATTTTAAAGTTGGAATTTTAGATGTTCTCAAATATTGATTAAAAAACGCAGTTAAATCAATACCTGAGTGCTCACTTAAATAATCTTCAATCTGTTTGGTAGTCACCGTTTGGTGATAAAATTCGGAATTTAAACCTCTCAGTATTTGCCTCCATTTTTCATCATCTTCAATGAGTTGACGTAGTGTGTGCAGCATATTAGCTCCTTTATAATACATATCGCTAGAGCCTTCATTATTTACATTGTAAGTGCCAATTAAAGGTTTGTCGTTTTGAATATTAGCGCGTGTGCCTATCACATAATCAGCAGAAGCCTCCTTACCGTAGTAGTAATCTAAAAATAGATTTTCAGAGTAGGAGGTAAAGGCTTCATGAATCCACATATCTGCAATATCCTTATTGGTAATATTATTCGCAAACCATTCATGACCTGCTTCGTGGATAATGATGAAATCAAATTTTAAACCCCAACCTGTACCCGATAAATCACGTCCTAAATAGCCTTGCTTATATTGGTTTCCATAAGTTACAGAGCTTTGGTGCTCCATGCCTAAATAAGGCACTTCAACCAATTTAAAACTGTCTTCATAAAATGGATAAGGACCAAACCAGTGTTCAAATGCTTTCATCATTTTAGGCGCATCTTTAAAATGTTTTTTTGCTATTTCTAGATTATCTTTAAGTACCCAATAATCCATATCTAAATCCCCTTTTTCGCCTTTAAAAACTTCAGAGAAATTGACATAGTCTCCAATATTTACATTGACTCCATAATTGTTAATAGGGTTGTTAACGAACCAATGCGAAGTCACTGTGTTATTATCATTTTCAACCAGTTTTCTAAGGCGACCGTTAGACACATTGGTTAGACCTTTAGGATTGGTAACACTAATCAGCATACTATCTACTTCGTCATACATATGGTCTTTGTTTGGCCACCACACACTAGCACCTAAACCTTGACAAGAGGTGGCTATAAAATCATTGTTGTTTTGGTCTTTCTTCCACGAAAATCCACCATCCCAAGGAGCGCGTTTGGCTTCTCTTGGATGACCTTTGTAGTAAATCTCTATTGAATTTATATCTCCATTATGTTGTTCATTAATCAATGTTACGAAATGTGCATTGCCTTCCTGTTTCACTTCTAATTCTTTTCCATCTTGAAGAACCTTTGTTATTTCCATGGGCTCTTGCAAATCAATTTGCATCACCTGATGTGGTTTTAAAACTTTATAGTGTATTGTGTTTTTTCCTGAAATAAATTTGTCTTCAGGTTTGACCTCAATATCTAAATGATAATAGGTTAAATCCCACCATTCGCGTTCTGGCGTTATGCTTCCTCTTAGAGTATCTTGATGTGTGAAATTTTCTTTATCTTGAAGTAATTGTGCTTTTACAGAAAACGTTGAAAGAATGACAGTGATAAGACATGCGTATTTAAATTTCATTTCATTTGTAGTTTTAAATATTTAAAGAACATCAATCCTGCCAGTAGCAGTGTTAGTCCTAGATACAAGGAGCCAAAAAGAAGAAGGTTATAATAACTTTGATTAACAACACTAAATTTAGCTAACTCAGAAACTAATGCTAATACCATAAATAAGGACAATATTATAACTACAGTAGAAATTAGTAATCCTAAAATCATTTTTTTACTGAATATTTGATACATATGAATAGCTAATAACGCTATAGCAATGGGGTTAAAAAGGTTAGAGGTTAAAGTCCAATAGTAAATAATAGAACAGATTAAAAATAATTCTGGCAGTAGGGATGTAATTGTTTTATTTTTCATGGTTCCTTTTTGTAACAATTAGCTCAGTGTTTAACTCATCTAATTGGGCTTTTATCTTAAAATTTTATTCGGAAAAACAACCACGCTTTCATGGCCATCTGCACCTACAGCTGCCACCCCAAAAAAGAAATTATCAATTACGATACCTTCTAAAGTAAACTCAGTACTATCTTCTACGTAACGGCTGTAATCCCAAGCTGGCGATGTGGTATTTCTCCAATAGATTTTATATCCTTTGGCTCCTTCAACTTTAGACCATCTTAGTTTTACTGAGGCTTCAACAATGCCACCAATACTAACTTCGGTTGGTGATGGAGGAGAAGAAGCGAGGCTTGCTAAAGTTATTGCATTGACTGCGGTTAGTTTTTTGCAATATGCAAAGTTAACATGCTCAAAAGTATCTCCATAATTAATTCCGTTTTCTGTACGAATATCTTGATGTTGTTGTGTGTAATTTTCATGAGCTTCCATTATTCTTAGACCAGGAAAACCAGCATCGTTAAAAGGTCTATGATGACCTCCACGACCAAAACGGTCTAAACGATACACTAACATCGGATTCATTTCTGGCATGTAAGTTTTTGTCGTTTTGTGTACATAACGTGCTAACTGACGAGATGTTCCATCAACTTCTCCACCGTAAAACCGTCTAGCTCTCGCTTGGTTTGCTAATTTCTCTGGATTGGTTTCAGCAGTAGTAATAGGTTCTGAAAAAATCCTAAAGGTTCTATTGTCAATCACACCGTCAACTCCAGCGATATTTCCAATCATGTCATTATTTAAAACACCTATAATTTCCCAATTCTTTTCTTGAGCATATTTTGATAAACCTAGTCCGCCAAACAAACCTTGTTCTTCTCCAGACAATCCTACGTAGATAATGCTATTTTCAAATTGGTATTGCGATAACACTCTAGCAGCTTCAATGGCACCTGCCATACCTGTAGCATTGTCATTAGCTCCAGGTGCATCAGATGTAAAGTCGTTTGGGTCTGAAACTCTAGAATCAATGTCACCACTCATTATAATAAAACGATTTGGATATTTTGTACCACGTTGAATAGCAACCACATTAACAACCATCACATCTTTAATAATACGCTGGTTTTCTCCTTTTTTTACCAAATCTTTCTGGTAAAAAACATCGAGACAATTGTCACAACTTTTTGATATGGTTTCGAATTCAGATTTTATCCAACGACGCGCCGCACCAATACCTCTAGTTTTAGATAGCGTGTCACTCAAGGTGTGTCTTGTGCCAAAATTAGCTAGGGTTTTTACATTATCGCGTAAATTGTCCTCTGATACGGCATCGATTATATCGTAGATTTTTTGGTCGGTTTGAGCAGATACACTAATTGTAAAAACTAGGGTGACTATTACTAAAATTTTATGCATCTTAAATAATTTTCTTGAGTAATTCCCTCACTTCATTTGGGCCTTTAATTTGATACTTAGCTTTTGTTTTTACGTAACCAACTTTTATAGTCACGGCAGATTCTGGTGCGGCTTCAAACATATATTCGTCGGTCCAGTCATCACCCATAATTAAGACAAAATCATAATCATCTTTCATTAATAGTTGGGTTGTTGCTCTACCTTTATTAACGTTACTACTTTTTATTTCTATAACCTTATTGCCTTGTAAAACAGATAATTCATTATTGGCGATCATACTTGTTAAAACGGTGCTGAGTTCCATGGTGCGTATTTGTGCTAATTCAGGATCCGCAGTTCTGTAATGCCAAGCTAAAGAATATTCTTTTTCTTCAATAAACGTTCCTGGTGTTCTATCTACAAAAGTTTCGAGTATAGGTTTAATATTAGACATCCATTCTGTTTTAAGAATTTCTAACGGAGTCCATTTTTTTTGTTCCCGCATCC
Organism: Winogradskyella costae; assembly: GCF_013403865.1. GTDB lineage: Bacteria > Bacteroidota > Bacteroidia > Flavobacteriales > Flavobacteriaceae > Winogradskyella > Winogradskyella costae. The sequence goes on from NZ_JABFDK010000002.1 coordinate 33,052, forward strand.
AAACTCCATGATCGGTAATAAGGTCATAGTCCTTTTCTCCATGCCATTGTTGAAACGTCGCTTTATCTCTTCCGCTAATTAAACAAAGTCTAACATCCTTTTTTTCTTCAAATTGATCTAAAAGTCTGTATAATTCTTCATCTGGTTTGGCATCTTGTGGATTATTTTTAAAGCCAACTAAGGTACCATCATAATCTAAAAGTATTAGTCTGTTTTTGGCGTTTTTAAAACGTTCAATAATTAGGTTTTCCTCCTCTTCATTTAACTTTTTTGAAACACTCACATCTTTGAGCTCTTTAGTTGAATCCAAGGTTTTGAAAAATTCGCCAGCCCATTTTTCTACATCATAACGTTTTAAACGTTTTTGCAAAATTTTCATTCTGCTGTTTTGTTCCTCTAAAGGCATTGTTAACGCTTTATTTAATGCTGTAGAAAAATCTTCAAAACTGTTAGGATTAATAAGAATAGCTTCGTTCATTTCTTTAGCTGCACCAGCCATTTCACTTAGAATAAGGACACCATCTTGTTTTGTCCGGGTAGCCACATATTCTTTGGCAACTAAATTCATACCGTCTCTAACCGGAGTGATTAAAGCCACATCAGAAGAGGTATACAAATCAATAAGATTTTCAAATGGCAGCGATCTGTAAAAATACCAAATTGGTGTCCAGCTTACTGTAGAAAATTCACCATTAATACGACCAACCAATTCGTCGGTTTCACGTTTTAGCTTTTTATATTGTGGCACATTAGAACGCGAAGGCACGGCAAGCATTACTAATCTTACTTTTTCTTTATATTGCGGATAGGTGTTTAGAAAATGCTCAAATGCACGTAACCGGTTTGGAATTCCTTTCGTGTAATCTAACCGATCAATTGTAAGGATAAATTTTTGATCATGAGCTTCATTTAAGTGCGTGTCTAGGCGTTTTTGAAGTTCCGATTTTTTGGTTTTTGGGTCGTCGTGTACAAGAGCAGCATTGTAAAATTTATCGTAATCTATTCCCATAGGAAAAGAATCTACCTTAACAATGCGATCGTGATAGGTAATTTCATTAAAATTAACATCTAGACGCAAAATTCGTTTTACGGAACTTAAGAAATGGCGTTCGTAATCATAAGTGTGAAAACCAATGAGATCTGCACCAAGCATTCCTGTTAAAAGTTCTTCACGCCAAGGAAATGTTCTAAATATCTCATAAGAAGGAAATGGAATATGCAGAAAGAAACCTACGGTTACATCTGGCCGTGCTTCTTTTATAAGCTGAGGTAAAAGTAATAATTGATAATCATGAACCCAAACGGTATCACCTTCTTCAATGGTGTCTAATACAACTTTAGCAAATTTTTCGTTCACACGTTTATAAGCTTCCCATTGTGATTTTTCAAACTCAGTATATTCTAAAAAATAATGAAATAAAGGCCAAAGCGTACGATTGCTAAATCCTAAATAAAAATCTTCAACATCAGCTTCAGTAAGACCTACACTTCTACATTTGGCGTCTTTAACTTTAGCATTAACTTTAGATTTTAAGCTGTCGTTTAAATCTTCATCTGTAATTCCGGACCAACCAACCCAAACGCCATTTCCGTCTGCATGTACAGACTTCATTCCTGTTGCAAGTCCACCAACACTAGGAGTTACGTTGAGTTTGTCGTCTTCTATTGAGATTTGAAGTGGTAATCGGTTTGATACAATTATTGTTTTATTCATGCTAATATTTTGGATGGGTTTCAATATTTTCGTTAATTTAAAGAAATTAGAATTTTTATCATCATTTTAAATAAAGAAATTAATGAATAATTTAGATTACGGAATTATAGGAAATTGTAGAAGTGCCGCTTTAGTATCCAAAAATGCATCCATTGATTGGTGTTGTTTACCAAAGTTTGATTCCGCATCTGTATTTGCAAAGTTATTAGATGATGACATAGGAGGTAGCTTTGGCTTTATTGTTGACGAAGGTTACATTACAAATCAATTTTATCAAGAAAATACAGCGATATTAATTACACGTTTTAGTAAAGGTAATGATGTTTTTGAGGTCATAGACTTTATGCCTAGGTATCATAAACCAAATGGTAATTACCATTCACCCCCAGAATTTATTAGATATCTTAAATATGTTTCGGGGCAACCAGAATTAAAAGTAGCTTATGATCCTAAATTAGAATATGCCAAAGGAGTCACTTCCACTTATGTAAAAGATGATTTTATTGTAAGTCTTAATAATGAAGATACTTATGATACCTTGTTTTTATATACAGATTTAGATAAAAATGCTGTAATTAATGGCGAAACAATAGCTTTAGAATCGGATCATTTTTTCTTAGTGGGTTACAATGAAAAATTGTTCATACCCAATTTAAAATACGCAAGTTTAGAGTACGAACGTACTAAAGTATATTGGTTAAACTGGTTAGAGCGTACACCAACGTATAAGAAATTTAATGAACAAATATCGCGTAGCGCAATGACATTAAAGTTGTTGAGTTATGATAAAACAGGAGCCGTTTTAGCTGCTGCAACCACATCGTTGCCAGAAACTATTGGGGAAGTTAGAAATTGGGATTACCGTTTTTGCTGGATTAGAGATGCTTCTATGGTCATAAAAGTAATGTCACAATTGGGCCATAAAAATATTGCTAGACGTTATTTAAAGTTCATTATTGATTTGATGCCAGATAAGGATGAAAAACTACAAATTATGTATGGCATTAGTGGAGAAAAGAAATTAACCGAGGTATCTTTAGATCATTTATCTGGCTATAAAGACTCGAGTCCTGTTAGAGTTGGAAACGCAGCTTACATGCAAAAGCAGAATGATATTTATGGTATTCTAATGGATGTGATTCATCAGTTACTTGTAAATTTTAGCAATGATATAGACAATGGCGAAGAACTTTGGACCATGACTAAAGGCATTGTTTGGGTTGTGAGTAAACACTGGAGAGAACCAGATAAGGGTATTTGGGAATTTAGAGAAGGAGATCAGCACTTTACATTTTCTAAAGTGTTATGCTGGACTGCTGTAGATAAAGCCGTAAAGGTAGCTAAACTCTTAGGTAAAACATCTAAACTTCAACGTTGGGAGGTTTTAGAAGAAGAGATACGAACAGATATTATGGAAAATGCTTGGAATGAAAAAGCCCAAGCGTTTACACAAGCCTACAATTCTGAAGATTTGGATGCTTCAGTGTTGCTTATGGAATCTTATGGGTTTATTGATGCTAAACATCCTAAATTTGTGAGTACCGTAAAAGCTATTGAACGCGATTTATGTTACGAAGGACTTTTGTACCGCTATAAAACGAAAGATGATTTTGGGTTACCATCATCTTCATTTACTATTTGCACGTTTTGGTTTATTAATAGTTTATACAAAATAGGAGAGGAGCAAAAAGCCACCGAACAATTTGAAAAACTATTATCTTACAGTAATCACTTAGGCTTATTCAGTGAGGATATCGATTTTAAAACGAAACGCTTACTCGGTAATTTTCCGCAAGCGTACTCACATTTAGCATTAATTGAAACAGCAATTAACCTATCGAATGTTACGACTGCCGAAGAAAAAGTTAGAGATACCTTAGGTTAAATTATTTATTCTTTTAATATGATGGTACCAAAGATATTAGCATCGATCCAACCTCTGTTCTTATCTTCACCTTCTACAGGAATAGAACCAATAAAATTTTCACGTTCTAGGCTTTTGTCATTGTCACAGTAGGCAATGGCAAAGCCTATTTTTTTGTTAACGCTTAAATTTACAGGTGTATTAGAGCCTTTATCGTTGTAAGAATCATCATATAATGACATTTTTACTTCCCAAATAGTTGTGTTTCCTAAGGTTTTATTTTTTGATTCTATATGTGAATTGTACAGTTTTCCTGTTTTTTCAGTAGACATATCAACCACATTACCATCTAAAGCAATATGATAGGCAAAGGCATTGTGATTATATTGATGTTCACCACCACTATTATCTTCATCTACAAAAATTTCTAAACAGTCATCATCCCACCATTTTACTAAAGGATCTGCAATGTTATCAATTAACGTATCGTCTTTTATTTCAGCTAAAATATAAAGTGCATCATCTGACCAACTCAATTTAAAACGTCCCGAATAATCTTCTTTGGTAAGTGAATCGCCTAACCATACTTGGTCTAAAGCATACCATGTACTTTTTGCCCAAGCAGAATCGTTTGCTACAGCGTCTATAATAATGTTATCTCTAGATTTGTAAACTTCTCGTAATTGCTTTTCAATTTTAGTTGATGCTATGTTTTGAGGTGCTTCTTTTATAGGAGGTTGTTCTGCTTTTTTAGACGTTTCATTTTTACAATTGAAAACTAAGACTAAGAGAAGTAGGAGGTAGGTGGCTTTTTTCATGGGTTATTTTTTGTAATTAAATTTTACGGTTTCGGTTTTTCCTTTGTCTTCGATATCAACATAGATATTCATTTCATTATCTGAAATTTTTTCAAAGGACATGCCCTCAAAAATAACTTTATTTTCTGTAATTGCTATTAAAGGAAAGTCTACTGTTTCGTCTTTGGTTTCCCAACCTTTAAGATCTGAACCGAAATGTTTTAGTTGAAGGATTAATGAATTTTCGATTTCTCTTATGACTTCAATTTCGTAGAAAGTGACTTTTTCGTCGTTAATTAATTTAAATGTTGCCATCATAGAACCACCTGATGGTTCGCTCCAGATTTCTTCAGTAATGCCACCAAAAGCTTCACCATGCCATATGCCAGCAATCCATTTAATGTTTTCTAGTTTGGGCTCTAATGGTTTTGTAAGCTGTGCATGAGATGTTGCAAATATTAATAAGAAGATGATTACATATTTCATAGAATGATTGATTTAAGGTGAATTAATGCTGTTTTACAACAGCACTAAAGATATATTTTTTTAAACTGAATTTGGATAATTAAATTTTATTACTACATTTGTAGTATCAAAACTATAATTGTGGATATAAAACAACTAAATAAATCTGAGCTTCAAATAATGAAGTATTTATGGATGCTTGAAAAAGGATTTATGAAAGACATTGTAGAAAAATTTCCGGAACCAAGACCAGCGTATACAACGATTTCGACTTTATTGAAACGTATGACAGATAAGGATTATATAGGTTTTGAACGTTTGGGTAGAGACAAACAATATTTTCCAATTCTTAAAAAGAATGATTATTTCACGAAACAAGTTAATGGCATGATTCAGCATTTCTTCAACGATTCTAAAGCCCAATTTGCTTCGTTTTTTGCTAAAAATGCCGATTTATCGATGCAAGAATTAGAAGAACTTCAAGCGTTGTTAAAGCAAAAAATGGATCAAAAGAAAGCCAATGATTAGTTATTTTATTTATACCATTATTAGTTTAGGCTGTTCTTATGCGGTTTATGTTTTGTTACTCAGAAAGCAAAAGACATTTCAGTTTAATCGCTTTTTCTTAATAGGTTCTCTTCTTTTGTGTCTAGTTGCACCATTTATGGAAATTGAACTCTTTAAGGCTGTACCGAGTATTACTGAAATACCTTTAGAGAAATTTACTGCTTCGGTAGTGGAAACTCAGCCTATAGAAGACGTAACTTTTGACGAGGCTCAGCAGGTCGACCACTCTCAAAAAAGTCCTTTTTTCTATGTCTACATTATTATAACATTGTTTTTTCTGTTCCGATTTTTAAAGAATTTATTTAAGATTTATGGATTGACAAGAAACGAATATGAATACAACGGAAAACTTAAAGTGATAAAGAGTGCAGACTCTGATATGGTGTCTAGTTTTTTTAATTATATGTTTATTCCTAAAGAGCACACGCTGTCTAGAGAGGATTACGAAAGCATTATTGCTCATGAAACCGTCCATAGTGAAGAATTACATTCTGTAGATATCATTCTTTTAGAATTGCTCAGTTGCATCTTTTGGTTTAATCCATTTATTTGGTTGTACAAAAAATCCACTTTGCAGAATCACGAATTTAGAGCAGATGAAAAGTCCGTCTCATCAGGGATTGATATTGAGAATTATTCAAATACTATAATAAACTTGGGACAAAAGGAATACCGCGTTCCTCTAACTAGCGGATTTAATTTCATTCACATCAAAAATCGAATCATTATGTTACATCAATCAAAATCATCAGTATTCAAACGAACTTTAAACATTATATCTGTCAGCTTACTTCTTGCAGGCATCTTTGTATTAAGTTCTTACAAAGACTTAAAAGAACCGCTCGTAGTTGTTATAGATGCAGGTCATGGAGGACATGATTCTGGTAATTTAGATGAGAAAAATATTGTTTTAAATATTTCTAATCAGTTATCTCTTTTGAGTAGTGATAATATCAGAATTATTACCACAAGAACTGAGGATACATTTTTTACATTACAAGAACGTGTTGATTTTATTAATGCGCAAAATGCAGACCTAGTTGTAAGTTTACATGCCAATGCGCATTCAAATCCATTGACTAATGGAGTAGAGGCTTACTACAACGACAAAGACGAGTTTAAGGATAAATCTTATGCTTTTGGCAAAATTTTATTAGAAAACCAGATGGAATTCTTTTCAACCAATCGCGGACTTAAAACAGTGCCTATGTATATTTTCAGACATATCAATAGTCCTGGTGTATTTTTAGAACTCGGATTTATTACGAATGAAGAGGATCATAAGGTTTTGATGAATGCGGATCGTCAAAAGCAAATAGCAGCTTCAATTTTTGAAGGATTAGAAGAAATTAGAAAGAGTAACTAAATTAAAAAAGCCAACACAACCGAAAATCATGAATCGGAAGTGTTGGCTTTTAACCATTCAACTTAACCTAAATTTTTAAAAGCAGTACTTATTCTCTGCTTTTACTTTTTCTGCGATCTCAATACGTAAATCTACGATATCTGGATAGTTTGCATATTTTGTGAAACGCTTAAGTCCCATTAATAACATACGTTGTTCGTCTCCTTCAGCAAAAGAAATAATACTTTCTTTTCCTTTTTCTTCAACGATATCTACAGCGTGATATAAATATAATTTCGCCATCGCGATTTGTGCAGATTGTTCTGCTTCACTAGTACGTTTTACGTTTTTCTCTGTTCTTAAAATTGCCGATTCTGCCATATAGATTTCAATTAAGATATCTGCAGCAGCAATTAACAATTGTTGATGTTCTTCTAGTTGCGGTCCAAATTTTTGAACAGCTCCACCAGCAACCATTAAGAATGTTTTCTTAAGTTTTGCAATCATTTGCTTTTCTTCTGAAAATAATTCAGAATAATCTGGAGTTTCAAAAGAAGGAATTCCCATTAATTCTTCTTGTACTTTAGAAGCAGGTCCTAATAAATCAACATGACCTTTCATCGCCTTCTTTACTAACATACCAACAGCTAACATTCTGTTGATTTCGTTAGTGCCTTCGTAAATACGAGCAATACGAGCATCTCTCCAAGCCGACTCCATTGGAGTTTCTTCAGAGAATCCCATACCACCAAAAATTTGGATACCTTCATCTGCAGCATTTTGTACATCTTCTGATACAGCCACTTTTAAGATAGAACATTCGATAGCGTATTCTTCAACCCCTTTTAGTTCTGCTTCTTGATGCGAATTACCTGCAGCTTCGCGCATAGCAATTCTATCTTCAATATTTTTAGCAGCTCTATAGGTTGCAGATTCACCAGCATAAGCACTAGCAGCCATTTCAGCTAACTTTACTTTAATAGCTCCAAAGTCTGCAATAGGAGTTTTAAATTGTTTACGTTCTTGAGCGTAATTTACAGCAGTCGTTAAAATACGACGCTGAGAATCTAAACAAGCCGCAGCTAATTTAATACGACCAACATTAAGCGCGTTCATGGCAATTTTGAATCCTTCACCACGACCCGCTAACATATTTTCAACAGGTACTACAGTATCACTAAAAAATACTTGACGGGTAGAAGAGGCACGAATACCTAATTTATGTTCTTCTTCACCGAGCACAATACCGTTAGGATTTTCACCATCATACTCAACGATGAAACCTGTAATGTTTTTATCATCTTCAATACGCGCAAACACAATCATCAAACTACAGAAACCTGCATTTGAAATCCACATTTTTTGACCGTTAATTTTATAAGACTTACCGTCTTCTGAAAGTGTAGCCGTTGTTTTACCAGAGTTGGCATCAGATCCTGCACCTGGTTCTGTTAAACAATAAGCACCAAACCACTCACCAGTTGCTAATTTAGGAACGTATTTTTGCTTTTGTTCTTCTGTACCATATAAGGTGATTGGCATAGTGCCAATTCCTGTATGTGCACCAAAAGCAGTACTAAAAGAACCTGTTCCACTAGAGATATAATCACAAGTTAATACCGTAGAAACAAAACCCATTCCCATTCCGCCATAAGCTTCAGGAACAGCAACACTTAAAAAGCCCATGTCACCAGCTTTACGCATCACCTCTTCAGTTAATGCATAATCTTTAGCTTCAAAACGTGCTTTATGAGGAATGATTTCACGATCATTAAATTCCATTACGGATTCCTTCATCATGGTTTGTTCTTCTGAAAAATCTTCAGGAGTAAACACATCGTCACAATTTGTTTCTTTTACCAAGAACTGACCTCCACGTAGGATGTCTTTTTCTGTATCTGCCATTTTTTTTGTTTTAAGAAAAGAGAAAATAGATAAAAGAGAATAGACTTTAACTGAGACTATTTTGAAACTCCATTGTCATTCTTTGGAATTCTTCTATTTTTTCTTCAAGTATTTTTAAATTGTTTTCGTTTATATAATTTCTATGTTTTGCTACTAAAAGCTGCGTTCCTAATTCGAAAGAAGAACCTAAAGAGATGTCTAAAAAATGACTAAAGGATTTATCTGTTCTAGCAGAACCTTCAGCAATATTACTTGGCATTGAAACCGAACATCTACTAATCTGAGAACTTAAATCGAATCTTTCGTGCTTCGGAAAATTTAATAATAAGTCAGAGATATCATTGGTGATCTCTAAACCGAGTTTCCAAATTTTTAAATTCTTATAATTATGTCTCTGTTTAGGACGCATCAGTCTTTTCTCTTTGTTCTATGCTCTCTTTTCCCTTTTAATTAAGAAACTCAAATATCCCACAAGCACCTTGACCTGTACCAACACACATCGTTACAGCACCATATTTACCTTGCATATTTTGCTTACGCATTTCATCAAATAACTGTACCGATAATTTTGCTCCAGTACATCCTAATGGGTGACCCAATGCAATGGCTCCACCGTTGACGTTAATAATATCTGGATTAAGACCTAACTCTCTAATTACCGCTAAAGATTGTGAAGCAAACGCTTCATTTAACTCAATTAAAGATAAATCGTCTTGTTTTAAACCTGCTTGTTTTAAGGCTTTTGGAATAGCTTTTACTGGTCCGATACCCATAATACGAGGCTCAACACCTGCTGCAGCATAGTTTACCATTCTTGCAATAGGCTCTAGTCCTAATTCCTTCACCATATCTTCACTCATCACCATGACGAAAGCCGCTCCGTCACTCATTTGTGACGAGTTACCAGCTGTAACACTTCCACCAGCAGCAAATACTGCTCTAAGTTTTGCTAAAGCTTCTTTGCTAGTTCCTGCACGAGGTCCTTCATCTTTAGTTACAGTGTACGATTTTGTAGCTTTCTTTCCGTTTTCATCAATGTACGTTTGTTCCACTTCAATAGGAACAATTTGATCTTGAAAACGATTTTCAGCTTGCGCTCTTAAAGCTTTCATGTGTGAATTGTAGGCGAATTCATCTTGGTCTTCACGAGATACGTTGAATTGTTTTGCAACCGCTTCAGCCGTATTTCCCATGCCCCAATAATAATCTTCATGACCTGCTTTTACGATGGCGTCGTAATTCAATTCTGGCTTAAAACCTGTCATAGGCACTGCACTCATGCTTTCTGCTCCACCAGCAATAATACAATCTGCCATTCCGGCTTGTATTTTCGCCGTTGCCATACCAATAGTTTCTACTCCAGAAGAGCAAAAACGATTGACAGTGACACCAGGAACATCCACAATCTCTAATCCCATTAAAGAGATTAAACGTGCCATATTTAATCCTTGAGAACCTTCTGGCATTGCGTTACCAACAATAACATCGTCAATACGCTTTGGGTCTAAACCTGGCAATTCCTTCATCATATATTTGATGGTTTCTGCTGCCAATTCATCTGTTCTTTTAAAACGGAACACGCCTTTTGGTGCTTTACCAACTGCGGTTCTATATGCTTTTACTATATATGCTGTTTTCATATTTTATGCTTTTGGCTATTAGCTTTTGGCTATTAGCGTCTAAAAATTATACATTATCATTGCCAATAGCTAAAGGCTAAAGGCTAAGCGCTTAGTAATTTTTAATTACGTAACGGTTTTCCTTTGGTTAACATGTGCTGAATACGTTCTAAAGTTTTACGTTCTGTACATAAACTTAAGAAAGCTTCACGCTCTAAATCCAATAAATATTGTTCTGTTACACGTGTTGGTTCAGATAAATCACCACCAGCCATAACGTAAGCTAATTTGTTGGCGATTTTCATGTCGTGTTCAGAAATGTAATTAGAGTCTTCCATAGAATCTGTTCCTACCATAAACATACCTAAGGCTTGTTTACCAAGAACTAAAACATCATTTCGTTTTACAGGTTGCGTATAACCAGAATCTGCCATTAATTTAGCATGCTGTTTAGCGACTGCTATTTGACGGTCTTTATTAACGACCACAACATCTTTTCCTTTTTGAAGTAATCCCAAATCGAAAGCTTCATATGCAGACGTCGATACTTTTGCCATACCAATGGTTAAGAAATATTCTTGTAAAATATTTAATTGCACATCGCCTTTATGGAAAAGATCTGATGCTCTTAAAGCCATTTCTTTAGAACCACCACCACCAGGAATAACACCAACACCAAACTCTACAAGTCCCATGTAAGTTTCTGCTGCGGCTACTACTTTATCTGCGTGTAATGATAATTCACATCCACCGCCTAAAGCCATGCCGTGAGGCGCAGAAATCGTTGGGATTGAAGAATAACGCATACGCATCATCGTATCTTGGAAGTATTTGATAGCCATGTTAAGCTCGTCATACTCTTGTTCTGCAGCCATCATAAAAATCATACCGATGTTTGCACCAACAGAGAAGTTTGCGGCTTGATTACCAACAACTAATCCGGCAAAATCTTTTTCGGCTAAGTCGATGGCTTTATTTAATCCTGCGAGCACATCACCTCCAATAGTGTTCATTTTAGATTGGAATTCACAGTTAAGAATTCCATCACCTAAATCCTCAATGACAACGCCAGAGTTTTTAAACACTTCGTTTGTTTTTCTGATATTATCTAGGATGATGAAACTATCTTGACCCGGAATTTTTTCTTGTGATTTTTTAGGAATATCATAAGCATAAGTCGCTCCATCTTTTACGGTATAAAAAGATGTGTTTCCAGAAGCGAGCATCTCATTTACCCAAGCATTAGGTTCTAAACCTTCTGCTTTCATAATTTCGATTCCTTTTTCAACTCCGATAGCATCCCAAATTTGGAAAGGACCATGTTCCCAACCAAAACCAGCTTTCATGGCATCATCTATTTTATATAAATCGTCTGTGATTTCAGGAATTCTATTGGATACATAGGCAAACAAGGCTGCGAAACTCTTTCTGTAGAATTCTCCTGCTTTATCTTTTCCTTTAACTAATACTTTAAAACGATCCACAACTTTATCAATCGTTTTCGTAAGTTCTAAAGTGGCAAATTTTGCTTTTTTAGACGCACGATATTCTAAAGTGTTGAGGTCTAAAGATAAAATTTCTGAAGAACCATCTTCTTTTTTGACTTTTTTATAAAATCCTTGTCCTGTTTTACTTCCTAACCATTTGTTTTCCATCATGGTATTGATGAAATCTGGTAATTCAAATAACTCTAAACGTTCGTCTTTTGGGCAATTTTCTCTAATACCATTGGCAACGTGTACTAAAGTATCTAAACCAACAACATCTACTGTACGGAAGGTTGCAGATTTTGGACGACCAATAACAGGACCAGATAATTTATCAACTTCTTCAATAGTTAAATCTAAATCCTTAACCGTGTGAAATAAACTTTGAATGCTGAAAATCCCAATACGGTTTCCAATGAATGCAGGAGTATCTTTAGCAATAACAGACGTTTTACCTAAGAATTTTTCACCATAATCATTTAAGAAATCTAATACCGCTTGGTCTGTTTTTGGACCAGGTATGATTTCGAACAATTTTAAATATCGTGCAGGATTGAAGAAGTGTGTGCCACAGAAATGTTTCTGGAAATCGTCACTACGACCTTCACTCATAAACTTAATAGGAATACCAGAAGTATTCGATGTAATTAAAGTTCCTGGTTTACGGTATTTTTCAAGCTTTTCAAAAACTTGTTGTTTAATATCAAGGCGTTCAACGACCACTTCCATAATCCAATCTACGTCAGATACTTTAGCGATATCGTCTTCTAAGTTTCCTGTAGTAATGCGACTTGCAAATGCTGGACTATAAATAGGAGAGGGCTTCGATTTTAACGATGCTGTTAAGGCATCGTTTACTAATCGGTTTCGAACCTCTTTGTCTTCTAAAGTTAAACCTTTAGCTCTTTCTTTGTCGTTAAGTTCTCTAGGGACAATGTCTAATAATAAAACATCGACACCAATATTGGCGAAATGACAAGCGATACCGCTTCCCATGATTCCAGATCCAATAATTGCTACTTTTTTAATTCTTCGTTTACTCATCTTACTTTAAAATGTGTTCTTTTTTATTGTATATCTGTTTATTTGAAATCATGTTATTTATGATTTCGGCAACCTTATAAAAATTTGTAAGTTCCTCTGTAGAGACATTATTTTTAATGGTTTCATTAAAGGTTAAAACTTTTTCTTTGGATAGAGCTCTTTTCTCTCTACCAAAGTCCGTTAAAAATATAAGCACTCCACGACCGTCTTCAGGATTTGGTTTTCGTTCTATTAAGCCCTTAGACTCCATAGTTTTTAAGGTTCTAGAAAGGCTCGTTGCTTCCATTCCCATTTTAGGTCCCAATGAGGTTGAAGGGGTTCCTTTTTCAGGATCAATACTTAATAATGTAAAACCTGTAGCCATGGTGGTTCCAAATTGAGAGGCTTCCTCGTTGTACATTTTATTAACTGCTAACCATGTCGTTCTTAAGACGTAATCAATGGTTTTATCTTTCATGCTATTAATTTGAGTACCAAATATAAGGAAAAATACTATGCGTGCATAATAAATATTTAAAAATATTATTTACATAATGTTAAAATTGTGTTATTAAAATGAAGGAAACCCTTTTTTAGGTGCTATAAATTATGAATACTTCAATTATAAAATAATTTTAAACAATTGCTTAATGGTTAAAATTATAGTTATTTAACCTACTTAGGTGCTTTGAAAACTTGATTAAATGCAATATGAATTGAAGGTTCGTGTAATTCAAATTTAGATAGACTAAAAAAGGACCCGCTACACTAATTAGTGTTGCTAATCCTTTTTAATTGTATGTAAAAAAGTTTTAAAGAATTAAGCTCTATAGATCTTATCGTATAAATCTTGATAAATACCAACAATAATAGCACGCTTCATTTTCATAGTAGGAGTGAGGTGTCCACCTTCTATAGACCAAACGTCTGGCGTAAGTTCAAAACGCTTAATTTGTTCCCATTTACCGAAATGTTTATTGTACTTATCTATTTCTTCTTGAATTCTATTAATCACAATTTCTGAACTGGCAATTTCTGTATCTGTTTTTCCAACACCATTTTGTTTAAAGTCAATCCAATCGCGTATGAAATCAAAATTAGGTTGAATTAAAGCTGCAGGCATTTTTTCACCTTCACCAACAACCATAATTTGTTCGATGAAAAGTGATTGTTTCATGTCGTTCTCTAAAAGTGGTGGAATAACATATTTTCCTCCAGAGGTTTTAAACATTTCCTTTTTTCTCCCCGTAATTTTCAAGAAACCATCGGCATCAATTTCTCCTTTATCTCCTGTATGAAAGAAATCACCAGTCATGACTTCAGCAGTTTTTACAGGATCTTTATAATAACCCATCATAACATTAGGGCCTTTAATTAAGAGTTCTCCGTCGTCAGCAATTTTAACCTCTACATTATCAATTGGCTTACCTACAGTGCCTACTTTATAATGATTATCATTATACATTCCAACAGCAACTACTGGCGAGGTTTCTGTTAATCCATAACCTTCCATAATTTGCATCCCTGCGGCTCCAAATATCCGTGCTAACCTTGGTTGTAATGCAGCACTACCTGAAACCATTGTGCTTAAGTTTCCACCAAGAGCTTCTCTCCATTTGCTAAAAATAAGTTTATTCGCTATTTTTAACTGAAACTCATACCATCCACCGTTAGCTCCATAAGGCTTCCAACGCTCAGCTAACCTTACAGCCCAAAAGAACAATCCTTTTTTTATCCCAGTTAATTCTTCCCCTTTATGCATTATTTTATCGAAAACTTTTTCAAGTAGACGTGGTACAACACTCATTAAATTCGGTTTTATCTCTTTAGCGTTATCACCAATTTTATCAATGCCTTCCGCATAGTAAATGGACATTCCAGCATATTGATAAACATAAATTAAAACCCGTTCAAACACGTGACAAATGGGTAGGAAGCTTAATATGCGGTTTTCACCTTCTACGTGTGGTACTCTTGGAGAACTGTCTAAGGCATTACTCGTTATATTCCAATGCGATAACATAACACCTTTTGGCTTACCCGTAGTCCCAGAGGTATAAATTATAGTAGCTAAATCAGATGATTTTACGGCATCTTTTCTTAATTCTACTTCAGGTTGATTGCTTTCATCCATACCAAGTTCTAGTAATTCTGAATAGTGTTTACAACCTTCAATATGATCAAAAGAATAAACCTCTTTTATTTTCGTGTTAGCTTGAACTTTTCTTACTTTTTCTAAGACTTCCACATCAGATACAAAACAGTAAATTGATTCACTGTGATTTAATACATACTCATAATCCTCTGCGCTAATCGTTGGATATATGGGGATGTTTTGTGCACCTAATTGGAGAATTCCAATATCCATGATGTTCCATTCGGTCCTATTTGCCGTAGAAATAACTGCAATTTTATCATCTTTTTGCACACCCAAACGTAATAGAGCTCTGCTCATTGCATTAGAATTATCTACATATTCTTGTGTAGATGTCGGCTTCCATTTACCATCGTATTTGGTAACCAATGCCTTAGGATTTGGTTTGTGTTGTAATTGAAAATATGGAAAATCAAAAAGACGTGTTACTTCTGTCATATTAATTGGCGCTTATTTAGTATAGAGATATTACGAAAATATAAAAATTAAAGTTATAAAATATAAAATTAGTAATGTTGATATAAATAAATTGATAATATGAAAATTGATTATCATAATTATATAAATTTAATGATGCTATGTCGAATTTCGTAATATTAGTTTAGTTTTTTTATTAACACCATAATTATTCTTAAATATTTGATGAGTAAAACATTTAACAAATAGTTTATGATGAAAACATTTTTAGACATAAAAGCTCTCTTTTTCTGTAATCCTCTAGCCATTATTAGTCGCTTATGCTAAATATGTGCTCTCAGCGGGTGGATATATTGAACATCTAAAGACTATTGATGTTACCATTGATTTATTTGATATCGCTTTTTGCGATTGGAATCTTTATTTAACCGATGTAGGTTATAATATGGATGGAAGAATGAATTTTTGATTGGCGGTAGCTGTTGTCGCAATTACATGGATAATTAAAACTCTTTTTTTAAGTAAAATCAGGCTAAGCACATTATTGGCTCAACCTGATCTCCCATGATTAATAGCGAGTTTATATGGTATGTAATTTAAATCTTAATAAAGCTTTTATAAGCTGAATGTGATAGGACTAAATTAGAAGGATCTTAAGACTAAATCAATGCGTAGGTCTACGTAGTTTAAATACTATCTTTTGATAGTCGTCAAAGGATAACCCAAGTATTTCTTTGAATAACGAATGAATTTTTATTGAGCTACATTGATAGCGTTGTTTTAAATCATATAACCCTATTGTATCGGCGTCGTGCCACATATGTATTAACATGTTATCTAATAACGTTGGAGGGATATTTTTAAATTGATCAGAATAGATACAGTTTAGAAAATGTAACGGAGTCAGTGCTATAATTTCAACTTTTCTTAGGCTTAGATAGCCTACAAATGTTGGTTTACATTTTACAATATAATAAACTGCATTCTCTTTAACATTCAGAAGTAAAGGTTGGACTTGCGGTTGATAATAATTTATAGTGTTTTTATTTTCTAACTTATAAATGATGTAGCTGTGGCCCTCTGGTTGTATTGTATAAATTCCGTTAACGCTCAATTCTATAGAATAAACATATAGAAACCAATGGGTACTAGGAGTGTGATATAGGTGTTTTTTATCGATGGCCTGCTGTCGTTTATTGAAAATTAAATCTATAAAATCTTACATGACAACAGTATACGTAGGATTACGTATTAAAAATGTTTGGATGGTTTTTTAACCAAACAAAAAGAGCATTTTGGTTAGTGGTATCTATTTCTAACTTTTTAATAATATTACTTCTGTGTTTTTCTACTGTGCGTTTAGAAATAAATAATTCTTCAGCGATTTGAGTACTATTAAGGTTCTTATCTAGGTATTTCAATATTTTAAGTTCTGTAGAGCTTAATTTGTCAAAGTTAGGGTTGACATTTGTACTAAAATGAATATTGTTTTTTAGTTTTTCACCAATATAGGTTTTGTTGTTTTTTAAACTCTCTAAACATGATTCTAATTCTTCTAAGGCACTATCTTTAGTGAGATAACCATCAATCGTTTCACCGATTTGTTGCAAAATAGAGTTTTGTTTATGTAACGTTAAAATGACAACTTTAGTCGTTAGGTTATGTCGTTTTATTTCTTGAGCGACTTCTAAGCCATTAAGCTTGGGCATATCAAAGTCTAAAATGGCAATATCTGGTTGAAATTCTAAAATTTTATTATAAGCGGTATTACCATCAGTTGCGGTATCAATAACCTTGAACCATTTTTTTTCTAAAAATTCTTTAGTCCCATTTAATAATAAAGGATGATCATCAGCAAGAATTATAGTGGTTGACATAGTTTAATCTTTTTTTACTTTGATTTGAATGGTTGTGCCTTTACCTTTAACCGAATTGAGACTCAGTTGTGCACCAATAAGTTGTGCGCGTTCTTTTATGGTTTTCATGCCTAAGCTATTCAGTAAATCAGTGTTTTCAGTGACATCAAAGCCAATACCATTATCTTTTACTTGAAAAAGAACGGCATCTTTTAAATTTTCAATACTGACAACACAGGCTTTTGCTCCTGAATGTTTTTCAACATTATTTAGGCATTCTTGGAGCATTCTATAAATAAATATTTCTTTGTCCTTAGAGATATTTAAAGCTTCAATTTCTATGTTTTCTGAATAGAATATATTAGAATTCTTCTGAAAGTTTTCTATCGTATTCTTTATCGAATTTATTAAACCCAACTTTTCAAATTGAAAAGGATGTAATTGTTGCGATATGGTTCTAACTTCATCAATGGCATGATCTACCAAATCGGTATCCGCTTTAGTTTCGCTCTCTAAGAAAATTTTATTCTTAATAAGCAAAAGGCTTTGACCGACACTATCATGAAGTTCGCTAGAAATACGTTTGCGTTCAGTCTCTACACTATGTATTAAATCTTGAGCAAAAGCTTTTTGAAGTTGAACATTTTTTTGTGAATACTTTCGTGAACGCCAGAGGTAGATGATTGTAAAAAGCGCTATTAAAAGTATAACACTTCCCCAAAGTAATTGAGCTTTTCTATGATTCTGTTCATCTAATAGTTTTATTTCACTGTTTTGATCCTTTATTTTTTGATCGCGTTTATTGGTTTCATAAAGGGTTTGATAATAACTTAAAGCATTATTTTTTTGGACAGATTTTAAGGAGTCTTCAATTTTTTTTGCAGACTTTAAATGAGAATAAGCCTTACTATATTCATTACGTTTTTCGTAAATCTTCGCTAAAAAAGCTTCGCCATCTTCTATATTCTCTATTTGATTAGAAGTTTTCACAATGTTAAGATATTTCAAACCCCAATTTAGTGCTTCATTGTAATCTTTTTCTGCAAAAGCTAAATACCCACAAGCTTTATAATATTTACTTTCATAAATACCTTCTATATTTTTTTTGTCTTTTATTAGTGTCTCAAAATAGGATTTGGCTTTAGTAATACTGTCGTTTTCAGCATAAGCGATGACTAATGAATGTAATAGTATAGGATTAAAATACTCAAAGTAGTTCGATTTTTTATTTATAGTAGCAGCCTTGTGTAAATGTTTTAAGCGCTCTGTTTGTAGGCCTTGTTTATTATTGTCTGCAGCGTAATTAGAATAAAGAGACACGAGAAAACTATAATTTTTAGTGATTTTAGCTAAAGCAATGGCGTCATCACGTTCGTGTTTTGCCTCTTTAAAAAATCCATTTGTACTATATATAATAGATAACGCATTCTTTGAAGCAATAATGTTAAAGGTGTCTTTTACTGATGTGAAAATTCCCGACGCTTCTTGTAAGTATTGAGATGCTTTTGCATATTCTGCTTCGTCGATGTAGGCGTAACCTTGGTTTAAAATAGCAAAAGCTTTTAAGCGGTGGTTACCTGCTTTTTCAGCATATATTTTAGCCTTGTTGTAATAAGACATGGCGGTGTCTATTTCCTTTGTAGCATAAAAACTATCACCAGCATCTATATAAATACCAGCCATGTTTCTATCTGAAATATGATTTTTTAAGGTGTTAAAATAGGTGTTGAATAGTACAATGCCTTCTGCAGGTTGCCCTAAAATATTATTGTGAAAGTTAATTAGGTTTTGAGTATTCCGAGAAGCAATATTAAACGAATCTAATTGTATCGCGTAATCTATAGTGACTCTAGAAATAGAGTCGTAACCTAATTTAGGATAATCAATAAGAAAGTCGGTTATACTGTCTAATAATTTTAATTTTTTACCGCTATTCTTTTCGGATTTTATTAGCGCTTTTAACGCATCAACTTTATGTTGATGCGTTGTGTCTTGCGCATGAGTAATGGAATAAAATAAGAGTAAAAAGACTATTAGGACATTTTTCATTGAAGCATTTTTCGAAAAACTAAATTAGTGAAAATTTAGTCTTCAGAGCCTTCAATCCACTTTTTAGCATTTACAAAAGCTTCTAACCAAGGTGAAACTTCATCTTTTCTATCTTGTGGGTAATTGGCCCAGTTCCATTGGAAAATTGAGCGTTCAATATGTGGCATTGTAGCTAGGTGTCTTCCTGTTTTATCACAAAGCATCGCCGTGTTAAAATCCGAACCATTTGGGTTTGCAGGATACGCTGCATAACCATATTTGGCTACAATATTGTATTGGTCTTCAGAATAAGGTAAATTAAATTTTCCTTCTCCATGCGAAATCCAAACCCCAAGAGTAGCTCCTTCTAAAGAAGAAAGCATTACTGAAATGTTTTTCTGAATCTCAACAGATGTAAAGCCACTTTCGTGTTTTTTAGAATCGTTATAGGTTAGCTTGCCATGTGTTTCGTGCTCTGGATTAACCAAATCTAGTTCCATCCAAAGTTGTGCTCCATTACAAATACCAACAGACAGCGTGTCTTCTCTTTTAAAGAAATCATTTATGACTTTATTCGCTTTTTCGTTGTATTTAATGGCTCCGGCCCAACCTTTAGCAGAGCCTAAAACATCAGAATTACTAAAACCACCAACGGCACCTAAAAATTGAATATCTTCAAGTGTTTCTCTACCCGAAATTAAATCGGTCATATGAACATCCTTCACATCAAAACCAGCTAAATACATCGCATTTGCCATTTCCCGTTCAGAATTAGAACCTTTTTCTCTAAGAATGGCAGCTTTTGGACGTGAGCTGTTTGTGCTAAGAGCATCTTTTAGTTTTCCTGTAAAATGACTTGGGAACGTAAAGTTTAATGCTTGATTTTTATAATTATCAAATCGTTCCTTCGCTAAACCGTTGGCCGTTTGTTTTTGATCGAGTAAATACGAGGTGTTGAACCATGTATCTCGTAATCTAGATACTGTCATTGTAAAGACTTGTTTACCGTTAATGATACCTAAAACATCACTTTCAGTCACTTTTCCTAGTTTATGAAATTCAATATCTGCATGAGATAAAGTCGTTTCAATAGTCGCATCATTTTCAGATTGAATTACAATACCAGCATTTTCAGCAAAAAGAACTTTAAATGCATCTTTTTCGTTTAAGCTAGTAATATCTAATTCAGCTCCTAAATTAGTGTCTGCAAAACACAATTCTAATAAGGTTGTAATCAATCCACCAGAAGCCACATCATGACCTGCAACAATTTGATTGTCTTTTATTAAATTTTGAATGGTATTAAATACCGTTTTAACGTATGCGGCACTTTTAATATTAGGAGTGGTGTTTCCTATTTTATTATTGATTTGCGCGAATGAACTTCCCCCTAATTCAAAAGTATCTTGAGATATATTGATATAATAAATAGATCCTTTTCCTTTCTGAAAAACCGGCTCCACTACTTTCGTAATATCATTACAATTTCCGGCCGCAGAAATAATTACGGTCCCTGGAGAAATAACATCGCCATCAGGATATTTCTGTTTCATGGATAATGAATCCTTTCCTGTTGGTACATTAATGCCTAAATCAATTGAAAATTCTGAAATTGCTTTTACAGCTTCATACAAACGAGCATCTTCACCTTCATTTTTACATGGCCACATCCAGTTTGCAGATAATGATACACTTTCTAGTCCATCTTTAAGAGGTGCCCAAATAATATTAGTTAACGCTTCTGCAATAGAATTACGACTTCCAGCTTCTGGATTAATTAATCCCGAAATAGGAGAGTGCCCAATCGATGTTGCTATCCCTTCTTTACCTTTAAAATCGAGTGCCATAACACCAACATTATTTAAAGGGATTTGCAAAGGACCAACACATTGTTGTTTGGCTACTTTACCACCAACACAACGGTCTACTTTATTTGTTAACCAATCTTTAGAAGCCACAGCTTCTAATTGTAATACTTGGTCTAAATAATCGTAAAATTTATCAGTGTCATAAGAAATACCTCCATAATTTTTTTCAACAGTAATGTCGTTCATTATGGTTTTTGGAGAGCTTCCAAACATATCTTCCAAGGCTAAATCCATTGGTTTTTCGCCCGTAGTTTTAGACTCAAATGTAAATCGGTGTTTTCCTGTCACTTCACCAACATCATAAATTGGAGAACGTTCTCTATCGGCAATTTTATGTAAAGTTTCTAAATGCTTTTCTGCAATAACTAACCCCATTCGTTCTTGAGATTCGTTACCAATAATTTCTTTGGCAGATAATGTTGGGTCACCAACGGGTAACTTATCTAAATCTATTTTTCCACCGGTATCTTCAACGAGTTCAGACAAACAATTTAAATGTCCACCAGCTCCATGATCGTGGATAGAAACAATATAGTTTTCATCACTTTCAACCATTCCTCTAACTGCGTTTGCTGCACGTTTTTGCATTTCTGGGTTAGAACGTTGAACCGCATTTAATTCAATTCCTGAAGCCAAAGCACCAGTGTCAGCTGAAGACACTGCAGCTCCTCCCATGCCAATTCTGTAGTTATCACCACCAAGAATCACAATTTTATCTCCTTCTTGCGGAATATCTTTTATAGCTTGGTCTGCTTTTCCGTAACCAATACCTCCAGCTTGCATAATTACTTTATCGTAACCAATTTTACCATTTGTATCTTGATGCTCAAACGTTAAAACAGATCCACAAATTAAAGGTTGCCCGAATTTATTTCCAAAATCAGAAGCTCCATTACTCGCTTTAATCAAAATGTCCATTGGAGTTTGGTACAACCATTTACGCTCAGGAAATGCTTTTTCCCAAGGACGCTCATCGTTTAATCTCGAATAGGATGTCATGTAAACCGCTGTTCCGGCTAAAGGTAAAGACCCTTTTCCACCAGCAAGTCTATCTCTTATTTCTCCACCAGAACCTGTTGCAGCACCATTAAAGGGTTCAACTGTAGTTGGGAAATTATGCGTTTCTGCTTTTAATGAAATTACAGATTCGTAATCTTTAGTCGTATAGTAATCTGGAATGTCTGCGCGTTTCGGTGCAAATTGTTCTACAACAGGTCCTTTTATAAAGGCTACATTGTCTTTATAGGCAGAAACAATAGTACCAGGATTTTGTTTCGATGTTTCTTTAATAAGTTTGAATAAAGAGGTTTCTTTTTCTTCTCCATCAATTACAAATGTGCCGTTGAATATTTTATGACGACAGTGTTCTGAATTTACTTGTGAAAATCCAAAAACTTCAGAATCCGTTAAGGGACGTCCTATTTTTTTAGAAACGCTTTCTAAATAGTCAACTTCTTCGTCGCTAAGCGATAAACCTTCCTGTTGGTTATATTCTGAAATATTTTCAATATTTAGAATGGCTTTAGGTTGAATATCAATTTTGAAAATATCCTGATTCAAATCTTGATATTTCTCAGAAATCATAGGGTCGTAGTCGTTGAAATCTTTAGTAGCTGAAGTAAACTCTTCAATTCTAATGATATCAGAAATGCCCATGTTTTGGGTAATTTCAACAGCATTTGTACTCCAAGGAGTAATCATTGCAGCTCTAGGTCCAACAAAAAAAGCATCGAGAGATGCTTGTTCTAGTTTTGGTTGGTCGCCAAATAACCATGTCAATTTAGAAATGGTTTCTGTTGATAATTCTTTTGTGGCTTGAACAGCAAATACCTTACTGTTTTGGTTTCCGAAGAAATGAATCATTTATGTCGTGTGTTTGAGTTGTGTTTAGTAAAATGCAAATTTACCTTTTTTATACGTTATTTAACTCATAATCTAGTATTGAAAATTGGGAGTTGTTCACGATGTTTTAAACATAAAAAAAACGACTCATGGAGTCGTTTAGTGTAATAGGTGTAATTATAATTATTGTTTAATCAATCTTTTCGTCTGACTTCCGTTATCAGAATTCAATTTTACGATATAAACTCCTGTAGTTAATTCAGAGATATTTAATTTAGTTTGGTTAGACGTGATGTTTTGAACCGTTACCTTTTTTCCTAAAATGTTAAAAACTTCAACAATAATATCTTGATTTGATAAGATGGTGACTTCATTACCATTGGCAGGATTAGGAAACATTTTAATATGATCTTGTTGTACGTCTGCAACCGATAAGCTTTCCCATCTGTTTTGAGCTTCAGGTCCTCCCCAAATTACAGTCGCTAAATAAGGATTGTCAATAAATGGGTTTCTATTGCCTTGGGCAAACGTGTTACTTGAATTTCCGTGATACGCATTTCTAACATCTTCTAATCCACCTTCAATAACAGGGTCTTCAGCATTCCATTCTAAAAATAAATCTATCATATCATCAGGAGTAGAAACGTTACTACCAAAACCGACACTTGTTGGCAAACAACGCTCACCATAGCGTAGGTACATGTACATTATGATTCTGGCACAATCACCTTTCCATTCATCTCCAGGATACCAGCCGCCATTAGATGCGCCAGATTCACCATTGTTGAATTGATTAGTACTTTTATCGGCAAACTTTAGATTTCCACGTTGACCATTTCTTTGAACATCGCTAGGTCTTAACATTTGCGCATCAGAACCTGGTCCGGAAGTTCCCAAGTCCGGGTTTCCTAAGGATTTTGGGTAGATATGTTCTCTGTTCCAGTCGCCTACGTTTCCTCCGTTTTGAAACTTTCCTCTAGTTCTGTCTGTCGTTAAATTACCGTCCGTATCGTTATATCCATACACTAAGATAACGTTGTTAGAATTATTTGGATCTAAATCAGTAACGCTTGACGCCTCCCAAACATCACTATAGCTCAGAAAATTAATATGTTTATCTGTGGTGATATTAATTAAATCAGCTTTTAATGCTATACCGGTTGCAGTAAAATCCACAGTACTATAATACGATTCTAATTCATTTGGAGGAGCTAATTGTGCAAATGAAAATGAGGTTACAAATGCTAGTAATAATGTGTAAATGTGTTTCATTAATTTTTGATTTTTTAATAGAGGCAAATAGAATCTTTAGAAAAAAGATTTTTAGGTTTTGTCTGAAGCAAAGGTAAAGAAAAATAGAGATTAGTTTTTTTTAGCACCTTTTTAGAATGTATATCTTTTAAATGTTGGTGATGATGGTTTTAAATAAAAAAAGCAGTTACACTTTGACAATGCTTAGTGAATAACTGCTTTTATATGATTGAGAATATTTGAATTTATTGCTTCATAAGCTTTTTCGTTACTGTTGAATTACCTTGTGTAATTTTTATGATATAGATTCCTGTTTTTAAATTCTGAAGATTTAATTCCGTTGTTTTAGATGTGGCATGCTTTAAAACACGTTTTCCTAAAATATCAAAAATTTCTATGCTTGTGCTAACGTCAGACTTTAAATCTACAGTCAACATATTTTTAACAGGGTTTGGGTGCAGTTTTAAATTGTCTAAATTATAGTCTGCAACAGAAAGTAAACCACAAGACCAAGATAAATTATCGAACATTACTCTGTTTGATGTTGAACTATTATTGTTAATGACTAATGATGTTACAGGACTTACATTAACATTAATAGTGGTTGTTATTGGGTCATCGCCGTAAGGTATTGTTCCCACAATAGTTCCGTTTACAACCAAATCGAAAGTTCCAGAAGCCCCGCCAAAAGTTCTTTTTGTAGTTACTGTTAAATTTTCAATTGTGTCAAATATATCGCTAATATTTGTAGCTTCTAATTGGCCATCTCTAATAGTAATGGCTTTATTATCTAATGTTTGATCCGTTCTAGCATCAGTTGCCTTCCATGTAAGATTATTATCACCTGTCCAGGTAACTTCTGTATAAGAACCAGAAGCTGCACCTATGTTTTCAAACGTCTCAGTTGTACAGGTGAGATCTGTATCACCGTTATTTGTTGTGGTTTCACAAGATTCATTGCTGAAACCAGATTCATTTCCTGCAGCATCTTTTGCTACTACTGTAAAACAAAAGGGAAGGCCCGGTAATAAATTCAGTTTAGTAGCGGAGGTGTTGTTTGAACTAAAAGCAAAATTTCCATCCATGTAAATATCGTAAGCTGTCACTCCGATATTATCTGTCGAAGCTGCCCAACTTAAATCAATAGAATTATCAGTAGGATTAGAGGCAACTAAATTAATAGGGGTTGATGGAGCTTCAGTATCTGGAGAAGGGTTCCAAATCAAATTTGCATATTCTGGGTGATCTACAAACGGGTTTGCATTACCTTGAAAATTAAAAGCAGCATTATTTCTTTCGCGTTCTCTTTGATCTACTGGGTCTATATTATTGTGCCAATCCAACAAAACCTCAATGGCCCAAGGAAAAAAGACTTGGTTATTACTACCGTTGAACATGTTAAAACTTGTGTAACCGTCAATATTATCTTCGTAACGTGTTGCAAAATATAATAATGATCTCGCGATATCGCCTTTAAATTCATCAATAGGTTCGAAAACGATACCTGAGTAACCAGCCATTCCACTTGTTCCGCGTTTAGAACCGTTGTCGGATGTTAAATTAACAGATCCAACATTACCAAAAGGATAAGAGCCTCTGTAGTTGTTTACACGACAATCCGTTGGGATAACGTGGTGAATGTCACTTTGCATTGGGTAATTACTATTGAAAGAGGATTGTGGAATAATATGCTCCCTGTTATAACAATCTCCTTCTGAATTTTGATTACCACCTTCATCCACATTATGCGTAAAATTGTATGGGTCATCACCCGTTGGATTTTCAGAATAGAAATCTAAAACCGTTCCGTCATTTTCATAGTTTGTTCCACCAACAACATCCGTGTCAGAGTGTGTGTCTACATAGCCATTAGAGCCAGACACGCCAGAACCGTCATATAGTTGATCGTATGTTCTAGCGGTATGTCCATTAGAGGTAATACTTTTTAACTGTGTTTTCAATTCAAAACCAGATAAACCATTGGCACTATCGTAATAATTTGAAGGGATTTGGGCAAATCCAATACTTGATACAAATAAAAACAGAATGTAAATGTGTTTCATATATCGTATGGTAAATAAGTTGTTTTGTTATTTCTTTTCTAAAAGGGCCATATAAAAACCGTCAAAACCAGATTTATAGGCTAATATTTTCTTGTCCTTAACAAGTGTAAACTCTTTACCTGTTTCCGAATTCAAGAATTTTTCAACCTGCTTTTGGTTTTCAGAAGGCAAGACAGAGCAAGTCGCATAGACCATTTTTCCACCAGATTTCACCATTTTAGAATACTGTTCTAAAACCTCTTGCTGAGTTTTCTTGATATTCTCAATAAATTCAGGTTGTAATTTCCACTTGGCATCCGGATTTCGTCTTAAAACCCCGAGTCCAGAACAAGGTGCGTCAATTAATAATCGATCGGCTTTACCATGCAATTTTTTAATAGGCTTCGTAGAATCGATGACTTTCATTTCGATGTTATGAACACCATTTCGACGTGCTCTCACTTTTAGTTTTCTCAATTTACTTTCGTAAATATCCATAGCTATAAGCTGTCCTTTGTTTTCCATTAAAGATGCTAAGTGCAAGGTTTTACCACCAGCACCAGCACAAACATCCACAACCTTCATTCCTGGTTTAACATCTAAGTAGTCAGCAACTAATTGAGAAGAGGCGTCCTGTACTTCGAACCAACCATCTTTAAATGCTTGAGTTACAAAAACGTTAGCACGTTCTTTTAACTTTAAAGCAGAAGGATGATTTGGTAAAAATTCCGTCTCAATATCTTCAGACTGCAACTTTAGTTGTAAATCGGCTTTAGTTGTTTTAAGGGTGTTCACTCTAAGAATAACTTCCGCTTGTTCGTTTTGCATGGCTATTTCTTTAGACCATTCAGCTTCCCCTAATTCTTTTACACCTAATTCGTCAATCCAATCTGGAATCGATTCTTTATACTTTCTAATTTTAGACAATTCGTCAAAACGACCTTTAATTTTTCGAGATGGGGTGTCTGAAAAGTATTTCCAATCGGGTAGTTTTATACCTTTTAATGTTGCCCAAACAGCAAAAATTCTCCAAAGATTATCTCTGTCATATGGTGCTTTAACATCCGCAATTTCGGCGTAAAGTCTTTGGTAGCGTACGATACTATAAACAGTTTCGGCAACAAATCCTCTATCTCTGCTTCCCCAACGTTTATCGCGTTTTAGTAATTGTTGTATTACTTTATCAGCATATTCGCCCTCATTAAAGATAAGGTGTAATCCGTCAATAACTGCGAAGCATAAGTTTCTATGTAATCTCATAAATAAGTATTAGAATTTCAGAATGCAGTTTTAATATTTCTGCAAAAATGAACGTGCAAAGGTAAGAGAAAAGATTAAGAGTATAATATAATATTACAAAGTGTTAGCTTATAATAGTAAATAATTTCTACAAGTTTTTTTTTTAGTGACATCTAAACTAAATTAGCAGCTATATAATAGAATATACTTTTTGGAAGAAACTGAATTTATACAAGAACTAAAATTGAAAAGCACTAAAGCTTACAGTCAGCTTTTAGATGATTTTCAGCAAAAAGTGTTTAGCACTTGTATTTCTTTTGTGCCTAACAAAGAAGATGCTGAAGATATAGCCCAAGATGTATTTATAGAAGTTTTTAATTCGATTAATAAGTTTAAAGGTGATTCTAAATTATCGACATGGATTTACAGAATTACCACCAATAAATGTTTAGAGTTTATAAGAAAGAAGAATACTAAAAAGCGCTTTGCTTTTTTACAGTCTATAACCGGAAATGCCATTCCGATGGATAAAACCAATTATTTTACAGAAATGAATCATCCGGGAATTTTATTAGAAAATAAGGAACTTAATGCCACCTTATTTAAAGCTATTAACAGTTTGCCTGAGAGTCAGTCTGTTGTGTTTACGCTACATAAAATAGATGGTAAAAGTTACCAAGAAGTAGCTGAGATTACAAAACGTAGTTTGTCTTCAATAGAGTCTATTATGTTTAGAGCTAAAAAGAATTTGAAAAATCTTTTAGAGAATTATTATAAAAATGAACATTAACGCAAGTTTTTTTAAACTTATGCATCTAAAGATATAATTATGAAAACTAATGTTGAAATGAATAAAAAAGTAAAAGACACCTTCGATGCTATTGAGTCTATCCAAGAGGTTAAAGTGTCTCCTTTTTTGAAGGAAAATGTTATGCATCAAATACGTCATGCATCAGAGGACATCCAAGATGCTACTAGGACATGGTTTACACCTAAATTACAATTGGCAACTTTGGTATGTGTTGTGGTTTTAAATATTGTAGCATTTAATAATTTAAAAGACACAACTTACGAAGAGGGCTTAAGTGATTTTGCCGAGTCTTATGGTTTATCTACGAGTACAGAATCTACTTTATTAAAATAATTATGAAAAAAAATACAATATTATACGTTTTACTTGTTTTTTTAATCGTGGTTAATGGATTCTTCCTGTATAATTACATGGGTTTAAGTGCTAAGGATAGGCCTAAACAACAGCATGGTGATAAGGATTTTATCGTAAAAGAACTTAACTTTAATGCAGCACAATTAAAGGAATTTAATCAGAAAAGTAAAGGACATCATCAAACTATGATTAAATTATCAGATGAAGTAAAAGAATTAAAAGATTATCTTTTTAGTACGTTATCTGATGATACTGTCAGTACAAGAACAATAGACTCCATTACGTCTTTAGTTTGCGAAAAAGAAACAGCGAAGGAAAAGGAAATGTTTTATCATTTTAAGATGATTCAAGATATCTCTAATGAGAAGCAAAAGAAGAAATTTAAAAATATATTATTTGATGCTTTGCGACAAGGAGATAATGCTAATAGACCACCTCCGCCTAATATGGAAGAGGGTCATAGACCACCTCCGAGACAAAACTAATACTAGTAAAATGATATAAAGACCTTCAACTAAAATGAAGGTTTTTTTTGTGTTTTATTTAACAAAGACCATCACAAGTTTAATAGTAAAAGCACATCTAAACTTATATAACATTAAAAATTTAAAAGATGAAAAATCACACATTAAAAACAGTAGTCCTAGTTGCAATAGTTTCATTATTTATGGTGAACCATTCTTATGGGCAAGACAAACAAGACAGAAAAGGACCACCAACGTATGCTAAACTTTTAGAGGAGATGGATGCCAACGATGATGGAAAACTTGCAAAAGATGAAGTAAAAGGACCTTTGAAAGATAGTTTTTCAGAAATAGACACGGATGAAGATGGTTTTATAAGTGAGGAAGAATTTAAAAATGCTCCAAAGCCAGAGCGTAAAAAGAGAGATAATTAAAGTTGAATTGATTGGTTGATTTTTTAAAGGCTTCGTGAGAAATTACGAAGTCTTTTTATAAATAAAAAAGCGATGTACATGTATAATTAGCAGTAGGAATTATGAGACTATTTAGAAAAATCAGAAGAAAATTATTGATATCAGGCAAAATTCGAAACTACGTAATTTACGCATTAGGCGAAATTCTATTAATTGTTATCGGTGTTTTAATAGCATGGAAAATTAATGATTTAAATGAATTAAGAAAAAATAGAATCGTAGAATTAAAAATATATCAGTCACTTAATGAGGAGTTAAATTCAAACCTAGTGCTTCTGGATGCTTCCATTGTAAGTTATACTGAAAACACTAAAATTATAGAAAACACAATTGATATTATAATGGACGAGCTCCCTTCAACATTAACAGAAAAGGAAAAAAGAAGTGTCGTTTATGTTAATTATAAACCTACAAAATTGCATTATGGAGCTATAAACTCTGTGAATACGACAAACAAATTTGAGTTTATAGAAAGTGATATGCTAAAAGATTTAATAGCTGCTTATCCGAATGAATTAGACAGTTTTGAAAGCCAAGAAACTAAAATTGAAAATATTATAGTTAATCGATTGCAACCAGCTATAGAGAAATATGTGTCTTTAATTGACATGCTTACGAAACGTGAATTTAAAATTAATTGTCTCGATTCATTTTCAACGGAATCAAATTACACACAACTGCTTAAAAGTAGAGAATATCAGAATAGTTTAGTCGATAGGTTATTACAAACTGAAATTCAATTAACCAACGCTATAAGCTTAAGGGATAAAACACAAACCATAGCTTATCAACTCAGTAAGGAGTTAGAAAACTAAATAATAAATGTGATATTTTTAGTTGGAGCGCAAGTTTTTTAAAACTGTGGCATCTAAAATAATAGAGTTTAACTAAAACATGTAAATAATTATGAGAACGAATCAATTTTTAATAAAGTCAATTTCAATTTTTAGCTTTGTTTTATTAGTATTTACATCATGTAGTTCTGATGATAGTACAGATAGTTCAGACGATGGAGGTGATGATGAAGTTTTAGTGACCAATGTAGATGCATCCTTTTTTACAACTAGTGATGGATCGGTTACTATTACAACTGTACCTTGTACTTTATCTGATGGTACATCTACAGACTGCTACCAAATTGTAACAAGTAGCATACCAACAGACCATACGCTAGGGCCTTGGTGTCCAGATAATATTTCTGATGATGCTTCTGCTGGTGGTATATGGTTAGAAGATGGTTTAGTCTACGATGTCGATGGCGCTTTTGTAGAAAATCTTGCCACGTTTTATAACGATGATAATTGGTTAATGTACGATGGCAATGGAGACATTTATATTACAGAAACAGAGGATGATTGTATTAACGCAGCAAACCCTAATGTTAGCGAAGCCTACGAGAATTTTTGTGTAGAATGTCTGCCATCTTACATCACCGATTTAACGCAAACTTGGCTGATACCAATTTCGCCAGTACTTCAAAATACAGGCGTGTTTTTTGCAACAGGACCAGGTGGACCAGCAAATACAGCACCTTCAACACGAGGTATCGCCTTAAATGGTATTGAGTTTTCAGCACCAGCACCTGTGGATAATATTCTTGGGGCTTATACTTTGGCACCTTTTGATGATGCAGGCGGACATATTAATGTTAATCAAGGCTACCATTACCACGCTGCAACAGGTTTTAGTACTAAAATAGAGCAAACCGATGGACATGCGTCATTAATTGGTTATGCTTTAGATGGTCATGGGATTTATGAATTAGAAGATAGTGAAGGTAATTCACCAACTGACCTAGATACCTATCGTGGTCATACAGATGATACACGTGGTTATCATTACCACGTAGATGCGGCAGGAAACAACAATTTTATAAATGGTCTGAAAGGAGCATACGCGATTTAAAACAGGTATCTTATGAAAAGAATCTTGTCATTTTGTGTTTTAGGATTGCTATTTTTTTCACAATCGGTAAAAGCGCATCAGCCAGAAATTTCTACCACTATGCTAGTAGAAAATAGTAACAATATATGGGTACTTCAGATTAGTGCGTCGTTAACGGCCTTTCAACAGGAAATTAAATTGCATTATGCCGAGACACCTTACAGTTCGCCAGAGGAATTTCGTGAGATGGTAATTGCCCATGTTAAGACTAATTTAGACATAGAATTTAACGGAAATCATGAAGTTACCTTAAGTCAAGGTTTGGTTAAATTAGGTCATGAGACTAAAGTCATATTTCAACTTGAAGGTGTACCGAAAGAAATTTCTTCTGTTGTAGTTGAAAATAAAACCTTTCAAGATATTTATAATAATAAAAGTGCAGTCGTGATTTTGAAAGAAGGCTATGATAAAGATAATTTTGTATTAACCAAAGACAATAACCATATTCTGAAACTTGAATCAACAGGACATAAATTTATTCGCGTTGAAGAAAAAACACTGAGTTCATCATCCTTAAATGTGATTTTAATTTTATTTGTGATTTGTGCTTTAGGTCTTTTGGTTCATAGTATCGGCATAAGAAAAAAGTTGAAAAAGAATTATTAATAAAACATACTAAAAATAATATTTGTTTAAATTGTTTGATTGGAAAAGGCTTTGTGAGAAATCACGAAGTTTTTTTTTTTTTTTTGAAAATTTTAAAATTGAGCACAAGTTTTAACCACTTATAGCATCTAAAGTTTTATACAAGAAATAATTTCAATATAAATACGATGAAAAAAACAATTACTCAATTTATTATTTTGTTGATATCTATCAATGTCTTTTCACAAGAATTGTACGACATTAATACGATACAAACTATAGAAATTGAATTTGCTGAAAGCAATTGGGATGCGTTGTTAGATGCTGAAAAAGCCGGTGACAATGAGTATACAGAAGCGACATCTGTTACTATTAATGGTACGGTTTTTAACCAAGTAGGTGTTAAGTATAAGGGCAATAGTTCTTATAGTGCTAACCAGACAAAAAATCCATTTCATATCGAATTAGATACCTATGTAGATCAAGATTATCAAGGGTATACAGATATTAAATTAGCTAATGTTTTTGCAGATCCTTCATTCGTAAGAGAGACCGTAGCTTATAATATTGTCAACCAATATATGGATGCACCTCAGGCCAATTATGCAAATGTCTATGTCAATGGCACTTTAATCGGTTTGTATACCAATACGGAATCTGTTTCTAAGAAATTTGTAAACAAGCATTTTAATTCTAACGATAATGCGTTCTTTAGTTGTAGTCCACCAGATGGAGCCGGTCCAGAAACAATCACACTCCCTAATTTAGAATATTTGGGAACCAGTTACACAAGCTACGATGATGCTTATGAAATTAAATCTGATGATGAAGACGATGCGTCCGTAGCACTTCCACATTGGGATGATTTGATAGAATTAACCAATGTTTTGAATAATGATATTACGAATATTGAAACTGTTTTAGACGTTGATATGGCGATATGGATGTTGGCCTTCGATAATGTAATGGTAAACCTAGATAGTTATATAGGTCAATTTAAACAAAATTATTATTTATATAAAGACAATAATGGCCAGTTTAAACCTGTAGTTTGGGATTTAAATATGTCTTTCGGTACGTTTGCTATGACAGGTGAGACTAGTACTAGTGGTCCAGGAGGTCCGGGTGGTCCAGGAGGACCAGGTGGCTCAAGTGGAACTTTGAATTCAACTACTGAAAAAGCAGAGTTGGATTATTTGCTTCATGATACAGATACTGATTTTCCGTTGATATCTAAATTATTAGCAATACCTAAATACAAAAGAATGTATTTAGCACATTTTAAAACTATTTTGACCGAAAACATCAGTAACTCAAATTACTTAACATTAGCTAATGATTACCAAGCTATAATTTCAGAAGCTGTTACTGCAGACCTAAATAAATTTTACACAAATACACAATTCTCAGGTAATATAAATACGGATTATAATATCGGTGGAAATACGGCATGTGGATTAACCAATTTAATGATCGCAAGAAGTTCATATCTACTAAGTCAGTCAGATTTTACAACGGCACAGCCTACTATAAGTAATGTTGAATCTTCGGAATCGACACCATTAATTGGAGATACGGTTTCAATCACTGCAGAGGTAACAGATACAGATAATGTGTATTTAGGTTATAGAACAGATCTAACGGAACCTTTTACAAAAATAGAAATGTTTGATGATGGTACTCATAATGATGGTGCTGCAGGTGATAATGTTTATGGCATTGATGTCACTATAGATACGGCTAATCTTCAATATTATATTTATGCAGAAAATTCAAATATTGGTGCGTTTTCACCAGCTAGAGCTGAGTATGAATTTTATAGTATTGAAGCAACCTACACCACTATCGCAGTTGGAGATTTAGTTATCAATGAAATTATGGCATCCAATGAAACTACAGTTGTAGATCAAGATGGAGACTATGATGATTGGTTAGAGCTATACAATAATAGCTCAGAGACATTAAGTTTAGATAATTTATATTTATCTGATGATCAAGATGATTTATTAGTGTGGGCTTTTCCTTCAGGATTAACAATAGAACCAGATAGTTATTTAATCGTTTGGTGCGATAAAGATGATGATCAAGAAGGTTTACATGCAGATATAAAATTTTCTTCAGATGGTGAAAGTGCCATTTTATCTTATGCAGACGGAACTGTAATTGAAAATATAACGTTTGGCGCCCAAACAGATGATATGGGTTATGCGAGAAATCCTAACGGTACAGGTGATTTTGTTATCCAAGAACCAACGTTTAATGCCAATAATGAAACACTGTCTGTTGACGAGGTGCTTTTTAAAAATGCGCTTAAAGTTTATCCTAATCCAACGTCGAATTATCTTACTATTGAAAATTCAAATTATAATATTCAAACTGTTGAGATTTATAATCTACAAGGACAACAATTATTTACTAATAAGTTTTCAAACGAAGCTGCTATAACTATTGATTTTTCACCTTTTTCAAAAGGATTGTATATCGTTGTTGTTAATACATCAGCAGTATTAAAAATTTCAAAAAATTAACGAATAAAGAGGCATAATATTAAAAAGAAATAAAATGAATTATAAAAAAATTAAAATAGCCATCACAGTTTTTTCAATGCTAGTATGTATTCCAATGTTTGCACAAGGACCTCCTGGAGGAGGAGGCGGAAGACGAGGAGGAAGTGGAGCACCCAAAGGCGGAAAACCAGATGCCTCAGAAATATTGAAAGTGTTAGATGCTAACAATGATGATCTTATAGATAAAGATGAAGCTTCAAAAGCTGAAAGAGGAAAGATTTCTCAAGATTTTGATACAATAGATAGTAACGAGGATGGATTTATAGATTTAGAAGAATTGGAATCGTTTTTAGATAGTTCAAAGCCTAAAAAAGTCTCTGCAGAGAAGCTTTTAAAAGAAGTAGATCAAGATGAAGACGGATTGTTAAATGAATTAGAAGTGGCAGCAAAAGATAAACGTGATTTAATGGAGCATTTTTCTGTGATAGATGTTAATGCGGATAGTCAATTAGATTTAGAAGAACTCAAGGCTTTTTATTCTAAAGATGAGGATAAAAAGAAAACTAGGAAAAAGAAGGATTAGACCATACCATGCTTTTTTTTCACTAAATTATAGTTTAATTCAAAAATCAACTTCAAATGAATTATATAAAAGTTTTAAGATTTTCTCAATTATGTATAATTACACTTTTATTAGTGTGTTGTAAACCAGGTACAAAATCTGCCGATGAAAATGTTTCAAACCAACCTCAAGGTCAAGAACAAGAACAAGGTCCAAGTGTAGAAAGTTTAATAAACGAAATGGATACCAATAAAGATGGAAAACTATCAAAATCTGAAGTTCAAGGACCTCTATCAAATGATTTTTCTAAAATTGATGTCAATGAAGACGGTTTCCTCTCTAAAGAAGAATTAGATAATGCACCAAGACCACAAAGAAGAGAGCCAAGAGGCAATAATACAAGTAACACTAGTGTTCAAAAAGATTTCGAAGTCACTATAAATGTAGATCCTTCATTATTTATAAAGGAAAGTTTATTAAAAGAAATTTCCAAAGAAGAACGCACGTTAGCAAACGGAACTAAAGCTCTTTGTTACGTAATTACAACAGCTTCTCAACCACAAGAGCACAAAATGGGGCCTTGGTGCCCAACACATATTAATGATGGTAAAGATAAAGGCGGAATTTGGTTTAAAGACGATAAAGTATATGATGTAGATGGTCATTTTATAGCTAATCTAAAAGCGTTTTATTCAGATGAGGAATGGGCTTTATTTAGAGAAGATGGTTCAGTTAAAGTGACAACAACTCAAGAGGAATGTGAAGCTGCTGCAAGACCAGATGTTGACGAGAAATACAACAACTATTGCGTAGAGTGTCTGCCAAGTTATTATAAAGAAAAAGTCTCAACTTATATTATTCCTGTTAAACCTATGTATTTAGAGAGTTCAAATACATTAGGAAGAAACGGAATTGGTGTTGCATTTAACGGTGTTAATTTTGAAGCACCTGCACCAACACATGCTATTCTTGCAGCTCATACTTTGGCACCTCTAGATGATGCTGGTGGTCATGTTAATCCTCATCAAGGTTACCATTATCATGCCGTTACAGGTAATACAAAAGAGGTCAAACAAAAAGATGTTCATGCACCAATGATTGGTTATGCTATGGATGGTTTTGGTATTTATGGACATAAAGACAACAGCGGAAAAGAGTATAGTGATCTAGATGATTGTGGAGGACATTATGACGATGTTAGAGGATATCATTACCACGCAGGAGATGCTGGTAGCAATCAAGTTTTAGGTTGTTTGCATGGAGTTAGTGGCTCACTCACAGTTAAAGGATAATAAGAAATGTAACGCAAGTTTTAAATCTAATTGGCATCTAAATACACGATTCAAAAATTTATAAATGAAAAATATATTTAAATTCACAGGTATTCTTGCCTTATGTGTAGTGTTCGGTTGCCAAAGCAAAAAAAACAATACAGAACACAGTCACAATGGAGGCGAAGCGCATTCACATACTACAGAAAGTATAGTTGAGAGCAATAATTATTTTGGAGCGTACAATTTAGAAAATAAGGAGTACGGTACTATAACTAAAATGACACTTACAAAAGACGAGCGCATTATGGTTACTAACGCATTACCAAATCATAAAACAGGAGAATTTCCAAACCCAGGAAATCCAAATACAATTTCTGCTCAGAATAATACTTACAGTTTTCCTTTAAACCCAAAATATACAGGAAAAGCAACTTGGGCAAGAGAGCCAGGTGTCGCTTTAAATGGTATAAAATTTGAACCAGGAACAGCAGAAGTTGTGGTTTGTGATACAGGCGAAAATTATCGTGTAGAAGCACTTCAAGATGCCATAGATTTAGGCTTAGATTTTAATCATGCACATGTGCAACCAACAGGAGCGTATCATTATCATGGCGCACCAACGTCTGTAATTGAAGATTTTGTTGCAGGCGAAGATTTAGTACATGTTGGTTTTGCGCACGATGGCTTTCCTATGTATTATTCTAAATCAGGGAAATTCAAACCAAGTTATAAGGCTATAGATGGTAATAGAGAAGGTGAAGATTGCACCTATGAAAATCCGCATCAATCTATCGATATTTCTGTCGGAGGTCATCATGATGGAACATTTACTTCTGATTATGAATATATAGCAGGTTTAGGAGACTTAGATGAATGCAACGGTATCACAATTGATGGAGATTATATGTATTTAGTCACAGCCGAGTTTCCATACATCAGTAGATGTTTAATGGGAGACTATGAAGAAGCGAGACCACAAGGCGGAGGACAAAGACCAGGGGGAGGACAAGGTCAACAATCAAATGCTTCTGATTTAATTCAAAAGATGGATGCTAATAAAGATGGTAAACTATCTAAAGACGAAGTAAAAGGGCCTTTGGTTGATGCGTTTTCTGAAGTCGATTCTAATGCAGATGGTTACCTTACAGAAGAAGAATTAAAAAAAGAAAGTCGAGGTAAAAAGCAAGGTTCTCAAAGGGATAGAAAATAATTCTAAAATAGTGCGCAAGTTTTTGCTGACAATCGCATCTAAAAACTAAACGATTGCAAACACTAATAAAATTTAATTATGAAAAAGGTATTTAAATTATCAACTTTGATCTTGCTTCTCTTTACTATAGGGGTAGCTTGCTCAGCAGACGACGATTCAACAGTAACAGATGATGGTGATGATAGTGTGGTCGCAGAACTTCATGCAGCTTTTGCAGCATTCAACACGGATGCTACAACTATTTATGTCGATGGATCTAATATTATAATTGAAACAACCGGTTTGCCAGATCATGAAACAGTATATTGGGGAGTTGGGAATGAGCTTTATCGAGACGAACCCGATGTAGCTTTAACACCAAGCATTATGTCTAGTAACAATAATGCTGTTACAATTACAGTCGATGCGACGCCAGATTTAACAGGAAGTACTGTCTCAACACAATTAAATACTATTGGGATAGCTGTGAGTGGAGCTTCCATATTTAATGATCAAGAAGGTGCAGGGGATTTAGATCAAGCAGCTGCTAGTTTAGATTGGACAGGAGCACACATAGGACCAGGAGTATACCACTACCATTTAGAGCCAAAAGCATTTTCAGATGATGACGATAATTTAGTGGGCATTTTATTAGACGGAGTATTTCTTTATGGGAGACAATGTAGTTCAACAGGAACGTATCCAACAGATTTAGATGCTTCTGGCGGACATACATCAACAACACAATATACAGATGGAGAAGAGGAATATCATTATCATATTATTAATGAAGTGTATTCTACTACAGGATCATATTTAGCATTTGCAGGACCTTACCAAGGCTATTAATTATGAAGTCATTTACTGTTATCCTATTTACTACTATATGCTGTTTCTGTTGTCAGGACGCTTCGAAGAATAATACTTCGGATGATTTTATTAAAGTCCATGTAGAAAATGTAATTACGATTAAAAATAAAGAAGTTTTAAAATCCGACTTAAGCCTGAATCAACTCGAAGGTACGTGGTATTATCATAATGAACCTTATAATGGCTATTCCGTAAAATTTCACGGTAACGATTCATTACAAGAAAAATTAGGATTTCATAATGGTAAGAGACAGGGAGTAGCTAAAACATGGTCCGAAAATGGAGTTTTGCGTATTGAGGCTTATTATAATCAAAATAGATTAACCGGAGTTTATAAAAGCTTCTGGGAAAATGGTAATGTTGCGTTGCAAGTCAATTATGTAAATGGTAAAAAGCAAGGTGAAGAAGGGCAATGGTATTCTAATGGTGAACGCTCTAAGTTACTTTGGTTAAATGACGGTCTAGAACAAGGCATTCAAAAAGCTTGGCTGCCTAATGGTAAATTATATGTGAATTACGAAGCTAAAAATGGACGTGTTTTTGGGATGAAGCGAGCGACAACTTGTTATAAATTAGAAAATGAAAAAGTTATTAGAACAAAGTAAAATTTTATGGATTGTCATTGTGCTAACTAATCTTTCTTTTAGCTGTAAAGAACAAATTAAAAATGAAGATTTGGAAGTAGCGGAAATAAGTAGAGTAGAGTATTTACCCTATTACGATGAAGCATCGTTTACGCCTAATTGGATGACACCAGGAACAGAAGAAGAACGTCAATTTCATAAGATTCAAGAATTTAAGTTATGGAATCAATTAGGAGATGTCGTAACCCCGAACACTTTTGATGATAAGATTTATATCACAGATTTCTTTTTTGCGAGCTGTCCAGGGATTTGTCCACAAATGACAGGAAATATGTTTAAGCTTCAGGAAGAATTTAAAGATGATGATGAGATCTTATTTCTTTCTCATACGGTCACACCATCACAAGATTCAGTTCCGGTATTAAAAAACTATGCTGAAAAATATGGAGTAATTGCTAATAAATGGCATTTAGTGACCGGAGACAAGCAAGAGATTTACAACTTAGGTCGCGAGCAATATTTTGTAGAAAATGATTTAGGTGAACCCAAGAGTATCGAAGATTTTTTACATACAGAGAATTTTTTGCTCATAGATAAAAACAAACATATAAGAGGTATCTATAACGGATTAAATAGAGCATCAATGCAGCAATTAATAATAGATATTAAAGCTTTAAAAGAAGAAGGCTAGAGTGATGACCTAGTTTTTATTTGATTGATTGATTATGGTTACTGAAAAACTTTGCAGTTAAATCGCAAAGCTTTTCTTTTTTGATCTCAATTAAACGATTTAATTATTTATCAGTCTTATCACAACATTAACAGCTAATCAGATAGAAAAAATATGAAAATAAACAACCCACTTGTAGCAGTTTTAGCGATTTTAATTATGTTTTCTTGTTCCAATAATGATGAAACGCCTTGTGTGGAATCAATGTGGTATCAAGATTTAGATAGCGATGGTTTAGGAAATCCAGATGTGAGCCAAGAAGGTTGCGAGCAGCCAGAAGGTTATGTAGCGGATAACTCAGACACCAATGATAATCCTAATGCCGCAAATTATGATATTTCATCCCTATTAACCTTATTTGATGGCACAGGTTTATCGTACGCTGTTAATGAAGATTCCGTAACTTTTACAACTCAAGATTTACCGAATCATACGAGTTCATATTGGCCGACTAATAATGCATTATATGAAGTATACAATGGAAGTAATTCCAATTATAACCAAAACCCAAATGAAATAGCAACTCAAAATATTACATTCACAATAACATTAAATCCAGCAGAAGCTGTAAATCATCAGGCAACACCTCTTGGGCCTATAGGGATTTCGAGGAACGGAGTGGTGTTCTTTAATCAATACGCAGGGCCAGATCAGCCATTAACTAATGAGATTGATTCTTTCGATCAGTGGTTAGGACACCCAACAGGGCAAGACATGTATCACTACCATATAGAACCTACGTATTTAACGCAGCAGTTTGGCGATAGTGCCTTTTTAGGATTACTCGCGGATGGTTTTCCTGTTTACGGACCAATTGAAAATGGTGTAACTATTTCATCATCAGATTTAGATGTTTATCATGGTCACTTAACAGTTACAGCAGATTTTCCTGATGGAATTTACCACTATCATATAACAGCTGATGATCCATACCTTAATGGAAATGGGTTTTATGGAACACCAGGAAATATCACCAACTAATTGAAAAATTTCGGCTTACATTATCTGTTTTTTATCTGTTTAATTTGGTCTTGTCAGCAATCAAATAGAGTGTTAGTTATACCCGATACAGAGGAGAACTTAGATTTAGTAAATGGTGTTTTAATGCATGGAAACATTCCTTTTACAGGGCTTTTAGAATCGTATTATAACTCGGGGAAAATAAAATCTCGAACAAATTATAGTACAGGTAGAAAAGAAGGTTTAGAAAAAAAATGGTATCAAAATGATTCTGTTTTTTCTGAACGTTTTTATAATAAAGGTATAAAAATTGGTGTCCACAAAGCATGGTGGCATAACGGAAATCCAAAATTTATATATCATTTTAATTCTAAAGGTGAATACCACGGTAATATACAAGAATGGTACGAAACGGGGTCTATACTAAAGGATTTTAACTACGTTAATCGAAACGAAGTAGGGAGCCAAAAAGTATGGTATGAAACCGGAAAGATAAAAGCAAACTACGAAGTTATTAATGGGGAACGCTTTGGATTAATCGGATTAAAAAAATGCTATCAAGTCCCCGTAGGTAGTGAAGAGGTTAACTAAGAGATGAAGATGAAATCAATTTTTATAATAGGAATATTTGCAATTTGTTTTGCTTGTAACCAAAAGAAAAGCAGTGAATCTAAAATTGAAGACATTCAAGTTTCTGCAACAAATTTACCTTATTTTGAGTCTCCAGATTTTACCCCAAAAT
The DNA here is from genome assembly GCF_013403865.1 of Winogradskyella costae. Taxonomy (GTDB): domain Bacteria; phylum Bacteroidota; class Bacteroidia; order Flavobacteriales; family Flavobacteriaceae; genus Winogradskyella; species Winogradskyella costae. Next base: position 74,585 of record NZ_JABFDK010000002.1, read on the forward strand.
GGGAAAAGGTAAAGCACAAAATCCCTGACTTTTCATTTATAAACCAAAATGGGATTAACATAACTAATGCCACTTATAAAGGGAAAATATATATTGCTGATTTCTTTTTTACAACCTGCCCTGGTATTTGTCCGAAATTGACAAAAAACATGAATATACTGCAAGAGCTATATAAAGAAAACGATGATATTTTATTGTTGTCTCATTCTGTAATGCCATGGGTTGATTCTGTTGATAAATTAGAAACCTATGCCTTAAATAATAATGTAGATTCTAAAAAATGGAATTTAGTAACAGGAGATAAAGATCAGTTATATGCCATAGCTAGAAATGGCTATTTTGCTGATGAGGATTTTAAGAAAACACTAGACGAAAGTGAATTTATTCATACAGAAAATTTTATTTTAGTAGACAAAGAAGGTTATATAAGAGGAGTCTACAACGGCACTATAGAATTAGACCTTCAGCGCTTAATACGTCACATTAAGCTATTGGAAAAAGAAGTTTAGGTCGGTTTAAAGACTGTGTTTTTATAAGTCAGAAATTCTATATAAGTTTAAAAAGTTATAATCAGAAACAGACACCATGATTTTTAAGAAGATTAGATATCTATTCATTATTATACTAGCCATATCCTGTAGAAATGATGACACAGCCGGTTTACAAAACGATGACGATAATGTTTCTCCATCAGCGCCAAATATTTTATTAATTATCGCTGATGATATGGGTTTGGATGCTACGCCAAATTATAACATCGGAAGTGTAAAACCCAATATGCCCGTCCTTCAAGATTTAATGTCTAAGGGAGTCACTTTCAATAATGTTTGGGCTAATCCAGTGTGCAGTCCAACAAGGGCAAGTATATTAACAGGCAAATATGGAACTAATAATGGAGTCACTCGTGTTGGACTTCAGCTCAATAATTCAACGCATATTTTACAAAATGATATGCCTAATTATGCAACTGCTTTAATAGGGAAATGGCATTTATCTAATGATATTAATCAGCCCATAGCTATGGGAATTGATTATTTCGCAGGTATTTTGTCTGGAGGTGTTCAAGATTATGAAAGTTGGGTATTAGTAGAAAATGGTAATTCTACAACTAGCACAGAATATATCACTACTAAACTTACCGATTTAGCCATTACTTGGGTAGAAGAGCAGAACGAACCTTGGTTTTTATGGATGGCTTACAATGCTCCACATACACCTTTTCATCTGCCGCCAACTAATTTGCATAGTCAAGGTAATTTACCAACAAACCAAGCTAGTATTAACGCGAACCGCTTACCATATTATTTAGCTGCTATTGAAGCAATGGATACCGAAATGGGTAGATTGCTACAATCGATGCCTTCCGAAGAACGTGATAATACCATAATAATTTTTATTGGAGATAACGGTTCCCCAAGTCAGGTAGCACAAGGTTATGGACAAGGAAAAGCTAAAGGAGCTATTTACGACGGAGGAATTAATGTGCCAATGGTCATATCAGGGAAAGATGTTTCTCGACTTAATTCTATAGATACTACTTTAATTAATGCAACTGATTTGTACGATACCATTATTGCTTTGTCAGGAAATTCTACAACTCAAAACAATAATAGCGAAAGTTTTAAAGATGTACTTTCTAACAGTATAACAGGGAACAGAAACTATTTGTTTTCAGAAATCAGTTATGGCGATGGCACCTCGGATTATGCAATAAGATCATTATCACATAAATATATTAGGTTTAAAGATAATACGGAAGCCTTTTTTAACTTATCTAACGATCCCTTCGAAGATACCAATTTATTAGATCAGGCTTTGGATGGTTCAAATATGGAACTATATAATACTTTGAAAACCGAGATGGATACTATTGTAGATTAAGAGTTTTATAATTTATAATCTGAAAGGCTTTGCGGTTATATCGCAAAGCTTTTCTATTTTTAGGGAAAATTAAAATTATGCGATGTTTACTTGCTTGCTTTTTATTAATAGGATTTGTCTCTTGCAAATCAGAGGGACCAGTAAAACCTAGAAGTTTTTCGAAAGTTAAAATTGAAACATTGCTTCAAGATTCATCATTGGATGTAAGAGCCATAGAAATAAATGAAGGTAGAGTCGTAGTAGCTACTTCTAAAGGTGCTATTTATCAAAATGTCGGTTTCGGTTCGGAATTTGATTTTGGAAGATATTGGGAAATAACCGAAGATTCGTTAATGGATAACAATTTTAGGGCATTGGCTTTTCAAGGAGATTATACTTATACTTTATCTATAGGAAATCCAGCAAAGTTATTCAAAGGAGGTGCTTTGACATATTTTGAAACCCATCCAAAAGCATTTTACGATTCTATGGACTTTTGGAATGACAGTGAAGGGATTGCTATTGGAGATCCGACGGATGACTGCATGAGTATTATTATTACTAGAGATGGAGGTGAAACTTGGAAAAAAATATTATGCGATGATTTACCAAAAACTAAAGATGGAGAAGCTGCATTCGCTGCGAGTGATACTAATATTTCTATAATTGGTGATCATACTTGGGTCGCAACCGGCGGCAAGGCGAGTAGAATCCTATATTCAGCAGACAAAGGAACGACATGGGAAGTTTACGAGACACCAATAATACAAGGTAAAGTAACTACAGGTATTTATTCTATAGACTTCTATAATGAGAAAAATGGATTTGCTATTGGAGGTGATTACACCAAACCTAACGATACTATAAACAATAAAATAAGAACTATTGATGGTGGAAAAACTTGGCAAGTTGTAGCTAATGGAAAAGGACCTGGTTACAGGAGCTGCGTGCAGTACATTCCAAATTCTGAAGGTAAAGAATTAGTTGCTATCGGTTTTAAAGGTATTGACTATAGCAATGATGCTGGTGATTCATGGAGACATTTAAGCAATGAAGGCTTTTATTCTATACGATTTTTAAATGATTCTGTAGCTTACGCTGCAGGTAAGGGTAGAGTTAGTAAATTAACTTTTAGAGAATAAAAAAAGGAAGCCCTAGAGCTTCCTTTTTTATTTAGGGTATACACTATTGTTTAGAGTGCCGTTTTTTATATTCTTCAAACATTTTTTGCCTAAAAGATCGTTCTGCTTGATACAATTTAATTATTTTTTTTGCCGGGAGAATTTCTAATAACTCATTAAGCATTTTAGAATGTAATTCTACTTTCTGTTTCTCAGTCTTTTCCATGGCTAACAATAGTGATTTTGCTTCTGTTTCAGAAAGCTCTTCTGGCTTTTTGTCTTTTCTTCTGTTAGTAGAACTTTCTCTTAATTTGTTTTCAGCGTCTTCATTGGCATTATAAATAGGCCAAAACTTCTGTGCTTCAGATTCAGTTAAATCTAATTGCTCTGTGATGTGTGCAATTTTTAAAGCTTTAATTTTTTCTCTATCAAATTTTTGTGCAAATATGCTAGTAGAAATAAACAAAGCAAGAATGAGTGTGTGTATTATTTTCATAATCGTTTTATTCAAAAATTAGGTCTTCAGTCTCCACGTTTTCAAAGTAGTGATCGAGTTCTTCATCTGAAATATTTATATCTATAAAATCGGTTACTGAAATATCATCAGATTTAAACAATGAGGCATAATCCTCATTGGTGTAATCTTCTTGGTACAAGTAACTTTCAAGGATTTCGGTTTCTAAATTATCAATTGTAATGTTGTCGTTATTGAATACTAAACTAAATAAGAGTACAATACTTGCTGCAATACCAGCAAAATAGTAAAATGTATTTTTTTGTTTTAGGCTGATAACTCGTTTTTCTGATTTAGGTTGAAGTTTTTCTATGATTGTCTCTTCAACAACATCAAAATAATTTTCAGGAATGATAAAACCTGAAGCTTCTGAAGTCTTCATGGCTTTTTTTTCATCCAAGCGTTCAAAAAAATCAGTTTCAAACGACTCAAAATAATTTTTGGGTGTTTTAAAACCAGAAGATTTAACCGTATGTAAATTATTATTTTTCATGTTCGTTTTTCGGAATTTCCGAAATGATTTAACTGTTTTCTATTACTAAGACTTCAAATTATTAAAATGGTTTAATCTGAAGTTAAAAAGGCTTCAATTTTTTTTGCTGCAATATGATACGACGCTTTTAAAGCTCCTTCACTTGTATCTAAAATATCGGCCATGTCTTTATATTTTAAATCATCAAAATAGCGCATATTAAATACTAATCGCTGTTTCTCTGGTAATGTAGCTATGGCTTTCTGTAATTTTAATTGGATATCATTTCCTTCAAAATACACATCGGCTTGTAAATTATTGATAGCTCTGGTTTGATGTTCTTCGTTACTAATCTGTAAACGTTTGGCATTTTTATTTATTAATGTAATCGATTCGTTAGTAGCAATGCGATACAGCCATGAAAACAATTTACTTTCCCCTTTAAAATTATCGATGCTACGATAGACCTTTATAAATGTATTCTGCAAAGCGTCATCAGCGTCATTATGGTTGATTACAATTTTACGAATATGCCAATACAATCGTTCCTTATAGAGCTGTAATAACTCTCTATAGGCTGCTTCTTTTGTTAAAGGGTTTTTTAAACGGGTTATAAATTCCGATTCGTTAATCAATTGATTTCATTTGGTATTAAGACCTCTTAAATTACTAAAAGTTTAATTGATTTTTTCTGTTAAATTTATTGTTTTTAGTTTTTGTTGATAATCAGAGTTTTAAAATCATTTTTTTCGACAAAATACTGAAATAAACGATAAAATACAGTTTTTTCTTGTTTGCTATTTTAATTTGGTATATGTTTGTTTCAACTTAACCTATTATGGTTTATCAGTTCCCCAAATCTGATAACAAAAAAGAAAAGGATGTATAATATATACATCCTTTTTTTTATTCTCTATTGTCGCTTAGCGCAACTGGTTATTTAAGAATCGAAACTTTGCATTTCCACTAATTTTTTATAAACTCCATTTTTAGCAATCAATTCTGCATGAGTGCCTTGTTCTGCAATTTCTCCTTTTTGCATTACGACAATAAGGTCTGCATTTTGAATGGTAGAAAGTCTATGTGCAATGACAATCGAAGTTCTGTTTTTCATCATGTTTTCTAAGGCATCTTGCACTAATTTTTCACTTTCAGTATCTAAAGCTGAGGTGGCTTCATCTAGAATCATTATCGGTGAATTCTTAAGAACAGCTCTGGCAATGTTGATACGTTGTTTTTGTCCACCAGAAATTTTTCCACCAGAATCTCCAATGTTAGTGTTAATACCTTGAGGTAAATCTTTAACAAATTCCCAAGCATTAGCAATTTTTAAGGCTTCGATAATTTCATCATCATTAGCGTCTTCTTTTCCGACTCTTAGATTATTTGCTACAGTATCATTAAATAATATAGAGTCTTGGTTCACTAAGCCTAAGAAACCTCTCAAACATTTTTTAGAAAGATCCTTAATATTTACACCATCAATTAAAATGTTGCCTTCATTTACATCGTAAAATCGAGTGACGAGATTAGCGATAGTACTTTTACCACTTCCAGATTGTCCAACAAGTGCTATGGATTTTCCTTTAGGGATTGCTAAACTGAAGTTCTTTAAAACATAGTGATCTTCGTATTTAAAGGAAATATTTTCAAGTGTAATTTCCGTTTCAAAATTTTGCTTTTCTATCGGATTTTCAATTTCTCTTATGTCATTCTCTGTTTCTAAAAACTCTAGAATTCTATTGGCAGCACCATCACCACGTTTTACGCTATAACTTGCTTTAGCTATTGCTTTAGCAGGCGTAAGAATGTTATATGCTAATGTTATATAGCCAACAAAGAAACTGGCATCCATTGTTTTATCTACAAAGACGAGGTAACCACCATAAACGAGTAACACACCAATAACAATAATACCTAATAATTCACTTAGAGGAGATGCTAAATTTTGTCGGTTTAATAGTTTGTTAGAATACTTATAATATCTAGCATTACTGTCTTCAAATTTACCAGCAAACATTTTTTCTACGTTAAAGGCTTTGATAATTCTCAAACCTCCCATAGTTTCTTCTAAAACAGATAAAAAGATGCCTTGCTCTTTTTGAACTTTTAACGATCCTTTCTTTAACGATTTACCGATTTTAGAGATTATAAAACCTGATATAGGAATAAATACGAGAACAAATAAGGTCAGCTTAGGACTAAGAACCAGCATGGTAATTAATGAAAACAATATAGTAAGCGGCTCTCTTACAATCATTTCTAAGATGGATAGAAATGAGTTTCTTACCTCATTAACATCTGCACTTACTCTAGAGATGGTATCACCTTTTGACTTTTCAGAATAAAAAGCCAATGGTAGTGTTACAATCTTATCGTATAACTTATTTCTGATATCTTTTAATACTCCATTTCTTAAAAACGTAATGAAATACATGGCGAGATAATTTGAAATGTTTTTAAGTAAAAACATACTTATTATAACACCTACCATCATCATTAACACTTTAAAGTCACCATACTTTTCTATGCTATCAACCATAAAGAAATTAAGGTAATCTTCACCGTAATTCTGGAGTTTTAACCAACCTTGCCATGTAGGCTTAATAGCTACTTCACGTTGATCACTAAAAATAACTTTTAATACTGGAATTAAAGCAACAAAAGAAAGCGTGCTAAAAAGGGCATATAAAATATTGAAGAAAATGTTTAAATACGCATACTTCTTGTAAGGTAGTGCAAAAGGTATGAGTTTCTTTATATAATTCATCTACTATAAATTCATGTCTGCTAAAATCGCATTAATTCTATTATCCAACAATTGCTCCGTTGTCGCAAAGTCTGCCGAATTGTCAAGGTCAGCATTTACGCTGATGTAGAATTTGATTTTTGGTTCTGTACCACTTGGTCTAAGTGCAATTTTACTTCCGTTTTCAGTGTAGTAAATTAATACATTAGATTTTGGAATATCTATAGTTGTTTCTTCGTTAGATTGAAGGTTTTTAGAAATAGATAATTGGTAATCTTCAATTAAGACTACTTTTTCGCCGTTGATTTCTTTTAGCGGATTTTCTCTAGCATCAATCATCATTTGTTTAATTTCTTGTGCTCCTTCAATTCCTTTTTTAGTTATAGATACTAAGCGCTCTTTAAAAAAACCATGTTCAACATATAAATCAATTAATTCTTGATACATAGTTTTGCCCTTTTCTTTTGCTTGTGCAGCAATTTCAATAGCTAATAGCGTAGAAGTTACAGCATCTTTATCGCGAACAAAGTCACCTACCATAAATCCAAAACTTTCTTCACCTCCTCCAATAAAATCCATGGTTGGGAAGTCTTTAATCATTTTTGCAATCCATTTAAAACCAGTTAATCCAATTTTACACTCTACGTCATAAGAATCACCCAAAACAGACATCATTGGAGTAGATACAATTGTAGAGGCTATAAATTGGTTTCCGTTTATTTTATTTTCATTTTTCCATTGGTTTAATAGAAAATTAGTCATTAAAATCATCGTTTGATTTCCGTTAAGAATCACCAATTCATTTTCTAAGTTTCGCACCACAACTCCCAAACGATCGCAATCTGGATCTGTACCAATAACAATATCTCCATCAACTTTTCCTGCAAGTGCTATAGCCATTTTTAAAGCTTCTGGTTCTTCAGGATTTGGAGAGACTACCGTTGGGAAATCACCATTAGGGACACGTTGTTCTTCAACAATATTTACATTGGTATAGCCTGCACGTTTTAAGGTTTCTGGAACGGCTGTAATTGAAGTACCATGTAAAGAGGTAAATACAATATTTAGATTTTCTTTAGCTTCTTTCGAAGTATCAAAACTTCCATTTTTTACAGAAGCATCAATGAATACATCATCAACGTCCTTACCTATATATTGAATTAAATCGGAATTAGCTTCAAACTTAATTTCAGAATAATCTAAACGATTTATTTCAGCGATTACAGCAGCATCTTGTGGTGGCACTAATTGACCACCATCTTGCCAGTATACCTTATATCCATTGTATTCTGGTGGGTTATGAGACGCTGTTAAAACGATACCACAATGGCAGTCTAAATGTTTTAACGCGAATGATAATTCTGGTGTTGGTCTTAATTCTTCAAACAAAAACACTTTAATACCATTAGCTGAAAATACATCAGCAACAAGCTTTCCGAAAGATTGGCTATTATGCCTACAATCATAGGCAATCGCAACTTTTAATTCTTCGTTTGGGAAGGATTCTTTTAAGTAGTTACTTAAACCTTGTGTGTTTTTTCCTAAAGTATATTTATTGATTCGGTTGGTGCCTAATCCCATAATACCTCGCATTCCACCAGTTCCAAATTCGAGATCTTTATAAAAACTCTCTTCTAATTCTTTAGGATTAGAGGCAATCATGTTTTTAATTTCCTTTTGAGAATGGTCATCAAAAGTTGGTGTTAGCCAAGAATTTATACGTTCTAAAATTTCTGGTTTAATATGTATCATGGATAAAGTGGATTTATTAACAAAAATAAACAATTCAAAATTTTAATAAGTCTTGTAAACAATAAAATTAGTTTATCAAGAAAGATTCAAATTTTCTTTTATAAAATAGCGTTGTTGTTGCCGGTTAGAGCGTAAAATAAGTTCGCCCAAGAAGCCTGCGATAAATAATTGCGAACCTATAATCATGGTAGATAATGCAATGTAGAATTGTGGTCGGTCTGTAATGAGTCGTCCTGCGGGGTTTAAAAATAGCTTGTCCATACCTAAATAAAAGGAAAAACAAAACCCGATAAAAAACATGATGACGCCAAGTGCCCCAAATAAGTGCATTGGTCTTTTTCCAAAGTGGGATACAAACCAAATGGTAATGAGATCTAAAAAGCCATTTACAAAGCGATTCATCCCAAATTTAGTATGGCCATATTTACGGGCTTGGTGCTGTACTACTTTTTCCCCTATGTTCGTGAATCCTGCATTTTTAGCAAGAACAGGGATGTAGCGATGCATTTCGCCGTACACATCAATATGTTTTACTACGGTATTACTATAGGCTTTTAAGCCGCAATTAAAATCATTTAAAGTAACACCAGAAGTACGTCTTGCTGCCCAATTGAATAATTTTGAAGGTAAATTTTTAGAGAAATAAGAATCGTAACGCTTCTTTTTCCAGCCAGAAACAAGATCAAAACCATCACCTTTTATCATTTTAAAAAGTTCTGGGATTTCTTCAGGATTATCTTGCAAATCCGCATCCATCGTAATGACTACATCTCCTTCTGCTTTCGCAAAACCAGCATGCAAGGCTTGTGATTTCCCAAAGTTTTTTAGAAACTTAATACCTTTTACTTTAGGATTAATTTCACCTAGTTCAGAAATAATTTGCCATGATTTATCAGTGCTACCGTCGTCTATAAAAAGAATTTCATAAGAAAACTGATTGGATAGCATTACTGATACTATCCAATCGTGTAATTCTTTTAAAGAGTCGCGTTCGTTAAGTAGTGGAATTACTACTGATATATCCATATGTTTAAGTCTAATTTCTACACTTCAAAAATAAAGAAATTATTTAAGCTTCGTTAGGATCATTTTTTTTCATAACCAAAGCAACAAGAAGTCCAATTATTGAATAAAAGACAAAGCCTTGAGCTAAAGATTTTATTTGTGTTCCGATTGCAAAGGTATCTTGTTTTTCCATTTCAATCATCGCTTTTTCTATTTCACTAGCTGGAGCTCCGAAACTTTCCATTAAAGTCGATGTTTTTTCAAGTACAATTTCTTTAAGAATTATTGCGGCATCTTGATCCACATAATTGAATAATATAAATGTAACGAGTGTGCTAATGAAAATACCTATTGCGATCGTTATAAAATATGATGAAAACGCTTGTTTGAAGCTAATAAATCCATTTAGCATGGATTTAGCCTTTGCACAAGAAATAATTCCAAAAATAATACTGACTAAAGGTAGTAATAACATTACAAGCCAAAAATTCACTAATAATTCTAGGTCTATAGCATAACCTATTATTGTAAATGAAACTAAAATAAGACTCAAATAAACTCCGTAATTAACTGCTACAGATTTTAAAGTTTTTTCCATAATTAAGTTGGTTTTTCTAGTTAGTATTCAAAGTTACATAAATGTTACATACTTTTACTAAATAAAATTTGTCAAAAAGATTGTAGATTTATAAAAATTGGTTAAATTTGCACCTCGAAAAATCGAATACATTTAAAGCATTTAGTGATGAAAGCAGGAATACATCCAGAAAATTATAGAGTAGTAGCGTTTAAAGATATGTCTAACGAAGAGGTATATTTAACAAAATCTACAGCAGACACAAGTGAGACTATCGATCTAGATGGTACTGAATATCCATTAGTAAAATTGGAGATTTCTAGAACATCTCATCCATTCTATACAGGTAAATCTAAATTAGTAGATACAGCTGGTCGTATCGACAAGTTCAAAAACAAATACGCAAAGTTTAAAAAATAAACTTTGCTTAATAATATTTATAAAAAGCCTTTCTGTGATCAGAAAGGCTTTTTTATTTTAAGCAATTACATTATTTTTGATCTTATAATTAAGTTGAGTTTATAAGCTTCACGCATCTAAATGTCAATTTATAACTCAAAATCTCGCCATGAATTACATATTATTTGACGGTCCTTATCGTAATAATCTTCTGCCATTTACTTTTACAAGACCAGTTGCAGACTTAAGAGTTGGTATTTTAACGATACGCCAAAAATGGGAATCGTATATTGATTATACCACGACAACTGTTACCGAAGATTACTTATCTGAGAAGTTTCCGATGGTAGAAATGGAAAATAATATTATGATTAACGCTACTTTTCTACCTAATATGGAAGTTGCAGAAGTTGTTAAAAACTTAACCAAAAATCAAGCGCTATTTAAAGGCGAAGATGTCGTAGCCTTTTTTATTGAAGAAGGTGAAGAAGTTAGTGATTTTTCAACCTTTGAAGCGATAGAGTTTGAGGGGGATCTTTTAAAAATTGAACATACTTGGGATATTTTTAGGCTGAATGGTGAGGCGATTATTGAAGATTTTAGTTTAATTACTAAGGATAGAGAATCGCAACCAATACCTGCGACAATAAATACCATTAATCCCGAAAATATTTTTATCGAAAAAGGAGCGACCTTAAATTTTGCAACATTAAATGCTAGTTCTGGTCCAATCTATATTGGTAGAGATGCCGAAGTTATGGAAGGTTCTATTGTAAGAGGTCCTTTTGCGTTATGTAACAATGCTACATTAAAAATGGGGAGTAAGATTTATGGCCCAACGACTGTAGGACCACATAGTAAAGTTGGAGGAGAAGTAAGTAACTCAGTTATTTTTGGCTTTTCCAATAAAGGCCATGATGGTTTCTTAGGGAATTCTGTTATAGGCGAATGGTGTAATCTAGGGGCAGATACGAATACTAGTAATTTAAAAAATAATTACGCAGAAGTTAGACTTTGGGATTACCAAACGGAAGGTTTTGCTAAAACAAGCTTACAGTTTTGTGGATTAATGATGGGAGATCATAGTAAATGCGGTATTAATACCATGTTTAATACAGGTACCGTTGTTGGTGTGAGCGCTAATATCTTCGGAAGTGGTTTTCCTAGAAACTTTGTGCCGAGTTTCTCTTGGGGAGGAAGCAAAGGATTTGTAACGTATAAAACGAATAAGGCCTTTGAAGTTGCAGAAGTGGTAATGGGACGACGTAAAGAGGAATTCACAGATATAGACAAAGCAATTTTAAATCATATTTTTGAAGAATCAAAGCAATATAGAAAAGACTAAAGCCATGTTAAAGCCTAAATTTACCTTACTTTTTTTATTTTTGATAAGTCTCGGATTTTCACAAGAGATTGAAATTAAAAAACTTGAAATTAACACCAAACTAGATCATTTTGCAGCTAGAGTTGTAAATGATAAAGTGTTTTTTAGCTCTAATCTTGTCACAAAAAGAGGGAGAGCAATAACAGATGATTTTTCTCAGGAACTTTTTGGAGTATATTCTGGTATCGTTGATAACAATGGTGAGATAAAAGATATCGAACTTATAAAGAAAACAGAATATGGCCAGTTTAATATGTCTGTTACAACTCACTCAGAAGATGGAAAATATATGTACTTCACCGGTAATCATAACAGAAAGGGAGAGGATAAATTAAAGGATAAAAAAGTTAATAAACTTTTAATCAAAAGAGCTGAATATATTGAAGATAAAGGGTGGACAAACTTTGAAGATTTACCATTTTGTGACCCTGCATTTAATTATGCACATCCGGCTTTATCTCCAGATGGTTCAACCTTGTATTTTATTGCAGATGTTGAAGGGACAAAGGGGAAATCAGATTTATATAAAGTTTCAGTGTCGGATCATAAAAGTTATGGTGAAGTAACAAAATTATCCGATAGTATTAATTCTTCTCGAACAGAGCTTTATCCTTTTGTAAGCACAGATAACAAACTTTACTTTTCTTCTGATAGAAGAGGGGGTAAAGGTTCTTTAGATGTGTATTCTTATGATTTAAAGAACGATAATCCTGAACAGATTGCTGTATCTTTAGATGAACCTATAAATAGTATTGGTGATGATTTCTCATTCTTTCTCAATGATGATTTATCTACAGGGTACTTATCGTCGCGACGCTTAAGAGGTGAGGGCAGAGATGATTTGTATTATTTTTCAGGATTTAAGAGTAACGATTAATTGGAGTGTTTAATTTTGAATTGCACTCTTTTTAACGGATTTCAGTTCTAATAAATTAGTCGCATTAATTCCTAAACCAGTGACATTCTTTCTCGTAAATCTAACCACTTCATCATAAAACATAGGCACTATTGGCGCAGACGCCATAAGTAAAGAATCCATTTTAGTATACAGTTCTATGCGTTTATTATAATCTGTTTCTAAATATGCAGCTTCATACATAGCGTCATATGCATTATTCTTAAAATGGGTGTAATTAGGACCCTTCGGGGCAAAATTCTTACTATAGTATAGGGATAAGTAGTTCTCAGCATCAGGATAGTCCGCAATCCAACTCGCTCTAAAAAAATCGACTTGACCATTGGCTTTTGCGTCTTTAAGACTCGAAGGTGGAATAACATCAATAGCAACCAACAAACCTGTTTTTTGCAGTTCTCGTTGAATGAATTCGCAAAAACTTAAATAATTACTTGTAGTGGTTAATGTAATTTCTGGATTATTAATTCCTGTTTCTACTTTAAACTCGGATACCAATTGCTTTGCTAAATCGGGCTGGTAGTCATAACCAATTGTGGCATTAAAACCAGGTAAACCTTTTGGGATAAAACCACCATTTGCAGGAATTCCGATACCATTTCTTAAATACATCATCATTTTGTTACGGTCAAAACCTACATTAATCGCTTTTCGGAGTTTTAAAGATTGAATCGTGCTAACTTCACTTGCCATAAAAAAAGCGAGATATTCTGTATTAAGATAAGGGCCGCGAATCATATTTACGTCATTAATATAATTCGATTTTAGTTGCCCGACGGTAGTTAAGATTTCATCTTTATAAGAGCCGTCTAAACCAGATACAAAATCAATATTACCTTGGGCAAATTGTAGAAATTCACTTTGTTTATCTGGTAAAAAAGTAATGGCTACAGCTTCAAGATACGGCAACTTTTGGTTTATAGAGTCTCTTTCAAAATAGCTGTCATTTTTTCTGAATACTAATTTTAAATTTTCTTCCCAACGTTTAAATTTAAAAGGCCCCGTGCCAATAGGGTGAGATCTAAAATCGTTACCATAGTGTTCCACAATTTCTTTTGGCACTACAGAACAATATTTCATGGTTAATAAGCCTAAAAATGCAGGGAAAGCTTGTTTCAATTTAATCTGAAATGTAGAATCGTTAACAGCAGAAAAGTCTTCAACCTTATTTAAAACCCAACTTCCTGGAGACGCAATTGCTTTATTTTGTAAGCGGTTTAAGCTATATTCAAAATCAGATGCTGTAACTATCCTTGTAGAATCTTGGTTGTTCAGCGAAGTTGAAGTACTAAACAATTCATGCTTATGAAAAAACACATCATCTCTAAGTGTAAAAGTGTAAGTTTTCGCACTATCAGTAATGGACCAATATTTAGCAATAGAGGGTTTTACATTGAGTTGGTCGTCCATTTGTACTAGTCCATTAAATAATTGATGCGTAGCCCAAATGTCTGCTAAATCTTTAGAAAATGCAGGGTCTAAGGATCCTATATTTTTATGTTCATTATATCTAAAAACGAGGTGGTCTAATGGTTCATTTTGTTTTGAAGTACAAGAAATAGCCATTAAGAAGATGGCTCCACATAGTAAACTATTGAATAAGAATCGTACGAGCTTTAGCATATAAGTTATATGTTGTAAATTTGCCAACTTGGTAAAAGTACAAGAATGAATCCAACAAAAAAAGTCGCATTTTATACATTAGGTTGTAAATTGAATTTTTCAGAAACGTCTACAATTGCAAGAGGTTTTGCAGAAGAAGGTTTTGATCGTGTAGATTTTAAAGAATCGGCTGATATTTATGTGATAAATACCTGTTCGGTAACCGAAAATGCAGACAAGCGTTTTAAAACTATTGTAAAGCAGGCTCAGAAAAGTAATCCAGATGCTTTTGTCGCGGCCATTGGTTGCTATGCGCAATTAAAGCCAGAGGAATTAGCAGATGTAAATGGTGTAGATTTGGTTTTGGGGGCCACAGAAAAATTTAAGATAACCGACTACTTAAACGATTTAACTAAAAATGATTTTGGTGAAGTTCATTCATGTGAAATAGAAGAAGCAGATTTCTATGTTGGTAGCTATTCTATTGGAGACAGAACAAGAGCATTTTTAAAAGTACAAGATGGTTGTGATTATAAATGTACGTATTGCACCATTCCTTTAGCTAGAGGAATTTCTCGTAGTGATACCATGACCAATGTTTTGAAGAATGCTCAAGAGATTTCGGAACAAGGGATTAAAGAAATTGTATTAACGGGTGTTAATATTGGTGATTACGGAAAAGGAGAATTTGGGAATAAAAAACACGAACATACATTTTTAGATTTAGTCAAGCAATTAGATAAAGTTGAAGGCATAGAACGTTTACGAATTTCGTCAATAGAACCAAATTTGTTGAAAAATGAAACTATAGACTTGGTTTCAAATTCGCGAGCATTTGTACCTCATTTTCATATTCCATTACAAAGCGGAAGTAATGAGATATTAAAGAAGATGAAACGCCGCTATATGAAGGAATTGTATATAGATAGAGTTTCAAAAATAAAAGAAGTCATGCCTCATGCTTGCGTTGGTGTAGACGTAATAGTAGGTTTTCCTGGGGAAACTGATGATGTTTTTCTAGAAACTTATAATTTCTTAAGCTCATTAGATATTTCATATTTACACGTGTTTCAATATTCTGAACGCGATAACACTGAAGCGGCAAAAATGCCAGATGTTGTTTCTAAGGCAAAAAGAGTTAAGCGCAGTAAAATGTTGAGAGGTTTATCTGCTAAAAAGCGTCGTGCTTTTTATGAAAATCAATTAGATACGGACCGTATTGTGTTGTTTGAAAGCGAAAACAAGGAAGGTTATATTCATGGGTTTACAGAAAACTATGTCAAAGTAAAAACACCGTGGAATCCAGAGTTAGTTAACACATTAGAGAAAGTGAGATTAACTAAGATAGATGAAGATGGCCTCGTTCGATTTGAGTTTCAAGAAGATTTAACACTTCACTAATTAGATTTTTATGTTTTAATAATAGGTATTTTCCTATAAATAAGTTATTTCGTTTTATATTTGACTTTTAATTAAGGATTTTACATTGAAAAAAATAGCATCTGCTTTTCTTCTTATTGTTTTATTGAGCTCTGCGGTTTCGTGTTCAGATAATAATGAACACCACGTTATTGGAGTTTGGTTATTAACGACGCGTACAATTGACCTCCCCTTTGATGTAAATAAAGATGGGGTGTCTAATGAAAATCTCATTAAAGAATTAGACTGTAATACAAAAGAGACACTAACATTTGAAAATAATGGTACTGTGTTTTCAGGCAATGAGTTTTCTAATCCACTAAAGTATTACAAAGAAGAGGGAACAAATGAATATAAAATAATTTCGGACTGTAACACGGAAGGTATAATAAGTTTCGCGTCTGAGTTTCAAATCATTGAAGAAACTACAATTAAAATTTCAAATAGAGATTATGTATTAAGTGGGGATACCTTAACAACAATCTATAAAAATTCGGTAAAAATTTATACTGAAGATTTTTCTGAAGTCATCGAAACTAAAGATTTAAAACTCATTTATACGAAACAGTAAGTTTATCAAATTAACACATAAAAAAAACCGAAACTTTTAAAGTTTCGGTTTTTTTTATGTGTTAATTTTCTGCAGTTATATGCGAATACCTACAGGAAGCATGCGCTTATATTTTCTGTTACGTCTTACAAATTTAGCAATTTCAGGACTTGTTGGCACCACACTGATGTTTCGTTCTTTAATATTAGAAAAAACTAAATCTATAAAATCTAATTCAAATTCTTCGGTTCTAATAGCATCTGGAATAATCATTTTTGTTAAGAATATCTTCCTTTCCTGCAAAGAATATTCAATAATTGCCATTTCGTTTTCAACATTTAATTCAAATTGACGCAGGAAGTCGTTGTCAATTAACTGAGCAGTTTCTGTCATAATTTCTTTTTATTAAATTCAGCGGTTGGCAGTGTAGATACTATATTTTATATAGTTTTGCTGTGCAAAGGTACAAAAAATCAACGAATGTTTCAGGTTGTCCGTGTTAAAACCTTAAATTGTAATTAATTAAGACGACCATTTAAAAGTTTTAAGACCAATGAATCGTAAATTAACACATGTTTATTTAATGCCAGGCATGGCTGCAAATCCAACGATTTTTGAACATATTAAATTACCCGAGGAGGATTATAAAATTCATTGGTTAGAGTGGCAAATTCCTGATATCAATGAAACGCTTAATGCTTACGCACAACGTATGTGTCAATTTATAGAACATAATAATATCGTTTTATTAGGGGTGTCTTTTGGTGGTATTTTAGTTCAGGAAATGAGTAAGTATATAAGTGTAAAAAAATTAATAGTTGTTTCGAGTGTTAAGTCTCATCACGAACTTCCTAAACGATTAAAACTACTTAAAGTAACTAAAGCTTACAAAATATTACCTACATCTTTAGTGAGTAATATAGACCTTTTAGCTAAATATGCTTTCGGTGAGACTGTAAAGAAACGTGTAGATTTATATAAGAAATACCTTTCTGTAAGTGATAAAACTTACTTGGATTGGGCTATTAAGCAAGTGGTTTGTTGGAGTCAAGAAGAACCGCATCCAGAGGCTGTTTATATTCATGGTGATAACGATGCCGTTTTTCCCCATTCTTGTGGGGGGAATTGTATAGTTGTTAAAGGCGGTACGCATATTATGGTGATTAGTAAGTATAAGTGGTTTAACGAAAATTTACCAAAACTTATTGAAGCTTGAAGTTGAATACTGTTCTTAGATTGATTACATTTATAAAAAAGAAAAATGATGAATGTTTATGTTTAAGGTGTTGTTATTCAGAGGTGTGAACGATGTCGGAGACTATAAATATTCAATTAAATTAAAATAGAACACATGAAAATTATAAAAAATAGTTTAGCACTAATAGGTGTGATTTGTATATCAGGCTTATTTATTTTTTCAATGCAAAAGTCACCAGATGAGATGGCGATACCAGATTATTTAGTAGGGAAAGAAGACCCTATCGTAAATAGTTATAATGTGTACGCCTTAGAAATGCCAGAAAATTTAAACTTTGCAGGTGAAGTTGTACCGGTTAACGATCCGGA
Source organism: Winogradskyella costae (assembly GCF_013403865.1). Classification (GTDB taxonomy): domain Bacteria; phylum Bacteroidota; class Bacteroidia; order Flavobacteriales; family Flavobacteriaceae; genus Winogradskyella; species Winogradskyella costae. The sequence goes on from NZ_JABFDK010000002.1 coordinate 92,468, forward strand.
TATTTATGAGCGTATGGATAGGGAGCTATTGGTAAATACATATTGGCAATCTAATGGACTTTTAATGTTTAAGCGTGCTCAAAAATATTTTCCAATAATAGAGCCAATTTTGAAGAAAAATGGTGTGCCAGATGATTTTAAATATTTAGCAGTAATTGAAAGTGGATTGGTTCAAACTGCAAAATCGCCAGCAGGTGCAAGTGGTGTTTGGCAAATTATGTCTGCCACCGGACGTGAAAATGGTCTAGAGGTTAACGATAATGTTGATGAACGTTATAATCTAGAAAAAGCCACGGAAGTTGCTTGCGATTATTTAAAGAAGGCAAAAGCAAGTTTAGGGTCATGGACCAAAGCAGCAGCAGCATATAATGCAGGTAATTATGGCGTGTCTAGACGATTAAAAGAACAAGACGTTTCTGGTTATTACGATTTACTCTTAGGTGAAGAAACTGGTCGTTATGTGTTTAGAATAGTGGCTTTAAAAGAAATACTTTCTAATCCAGAGAAGTATGGCTTTAATTTTAATAAATCACATTTATACAAAGAAGTGCCAACTTATAAAGTAAAAGTTGATACTGCGGTAACTGATTTTGCAAAGTTTGCTAAACAATTTGGTGTTAACTATAAAATCCTAAAACTTCATAATCCTTGGTTAAGAGAACCTCATTTAAATAATAAATCTAGGAAATCGTATTTTATAGAGATTCCGAAAGAAGGGTATTATAATACCAATCCATAAATTTTGGAGTTCTTAAAAAACCATATTTGGCAAATTTTAATTGTTCTCAATTATACGGTTGCTTTGTCTGCAGTGGTTACTATTTTATTAAAAAAGGTAAATCCAACAAAGGCTTTAAGTTACATTATTGGTCTATTGGCTTTACCTTTTTTAGGTTTAATTGTCTATTACCTATTTGGGCAAGAGTACCGAAAGAATAAAATTTTCTCTAGAAAGAATGTTTTAAATCAATCGATTGTTAAAAGAATTCAAAGCGAATTAGAGCTAGATAGTAAGGAGGTCAACGAAGTTGATGATTTATTAGATCAAAAATCTAAAGTCATACCTTTATTATACAATAATGAAAAATCAAAACTGACCATTAATAATGATGTAAAACTCATTAAAAATGGTGACGAAAAATTTAGATTATTATTTAAAGATATTGAAGAAGCAGAATACCATATCCATCTTGAATATTTTATAATTAAAGATGACATAATAGGAACTGAATTGCTCAATTTATTATGTAAAAAAGCAAATGAAGGATTAGAAATTAGAATAGCAATAGATGACGTTGGAAGCTCTATAACGTCTAAGATGAAACGTAAGTTAAAGGAATGTGGTATAGAAATGCATTCCTTTATGCCGGTTCGGTTTTCTAATTCAACAGGAAAAATGAATTATCGCGATCATCGTAAAATTGTTGTGATCGATGGAAAAATTGGCTATGTTGGTGGTATTAATGTTTCTGATGATTATGTCAATGCTAATAACACGAGGTATTGGAGAGATACACATATTCGTATTATAGGAGAAGCTGTAAAACCATTACAAATATTATTTTTTACAACGTGGGATTTTGTTAGTGGCGACAAATTAGAAATTTCAAAAACATATTTTCCAAAGCATAATTGTAAAGAAAATGTTCCACTTCAAATTGCAGCTAGTGGTCCGGATACAGATTGGTCTAATATTATGGAGGCTATTTTTGTGGCTATTACAAATGCAGAAGACCATGTGTATATTACAACACCTTATTTTATTCCAAATAGCGAAATAGTTACAGCGCTTCAAGTTTTGGCTCGGAGTAATAAAGAGGTTAAAATTATTGTTCCAAAAACGTCGGATTCTTGGATTGCAGAATATGCAACAAATTCTTATTTAGAAATGCTTTTAGAGGCGGGAGTAGAGGTCTATCGCTACACTAAAGGATTTATCCATGCCAAAACGATGGTTGTTGATGGCGTATTTTGTACCGTAGGGACAACCAATATGGATTATAGAAGTTTCAATATTAATTTTGAGGTGAATGCTTTAATCTATAATGAAAAAATCAGTAGTGAGTTAACGGACTTCTTTAATGATGATTTAAAGCATTGCGAAAGGTTAGATTTAGAATCTTGGAAAAACCGCTCTAAACGCACAAAACTAATTGAGGCAGTTGCGCGTTTAATGGCTCCTATATTGTAAACTATTATCGTCTGCTTCTTCGGTTTTGTCTAGCAGATGTTGGTTGCCCGTATTGCTGTTTTGGCATGGTCGCTTTTTTCATTTGATCTTTCATCATCTTAATTTGCTCAGCAAGCATATCTCTTTTGTCTAATTTCTGAGCTTCAGCTAATAATTTTTGCGCTTCTGGCTTTCTGCGTTTAGAAAAAGCGATTCCGGCTAAATTCAGTTTCGCCATTGCTAAATCGTGATCCATTGATAAACCTAAACTAATTGCTTTCTTAAAATAGCCTTCAGCTTCGTTCATATTTGTTTGAGACACCATAATACCGTTTAGATAATTTAAATAGCCTTGTTGTTTTTTTACTAAAGCGCCTTCAGGGTTCTTTATTTTATCTAACCACTTTTTAGCTCCAACAAAATCTTGTTTTCTGAGTTTTAAAAATGCTAGTAGAATCATTTCATTTTTAAAATAAAGGAAAATGAATATCGTAGAAAGTAAAAGGTACATTATACCATTACCAATGTTACCTTCAGTGAATTGATAGACGCCGAAACCAATAATTAACGCGGCAATGACTAGTTTTATATTTTTATTAAACATATTTCTGTGTATTTTTGCAGAGCGCAAAGATAATAAAATCTAAGAGTTAAAATTCTAAACAAAATTTTTCTTTTGCTTCTTGCTAAAGTAAAAACTTGTTGTATATTTGCACGCAGTTTTGAGAGACCCTCTCAAATTGAAAAATGATTATTAGTTTATAAAATATATAAGACATGCCAAAAAGAACGTTTCAACCGTCAAAAAGAAAAAGAAAAAACAAGCACGGTTTCAGAGAAAGAATGGCTTCTGTTAACGGAAGAAAAGTTTTAGCGCGTAGAAGAGCTAAAGGAAGAAAGAAATTATCTGTATCTACAGAAACAAGACATAAAAAATAATGATTAACAATTGTTAATATATTAGGGCGTTACTTAGGTGTAACGCCTTTTTTTGTATCCTATTGATAACTATTTTTGCATCTGCAAATGACATATGAAACACATTTGCAATTTCACTAAACATAAAGTCTCATGCCAAAAAACAAAAACATAAAATCTGTTTTACTTATCGGTTCTGGTCCTATAGTTATAGGGCAAGCCTGTGAATTCGATTACTCAGGTTCTCAAGCGCTTCGATCATTAAGAGAAGATGGAATTGAAACTATTCTTATTAATTCTAACCCTGCAACGATAATGACTGATCCCACGATGGCGGATCATGTATATTTGTTGCCATTAACTACTAAATCACTAATTCAAATTTTAAAGAATCATCCGCAAATTGATGCTGTATTACCTACCATGGGAGGACAAACGGCGTTAAATCTTTGTATTGAGGCTGACGAAAAAGGAATTTGGAAAGATTTTGGCGTCGATATTATAGGGGTAGATATTGATGCTATTAATATTACTGAAGACAGAGAACAATTTAGAGAGTTAATGTTAAAGATTGGTGTTGGAATGGCACCTCAAGCAACAGCAACCTCGTATCTAAAAGGTAAGGAAATTGCACAAGAATTTGGTTTCCCTTTAGTAATTAGAGCATCGTACACCTTAGGTGGGGAAGGCGCTTCTTTTGTATATAAAGAAGAAGATTTTGACGAAATGCTAACGCGTGGTTTGGAGGTTTCTCCAATTCACGAAGTCATGATTGACAAAGCTTTAATCGGTTGGAAAGAATACGAATTAGAGTTATTACGAGATAAAAACGATAATGTAGTTATTATCTGTACAATTGAAAATATGGATCCGATGGGAATTCATACCGGAGACTCAATTACATTGGCGCCTGCAATGACATTATCTGATAAAACGTATCAGAAAATGCGAGATATGGCCATTCATATGATGCGAAGTATTGGTGATTTCGCAGGTGGTTGTAATGTGCAATTCGCTGTGAGTCCTGATGATGAAGAGGAAATAATCGCCATTGAAATCAATCCACGTGTATCTCGTTCTTCTGCATTAGCGAGTAAAGCAACAGGTTATCCTATTGCCAAGATTGCATCAAAATTAGCTATTGGTTATAATTTAGATGAATTAGATAATCAGATTACAAAATCAACATCTGCGTTATTTGAGCCAACTTTAGATTACGTTGTAGTAAAAATTCCACGCTGGAACTTCGATAAGTTTGAAGGTTCAGATCGTACATTAGGGTTACAAATGAAGTCTGTTGGTGAAGTGATGGCAATTGGTCGTTCGTTCCAAGAAGCACTTCATAAAGCCACACAATCTTTAGAAATTTCGAGAAACGGATTAGGAGCAGATGGTAAAAGTAATAAAGATTACGATACTATAATTGAAAAATTAACACATGCCAGTTGGGATCGTGTATTTGTGATTTATGATGCAGTCGCTATGGGAATTCCATTGAGTCGTATTCATGAAATCACAAAAATTGATATGTGGTTTTTGAAGCAATATGAAGAATTGTTTCAACTTCAAAAAGAGATTTCGACCTTTAAAATCAATACTATTGAGCGCGAACTATTGTTAGAAGCTAAGCAAAAAGGCTATGGTGACAGACAAATAGCACATATGTTAGGTTGTTTAGAAAGTGAAGTTTATAATAAACGAAGCGAATTAAGTATCAATCGTGTATTTAAATTAGTAGATACTTGTGCTGCCGAGTTTAAAGCACAGACACCATATTATTATTCAACTTTTGAAAGTGAAGTAGAAAAACCAGACGGATCTGTTTATGTACAAAACGAGAGTGTCGTTACAGATAAAAAGAAAATTATTGTTTTAGGTTCTGGTCCAAATAGAATTGGTCAAGGTATCGAATTTGATTATTGTTGTGTGCATGGTGTATTGGCAGCTGCAGAATGTGGTTATGAAACTATAATGATTAACTGTAACCCAGAAACGGTTTCTACCGATTTTGATATTGCAGACAAATTATATTTTGAACCTGTATTTTGGGAACATATTTATGATATCATTCAACATGAAAAGCCAGAAGGTGTTATTGTTCAATTAGGTGGTCAAACAGCTTTAAAGCTTGCTGAAAAGCTAGAGCGCTATGGTATTAAAATTATGGGAACGAGCTTCCAATCTTTAGATTTAGCCGAAGATAGAGGAAGTTTTTCAAATATATTAAAAGAACATAATATTCCATACCCAGAATTTGATGTTGCTGAATCAGCAGATGAAGCGTTAGCTATTGCAGATGTCTTAGATTTTCCGATTCTAGTGAGACCTTCTTACGTATTAGGAGGCCAAGGGATGAAAATTGTAATTAATAAACAAGAGCTAGAATCTCATGTAATCGATTTATTAAAATCTATTCCTGGTAATAAGTTGTTATTAGATCATTATTTAGATGGTGCGATAGAGGCAGAGGCAGATGCTATTTGTGATGCAGATGGTAATGTTCATATTATTGGTATAATGGAGCATATTGAGCCGTGTGGAATTCATTCAGGTGACAGTAATGCATTATTACCAGCCTTCAATTTGGGTGATTTGGTAATGCAGCAAATTATAGATCATACCCATACTATTGCAAGAGCCTTAAATACTATTGGTTTAATTAATATTCAATTCGCTATTCAAGATGATATTGTTTACATTATTGAGGCCAATCCTAGAGCATCACGTACAGTTCCTTTTATCGCAAAAGCGTACAAAGAACCGTATGTAAATTATGCAACTAAGGTAATGTTAGGAGAGAAAAAAGTGACTGATTTTAATTTTAATCCGCAATTAGAAGGGTACGCTATTAAGCAACCTGTATTTTCATTTAATAAGTTTCCAAACGTTAATAAACAATTGGGGCCAGAAATGAAAAGTACAGGAGAAAGTATCTTATTTATTGAGAATTTAAAGGACGATCAGTTTTATGATTTATATGCGAGAAGAAAAATGTATTTAAGTAAATAATGGCATGGTTTTCGATGAAGTGTAAGTGTTATTCATTAATAATTACTAACTTAGCATTAATCAATGCCCTACTTATATGAAATTAAAATTACTTTTCTTACTCTTTTTTATAGTGGCATATTCGTTTGCTCAGGCACCGGCAACTCAAGTTTCTAATAGCGGAACGGGCTTAAGTTCAATTGAGATTCAAAATAATGAATTTACTATTGCACCTAACCCGGCTAAGAATAAACTTAATATTAAATTACTTAATACAAGTGAAGATTTAAAATTAGAAGTTTTTGATGTCTTAGGAAAACGAATCTATAAAGGTCTAATAACTAAATTAGAATCTTCAATTGACGTTTCTAATTGGAAAAGTGGAGTTTATTTAGTGAGAATAACTGATGACACAGTTACACACACTAAACGTTTTATTAAACAGTAAAATAGCCATAATTATTTATAAAAAAAAGGCTAGTTCATTTTTGAACTAGCCTTTTTTCTATTTAAAGGCAACTTGGACTTTGTAATCCTCGAGCTTTTCTAAGTGTTGGTCTAAATTTTTATAGAGATTCTCTAAATCCATACTTCGTTTAGTATCGCTTTCTTGTCTAATTATAGATTTAATAAAGCGTTTTGCCGCTAATTTATTGGATAAAATTAAACCGGGAACAGAAACTTTATTGCCCTCTTCATCAACAGCGACCATTATAAAATAAGAAGAATTGCAATGTTTTGTTGCGCCTGTTCTAATGTTCTCAGATTCTACTCTTATGCCTACAACCATGGAGGAATTACCTACGTAATTTACTGAGGCTTTCATGGTTACTAATTCTCCAACTTCAATTGGATTTAAGAAGTTGACTTTATTAACGGATGCTGTGACACAATAACTGCGAGAGTGCTTTGATGCGCAAGCAAAAGCAACATTATCCATTAGACTCAAAATGTAACCGCCATGGATCTTTCCGCCAAAATTGGCATGAGATGGTTTCATTAATTCTGAAATCTGAATCCTAGAATCTTCAGTGGGTTTAAACATAATTTATAAGAGTTAAGTATAGCAAACTAGTCATTATAGCAATGCCAAAACTGATTAATGTACCTATTAAAATGTATTCTGTTAATTTTCGTTCTTTAGATGCCGTGAGATCTCCAAATCTAAAAACGGATTTTGCCGTTATTAAAAATCCCACGGCTTCCCAATGGCCTAAAATGACAAAGACAAATACTAAAAGGCGTTCTAAAACACCAATATAGGTGCCTGCATCTTTTAATGATTCGTTGTCTTTTGTCAGTTTTGAAATGTTCCATTTAGAGAAAATGGTTTTCATTATTATAGATGTAGGCTTTGTTAAAAAGGCCACACAAATTATCAAGAGTAGAAGCTGAGCATCTAAAATCAAAGAGAAGTCAAAATCATCAACATATAGAAGTGCTGTTAACCCAACGATTGAAATAATATGGAATAACTGATCTAATAAAAAATATAAACGTTTTGTTTTTTTACGTTGAAGAATAAGCTTTAAGCCATCGATAATTAGGTGTAACAAACCAATACCTAATATTAATGGAGTGTATGATAAATCCCAAACGAATACAAACATTAAGGCCAGATGAACCGCAACATGTACATACAACCAAACGGATTTTAGTTTCTTTTGCTCTTTATGTTTTACCCAATTTGTGGGCTGAAGAAAGAAATCTCCAATAAGGTGTGCCAAGAAAAGTTTTAAAATGAGTAACATCATAATTGGTCTATTTTCTGCCTAAATAAATGGTCTAATTCTAAAATTTCGTCTAAATACGCACGTTTTTGGCGTTTACTTACTGCATCTTGACTTATGTTAATAAGCTTAGCCAAGTCAGATTGAATCATATTTGGGTGTTCTATGCTGAGTTTCACAACCTCTGCAGAGTTTACTGTCCAATTATCCATGGCAATTAAAGCAAGTTTAAAATAAAGATTAAGCTCTGTATTTATCACGTCGCTGTTGGTCTTAAGTTTTAGATTGACTTTCTCTTTTTTTAAGGTTTCAAGAGTTTCACCAGAATATATAAAAGCTTCACCGTTAGATTCGCTTACCGTTTTACCTTGATACGTTTTGTCTCCGATACCAATAGCAAGTCGCACATCTAAACCTTTTATCGTTTTAATACATGCTTTTAAATATACAGCATTTTTGAAACCGTTGAGCGCATCACTACATTCAATTTGAAAGCTATCTCCTCTGTAGATTTCGTAGTCAGAAGTGTGCGTAGATAGTGTGCTTAAAGCCGTTTTTAAGGTGTCTAACCATAAACTTTGGCTCGTTGCTTCTCTAGATTTTATAATATCACCAGTAATTATACTTGTCATATATTCTTATATTACCCTCAAATATATGCCTTTAAAACGGAATAATCTAATTTATGCCTTTATTATGGCATATTTGTAATTATGCCTTTAAATAGGACTATTTTATAAATCATCTTCATTAGCACGTTTGATAAAACTTTCAGGAAGTGATTTCTTAGCTTTAGCTCCCATTTTTTTAATCTTCTCGACTCGAGAAATAAGATTACCTTTTCCATCCACCAACTTATTCATCGCAGCTGAATAGTCACTCTTAGCGGCATCAATCTTTTTACCAACACCAGTTAAGTCTATAACCAAGCCTTCAAATTTATCATAAAGCGCACCAGCTTGTTTCGCAATTTCTAAAGCATTTTGTTGCTGTTTTTCGTTATTCCACATAGAATCTATGGTACGTAAAGTTGCCAAAAGGGTAGAAGGTGTAACGATTACAATATTCTGTTCAAAAGCTTTATTGTACAATGAATTATCTTCATTAATGGCGACTGCAAAAGCAGGTTCAATAGGAATAAACATCAATACAAAATCGGGTGATTCAATATCGTATAAATCTTGATAATTTTTAGCAGAAAGCTGATCTACGTGTTTCTTAATTGAATTCACATGCGCTTTTAAAAACAGAGGACGTTGGTCGTCTTCAGCGTTTACAAACTGCTCGTAAGCGGTTAATGACACTTTAGAATCTATAATCATTTTTTTAGAATCCGGTAGATGTAATACTACATCTGGCATCACACGAGAACCATCCTCACGCTGAAAGTTTTGTTGTACAAAATATTCTCTATCTTTCTCTAATCCTGATTTTTCTAAGACACGCTCTAAGACTAATTCGCCCCAATTTCCTTGTGTTTTACTATCTCCTTTTAACGCACGGGTAAGGTTTGTGGCTTCTTTTGCCATAATTTGATTAAGATCTTTAAGCCCCACTAACTGCTCTTTTAAAGCCGAGTGCATGCTGATACTTTCCTTTTGCGTATCATCAACTTTTTTCTCAAAGAGTTGTATTTTTTCTTGTAAAGGATTTAATATATTTTTGATGTTCTCTTTATTCTGAAGTGTGAATTTTTCAGATTTTTCATCTAATATTTTAGAGGCCATTAGCTCAAAATCCTTTCGCAACTGCTCTTGTTGTAAGATGAGTTCTTCGTCGCGTTTTAGGTTTATTTTTTCAAGATTCTCGTATTCCGAATTACGTCTCGAAAGTTCCGTATTTAAAAAGTCTTTTTCTTGTCTAATCGCTTCACGTTCAATTTCAATTTTAGAAACCGTTTCTTTCAAATCTGTTAATTGTTGCGTGAAAAATTGATTCTGTTTTTGATTTTCAGTTTCAGAATGGATTTTGAATTCATTGAATTGTTGTTGCAAATTAGCATTACGCTCTTCTAAAGTGCTTTTGTCACTTTTACTCTTTAATTGAGAAAATTTGAGACCAATAAATGCTCCGATACCTGCAGAAATAATAATAGCTAAAAATAGAATTAGTGAGTCGTTCATAGTTTGAAAATGGATATTTTTCAAAGATAATTTATAAAAAGGAAATTGAAGTTGAAAATGAAAATGAAAATAAAATTGAACTGAAGAAACAGTAAAATTATTTCGTCACTCTAAAGCTTCCTGTTTTATCATCAAAAACAATCAGGTCTTTAGGGAAAAGGGATTCAAAAATACCTTCCGTAATTAATTGACAAGGTTGATTGCAAACTACATTATCCTTTTGCATTACAATCATGGTATCACATAATTGAATGGCTAAATCAATTTCATGCGAAGAAAATAATATGGTTTTACCTGTATCTTTGGTTAACTTTTGAAGCAACTTTAAAATGTAGGCCTTATGATACATATCGAGATGTGAGGTGGGCTCGTCTAAAACAATAATAGCTGTATCTTGGGCTAAAGCTCTTGCAATCATTACTTTTTGTAACTGCCCATCACTAAGCTCGTAGCATTTTTTATCTTTTAATTCGAAAATATTAACCAATGTCATGGCCTTTTTAATAATTGCAGTATCATTTTCGGTGAGGTTGCCTATCCAATTGGTATAAGGATGTCGACCTAAAGATACCAACTCGAAAACTGATAAATTTTTAGACGTTAAAGGCTCTGTCAACACAATACTTAATTGTTTGGCGAGTTCTACAATCGAAGTCGATTTAAGGTTTTTATCGTTAAGTAGAATTGAACCCGATAATTCAGGTTGTACTTTAATGAGTGTTCTTAGTAAGGTTGATTTGCCAATGCCGTTGGCGCCAACTAAGCCAATAAGTTGGCCTTTTTTTAATTCAAAATTAATATTTGAAGCAATAACTGTTTCAGCTTTCTTAGTTTTGTAGCCAATAGAAAGTTGCTCTGCTTTAAGGATGATTTGTGAGGTTTCTGTTTTCATTTTAAAACATCATTTTTCGTTGTCTCACTAATAACCATATTACAACCGGAGCACCAACCAAAGCGGTAATCGCATTAATGGGTAAGGTGTAATCACTATTTGGAACTTGTGCAATAGTGTCGCATATTAGAATCACAATCGCTCCAAATAAAAATACAGCTGGTAATAATATTTTATGATTGGTTGTTTTAAAAACCTGACGTGTTAAATGCGGAATTGCTAAACCGATAAATGCAATTGGTCCTGCAAAAGCCGTAACTGTGCCTGCAATTAAACTGGTGGCTAATATGATTATGAGTCTACTTTGCTTCAAATTTAAACCTAAACTTTTGGCATAATTATCACCTAATAATAAACTGTTTAATCCTTTGATAGACGAGATGCTGAGTAATAGCCCAACAACATATATAGCGAAGAAAATTAAAAGTTCACTCCAAGATAAATTACTCAGGCTACCAAATCCCCAAAATATATATTGTTGAAGCTGTTCTGCTGAACTGAAATAAGATAATACACTAACGACTGCTGCGGTAATGCTTCCAAACATTAAACCAATGATAAGAATTGCCATCGTATCTCTAACTTTATTTGAAACCGCCAAAACCGCCAATAAAACCAGAAAACTGCCTAAACTTGCTGCGATAACAATACTCCATTTTGTAGCTAGAGCAGTTGCAAATAAGCCACCAAAAAGACCTGAGCCTAAAATAATTAAAGCCACACCTAAACTAGCACCAGAACTAATCCCTAAAACAAAAGGACCAGCTAAAGGGTTTCTAAATAAGGTTTGCATCAATAATCCTGAAATTCCCAAACCAGACCCCACCATAATCGCAGTAATGGCTTTAGGCAATCTATAATTTATAACAATAACGTTCCAATTTGAAGTGGTATCAATAGTTCCAAAAAAGCTTCCAAAAATAGCGTTAAGCGGAATATTAATGGAGCCCAAACTAATATTCACAATAAAGCAAACCAATAGTACTACTGAGAGGCATAAGAATTGAAATCGATATGTTTTTTGGTTATTCAATTAATTAAGACGTTTAAAGAAATAAGGTGTGTAATCTGTGAGCAATTCAGGATGACAAATTTTTATTAAATCTTTTAGAACCAAATCTGGTCGTGTGGTTCCTAATTCGTAATATAGGACACCTCCAGTTTCTCCTGTTGTGTTGGAGAAGCTATAAATGTTTTGTTCTTTAAAAGCGTCAAAATTGGTGTAAAGTGAATTTGTGTCTTCTAATTGTTTTAAACTAGAATAGTACGATGGGCTCAGCCATAAATCAGCATCCTTAGCTTTGTCTAAGACCACTTCAAAACTTAAGGCTAAACTACCGTTTCCTGTCGTATCACTCCATAAATAATTGACGTTAGCATCTTTTAAAAACTGAGCCTCAGGGCTAGAGCCATTTGGTAAATACCACACATCTTTGTGCATCGCTCCACTTAAAACAGTAGGTTGGTGTTTGGCTTGTTTTGCAATTTCTTTTGCTGCGAGATAGTCTCGTTCAATACTGTTAAATATAGAATCGGCTTCTTTTTCTTTACTAAAAAGTACACCAAAAAATTTAATCCATTCCGCTTTTGCTAAGGCAGAAGCTTCTGCCCAATCACCATTGTAAATCACAGGAATACCAGATTTTTTAAGGGTTTCGAAGGTTTTATTTACTCCATCGACTCCAAAACCAACCACAATATCAGGATTTAAAGCGAGTAAAACTTCGGTATTAAGACCTTCATTTTTTCCTAGCTCTCGTACTTTGCCCGCGTTAATTAACGCTCTGGTCTTTTTTGAAGACACATAATCAGAACCAGGAAAACCAATTAGGGTTTCTTCCGCTCCTATAAGCTCTAAAGCGGGAATATGGGTTGTAGACGTCACTACGGTTTTAGTAATTGGCGTAATAATGATGCCATCATAATCGTCTTTATTATAGGTCGTTTTTGCAGCTTGTTCTTTTGTAAGTAATAAATAGGTATATGTCTTTTCTGCTGTTGGCCAGGCTTTAGTGATTTTTATAGTTTTACTATGATCTGATTGCGAAATTTTAAACCCTTTAGCATATTTTAGAGCTATCTGTTTACTTTCAGTGTGCTGTAAAGGGCTAGTGCTTTTAGTTTCGTTTTTACATGCACTTACGACAAGTAGAAGTATTAAGAATTTTATAATTTTCATATGTAACCTTTGTAACTAATGATTATATCTTGAATAGATAAATTTGTTAAAACTAAAGTCATGAGAGACGATTCAAATTTAACACTATATATCGTTGCAGGAATAATCCTAGCACATTTTTTAATAGGATTCATCTATTTAATCTACAAAATGAATAAGAAAAAGGACGACTAATCTCATAACTTTATTCTATTTTTGCCTCGAAATTAGGTTCTAATCGTTAACCGATTAGATTAAAAGGGAATCAAGTGAAAAGAGGCACGATTTACAATCGAAAATCTTCATTCTTGTACTGTTCCCGCAACTGTAAGTTTTATGCTCAATTAGATTGAGCATCTCATTTTTGAGAGTTATTATTTTCTTCAAAACCACTGACGTTCATGTTGGGAAGGTGAAATAATAAGAAACAAGTCAGGAGACCTGCCTAATTCAACGAAGACATCAAACTTTCGGGATAAAAGTGATTGCAGAATGATACGTGTAGTACTCTTTTTTTTATTGTTGTTATTTGGTAGTGTTGCTAAGTCACAGACACCTACTGATTCTATTCAGAAACTTGATGAAGTCATATTGAGCGATGTGAAATTGAAACGTTATGCTCATGGCTATAAAGTCACTGCTCTCGGAGACTCTTTACTTCAAAAGAATAGAAGCTCATTTACCGATCTTTTACGTTTTAATTCTAATCTCTATTTTAAGGAAAATGGGTATGGCATGGTCTCTTCACCTTCTTTTAGGGGTACCAATGCTTCACAAACTGCTGTAATATGGAATGGGATTTCCATTAATTCCCAACTAACGGGGCAAACTGATTTTAATACGATTAATACCACTAATTTTAATAGTGTAATAATACGTTCTGGTGGGGGCTCAGTACAATATGGTAGTGGTGCCATTGGTGGAAGTATCCATTTAAATAATACGTTGAGTTTTAATCCTCATTTTGATAATACGGTAACTTTATCGTATGGAAGTTATGAGACTAAGAATATCGGTTACCTGTCGTCTTATGCCAATGATAAATGGTCTTTTAATATTGGGGTAAATTATATTGACTCTGACAATGATTATAAATACCTAAATACTGATAAACGTAATACAAATGGAGCTTATTACAATGGGAGTGTCAATGCTAATGTCGGTCATGTCTTATCTAGTAAAGATGTCTTAAAGCTTTATCATCAGACGTTTATTGGTGAACGTGAATTTTCTGGCACCCTAAGTTCTCCTTCTTTGGCGAAATATGAGGATGAAAATTTTAGAACCATGTTAGAATGGTCGCGCAACGGAGATAAGGCGTTTTCGAAATTGAAAGTGGCACATTTACAAGAGCACTTTAAATACTTTGGTACTAAAAATACTGAAAATTTTACTTTCGGAAAGGTGAATACTTACCTCATTAACTATACAGCTGATATAGATGTATCAACAGATCTAAAATTGAAGCCAATAGTGTCTTATAATTATTACGAAGGTAGTGGCAGTAGTTTTGAAGATCCTAACCGACAGGAGTTTTCAACCACCGCACTGCTTCAGTACAAACCTAATGAGAAATGGCAATATGGACTGAATATAAGGCAGGATATAACGTCTGGTTTTGAAAGCCCTTTATTGTTTTCTTTTGATATCGCATACGATGTTACCAACTATTATACTTTAAAAATAAATGGCTCTAAGAACTACCGTGTACCGACATTTAACGATTTATATTGGCAACCAGGAGGTAACTTAGATCTAGTACCCGAAACCTCTTATCAAATAGATTTAGGTCAAGAAATAACATATAAAAGTGCTAAACTAAATTTTAACGCTTTTTATATAAAGACCACCGATCTCATTCAATGGAAACCGAATACTACAGGATTTTGGAGTCCAGAAAACATTGCTAAAACTCAAAATTTTGGAGCCGAAGCAAACTTGGACATCACCAAAAGGATTAAGACGCATCATTTTTCCTTACTAATGAATTATGCCTACACCGTTTCTGAAGATTTAGAAACCAATGCCCAATTAATTTATGTGCCTTACCATAAAGCAAATGTCAATTTGGCTTATGCCTACAAGCGTATGTCCTTATTTTTTCAACATTTATATAACGGAGAAGTATATACAACTCCAGAAAATTTGTCTGGCCGTTTTTATAGTGTAGAGGCTTATCAGGTAAGTAATTTAGGTGTAAGTTATCAGTTGTTCAAAACAAAATCACAGCAAATAGATGTAAGTTTAAAGGTGAATAATCTATTTAATACAGCATACGAGAACGTGGCATTTAGACCAATGCCAGATCGTAATTTTAATTTTCAAATTCAATATAAATTTTAAAACAAGTACAATGAAAAGAATCATTTTATCAATTTTTGCAATGTCATTATTAATCGTTTCGTGTTCAGAAGACAATGATGATAATATATCTACGGAACCTTTAGGTGCCTACGAAGATGGAATTATAATTAGTGGTGAAGGATCACCATCATCTATTTCTTATATATCAGAAGATTTAACGACTTCAGAAAATCAAATTTATTTCAATGCTAATAATGAAGCTACTGGGGTGTATTTACAATCTTTAGGCTTTAATGATGATAAAGCATATATTGTAGTAGATGCTGGTACAATTACGGTTGTTAATCGTTATACTTTTGAAAAGTTAGCAACTATTTCTACAGGATTAACTTATCCAAGGTATATTGCTTTTGCAAATGATAAAGGCTATGTTACAAATTGGGGAGATCCCAATGATGAAACTGATGATTTTATAGCTGTGGTAGACCTAACTGCTAATACAGTAATTAATACTATACCTGTTGGTAATGGGCCTGAGCAAATTTTAGTTGAAGATAATTTTCTGTATGTGTCTCATAAAGGAGCCTTTAGTACAAACAATATTGTTTCAGTGATAAATACGTCTTCAGATGTTCTAACAACAACAATCACTGTAAACGATAATCCAGATGAAATGATTGTGGATAATACTGGTGATTTAGTGGTTTTAAGTAGTGGGAAACCAGCTTGGACAGGTGATGAAACAAAGGCTGCAATAACAAAAATAGATATGGATACAAATACGGTATCTACAACACTAGAGTTTTCAGATGGAGAACATCCTGAATTAATGATGTATTTAAATGGAAATCTGTATTACAACTTAGGAAGTTCAGTTTTGAGTATAACGGATGATGCTACTGCTGTAACATCAACACCTCTATTTACAACAGGAGCAACAACTTTATATGGAATGGCAGCAAAAGATGATCGTTTGTATTTTGTAGATGCAGTTGATTATACTAGTGCAGGGCAATTGTTCATCTATGATGAAACGAGCTATTCTTTAATAAATAGTTTTACAGCGCCAGTAGTAGCTTCAAAAATATATTTTAATTAACTATAAACATGATTTAAGATTATTAAGTCTGTTCCTATTTTTTGATTAAAAAAGCCGCTTTTTACATTTTGTAGAAAGCGGCTTTATTTTTTTTAATGAATAAATTAATCAATAAACATATCCTGTTCTAAAGCAGAAATTGGTTTTATAATTTCTATAAATTGAAGATTTTCATTAATACCAGATCGATTTACAGGTCGGTCAGTTGTCGTTATTTGGGCGATAGCTTCGGCCAATAACGGTTCGTTTACATCACCTAAAGTTCCTAACGTGCTGAAAGTTTCACTAATAGCTATATCTGGAATAATTCCGTTAGGTGGCACTAGTAAATCATTAACGTTTGTAGAATTGGCAATTAAGGGTTGCATTGCATACGTATGACCTTGATTTACATTTTCAAACGAAAAGTCAGGTGAATCATAAATTGTTCGTGAGGCTTGCGTTTTTCCTACAGTATTTTCTCCAATAACGACGACTTCTATATAAGGTTTTAAGCTATTAATTATTAGCTCGCTAGCAGATGCTGTTCTTCTATTGGTGGTTAATACATATATTTTTGAAAGGTTAAGGCTGTTAATTGCACCTATATCTTCAATGGAATTGGTAAATAAGTAGTTGCGATCATTGTTGCTTAAGTTTTCATTATAAAATAATTTTGAATAAATCTCGCCATTATATTGCCCTGTAACCATGCTTCCTAAATAAGCAGCTGTTTGCACAGAACCTCCGCCATTGTAGCGAAGATCTAAGACTAATTCAGATACTCCTGCAGATTTAAATTCCCCAAAAGCGTTATTTAATTCGCTATCAAAATTTTGATTAAAACCATTATACATTAAGTAGCCAATATTAACGTTGTTAATATTCAAAACCTCTGAAACATGTACTGGGTTTTCGGTATATATTACTTTGGTTAAATCGGCACTATCTCCAGTTAATTCTAAAGTGTCATCTGCGGTTGCTGGCGTACCGTTATCATTGTAACTCGCAAAATTTAAGGTATAAGAATTTTGACCATAGAGTAAATTGATATAGTTAGAATCTGTTAAATTGGTGCTGTCGACTGCTCTAAATATTTGACCACGCTGTAATCCTAAATTGTCCGCAACACTATTATTTAAAACTAAGGTAATGACTCCAAATATTTCAGTATTGCTTCCGGGAATACGGTATAAATTAAATTCTAAACCATCAGTTAAAGTTGTACCAGACTGCTGGTTTTGTAAATCAAAATAGTTCTCGTAGATTCTACTAAACCGATCCACGGTATCCGGGTTATATTTTAAGGATTCAAATAAAACTTCAGGACTATTAAAATCACTTAAATAAGTGGTGTAATCTTCATCAGAAATAAATCTGCCTTCATTTAAATCAGGGACATCAGACTTATATAAATATACTATATTCATTCCTTTCCAAACAAAATCATTAATGTTTAATGTAGAAGTTGGTACGATATTATCATCCATATCGTCAAAACAACCTGTCATTGTAACCATAGCAACACAAGTCAGTAATATAATTCTAATTGTTTTCATAATGTAGTTTTTATTTTATAAGTAGCAACGTCTTATCTCTTAGTGTAAAACTCTAAATTTACTTACATTATTGTTAAATAAAAAAATGAAGAGATATTATCTTTTTATTTGTGAACGAGAATAAAGGTTTATGTGCTCTAATGAAATCAATTTTACATTGCATAGTGTGATCTAAGAAATTTAAAAATTAGGATGCAAAATGCAAATTCGTAGATAAGAGAAGAAGATTAAATGACTCCGACGTGTAACAAAACATAAAGTGTATCGTCGTAATAATGAAGGCGAATAACAACCGACTTTACCAACCAATCAAAAACGTAATGAAGCAAGCAGATTTTGTAAGCTTAGTAATGCCATTTAAGGATAAAGTGTTTCGTTTAGCAAAACGATTACTAGTTTCTCGTGAAGAGGCAGAAGATGCCACACAAGAGATACTTTTGAAATTATGGAAGAACAACAAAAAGATTGGGGATTATAAAAATGTAGAAGCATTTTCAATGACGATGACAAAGAATTTTTGCTTAGACCGATTAAAATCGAGACAGGCACAGAATTTAAAAATTGTTCATAATAACTATACAGATAACAATGCATCATTACAACATCAGGTTGAAGCAAAGGATAGCGTGGATTGGGTATCTAAAATAATGGAAGAGCTACCAGAACAACAAAAAATAATAGTGCAATTAAGAGATATTGAAGAATATGATTTTTCAGAGATCGCAAAAATGTTAGACATGAATGAAACAGCGATAAGAGTCAATTTATCTAGAGCACGAAAAACAATAAGAGAAAAATTAACTAATACACATCAATATGGTATTAAATAATATAAAAACATTAATAGAAAAGTATAATAATGCAGAAACATCTTTGCAAGAAGAAGCGCAACTAAAGGCGTACTTCAACGGAGATCATGTGGCACCAGAATTTGAGCATTACAAGCCCATGTTTATATACTTTTCTAAATCAAAACAAGAACAGTATACCAAAGACGTTCCATTAAACTCTAAGAAAACAAAATTGTATCAATGGATTTCTGTCGCAGCTGTTGCCGTTCTAATGCTTGGTTTAATTGTGCCAAGTTTTATGGGTCCTACAGAAGAGGAAAAACAAGAAGCCCTTATGGTGTATAACCAAACGATGGAAGCTTTTAGTTTAATTTCTTTAGGGATGAATGAAGGAAAAACACAATTATCAAGTTTAGCTTTAGTTGGTGAGAACATCAAAGAAGGTGCTCAACAAGCAAGTAAACTAAGCCAATTTAGTATAATGACAAACAAAATTTTGAAAAACAATTAAAACAAAAAATCACGAATTATGAAGAAATTAATTATAATCACAGCCCTTTTATTGACACCAATATTGACATTCGCTCAAGGTATATTCGATAAATATGAAGATATTGATGTGGTCGCATCCTTCGTTATTAATCAAAAGGCTTTTAGAATGTTAGCCACTATAGATATGGATATTGATGATCCTGAAGCGAAAGAATTTATGGAAATGGTTAAGAAAATAACCGGACTTAAAGTATTCACTACAGGAGATGATAAAGTATCTGCGGATATGAAGTCTACAGTAGATTCTTATCTAAAATCGTCTAAGCTTGAAGAATTAATGCGCTTTAAAGATGGTGATCAAACCGTAAAGTTTTACGTAAAAGAAGGTAAAGACGAAAACCATGTAAAAGAATTACTGATGTTTATGTCAGGTTTGAAGGAGTTAACTGAAGGACAAGATATAGAAATTAACGGTAAAAAACGCGTGTTTGAAACCGTTGTATTGTCCTTAACAGGAGATATTGATTTAAGACAAATCTCAAAAATTACCAATACAATGGATATTCCAGGTGGTGAGCAGTTAAAGAAAGCAGGTGATAAGAAAAACTAATATTAACTAAAAAAGACAACCATTTTTGTGGTCGATAAATATGATACAATCAATCAAAAAATCAATAGTAATGTTGCTTTTGGTTACCGCTTTTACCAGCTGTAACCAAGGGCCTACATTGCAAACCTATTACGTAGATAATGAATTAAAACCTGGTTTTGCGTCGTTTGATGTGCCAACAAGTTTTATAAATGTTGAGAATGTTGACTTAACTGAAGAGCAAGAAGAAGCTTATAACTCTGTGGATAAGTTGAATGTCTTAACATTTATGAAAGATGATACAGATACTGAAGACTATAAACTAGAATTAGAGAAGGTAAATACCATTCTTAAGAATCCTAAATACGAAGAATTAATGCGTGGTGGTAATGCTGTGGATGGAAAATTTGTGGTGAAGTTTTTAGGCGATATCGATAATATAGATGAGCTTATCATTTTTGGGAATGCTAAAAACAAGGGCTTTGTAATCGCTAGGATTTTAGGTGATGATATGAATGCTAGCAAATTAATGTCTTTAAGTTCTGTATTGGAAAAGGCAGATTTTGATAAAGCTAAATTAAAAGGATTAACAGATTTTTTTAAGTAACCTGAATAGGCCCAAGTGTAATAGGTCTTAATATTTAAATATTAATGTGAATCGTCTTGAGGAATATCCTTAAGACGATTTTCTTTAATATCATTTCTCACTGCATAGTGAACCGCAAAAACAAACAACGTTCCAACCGCTAAAAATAAAATTCCTTTTACAATTATATAGTCAAGCACATCTAACAAACCAGCTATGAATATGCTTAAGGTTATAAGCGTTACGCAAGTTAAGGCTTGAGAGTCTGGTGATGTTGGTAGAAATTTCACAGATTTTAAAAATTAGATTCCAGTATAATTACTAGGTGTAATCGCTTTTAATTCCGACTTAATAGCATCAGAAACCTCTAAGGTATCAATAAAATTTGAAATAGAAGTTTGTGTTATTGCTTCGTTAGTTCTTGTAAGTCCTTTTAAAGCTTCATATGGGTTAGGATAACTTTCGCGTCTCAGTATGGTTTGAATAGCTTCGGCAACCACAGCCCAATTGTTTTCTAAATCTTGAGCGAACTTAGGTTCGTTCAATAATAATTTCCCTAAGCCTTTCACTGTAGATTTAAACGCAATAAGTGTATGTCCGAATGGCACACCCACATTTCTTAAAACGGTACTATCCGTTAAATCACGTTGTAATCTAGAAAGAGGTAATTTCGCAGAAAGGTGCTCAAAAATAGCATTTGCAATTCCTAAATTCCCTTCACTATTTTCAAAATCAATAGGATTTACTTTATGTGGCATTGCAGAACTTCCGACTTCACCAGCTTTAATTTTTTGCTTAAAATAATCCATTGACACATAGGTCCAAATATCTCTATCTAAGTCAATAATTATAGTGTTAATACGTTTTAAGGCATCAAATAAAGCTGCAACATGATCGTAATGCTCTATCTGTGTTGTTGGAAAAGAATGGTGTAAGCCTAATTTTTCTTGAACAAATTTAGTTCCAAAGGCTTTCCAGTCGATATTAGGATATGCGACTTTGTGAGCATTGAAGTTTCCGGTTGCACCACCAAATTTAGCGGCACTAGGTACATCGTTTAATAAATTGAATTGCTCTTTTAATCGTACTGCAAAAACCTCAATCTCTTTTCCTAAACGTGTTGGCGATGCTGGTTGACCATGTGTTCTTGCTAACATTGGGATATGTCCCCAATCTTTTGCTAGGCCTTCAATTTTTTCTAAAAGTAATAAATATTCAGGAACGTAAACATCATTCATCGCCTCCTTAATACTTAAAGGAATTGCAGTATTATTGATGTCTTGAGAGGTTAACCCAAAGTGTATAAATTCCTTGTAAGCAGATAAGTCTAATGCATCAAATTTTTCTTTTATAAAATATTCAACTGCTTTTACATCGTGATTAGTAACGCTTTCAATCTCCTTAATTGCAGAAGCATCAACGGCTGTAAAATTTTTATAAATAGCTCTTAAATCTTCAAAAACAGATGAAGAAACGGAGTCTAATTGCGGTAATGGTAATTCACACAGGGCAATAAAATATTCAATCTCTACTAAAACACGATATTTAATCAGTGCTTCTTCTGAAAAATAATTGCCTAAAGCTTCAACTTTAGATCGGTATCTACCATCGATTGGTGAAATTGCATTAAGAGGTGAAAGTGCCATTTATGTTGGTTTTTTTGAAGTGGTAAATATATGGAAGTATGTTTGAAGTTTGAAGCTCGAAGCACGAAGTTTTTAGGATATTTTTTAACACCAAGCTTCCAAATGCTAACGATGCTTTATCTTCTTCAAAATATGCTTAGCTCTAGCTTTGAATCCTGAACTTTGCATTTCATAATCGCGCTCTAAAATAATAGCGAGTTCAGGGTGGATCCAATCATATTCAGTTCCTAAAAGAAATAGACTATTCATGCTATAAGCTTTAGGTGCAATTTTTTCATCATTAATCATCCAATCGAAGCAAGCTTCTACAATTTTTTCTTTATGCGTTTCAGAAAGTGCTGTTGTGATGGCATTGACCGTTTTGGAGTAATGAGCTTTGGTTAAATATTCGCAAATCTTTGCTATAGGTCTGACCGCTGGATCTAAATGTACTTTTGAAATATTATTAGTAAAACTCTCGAGATGCGGAATAATAGCGGTTAGTTTTTCTCCACACATAAACTCAAAAACCCAAGCAGCTCGGCATGAAATTTTATCATCCACATCAAAAAGAATATCTAAGAGTGGAGGTATCAATTCCGGATTATCAATAACGAGATTAGCATACTTTAATCGCATGTCTCGCGAATGATTAACGTAATTCAATTCCTTATAAAGTTCTGCTTTGGTCAAATGTAAATTGGTTACTTTAGAGCTTTAAAAATAATCAAAAATGAAGATTATAAAAAAGATAGGCCTTTTACTTTTAATAATATTTGCAGTGGCTCAATTTTTTGGACCTGAAAGAAATGAGGAGACTATTATTTCGGTTAATGCTTTTTTCGCAGATACTAATCCACCCGAAGATGTTAAAAAAAATCTTAAATATGCATGTTTAGATTGTCATAGTGATAGTACAGAATATCCTTGGTATAATAAAATTACTCCTGTAAATTATTGGTTGGCAGGTCATGTAACAGATGGAAAAAAGCATTTGAATCTTTCTAAATGGAATGATTATGATGACAAAAGGAAGGATCATAAACTCAATGAATTGATTGAAATGGTTAAAACCAAAGAAATGCCATTAGACAGCTATACTTGGGTACATAATGAAGCCAAATTATCAGCGGCGCAAATTGAATCTCTTGTAACTTGGGCAAATGCAGTCCGTTTAAAGTATGTGTTTCTAAAAGAACCTCAGTAAATAAATACTTATTTAGAAAACAATCCTGAATTGGAATCTTAGAATTAATTCATGAAAAAATTATTAGTTATCGGTTTTGTTTGGCCAGAACCTAAAAGTTCTGCTGCAGGAACACGTATCATTCAGTTGATATTACAATTTCAAAATCAAGGGTTTGAAGTGACGTTTTCTTCTGCAGCTAAAACATCTTACAATACCTTCGATTTAAATATTATAAATGTTGAAATGAAGCCAATTCTTTTAAATGATTCATCTTTTGATGTATTTGTAAAAGACTTAAACCCAGATGTTGTGTTGTTTGATCGGTTTATGTCCGAAGAACAGTATGGTTGGAGAGTTGCGGAGCAATGTCCTAATGCAATTCATGTTTTAGATACTGAAGATTTTCATGGTTTGCGTAAAGCTAGGGAAGTAGCTCTAAAACAAAATGAAACCGTTAACGTATCTCATTTGCAAAATGATACTACCAAACGCGAAATTGCTAGTATTTATCGTTGTGACCTAAGTTTAATAATATCTGAAGCTGAAATAGATATATTAACCGACCAATTTCAAATCGATAAAAACTTACTTCATTATTTACCATTTCTATTAGAGCCCATTTCTGAAATTGATATTAAATATTTGCCAACTTTTGAAAACAGACACCATTTTGTAACTATTGGTAATTTTTTACACGCACCAAACTATGATGCAGTTTTGTATTTAAAACAAAGTATTTGGCCATTAGTGAGACAGCAATTACCAAAAGCAGAATTGCATATTTATGGTGCTTATGAATCGCAAAAAGTAACGCAACTCAATAATAGTAAAGAAGGATTTATAATAAAAGGCTTTGCAGAAGATGTTAATGACGTTATGCAAAATGCTAAGGTCTGTTTTGCTTCTTTACGTTTTGGGGCTGGCTTAAAAGGAAAATTAGTAGATGCCATGCAAAATGGAACCCCGTGTGTTATGACATGTGTCGCCGCAGAAGGAATGTTTGGTAGTTTGGATGAAAATGGATTTATATCAGATGAGCCAAATGCTTTCGCAAAGAAAGCCATAGAACTTTATATACAACCCGAATTATGGCAAGAAAAGCAACAAAATGGATTCAATATTTTGAGCCAGCGTTTTAATAAAACTAATTTTGAAAAAGGTCTTACATCTAAGATCTTAGAATTGTCTACCCATCTAAGTGCACATCGAGAACGCAATTTTATAGGACAATTATTTAGGCATCAAACTATGCAGAGTTCTAAATATATGAGTAAATGGATTGAAGCTAAGAATGCGTAATATTGTAGTATGTAAATCTTATCACCATAGTTCGTTCAACTATAGCAAAATATCAAATATTTTTTTGAAGTTAAGTGGAAATTCATCTTTTATATAAAGGACTTTTTTTGTAAATGGATGTGTAAATTTTAAAGAATACGCGTGCAGATACAGTCCTTTTCCATTTAAAATAAGCGATTCTTTTCCGTAATCCTTATCTCCCAAGATAGGGTTTCCTATACTAGATAAATGTTTACGTAATTGGTGGCGCCGACCTGTTAAAGGTTCTAATTCTACGAGATTTAATTGTCCGAATCTTTCAGAGCTAACTGATTGATGGACTTTGTAATTAGATTGACAAGGTTTTTTATCAATTTCTGTGGTGATGCAGCCTTCGGTTTTCATATCACCGATAGTAACGGCATAGTAAGTTTTCTTAACGGCTCTGTCTTCGAAAAGTTTGTTTAAAGCACGAATGCTACTACTTGTTTTTCCAACTAATAAAATACCGGTGGTAGCAAAATCTAAACGATGAACAGGCTGCGGTTGAGTTGTATCATCTAATGGACTTCGTTTTAGATTCTGAACTAAAGCGTTGGCAATCGTTTTAAAATGATTGCCACTTACTAAAATTCCACCAGGTTTATGGATCACAGCTAAGTAATCGTCTTCAAACAGTACTTTGAGTTTAAAGATTAATCTTTTCTTCGGACTTAAATTTTTAGGAACAGATAAAGTAATAGATTCTCCACCATGTATATAGGTTGCTGAAGTGGCAATAGCATCATCTACAGTAATATAATCTTTTTTTAAGGCTTTCTTAAAAGCTGATTTTGTAGGAAACGCATCAAACACTCCAACACCATATTCTTGAAGTCGGATAGCAGTAGAACGCTTAGGTACAATATGAGTTTCGTTTTGTTTGATTTTGGTGGTTTTAAAGAATGCTATTTAGCTGTTTTTAATTTATCAAAAATTAGACCAGTTAATAGGAGTCCGATACCTATACCTATGAATGAACCTCTTGCTACATCAGGTAATTCTGTAAATCGAGCAAATATTTGAGATATGGCAACTATAAAGATTCCAGTAGATATTAGAAGTAATGTTTTCTTTTTTGTTATTGTTTTCATCTTTTTAGCATTTGATATATGAGTCCCTTGTTTATAATTATTGTTACACGTTTTAGTCTAAAAATAAGATAATTTTTTTAATCTAAAATCTGTAATAATGTTTTAACACCTTCTGTTGCGGATTTGGCAATAACATGAATTTTACCGTTTTTATCCATGGCAGGTTTTGGGTCAATATAATAAATTGGCGTCTCAACTGGAGCAAAATCTAGTAATCCTGCAGCTGGGTAAACTTGCATGCTCGTGCCAATAATCACTAAAATATCAGCTTGCTGGCAAATTTCTACGGCTTTATCAATCATAGGAACAGCTTCGCCAAACCATACGATATGTGGTCGGAGTTGATAGCCGCTTTCACAATTATCGCCTAAATGAATGTCTTCGGTCCATACCTTGATGTCATTTTCATTTTTGGTGCTTCGTATTTTACGCAGTTCACCATGTAAATGAATAACGTTACTACTACCTGCACGCTCATGTAAGTCATCTACGTTTTGGGTAATAATACTGACTTTATAATTGATTTCTAAGAGTGCGAGATCTTTATGTGCTTGGTTAGGTTGAACTTCTTTTAGTTGTTTTCTCCTCTCATTATAGAAATTTAAGACTAATTCAGGATTACGTTGAAAACCTTCGGGAGTAGCCACAGCCATAACATCGTGTCCTTCCCATAGTCCATCTGCATCTCTAAATGTTTTGATACCACTTTCGGCGCTCATGCCAGCTCCTGTTAATACAACTATATGTTTCATGAGTTTTATTTAATGTTAATTATAATCATTTACTTGAATGTTTACGCTTTGAACATATTCGTTTCATATTATAAAATTACTATTTTTGGGTCATGCAAGACCTTAAACTTCTAGAATACTTAGAAACATTTCTTACCGAAAGCCGTATTGAGCGCTTTAATAGTGTTTTACCCAATAGGACAAAACATTTTACCGTTGCCACAGAAGATGTCTATCAGTTGCATAACACGAGTGCTGTGATGCGATCTTGTGATGTATTTGGTATACAAGAATTGAATATTGTCGAAGAAGTAAATTCAAAAAGTATCGATAGAGAAATTGCGATGGGAGCTCAAAAATGGGTGGATTTGAATCGCTATAACTCAGTTAAAGATTGTATAGCCAATTTAAAAGAGAAAGATTACCAAATCGTAGCGACAACTCCACATGTAGATGATTGTGAATTAATAGATTTTGACATCACTAAAAAATCATGCTTTTTCTTCGGTAGAGAAACAGAAGGCTTATCGCAGCAAGTGATTGATAATGCCGATTGCTTCTTGAAAATCCCAATGGTTGGTTTT
This sequence comes from Winogradskyella costae, assembly GCF_013403865.1. Lineage (GTDB taxonomy): Bacteria > Bacteroidota > Bacteroidia > Flavobacteriales > Flavobacteriaceae > Winogradskyella > Winogradskyella costae. The sequence goes on from NZ_JABFDK010000002.1 coordinate 119,386, forward strand.
ACAGAAAGTTTGAATATATCGGTTTCTGCAGCCATCATTCTTCAGCATGTTACAGCCCAATTAAGAAAATCGTCAATTACTTGGCAATTAACTGAGGACGAAATTATTGAAAAACGTTTTGATTGGATAAATAAAACTTTAAAAGATTATGATGCGATTGTAGAGCGTTATAAATTGAAAGGATAATTGTTGTAATTTTAAGGGACTAAAAGGATATATTATGGTAGGTTGGTTTGAAATTCCTGTAAACGATATGAATCGTGCTAAATCGTTTTATGAGACGGTTTTTAAAGTTGAAATTAAAGATGTAGAATTTAATGGCTTGAAAATGGGCTGGTTTCCTGGTAATAATGGAGAATACGGGGCAACCGGAACTCTGATTAAGCAAAATTCTTATATCCCTAGTAAGGAAGGCACATTGATTTATTTTATATCAAAAAATGTGCAAATAGAGCTCGATAGAGTAGAAGCTGCTGGTGGAAAAATAGGGTTAGAGAAAACCAAAATTTCTGATGAAAATGGTTTTATGGGAATGTTTATTGACACGGAAGGTAATAGAATCGCTTTACACTCTGACGCATAGACGTTGAGTTCTAATCTTTTTTATTACTTTTTCGCTCTTTACTTCTTTTAATCACTTTATATTCTTCGTAGCATTCGCTTATCGCATCTAAAATTTGAAGATCATTAGCAGTGTTAATGAAATCTTTAGAATAGTTACATTGGTTAACTATTTCGTCTAAGTCAAATTTAGTTACTTGTAAAAGCACTAATAACATTTCTCTATCAAAACGCTTAGATAACTGACTTCTAATCTCATCATCTTCTTTCATTTTCTTTAATCGGTGCATTTCGTTAGGCTTTCGACCAAACATATTATATAAGAAATCTGCAGGATTAAATATGGCACCAAGTACTTTAGTTGCAATGTTAGGTTTGCCAGCTTCATAACCTTGGCCTGGTAAGCCCGAAATACGATAACGATTATTAGATGTTACAGGAACCTGATTCATGTCAACTTTTAAATACCCTGTTAACTCAAGTTGTTTTACTGTAACTTCTTCTAATGCTAAGGCGAGTTCGGTCATTTCAATTTTTGTGCTTCCAAATTTTAACCAGTCATTAGTTACTCTCACTCTTATAGATTTAAAACCTAAATACGATAAATGTAAGGTGTCATTGACGTTAGCTTTTATTTCAAAGACACCATCATCGTCCGTTGCCGTACCTATAACCTGATTAATATTTACAATATTAGCTTCAGTTAGAGGTAAACTCGTCGAAGCACTAACTATTGTTCCTTTAACTTTAGTCGGTGTTTTAGTTGCTGTACTGTCTTGGCTAAAACCATTGACTGTAATGAAACAAAAAAATAAAATAAATAGATATCGCATGCACATGTGTTACGAGGTAAAGGTAATAAAGAAAACGGATTTAACAGTTTGCATGCTTAGATTTGACTTAAAATTAACTTTTTTGAATATTAAATTAAACAATTAGGCTCTATAAAAAAATCCAAAACTTGAAAGTGAAACTTCAAATTTTGGATTTTAGATTAATATATTTTTTAGAATATACGGTATATTATTAATTTAGTCACGTCTTCTAGAACGTCTTGGCCTTTCTGAACCCGCGCTACTAGATTCTGAAGGGCGTCTATCACCTCTAGAGTCGTTGAATTTTCTATCGCCTCTATCGCTAGAGCGTCTATCACCTCTGTTTCCAGATCCTCCATCATCAGAACGTCTGCCTCCAGAACGTCTTTCTCCTCTTGGGTTATCATCGCGTCTGCGACTTCCGCCACCGCCACCAGAGCGTCTTTCGTTTCCACCGCGGTTTCTTCCGCCACTTCTACCACCACGACTTCTACCACCTTTGTCAGCGCTTACTTCAACGTTTACAAAACGTCCATCATGTTTAAAGTCTGTAAAAAAGGCAAGTACTTTTTCTTGTAAACCTTTTTCCGTATTAAAGAATGAAAAACTTTCTTTAACGTCAACTTTAAAAACATCGTCACGTCCTAACTCTAACTGTTCTTTTAAGAAATCTTTCAATTTCATCCAATCAAAACCATCTTTACTACCAACGTTAATAAAATAACGAGAATCGTTAGATTGTTTATCGTAATCGCGTCCACCATCTCTATCAGAATCTCTGACTTGAACGCTACCTAAATCTTTCGATTTTTGATAGTAATTAAAGAAACGATTGAATTCTACTGAGAAGAATTTTTTAATTAAGTCTTCCTTATTAGTATCTGCAAATAACGTATTGATACTATCAATATGTTTATCAATTTCGTGATTTGTCTCCGTTGTATGGATTTTGTTTGCTAAAGACATTAACTGTACTTCAACAATATCACCACCTGAAGGGATTTCTTTTTGCTCGAATTGTTTTTTGATGATACGTTCAATGCTTTTAATCTTTCTAACTTCGCTTTTAGAAACAATAACCATTGAGATTCCTGTTTTACCAGCACGTCCTGTTCTACCAGATCGGTGTGTGTAAATTTCAGCCTCATCAGGTAATTGATAATTAATTACGTGTGTAATATCATCAACATCAATACCACGAGCCGCGACATCAGTGGCTACCAACATTTGTATTTGCTGGTTTCTGAAAGATTTCATCACCAAATCACGTTGGTTCTGACTTAAATCTCCGTGTAAAGCTCCTGCTGAATACCCATCTTCAATTAAGTTTTCGGCTACTTTTTGTGTATCGCGTTTAGTACGACAGAAAATCACAGAAAAGATATCTGGATTAGCATCTGCTAAACGTTTTAATGCTTGGTAACGATCTCTGGCGTTAACTAAATAGTATTCGTGAGAAACGTTGTTAGTGCTTTCATTTTTATTTCCTACGGTTATTTCTGTAGGATTAGCCATAAATTTCTTAGCAATAGTTGCTACTTCTTTAGGCATTGTCGCAGAGAATAACCATGTGTTTTTTTCTTCTGGCGTATGAGAAAGAATATCTGTGATATCTTCCTTAAAGCCCATGTTTAGCATTTCATCTGCTTCATCTAAAACGCTGTATTGTATTTTAGAGATGTCAACCATTCTACGGCTAATCATATCTTTCATACGTCCAGGAGTTGCTACAATAATTTGTGCACCACGTTTTACTTCTCTTGCTTGATCAGAAATACTAGATCCACCATAAATGGCTACAACATTTAATCCTTTACAGTATTTACCATAAAGTTTAAGTTCGTTGGTGATCTGTAAACATAGTTCGCGAGTAGGAGATAAGATAAGACCTTGTGTAGTTCTGCTATCAATATCTATTTTTTGCAACATCGGAAATCCGAAAGCTGCTGTTTTTCCTGTTCCAGTTTGCGCCAAAGCAACTAAGTCTTTGTCTTCTTCTAATAAAAGTGGAATTGCTTTTGCTTGTACTTCACTAGGTTTTTCAAATCCTAAATCCGTAATAGCGCGTAAAAGGTCTTCATTAAGACCGAGTTCTTGAAATGTGCTCATTTTTGAGTATATGTATTCGATTATGTTCTGTTGGTGTTACAAAAGAAGCGAATCGACATACTAAACACTTAAACTTCTAGGTAACACATCCTCACTCTGAGGAATTTACAAAATCCTAATAGGAATTTTTTGCAAGGTGCAAATGTATAACAATTAATTGGATAATCAATTAATGTTGTTTTTCCTTTGGTAGTTTGCAATATTTCAGATGTTTATGGTAATTAGTGAAGAGGGATAACGCACAAAAATGATAGGGCGTACATTAAAAATATTTTAGCTTTAATGGCAATTTACATTAATTCTTTAAAAATTCAATCAGTTTAAAAACTGCTTTCCCTCGATGTCCAATCTTGTTTTTCTCTTCAAGAGAAATTTCAGCAAATGTTTTATTATGACCTTCAGCTTTAAAGACAGGGTCGTAGCCAAAACCACCTTCACCATGTTCTTCACTAGTAATTGTGCCTTTGCAAATCCCTGTAAATGTTTTTAACTCACCATTAATGTGTAATGCAATCACAGTTTTAAATTGCGCATTTCGGTTGTGTTTGTTTCTGAGTTCTGTCAGTAATTTATTGGTATTGTCATCAGCATTACGTTGAGGACCTGCGTAACGTGCGGAAAAGACTCCGGGCTCACCGTTTAAAGCTTCAACTTCTAAACCGGTATCATCAGCAAAACAATCGTAACCATAATGCTTTTTTAAGTATTCTGCTTTCTGTATCGCATTACCTTCAATGGTAGGTTGGGTTTCAGGGATGTCTTCGTTGCAAGCAATATCTTTTAAACTTAAAAGTTTAATATGTTCTGGTAACATCGATTGTACTTCTTTCAGTTTATTTAAGTTATTAGTTGCGAAAACAAGTTGCATATTTTGAGCTTATTTAGTTTAATTTTGCTTTTGTAAAAATAGCAATCTATTTTAGTATCATTTATCAAAACAAACATTTTAATCTAATAACAATGCTGAAACCTTTTATACTTTTCGTTTTTTGTTTTAGTTGTTTAAGTCTTAGTGCTCAAGATTTGGATGATTTAGATTCGCTATTGGTAGATAGAGATATTGAAAATTATTCACTACGTATATTTTCTAATTTTAAGGTGAATAAATTTAATATTTCAGATAGTGATTCTAAAGCTAAGTTTGTACCTAATAATAGATATGGTCTTGGACTAGGTTTTGCTACTAAAAAAATCATCTTAGATATTGCTGTAAATATTAAAAATCCAAATAAAGAGAAAACATCTAGGTTCGATTTACAAGCCACAACTATCTTAAAGGATAAAAATTATGTAAAAATTTTTACGCAAGTGTATAGGGGGTTTAATGCTAAAAATAACTTTGATGAACCTACCGTATTTAGAGACGATATTAGATCTGTAAGTGTTGGGCTAAATTATATGTACACTTTAGATAATATAGAGTTTTCCTATTCCCAATTAAAGGCGGGCTTGTCTAATAAGAATTCTGATAATATATTTATAACAGGAGGTGTTGGTGTCTTCGGTAGTTTTGATTATTTTTCTGCAAAGCCTAGTATACTATCTGAAACCACGAGTCCTTATTTTAATGAGGAAGGCGATATTAAAAGATACCAAGGCTTGTCTTTCGGTGTTTTAGCTGGCGTCATCTCTTACTTTCAACTGCCAGAAAATATCACAGCAACGGTTAACGTTATGCCAGGAATAGGTTTGGTAGATAAAAAAGTGACCTTACAAGATGGAGGCTACAAACCAGGTAATCCAATGCTCTATAAGTTAGATTTTCTCATTGGTTTAAATTATAATTTAAAACAGTTTTATGTCAGTTTAAGCTATAATAATAGTCTGTATAGTACCGATTTGGATTATGGTAATAACTATCTTTTAAATCTTACAAAAGCAAAATTAGCTATTGGTTATAAATTTAATAAAAAGGGTAAATAATTCTATTGCTCTTTTAATTTTATCAGACTTTTTAAAAGGTCTATTTATATCTTAAATTTGAAATTTTATCAATTAATTATGATATTTATCAGTGATTGGACTGACTAAATCTTGTATCTTAGTGAAAAGAATAATTCATTAAAACAAGATAGATTATGACGGTAAATTTTCAATATGTAAACATTGATGTAAGTGATACACTTTCAGAATTAACAGAGGAAAAATTAGAAAAATTAGCTAATAAATTCGAGTTTCTTATTTCGGCTCAAGTATATTTTAAACATGATGAAAAAGATCATGAAGCAGGTAAAATTTGTAATATAGAATTAAGCTTGCCTGGACCACGTATTTTTGCGACGTCTAATGAGAAAAATTATGAAATGGCTATGAATGAAACTATTAACGATTTAACAAAACAGCTTAAAAAGCGAAAAGAAGTTTATAAGACACATTAGTAAGTTTTTAGTCGCAGTTTTCATACAGTAAATTATGAAGATTCTCTAAAACTAAAAGTATAACAGAAAAAATCTCAGGTTTATTATTAATCTGAGATTTTTTTTGTTCAGTAAGTATAATGTCTGTGTTTTTATTTATGATGATAAGGTTCATTTCTAAGAATTGTAAATCCTCTGTATAATTGTTCTATAAAGAATAAACGGACCATTTGATGTGAAAAGGTCATTTTAGACAACCCTAACTTTCCATTGGCTCTCGCGTAAACGGCATCTGAAAAACCATAAGGACCACCAATAACAAAGACTAAAGTTTTAATACCAGAATTCATGTGTTTCTGTAAATAGCTAGAAAATGCAACAGAGTCTAATTGTTTGCCATTTTCATCGAGTAGAATGAGTATATCAGATGTTTGCGTTTTTGCCAATATGAGTTCACCTTCTTTTTCTTTTTGTTGGGCTTCCGACAAATTTTTTACCTTTTTTAAATCGGGAATGATTTCAAAGTCAAACTTAATATAAAAACCAAGGCGTTTGGAGTAATCTGTAATTAACGCAATTAAGTTTTTATTGTCGGTTTTACCAATGGCTATGAGTTTTATATTCATGTTTTGATGCTTTGAGTGATTCGGGTTATTTTTTCCAAGTGGTATTGAGGAATCGATTTTAGACTGTTCTGATACAAATTTATTCGATTTACTCATAAATTCACTCGAACTGACGATAGATTTATTCAAATTTTCAAATTTCAATTCCTATTTTTACATCAAATATGTATTCAGATGATTTCAAAAGCACAATTCGATAAAGAAATAGAAGGTATTATAGCCAATGCAATTAGAGAAGACGTTGGAGACGGTGATCACAGCTCGTTGGCGTGTATTCCTGTATCTGCTCAAGGAAGAGCAAAGTTATTGGTAAAAGATAAAGGTACAATTGCTGGGGTGGAGTTTGCAAAGCAAGTTTTTGCCTATGTAGATGCGGATATGAAAGTGGAAATCTTAATCGAAGATGGGCAAAAGGTAAAGCATGGAGATATTGTTTTTTATGTTGAAGGGGCGTCGCAATCCATTCTTAAAGCAGAACGTTTAGTTTTAAACGCTATGCAACGTATGAGTGCAATTGCAACGAAGACTCGAGAATTTGTGGATTTATTAGAAGGTACAGGAACTAAAATTTTAGACACGCGCAAAACCACTCCTGGTATTAGAGCACTTGAAAAATGGGCAGTTAAAATTGGAGGCGGAGAGAATCATAGATTTGCACTGTATGATATGATTATGCTAAAAGATAACCACATCGATTTTGCAGGTGGAGTTGTTAAAGCTATTAATCTAACGAAGCAGTATTTAAAAGATACCAACCGAGATTTAAAAATTATTGTTGAAGCGAGAAACCTTGAAGAGATTAAAGAAATTTTAGATTGTGGAGGAGTTTACCGAATCTTAATCGATAACTTTAATTATGATGATACGCGAAAAGCAGTAAAACTGATAGGTGACCAGTGCTTAACGGAGTCTTCAGGTGGTATCAATGAAAACACTGTTAGAAAATATGCGGAATGTGGAGTCGATTATATTTCGTCTGGTGCCTTAACACACTCTATTTATAATAAAGATTTAAGCCTTAAAGCTGTATAATTTTAGATACCTTTTACGTTATATATAATGTAGATTTGTTAGAATCTAAACGCCAATAGCTAAGTAATGACTAAACCCATAGAAGATAAATTAAATAAGATACCGGTTGTCAATTTACTTGTGCGCTTTTTTAAGCAAATTAAGTTACCAGGATTTGAAGGTTTGTCGGTGTACGACCTTTTGGAACTTTATATCATGGGCATCGTCAATGGAGCATTGACCACAAGAGCTAGTGCTATTGCATTCAGTTTCTTTACGGCTATTTTCCCGTTTTTGTTGTTTGTGATTATTGTAATTCCTTATATACCAATAGTGGGTTTTAGAGCTGATTTTTTAGATTTCTTAAATTCTATTTTACCACCCCAGACGTCAGAATTTTTAATAGACAGTATTTTTAAAGATATGAGTAGTAATACCAGTGGAGGTTTAATTTCTTCTGTGTTTTTGCTGTCTATGTTTTTAATGGCAAATGGAGTTAATGCTGTGTTTTCTGGTTTTGAAACCTCATATCATAAACAGCTTTATCGCAATGTTTTTAAGCAGTATATGTTTGCACTTGGTGTAGCCTTAATTCTAGTTTTTCTTTTGTTATTAACGGTAGCTGTATTCGGATACTTTCAAATTTATATAATTCAACCCTTGTATGAAGGATTTAGCGGACACGCTATTACAGACGATGATAGCGGCTTGGGGTGGATTATCTTTGCTAAGTATTTATTCTTTGTTATTATGGTTTATTTGGCCACAGCAACTTTGTATTATTTCGGAACTAAAGAGGGAAAGGAGTCTAAGTTCTTTTCGGTTGGTGCGTTATTAACAACATTACTCATTATGTTAACGTCTTTTCTATTTGGGATTTATATTGAAAATTTTTCGCAATACAATGAGCTTTATGGGTCTATCGGAGCATTATTAATTCTACTACTTTATTTGTGGCTTAACTCTAATATTATACTGTTGGGTTATGAGCTCAACGCATCACTTCAGTTTTTGAGGAAAAATCCAAGAGCACGTAAGGAGATTAAACAGAAAGATATAGAAAAATTATTAAAGTAAAACGCTTTAAAATCTCATCGTTAGGTCGCGCTATAATTTATATGTTTTTAAAAACCATCTCTAATCGCGATGGTTTTTTAAATTAAACCTATTACATTTGAGAAATAAATCTCTAAAAAAACAAACTATGATTAAAAACACTTTAGCATTTTTTATTTTGTTCACGGTGTTTTTTAATTTGCCAGCTCAGAATATTTTAGGGAAGTGGAAAACCATAGATGATAATACAGGTGATGCGAAATCTATAGTTGAAATTTATGAAGAAGACGGTAAAATATATGGTAAAATCATAGCTGTAACTAATCCAGATGTAGAATCTAGAACTTGTAATGACTGTAGCGGTGCTCACAAAGATCAACCAATCGTTGGGTTGGTTTTTATAGAAGGTTTAACTAAAAACGGAAAGGTTTATGACGGAGGCACCATACTCAATCCTGAAAATGGTACCACTTATAGATGCCGTCTTAAGCTTGAAGATGATCCAGACACCCTTCAGGTAAGAGGTTATCTGGCCTTTTTCTACAGGACGCAATATTGGAAACGTGTAAAATAATGTTACATTTTATAGACGTCATATTGCCGATACCGCTACAAAAAGCGTTTACGTATCATATTACAGAAGCAGAATCTGAGTTTTTATCACCAGGAATGCGTGTCTCTGTACCTTTTGGTAAGAGTAAAATTTACACGGCTTTAGTGTATAGCATTCATAAAAATCCCCCCACAGCTTACGACGCTAAAACAATTCATCAGATTATGGATGATGCGCCTGTTATAACAGAAACGCAACTACAGCATTGGGAATGGATTTCGGGTTATTACATGTGTAGCTTAGGTGAAGTAATGCGAGCAGCAATGCCAAATGCATTTTTATTAGAAAGTGAAACGGTTATTTCTAGAAATGAAAAAATTAATATTGACACGTCTGAATTAAAAGATGAAGAATACTTAATTTACGAAGCATTACAGCACCAATCGTCTTTAAAGATAAACGATGTAGTTTCTATATTAGATAAAAAGCGTGTATTACCTATTATTAACAGTTTGGTTGAGAAAGGGGTATTGAATTTGCAAGAAGAAATGTACGAAAAGTACACGCCAAAATTAGTGCGGTATGTTAAGTTACATCAGAATCATAAATCTCAAGAAAAATTACAGATACTACTCGATGAATTGAGTCGTGCGCCAAAGCAGCGCGAAGTTGTGCTGACATTATTTACAATGGAAGCTTCGCTAAAACAACCTATTAAAGTTTCAGATTTAACAGAGCGCAGCGGTACATCAAATTCGATAGTCAAAACCTTAATTGATAAACATATTTTAGAAGAATATCACATTCAAGTCGATCGTGTCCAGTTTGATGGAGATGGAGATTCAGACACTAAACGACTGAGTGAAGCGCAGCAAGAGGCTTATAATGAAGTGGAGGCAATCTTTAAAGATAAATCAGTCGCTTTATTGCATGGTGTGACGTCTTCTGGTAAAACCGAAATATATGTACAGCTTATTCAAAATCAATTAGACCTAGGGAAGCAAGTACTGTATTTATTGCCAGAGATTGCATTAACAACGCAATTGGTTAATCGACTTCAAGATTATTTTGGAGACAAAGTAGCTGTTTTTCATTCTAGGTATTCAGGAAATGAAAGGGTAGAGGTTTGGCAAAATATGTTAGCTAATTCTGAGAAAGCCCAAGTTATTATTGGTGCGCGTTCCTCATTATTATTACCATTTCGTAATTTAGGTCTTATAATTGTAGATGAAGAACATGAGTCGTCCTATAAGCAATTCGATCCAGCTCCACGTTATCATGCTAGAGATGCAGCAATCGTATTGGCGAATATATTTAAAGCTAAAACACTTTTAGGATCAGCAACACCAAGTTTAGAATCTTATTTTAACGCGAGCCAAGGAAAATATGGTTTAGTAGAATTAAATACACGCTACAACAATGTGTTAATGCCAGATATTGAGTTGGTAGACTTAGCAGATAAATACAAGCGGAAGCGCATGAAAGGTCATTTTAGCGATAGATTAATCCAAGAAATGACAGAAACTTTAGAAGAGGGGTTTCAAATTATTTTATTTCAAAACAGACGTGGTTTTTCTCCTATTATAGAATGTACTAGTTGTGGTACATCTCCTCAGTGTCCTAATTGCGATGTGAGTTTAACTTATCATCAATATCGCGATCAATTACGTTGTCATTATTGTGGTTATAATTCTGTAATGCTAAAGAGCTGTCGAGCTTGTGGAAATGCGACTTTAGATACTAAGGGATTTGGTACAGAGCAAATAGAACAAGAGGTAAAAGTGTTATTTCCTGATAAGAAAGTGGCACGTATGGATTTAGATACCACGCGCGGAAAATATGGTTTTGAGAAAATTATAAACAGTTTTGAGCAGCGTGAAGTTGATATTTTGGTCGGCACACAAATGTTAACCAAAGGTTTAGATTTTAGATTTGTAAAGTTAGTAGGTATTATGAATGCTGATAATTTACTCAATTTTCCAGATTTTAGAGCACATGAGCGTAGTTATCAATTAATGGCTCAGGTGTCTGGTAGAGCAGGTCGTACCGATTTACGAGGTAAAGTATTGATTCAGACATACAACCCGCATCATAATATTTTACAACAAGTCTCTACAAATGCTTATAAAGAGATGTTTACTGAGCAAATGAACGAGCGTTACAATTTTAAATATCCACCAATTTACAGGTTAATTAAAATTACGTTTAAACATAAAGATTATGATAGAGTTAATCTCGCTGCAGATTGGTATGCTAAATCTCTAAAGCAACTATTTAAAGCTAATGTTTTAGGTCCAGAATTTCCACCTGTATCAAGAATCCGAAATTTATTTCATAAAAACATCTTAGTTAAAATTCCAGCGAAACAATCTTTAGGAAAAACGAAAGAAGCCATTAGGAAAATAGATAATAGTTTCAATGCTGTAAAAGATTTTAGACCAGTTCGTGTGGTGATTAATGTGGATAATTATTAAGACCTAGCAGGTTTTAAAAACCTGGTAGACCTACAAATTGTAACTAATCAATTTCATTACGGTTTTGATGGCCCTTAGGAAGTACTGTTACTTTTGAGATACAATTTCTATGATTACTTTTTTAAACATAATTGAGGTTTTTTAATAAAAGAAATCACGCTAAAGAAACATGAGTATTCTTTATCAGTATTGTCCTCTTTAGGGGAATTTTTTTTTTTGAGGTAGAACCAAAAAATCCTAAGCAGTTGCTCAGGATTTTTCAAAATTATAATGTAATGCTTTATATGTAAATGTAAGATTCTACATATTATTTAAAGCATCTACTAATTGGGTCTTTTTATTTCGACTCAAAGGAATCTCATACGCGCCGACTTCAACATTTTTACTGTTAAAACGGTCAATTTTATCGAGATTCACAATATAAGATTTGTGAATTCTTAAAAACTTACCTTCGGGCAATTCACTTTCAAACGCTTTCATTGTTGATAAAACAACTAGGCTGTTTTCTTCTGTTACTACTTTAACGTAATCTCCAAGGGCTTCAATCCATTTAATATCCTTAATATAAACTTTACGTTTTTTAAGATTACTTTTTACGAAAATATGCTCACCATCAGTTTCATTAAAGTCTAGTTTCAATTTATGCTGCTCAATAGCTTTTTCTACGGCAACATTAAAACGCTCTTTTGTGATTGGTTTCTGAAGATAATCGGTGGCATCGTAATTAAATGCTTTAAAGGCATATTCGGTTTTACCGGTAACAAAAATAATTTGGGGTTTGTTGTTGAGTACATCGAGTAATTCAAAACCGTTTAATACCGGCATCTCTATATCTAAGAAGATAAGATCTACTTTATGGGTATTAAGACCGTTTTTTGTTTCTAACGCACTGCTGTATTCTGCAATAAGGTTAAGCGAAGAGTGATTCTCGATTAACTTTACTATAGAGAGGCGCTGAATCGCAGAATCATCAACAACTACACAGTTTAAAGTCATAACATTATTAATTTTAGGTTAAGATATCGACAATAGTACGATAAATTCGGTTAAAAAACAAATAATACCGACAAACCGTAGTATTTAACATTGTGTTTATGCCGTGAAAACCTTTCTTATTTTACATTCAAAAAACATTGTCAAATATAGAAATAATATGTATTTTTGCAGCCGTTTTAACAATAAACAAAATTATTTATTATGAATCATTATGAAACTGTTTTCATCTTAAATCCCGTTTTATCTGAAGACCAGATAAAGGAGACAGTAAAGAAATACGAGGATTTCCTCGTTTCTAAAGGAGCTAAGATGGTATCAAAAGAAGATTGGGGACTAAAAAAATTAGCCTACCCAATTCAAAACAAAAAAAGTGGTTTTTACCATTTATTTGAGTACACTGTTGCTGGAGAAGCAATTGAGCCTTTAGAGGTAGAATTTAGACGTGATGAACGTTTTATGCGTTACTTAACTGTGAAATTAGACAAGCATGCTATTTCATGGGCTGAGAGAAGAAGAGAAAAAATGAAAGTTAAAGCAAAAGCAAAAGCGTAATTATGTCATCAATAGAACAACAAGCAAAAGGAAAAAAAGACGGCGAAATTAGATATTTAACTCCGTTAAATATTGAGACGTCTAAGACAAAGAAATATTGTCGTTTCAAGAAGTCTGGAATCAAGTATGTAGATTATAAAGATGCAGATTGGTTACTAGGTTTTGTAAACGAACAAGGTAAATTATTACCAAGGCGTTTAACAGGAACGTCTTTAAAATATCAAAGAAAAGTATCTGTGGCAGTAAAAAGAGCTAGACATTTAGCCTTAATGCCATATGTTGCTGATTTATTAAAATAAAATATCATAACACGATGGAACTTATATTAAAACAAGACGTTGAAAATTTAGGATTTAAAGACGATATTGTATCTGTTAAGAACGGTTATGGTAGAAATTTTTTAATTCCTCAAGGACAAGCTATTATGGCTACTTCTTCTGCTAAGAAAGTATTAGCAGAAACTTTAAAGCAAAGAGCTTACAAAGAGAAAACTATTATTGCTGAAGCTGAAAAAACTGCTGATGCTATAAGAGGTTTAGATATTAAAATTACAGCTAAAGCTGGAACTGGTGCAACTGCTGGAGATAAATTATTTGGTTCTATTACCACTATGGATTTAGCTGCTGCATTTAAAACTGCTGGTCACGATGTTGATAAGAAATTTATTTCTATCAATGGTGGTAACATTAAGCGTTTAGGTCAGTACGAAGCTGCAATTAGATTACACAGATCAGTAACAGTAGATTTAACTTTCGAAGTTATTGCTGACGCATAATCATTTTATTACAATTTTAAAAAGCCGTTTAGTTTACTAAGCGGTTTTTTTATAGTTTTTTTTTAACAGTGCAATCAGGTCATTAGTCAACTAGTTTTTTAAACGGTTTTAACATGAAATATTTTCTATTAATTTTTACTATTTGCGCTCTTTTTAGTTGTAAGCAATCTACAGAAATAATAAAAAGTTCTGAAACACAGCCTTCTAAGCTTATAGCGCTTTTTAAAGCTTCTAATTCCGGGTATCCAAATATTAGTGTACATCGCGGTGGTAAAGGATTATTTAACTATCCAGAAAATGGTTTAGAGACTTTAAAATATGTCAATGATAGTATTGTTGCTGTTTATGAAGTTGATGTTGCGCAAACTAAAGATGGGCAATTGATTTTGCTTCATGATAACACTATTGATAGAACCACAACAGGAACTGGAAAGGTCGATGAATTAACATTTGCTGAATTGAAACACTTTAATTTAGTGGACGATCATGGTAATGAAACCACTTTTAAAATCCCATTGTTTTCAGACGTATTAGATTGGTGTGTAAAGCAGAATGTTATTCTTACCGTCGATATTAAAAAAACGGTGAGTCAAAAAGTTGTTATAGACGCTATTAAAAAGGCCAATGCAGAAGATCATAGTATTATTATAACTTACAATATAGAACAGGCTATCTCTGCATACCAATTAGCACCACAATTATTACTATCTGTTTCTGCACGAAATAATGAAGAATTTGAACGTTTATTAGACGCTAAAATACCAACAGAAAACATGTTGGCTTTTACCGGAACACGCTTATCAGAAGAATCGTTTTTTAAGAGATTACACGATAATAACATTGTTTGCATGTTGGGTACCTTAGGTAACTTAGATAAAAGTGCGGAAGCCAAAGGAGACGAATTATATAACCGCTGGAAAGAAAAAGGGGCAAATATTATGGCAACGGACAGACCTTTTGAGGCTTTTAAGGCTATAAATTAATTTTATAAAAAATTCACTAACTATAAAATTACGTCTTATCAATTTATGAATTGAGAGACAGCTCAAATATACTTCACGATAAATAACAGTAATTATTTAAACACATGAAATATTCAAGATTAACCAAAGAACAATTTGAAGAATTACGCGAAGAGTTCATCAACTTCTTAGCAACACAATCTATTACAGGTGATGAATGGGAAGCTATTAAAAAGAATAAACCAGAAACTGCTGAACAAGAATTAGATGTTTTTAGCGATTTAGTTTGGCTTGGTGTTTTAACTAAAGTAAAATATTTAGAGCATATTTCGCCTAATCAAATTCACCTGTTTGAATGCAATGAAAAGAGCATGCGTTTAATTGCTTTAAGAATTGAAAATGAATATGTAGATTTTACAACCAAAGAAGGTTTTAATTGGTTAAGAGATAATTTGCTGTCAGATTCTGTAGAATTTTTTAATGCTAAAAAAGACTATTCAGACGATAAACATTTAGATATATTTAAAATGATTCAATCTGGTGCGAGTATTACAAAAGGAGAATTATTTAATTATTTTTCTAATCTAGTAAAAGGATAAATCCCTATTACAAAAAATAATAATCTTAATTCGTCACTTCGAGTGGTTTGTGAGGTACACGTAAATTGCATCGAGAAGCTTTTGTTAGATAATGCTATTTTTAAGGTTCTCGATACAACATTGTGAGAAAAGCAATGTCACGCGAACTGACATCCAATTATAAATAGAAATTAAATTACTGATGTTGTTTGAGATTCCTGCCTTCGCAGGAATATATTACTCATAACGTAAAGATTCAATAGGATCTAATTTTGCCGCTTTGGTCGCAGGATATAAACCCGAAATTACAGCGACTATAAAAGCGATACTTGTTGCCCATATCATCGCCACCCATGGTGTTGAGAATTCAAGATCAAAGCCTTTGGCAACAGCTAAACCAATTAAAATTCCAAGAATAGTTCCTAAAAGACCACCGAGCTGACCAATTATTATGGTTTCCATAAAAAACTGAAAGGCAATCGTTTTGCTTTTAGCTCCAAGCGCTTTTCTTACACCAATTTCTCGTGTGCGCTCGCTTACCGAAACTAGCATAATGTTCATCAGGGCAATGGTAGATCCAAAAATGGTGATGATACTAATAATCCAGGCTGCAACATAAAGCGCCGCTGTATTTTGTGCCACTTGGTTCAATAGATCTTCACTACGTTCAATGCCAAAATCGTTCTTTTCTATTGGATTTAGTCCTCTAATATTACGAAATGTTAATATGGCATCATCTTGAGCAGCTTCTAACATATCCGTTTTATCTACTTTAACACTAAGACTGTAATTAATATTTGGATTTGTAAAAATAGAACGCGCTCTTTGAAGCGGCATAAATACGCGCAAATCTTGATTATTACCAAACGTAGCTCCTTTCTCTTTTAAAACACCAACCACCTTAAATTTAGAACCTCTAATGCTTATAGTTTTTCCAATAGGATTTTCAACAGGAAATAATGCTTTTTGTAAATCGCTACCAATAACGCAAACCGCATTACTATTATCAACATCAAATACATTGAGCGAACGCCCGTTTTCAACCTCTAAACCAGAATTTTCAAGATAAAATTCGTTTGCGCCCAACACGGCTACTTCCGGATCTGTTTTTTTGTTATCGTATTTTACTTCAGCCGCAGAAGTACCATAAAAGGATACGGCCACTTTAGTAAATGGAAAATTATAATTGTCTTCAAAATCCTTTACATCTCTATAATCGATAATTGGATTTATTTTCTGACGTTCTCTACTGCTTTGACGTTGCGCTGTAAATTCGTAGCGTTGAAAATTAAAAGTATTAGAACCCATAGAAGAGAAATTACTAGCAATGGTGTTCTCTAACGCAGATACTCCGCTTAAAATTCCGACCAATGCCATGATACCAATTGCGATAATTAAAACCGTTAAAATGGTTCGTAGCAATTGACTTTTTATAGAATCGAAAGCAATTCTAATATTCTCTTTGGCTAATGAAAACATAGTTTTTTGTCGCGTTAGTTGGGTTGTTTTAAGTATAAGACGACTTAAACAGCATAAAGTTACTATAAAATGAAGATATCTTTACAAGACCTCTAAAAAATATAATATTTTTGTGATTACTATAGAGTTTAAATTAAGTTTCACTAAATAAGATTTCCACTTTCGTGGAAAGTAAACATGGCACAAAAACCAAGCATCCCAAAAGGTACAAGAGATTTTAACGCAGAGGAAGTCGCAAAACGTTCTTATATCATGGAAACGATAAAAGAGCAGTTTCAAATTTTCGGATTTCAACCTATTGAAACTCCAAGTTTTGAGAATTCAGAGACCTTAATGGGGAAATATGGTGATGAAGGAGACCGCTTAATTTTTAAAATTTTGAATAGTGGAGAATATTTAAAGAAAATTTCAGAAGATGATTATAATTCTAAATCTGAAAGTTTAATTACTCCTAAAATCTCTGAGAAAGCATTGCGCTACGACCTCACGGTGCCTTTTGCACGTTACGTCGTACAACATCAAAACGAAATCGAGTTCCCATTTAAGCGCTACCAGATTCAACCCGTTTGGCGTGCAGACCGTCCACAAAAAGGACGTTTTAGAGAGTTTTTTCAATGTGATGCTGATGTGGTAGGTTCTAAATCGTTGTTTCAAGAAGTAGAATTTGTACAGTTGTACGATGCGGTATTTTCAGCTTTAAAATTAGAAGGAGTAACCATAAAAATCAATAATCGTAAGATCTTATCTGGGATTGCAGAAGTGATTGGTGCACAAGATAAACTCATTGATTTTACAGTCGCTTTAGATAAATTAGATAAAATCGGTGAAGAGAAGGTAAAAGAAGAAATGCGAGGTAAAGGGATTTCTGAAGAAGGGATTTCTAAACTTCAGCCTTTATTCACCTTAAAAGGGGATTTCGGTAACCAGATTGAAAGTTTAAAATCTATTTTAAGTACTTCTGAAATTGGACTAAAAGGAATTGAAGAACTCAAATTTATAAACACAGCCATTTCAAACTTAAAACTAAAAACAGCAACGTTACAATTAGATGTGACTTTAGCAAGAGGTCTAAATTATTACACAGGTGCCATTTTTGAAGTGTCAGCACCCGAAGGTGTAAAAATGGGATCCATTGGTGGAGGTGGTCGTTACGATGATCTAACCGGAATCTTTGGTCTTAAAGATATGAGTGGAGTAGGGATTAGCTTTGGTTTAGATCGTATTTATTTGGTCTTAGAGGAATTGGATTTATTTCCATCAACCATAGCGGAATCTACAAAAGTACTTTTCATTAATTTTGGTGACAAAGAGGCTATGTTTAGTTTGGGAGCCGTTACTAAATTGAGACAAGCCAATGTAAAAGCAGAATTGTTTCCTGATGCTGCGTTTTCTGGTAAGCAAATGAAAAAACAAATGAATTATGCGAACCGTCGTAATATTCCATTTGTGGTTATCATGGGTGAGGAAGAATTAAAATCCGAAGTATTCACCTTAAAAAATATGGCTTCAGGCGAGCAACATAAGGTAGATTTTGAGGCGCTTTTTAACCTGTTAAAATAAAGAAAGCCTCAGTTTTTACAAACTGAGACTTTCTAATCACTAACTAAACTAATCAACTATAATTTTTTTTGTTACGATCAGGCCTGCATTTGTTTGTAATTTAACGATATAGGTTCCTGTATTTAAGTTTTTTATATTGTATTCCGAATACTTATGTTGCTCAACCGTATTAATGTTGCAGACAGATTGCCCTAGCATATTAAAAACAATTATCGATTTTAGATCAATTTGGTTAGGGTTTACAACGACAATTTTTTTAATAGCATTAGAGTACAGTACACCTAATGGATTTGTAATGTGGTCCTCAATCCCCAACACATTATTTTGCGTACCGAACGTAATTTCAAAACGATCGAAATAATCTCCCTTTGTTAAGAATATATCGTAACTACCTGTTCTTAAATCATGATAAATACCTAATTCATTATCGTGTAAATACACATTCATACTAATAGGGACATGTTCTAAAGCATCAATGAATATTGAATTAATACCATCTGTTTGTGTTCTTAAGCCTAGTGGATAGATTGCGGAACTATCAGATTCATTACTAGCTTGAATAATGTAAGCCTCATCATTAATAAGCCAAAACATATCATCAATTTGTGTTTCGTTAATTTCTCCATCATAAGCCCAGTCTACTCCAGATGTCGAATTTTCATCTATGGTTAATAATAACTGACGACGAATTGTATTAACAGAGTTAAAACCTATTCTAAATTTCATGCGTTGGTCTTCAGTTTCAACATACGCTTCGTTTTCAGTAGTACCAGAATTAGAATTCCTCATAAACACAGAAGTATTTCCTTCTTTTTTAAACGTACGTTGTCCGTTATTAAAGTTGATTGTTCCTGTGTTTTGTCCAATTACAAAAAAACCTTGTCCAACCGGAATATAACGTTCTGGAGCTTTCGTCGGTTCCCCATCGAATTCTAAGGCGGAAAGGTTACTTCCTTTATATGCAGCAGCAACAGAGCCAGAAAAATTAAAAGTAGCATAGCCACCAGCATAGTCTTGTATTGCGTGTGTACCTCCGCCCCAATGATTCCAGAAATATAATGTTCCACTAATTAATGGGAGTCCATTAGGTGTGGCATCAGGTCCATTATCTTTAATAAATTGTAAGGCATTTATAGCAGAAGGATAAGGATTGCCTATTAAGTAATCACTGTTAGAAAGTAAAGGAAGATTAATATCTCCATTATTTGGTTTTCCTGAGAATACATAGTTTTGAGGCGCTGAAATCGGACCTGTCCCTGGACCTTTCATGGTAAATCCTTCTCCGGGTAATATATTACCGGTACGTCTAATGTGCTGCCATGCAGAATAGTTATTACTCGGTAGATTGGTGTACTTCCAAATCCAGTAATCGGCTATTTTAATAGGGTGGGTGGCGGCTCCGTTATAGCCTGAGGATAAAAATTGGATATCTTCAGGGGTACTCGGATCGGTTCCATCTTTTAAAACATCCATCACTCTAAAGTTTTCAACTTCAGAATTTACACGTCTTACAGGAGAGGACCAATAATTATAAGTATAGGTGTCTGCAGTACCTTGTTGATCGCGCTCAATTTTACCATTAGCTATTACTTCTAAGTCACTTTCTAACGTTTGAATTAATTGTGATTCTCCATTTAAATCGATGGTTCCTGTAAGGCTTAAAAGATGTGTTATGGCTAAGCCATTTCCAGCATAGGTTTCTGTGTCTCCTGTTACTATTAATTCATTGGAGTCAACGAATAAACCAAGGAGCGTTCTCGTATTGTTCTTTAATATTGGTAAATGGACGTTGTTCATGGTTAATCGATGGGAAGTTCTAACGATATTCCAATCTATGGTTTCTGTGGGATTAACAATAGATGTAGATCCAGGTATATTTTGTAGATTTCCATTTAGCCAAGAGGTGTTAGTCGTCCAATCCCCATCTTGATTTGAAATATAAGGTAATGGTGCCGTTTCTTTATCAACAGTTAACAGGTGTTTTAAATAACCGTTATTATTGTTTTCCGAAGCATCAATAGTATTTTTATACGTGAAATTAGACATCGGATAATACGCCGCTAAATTTGACCAAGGAATTGCATTAATTTCATTTTTTGTAACCGAAATTGGTAATGCCTTTCCTATTACTTTACCAAAGTCATCAGCAATTTCCTGATTCATGATAAAGCGCAATTGGTCTTCTGTTAAAAACGTATTCCAAATACGAACCTCATCGATATGACCTTTAAAGTGTTGTATTGTTAATCTTTTTCCGGCAGCTGCAACGTGAAATGATTTATCAGTAACTTTAGGAGCGGATTGTTCAGCAACACTATCTAGTACACCGTCAATATATATGGAAACTTCCGAGCCGTTGTAAGTAACCGCAATATGATGCCATTTGTTACTTGGAATTACGGTGTGAGATGTAAGTGATTGACTACCGTCATTTATCCACTTAATGTTAATTTTATTTGCATCAGTCAATGTTAAATCATAACCTTCAGTAAATGCGAGATCTCTTTTAGAAAGTATAGAAGTATCCGCGGTTTGGGGTGAATCATGATTTATCCATGCAGAAATTGAAAAACCAGAAGGATTTAAATCTAAAGTGTTGTGCATATCTATATAACTGTCAGAACCGTTAAAATAGATAGCACGTTCTTCTGTAATTTGAGCTGAAAAACCAAAAGTGATATAAGATGTGTCACTAAAGTTGTAATCCGTTTCTAAATATCCATCGGCATCTAAATTCAGTATTCTATAATCGACATGAGCATCGAAGGTATTTGAATCGGAAACCAGCATGTAATAGTTGCCTTCGGTAGCGGTAGCCGTAATAGCGTCTTGTGGTAGTTTAAGATTTAGCTTTGGAATGATTTCACCATTTTTAACAATCTTCCAAATGCGTTGCATGGCCGTGTATGAAACATTGGTAGTAAGTTCTAATGGTATTTCAGAACTAAGATTAACGGTTACAGGTAATGATGTACTGTTTAAAACGGCACCATTGTTTCCCCATACAAAAGAATTCTGAGTGTTGCTCGCTGAAATATTAAAGTTTGAATTGTGTGCAGTAAAATCTTCGGCTAGACTAATGATAAGAATATCAGGATAATTAGATTCATGAGACGCTCTTGTAGCAGATGAAGAGTATACGTTTGAAGATTCGCAATTTCGTATTGTCGAGATATTATAATCATAACCCTCCAATTGTGATAAACTTCTTTCATCAATGTTATAATAATTAACTCTTTTTATTCCCTCTAATTGCTGGGCATAACTAGAGCAGACAAAGAGTAGTAAAAGGTGAAAAAATAATGTAATTTTTTTCATTAGGTTTGGGGATGAATGAAATAATTATGGGGCGAATATACTATTATTTTTGAATTTTCATCCATAAAAAGCAAATAAATCCGATGAAATGCGTTTTTGTTAGCATTTAAAGCTTATAATTAGCATGGGCACCTTGCTTTAATTTTATGAGTGCGACCACTTGATTGTGAAGAAAAAAATCCATCATTTTAACTAAAGTCTGAAATTTTGTAAGTACTTATATCAAAAGAATTTATAAAGAATTAATACGATTTTAGTCTAAAAATACCCATTATCGTGTATTTCAAATATTCATGAAAGGTTATATTTTACACGCAATTATGTTGCTAAAAGTGTTGTTCATGGGGATTTCAATGTTCTTGTCGAAAATGTTAAATTTTAATAATGACTTAACAAGAATTTATCTACATTGGAAACCTTTAAGTAATTAGCTATTACATATTTATGGGGAAAATAAAATATAGCCTACTGACGGTTATCGGTTTGGCTTTTGGTATTATTGGAGCAGTTAATATTTCTAATAGTGTTGTTACCAACCACGATAAACTAGAATTAAGTAAGGTAAAATCATTTGGTTTGGTGCCTAATGCCAATATATCTGGTACTACAACGGTCTGCCGTAATGAAAGTCCACAGCCAGAAATAACATTTACAGGATCTGCAGGTTCTACTCCATATACATTTACATATACTATTAATGGAGGCGCTAATCAAACCGTAACAACAGGTGGCGCTGACACTTCAGTTTCAATTAATGTGAATACAAGTATGGTTGGTAGTTTTGTGTATCAATTAGTATCCGTTCGTGATGGCTCTAATACAACATCGACGGCAAACGGAACAGCTACCATAACAGTTGCAGCTCCTCCAACGGTAAATTTTTCTTTTAACGATGATGCTTGTTCTGGGACACCTGTTAGTTTTTCTTCTACGGTAACGGGAGATGGACCTTTTACTTATGATTGGACTTTTGGTGACTCGAGTAGTTCTACGAATGCCAACCCTTCACATAGCTATAATGCATTTGGCTGTGGTGTTTCAAATTTTTCAGCAAATTTAACGGTTACAGATAGTAATGGTTGTACAGCAAGTAGCACAAAAACGATAAGCGTCAAGCAACGTCCTAACCTTAGTTTTGAAGATTTAGATGCACAATTTCTTCCATTTGATAATTGTGGTAATAATACGGTAGATCCATCTTATACGATTAATGTAGGGAATATATCACCTTCTGATAGCTGTGTAACATCTTATGATATAAATTGGGGTGATGGTGCTTCTCAAACCAATATTTCATTTCCGATAACCCATACGTATAATGTGTTAGGTTCTTTTGATATGGTGATTACGGGTTATGGAGTTAATGGTTGTATTACCAATGACACGTATCTTGTGAAAAACTCAAGTAACCCGGGCGGTAATGTCTCAAACCCTGGTAATACAACTAATTTATGTTTACCTGTAAACGATTTAGGTTTTACGATAGCAGATTGGGGAGAAAATCCTCAAGACACTACGTATTCTGTAGATTATGGAGATGGTACTCAGGAAACGTTTACCCAAGGAAATTTAATTGCGGCATCTTCAGATTATGATCCAGCAAATCCTTCTGCTGCAAGTCCATTTCCTTTAGATCACATTTATACAGAATCGAGTTGTCCTAATTCTGGATATATAATATCTTTAAATATATCCACATCATGTGGAAATACGATCTCTACTGCAGGTCCTATTACCTTATTGTCGTTACCAGAAGTTGATTTTGAATTTGATGCACCCGGCTGTCTTAATACTGAGATACAATTTACTAATACAACTGAAAATGGTTACGGTCCAAATTGTACAGAAGAAGCTAATCATGTATGGGATTTTGGTGATGGTACGACCTCAGATTTAGAAAGTCCAAGTCATACGTATACCTCTCCAGGAACATATACCGTAACATTGAGTGAAGAGAATTTTTGTGGTGCTACTGCACCAGTAAGTAAAACGATTTGTATTGAACCAGAGTTGGTCGCTAGTTTTGATGTCAGTAGCAACACAGGTTGTATTCCTTTTGATGTTAATGTTACAAATACAATAGATCTTTCTCAGTCTTGTGGTTCGGATACATACTTATGGGAAGTCATCTACACCTCAGCGTTTTGTGGGATTTCAGAATCCTGGAGTTTTACAAATGGTACAGATGAAAATTCTGAAAATCCTTCGTTTCAATTTGATACTGCAGGAACTTATGAAATCATCATGACGGCTACAAATTCTTGTGGTGATGTTTCAACCTCTCAATTTATCGAGGTTAAACAACCACCAACAGCAGTATTAGATCCTGTTGATGATGCTTGTGGTGCCTTAACTTTTAATCCTATAGCGACGGTTGATACTTGTGCACCTGCTTCAGATACGATAACGTATAGCTGGTTATTTCCTGGAGGTTCACCGGCAACATCAGATCAATTAGATCCAGGAACAATAAATTATACAACGGTTGGTGATTATACAATTACCTTTAGTATCACAAATGGTTGTGGAACAACGACTGAAACCGAAACATTTTCTATTAACGATTCTCCTACAATTACCAATACAGATGTTTTGCAAACCATTTGTTCAGGAGCTTCAACGACTGCGATTATATTAACATCAGACGATCCGAGTACAACGTTCAGTTGGGTGTCTAATAATCCAGCAGGACTTACAGGTTATACGCCAAGTGGAACGTCTAATACCATTCCGGTACAAACCATAATTAATTCTACGACATCTCCAGTTACTTTAATATACACGGTAACACCAGAAATTGATGGTTGTGAAGGATTGTCAGTTGATTTTGAAATTATTGTAGAGCCTGCTCCATTAATTACAACGCAACCTATTTCAAATGGTGTCTGCCAAAATGGTACAACAGATGATTTGTCCGTTGCTTATCAAGGTACAGGAACTCCGGTGTACCAATGGTATGAAAATACAATAAATAATACCACTTCTGGAACTGCGATTGTAGGAGCAACCTCAGCCACATTTTCTCCACCAACAGATACCGTTGGCATTACCTTTTATTACGTTGTTATTACGTTTTCTTCTGGTGGTTGTAATGAAATAATATCAGATACAGCAGAAATTGAAGTTGCTAATGCTCCACAAATCGACACACAACCCATAGACACACAATCTATATGTGTTGGTGGTAGTTCAGAGGAATTATCAGTCCTTATTTCTGGAGGAGCAGGAAATGCAAATTACCAATGGTTTAGTAATACCACTAATAGTAACTCAGGTGGCACATTAATTTCTGGTGCAACAGCGTCTACGTATACACCTCCTGTATTTAATACGGTTGGGACATTTTATTATTATGCAGAAATTTCTTTTGTCTCTAATGGCTGTTCAATGCTTATAAGCGACGTTTCAGAAATAGAGGTGGTTGCCGATCCTGTGATAACAACTCAACCGCTGGATTTTCAAAGTTTATGTCAGAATTCTGCGGTTCAGGATTTGGAAGTATCGGTTTCAGGCGGTTTAGGGACGATATCTTACCAATGGTATGTCAATACTGTAAACAATACCACTTCAGGAACACTAATAGCAGGAGCAATTTCAAGTATATATACACCTCCAGCAACTACTGTAGGAACATTGTATTATTACTGTGTCATAACTCAAGATGTTTCAGGTTGTGAAGTTATAAGCAATTTAGCAGAGATCGAAATTAGTGCAGGAGCGCAGTTTAGTGCACTACCTATTTCAGATGAATTATGTTTAGGGGAAACCACTTCAGCATTAACAGTGGCTTATACTAATGGCACAGGCATAGCGACATACCAATGGTATTTAAATTCTGTAGATGACACTACTACAGGAAGTGCTATTCCAGGAGCCACATCTGATACCTATAGTCCTGAAGTTGATACTGTCGGAACATTATATTATTACGCTATTATCACATTTAGCTCCGGTGGTTGTACTGAAATCATATCAACCACAGCAGAAATTATCGTCAATGAAACTCCTATTATTGATGATGCTGATGTATTAATTTGTAGTGGGAATACATTCACATTTGTACCAGACACCAGTAACACAGGTGATATTGTACCACTAAATACATTATACACATGGACAACACCAGTTGTGAGTCCGGCAGGAAGCATAACAGGAGCCACGGAGCAGTTAACACCAATTGCAACAGTATCACAGTTTTTAGAAAACACAACGACAAATTCAGCCACTGTAACATATACAGTCACTCCTGTTTCAGGGAACTGTCCTGGTTTGGATTTTGACGTTGTAGTTACGGTTAATCCTTCAATTTCGGTAGCTTCAACCGTAACGAATAATTTGTGTTATCAGGTGAATACCGCAACTATAGATATTACAATTGTGGGAGGGATTCCTTTTTCAACAGGAAGCGCCTATAACATCACTTGGACAGGCCCAAATGGATTTTCAAGCACAGACCAAAATATTTCTAATCTTGAAGCTGGAGACTACACTTTAGCTATTGAAGACGATGGTGGTTGTCCGTATTCTGAAATCATAACCATATCAGAACCCGATGAGTTAATCTTTAGTGACGTAGATTTTGATGTTGAAACGATTTCATGTTTTGGTGCCAATGATGGAGAGATTGGCATTGATATTTCAGGTGGAACACCTCCTTATGAATATACGTGGACATTGAATGGAGCACCATTTTCTACAGATGAAGACTTGTCCAATCTTGCACCAGGAGATTATACGATTTCAGTGACGGATACTAATTCATGCGGACCAATAGAATTAGATTTTAATGTGGAAGAACCCGATGAATTACAAGTAACACTAGATTCTAAAACGGATGTTTTATGTTTTGGAGATGCTACGGGAATTATTTCTGTAAATGTCATTGGAGGTCGAACGGATTACACGTATGCTTGGTCTGGACCTAATGGTTTTTCAAGTACAAATCAAAATATAGACACATTAATCGCAGGAATTTATAATCTTACAGTTACAGATGATTCTGGTTGTAGCGATACTTTAGAGGTTGAGATTATTCAAAATGATCAAATTGACATCGATTTGAGTGTATCACAAATTGTCTGTTATGGTGACAATGATGGATCAATACTTATTAATTCAATTTCTGGAGGTGTAGCACCGTATACCATTGCGTGGAGCAATTTAGGTTCAGGTTATAGTCAAACCGATTTATCTGGAGGCACATATACAATTACCATAACGGATGCTGAAAATTGTGAACGTCAGTTTCCTGTGGTTATTGATGAACCTCCGGTCTTTTTAATTGATCCGGAAGTCAGACAAATGACTTGTGCTGGTGAGAACGATGCCAGTATTACCTTAAATTTTGTAGGTGGCATTGATCCCGTCACCCTTGTTTGGGATGATGATGCCGCTGCTGGTACAGAGCGAAATAACTTAGCGCCAGGAACCTATACGGTGACGATTACAGATGGTGTGCCTTGCGTGATTCAAGAGAGTTTTACTATTCATAATATTTTACCATTAGTCTTATCTACAACAATTACTAATGCTTTAGAATGTGAGGATGCTAATAGCGGAGCCATTAATTTACTTATACAAGGAGGAACGCCACCTTTTAATGTGGTTTGGTCTAATGGAACAATCACGGAAGATTTAAGTAATGTGCCACCAAACACGTATGTCGCTACAGTTACAGATGCTAATGGTTGTACTATTGAAGGTAGTTGGGAAGTTACCAGGTTTGAACCATTGGTTTTAAATGTTGAAGAACAAGTTGATGTGAATTGTGAGGCCAGAACTATAGATCAAACGTTTATAGCTATAACAAGTGGAGGAGTACCACCATTTCAATATAGCTGGTCTAGTGGAACAGTTAGTGGTGCCAACAATGAATTTATGACGACGGACGAAAATGGCTTAGTGATTTTAGATGTTACAGATAGTTTTGGGTGTTCAATTAATTACACATTTAATGTGGAGCTAACCACATTGGGAGATGCTGATTTTGTTACCACATCCTATGGATATTTAAATTATGGCATTTACGCCATTCAAGATCCTATTGAATTTATAAACGAAGCCACAGGGCATTACGAAACCATACTGTGGGACTTTGGGGATGGTAGTTTTTCGGGAGAAGAAAATCCCATTCATACCTATTTCACTCCTGGTAGCTATGTGGTAAAACAAACCGTAACGTATCCTTATGGTTGTGTATACGAAAAAACAATTACCCTAATTATAGAAGAAGGTTATAAATTAATTATACCAAATGCGTTTACTCCAAACGAAGATGGTATAAATGATTTTTTTGGACCTGTTTTTATAGGGTTGAGCGGTTTAGAAATTACAGTATTTGATACTTGGGGGAGTCTTATCTACAAAGAGTCGGGGGATTCTATACGAGGATGGGATGGTAAAGTGAAAGATGAAGAAGCCGAAAATGGAAATTACTATTACACATTTACCGCCAAGACTTTTTACGGAGATGAAATTAAGAAACAAGGAGCTTTTGTATTTATCAAATAAAACCGAAATGACATTGAAAAAAATTATAAGTATTATAGCGGTTTTAGTGGGGTTAGAAGCGCAAGCTCAGGATCCGATTTTTACGCAATCTAACTATATACAAGAAACAATAAATCCTGGATTCTCAGGTTTTGAAGATAGCGATAGAATTGCAGCCGGAGTACTAAGCAGAACGCAATGGCCAAATTTAGATTTAAGAGTAGATACACAATACGCCTACCTCAATAAATCATTTGATTATGGACCAAGTTTGGGTTTTGGATTGGGAGTAAATTTCCTAAGACAACACGAAGCATTTAGCAATTACAATTATTATCAACTTAATGTTAATTACGCACACCGTGTTAATTTAGATGGTGGTTGGTACTTTAGGCCCGCTTTAGAAGTTGGGTTGGGTTTTAAAGATGTTGGATTTAGCAATCTTACCTTAGCAGATCAAATAAATATAAATTCTGGCGTAGTGAATCCTGTGTCTGTAGATCCATTAAGTAATACAGTAGACAATGTATTTTTCGGAGATGTTTCTGCTGGTTTTGTGTTTGAGAGAGAAGAATTTAATGGCGTAACTTATTGGTTTGGGGCTTCAGCAAAGCATTTGAATCGCCCCAATATTTCATTTGTAGATGGAGAAGAATTACCCTTAGATATTTTTTATTCTCTACATGGTAATTTTAGATTTCCATTTAGGAATAATTATAGCATTATGCTGACTGCCAATTATATGCAACAAGGTGAGTATAATCGTTTAGATATTGGATCATTATTTATGGTAAATCAATTTCTTATTGGTCTTACAGCGGCTACCAATCCTGCGAAAAATGATAATAACAGCCATATGTTAACGTCTGTCAATGGCTTCTTTGGATTAGAATTTACAGAGTTTAGATTCGGGTTGTCTTACGATATGAATACCTCTAAAATAGGAAGAACTAATGGTGTCTATGAGGTTTCAGTAACCTATTTATCTCCTTGTAGACGATGTAAAACAGATCGCAGTCGAAAACGTTAATACCCTTGTATATTAATTAAACTTTCGCTTTTGGAACCATAAATCAGATAAAGATATATTAATGTTTAAGGTGTTTACAGATTCTTCAATGAGAATACTTTCTGTTGTTCCTTTTTTACCTAGTGTATAAGATACGTTTAATAGTGATCGTTTACCAATTGGCAAGCCAATACCAACCGATGCAGAATACGTATCTACATTCATGTCATCGACTTTAAGGTAGCCAGAATTGTAGTTTAACCCCATTCTAAAATCGACACGTTTCCAGTATTTATAACTTGTAGGATCTACAGCAAAAGATGCTCCAAAGCCAAAAATATTTTGATCCGTATAATCACCTATGGCATCTGACTGATTTGTAGCACTCCAGAAATTTTTCTTATAATCAGCAGTTAAGAGTAGATTCTTAAATTTAGTGCTATAGCCAAACCCTAATTTTAAAGGGAGATAAAAGCTATCGACGGATTCGTCTTCTGTTTCTTCCAATGTGGTATACGCCGCATTTGAATACTTTCCTACAACGACATCTTTTGTGCCTTTTAATAACGTAGGGAAATCTATAGTAAATCCAAAATTGTGTTTATTTAACAAATTGTATTGCAACCCTAAGCCTAATTGTGCACCACTATAATAATTAGTTTCGTTAATTTCTAAATAACTGTTTGACGTAACAATAGATTCAATTTCTTCTATTTTTCCAAATAAGTATGATGCCTTTAGGCCAACATTCAAATTTTCGAAGACTGTTCTGGCATAATCTAAGCGTAATTCACTGATACCGCCAGTACCACCGATGTTAGTTGTAAATTGCTCTGCACTCCCTTCAATATTATTCTCTAAACCAATTAAAGAGTACCCAACAGTAGAGGATGGCTTTAGAGTTAAACCAATACCGTAATCGTTATTATGATTAAACGCTATTGAAATATTAGTGAAATTATAAGTTGTACTTTGCTCACTGATGTCGTCGCCAGTGAGGTTGTTAAATTCGGCAGAACCACCAAAATCAAAAGTGATTTCATTTTCTTTTAAGGTCGCAAACGCAGCCGGATTATATAGGTTAATACCATAACTAGCATCTAAGGAAATACCAGTATTACCTAGTCCAGAATTTCTACCTGTGCCAGAATTACTTTCTACACCCAAACCAAAAAGTGAGTACGGTGAACCTGTAAGATTGCTAGACTGAGAGTAACCTTGTAATCCAAACAGTAGTGCAAAAAGAATTAGAGATGGATATTTATTCATATTGTGCATAGGTTATAACTAATTTGGTATTGAAGCTAGATCGCTGACTATCATTAAAAATTATTTTATTTACAGTAGAATTATAATCTGTTGGAATTAAAATAAGAGCGTCTTTAGTTACTGGACTCTCATTTAATTTCTGATCAATAAAATCTATAACAGGTACTGTAAAGGCGATTTGATTAAATTCTGAATTTACATTTGTAGTGGTTGCCGAGACCACATCAATACTATTACTAATTTGGCTGGCTAAATCATTGTTCTGATCTATAGTATAAAGTAATAGTGTTTCGCTTAGGGGTTGAATATCAGAATGTGATGCGGAATTAGGTTCTATGTAAAGTGTGGCATCTAATATAGTACCTTCACCTCCTAAATTATACAAGTCTTTAATTGTTGGAAATTCGATTCGAGTCACATATCCTATGCCCGCCTGGTTGTAACTGATATTTCCACTTTCAGAGGATGTTAAATTGTATTCTTGGCTATCAATAGCTTCCAAAGCTAAACCGGTAACATCACTTTCTATATGATTATAATATGTGTTAATCGTCATGTCATAGGTGTATTCGTCCGTTTCTAATTCATCTGGAATGGTATAATAAAACCGAAGATAACTTTCGCCGCTACCTGTAGAAAAGCCAATTATAGAGGCATCATCGTCGGTACCAGACTGTATGGTTAATCCTTTTAATTGTTGGTATAAGGATTCCTGATCTGTAATATTATTATCTCTAATATCATTAAATAGATTAACTCCAAAACTGTAAGGTAGCGTCACAAAAATTGAATCTTTATTTGGAGTAGGATAATACGTCTTGTGCGCTAAAGGAGTAGTTTCATATGATGTTTCAGTGGTGTTATAGAAATATGTATCATCCGAACTCATTTTATCGGTGAGTTTATGAATATTTAGATTAGCCACTTGCGTGGTGTCATTATAGTAGTAAGTATCATAGCCAAGAACTAAACCAACACTATCTAAAATAGCATCATTATCTAAATAATAAGAATAGGGGCTAAGTTGAATATAGGTAGAGGTACTTGTCTCTCCCATATCATCATCTTTGTATTTTCCCACTAAGAGACGCTCACTTGTTGAGGTTGTAATAGAATCAAATTTCATTGTAGATAATTTCACAGAAAACGTATCAATAGATAGTACCCTTATGTTAGTGCCCGTAAAGTCTTCACCTGCAACTAAGCTTTCATCTTCAGCATCTGCAGAACACGATATAACCACCATTAAAGTGAGGATGATTGTCAGTAATTTTAGAAATGATTTCAACATTTGTTTTGTATAATTTCTACAAATCAACTAACCAATTGAGCTAATAAAAAGTCTAATATACTTATGGTATATATGTATCTACAGAAAGCGGGATTTATACGATTAAAATTCATAATTGGATTTGTAGATTAAAAATTGGGGTTTGTCTATAAAAAAAGAGTGTAGGTATATTTTGTAATTGTGGTAAAAGATTGTGGTAGTAAGTTAGCACCCGATGAGAAAAAAGACATTACATTATTTAACCTTTAGCTTAGTCTCTATGATGTCGTATGGACAAAAAATGTTCACTACTACAGATGCAGGAGATGTAATGGTATTGGAGTATAACAGTTATTCTGATTTGAATGCTGTTCAATTAGATGCCAAATCGATGATTATAGATTTTACAACTGTACTAGATAAGCCGACCGTAGGGTTTGGTATGAGCTATACTAATCATAGCCTAGATTTTGATGAGTATGACTGGTCTCATGATTATAGCGCATTTGAAGAATTACACACTGTAGAACTGTTTGCTAGATATAATAAAGCATTACGTAACAATTGGAATGTAAATATCACCGTTGCACCGTATTTGTCTTCAACATTTAATGAATCCGTTTCCACTGATGATTTTATATTGAGTTATGCTACAAGTTTTACGAAGACATGGGATAACGACGGACTTAAATCAACTCTAAAATTGGGAGCAGGCTATGGTTCGTTATTTGGTAAGCCAAATTTTTACCCATTAATATCGTACTCCAATAATGTCAATGAGAAATTAAGATACGAAATAGGAATACCTCTCACAGGTGTATTTTTTAAACTAAACGAGCAGAGTAGTTTTGATCTTAGAGCAGAACCCGAATCTATTTATGCAAATAACGCCTCAAGTTTTAGTTTGGTAAATAATACCGTTGTCTATAATTCTGAGTTAGAATTTAAAGCACTGAAATTAGGGGTGGGATATCAATTTCGTTTTGATGATAATTGGTCAACCCATTTTAATATGGGCTATCTATTAGCGAGTGAACTGACGTTAAGTGAAAACGATCATACCATATACGATTTTGATTCTAAGGAATCATTATCCTTAAACATAGGAATTAGTTTTAATATAAATAAGAAGTAAAATGAGAAAAATGAATAACAAATCAGCCATAAGATTACTTTATTTCAGTGCCGTATTGGCGTTGTTTTCTAGTTGTAATAGTGATGACGACGATGATGACACTTTAGGAAATTGGGTAAAAAAATCGACCTTTAATGAAGAGTCTAGAAGTAGTTCTGCGGCATTTACCATCGGTAATATTGGCTATATGGGCACAGGTTATGATGGTAGCGATTATTATAAAGATTTTTGGGCTTATAATATGGACACCAATTCTTGGCAGCAATTATCAGATTTTCCTGGGGTAGAAAGAAGCTCGGCGACAGCGTTTGTTATTGGTAGTGACGGTTACGTGGGTACAGGTTATAATGGAGATACTAATGATGAACTATCTGATTTTTACAAATATAATGTAGACACTAATAGCTGGACAACCATTGCCGATTTCGGAGGTTCAGCAAGATACGGAGCGGTTGGGTTTGGATCCGATTCGTATGGTTATGTCGGGACAGGAAACGATGGAAGTGATAAAAAAGACTTCTGGAAATACAATCCAATTTCCAATTCATGGGAAGAAGTGTTTGGTTTTGGTGGAGATAAAAGAAAGGATGGTGTCACCTTTACAATTGGTAACGAGGTCTATTTAGCAACAGGGGTAAGTAATGGAGTTTACGAGACAGATTTTTGGTCGTTTAACTTAGATACTGATGTCTGGACACAACTTACAGATGTTGATGACGATGACGATGATTACGTGTACCGGTCTAATGCAGTTGCTTTTACAATGAATGGTAAAGGATATGTTGCCTGTGGTGAATACTCAGGAAGTTTAAGTACGGTTTATGAATACACGCCATCGAGTGAAAGTTGGGTAGAAAAAACACCTTTTGAGTTATATGCAAGACGAGATGCTGTAGCATTTAGCGACGGTGCCCGAGCGTTTGTAGCTTTAGGTAGAAACGGAACATTGTATTTAGATGATAATATGGAGTTCTTCCCTAATGCAGAACAAGACGACGACGATAATTAAAATATAAAGATTGATTAGATTGATTGATGGGCTTTTACTTTAGTGATTGAGGGTAATAGCCAGTTTAGAGTCAGGATAATGTAGATATCCTTCATTAATTCTGACTCTTTTTTTAATAATAAATGAAATGAAAAACAATTATAACAGTAAAGCTGTACTTTTAGGAATTACAATTTTAGGTGTAGCATTCTTTTATCTTCTAACCAGAGATGTTAAAAAGGATGCTTTAAATGAAACGTCATTCGCATTACAGGTCAAAGCGCAAGATAGCTTTTGGATTTATGAGGTGTATAATGATAATCAATTGGTAATTCGTCAAGAATTCATTCCTGCAATAAAAGGGCAACAAGGTTTTACATCTAAAGCCGATGCCGAAAAAATCGGGAACCTTGTAATGCGTAAGCTTATAGAAAACAAAATGCCTGCGGTTAGTATTAAAGATTTAGATGCTAATGCAATAGATTTTAAGAAAATTTAGTAGACTTTATTAAGAAATACATGTTAATTAAAAAAATATCATATAAAGAATACATAGTACATATCCTTGTTTGGCTTTGTATTAGTATATTTCCTTTACTTACGGCTTATCTAAATTTAGGTAAAATTCCTTATGAGGTGTTTTTAAAGCAATTAATGAATCCCATCTTGTTTTATGTTAATTACTTAGTTTTTGTACCATATATTTTACTAAAACGCAAACTGTTTTTCTACATTGTAGCGTCCATTTTATTTTTGGCACTCTATAATTATGTGAGCGAAGTGCTAATTACAAACCCAATAAGAAATGAATTTAGAAACATGGAGATGCGTCCTAATAGGCCAGGAGGACCTTTTGGTATACGACACGCCATTCCTGTCGTGTTTTCACTAACAATTTTTCTTTTAGGAGGTATTTTTAGTTTGGTGGTAGATTTCTATAAACGCGATCGCCTATCTAAAGAATTAGAAAATGAACAAAAAGAGATTAAGCTACAGTTTTTAAGAAACCAACTAAATCCACATTTTTTATTCAATTCATTAAACAGTATCTATGCTTTAGTGAGAAGTAAGTCAGATGATGCACCGGAAGCTGTAATAACATTATCAGAATTAATGCGCTATATGCTCTATGAAGCAGGAAATGAGCAAGTCACATTAGAAAAAGAAATAAATTATATTAAGAATTATATCGCCTTACAACGGTTGCGACTTAAAAATACGGAGGCTGTTAAACTTAACATAAAAGGTGAGACAAGAAATTTAAAAATCTATTCTTTGTTATTAATTTCTTTTATTGAAAACGCTTTTAAGTACGGAACAGATTATAAAGGAAATACTCATATCGATATAAAGATAGTTGTGGATAACAATACCTTAAGTTTAAACGTAGAAAATATAATAGGCTTATATAAACGCGACGATAAAAACTCTGGAGTCGGATTAGAGAACATAAAAAATCAGCTTAATTATTTGTATAAGAATAACCATGAGTTGACCATAGAAGAAGACAAATCATATTACAGAGTCCGTTTAACCCTAAATTTAAATGACAATGAAGTGCATAATAATTGATGATGAGCCATTGGCAATAGATGTCATTGAGTCCTATTGTCAGGCTTTGGGAGCAGTAGAAGTGATTAGCACGTTTACAAATGCCATTGAAGCTTTAGATTTTATAAACAATAACCGTATCGATTTGGTGTTTTCTGATATTGAAATGCCAAACATATCGGGTATCGAACTGATACGATCCTTAGAAGGAAAAGTTCCTTATTTTATATTCACAACTGCCTATCCAGAATATGCACTAGAAGGCTTTGACCTTAATGCTGTAGACTACTTAATGAAACCGATTCCTTTTCCTAGGTTTCTAAAAGCGGTGAACCGGGTTAAAGAGATGATAAAACTGAATGGAGTCAGCACATCCGTTAATATGTCTTCGGCAGGTGGAGAAGCTGCTGCACATGAAGATGATTTCATTTTTGTCAAATCAGAATACGAAAATGTAAAAATAGACATCAATGGGATTAAGCATATCCAGGGATTAAAGGATTACTTAAAGATTCATTCAGAAAATACGAAACCTATTTTAACTTTAATGAGTTTTAAAGAAATGCAATCTAAGTTACCAGAAGCAATGTTTATTAGAGTCCATCGCTCGTATTTGGTTAATGTTAATAAAATTACCTCTATTCAGAAAAATAGAATTATCATAAAAGAGGAGCGTATTCCTATCGG
Source organism: Winogradskyella costae (assembly GCF_013403865.1). Classification (GTDB taxonomy): domain Bacteria; phylum Bacteroidota; class Bacteroidia; order Flavobacteriales; family Flavobacteriaceae; genus Winogradskyella; species Winogradskyella costae. The sequence goes on from NZ_JABFDK010000002.1 coordinate 155,566, forward strand.
AGAGAGCTACAAATCTATGGTATATAGTCGTTTAAGTATTTAAAGATTTAATTCAAGTCCCAAATTAGCGGTAATACAAAATACACAATCAATGTGATCAGTAAAATTGAAATCACATTCATCCAAATACCCTTTTTAACCATATCTTCTATTTTTAAATATCCCGAGCCAAAAACCACAGCATTTGGAGGCGTTGCAACAGGAAGCATAAAAGCGCACGAGGCGGCTAAAGTCGCACTTACCAATAAGATATAAGGATGCACATTAATAACGGCAGCCAAGGATACTAATACAGGTAATAGCATAGCTGTAGTTGCCATATTAGATGTGATTTCTGTTAAAAAATTAACCGAAGCAATTAGTATTAGTAAGAGGATAAATAGAGATACCCCAATTAAAGACGTTAGCTGATTACCAATCCAAATGGCTAAACCACTAGATTCAAAACCATTTGCTAAAGCCATACCACCTCCAAAAAGTATCAGAATACCCCAAGGTAATTTTACAGCGTCGTCCCAAGAGATTAAAGCCTCATTACCTTTTTTATTAGGAATTAAAAATAAAATTACAGAGGCTATCATAGCAATAATAGTATCATCAATTGCGGGTAACCATTGTGTTAATAAAAACGACCTACTAATCCATGCTATGGCAGTAATGCCAAAGACTACAAGAATCACTTTTTCCTCATAAGACGTTTTTCCTAAGGCATTCAACTGATTTTCAATTTCTTTTCGACCTCCAGGAAACTCTTTTTGTTCAAATTTGAAGGCAAATCGGGTTAGGTAAAACCAGCAGATAATTAGTAAAATAACACTTATAGGAAAACCAAACATAAACCATTGCGAAAATGTAATTTCAGTATTATAAGTGCTTTCAACCACACCAGCTAAGACTAAATTCGGAGGTGTACCAATAAGTGTGGCCATACCTCCTATAGAAGCACTATAAGCGATAGCTAGCATTAAGGCTTTTCCAAATATTAAATTCTCATTAGCCTTAGTTTTGGGGTTATCTTGAAGCTGTAAAACAATAGCAATACCCACTGGTAAAATCATTACTGCCGTGGCGGTATTAGAAATCCACATAGATAATAAGGCGGTGGCCACCATAAAACCAAGAATGATACGGCTGACGTTAGTGCCAACAATTTTAATAATGTTAAGGGCAATCCGTTTGTGTAAATTCCATTTTTCAATAGCAATAGCCAATATAAAACCTCCGAGGAATAGAAATATGTATTTATGGCCATAGGCGGCTGTGGTGCCACTTAGTGATAAACCGCCCGACAATGGAAATAATACAATAGGCAATAAAGCGGTAACAGGTATAGAAATCGCCTCGGTGATCCACCAAACAGCAACCCAAGAGGTAGAGGCTAAAATAGCATTTGCGGACTCTCCTAAGCCTTCAGGGTGACAAAAAAGCTTGATAAGTATAAATAATAATGGGCCTAACAAAAGACCTATTTTCTGTTTTGTTGTTTTCATTGTCTTATAAAACCTAAATGGGTTTAAGCCGCATGGTCGTATACGGTTATAATTACTGTTATGTTCAAATTCTTTTTGAAAGGTATCGTATTCTCAGAAAAAAACAGCAAAGAATATTCAAAAAAAGATAGGATAGTTAATTGCTGGCGTTTGCTGCTTAGTGAGGAGTGAATAATAATATTAGCAGAAGTCTAAGACAATGTTAAGGTAGTGCTAAATCTTTAGTTTTGGGTGATTTATGTCTCTACCGGAGATCCAAAATTATATTTTACGTCGTATCTTTATAAACACCAAATTATATGTGCTATGAGACTACTAAAAGTATTTAAAAGACAATTTCTTAGAAAGAAAACTTTGCAGACTAATGTCAACAAATCGTTTAATGAAACGAAACCTAGAACGATGATAGAAAGAACCTTTACAAAGGACGAGGATACGTTTATGTTTATCTAAATAAACAGATGAGTTTGGTGATAAACTAGGGTCGCATTATCGCATTAGCTTAAGTAATTTTAATTGACTAGATGATATATAACTTAACAGACCGAGCATAGGACTGTTGGTTAGCTATCTTCATTTTTTGTCGTTAAAACAGAGAGATAATAGGGGCTTAAATAAGAAGGTCTTAGAACGGATTTATTCTATAAGCGTAAATGAATTTATAAAATTGAAAAAGTCCAATCTCATAAGGTTGGACTTTTTTTTAAAACGTGTTACAAAAGGAATATAGTCTCTAATCATCTTTTAATCTTTCAGCACGTTCTCTGCGTGTTTCATTTTGCTTACCATATTGGTTATAATGGTCGTCTTTTAACGGCCCTTTGTCATCGGTTGCATTTTGATGCAATCGTTTTTCGTGTTCTGTTTTTGGTTTTTCTTTTTTGTCATTTTTCATAATACGAGGTATTTAAATAATTAATTTTTTTCTTTAAACGATATTGAGAGTCTGTGCAATTTTACATCAAGATAGTTTTCGCTTTGCATGTTGTGGTTCAGTTTCAATGTAATAGTGTATGGGTTTAAAAGAGCCACCATTGCTATCTTCTGCAGAACAGGCGGTGAGCCCAACCAAAAGATCCATTTGCGCTTGTAAACGAATGTAATCTCCTGCTTTAGATGTGGGTGGATTAACAGATAGTTTTCCACGCGTATCAAACTGCACATTCATAAATAAATTAAAAGCTGTGGGGATATCATCAACCCCTATGCCGTACGGTTTTAAGTGTTGTTGAAAATTGCCTAAACAACTGGGATGCTCTCCTTTATAGTCGTACATTATTTTAAATGTTTCAGGACTACAAGGAGCCAATAGGAAATCGTTCCGTCCATTGGTATCCTCTAAAATATGCATCATCTTCTGTGACCGATTAGACCATAGATTATGACCCTTGGTTAACAACATGCATTCTTCAAAATCTAAGGATTTCCCTGAAGACAATTTTTCTTTGTAATCTTTAGCATTAAATAAAACCATATCACTCACTTGCCCTCCCATGGGGTCAATGACTGTAAGGATATCATCTTTTTTAAGTGTAAAAGCTACTCCAGATTGTTCTTGTATAATATTAATTAGTGGTTTCATATAAATTTAGAGGTGTTATGAAAAGGACATTTCCAAGTGCTATCTACGGCTCTGCCGCTATATTGTTTGGTTTCAGAATCTGTTCCGAAATCTTTTAACACAGGATTAATATGACCTTGTAATTTTTTATCTCGTTTTCTAATACGTTTTTTTACTTTTTTGTAACTGCCCATGGCTCGCAATTGTTCAAATTGAGCATGCAGATTAAATACAATAGTAGGATAGGGGCTTTGACGTGCTAGCCGCGAACTGTTGGGATGAAGCCCTACAATATAAAACGCGTGCCCTTTTAAACTAAAACTAAAATTTGGATCTTCCGGGTTATCACTGACCGAAGCATCCCACTCGCAGTCGTCTAACTCATGCAACTGCTGTAACGTTTGCCATAAGCTGGTTTCAAAATCTAATTCAGACTCATAATGTTCAAAAGGAAACACAGCTAAAAATGATTCAAATGTATTAGATTCAAAATCGTATTGGCTAATGAACGCTTCTATGTCCGTTAATAAGGTATTTAAATCTTCTGTATGCTTTGATGATTTGTAGACATTTAGATGATAATTATCTGTCATAAATAAAGTTTTAGCCATCACGCAAGGATGTTTTTGAGTCAGGATAAAATCATTGTAAGCGTCATTTATAGTTTTATATAATGGAAAGTTTTTTGTGATAGATGTCATAATTACATGGTATTAGTAATAGCGTCTTATCAAAATTAATGGACTGCCTATAGTTTGGTTTCCTCTATTCAAAATATCATTGCCTCAATACATTAAGTTTTTTGGTTGATGGGGATTATAGAATAGAAATGATTTCAGTTAGTCTTATTAGCAATTGAATTAATGGAAGTTTAGGTGAGATTGTAATTTTATATCCTAACCAAACTATTTTATTATGACTTTTCAAGACTTTATATGGCTAGTAGCCTCCGTATTAGGCATATTTGCTATTATCATTCTTATTACTCGAGTATTTGGACTGCGAACATTTGCTAAAATGTCTAGCTTTGATTTCGCATCTACCATTGCTGTCGGATCTGTATTGGCCTCCATTATTCTTAATTCAGATTACTCGCTCTTAAAAGGCGGCGTTGTATTAACCGCTATTATTGGCTTCCAAACCTTGTTTTCGTATTTAGTACGTAAGAATTCATTTTTTAAACGATGGTTTACCAATAAGCCACAAATTATTATGTGGAATGGTAAAATTTTGCACAACCGGCTCAAGGCGTGTAACGTAGGGGAAAGTGACCTAATCGCCAAATTAAGAGAAGCGAATGTGCACGATTTTAATGAAGTAAAGGCTGTTATTTTTGAAAGTACTGGTGATGTGTCCGTCATTCATAACAGTACTGATAAGGACGTTGAGCCAAGACTATTACAAGACGTTGATACCCAAGATTTATATGTTTGATATTTTAGAGGAAAATAAAAATGCCATTTATGGCGGATTAATTGCAACGCTCTTTACAGGTGTTGGTATATTTTTATTAGGAAATGTGTCTGGGTATGAAGCAAAGCACCTACTCAAAGAATCATTAAGCGGACTCAATATGCTGTGTAACACTATTGTTTTAGCATCAGCAACCATTTTAGCCTTGTTGCTTACATTATTGAGTGTGAGTTTCGGTTCTGAGCTATCGTTAAAAGAAATTCATTACAAGCAAGTGCTTAGTATTGCTAGATTTGATGTCATACTATTTATTGCGGCTCTTATTTTATTTCAATTTTTTAATATTCCTATTGTAGAATCAGACAATGTCCCTACAAATTGGTATTCTGTAATCTACTGGGTAACCTTAGGATCTACTTCTATAATCAGTGGTATGATGATTACTGTTATTCTAATGTTATACCGCGCAGTTACTAATCTTATCGCAATTATAGGATTAGGAAGAGATCACCCAATGCTATCAAAAGAGAACGTCAGTGAAGAGATAGAGAATGAAAAGGAAGATTTAAATGCTTAACTTTAATTCGATTTGTGATCACCGATACAAGTCGATTTATTTCTGTCCTGAAACCATACTATTTTTAGCATAATACCATTTAAGATGAATGATATACTATTGGTAATAATAATAGGCCAATCCATCTTTAATATGCCGTAAACAGTCCAAAGGCCTACTCCAAGACATAAAATTACAAACATAGCTGGACTGACATCATCTATTTTCTTTGTGGTCATAGCTTTGTGAATTTGTGGCAATACAGCAATCGTTGTAAATACCCCAGCTGAAATTCCTATTAATTCTTCAAAATTCATACCTCATATTATTTTATACGGCACCTCTAAAAATCACACTTATGAAATGAGCCGTGAGATTAAAACGAGTTTTTATATATCTATTTTTATACATGGGCTATGCTAAGATTTAAGAGCGTGTAGCGTCATCACTCTATTGAAGTCTCATCATCTTCTATAGCGGCCATAGAGCGTTTGGCGGTTAAGCCATGCATTAAAACGGATACTAAAATGACTAAAGCAACAATGGAGAATAATTGATCTGTATTGGTAAACTCGCCGTTTTTTATCGCATAGGTTAAATAAAATACAGAACCTATGCCTTTAATTCCAAAAAAGGAAATCGCCATCTTATGTCTTTTATTTAATTTAGAGCCGTAAAGGGAAATGTAACCTAAAATAGGCCTTATAATTAAGACTAAACAGATACTAAATATTACAATTTCTACTGTAATAAAATTCATGATACCTGCCATCAGTGAACCTCCAAAAAACAACATCCAAAATACAATTAGGAATTTCTCTATGTTCGAAATAAAACTCAAACTAGGATGCCCCGGATTCTCCTCACGCTTTTTATGTTGGTGATAATGCGCAAATAAACCTGCAAAAAAGACACTTAAGAAACCATAAGAATTTAAAACTTCTGCCAGACCGTATGAGATTAGGGTAAGTGACAGCGCCACAAATGCCAAATGAATTCTATGTGTGTTGCCTTTGGAAAGTTTTGTAGTAAAATAACTATAAAGAAAGCCAACAGCTATACCTACAATAACGCCCACTATAGTCTTAAAAAGCACATAGAAAGAGAGCCATTCTAACCAGAGATCAGAATTTAATGTCTCGCTTTTTGACCAAAGAATAGCCAAGTATACAAACGGAAACGCTAACCCATCATTTAATCCTGCTTCTGCAGTGAGGTTGTATTGTGCCCCTAAATTTTTAGAGGATAACGATTGTTTTTTATTCAATTGAATTTCGGAAGCTAAGGCAGGATCTGTAGGAGCTAACACGGCAGCCAATAACAGAGAAAGTGCACCAGAAAAGTCTAAAAGATAATAAGAAACGACAAAAACAAAAGCCATAAATAGGGGCATTGTTATGCCTAACAAACGCATTGGATTGAGCCATTCTCTCCAAGAATAATTTAGTCCAATCTTAAGTCCTGCCACCATCAAACTAATAATAACAACCATCTCAGAAAAACGCAAAGTTAAATCGATTTCCCAGGTCGGATCCGGCCAAGGTAGGGGCACACTCACATAATAAAATAGAGCACCTAAAATAAGTACAGGTATTGTAAAACTAATCTTAAAGCGTTTCAACACTATAGGCAGAAAACTTGCCAATAGTGTCGTTACACCTATAATGAGTAAAACAATAAAATAACCATTCATCATTGACTGTTCTTAGTTAAGCAGGTACCTGAGCTGCAATTTCCATTCTCTCCCAATTTCGGTGTTTTGAAATGGCGTCGATAAATGCTTTGGGTGCCTCATTAATAAACACAGCCTTATCGTCTTTATGATCTGTAACGAAAGTTTTATCTAGTAAATGCTCTCCTTCGTTATCTGCAGCGATAGCTTTACAATGCTTAAATGCCTCGTTTACAAACTTCTTAAATTTGGCTTCTTTTAATAATTTGTCAATAGATTTTTTACCTCCAGGAATATAAACGGCGTCGAACAATACGCTTTCTGTAGTCATTATAGCCGCATCAACTTGGTGTTCCATATTATTGTCACATACTACCGTTCCACCGTGAGGTGCTACTAATTTTACCATAGCATTCTCTTTTTCTAATGCTTTTTTCATAGTGCTATAAGCTTTCATAGAAAAACCGTCGCTAACTAATACCGCAATTTGTCTTGTGGCTATACTGTTAAACTTTGTGTTTGCCTGACTTAACGCCTTGTCTTTATCTAAATAGTTTTTCTTTGTTAGTGGCTGATGTTTTTTAACCTCTGCATCAGCACCAATAGCCTGATTAATGGGATGCTCAATAGTATCAGGAATTTTAAGGCCTAAACCTTCGGCTACTTGTTGCGATAAATCCTTATCGATTTGAGCAATAAGCCATAGCATTCGTTCCTTAATAGGCTTCTGTGTACATTTTCCGAGCTCAAAGGTATAAGCATCAGAAACATGTTGTTTCTCCCAATCGGCTAAACTTCTGTAAAATAGTGCTGGTTGTGAAAAATGATCATTAAAACTTTCACTACGTGTTCTTATTTTCTTGGCATCTACACGTTCTTCGTAAGATGTAAATGCACCTTCGCTCATCTTAGCTAAATGTGGACAGCCACCTCCTAAAGAATTAGGGAAATATGCTGTTTGTCCTTTAGGTATATCCATCTGCATATGGCCATCACGCTGATTATTATGCACCTCTCCAATAGGCCTGTTTATTGGAATTTGATGAAAATTAGGACTACCTAACCGCGACAACTGTGTATCGCGATAAGAGAATAACCGACCCTGTAATAAGGGATCATTGGTAAAATCAATACCAGGAACAATATGGCCTGGTAAGAACGCAACTTGTTCCGTTTCAGCAAAGAAATTTTCTGGATTTCTATTTAACGTCATTTTTCCGATAATTTCAACAGGTACTAATTCCTCGGGAATCAGTTTTGTAGGATCTAGTAAGTCAAATTCAAACTTGTGCTCATCGGCTTCAGCGACTACTTGAATTCCTAATTCCCATTCCGGATATTGTCCAGACTCAATAGCGTCCCATAAATCGCGTCTGTGAAAATCGGCATCCGCACCATTAATTTTTACAGCTTCATCCCAAGTTACAGAATGTACTCCTAAAAGCGGTTTCCAATGGAATTTTACAAAGTGCGATTCTCCGTCTTTATTGATTAATCGAAAGGTGTGTATCCCAAAACCTTCCATCATACGTAAACTCCTTGGAATAGCTCGATCACTCATAGCCCATATATGATTGTGTAAAGTTTCCGTTGAGCGCGAAATAAAATCATAAAAGGTGTCATGAGCAGATGCGGCTTGTGGAATCTCTTTATTTGGTTCAGGTTTTACAGAATGAATTAAATCTGGAAACTTCATCGCATCCTGAATAAAAAATATGGGCATATTATTACCTACCAAATCCCATGTACCTTCTTGAGTATAAAATTTAACAGCAAAGCCGCGAACATCTCGTGCCAAATCGGCTGAGCCTTTTGAGCCTGCCACAGTAGAAAAGCGAGCAAACACAGGTGTAATACGTTTTGTATCTGTGAAAATTCCAGCTTTACTGTAGTTTTCAATACTCTCATAGAGCTCAAAATAACCATGTGCAGCACTGCCTCTGGCATGAACAATACGTTCTGGTATGCGCTCATGGTCAAAATGCGTAATTTTTTCACGTAGTAAAAAATCTTCTAAAAGTGTAGAGCCGCGTTCTCCAGCTTTAAGAGAATTATTGGTGTCGTTAACTTTTAAGCCTTGGTTAGTTGTCATAACTTTACCTTTTGCATCTGTTTCAAATGGCTCTAAATTTTCAGTTTTTTCAGTTTTGGTGGTCTGTTGCTTTGCCATGGTATAAGGTTTAAATGAGTAAATACTATTGCCGTCTAAAATTAATGAACGCTATAAGATTCATTGACTCATCCGCGTAAAACTGTAACCCTATTCATCGGGAAATACGACCATCATTAGAGTATGTCATTGTTTTGAACTGAAAGGAGTTATAAAGGAATGCACTAGTATCGTAAGCATCTTAGAGGTGTAGATACGTTAAGCATATAACTGTCTAGGGAGAGCAAGACAGTCTGACGTTAAAAGAGCTGACGTTATAATGAGTTATAAAACAGGGAGGAATAGCGAAAACTGAGCTCCTTTAAGCGGTTGTGATGACGCTGTAATGGCACCATTATGGTTCTCACATATCCTCTTCACTATGGCTAATCCAATACCTGTGCCTTGATATTCAAACTTACCATGTAGTCTTTTAAAAAGCTCAAAAATCTGATCGGAATGTTCGGGTTGAAAGCCAATGCCATTATCTTTAAATGAAATCTTATAATACATTTGATGGGGCATTAACGTGGGGATATCGGTGTCTTCGCCAGTAATCGTTTCTGTAGTTATTTCAATAGTTGGCTGAAGATTCGGCTGTGCAAATTTTATAGAATTTTCTATAAGATTTTGAAAGACTTGTTTTATTTGAAACGGAATAACCGTTGCTGTACAGAGTTCGTCGTACGTAATTAGTGCATCAGTAGCTTCAATTTTTGAAGTTAGATTCTCTATCACCTGACTCAATAAAACCTTTAAATCAGCGGACTTAAAGTTGACGTCTGTGTCTTTGCTTCTTGAGTATTCTAAAAGATCTTCTATTAAATTACGCATGCGTTGGGCAGAGGCTAATATTTTGGAGACATCCTGAACTCCTTTTTCCGAGAGCTTATTACTTTCACGTTCTAATAAGCGATTTGTAAACATTTGAATTTTTCGGAGAGGCTCTTGCAAATCATGACTAGAAACATAAGCAAAAGCTTCAAGCTCTTCATTAGTTTTTTGAAGGTTTAGCAAGGACTGATATAATTGCTGATTAGCAGCATTCAGGGCATTGGTGCGTTCTTCAACTTCTTGTTCTAAGTCATTAGAAAACTGTTCCAATTTCTTTCGTGCTAAAACACGGTCCGTAACATCAGAACCGGTCACCATAACACCAGAAACCAAACCGTCTAAGTCGTACAAAGGTTGATAATCATAGTCGGAGTAAAACTCTTTAACACCATCATCACTTTCCAAGACGACATAAGATTCATTTTCTGATACTCCAATGCCCGTTCTTATAATTTCCTTAAGTGTTTCAGGGTATTTGGAGCCTTCCAAATCAGGAAATATATCTAATAAATCTTTCCCCAACACCTCATCTTTCTTTTTACGCCAAAAGGTCTCTAATAGCGCATTGTTGGCCATTTCTATATTTAAGTTATCTCCTCTCACAATACTCATAGCAATGGGAGATTGATTTACAAAATTCTTAAATTGCTTTTGGGATTCCTGAAGCTCAAATCGCGCTTTTACCATATCGGAAACCTCATAGGCAACTAAAATCATTTCTACAACCTCATCATCTTTAAGCAAGGGCTGAAAAATAAAATTGAAATATTCTATTTGTGCCACTCCATCGCGTTCTAAGGTAAATGGATATTCAGTGCCAAACTTTGCTTTTTTAGTGCGCTTAACCGCTTCAAAAATGGGAAGAATACTGTCTTTGATTTCCTTTAAAACCTCAAAAAGTGGTTTACCTACGGCTTCTTTATAGCTGCGTTGCCAAATTGATAGTGCCATATCATTGGCCATCTTTACTACAAAATCATCACCATCTAAAACTGTAATGCCAATAGGGGCTGTTTTTACCAATTTACGAAAGCGTTCTTCACTCGCCTTCAGCTCAATCGATGCTTTTTCACGTTGAGTAATGTCTTGCAGAATACCATTAAATCTATAGGCAACTTTATCTTCATTAAACCACGCCCTCCCTATGGCGCGCACAATACGTTCGCGTGCCGTGAGTTTGTTTTTTATTATATAAGTCACATCATATTTTCCACCAGATTCGTAATCACCTAATGAGATTTCAATTTGCTGACGTACCCGTTTTCTATCAGCGGCTACTATGGCAGCTGTGGCATCATCTAAAAAAATCTCACCGTTAGGAGGGAGTCCAAACCAATCTTTTAGACGGTTATTTCCTTTAAATACATGGGTAATAGGATTATAGTCCCAGGTGCCTAAATCGGCTGCGTCAACGGCGAATTCTAATTCATCCTTGCTCGCTTCGATTTTGGCGAGATTAAGTACGCTACTAGTGGTTTCGGTACAGGTGGTAAATACGCCTTCTACTTGTCCTAGTGCATTCGTTACCGGACTATAACTGTACGTCCAGTAGATATCTTCCATTTGTCCATTCCTGTAAAAGGGTACAAGTTGATTTTCGTGCCAAGTGGAAGGGCCTCCATTAAGAACTGAGAAAATTTCAGGACTTATAATATCCCAGATTTCTGCCCAATAAATTTCTGCTTTTTGCCCTAATAGTTCAGGGTGTTTCCCTTCATTGCCTAAGCTGGGTCTGTAGGCATCATTATAAAAACAAATATGATCTGCTCCCCAAAAAAGAAACATCGGGAACTTTGAATTGAGCATAAAGCTCAGTGTGGTCTTTAGACTTGATGGCCAATTTTCAGGTGGCCCAACCGGGCTTTTAGACCAGTCTTTTTGGCGCATAATGTGACCCATTTCACCACCATCATTTAAAAATAATAAGCTTTTATTAGGTGTTGTCATTCGTAATAAAAAAATCATTTTCTTCCTTGTTTCCTATAGCAAGTTGTGGCAATAGGTCTAAGGCCTTTTTAATAAGTTGCTTTAAGTCATTAAAGCTAATAGGTTTTCTAATATAGAAATCTGCACCAGCTGCTTGCAACTGACTAATAGTGTCTGGAATATTAGAGGTAGAGTACATAAAGATGACAAGTGCATCGTAATTAGTATTAGATCTCAATCGCTCTAAACATTTAGGACCATCTATAATGGGCATATTTATATCTAAAAACAGAGCATGAGGCAGTGTCGTACAAGTCTCTAAATAATTTAGAGCTTCTAACCCATTGTTTAAACTTTTAAAACTGATGTCCTCGTTGAGTTCTTCTATGGCTTCTTCAAAGAACAATCTATCGTCTTCATCATCATCAACTAATAGAATACTAGTCATCATATATTTGGTTAGGATTAACAGGTATCCAATATACAAATAAATAATATATTACAAATTAAATGCATCAAGATATTTTGGTTTAGAGCTAAGGTAATTTGCAGTTTTTATTTATATGCTTCACTATCTTAGAATTAGATTGTAAAAGCTGTTTTGAGTATACATTGTGGTAGGCTCGTTAAGTATTAAAATAACTAAACGTTCAATTTATTGTTCGTATTTAGAGCTTATCTTCGGTCTTATAAGTTTGGGTAATCGTTTCCATAGCCACGGGTTTAACGTTCTGCAACTTTGAATTTATTAAAGCCTTAACGGCAATAAGACTTGTTGCACTACAGGCTTGCAATCCATAAGAATAAGGTCTCAGTCCATAAATGTGATTAAATGCTAAATCTTGAATAAGCTTTGAAGCTGTGCCATCGGCATTGAGGCATCGGTACGCACCATCTATCGCTATACCTCCTAACTTAAGATACAATTCTCCCTTCTCAGATAGGGTAGACGCGTTGGGAATTGAAGGGGGTAGCTCCGTTTTATGGGTAGAGGTAATAAACTTGGCTTTTGCCCTCGAAATAACCCCTGCTTTCCTTAAGGATTCAAAAGGGAAATCATCAAAGCTAATCGAATCGTTACCAGAGGAGTTAATAAATAAGGGGTAGTTTTTTGTACTTATAGTGCCATTAGTATCCTTGATCGTAATTTCAGTTCCTGCAGCATTTTTAGTTGTAATAGTAACTTTTCCTTTAATAAGTTCTATGCAGTTAGACTCATAAAGTGCCAGTAGAATTTCGGCTGATTGTAAAGGCAGTGCAGCGATTACATTCATTAAAAAGGGCTTAATTTCAGTATTGAAAAAAAGATGATCTTCCGCTGTAAACAAATCAGTATGAAAATTTAGACTATACATTAAATCATCTAATGTTTCCATCCAATGAATAGGTTGATCGCGTTTTAACAAGGTATCAGATAATTCTAATTCTTTGCGCATACCATCAAAAGAATCGAGGTACTCGTGCTTTTTTGCCATAGTATCTATTAACTGTTTAAAATCGAAACTTTTAGATGTCAACAGTGGTATAACATCTTTTAAATTGTCTTTCTTTAAAGCGTTTAGTAAGGCAGGTCTACAGATCTTATCAAAGTAAGTAGGTATAAAAAGCGCATCCGTTTCACCCTTAAGATGTAATAAGGTTTCGCGTGTCGTATGCCTATACATTTCTCTAAGAGGCCGTTCTTGCTCGTATTGTAAATGCGGCAACCAACCGTTAGCATCATGTAGTGTAATTTTAAAACCAGCGGCTTCAGGGTTTAATTTATAAGTAAGCGTATTATTTTTACGATTAAATGTACCGTGACGATGCGCTAAGGATGTCACCACATCAAAGGCGCTAAGGGAAGCTCCTAAAACCCCAATATTAAAATTATAATAATTGTTAGACTTATTAAGTAGTTTAGAGATGGGCCAAGGGGAGTCGTAATATCCAGATTCTGAATGGTCTTTGTTTTCCCAATGGTGCCCGGTTGCAATAATTAACTTGTTACATTTAAAACGATGCGATTCGGTGATAACTTCAACTGTGGTATGACTACTCGTTTTAATATCAATAACGTTGTGGTTGCGATAGGTTGCAATGGTAAACCCTTTACGCCTTAAGCTTTGAATCAAAAGTTTTAGCTGAGCTCTAAAATAAGCTCCTAGTGCAATACGACTATACACTTCAGTAGCTTTGATTGGAAATTCAACAACATTCAAATCCTTTAAATAGTCACGATCTTGTGCACTTAACCAATTAGCTAGTGTTTGAGGTAATTCAGGAATCTCTTCAGATGAAATATTAGATAAATTATATTTATCGGTAAACTCAGGATTAAAAGGCATGCCATAACCCATTTTAGACTGTTTTTCAAATATTGAAATCAGATGAAATGCGTTACGGACGGCCTCAGAATTGTTGAGAATATGCTGCAGTGTATATATGGCGGTAGGACCCGAACCTATGATTGCTAATGTGGAAGTGTTCATAATACAAAAGTCTTATGTGTGGTTAAATGTTCTAATGCGAACATATGATTTGGCCGTTTATACGTTGTAGTAAGGGGGCGAGCTTAGCTGCCTATAATTTCACCTCCATTAATATGTATAAATTGTCCTGTGATATAACTGGCGTCTTTAGAGGCCAAAAACACATAGGCTGGTGCGACTTCACTAGGCTGGCCTGCGCGTCCTAATGGAGTGTCTTTTCCGAAATCACTAACATCATCAAATGAGGCCGGAATTAAAGGTGTCCAGATAGGACCAGGCGCAACGCCATTCACTCTAATTTTAGCGTCTGCCAATTGCTTAGATAAGGATCTCGTAAAACTCACAATGGCGCCTTTTGTACTGGCATAATCCACTAAATGATTGCTGCCTCTATAGGCGGTAACAGAACTGGTATTAATAATACAATCGTTTTCTTTTAAATGTTCTAAAGCTATTTTAGACAAATAAAAATAAGGGTATATATTGGTCTTAAAAGTGGTGTCAAAATCTTCCATTGAAATATCTGTAATCGTATCTTTAGGAAACTGCACAGCAGCATTATTGACCAGTATATTAAGTTTTCCAAATTTACTGAGGCAGGCTTCAACAGCCTTTTGGCAAGCATCCGTATGTTGTAAATCTGCCTTTAATATGAGGCAAGTTTGCCCTTCACGTTCTACCAAACGCTGCGTTTCTTGCGCATCTTCGGTCTCAGAAAGATAAATAATAGCAACATCGGCACCTTCGCGTGCAAAGTGCACAGCAATACTTCTGCCAATACCGCTATCTCCACCAGTAATAAGCGCAACGCTGTCTTTTAATTTATCACTGCCTTTGTAATCCTCACGGATCACTTCTGGTTCTGGAGTCATCTTATGTTGTTTTCCAGGTAATTCTTGGTCTTGATTTGGAAATGTCTTAGGTGTAGTCATAATAATAGGTTTAATGCGGTGTTATGTACGGATTATCAATTGGTATAATGTAGAAAAAGGGCTGATGCACAGCTAGTGCACACCAAACCCTTTAAATTATTTTTAACGACATACGGCTAGTACTGAATGCCTTCTAGGTAATCGACTTTATTATAACTCGCCTGTACCTCAGCTTTTTGAGTTAACAATAAACCGCGCACCGTGGGGTTTAACTCGTAATTGTTTAGAATATCATCATAATCTTCAATGGCTTGTTTTTCGCCATTCCGTACTTCTTCTAGCATTGATTCATCGTTATCCATAGAAAAGAATGCTTTGGTATCTATCCAAGTTCTATGCAATGAACCAGACCAACTGCCATCGCGTTGTGTGATCTCCATACCGCTTTCTCGAAGCGTGGTGGTTAATTCATTGACGTAACGACTTCGTACACGTGCCTTATTCAGGAAAAACGTTTTTAATCTTGGATTATCAGTATGTTCTGCTACTTTTTTAAATCCTTTTTCAGCATCGTAAGCTTTCTCGATGAGGTCATTCAATTTTTCTTCTGTTTTCTTATCAAATAGTGCCATAATTATAAGGTTTTAGTACAGTGTTATACTGTTGGTACACCACTGTAAGTGTTATTTTATAGTCTAAAATTAATTATAACAATTCATGCTTATTAATCGAATTACACAATTTTTTTGCTCAATTGATTAGTTTTAAATAAACTAAATATCAAAGCAATATGTTTTCTAAGTGTCTCTAAAAGAAGATATAGACGCGCGTTTATCTAGGTGTCTTTCTCTGTTAGAATATCTAAGCTAACTTAGAGGGTATCGTTTATAATACCAATGACCTCAGAAGCTGTTCAGCTATAGTGTAATTAGATACACTAAGTTGCCAAACATAGGATTAGTCCATATTTAAAATACTATCATCATGGCTCTTATTCTTTTCAGGAATGGCCTCAATAAATTCATGGATATCTAAATCGGCAGCAGGGCCGTAAGCATTAAGGATGGTTCCTTTTTTATCATTTTTGGTAGTCATCACATAGAGGATAGATTGATCAGAGGGATCGCTCATACCTTCGTAACGGTGTTCAGCAACAATAAAAACCTCTTCAGGACTATAAGTGGTGTCTTCACCTGAGGCGATTAGCTTTTGGTCTTCTACTCTAAAGTTATGGTTGTAGCCTTTTTTCTGGTAGGCCTTCAAAAAGTCTAACTCATGCTTTGCGTTCGGGTCACTATATTCTAGATGTTTCATAATAATTTGATTTTTAGTATTATACCTTCGAAAATAAGTCTTATAAGACAGATGGCTTTTCTCATTTGATAGAAATACTAACGCAATACCTATTTCTAGTTAGACTCTGATGATTTGGATAATGATAGCGTAGTTGTGTGCATAGGGTCAGTTTCCATTATCTTTTCACTTCCTTTAAAGCAGGTGTGGGTGGCGTATTCCATTTAATATGAAGCCTTAACATAAACGGTATGACGAGGATGCAAAATGAATCCCCATTACCCACCTTCATAATTAACACTAAGTAATATTTTGTTGTTATTTTAGAGCCATGAAACCAATCTTTAGGTCATTTCTATTTATTTACATTCTGCTGTTAGTAGTATGCACTCACAAGGCATTTGCACAATCACAAAAAGATAGCTTAAACTACTATAGAGCCTTAGCCTTACGGCCACAGAATGCTTCAGATTTATTTAAGTCTCAAAACTATTTTAATACCCTTTATCACAGCGCGGTAAAGCAAGGAGATAGCGGTGACGCCACAAATTATTTATACTATTTAGCGAGTATCGCCTACAAAGAGGGAGAGTACATAAAAAGTGAAGAAACCGCAGTAAAAGCCTTAGGTCTGTTAGATACAATGACGCGTTCAGCCTATACTGAGGCTACCAGAAAAAGTTTCTATAATCTGTTGGGCTTAATGTATGCAGAGCAACAGAATAAGCCCAAAGCTATAGAGTTATATAACAACGCTTTTAAGATGGCTGAGTCTGCATCCGACAGTGCTAAGATTTATAATAATTTATCCCTTGTACATCTAAATTTTAATGATTTAACCAGTGCCGAAACAGACATACTAAAAGCCTATCACTTGTTACCACGCATACCCGATACCATTACACAGGCACTTATTTTAGATAATTATGGCGTTATCGCATCGCGTTTAAATCATGCCAATGGGTTGACTCTAATGACTAAAGCCTTAGAATTAAGACAGTCCCAAAAAGACAGTTCTACCATCTACACCAGTTATTCGCATTTAGCAGCGTATTATTACCGCATACATAACACAGATACTTCTAAATTATACGCGTTAAAATCCCTTCAACTTGCCAAATCTCTCAATTCAGCCTCTTATAAAAACAAGGCGTTAAGCTTGTTAGTAAAGCTAAGTGATGATCCTTTAGCCAGAGCTTATAAACAGTTAAACGATAGTCTTTATGCTGCGACACAAGAAAGTTTAAATCAATTTGCGTTCCTTAAATATGATAATTCCGAATACAAAAGAGCAGCTTTAGAAAGTCAACTTGAAAAAGAAAAGCAAGAGTCTAAAACCATCTACGCCCTTTTAATAGCATCCTTTATAGCCTTAGTCTCGGTGTTTTTGTATTTTATATTAAGAGCACGGCATAGAAAAGAAAAATTACAACAAGTGTTTCTTACAGAATCGCGCATCTCTAAAGAGATTCACGATGAGATTGCCAGCGATGTTTTTCAGGTCATGACTAGGCTAGAAAATAAAGCTTTAAAACATAAGGTTCTTAAAAATGAGCTACACAATTTATACCACAAAACAAGAGATATTTCTAAAAAGCATAGTGTTTTAAATGCCGACTATCCGTTTGTAGAGTACTTAGAAGAATTATTAGAAAGCTATAATGATATGCAGACCAATGTGATCATTAAGGGACTTTCCGGCATCGCTTGGGATACCATTCCGCAGTTAAAACAGCTTACACTATACCGCGTTTTACAAGAGTTATTAATCAATATGAAAAAACATAGTGGTGCGTCTATTGTGGTTATAATGTTTATAAAAGACAATAAAGGCATTCAGGTTAATTACAGTGATAATGGAGTAGGAACGACGTTAAAAAAACGAAATGGACTGCAGAATACGGAAAACCGTATTCAATCTATAAACGGAAGTATTACTTTTGAAACCAATCTAGATAAAGGGTTTAAAGCCAAAATAACGCTGTAACAATGTTTAAGAACGTTTTAATTAATGAAGACCATGATGCTGTTCTTGCTAATATCACTAAGATATTAGGTGAATTGCACGTGGAATCGATTGAGAAATCGCAATACTGTGATGAAGCGTATTTAAAACTAAAAAAAGGAGTTTTAGATGCTCACCCTTTCGATTTACTCATTACAGACCTCTCCTTTAAGCAAGATCATAGAGATACAACCCTTGTATCGGGTGAGATGCTTATAGAGAAGTTACGCGAAGAATTTCCAGATTTGCCCATTATAGTGTATTCTATGAAAGATCAGCTTCAAAAGATTAGAAGCTTGCTTAATACCTATCATATTAATGGCTATGTTTGTAAAGATCGAAAAGGTAGTATTGAACTGGCAGCGGCAATAGAAGCGGTGGCTGATAATGCAATTTATGTCTCACCACAAGTAGCAAAGGCGCTGAGCCCTAAGTCGCAATTAGAAATAGACGATTATGATATTAGGTTATTAAAAATGATATCGCAAGGTCAGTCTCAAGATGACATTAGCAGTAATCTTAAGTTATATGGTATTACACCTAATAGCTTAAGCACTATTGAAAAACGATTAAATAAATTGCGCGAGCAGTTTAAAGCTAATAATGCTATACATTTGGTAGCGATAACCAAAGATTTAGGAGTTATATAATACAACACTATATACAGTACAGCCCTGCACTTATCGTAATTAAATATTTTAGGGAATACTATAATCGTAAGTGCATGTGGTGATAAAAGGCAATTAGAAATAATTGCCTTTTTGTGTTTTTCATATTTTCTGGGGCTTCTTGGCCTGTTTTCTTTTTATCTATAGAACCTAGATTAGAATATTCTACCTGCTTAATTTATGACACCATTTTTGACTTGTAGGAAAAAACTATAGCTAACCCGCTTATGACCCGCTTATGACCCGCTTATGATGCGCTTATGATGCGCTTATGATGCGCTTGTGGTTTTTTGGTGATGGTTTGAAGTGCAACGCGCAAAGTGCAAAATGCAAAGTGAAGAGTGAAGTGTAGAGTGTGGGGTTTGAAGTGGTAGTGTGAAGCTTGATGCTTGATGAGTGCCGTGTTAGGGGTGTTTAAGTTGTTGTTATTTAGTGCTTTGTGGTTTTGTTGAGCGGCTGGTATGCATTTTTATGAAATTCTCAAAGGTTATTCGGGTTTGGGTGATAATTTTTCAAAAAAGGTTTCAAAACAGGCTATTGAAATAGAAAATTTTCTGAAAATCTTAAGTTTTATTGAAAATACTTGAAAATGAGTTGGTTACGATTTAAAATATTTTATATATGTTTGGTAAACAGTTGGTTAGTGGATTGTGAATTCGCTTACTAATAATTACCGGTATTGTTTGCAACTGTAATCCCTCATCTATCGTATGTTCAAATGGTTTGAACAACGTTAACCAGATTGGTTGGGCTTGATGCCATAAAGTTCTACCTATCATAAATCTTAATATTATGGCCAAGAATAATTCTTTTATCAGATTAGAAGGTACCTTAGATGGGTTAACCTTTTACAGAAAGAACGGTGAGTCTTTTGTAAAGACTAAAAACCGTGTTAGCAGGAATCGTATAATGAACGATCCTGAGTACATTAGAACCCGTGAGAACATGCAAGAATTTGGAGGAGCTGCCAAGTGTGGTAAAGCTTTTAGATCTGCATTTGCTTCTATTTCGCGTTTGGTTGCTGACTCTTATATCAGTTCTCGTGTTACGGGAAAGTTTAGGGGTATTGTAGGCAATGGAGTAGGCTTGCGTGGTCAACGCTTGTATAATGTAGTTGACAACGTGACGCAATTTATTGGTTTGGATTTTAATATTTCTAAACCATTTGATGCCAATTTTAATGCTCCATCCGACGGACCTGTGATTAATGCGAGTAGAGATAGTGTTACTTGGGATATTCCTGATTTTAACACTGATACTTACGTTAATATTCCAGCAGGTGCTACGCATTTTAAACTTGCTTTAGCGTCTGGTTATATGAGCAATTATGAGTGGGATGTTGCTACCAAAGGCTATGTTCCTGTAGCGGATACACCTAATGGTATCGGTGTTGTGACCTACAGCAATGCTATTGCCATTGGTGGTATGGTTGGAGCTGCTACGAGTTTAACGACGGATCTAACGGCGTTTGCTCCAGTCCCAGTAACGACCGTTCTTCTTGGTGCTACGGCTATTGTCTTTTTTCAGATGGTGAACGGTGAGCTTTATGAGCTTTCGCAAGGTCACAGTATGAAGATTGCTGTTGGGCTTTAGCTTTTGGCTTTTGTTAGCCTTTAGCTTTTAGGTTTTGATTGAATCCCGCATTGGTTTCCTTTGCGGGATTTTTTGTTGGTTGGTTTTGGGCGGATTAGGGATTAGATGATGGGAATATCTTTCCTCTTTAGATGTGAAAAATGCATTATAAAGATGAATATGGTGTTTTATCTTTTTTGTTGTCAGAGGATTAACTATTATTTGTAGTTTTATTACATCCCTTAGATATGGTATCCTTAGCCGTATGAATTTATATCATTCGTTGTTGACAAACGCCAGCAAGTTTACCCAGTACTAGGTATGGTTTGCTGTATATATAATAATTATTTTTATCACTAGTTAACATCATATCAGCGCATTATGTCACTAAAAATTTCAACTTGGAATGTCAAGCACAGTCAGCAACTTATTGAAGACCATCCCTCTGCAGATGTCTTAGAACGGATTGGGCGTGTTAAAGCCATTATTACTCTAATTAATGCCGACATACTATTGGTTGTTGAAGGTCCAAAAGGGGAAGCTAAGATTATTGACTTTTGCGATAAGGTCTTAAATAATACTTGGGTGCCTGTGCTTTTAAAAGGTTCAGATGATGAGGTGGGAGATCGGGATCGGGATTATGGTTACGATATGCGTGGTACGCAATGGGTGTGGTATTTGGTAAAGCCTTCAGTATTATCGCAATGCCGTATACAAGCCGCTACAGTTTGGCATTCTTTTATTGGTGGTGAAAATTGGCAGGTCAATTATTGGGGCCAGTTTGAACGCGATAACCATGAGCATTACCGTCAGCCGCAAGTGTTGATTTATAAATTGGCTAACGGTAAAGAAATTGAATGCATTGGTGTGCATCTTAAATCTAAGATTAATAAAGAACCCATTACTTATGATGCTGAGCAGAACCTCACTGGAGCTTATGTGAACACTGCTTTAAAAGCTCGCGTAAAGCTCGCTACTGAAGCCCGTAATATTCGGCATTATGTTGATGCGAAGTTTAGACAGTTAGAAGCCCCTGCTTTAGTGATTTTAGGAGATTGTAATGATGGGCCTGGACAAGATTATTTTGAGTCTAATTATTTGTTTTTTGACTTGATACAGAATCTGCAAGGCGAAGTTCTTTTAGCCGAAAAGTATTTTAACCACGTGTTGTTTGATGTGGCTAAAGATCTTAGATGGACTGCACGCTATAGAGATCCTATTCTCAAAATTCCAGCCAGTAAAAACCCTTTGCTTATTGATCATATTTTAGTGAGTCAACCTTTGTGCAATGGTCGTTTTCCGTTAAAAGTGAATGCTAAGGCAGGGCAAGTGGAGCATGAGATTTTTGAGCGGGTGAATGCCGATTCTAACAGTAAGACTATTTCTAGCGATCATAGGCCTGTGTCTGTGGTGCTGGAGGATACGGTCATTGTTTAAGCTGCTTATTTAGGTGTGCTTTACTCAACGCTTTTAGTTTGAATTATTAATTAAAACCAACCATATTATGAGAACAAAACTTCTAGGTACTATGCTTATGTGCATCACAGTCTTAATGACATACGCCCAAGACGGACCAAAACTTCAATTAACAGGTAATGACTCCTTCGTTCAAAAAGGAAACATCGATACTGAGATTTTAACTGCCCTCATACAGCAAAAACAAATAGAAATTAAACAGCGTGTGTTTCGCAATACCATTGTTCGTCAATTTAATAATTCTAATTATAAAAAACGCCTCAATAATTTTGCGACATATAATTACCTCTACAACCTAATGGACGAACTCACAAGCGGAAAGAATAAAACGATAATGACTAAAAAAATTGTGGAACGTTCTGCAGAGTTTGCCTTTGTTTATGGATTAACGTTATATGCAGACAAAAGTCAAAACGATTTAACAAAAGTTAAACTAGAAGGCGATGGAGGTACAAAAATTCGTACCGATGAAGTGAAAATTTTTAATATTAGAATGGATATGTGTTTAGATATTCTGCTTAATAGTAACGATGAACTCTTAAAGTCCTTCAAGTTTAAAGAATCTTTAGATAATGAGTACTATAAATCTTGGTACAAGAACGACAATGCTTACCTTAAGGCTATAAAGGCAAATAATGGTGTTGATGAAGCACATTGGGTATCAGAAAGAGTTTTATTAGAAGCGAAGATAACAGCATTTTTAGATTTGGCAAGTCAACTTAAAGATATAGGAAATACTGTGACGACAGCCACTTCTAATCCTTACGCTTTAAGAGAGGAGTTAGATACATTGCTAAACTCCATCTATACATCTTCGGCTGCTGAGCTTAGCAAAGAGCTTAGTAATTTAGAAAATACTTTTGGTTATACTATGGATGCTAAATTAAAGGAAGACATTATCGGTGTTAAAACTTATCTCAATGATAATTCAGAGGTTTTTGTTCAACTATTTAATTTTTATAAGGGTCTAGAAAAATCAAAATTTAAAGAGTTTACAATGACCAAAGCGCAATACAATGCTATGAAATATATTTTATTTGAGTTTATTGATGTAGCAAAAAATCAGTATACTAATAATGACGTGATATCTAATGTCTTAGAGTTTTTATTAGATTACACCATTGTAGAATACGCAGATGAAAATGGGACGTTAATTAGAGAAGATGAAGTGAAACCAAATGTTGCCGAACAAAGAGGTTATTTGTATGTAGATATTGCATCTTTAATTACAGCCATTGATGCTAATTTAGGGTCAATAAAACGCAAAGGTATACTGAATTATGTGAGTCCCTTTTTTAGTATAGGTACTAACTATGCATCATTCGATGGCGGTAATAATTTAGGGTTAGACGCAAATGGTAATACGCAAGACATAAACGATTTGTATTTTGCATCTGAAAAATTAGGAATTAAATGGAAATTATGGAACTGGAAATACACCCATAGCTTTGAAGCTGGTGAATCCTTCAATTACTATGGGTATAGAAAACAAATTTGGCGCAGACCACAACAAGAACCATTGATAAGTGATTTATATATAATGGCTTATGGTTCAGGTTTACTTTATAATTTGGTGGATTTAAAATCTGAGGATGGTTTTGATTACGCCATATTTGGCGCGGGTATTGGGCTAACTTTTTTCAATGGGTTAGCTGTAAATATTGGTTATGCAAGCCCATTAGTAGATAAAAAACTAGATAACGGGTTTGTTAATGTTGGTTTAGATATCCCCATAATAGAATATATAGGAGCCTTATCTAAGAAAACTAGTGATAATTAATGTTTGGGATTTTATGTGCTTTCAGTTGCACAGGCAATGAATTAACATTAATCAATGTTAAAAACCAATTATATTATACAAGCCTTATAAAAACTAATAAAAATTATAGGCACAGTTTTATTATATATGACTTAGGATTTATAAAACAAGCTTCGCTTAACGTTTCAATTCTTTTTTACGGTATACCGTAAGGTCTATAATTTGCTTTGAATTATGTTTGTTAGCCTGTAGGAATCGACATACCATATGCACAATTTTTCTATAGTTTTTAAAGTGGTTTGCTTTTCGATTATTATATGAAAATATTATAAGTTACATTTTGAAACCTTGAGGGTTTTGCTATCTTTAACTCCCCTACAATTCAATTTTAACTGACAGATAGTTTTGCGGTTATTTAGCCGTATAATAACTAATGCTTATATATGAATAAAAAAGAACTCTCAGAAAGGGATATTTGCAGTAAGTTTATTAATCCAGCGATTCAGAAAGCAGGATGGAATATGAGAACTCAAGTTAGAGAAGAAGTGTCTTTTACTGATGGCAGAATCATAGTGCAAGGCAATTTATATACTAGAGGAAGAAATAAACGTGCCGATTATATTCTTTATTATAAATCCAACATTCCGATAGCTATTATTGAAGCTAAAGACAATAAGAAAGCTGTAGGACATGGTATGCAGCAAGCCTTAGAGTATTCTGAAATTCTGCAACTACCATTTGTGTTTACATCTAATGGAGATTCTTTTGTGTTTCATGATAAAACCAATACATCGGGAGCATTAGAACAAGAGTTAACTTTAGATCATTTTCCATCACCGGAAACCTTATGGAAAAAGTATTTAGCGTACACTAATATTGAAACACCGCAAGCGCAAGAAATTGTAGAGAAAGACTATTATGCAGATGATAGTGGTATGACACCACGATATTATCAGCAAAATGCAGTGAATAGAACTATTGAAGCTGTAGCAAAAGGCCAGGATAGGATTATCTTAGTTATGGCTACAGGTACAGGAAAAACCTATACGGCATTTAATATTATTTGGCGCTTATGGAAAACTGGAGTTAAGAAACGTATTTTATTTCTTGCCGATAGAAATGCTTTATTAACGCAAACCAAAAATGGTGACTTTTCACCTTTTGGTAACGATATCATGCACATTATTAAAAACAGAAAGATTGATAAATCTTATCAAATATACTTTGCCCTATATCAAGGGTTAACAAGTACGGACGACGATAAAAATGCCTACAAAGAATTTAGCCCAGATTTTTTCGACTTAATCGTTATTGACGAGTGTCATAGAGGTTCTGCTTCTGAAGCTTCGGCTTGGCGTGATGTATTAACTTACTTTTCTTCAGCGACACAAATTGGTTTAACCGCAACACCTAAAGAAACCAAAGATGTTTCTAATATGGAATATTTTGGCGAACCTGTTTATACCTATTCTTTAAAACAAGGTATTGACGATGGCTTTTTAGCACCATATAAAGTGGTGAGAATTACAACAAGTGTTGATGACGGATGGAGACCAACTGCTGGTTTACTAGATAAATACGGAAATGAAGTAGAAGACCGTATTTACAATTTAAAAGATTACGATAGAACCTTAGCTATAGACGAACGTACAGAAGTGGTCGCAAAGAAAATTACAGAGTATTTAAAAGCGACTGATCGTTACGCGAAAACCATCGTGTTTTGTACCGATATTGACCATGCGAATAGAATGCGACAAGCCTTAATAAATGAGAATGCCGACTTAGTAGCCCAACATTGGAACTATTGTGTGAAAATAACAGGCGATGATGAGGTTGGAAAACAAGAGTTGGATAATTTTACAGATGTTGAAGAACGTTTTCCTGTCATTGCAACCACTTCTAAAATGTTGACGACTGGTATTGATACCAAGATGGTAAAGTTTATAGTTTTAGAATCCAACATACAATCGGTAACCGAGTTTAAACAAATTATTGGTAGAGGAACGAGAATCAGGGAAGCAGAAGGTAAAGTCTATTTTACAATTATGGATTTTAGAAAAGCCACCAATATATTTGCTAGACCAGATTTTGATGGTGATCCTGTACAAATTTACGAACCAGAACCTGATGAACCAGTGGTGCCACCAGATAGTATTGATCCAACAGAATCTGATAATGGTGAACCTAATGACCTAGAAGAATTTCAACCAACGCGTCCTGATATTGGTATAGGAGAAGATGAAGAGGTACGTAAATATTATGTGAATCAAATACCTGTCTCTGTTGTTAATGAGCGTGTACAGTATTATGGTAAAGACGGAAAGCTCATTACAGAATCATTAAAAGATTACTCTAAGAAAAATATAGAAAAAGAGTTTTCATCGTTAGATGATTTTATCCAAAAATGGAACGCATCTGAGAAGAAAGAAGAATTAATACGAGAACTAGCAGAACACGGTGTGTTGCTAGAAGCATTACGTGAGGATGTAGGGCAAGATTTAGACGATTTCGATTTAATCTGCCACATCGCCTTCGATCAACCAGCTTTAACACGACAAGAGCGTGCTAACAACGTCCGTAAACGCAACTACTTTACTAAATATAGCGAAACCGCACAAAAGGTTTTAAATAGTTTATTAGATAAATACGAAAAAGAAGGCATTGTGTCCATAGAGCAAGGTTCTGTATTAAAAGTACAACCTTTAAGCCAAATGGGTTCTGCCGTTGAATTGGTAAGAGCCTTTGGCAAGAAAAAAGATTTTGACCAAGCCATAAAAGAATTAGAAAACGAAATATATAACATAGCTTAATGAGTAACATAACAACCAACATAAAAGGCATACGCGATATTATGCGTAAAGACACAGGAGTAGATGGAGATGCGCAACGTATTTCTCAAATGGTCTGGATGCTGTTTATGAAAATATTTGCAGATAAAGAAGAAGAATGGGAAATCACTATAGATAATTACGAAAGCCCAATTCCTGAGCACTTAAAATGGCAAAACTGGGCTGCAGATGATGAAGGCTTAACAGGTGATGCTTTAATGGATTTTATAGAAACCGAGTTGTTTCCTGCGTTGAAAGAGTTGGATATTACTATAAGTCCGCAAGCAAAAATTATTCGTTCGGTATTTGACGATACCTATAACTTTATGAAAAACGGAACACTCTTCCGTCAAGTAATTAACGTGATTAATGAGATCGATTTTAATAGCACAAATGAACGACATGTATTTAATGATATTTACGAAACCATTTTAAAAGACTTACAATCTGCAGGTTCTTCGGGTGAATATTACACACCAAGAGCTGTAACGCAGTTTATGGTAGATATGATTAATCCGCAATTAGGAGAAAGCGTATTAGATCCTGCATGCGGAACAGGTGGATTTTTAACCTGTACTATTGATGGCGTTCGTAATCAAGTAAAAACACCAAAAGACAGAGACATCTTACAAAAATCGATACGTGGTATTGAGAAAAAACCTTTACCACATTTACTATGTACCACCAATTTAATGTTACATGGTTTCGATTTACCTGTAGTACGAAGAGACAACTTACTAAGCAAACCTTATGCCGATTGGGGAGCCAAAGATAAACTAGATATTATCCTCTCTAACCCACCTTTTGGTGGTGTAGAAGAAGATGGTACCGAAACCAATTTTCCTAAAAAGTTTAGAACCAAAGAAACAGCCGATTTATTCTTAGCCCTAATCATTAAGCTATTAAAAGACAAAGGACGTTGCGCTATTGTTTTACCAGACGGCACCTTATTTGGCGAAGGTATGAAAACGCGTCTAAAAGAAGAGTTGCTAGACAAATGTAACTTACATACCATTGTACGTTTGCCAAATGGTGTATTTAATCCATATACAGGTATTAAAACCAATTTGTTGTTTTTTGAAAAAGGTACGCCAACAAAAGAGGTTTGGTATTTTGAGCATCCTTATCCCGAAGGTGTAAAAAGCTATAACAAAGGAAAACCTATCAATATTGAAGAATTTAATGCAGAAAAAGCATGGTGGAATAATCGTGAAGAAAATACACAAGCTTGGAAGGTCTCTATTGAGGAGATTAAAAAACGAGGCTACAATTTGGATATTAAAAACCCACACCAAGAGACAGATACTTTGGAGAGTCCAGAAGTTTTGTTTAAAAAAAATAGAATTACTGAAAAAAAGATTTCTTCTATACAAGACAAGTTTATAAATGTATTATCCGAATCTTTAAAAAATAAGCAGTTACTAAAACATTTTAAAGAACTTACTATTATATCAGAAAATGCAAGAGAATTAAAGGGGCTATTTTTAAAGTTAGCAGTTAAAGGTGAATTAACAACTAACTGGAGAGTTGAAAACTCTGAAATTCAATCTGCTTCAAAATATTTAGAACAATTAAAAGGAGAAAAAGACAACTTAATTAAAGAAAAGAAGATTAGAAGAGAAAAACCACTTTCTAAAATTAAAAAAGAAGAACTGATTAATTTGCCAAAGAAATGGGAGATGGTAAGGTTAGGAGAAATTGGGGATTGGGGAGCGGGTTCAACACCTTTACGCTCAAATTCATCATTTTATGATGGAGAAATAAATTGGTTTAAATCTGGTGAATTAAATAATGGAATAATTGATTTTGAATCAAAAGAAAAAATAACAGACTTAGCAATACAAAAGTCATCTGTAAGATTAAATAAACCAGGAGATGTACTGATAGCCATGTATGGAGCAACAATAGGTAAAACAGCTATATTAAATGTTAAAGGAACAACAAACCAAGCTGTTTGTGCGTGTACTCCTTTTTCTTGTATCAGTAGTTCTTATCTTCATATACTTCTTAAAGCATTAAGAGATACTTTTATTAATCAAGGTGAAGGTGGAGCGCAACCAAATATATCTAGAGTAAAAATAAGAAATCAAGCTTTTGCTCTTCCGCCACTAGAAGAACAAAAAGCAATAGTTCAAAAAGTGAATACTTTAATGGATTTATGTGATAGGTTAGAGCAAGAAGTACAACAAAGCAAAGAACATAGTGAGCAGTTAATGCAGAGTTGTTTGAGGGAGGTTTTTGAACCTAATAATATGGTTTAATTATGAGGTTAAAGGAAATACACATAAAAGGAACTTATAAAAATTTACAAGACTTTAAAGTTACGTTTGAAGGAGATAATTTTTTAGAAGTATTTGTTGGTAAAAATGGAACAGGTAAATCTAATTTCTTTGAAGCTATTTTAGAAATTTTTAAGCATTTATCTGAAGAAGATTATCCAATCTCTTTCAATTATACGATAAGCTATGAAATAGATAACGAATCTGTTTTTTTAGAATGGCAAGATGTAAAATGGATTGATCAGGAAGCACAAGTTATTATTCCAGATAAATCAAAATTACCTGCAAATATATTAGTATACTATTCTGGTCATAATAAAACTATTGGTAGTCTTTTAAAGTCTACCAACGAAAATCATAAAAAACTTTTAGATAAGAATAGAAAAAATGAAAACTTGTTAAGTGAAGTCACTAGGTGCTTTACAGGTATAGATAATCATTACAAATCTTTATTGTTAAGTGTTATATTATTACAAGAAGACACTAATAAAGCGAAAGTTTTCATAAAAGAAAAGCTAGGAATTACAGCTATTGGTAATGAAATAAGATTAGATTTTAAAAGGCCAGACTATGCTAAAGACAAAGCTAAGTTTGAATTTGATGAGTTTGATGAAGGAAAACGATTTTGGTCTCCAGCAGGTTATTTTAAAATTCTATTAAATCAAATTTGGTTAGTGGAGAATAATGCTCCATTGTTTGGTATTAGAAACGAAGGAAAGATAAATGATGATGCATATATACTTTTTAAAGGTTTCAATCATTTTAAAGAATCATTTCAGGATTATAGTCCATTAGAGCTATTTATAGCCTTTGATAATTTAAAGACTATTGGATATTTAGAGGATATAAAATTAGGCGTAACGCTAACTTCAGGTAAAAAAATACAAATAGACCAATTTAGTGATGGTCAGTTTCAATCCATATACATCTACGCATTAACAGAGCTATTTAAAGACAAGAATTGTATCACACTTTTAGACGAACCAGACTCTTTTCTACACCCAGAATGGCAACACAAGTTTTTGATTCAAGTAAATGAAATTAGTGATGCTTCTGCTAAAACTAATCATGTTTTAATGAGCAGTCATAGTGCTGTAACCTTGGTAGGTGATTTAGAAAAGAGAGTAAATCTATTCAGGTTTCATGAAAACGAATTAAAATGTCATAAAGTAGGTAAGAATTTTGCTGTTAATCAATTATCGAGTCAATTGTTTAAAGTTAATTACGATAAACAATTACTAAGTATTATGCATACGCATAGTCAAGGAAAGCCAATCTTATTTACTGAAGGAGATACAGATCCTATTATTTTATATGAAGCATGGAATAGGTTGTATGATTTTGAAATTCCATTTGATATTTGTTTTGGTTTTGGATGCGATTATCTTAGGAAAATACTTAATAGCCATAAATTTCAAACAGAAATGGGAGGAAAACCTATTTTTGGTTTATTTGATTTTGATGAAGCCTATAATCAGTGGAATTCTTTAAAAATTGAAGGAGAATTGCTAGAAGCAGATCCTTTCAAGGGTATTTGTAAAAAAGTTGAAGATAAAAACTGTTTTGCTTTTTTAATTCCAATTCCAGACATAGATATTATCAAAAAGCAATCTATTAAAGACGAGGCAACAAAAACTACTTTTAAACATGAAGCTAAGGTAGAAATGGAACATCTTTTTTACTCAGATGAAACCAAAGGAAACTTTAATTTAAAAAGCGGAGTTGGCGGTTCTCAAATATTAGAGATAAGTGATTCATCTAAAATGAGGTTTGCTCAAGAAATTGTGCCAGAATTAGATGATGTAAGCTTTGAAGTACTGAAACCGATGTTTGATTTTATTCAAACTAAAATATAAATTGCAAATGGTTGGACATTACATGTTAAATACAACAAACTACCATACTAACAGAATGTTTAATGATGAACAGTTCAAGTTATCTAAAGCTGGTGTAGTTGAGGTTGTCAGCAAAAACAAAACTATTAGGCCCGAAAAAGATGATGAAATAATTCTGCTTGGTTATCAGAATAATAAACATTCTAATGTTAAAGCAGATAATTTTGTTTTAAAATACAAAGCGAAAGTTGAAAGTGTATCACCTGCTGAATATGCAAAATCTTCTGATTTAAATCAAAGAGAACGAGATGAAAAAGAGAAAGCTTTAAAAAAGGGTGAGAGTTTAATCTTTTACAATCATAAAATTAATTTAATAAATAAAGGAGAGTTTGAAGAGACTCCTTATTTAGAAGATTATACCTATAGCTTGCTTGGCATAGAAAATTACAAAGATCCACAACGCCATTTTGCGAATAAAATAACTGCGTTAAATAAAAATGACTTCGAAACACTGTACAAGGAGAGAATATATGCCTCTAGAACTGTTTTGGGAAGATTGATTCACGCCTTGCCACAAGAGAATCGATTAGAGTTTATTTTAATTGCGATGGAAAAATTTAACACACCAGAATTGAAGGATATTACGTGTTCTATAGGTCTTCGATTTTTGAATAATTATTTAAACAATCATATTTTGGAATTAGGGAAATTCCTAATTGCTTCAAAAGCAATATTAGAAAATGATTTATTAGATGTTATTGATTCATCTTCAATTGGTTTTGATAATGATGGTTTTAGAGATAGGACTGGTTTAACTGATAAACTTGATGTTTTCGAAGAAAGTT
This sequence comes from Winogradskyella costae, assembly GCF_013403865.1. GTDB lineage: Bacteria > Bacteroidota > Bacteroidia > Flavobacteriales > Flavobacteriaceae > Winogradskyella > Winogradskyella costae. The sequence goes on from NZ_JABFDK010000002.1 coordinate 187,070, forward strand.
TGAAGATGAGTGAAATAAATTCAGGAGATACTATTATACAGCAAGCAGAATTATTTGAAGAGGTTTTAGCTTATTCTGAAATAACTCAAAGTACTATAAAAGATATACTTGAGAACCATCAGAGAACAAGTTCTGAAATTAGATTCAATAAACTTTTTGAAAATAGAAGATGGCCAATAAATATAAAGATATAGACGATCGTCTAAAAGAGATTAAAGATTATGCTATTGCATTAAGAAAAGCTTCGAGATGGAGTAACTCTAATGAAACAATAGCACATATTCAAACTTCTAATAACGAAGAGACCAAGCGAGAGTATATTTATGAATTCTATTGTTATCTAAGGATTTTGAAAGATTTAAAAGCTAATTATGATTTAGAATTAGTTCCAGGGGAAAAGCATGGTGTTCTTTTTCCAAAAGCGCCTGGATTAAAAAAGAATTATCCATATTTTTCAATTAAAAGTAAAAAAAGTGGGAAAGAAAAATTCCAATTATGTAATGGAATAAAAATTAAAGGAAGGGCTGATGAAGATAGTGCGCCTGATATTTCTTTTTTAAATAAAAACGCTGATAAAACACCAGATTTCAATGATGTTTTTATGATTCATGATGCTAAGTTTAAACATACTGATTCTAAGAAGGTTGCAGATTCCGAATTTGCGAAGGTTTCCTATATGATAAAAAATCTTGACTGTGAAATACCATTAAGTAAGTCGATTAAATTCAATGAGTTTATTAATGATATTGATATTAATGGCAATTGTATATTAACAAATGGTTTTGCATTTAAAACAAATAAAAACCACCATAAATTATATAATATTAAAGAAGTAGAACAATTTGACATTAATAAAACACCTAAAGTTATTGGGTAGTAAAATGATTAGAGAGTGAGCTGAGCGAATACTCTTGTCAGAAGGTGCTCTAATTAGTTTTAGATAAGTGGAATTAGCTAGGTCACAATACGGTTATCCGTAATGAAAGAATTATGGAAAAAAGTAAGTTTATCGAAGCTCAATGAGATCTTAGAAGAGATTATGCAATAAGCCGAAGGTGAGTATAGCAATTGGAGTGCTTAGGGCATGCGTAATAAAAACAATTAAATTATTAACCTATTATGAGTACATTTTTAACTGGTGACGACTTAGAATGTAAGCTGACCGACATTATATGGAATGCTAAAAAGTATATAGTTTTAATCTCACCGTTTATAAAATTAGACGATCACATTAAAGACGTGTTAGAAAAAGTAAAAGACACCCACCAAATAGCAGTCTATATTGTGTTTGGCAAAAATGAAGAGTTTAAGTATAGAAGTTTTAACGAAAATGATTTAACGTTTTTTAAAGGCTTTAAAAACATCACTATTTTATATAATAAAGATTTACATGCGAAGCATTATTGTAATGAAAGCGAAGGATTAATAACTTCTCTTAATTTGTATGGTTATTCTATGCTTAATAATATAGAGTATGGTGTTTATTTTCAAAAAACTATGCTAAATCCTATTGATAAACTTTTTGAAGAAACCTTTGGCTTTACTAAGGATTTAGTATATAATCAAAGTGACATTGTGTTTCTTAAAAAGCCCCAATACTCTAAAAAACTATTTGGTTTGCAGAAGGTTTATCAGCAGTCTAAAATTCTAATGGATATATCGGAAGATGTGTTTAGTGGTAACAACTATACGTCTAAAAAGTTAGAGGATTTTGATTTAGAAACAGAAACATCTTTAGAGAAAAAGTATAGTGATAAACCTGAAAGAGAAAGAGCTGAATTTAAGGGTGATACAGAATTGGTCGATTTTGTTATTAAAAAGGAAGACTTTAAAAGTGAAGAAAATAATCAAACAATAGGTTATTGTATAAGATCAGGTGAAGAAATTCCTTTTGATCCAGAACGCCCTTATTCATATAATGCATTTAGATCTTGGGCGTATTATAAAAACTATGACTATCCAGAGAATTATTGTCACAAAACAGGTACGCCTTCTCATGGTAAAACGTGTATGACTCAACCTATATTACAAGCTTAAAAGTGAAAAAGATTATCTCAATGTTTGTGATTACTAAAACTAAAAAGTAAAATGATTAATTATAGAGACTACGAAAAACAAGTGTATAATTGGTTGCTTCAAAAGCATGACGCTACTAAGGATTTTACATTTTCGGTAAGACAAAATGCGTCTAAAGGCACAGAGCTTGATTACTTTATTGGGACAGAGAAATCAAATTATTTTGCCACGACATTTTGGACATTGCCAGTGTCTTACCCTGGCTCGTCTGCAGATTGTATTAGTTTAATTTTTACATCTAAAGGAGATCACTATAATTATAAGTTTGAGTTTTCCCAAGTTAATGCGCCTCATGATGACCAGAATCAATCGGTTTTAAATATTGTTGAAGCTTCTGAGGGGCCAATTGAAGACCTATTTGGATTAAAAAAGAAAGGCACTTACGATAAAAAGATATTTTATTTTGTAACCAAACAGCGCTCTGAAAATTATACAGATTTAACTACTATGCTTTTGGATATTGAAAAGGATTTGGAACTCATTATTCCAATTGTGAATAAAGCTATAGTAGAAGAGAAAAAGAATAACCTAGAAGTTACTGCACATTTAATTACGTTAGACGAATTTAATGCTATGCAGGATAAGTTGAGTAGACGATTTGAGAAACATAAAAGTCATTCCTTGAATAGCGCTAAGGAAAGTCGGAAGTATTGGCTTTATGCACCTGGCAGGAATGCCGAGCATTGGGATGCGTTTTACGAGGAAGGGATTGTCGCTATTGGTTGGGATAAATTAGGGGATTTGTCGCAATACGAGAGTAAGGAAGATGTGTTTGACGCTTTAAAGGAAAATTATGGTGGTGAAGGAGATAAAAGAAACGATGTTGCGGCTAATTATGAAATATGCAACGAAATGCAGATTGGAGATATCGTTGTGGTAAAAAGAGGACGCGGTGAGTTACTCGGCTATGGTGTGGTAACTTCAGATTACTTTTTTAATACTGCTAGAGCGGGTTATAAGAGTTGTAGAACCGTAGATTGGAAATTAAAGGGGAATTGGCAGACAACTTTTAGTCTCGTTTTAAAAACGCTTACAGATGTTACACAGTATAACTCTAAAAGTGCTGAGTACAACTTTTATTATGAAAATCTAATGGGTATAATGAAAGGTGATCTTGATACGCCCACCTTAGCTATTAGTGATAAGGTTGCTGTGAACCAGATACTTTATGGCCCACCAGGTACTGGTAAAACCTTTTATTTAAAAGATCGACTATTTGATAACTATACTTTAGAAGAGACCTCAATTTCGCATGATAAGTTTTTTGAAGAATCTGTATCGGATTTGACATGGTGGCAAGTTATTGCTTTAGCCTTATTAGAAATTGGTACGGCTAGAGTGAACGCTATTTTAGAAAACAGATGGGTGGCAAAGAAAGCGAGTCTTTCAGAATCTAAAAATATAAGAGCAACACTTTGGGGAACGTTGCAGATGCACACTATTATAGAGTCTAAAAACGTGGCTTATACGCAACGGCAAGCTCCTTTTATTTTTGATAAAAATGAAGATAAATCTTGGTCTTTATTAGAAGGGGAGTTAAAAGAGCAGGTACCTGAATTGTATGATTTGCTTGATAAGGTTAATAATTTTGAGGCTAGTCCTGATAAAGTGATTAAAAATTACAGCTTTGTAACCTTCCATCAGTCTTTTGCCTATGAAGATTTTATAGAAGGTATTAAACCTGTATTACCAGAGAATGAAGCTGAAGACGCTAAAGACTTAGGCTATACTATTGAAGATGGTGTCTTTAAATTGTTATGTACTAAAGCTAAGAATGATCCTGATAATAGATATGCTATTTTTATTGATGAAATTAACCGTGGTAATGTGTCCGCCATCTTTGGGGAGCTCATTACGTTGATTGAAGTTGATAAACGTACAGGGGCTAAAAATGAATTGCGTATTAAACTGCCGTACTCTAAAAAGGAATTTAGTGTACCGTCTAATCTAGATATTTATGGCACCATGAATACAGCTGACCGTTCTGTAGAGGCCTTAGATACTGCTTTACGTCGTCGTTTTGAGTTTAAAGAAATGATGCCTGATTACTCCGTTATTGAAGGTGAGGCGGTTGCTGGTGTTTTGCTTTCAGAGGTTTTAAAAACTATTAATGGACGTATAGAATTGCTAATAGATAGAGATCATACTATTGGGCATTCGTATTTTGTAGGTGTGCATACAGAACTCTCATTAGCCCATGCGTTTAATAATAAGATTGTGCCGTTACTACAAGAATACTTCTATGGTGATTATGGTAAAATAGGTTTGGTACTTGGCAATGGGTTTGTTGACAAAGTAAAAAACGATAAGATAGAATTTGCCAGTTTTGATTATGAAAATGCTAATGATTTTAAAACTGCAACTTTTATTTTAAAGCAAGTGGATGCCGATGCTATACTAGATGCGGTACATCTGTTATTAGGTAAAAAAGAAGTTCAACAAGCGTAATAATTGACAAAGCATAATACTATATCTGTTTTTGAGCATGAACGCTTATACGTTGGTGCGTTAGGTTTTAAGCAATTGCATTTAGACGCACTTCTAAAACTCAACGACTACCACGATGGTAATTACTTTGAGCCTATTGCTAAAGGTGTTAAATTCAACCAATATGTTGGCGTGATCCAAGTGGATGGCTTAACCATAGAGATTCACCCGAAAGCAGATAAGGATGATGACGATAATAAATGGAAAGGAGTGTTGCTTCAAATGCTTAAAGCGTGTGGAAAACTAAAGGCAGAGTCCTCTGGTGCAGCACATGTAAAGCGACAGAATCTCAACTTGTTAGAAGTTTATTTTGAGTTGTACCTGCACGAGGTAGAGGCTCTCATTCGAAAAGGAGTTATTAAACAGTATCGAAAGCAAACTCAAAATACTAAAGCATTAAAAGGGAAGTTAGAATTTGCGGGGCATATAAGGCATAATGCAGTTCATAAAGAACGTTTTTATACGACGCATCAGGTTTACGATACTAATCACGTGTTGCATCAGGTATTGTATAAAGCCTTAACCATTGTTGATCAATTTACTAAAGGTACACGGCTTTGTGATTTAAGCAGTAGAGTGCTATTGAATTTTCCTGCAGTAGATAAGAAAACAATAACAGCACAGCAACTCAAGACTATTAAATTAAACAGGAAGTCCAACAGCTATACTGAGGCTTTAGAGTTGGCACGACTGATTATTTTAAACTATTCCCCAGACATTTCAAGTGGTAACGAAAAGATGTTATCCCTATTATTTGATATGAATGATTTATGGGAGACTTATATCTTAAAACAAGTCCAGAAGGCTTGTGAAGGCTCTGATATTGAAGTTTCGGGGCAAGAATCAAAATCATTCTGGGGTAATAATAGTTTGCGACCAGATATTGTATTGCGGCAAGGACAAAAGACTTTTATCATAGACACGAAATGGAAACGCCCACTAAGAAGTTCAGCTTCGGTAAGTGATCTACGACAAATGTATAGCTATTGTCGTTTTTGGAATGCCGAAAAAGCCATGTTACTATATCCTGGTGATGCGTCTGAAAATGAATTCAAGCCCTATTTAACTGATGATTATTTAAAGGACCGAGAAGATCAGCATAGTCGGATTGATCATCAATGTAAGATGGGGTTTATCTCTGTTTTAAATGATGCTAATACGCTAAATACCGATATTGCCAAACAGATTTTAAACCTTTTAGAATTATATTTATAATATAATTCCTATGTGTTAGGCTAACGCATTCTTTTAAAATAATTGTCAGGTTACTTCGTCCTTCATCCACGCCAGTACCTTATTAACGCTTATCATTAGCATTAGCCCATTCCTTATAACGCTCAAACTGCCCATCATCTAGAATATCCTCTAAGATCTTGGCTTCAGCATCTATACGATCGTTAGCAGATAGACTTTCATACGGGTTCTCGGTATTAGAATTCATCCAATTAGAGAGCTCGGTTTCATACCGCTGTTGTTGTGCTTCACTAAGTTCAAATTGCGCGTAGAGACGCATTTGGCGTTCTGGATCATTAAGATTCCAGTTTGGGTTAATGTCACCTGTCTTTTCCTCATAGGAATACGTGTCCTCTTCAAAATTCCCATCTTGTTCATAATTCCGGGTATCGGTAAGTTCTTCGTTCATTGGGTTTCTAGTATCCGTACTATCTTTTGAGGTCTCGTTTTTACACGAGAAAGAAACGGTCAGTAGCGCTAAGGCTATAATTTTGTATGTGGTTTTCATAAGATTATAATTTATAATTCAATCTAAAGATAATGGGAAGGGGCTGATAGTTTTAACTCAAACCATTTAAATATTAGCTATTTAGCTTTGGTATGCACATCGTTTTTATCAACGACATTACGCTGCCCCTCATGGCGAGACCAGGCGTTGTCAAAAGGAATCGCGCCAAAGCCAGCAAGGCATAACGAAGGTATGGTAGAGTGTTTAGGTGCGTTGAGCATACTATAGGGTGAAGCGTGTGTCCTTAATTTTAAGATAACATTAGGGATTGCAATGGAAGGTGTTCGTAATGGTATCGTAATACTGTTAACGCTTAGGTAGCGGTAACTTAATAAAACGGTTTTTATTAATTAACAGGGTTGTAGAAGGCTAAAAGTAGCTTTGTGGACACATTATAACCACTAACAACCTTTAATTATGAACAAGATTATTAAACTATTTTTATTAGCATTTATTATTACAGCATCGGGCGCACTGGCAGTGAGTTGCGAGGTTGAAGATGGAAAGGACGGCATCGATGGTGTTGACGGATCAGATGGATCAGATGGTTCAGACGGCTTGGATGGAGAAGATGGTAGTGATGCATCTGTATATTTAACGGCTTCTAAGACTCCTACCTTATTAAAGGTTACGGACCAGTTTATCAACCTAAGAATTTCTACGCTTTTAACTTCAGAAGATATCATTCCAAATACTCCTAACTTTATTTATGGGTCTATGGCAGATGGTGCTGGGTTAATTAATAATGGTGATAATACCTTTACGTTAATTAATAATATTGAAGCTGACTATTCTATCGCTAGAATTTTATTAAACGAAAACTTAAGACCATATAATGGTGAGTATATATTAAATGCAACTGCAACGGCAGAAACAGCAATGTGCTCTGGTACTTTAGTGACGCCAGAAGAACATGGCTTTGGACCATTATACCTTTCTGGAGGTGAATGGGGTGGAGCTTCAAAAGGAGTCTTTGCAGTAGATCCTACTAAAAGTGCTGAGGATGCTAGTGTAGGGGAAACTTTAGCTGCGTTAGGCCAGTGGTCTACAGAGAATGCAGTGCCTATCGGAAAAGATGCTTACCCAGATAAAACGGTGGTGTTTATTGGAGATGATCATGCAGATAACTCAGTACCTTCTGGTCAATTAGGAATGTATGTTGGTAACCGTGGAGATTTATATGGTGGTCAATTATACGGATTAAAAGTGACTGCTGCAGGTGTTGATTTTGAAATGGATATGGTAGAAGGTACTTCTTATAGTGCTGAATTTGTACAATTAGATGAAACCGAAATTGATGCTCTTGATGCTGAGGCAAAAACGAAAGGTGTTATGGGATTCTCTAGATTAGAAGATATTGATTGGAGACGAGGTTCTGCAGCGAACCAGAGAGAAATATATTTTTGTGTTACAGGGCGTATCTCTGCGAGTTTAACAGGAAAAGGATCGGCTTTAGGTCGTGTGTATAAAGTGACATTGAATGAAACAGACCCAACAGGTCCTGCAACAATTACATGTGTATTAGATGGTGATATTGCCGGTGGAGCTGCAGACGGATTCCATTCACCAGATAATATTTTAGTAACTGAAAACTACGCTTACATTCAAGAAGATCCTAACGGTTACTTAGATACGTCAATCAACGGGTATGCTAAGCTGTACCAGTACAACCTAAATACAGGTGAGGTAAAAACCGTTTTAGAAGCAGACCAAGCCAGAGCTGAAAGTTTAGGATATGGATCAACTTCTAGTACTTGGGAAATTACAGGTATGATTGATGTTACTGATGTTGTAAATAATGGCGAAAACACGTTTTTAGTAATGACACAAAATCATGGTTGGAATCCTGCAGATGGCACCTCTTTTACAGATCCATTAGCAAATCCTAACTTATCTAATGCTAAAGAAGGTTCAATGCTTTTCGTTATTAAAGGTTTAGATAGATAATAAAATAACAGCATGAATCATAATATATTTATGAAAGCTAAGACATATACATTTTGTATATGTCTTTTGCTTTTAATTACAGTGTCGTGTAAAAAGCAGACAGAAACCGTAGACATAGACGCTACGGATCAGAACATAGCCTTGTTGTATAATTCAGAACTAGAGCGTTGCATCACCTATTTAGATTCCATTTCTGTGTCCAAAAAGGCAGAAGACCGTATTGCTTATTATAAAAAAGCACGTCAGCATTTTAAAGCGATGGAGCCTGTTTTGGCCTCTATAGATAAAAACAACTATAAATCTCTAAATGCTCCAAATATTTTACAAGTTCAGGAAGAGGATTTAACCGATGTGAAGATTAGAAACCCGTTCGGTTTTCAGGTGATAGAAGAGTTGTTACACGAGGAGGATGGAGATACTGCATCATTACACAATGCCTTAACAATTACGTCTGATCGCTTGAAGTTGTTACAGCGCAATACACATATCAAATTAAAAGATTATCATCTCATATGGTTGCTTAGAGATCAGATTATGAGAACCGCAGCTACAGGTATCACAGGATTTGATTCCCCCGTTTTAGGGCAAGCCTTAACTGAAAGTCAGTATACCACCCAGACGCTTATAACGTTGATAGATATTTGTAAAAATAAGTTTAGTTCTAAAGAAATTTATGACGACTTGAGAGCGTCTTTTAAAGAAGGGATTGCTGCGCTTGATTCAGATTTTGATACGTTTGATCGCTTTGGGTTTATAAAGAATTACACTGATCCCCAATTAAAATTAATATTGAAAACTCAGGAAGACTGGAACGTTTCGTTTCCATTTGAAATGGCTATTTCCAATAACACATCATCCTTTTTTGGTGCTAATACGGTGAATGTGTTATATTTTTCAGATTATAAGAGTGATACGCTTCACTTAAAACAAAAGGAGGACTTTGGTAAGGCCCTTTTTAATGACCAGGTACTCTCTAGAAATAATGATATGGCTTGTGCTAGTTGTCATATTAAAGATAAGGCGTTTACTGATGGTAAGAAGACCTTTGATGCCCGACAAGTAAGAAACTCACCAACACTTACCTACAGTGCTTACCAACAATCGTTTTTTATGGATGGCCGTGCAGGAAGTTTAGAAGGGCAGGTTGTAGGTGTCGCCGAAAATCATGATGAATTTAATTTACCAATGGATTCTATAGTGCGTCGTGTCTTACAAAATCCGACATACCAAGTGGCTATAGATAGTTTGTATGGTAGCAAGCGTATTGATTTTAACATCAGACATGCCATTGCGAGTTATGTGCGTAGTTTAAATGATTTTGATTCTAAATTTGATAAGAATATAGAGGGCATCGCATCCTCATTAACAGCCCAAGAAAAGCAAGGGTTTAATCTGTTTATGGGGAAAGCTGCTTGTGCCACTTGCCATTTCCCGCCATTATTTAATGGTACGGTTCCACCTCATTATAATGATACTGAAGTAGAATTACTTGGCGTGCCGGAAACAAATGATACTATTAATGCTGTTATTAGTGATGATTTAGGACGTTATAACGTATTTGGTACCGATCAGAGGAAGCACTTTTTTAAAACCCCTACCGTTAGAAATAGTAATGTCACAGGTCCTTATATGCATAATGGTGTTTATAAAACCTTGGAAGACGTAGTTGATTTCTATAATCGTGGTGGAGGAAAAGGTATTGGAATTCATGAAGAATTTCAAACCTTACCTTTTGATGAATTAAATCTAACCCTAGCGGAGCAAGAAAGCATAGTGGCATTTATGAAAACCTTAACCGATGCTGATTTTATAGAAAAATAAAATGTAGTTGTTAAGCTTGAATAAGAATGCGGTATCGCTTCATAGGACTTTAAATAAGTACTATGAAGCGATTTGTTTTTAAGATTGTTGAGGTTTTGAGGTTGGTAGAACTCTATATATGAATTACTTTTGACTAGCGCTAAATAGAAGGACTTAATACCAAAAGAATATAGCTTACATACCATATGACCATACACGAATTACCAGGCACTTATACTATTATAGGAAGCAACCAAGATGAAGACGGTATCGCTTATAAAGGACTATTAGAATTAGCCTTAAATCAAAACAATAGAATAGAGGCGACGTGGTTGATTAATGATAGCCAAGCCCAATTAGGTACTGGTTTTTTTAAGGATAATATCTTAGTTATTAATTTTAATTATAAGGGAGATGATGCTCATATATATAAAGGTGTTGTAGTTTACAAATGCATTACTAAAGATTTGTTAGATGGTTTTTGGTCTGAGAAGCATGGCAATCCGCTGTTTCTTGGAGAAGAACGTTGTTATAGGGTAGGGTCTGAACAGCTTGAGTTGGTGAATTGAAACTTTATTTTTTTCTGCTATGTGTAGCCGCTTAGTACACTTATGAAGTTAGCGGTGTTAACGCGAAAGTTAGAAACCCTAATTCGTTTTACGAAAGAGATTCACAGCTATGCTGCAATTGGGGTATAGATGTACGACTATTATAACTTACATTACGTGTATAACGTTATGTCACCCTATAGAAAAAGGAACTGAGGGTACAGTCGCGTTTTTCCTTGAACTAAAAAAAAACTATATTTAACGTTTTGGCTATAATCTAAGGATTCACAGGTAAACAAAGTATGAAGCGTATTTTAGGGGGCATCGTTATTCTTTTTAGTGTGATTTTAAGTGCACAACAAACCGAACGCTTAGACAGCTTATTAATTGCGGGCATTACCGCTCGAAGCAATAAGGATTACGCGACCTCTTTAGAGCTATTAACCGAAGTACGTACCGTTGCCGAAGACAACCATTGGTACAAGCAGCAGTTTTTAGCTTTAAATAATATTGGAGCCAATTACTATTCCATGTTAGATTACGGAGAAGCGCTAGACTATTATTTAGAAGCCTACACCATTGCCTTAAAACACCTCGATGAAAATGAGGAAATGACGGTATTGAACAATATCGCTATTCTTTACAATAAAGAAGGAGAGCCTGAGAAAGCTGAAGCCTATTTTTATAAGGCGTATCTTATGGCAAAAGAACACGACGATACGATTAAAACAGGACTTTACGCTGTTAATTTAGGGCTCTCAGCAAATGAGCTCAATAAGCCAGATGAAGCCTTAGTGTATTTAGAAGAGGCGAAAGAACACCTTAAAGGTCGTGCGAATTTAATACTTATGGTCGATATTGCATTGGCTGAAAACTATTATAAGCGTGGAGATTTAGAGACAGCCGAAACCATAGCCAAAACAGTATTGCCGAGTTTAAGTGCTATAGAATTTACAGAAGAAAAAATTTCTACACTCACCGTATTATCTAATGTGTATCAGGAAAAGGGAGAGCTTTCTACCTCCATTACCTATGCTGAAGAGGCGCTTGAAGTAGCGACAAATCTAGATCTTAAAATCTCAACGTATGAACAGTTGGCTAAATTGTATAGAGCCCATGGCTTAATGGATGCAGCGCTCGTTGCTAAAGATTCTATCATAGCGTTGAATGACACCTTATCAACCATTAAGAACGGCCGTTTTTTTGAAGCCAATAAAGTAAAATTTGAAATTGCCAATTACCGCCGAGAATTACAGCAAAGTAGTGCCGAGCAGCGTGAAGAACGCGCACGACTTTATACCTTGTTGGGCTTTTGTGCTTTGGTTATTATGTTAATATCTTGGGCCTTACGGAATAGTTTTATAAAGAACAAACAACGCAAAATACTACATGACAGAAGTCAAGAAATTATAGCCTTAGAACTCGAAAAAGAAAAGAGTGATAATTTGGTGTTAGAAAAGCAATTGCACGCTAAAGAAGCCTTTTTATTGTTAGAACAAGAAAAGCTTAAAAACGAAATTGAAACGCAAAACCAAAAGTTGGCAGCCAAAGCCTTACAGGTTTCTAGTAGAAATGAATTGCTAAAGGATGTGATCAATTCCTTGTCTAGTCAAACTGAAATTTCTAAAAACGTCTTTCTTACACGCAAAATAAAAGAGCTAAAAAGTTTACTAAAAAATGATAATGAATGGGAAAGCTTCTTAAAACATTTTGAAGAAGTCAACCAAAATTTTATTTCAGAACTTAAACGACGCCACCCAGAATTAACAGCAAATGACATTCGTTACATCAGTTATTTGTATATGGATCTTACAAATAAAGAGATTTCGTCGCTCTTTAACATCACCGCTGTCGCCTCTAGAAAGCGGAAAGAACGAATAAGTCAGAAAATGGGACTCTCAGAGAGTTCGGACTTATATCGTTATTTATCAGATATTTAGGTGTAGATGTCACACTTTTTATTTTTACTGTCGCACTAATTGTTTGAAAAATTTAGTAATTGTAATTAGTATTGGAGAATATTGAAGTTCACTAAAACAATTCATTATGACTAAAACAATTACACGATTTTTATTGGTACTCGTCTTTGCAGTGCAGTGCACTTTTGCTCAAGTTGAAATTACAGGGTCTACAGACTACGGTAGAATATTCGACCTTACATATGATGTTAATATACCCAATAAGATGTACGGCATTACTTTAGGGAACCATATTGTAGTTTCGGAAGATAACGGTGCCACTTGGTCTCTTTTTTATACGCTAGATTTAGTGGTTAATGCAAAAATTGATCAATTAAAACTATCTGCAGATGGAACGGCCTTAACGTTTACGCTCTATGCACAAAATACGACCCAAAATGCGGTTTTGGTTTATGATTTAGCTTTAGATGAGGTTGTTAGAACTATTCAGGTACCTAATGAAGACGAATTCGCACATGTATCCTCTTACGATTTTTATGATGACAATATGGATGTGCTTATTATGGATACTAATTTTCCTGTAGGATGGGATAGGGAATCTAAAGTGTTTTATACTGCTGACGGTGGAGTAACATGGGATATGATTTATTATACCAACGATTACGATACGGTTTTTTTAAATGACGTCGCTATAAGTCCTTCAGACCCTGATACTGTATATTTAGTCAGAGGTAATGGTAGTACCGAAATTGATGGGGGTTTATTTGTCTCTGCAGATGCTGGTACAACGTTTACAGAAGCCTTGTCAGGTAATGTTTTAAGTACTTTAGCTTTTGATCCTTCAGATAATCAAACGATCTACGTCGGTACAGGTATTAGTTTTGGAGCGACACCAGAAAATTTATTTAAATCTACAGATGGAGGCGCAACGTTTAGTGTAGTGCCAATTGCTTGGACAACAGGTATATTAGAAGATATTATAGCTATTAAATTTAACGAGAATAATCCGTTGCAAATCATTGTTTTAGAAGAAAATGAAATCGTGATTTCTGAAGACGGAGGTGCTACCTTTGTCAACTATGTTTATCCATATGATAATACCGATAGTTATTATTACGGTTTAAATGCCAGCTATAACCCACAGAAATCCGAAGAGATTGTAATCAGTTCTAACTATATTCCATTGTTCTCCAACGATGGCGGTGAGACGCTCAGTGCTATTGCTAATCCTTACTTTGTAAGTACAGGTACTAATGCTATTTTTTCAGATGTTAATACGTCTAGTTTATACTACGGAGTACAACAAGGTTGGGTACATAGAGACCTAACCACAGGAGTAGATACACCTTACAATTTGATGCCTTTAAATTCGTATTCTACAGGTGGTACAACCTATTTTATTGATAACTATGTCGCTAATCGCATCTATAGTTTTACGTCTAGTTTTATAGGAAGTAGTTTTAATATAAGTACAGATAATGGGGCAACCAGTACGCAATTATTAAGTGTATTTACCAATAGAGTGTCGGCTTTAGCAACCTATCCTTCTAATACCGATGCGATAATTGTGGCTTTTGCAGGTTATGATCCAGGTGAAACCCAATTAAAAAAGATTGATTTTAGCGATATAAATGCCGTTGCAGTTACAGATATTGTTATGCCTTCGGTAGATTTTATTAACAGTATTGTAATCGATGCTAGTGGTACTATCACTTTACCTATAGGAACTGTGGTTTACCGTTCTACAGATGATGGTAGTACTTGGGAGGCCTCAACTACAGGTTTAGAGGTATTTGATGCTTATGATGTGATTTTCGATCTAGAAGAGGATCCGTTAACACCAGGAACATTTGCTATAGCGTCATCAAAAGGTATCTTTATGTCTGAGGACTCTGGGGTGACCTGGACTCAAAAATCAACCGAACTAGTTAATAAAATAGCCTTTTCAACAGAAACAGTAGGAGCTATGGTTGCTACTAAGTATACTAGCGACTTCACGGTGTTTGAATTGTTTTCTTCTACAGATTATGGGGAGACTTGGGATATAATTTACAATGAACAATTGTTAAGTATCAGGTCGTCTTCTGCATCGTACAGGTTCGAGGATGCTGCTGTTACGGTATATGTTGGTACGTTTGATATAGGACTTATGGAATATAGTATAGATCTTGAGGTGTTAGGGACACCTGACTTTATAGAAGATGATAATACGATTGCGATTTATCCTAATCCGACGTCAGGAGTGCTTCATGTAGATTTAAAAGATGCGGCAGTTACTCAGACTGCGGTATATAACTTGTCTGGAGCAAAAGTGATGACTTTTAAAGGCACCGAAACACTTGATCTTTCTAATCTCGCATCAGGAATCTACATTTTACGTATACAAGATTCTAACAATGTAATCGGTTTTAAGCGTATTGTAAAGCAGTAATTATTAATTGTATTCCCTTATTATTAATTGCGCTACAAGAGCCCTCATTATTCTTTTATGAGGGTTTTTTTTAGACTAGCAAAGAGGTATTATTGATTAATTGGAAAGTGGCTTGTATAGTATTTCATGAGTTGAGTTGTACATTAGTAAAAGTCTGCGATGCTGGCGTATTGTTTTGGGCTTTTAGGTAAGTCTTAGTTGTTTTATTTAGATTTATAGAATCTTCGCGAGGTAAGCTGTACACTAGTAAAAGTCTACAATGCTAGCGCATTGCTTTGGGCTTTTAGGTAAGTCTTAGTTGTTTTATTTAGATTTATAGAATCCTCACGGGTGAGCTGTACACTAGTAAAAGTCCACAATGCTGGTGCATTGTTTTGGGCTTTTTTTTTAAGAATTGGTTGTTTTTTGAGATTTATAGAATCTTCGCAGGTGAGCTGTACACTAGTAAAAGTCTACAATGCTAGCGCATTGCTTTGGACTTTTTTTATGCTTTTGCGCTTTGAAGCTAGCTTCAGCGCAAAAGCATAAAAAAAGTCCAGCACTTCCGTGCTAGACTTTTACTGTTGTAGCGAGAACGAGATTTGAACTCGTGACCTCTGGGTTATGAATCCAACGCTCTAACCAACTGAGCTACCTCGCCATTTCAATTACTTCTTAATGCTTTTCTAATTTAAGATAAAAAAACATCCTTATAATTGCGGCTGCAAATATAAAAACAAATTTGTCGATAGCAAACAATAAAAACTAAAAAAATAAAATTTAATTTAAAGTTTAAAACTCAAGGATATTTGTATATATTGAGCACATAATACAATGCAATATGGACGATAAAGAAAAATACGAAATGGAGTTTGTGATTCAAGCATCACCAGCCCTAATATATACTTATATATCAACACCTTCGGGCTTATCAGAATGGTTTGCCGATAACGTCAATTCTAGAGGAGAATTGTTTACTTTTATCTGGGATGGCTCAGAGGAACAGGCTAAATTATTAAGTAAGAAAAGTGGCGAGCGTGTAAAGTTTCGCTGGTTACACGACGATGAAGACGGCTCTGCTTCGTATTTTGAAATCCGTATACAGGTCGATGAGATCACAAAAGATGTCTCTTTAATGATTACAGATTTTGCTGAAGACGATGAAATTGAAGAAGGCAAAATGCTTTGGACGAATCAAATCTCTAGCCTGAAACAAGTTTTAGGTTCGGCGTAAGCGATAAGAAAATAATCTATCATATCTTTGTCTCGATTTAATTTAAAACTAAATCGGGACTTTTTTTATGATAAACTTTAACGGTACACTGCGCTCGCAAACAGATTCTAAACTTAACATTGAAAATAGAGGTTACAAATATGGTGATGCTCTTTTTGAAACTCTAAAAGTGGTTAATGGTAAAATCTTCTTCTGGGAAGATCATTATTTTAGGCTAATGTCATCTATGCGTATTCTTAGAATGGATATACCTATGAATTTTACTATGGAATTCTTAGAGTCTGAAATACTTAAAACTTTAGAAGCGAATGACTTATTGCATGCTTCAGCACGTGTTAGGATAAATGTAGACAGAGGTGAAGGGGGGAAGTATTTACCTTCTAATTTGGCTCAAGTGCATTTTAATATGATTGCAGAACCGCACCATAATCCATTTTACACTATTGACTCTAATGCCAATTGCGTTATAGATTTATATAAAGATTACTTTGTGGCTCCTGGGTTATTATCAGGATTGAAATCTAATAATAAAGCCATTCAGGTTATTGGTAGTATTTATGCTAAAGAAAATGATTTAGATAATTGTTTAATCTTAAATACCGATAAAAGCGTTATTGAAGCTTTAAATGGAAATTTATTCTTGGTGAAAGATGGCAAAATTAAAACACCTCCCCTAGAAGAAGGGTGTCTTAAAGGTGTTATGAGAAAGCAAATATTAGAATTATTAGCTAAAGATGTTAATGTTGTGGTAGAGGAAGCGTCTATTAGCCCGTTTGAACTTCAAAAAGCTGATGAGTTATTTATTACTAATGTTATTAAAGGAATTATTCCTGTTACAAATTACCGTAAAAAGTCCTATAGTAGTGACTTTGCGCAGGGTTTAGTGAATAAGCTTAATGCTAAGTTGCGTTTGTTATCGTAACGCTATTAAATTTACTATCGATTTTTTCTCTTTCCTTCGTTTCACAGTTGTTCTCCGCTAAATAATTGAGGATCGCGGTTTCCGACTTTATGGGCATTGGAGGTGTTGTATATTCTTGATGTTCTTATATTGGTATCTCCACCTTATGAGTTTGCATTAGGTTTAAAACTCATTGGAACCTCACCCCTTGGAGTATCATATTGATAATTTACTGTCTTTAATGATTGCGTTTTGGTGAATAGTACCTACCAATGAAAGATATTATTTGGAAGTGAGTTCAACTTTAATTGTAACTGGGATTTTCGGGAGCATTAGACCAGATGCTATAATCGCCACCAAGTTCTAACATTTTTTCGCGCCAAAACGTATTACAGGATTTGGAAATGATTTCTTTACTGTAGATGTTTTCTGAAATTAGCCAAGCATTCGACTTTAGTTCATTGTCTAATTGCTGTTCATCCCAACCAGAATAGCCTAAAAAGAAACGAATATCGTTGCTAGAGATTTCACCTTTATTAATTAAGTTGAGTACGATACTAAAATCGCCTCCCCAAAAAATACCATTAGAGATTTCAATACTATTAGGTATGAGTTCTGGTGATTTGTGAATAAAATAAAGGTTGTCTTGTTCTACTGGTCCTCCGTTATACACCGGGAATTCCGATTCTGTACCCTCTATAAGGTCTTTAAGGTTGTAATTTAAAGGTTTATTTAAAATAAAACCAACTGAACCGAGAGGGTTGTGATCTGCTAAAAGAATCACAGCCCGATTAAATGAAATATCACCGATAATAGATGGCTCAGCAATTAGTAAATTGCCTTTTTCGGGTTTGTTCATTTTTGGTTTTTTTATTAATTTAATAGTATTAAATCTATGTTTTTTTTGTTAAAAAAACAACTAATACGTAAAATATTACAGTATATTTTATTTAAATGAACTTAATTACTGCTTTTGTTTTGGAGTTGTCGTTTTTTAAAGCATGCTCTTATGTGAATCAAATAGAGGGATATACGAAATAAAATTAGCCGTATTTGTTAAAGCTCCCTGTGGACTTTAATAATTAATAAATTTTAAATTGAAACATAAAAAAACCTGCTCTATGAGCAGGTTTCTGTATATAAAACAAAAAATGTCTTAGTTTACAGCGTTACTTAAGTCAGAACCTGCCTTAAATTTCACTACATTTTTAGCTTTGATCTTTATCGTTTTTCCTGTCTGTGGATTTCTTCCATCTCTTGCAGCTCTTTTTGAAACTGACCAAGAACCAAACCCTACTAAAGATACTCTATTACCTTTTTGTAAAGATCCTTCGATGTCAACTAATAAAGAGTCTAATGCTTTTTTAGCAGCTGCCTTAGTAATTCCAGCATTCTCTGCCATTCCATTGATTAAATCTGTTTTGTTCATAATATTTAATTTAAATTGTTAAAATTTTGATTCTAAAATGAGAATTCTTTAAAATCCGTACACAAAATTATTAGGAATATTAAGCTACACAAGTAATAGCAAGGGAAATGCGGCTTTTTGTTAATAACTTAGGGCATTTGTTAATAAACGTAATGTATTTCATCGGATATTTTGTAAAACCAATGGTTATAAGGGTTTAGAGCAGTTTTGCCGATTCAGAAAAATTAAACCCATTTAGTAAGGATTTGACTTCCATTTTTCGCTTTCCAGGAAGTTGAATTTCCAAAATATTAATGTAACCTCCTTGACATGCGACTCTTAGTTCGTCTTTAGTGGTTATTATAATTCCGTTAGCATGTTTGTGATTCTCAATTTGTTTTTCTACACCATATAATTTTACAGATACAGGTTTCTTTTCGTCATTATCTAAATAACACCAAGCCGTTGGAAAAGGGTTTAAGCCTCTAATTTTGTTGTAAATAGTATCTATAGGTTGCGTCCAATCTATTTTACAGTTGTCTCGATTAAGTTTGTAAGCGGTTTTTAAACCGTCTGTTTGAGGCTGAATCGTTGTTGTAATTGCATTTGTTTCAATTTGCTTTACTGTAGTAATCACCAGTTCACTTCCTATAGCCATTAATTCATCGTGTAAGTCACCAACGGTTGTTGCCGGTCCTATTTCTGTATCTGCACTTTTAATGATAGCTCCGGTGTCTATTTTCTCGTCGATAAAAAATGTGGTAACACCAGTTTTAGTTTCTCCATTAATTATAGCCCAATGAATAGGAGCTGCTCCTCTGTATTGTGGAAGTAATGATGCATGCAGGTTAAATGTTCCGTATTCTGGCATTTGCCAAACAACTTTCGGTAACATTCTGAAAGCTACTATAATCTGTAGATTGGCCTTTAAAGCTTTCAGTTCTTCTAAAAAGGTTTCTGATTTTAAATTTGTGGGTTGCAAAATATTTAACTTGTGTTCTAAAGCAAATTCCTTTACCGCAGAAGCTCTTAGTTTTTGACCGCGTCCTGCAGGTCTATCAGGAGCAGTAAGCACCCCAACAACCTTATAATCGTTATCAATAAGTGCTTTTAGTGTGGCCACCGCAAAATCGGGTGTGCCCATAAATACAATGCGTAAATCACGTTTATTTGTCATACAAGTATGTAAGTATTAGCGTGTGTTAATTTTATTTTATTAAGTTCTATTAATTCTGAAAGACTTTTTAATAGCGCGTGTTCAGAACATTTAATATGCTGTAATAATTGTCGCGAAGATAAGGCTTCTTGCTGCAATGCTTTTAATATCTGATGTGTAATAACATCATTTGTATCCGTATTTGCTTTTTTAGCCTTAGCCATGCATACCGAGCAAATACCACAATTTTTAGTTGTCTTTTCACCAAAATAAAGTAGAAGCTGTTGACTTCTGCAAACCGAATCGTTTTTAATATAATGTAAAACAGATTCAATTTGTTGATGTTTTAGGGTGTGCTGCTGTTTAATTGTTCTTGCAATTGGGTTAATGGTAATGTCATCTTCACGCGGTTTTAGAAAGGTGATTTCAGAATCCGTATTGGCCATTTGTAAGCTAATGACTTCATCTTTTTCTAAACGTTGCAATTGGGCAATCACTTGCTTCTCTGGAAGCCCTACTTTATCGACCACTAAGCTTAAATTTACTTTGGTCTCATAATCAAAAATACCACCATAAGTTCGTAAGAGTACTTTAACTAAAATATTTAAATCTAAATGCGTTTCTAAGTATTGAAACAAAACCGCATTAGTAGTTATAAATTGAATTTTAGTCCTAAAGTTAAAATGCTGCGTCAGCGTTATAATGGCATTACGATCTAACAAAAGCAAAGCATTATAAGTGATACTAGCATTTAATTTATAATGGCTACAAAAGGATTTAAAATCGAATTGATGCATTGTATTTTCACCTTCACCATAAGAGATTTGAAAATAGTTACACAACCTGTTATAAACGGTCTTAACAAAAGCCACAGAAGGTAAGGTACTTAAAAACTGGTTGCGAAGATGATCTTCATCTACATGTTGCTTTAAAATAATAGCATGTGCTAATTCACCATTTCGTCCTGCTCGTCCGGCTTCTTGATAGTAGCTTTCTAAACTTTCTGGTAAATTAATATGAATAACAGTTTTAACGTTGGCTTTGTCAATGCCCATTCCAAAAGCTGTGGTCGCGACCATGATTTGCTTCTGACCATTGGTCCATTGGTATAAACGTTCTTGCTTCTCTTTGTTGGTAATACCTCCATGATAAAATGTAGAGGATAAGCCTTTAGCTGTAATAAAATTGTGAATATCAGAAGTCGCTCTGCGATTTCTTACATATATAATTGATGAACCGGCGTACTTTTTTAACAAATGCTCTAACTGAAATAACTTATCATCAGTATGAATGACATCATAGGCAATATTAGGTCTTGTAAAAGACGCCGTGAATATTTGGGGGTTAATAAAATCGAGATTGTCTACAATATCATTAACTACGTTATGTTTGGCTGTTGCGGTTAATGCTATACAATTAACGTGAGGATGCATTTGTCTTAAGACCGCAATATTTTGATATGCAGGTCTAAAATCATTTCCCCATTGACTGATACAATGTGCTTCATCTACTGCTATTAGATTTACGCGCATTTGCTGAATGCGCTCTTGCACTAAGGTCTGTTGTAAACGTTCTGGTGAGAGGTATAAAAACTTATAATTGCCATAGATACAATTGTCTAATTGAGTGTCTAGGTCTTTATAAGACATGCCAGAAGTTAGGGCAATGGCTTTGATACCTTTAGCTTTTAAGGTATTTACTTGATCCTTCATCAACGCGATTAACGGGGATACAACAATACAAATACCTTCTTGTATTAATGCCGGGATTTGGAAACAAACTGATTTACCTCCACCCGTTGGTAAGAGCGCAAATGTATCCTCTCGGTTTAAAACCGAAGTGATAATCTCTTCTTGCAACGGTCTAAATGACGTATGATGCCAATACCGTTCTAAAACTTCTATAGGATGCATTATGCCAATTTAACTATCTAAAATCGCTTTACTTTGTTTACTCACTTTTTTCAATTTTATGAGTTGGTGTTCGTGATGTGCTTCTCAATTCTTTTTTGCTCATATATAAATATAAAATAAGACCGTGACTACTGCTATGCTTTGTTTTTAGCTCACAACACTATTCCATTAAAAAAAAATGAGTTCGTGAATCCTTGATTTCTATTTCATCTGAACTAAAAATAATTCAAATTAAAAATACGACATTACACAGTTAAATTGGCATTACTGCAAATTTAAGGACTCTAGGATAAAATCAACTCTAGAGTCTACACTTCCAAAAGGTACGTCAATTAAATGATACCCAAAACGCTTATAGGTTTCTAATAAATGATTGTGAATTTCAATGGCCTCTTCAAAATTTTCATACCGTTCGCTATCGCTTGTAAAAATCTCTTGCCACGGAGCTAAAATATAGATGGCGTTGTAGTTGTGGTTTTCACAGGTCTCCACAAAATGCTTTGGGTACGTATCACCAATATAATCCATATAAGCGATAACATCTGGTAAACCTCTGTCTAAAAAAACGACGTTTTCTAATTCATTTTCTGCATCGGTAAATTGTTTAACTCTTCCTTCTAACAGTTTTTCACTAAATAAAAGTGGTTCCGTTAAAAAGAGCTGTTCTATACCATCTTCTCTAGCTTGTAATGTAATTTGTCTAGAGATTTCATCATAGCATAAAAACTCACGTTCTCTTAGTTTGTTGATTATTGTGGTTTTTCCAGTTCCTGGTCCACCTGCGATAACGACTTTTTTTGGATTCAAATTGGCAAAATTTTTGATGTAAAAATAACAGATAAAAATGTAAAGTTAAACGTATCTTTACAACTGAAAAATTTCATTATGGATAATTCTAAAAAAACAGACGAATTTTACGAAAAATTAAAATCACAACTATACGATACAGCCCTTTGGCCATCGGAGTACTTGTATAAATTTATTGTGCTTTCTGAAGGTTCAGGAGTGCATCATATTGAGGCGCTTTTTGATAACCTAGGTGCAGTTATTACTACTACAGAATCTAAGAACGGAAAATACACTAGTGTTTCTATTAATGTGAACATGAAAAATCCTGAAGCAGTTATAGCAAAATATAAGGATGTAGCTGAAAATGTAGAAGGTGTAATTTCCTTATAAAAATGCTTTTAAACTTCGTATTTTTTTGTACTTTGCAACAAAACCTAGAGACTTCAGGTTAAAACTATATACTACACACATTTTACAATTTTGATTGACGATTTAGAATACAACACAGAGCGCGAGCATTTAATTATACCAGAATATGGACGTCATCTTCAAAAGATGATTAATTATGCTAAGTCTCGCGAAACCAAAGAAGAACGTAATAAATTAGCGAAGGCGATAATTGCTGTAATGGGAAATATACAACCCCATCTAAGGGATGTGCCAGATTTTCAGCATAAATTATGGGATCAGCTATTTATAATGGCGAATTTTGAAATTGATGTGGATGCCCCTTATGGAGAACCATCGAAAGAAGAAATACAAGCGAGGCCAGAACCTCTAAAATATCCTCAGAATTTTCCAAAGTATCGTTTTTATGGTAATAACATAAAGACTATGATCGATGTTGCTGTAGGTTGGGAAGATGGTGAATTAAAAGAAGCGCTAACGTATACCATCGCTAACCACATGAAGAAGTGTTTCCTAAACTGGAACAAAGACACAGTTGAAGATGATGTTATTTACAATCATTTATTCGAACTTTCAAATGGTAAAATTGATCTAAAAAACACAGAAGAAGATCTTAGTGATTCTACAAGTTTATTGCGAACCAAATCTAAGTATGGTAGTAAAAGCAATTCCAATAAAAAGAATACATCTTCTAATAAGAAAAAATATACTAACAACAGAAAACGTTACTAAAAACGTATGAGTACATTTAAAATTGAAGGAGGTCACCAATTAAAAGGTAAAATTCAACCTCAAGGCGCAAAAAACGAAGCTTTACAAATCTTGTGTGCAGTGCTCTTAACTGCAGAAGAAATTAAGATAGATAACATACCAGATATTATTGATGTTAATAAACTCATCGCTTTGTTAAAAAAGTTGGGTGTTAAAATCAATAAACTAGACAAAGGCTCATATACGTTTAAAGCGGACGAGGTTAATCTAAAGTACTTAGAATCTGCTGAATTTAAAGAAGACGGAAAAGGATTAAGAGGTTCTATTATGATTGTCGGTCCGTTATTGGCACGTTTTGGCAAAGGTTATATACCAAAGCCAGGTGGTGATAAAATTGGACGTCGTCGTTTAGATACACACTTTGAAGGTTTTATTAATCTTGGAGCCAAATTCCGTTATAATAAAGAAGAATTATTTTATGGAGTAGAAGCCAAAAAGCTAAAAGGGGCTTATATGCTTTTAGATGAAGCTTCTGTTACCGGAACCGCTAATATTGTTATGGCAGCTGTTTTAGCAGAAGGTACGACTACTATTTATAATGCTGCTTGCGAACCATATTTACAACAGCTTTGTAAGATGCTGAATCGTATGGGAGCTAAGATTTCTGGTGTTGGGTCTAACTTGCTAACTATTGAAGGAGTTGATGTTTTAGGTGGTACTGAACATAGAATGTTACCAGATATGATTGAGATTGGTAGCTGGATTGGATTGGCTGCTATGACAAAGAGTGAATTGACCATTACCAATGTAAGTTGGGATGATTTAGGTCAAATTCCTAATGTATTTAGAAAAATAGGAATTACAGTAGAGCGTCAAGGTGATGATATTTATATTCCAGCACATACGAATGGGTATGAAGTACAGAATTTTATTGATGGCTCTATTTTAACCATTGCAGATGCGCCATGGCCAGGGTTTACTCCAGATTTATTAAGTATCATTTTAACGGTTTTAACTCAGGCCCGAGGAAGTGCTATTGTACATCAAAAAATGTTTGAAAGCCGTTTGTTCTTCGTAGACAAATTGATTGATATGGGTGCTAAAATTATTCTTTGCGATCCGCACAGAGCCACTGTAATTGGTCACGATTATAAATCGACATTAAAAGCAACCACAATGACATCTCCAGATATTAGAGCAGGAGTTTCTTTATTAATTGCAGCATTGTCTGCAAAAGGCACTTCTATTATTCATAATATTGAACAGATTGATAGAGGTTACGAAAATATTGATGAACGTTTAAGAGCTATTGGAGCTAAAATTGAACGCGTAGAAGGCAACTAATAACTAGATCGATTACATTAATAAAGCTTGAGGCAAGACGTTTTAAGTTTTATTTAAATATATTTTAAAAGCTTCAAGTTAGACCTTGAAGCTTTTTTTATTTTTAATAAAATTGTCATTCATCTAATAAAAATACTGCTCACTAGTAATCTTCCCATCAATCACTTCGTAAACGCAAACTTCTTGTGTTTTTTGTCTGCCTTTATCTTTAAAAGTGCAATCGAAATCCATTTTAGCGGTAAAAAAGTTTCCGGCTACAAGAGGATTGCTAACACTACTTGCATGAATGTGTTCTACGTTGTCTATCCATGTTTTACTCTTCTGCCAAACATTGTGTTTTCCAATTATAACATCTCCGGGCGTTCCTGGCATCTCTTTACTAATGACATTATCAGCATAAAGCTCGTTAATGCATTCTAGGTTTTGACCTTTCTCACACATTTCTTTCCATTTTTTTGCAACTCCCCAAGTATTCATAATATTTCAATTTTTGATTAGTGCTTTAAAGTTAAGAAAAGTTTATTGTCTTTAATGAATTAAGGTTTTGGATCTTTAATTGTTCAACATAAAAAAGCTCTGATGACTAATCAGAGCTTTTAAAATTGTTTATTGAAATGGTTATTTCAGTTAAGACGTTAACTATCTTATATATAGCAACGCTAATTATTTGGTTTTATTTGAGTTAAACTCAATTATTTTTCAATTTAAATTAATTCAGAGCAGTTTTGTAGGTTTCTAAACAGCGTTCCCTTGCCGTTTTATGATCGACCATTGGTTGTGGATAGGTGAGTTCTTGGTAGTCTGGAACCCATTGCTTTATGTAGTTGTGATTCTTATCAAATTTCTGAATTTGAGTAGTAGGATTAAAAATTCTAAAATACGGTGCGGCATCCACCCCGCAACCTGCGACCCATTGCCAATTACCAACATTGCTGGCCATATCGTAATCGTGTAATTTCTCTGCGAAATAGGCTTCTCCCCATCTCCAATCAATTAGTAAATGTTTACATAAAAAGCTACCAACAAGCATGCGTACTCTATTGTGCATAAATCCCGTTTCATTTAACTGTCGCATACCTGCATCTACTAATGGGTAACCGGTTTTACCTTCGCACCATGTATTAAATTCCTCCTCGTTATTACGCCATTCAATTCTGTCGTATTTTGGTTTAAAAGCTTGGTCTGTGGTTTGTGGGAAATGCCATAGAATTTGCATGAAAAATTCGCGCCAAATTAATTCTTGCCAAAATATTTCATTTTGTTCTGCAATTGCTTTTTTTACCATTTTACGAATGCTAACGGTTCCAAATCGTAAGTGCGGACCTAAATGCGATGTGGAGTCTTTTGCAGGGAAATTTCGTGTGGCTTCATAATCTTGAATGAGCGTAGGAGTAACCTCATAATCTGTAATATCTTGATTTGATTTTTTAAAACCAATATCTGATAAACTAAGATTAGGCAGTTTACTATGGGTAATTAAATTATTTAAATACGCGTTTGTATAATAAATTTCTAATTTCGAAGTTTGAAACTTTTCTTTCCAAGTGCGCATATAAGGTGTATAAACCAAATACGGCTTTCCATCTTTTTTTACGACCTCTTTCTTTTCAAAAATAACTTGGTCTTTAAATGTTTTGAATGCAATAGTGTGCTTTTCTAAAAGCGTTTTAATGTTAGTATCGCGTTCTGTAGCATAAGGCTCATAATCGTGATTGGTGTAAACCGTTTCAATGTCGTAATTTTCTATTAACTGTTTAAAAACGGCTTCAGGTTTACCATAAAATAGAGCGATACTACTTTCGTGTTCATCTTGTAATTTTTGCCTCATATTTTGAAGCGTTTGATGAATAAATGTGACGCGTGCATCATTTTTAGGTAAACGCTCTAATATTTCAGTATCGAATATAAAAATTGGAAGCACCCGATGGTGTCCTTTAAGTGCTTCATAAAAACCAAGATTATCATCTAATCTTAAGTCTCTTCTAAACCAAAATATGTTTGTTTTTTTACTCATTTAACATGTGGGTTTCATTGCTGATGGATTGCTGAAGGTGTCCTTGTTATTACTTATGATACGTTCCAAATAAGGCCTCTAATTTTTTCGTTCTATAATTAAAAATTTCTTCCAATTTTGGTTTTACTATAAGTGGATGAACAAGTTGCCCTAAAATTCCCATGGGTACTTTATAATCTATAATATCTTCCATTTCCACGCCACCTTCAATTTCTTTTATAAAATGCTTATGATGCCAAAGTGCATACGGGCCAAAGCGCTGTTCATCTACAAAATACTCAAGATCTTTTACATGAGTAATTTCTGTCACCCATTTCGTTTTTATCCCTAAAACAGGCGTGACGATATATTGAATAATTTGTCCTGGGAACATTGGTCTATCTGCACCAGACAGAATATTAAATCCCATATAATCTGGTGTAATGGTTTTTAAATTCGCAGGGCTAGATAAAAACTCCCAAGCTTGTTCAACTGAAATAGGAAGCTTTTGTTTTTTGTGTAAGGTGTATATTTTCATAATGTATTATGTATATTCAAAATGAACGATGACTCATTAGATAAAATGTAACGAAAAAAATTGAGCAATACTCAAACTTTATAATTCTGAAAAATCTAACTAATTGTAAATAACAACATAGCCATTTAAAGAAGTGGCGATGCAAAGCCAAATAATATAGGGAAGCAATAGATATTTTAATCGACTTAATCTATCATCTCCAAAGGTGATAAAGAAGTAAATGATTACCAGCGTCAACAAAATAATATTAACTAAGGCTAGATTTATGAGGTGCTGATTAAAAAATAAATAATTCCAACTTACATTCAACACAAAAGCCATGATGTAAATGCCTATCACAATTTTAGAGTTTCGAATTGTAAATAAGTAACTTAGATATGCCGAAAAACAAATCATAATCAGGGTCCAAGTCGCTCCAAAAACCCAACCGGGCGGTGTCCAAGGCGCTTTGTTTAAATTAGAATACCACTCTCCGGTAACTGCATCACCCATAAACCAATTTCCAAGGGCGAGCCCGCCAAAATTAATAAAAAGAAACAGTATGAAAAGGTATATTTTTTTCAACGTACAATTATTTAAATTTATCAATTTTATTAGCAATTAATTGAGCTTCAGCATATTTTTTATCACTTTCAGCTCTGTTCGTTGTCGAAAGCTTATGCCAATCTGCCATTAATTTTTCATATTTCTTTTGAAGTTTTTCGACCTCAGATAATTTTTTAAATAGTCCGAACATAGCGATTTAATTTAAATATTTTAGTAATCTAGAACTCATAGGACTTGTAATAGAATAGTAGTAATCTAAAAATTGACCATTTTCATCTATTAAGTATTTCTGAAAATTCCATTTTACGGTAGAATTCTGCTTACCGTTTTTACATTTTTGAGTTAGCCAAGCATATAGAGGATGTTGATTCTCTCCCTTGACGGCAATCTTTTCTGTGATTAAAAATGTGATACTATAGTTGGTTTTACAAAATGCTTGTATCTCATGAGGTTGTCCTGGTTCTTGTTTACCAAACTGATTACAAGGCACACCAATAATCACTAATGTATCTTTATAAGTGTCTTGTAAATTTTGTAAATCTCTATATTGAGATGTAAATCCGCATCTGGACGCGACATTTACAATTAGGATTTTTTTACCCTGAAATTGTTGTAGGTCTATAATATTTCCTTGTAAGCTGTTGATTTTTATACCGTAAAGTGGTTGTATTGCTATCGTCATCATTTTGTTAAGCTGTTAATGATAAATCTAATGGCCTTAAGAAAAACTAATGCTACAATTTGAAACTTACAATACCACAATCCATTTCAAATATTTGACCTGATAGCGATGCTGCCTTTTCAGACAATAAAAATGCAGCCATGCCAGCAACTTCTTCTGGTTGCAAATACTTCTTAAGCGGATGGCGCTCATTCATGTTTTCAATCATACGTTCGTTACGTAATAATTTTGAAGCCAATTCTGTATTAGTTACCGTAGGTGCTATG
Source organism: Winogradskyella costae (assembly GCF_013403865.1). Classification (GTDB taxonomy): domain Bacteria; phylum Bacteroidota; class Bacteroidia; order Flavobacteriales; family Flavobacteriaceae; genus Winogradskyella; species Winogradskyella costae. Next base: position 215,887 of record NZ_JABFDK010000002.1, read on the forward strand.
GCATTAACTCTTATTAGAGGTGCTAATTCTGCGCCTAAGGATTTAGTTAAGCCTTCAACTGCCGATTTTGAAGCAGCCACACTAGCGTGGTATGGCATACCTAGTTTCGCTGCAACTGTACTAAAAAGTACAATTGAGGGGTGTTTCCCATTTTTTAAAGCGGGTATATATTTCTGAATCGCTTTAACAGCTCCTATAACATTAATTTCAAAGTCATCTTTAAAATCCTCTACTGTTAAGCGATTAATTGGCTTTAGGTTAATGCTTCCCGGACAATACACTAAGCCGTCTGCAGCTTCTATATCTGGTAATTCATCTGTTAAAATATCGCAGCTGTAATGTTTTAAATTTGGATGCGATTCTTCTGGTGTGGTTCTACTGATGTTTATAATCTCATCATAAAAAGAAAGCAAAGCTATAACAATTGCTTTGCCAATACCTTTGCTTCCTCCAATCACTATTAACCTCTTCATAAACTATTATGAGGTAGCAGTTAAAGGTCGTCCCTTTAAGCGTTTTTCTATTTTTTGCTTTATCACTGTCAGACGTTTCATTAAGTCCATAAGTTTAGCATCTTTCTTTTCTTTATATATTTCGTTGACTTCTAGAATAAGATCTTTAGCTTCCCTAGCTGCCATAATTCTGTCACTTGTTGTTTTAAAAGAAAACTTTCTGTTTTCAAATTCTATAGCTTTTTCTACTGTTTCCATAGTTTAATTGTTTATATAGTTTTGTAATTCTACGATTTTTGAAGCGGTATTAAATTCGCCTCCATAATACGATGTTACTGTAGTAGAGGTGTCATCTTGAATACCTCTTGAAGATACGCATAAATGCTTAGCGTCTATTATTACAGCAACATCATCGGTTTCTAATACCATTTTAAGTTCGTTTGCAATTTGGTTTGTTAAACGCTCTTGTACTTGCGGGCGCTTGGCGTAATATTGAACTATTCGATTTAATTTTGAAAGTCCAATAACTTTTCCAGATGATTTATAAGCGATATGTGCTTTTCCTATGATAGGCACAAAATGATGCTCACAATTAGAGTAGAACGTAATATTTTTTTCTACTAGCATCTGATTATATTGGTATTTATTTTCAAAAAGCGCGACTTGAGGTTTATTCTCAGGATCTAAACCTGAAAATATTTCTTCAACATACATCTTTGCTACGCGATCTGGTGTGCCTTGAAGAGAATCATCTGTTAAATCAAGACCCAAAACATCCATTATTTCCGAAAATAAAATTGAAATGCGTTCTTTTTTTTCTGTGTTAGACATTTCAAAAGCACTTGCTTTCATGGGTGTGTCTAAACCTGTAAATAAATGGTCGTCGCCTATGTCATCAATGCTTAGTTTATGACCATTTGTTTTGGATATTTTTTCTGTAATCATAGAGTCTTTTTAATGTGCTGTCTTTAAGTACTCCAAACTTAAATCAAAGCACGTGTTAACGTTTTGAAATAGAGTTGTTTGTTATTGTTCTTTGTCTAGAGCATTTAAATCTGCCTTCGTCAAACGTTCTTTTTTTACTATGTTTAGTTGCTCTGCCTTGCACTCTGGCTCTCCACAATCTAAAACTGCTAGGCTTTAATTCTCTTCGCATTAAATTAATAACCTCTTGTTCTTTTAATTTAAATTGAAAGGTAATAGCGTCAAACGGTGTTCTGTCTTCCCAAGCCATTTCAATAATTCTGTCAATGTCTTTAAGTTCTAAATTCATAGTCCTTGAGGCCTGGCGTAAAGCATATCATACTTTACTTTTTCATCTATTAACTTATCAAAAAACTTTTTGTTTTCTTTAAAAGTTTTATTTGCTCTAAAGTGCACAAATTTTCCTTGTGCATGTATACTAGATCCATTGATTTTATATATAACGAGATGGTAATAAGGAATAACCCAAGTAAAATTTTTCAATCGTTTATTAATCCTTATTAGAATTCCTTTAGGTCTCAATTCAATATTTCCATAATTATAATCTGAAACTACATTCATCATTGATTCCATATTCGGACTCACCTTATCAATAATCATACGCTTAGAACCTACACCTTTCATTTTCAACTTCTGTACCAAACTAAAAGAACTGCCAACTAAGTCTGTAATAATCTCTTTGTGTTCGGTATTATAATGTGTAGTGTTTAATATCATAGCTTCTCAAATATACAAAATGTTTAACTATTTAGGTATATTGTTAAACGAAAATTAACAGATAATTATGACAATAAATTTAGTTTAAAAGGGTGTGTGCTAATCATTTCTTAACATTCTCCTTCGGTCTTGTATAGTATGTCGCTTTAATGTTCTATAACTTTCACTTAAGACTTCTGGATCCTTTTTCATGTTCCAAAGAATATCACTAGCACGTTTGCGATTTTCCTTTACATCTACTATAGGTAGTGGGTAATCTTGACCTAGCTTAAAGTTGTAAAACCCTTGTTCCATTTGCGTCATTAGGTAAGGTTCGTGTATAAAAGCGGTATCTAGTTGTGCTAATTCTGGCACCCATTTTTTTATGAAGATGGCATCAGGATCATGTTTTAATCCATTTAATATTGGGTTATAAATTCTTAAGTTATTAATACCTGTTTCGCCGGCTTGCATCTGTAATTGCGGAAAATGAATACCAGGTTCAAAATCTAAAAATTGCTGTGATAAATGCGTGGTTGCCGCCTGCCAAGGTTGCCATAGTATATGTGTAAAAAAAGATGCCAACATGGCACGCATTCTAAAATTTACGTAACCTGTTTCAATCAAACACCGCATACTCGCATCCACTAATGGAAATCCGGTTTGACCTTCTCTCCACGCTTTTCGATAACTTTCAGATACGCCTTTTTTTAATTTATGGTAGCCTTTATTGACGCTGGCATTTTCCATAGTGTGTTCCATTTCAAATTTTTGAATAAAATGAGCTTGCCAGCGCAACCGAGATATAAATGCCCCAATGTGAAATTTGTCGTTTGTTTCTGAGTTTAATTCTTGTGCTTTTTGAAATACTTGCCTTATTGATAAGTTTCCCCAAGCGATGTAGGGTGAAATTCTACTACAGCTACTTCTTGAAGCTTCGGTTTTTGAAATATCCCTCATATACGTTTTATGTCTGCCTTCAATAAATGAATTTACATATTTGCATCCTGTAGTTGTACCTCCTTTTTGAAATTTTGAAATTGTTGGCGTAACTAAATTAGTTACCGAAAATATCTTTTCTAAGTCTTCAATCTTAGAGAGATTCAATAATTGGTGTTCTGAAGGTTGGAAGACTTCGAGAGGCTGAGTCATGTAATCTTCCCAATTTTCAAACCAATTATCTCGGTTTACTAAACCGCGTTCTACACCATTGTTTTTAGATTCCTTCCATTTTATAAAATTATTTCGGCAATACCGCGTAAACTCTTTGTCTCTATTGTAAGTGACTAACAAACCGGTTTCTGTATGCGAAAAAATAGTATCAATTTTGTAGAATTCTTGTAACAGATTAAAAGTGCTTGTAATGTCGCTAGTAACAGTTAGTACCTTAGAGTGGTATACTGAAAGTTGTCTATTTATATCTTGTAAGGACTCTTTAATGAAATTAAAATGACGCTCACTGTAATGCGCGTTGTTTAATATTAAGTGCTCAAAAACGTATAGGATTAGGGTGCGTTTACCACATGATAAGGCGCTTGAAATCGCTTCGTTATCCTGAAGTCTTAAATCGCGTTTAAGCCAAATTACATTTATATGCTCTCTGTTAGTATTCATTTGGATGTTCGATGATAGATGTTGCGCGTGCTTTGATGCTATTGCGTTGGCTTTTGTCCATTTTATCTAATACACTATACATCATTGACATGCGTCTGTTGCCCCCTAGTATTTCGCGCTTGTCATCTAAGAAGTTCCAATACAAACTATTAAAAGGACAAGCCTTCTCTGTTATTTTTTCTTTCTTGTTATAGTGGCAATTTTCACAATAATTACTCATTTTATCAATATAACTCCCTGAGGATACATAAGGTTTCGTTGCAATTTTTCCTCCATCTGCAAATTGACTCATACCTCTAGTATTGGGCAATTGTACCCATTCTATAGCATCTGCATAAATACCCAAATACCATGCATCAACTTGATCTGGATGAATTTGAGTTAATAAAGCATAATTTCCTGTAATCATTAAGCGCTGTATGTGATGTGCATAAGCATTGTTTAGCGAATTATTAATACTCTGTTTGAGACAATTCATTTTGGTATTACCTGTCCAGAAAAAATCAGGAAGTGTATTTTTATTATTTAAATGATTTTCTGTTTTGTAATTTGGCATTAACGTCCAATACATACCTCTCATATATTCGCGCCACCCAATAATTTGACGGACAAAACCTTCAATTTGAGAAATATTAATTTCGGATCTGTGGTCATAGTAATAATCTATTGCAGAGTTAACCACTTCTGCAGGACTCAACAATTTTATATTCATGGCAAACGATATACGCGAGTGAAATAAATAGACCTGATCTGTGTGCATCGTATCTTGGTAATCGCCAAAACGAATTAATAGATACTCACAGAAATAATGGAGCTGCTCAAGGGCTTGTTCTCGGTTTATAGGGTAACTAAACGTTTCCGTTTTAAAATGACCAATGGTTTTAATTTCTGCTTTTTCTATATCTGAAACAATATTAGAAACATTATTAATGAACCACTTATAATGTGGGATTGCGGGTTTACCTTTCCACTTTTTCCTATTGCTTTTATCGTAGTTCCATTGGCCGCCTTCAGGTTGCTTACCTTCCATTAATATTTCATGTTTCTTACGCATGTGGCGATAAAAATTTTCCATGAGATAGGTCTTTTTATCTTCGAAGAATTCTTTTAATTCATATCTAGAAGTATAAAAATGTTCGGAATCACAGGTGTTGGTTTTAATGTCTAATGATTTGCGAAATTCGGTGAGTTGCTGATCTAATCGATATTCGTCAGGTAATTGATATTCAAAAGATTCAATATTGTGTTTTTTGATTATTAGTGAAAGATTATCGACTAAATTTTGTGTGTTAATTTTATCGTTAATCTTTAAATAAATTACATTGTGTCTACGAGATTGCAGTTGGTGAGCGAAACTTCGCATGGCAGCAAAAAAGCCAATTACTTTCTGAATGTGATGGGGTATGTAATCGGTTTCTTGCCGCATTTCAAAAAGACAATACGTGATGTTCTCATTCGGTTCTTTAAACCAAGAGTGGTTAGCGTTGAGTTGATCACCTAATATGAGTCTTAAAGTTTTCTGCATTTTTCACTACAATATTTTACAAAATCCCAATTGTTTTCCCATTTTTTACGCCAAGAGAAAGGACGATAACAAGCAGGACATATTTTTGTTAGAAGATGTGCTTTTTTTACACCTTTCATTGTTTAACCAAAGCGTTTAGCATACCATTGAAAACAAAAGCATGAAACGGTAAAACAGAATACCAATACAATCGTCCCCAAATACCTTTAGGTCTAAATACTGCAGTTTGATGCAATTGCCCCTTTACGATTTTAAATTCTAACCAAGCCTCACCAGGTAAGCGCATTTCTGCAAAAAGTAATAATCTTTTTTCTGCTTTACTCGCGTATAAAACACGCCAAAAATCTAGGGCATCACCAGCTTCTAAATAAGTATTGTTTGTACGCCCACGTCTTAAACCAACACCACCAAAAAGTTTATCCATATAGCCTCTAATTTTCCAAAGGCCATTAAAGCTATACCAACCGTTTCTTCCTCCAATAGCCCATATTTTATCTAAAGTAAAATTTTCATCTATAACCGGTTTCTGTCTTTCATCTGTAAAACATCCAAATTGTGGTAACTCTATGTGTTTAGATAATTGATCTTTAAAACGTCCGCTGCTTACGGCATCTTTCCAACTAGAAATCACTGCGTTTTGCTCTGTTTTTTGAAAAGCGAGATCCACAGCTGTTTTGTAATCCATGGGTTTAATACCTATAATTTCATTAATTTTACTTGGTCTGCCTATGACTTCTACTTTCATACTGTCGACTAAAGCAGCAGCCAATTGAAACGATGTAGAGGTTACAAAGTATAACCAATAGGATGAAAGTTTTGGTGTTAATACAGGAAGTGTTACGATATACCGTTTTAATCCTCTGACTTCAGCAAATTGAAGGAGCATTTCTTTATAAGTCAATATCTCGGGTCCAAAAATATCAAAGGCGCCGTTATATAATTCTTCTTTACCTAATCCACTGGCTAAAAAGTTGAGTACATCGCGTATGGCTAAAGGCTGTGTTTTTGTGTTTAGCCATTTGGGTGTAATCATAAATGGCAACTTTTCTACGATGTCTCTTATAATTTCGAAGGAAGCACTTCCGCTGCCTACAATAATTCCGGCTCTAAACGTTGTAGTCGCGTAACGGTTAGATTTTAAGGTGTTTTCTACTTGTAATCGTGATTTTAAGTGCTTAGAAAGCGAGGAGTCGTTTACGATTCCACTAAGGTAAATTACCTGTTTACAATTTGTTAATTCTACAAGGCTTTTAAAATTTTGTGCACATTGGCGCTCTAAATCTTCAAAATTTTCTGAATCTGTAGACATAGAATGTATTAAATAATACGCCGCATCTATATCTTTTGGAATCTCAGCAGATTCGGGATTTAGAAAATCGACTTTTATAAATGAGCATAAAGGATTATCTTCAATTTCATCTGGGATACGGTTTAAATCACGCACACAGCACACCAGCTCGTGTTTGTCTTCGAGAAGTTGTAATGCTAATCGTCTAGCGATATAGCCTGTGGTGCCTGAGATTAATATACGCATTAAATAGTTGTTATTTAAAATTCTAATTTTGGTCTCTGATATTCTAAACGCTTTTGTAATTTAGGAACGCTATAGCCATCTAGTCCATTTATTGTAGCAATATTTCCTTTAGAAAGATTAACAAATCCATCGTGGTCAATCAACGTGTTTTCAATGAACAGCTTTTCAATTTTTCCTATCACAAGGATGGTATCATTTGCAGCAATAGGATATTCTTCAACAAATTGCATCGCCATTTGTACGGGTGAGTTTTTTACAAATGGGGCTAGAAAATTACCTTTGTAATCTTCTATTAAGTTGGTGGTATCAAATTCAGAAATGTGAGAATCGTATTTCGCAGAGGTATGATGCGCGTCTTCTATAATTTCAGAATACACATGATTAATAGTATATTTCTCGGTTGCTTTAATATTGGCGTACGTGTTACGCATTACGGTGGTTGGTCTTATAAAGAAACCTACCAAGGCAGGATTAGAACCTAAGTGTGTAACGGAACTAAATATCGCAACGTTACTTATGCCGTCTTTACTTTTCGTACCAATTAAATTTGCAGATTTATAACCAGAACAACTATTAATTAAGTTAATTCTATAGAGATGCTCCATTTGGTCTATGTCTTCACTGCTAAATTCTAACATTTAAAGGTTTTTGAAATTATTGATTTGTACGTTTTCAGCTTTAAGGTCGAACATTAAATTGTACAATCCAAAAAATGTTCTATTTATATAAATAAAGTGCTTAGATCCTCTATTGCCATTCATATTTCTGAGTTCTGTGCTTTTAGAATACCGTTGACCCATATCAGAGATTTGATTGAAAAATTCAGGATTAGAGAAATCAAATTCTTCAACATGGAAAGGTTTTGTAAAAAGACTTAACAACTCGTGAAACATTGCGCTAAAGAATTTAATTTCTTCTTCCGAATCCTCTTTCTTTAATATTTCGAGTTCATAAAGTTTTTCGGTAAAACGTTTTGGGTTTTCAATACAGGATTTATCTGCTAGTTCAAAATAAGGAATATAGAAATCTTCAGGGATTATTTTCATACACCCAAAATCTAAGGCAATCAGATTGCTTACTTCAGAAATTAAGAAATTACCCGGATGCGGATCGGCATGTACTTTTCGTAACTTGTGAATTTGATACATATAAAAATCCCATAAAGCCTGTCCCAATTTATTAGATTTGGCTTGGTCAGTATTATGCGCTACAAACTCCGAAAGATGTTCACCTTTCATATAATCCATTGTTATGATACGCTCTGAGGAAAACTCCTCATAATAATTTGGGAATTTTAGATTTGGAATGTGTCTACAAGCCTCAGCAATTTCTTTGCTTTGCGCGATTTCTAGAATATAATTGGTTTCTTCCGTAAGTTTATTTTCAACTTCTTTAAAATATTTATCAGAATCTTTTCCTTTAATATTAAACATTTTAATAGCAATGGGTTTTACCAAAGCTAAATCTGAGGCAATACTTTCCGCAACTCCAGGGTATTGGATTTTCACAGCAAATGTTTTCCCATTTTTTTCTGCAATATGGACTTGTCCTATACTCGCAGCATTTACTGAAGTTGCATTGAAAGTGTCAAAGATATCTTCGGGGTGTTTACCAAAGTACTTTTTGAATGTTTTTATCACTAACGGGGGCGATAAAGGTGGTACAGAAAATTGAGATAATGAAAATTTCTCAACATAAGCCTGGGGCAATATGCTTTTTTCCATACTCAGCATTTGTGCGACTTTAAGCGCACTGCCTTTAAGTGTTTTAAGACTATCGTATATGTCTTCTGCGTTATTTTGATTGAGGCGTTCTTTAGCATCCTCTTTAGAGTTTACCATTTTATCGCCGTAATATTTCAAATAATTAACGCCTACTTTTGCTCCGGTTGAAACTAATTTGGAAGCTCTAGATATTTTAGTAATCGGAATGCTGTCTATTGTTTTCATCTAATTGGAGTGCATTTTTTCTTTATATAAGAATTTACCAAAGTCAATCAAACTCTTTAAAGGAGTGGTGTCTATTAAATCGAAGCTCGCCTGAACAGACTTTTCGATGAATAAATCAGTTTTTTCAAATGATAACGATGTGTCATCTAACCAGAATTTAATGGTAACTAATAATTGAAACCAAGCGGATTCTTTAACTGCTTTATTTTTAATTTTTTCGAATTTTTCCTCTTTAAGATCAATTGTTTTGATGTCTAAATGATCTATGTAAATTGTAAAACTCTTCTTTAAATGGGCTAATGTTTTTAAGGATTTTAAATGATTTTTATCTCTATTTAAAGCATTAACAACATAACTTCTATTAGCCGTTAGTATCTCAAAGAAGGTATAGTAGAAACTGAGTAGTTTGTTGCGCGCATCAAAAGAGTGATAATCTTCGCTTTTCTCTAAGATTGCAACAGTGTGATCAAAAAATATTTTAAATATAGATTGTTCTAAAGTTTCAAAAGAGCTGAAAAATTCATAGAATTTTTGTTCTTCAAAATTATTATCTTTAGCGAAAGCATAGACGGAATTGGGCTTATGGTTATGTGTAAGCACATAATCCATGTAATACGTTATAAGATCGTCTTGTTTTATGTTTTTCTTTTTTGCCATTGTAATTGATTTACAATGTAAAAATACGTAATGTTTAACTATTTTAAGTTAATGTTAAACAAAATTTAACAAGACTTAGGGAAAAACGGTACTGAATTATGCTTTTTTCGGTAAATAGTATTTTTTACGTAGCCAAAATGCCACCCGAACCAAAAGAATTAGGGCAGGTACTTCTACTAACGGGCCAACGACTCCTGCAAATGCTTGTCCTGAATTTAATCCAAAGACCGCAATAGCTACCGCAATAGCTAATTCAAAGTTGTTACCGGCAGCCGTAAAAGCAATCGCTGCGTTTTTATCATAAGTGGCTCCCATGGCTTTACTCATAAAAAAGCCAATAAGAAACATCAGAGCAAAATAGATTAATAAAGGCACTGCAATGATTAATACATCCATTGGTATCTCTACGATAAGTTCTCCTTTTAATGAAAACATAACTACGATAGTGAATAATAATGCGATCAATGTCATTGGAGATATTGTTGGTATAAATTTCTTTGCATACCATTCTTCTCCTTTCAATTTTACTAATATTAAACGAGAAAGGATGCCTAATAAAAATGGAATACCTAAATAGATCGCCACACTTTCTGCAATGGTGGCAATAGAAATATCTACAATGGCACCTTCAAAACCAAAATAGGGTGGAAGTACTGTAATAAATAGATACGCATAAAAACTATAGGCAAAGACTTGAAAAACACTATTTAAAGCCACTAAACCAGCTCCGTATTCGCTGCTACCTTCTGCTAAGTCGTTCCAAACTAAAACCATAGCAATGCAGCGCGCCAAGCCAATTAAAATTAAGCCGACCATGTATTCGGGATAATCGCGTAGAAATGTAATTGCTAAAACAAACATTAAAACAGGACCAATAATCCAGTTTAAAACTAATGAAATAGATAAGACTTTTACATCCTTAAATACTTTAGGGAGTAAGGCATAATTAACTTTTGCCAGCGGAGGATACATCATTAATATGAGTCCAATTGCGATTGGAATATTAGTCGTTCCGCTACTATAAGATTCAACGAGCTCTGGAAATGATGGTACAAAAAAGCCAATACCAACGCCAATTGCCATGGCGATAAAAATCCATAACGTAAGATAGTTATCTAAAAAGCTTAATTTTTTCTTGATTGCAGACATGGTTATTATTTTGTGATGTTAGAAAACACATATTTTAGTTCTGTAGCAATTTGAAGACTCCGTTCCTTATACTTATCTAATTGTTGTGGAGTGTCATCAAAGGCTTTAGGATCCTCATAAGTAATTGGGAGGCGTTTTTCAGCACCCCCAATAAAAGGACAGCCTTTATCTGCACTAGAGCAGGTCATTATGGCCGCAAATATTGACGTCGGATTGAATTCATCATCAAATGTTTTTGAAAAGCCAATCACAGGATGCGCGTTTTTTGAATATTTAATGCTGTATACTGGATTGTTCCCATTAGAAAGTGTTTCAATTTGAAACCCTGCATTTTCGAGCGTTTTAGCTACAACAGGAAATAAGGCTGTGGCTTCTGTTCCACCTGAATAACAAAACACATTTTTTATTTCAAAATAAGATGCCATGGCTTGTGCCCAAACTTGAGACAAATGGCTACGACGTGAATTGTGCGTACAAATAAAATTTAAGTTAACACCATTGTTTTCCGTTGTCTTAAGTTGAATGTAATTAATGAGTGGTTGTAAAATCGCTTTACGTTCTTCTGAAATAACTTCAATTTGTAGTTGTTCTATTTGGTTGCTAATTGGTTGGTACAGCATGATATATTAAAATTTTAATGTTTAGCAGCATCCAGAACCTGGAGCACAAGATGGACCTTCATTTTGTAAATCTGAAAACTTAAGTTTTGGTTTCTTTTCTGGAATACCACATTTGTCTTTCGCTAAACAATCGGTCAATTTTGAAGTCAATAAAAAATGTGTGCCGTCAAAATCTAATCCATATTTACCAATAGTGTCTCCTTGGTATTCGACTTCAATTTCTAAGTCTTCAATTTCTAAGACTTTTTCAGACAACTCAATGATATTAAGTAGTTTTTCAGGGTGCAATCTGTGATCGTAATCATCAGCTTCCCAAAGTTGAAAGTTGGCCACATTCTCAGTTCTTACGGTGCCACCACAGTCAATAAAATGTTTCGATATTTTACCAACTTCAGTAACATGGAAGTGGTTTGGTACTAAAGTGCCGTTTGGTAATTGAAACGCAATAGTATTTAATACTTTTAATTTTGATTTAATTTCTGATAGTTTCATAAGTGTATGCTTTAATGTTGTTTAACAACAATTATTAGAGTCTATTATGTCTTGATCTAAAAAAACAGTCAAGATTGTTTTCATTTTAGACCAATTCTCTTTATCGATACAATAGCAAATGCTAGTACCCGTAATGTTCCCTTTTATAAGACCTATTTTTTTTAATTCTTTTAGATGCTGAGAGATAGTAGGTTGTGCTAAACCAATTTCATCCACTAAATCACCACAAATACAAGAGTCTATTTTAAATAAATGTTGCAGAATGGCGACTCTAGCTGGGTGTCCAAAAACTTTAGCAATGCTAGAGATTTGGTTTTGCTCTAATGTGAAAATTTCGGTTTTAGTTAGTCCCATTATTCTGTTGTATTATTATATTGCAATATTACGATTAAATATTTGAAATACAAATTTTTCGCCGAATTATATTTGAGTTGTCAAGTGTTTTTTAATTCATTTTAAGGATTTCTTAACATATACAGCTTTTGTTAAGTTGTAATTTTACATTTATTATAAATAACACTAAAACACCATAAAGAATGAAGAAATTAGTACTTATTACATTTGCGTTAACTTTAATGTTTTCGGTAAATGCACAAATTGAAACACCACAGCCAAGTCCGTTTACAAAAGTTGAACAAGTTGTTGGTTTAACGGATGTCACTTTAGAATATTCTCGACCAAGCATGAATGGGAGGACTATTTTTGGAGATTTGGTGCCTTATGGAAAAGTTTGGAGAGTAGGCGCTAATAAAAATACGATGATTACGTTTAGTGATGATGTCGTTATTTCTGGGAATGAATTGAAGGCAGGATCTTATGCTATTTTCATTACACCTTCTGAGACGTCTTGGGAAGTTATTTTATATAATGATACTACTAATTGGGGAACACCAAAAAGTATTGACGCTGAGAAAGTTGCGGCGAAAGTAAAAGTAGAAACGATGACATTACCTATGAATGTAGAGACTTTTACAATTACGTTTGATAACTTAACTAGTGGTTCTGCAGAATTAGGTTTCATTTGGGAAAATACAATGGCTAATATCAAATTTGAAGTGCCAACAGCTAAAACGGTTGTAGCTTCTATAGATAAAGTAATGGCAGGACCATCTGCTAATGACTATTATGCTGCTGCGGTTTATAACTTATCTGAAGGAAAAGATCTAGAACAAGCTAAGGAGTGGATGGATAAAGCAATGTCTATGACTGATGATCCAATGTTCTACCAATTAAGAAAACAGTCTTTATTATATGCTGCATTAGGTGATAAAAAGAATGCTATTGCAACGGCTAAGAAATCTTTAGTAAAATCGGAACAAGCAGGTAATGCTGATTATGTAAAAATGAATAAAGATTCTTTAAAAGAATGGGGAGCTAAGTAATTTTTTAGCTTTTGGCTACTGGATTTTATCGCTTAGCTAATTAAAAATAAAAAAACGCAATTCTATTGTTTACCTAACGTAATCAAAGGAGTTGCGTTTCTCATTTTGTTTCAATTGCTCCTTTAGGAATATTCTAAACCAATTAAGGTTCTAATTTTATCTAAAGTGCTAATCAATAGTTTACTTTTTTCAAAAGTCATAATATCACTTTCGGTTTTACCATCTCTGATGAGTTGATTAAAATGTGAAATCTCATGGCTGTATCCAATTGTTTTAGTGTTGAATTCTTTTAAAATAGAACGTCCTTCATTATCGATCAGTGCAACAGATGATGGTTCATGAAAGCGACCATTTATTTTTATAGTACCGTTTTCGCAATGAATTAAGGCTTCTGTATTTGTTTTTTCAAGTAGTGTACTTTTTAAATAAGCTTTGGTCTCGTCATACAGAAAAGTAATATCACATTCCGAATCTGCTCCAGAATCGAAAAATTGGGCTTTAGCCTCAATAGTATTTGGTTTTCCTAATATGGAAAGCGCAGCAAATACAGGATAAATTCCTATATCCAATAAACTTCCACCGCCAACAGATTTATCGAAAACTCTAGACGTTTCATCATATTTTGGATAAAAACCAAAATCAGCTTCAAGCTTTATAATATTTCCAAAATGCTTGTTTTTTAGCAGGTCTAAAGTATATTGATAATGTGGAAGAAAAATAGTCCATAGCGCTTCCATTAAAAGCGTATTTTTCTCCTTTGAAAGCTGAATCATTTCTTCAACTTCTTCCAAATTCATGGCAAACGGCTTCTCACATAAAACGGCTTTATTATGATTGAGGCATAAAATAGTATGTGCTTTATGAAAACTATGAGGTGTGGCAATGTAAATCGCATCGATATTAGGGTCTAATACCAACTCATCATAACTTCCGTAGGCTGTTGTAGACGTATATTTTTGTCCAAATAATTTGGATTTTTCTAGGTTTCTAGATGCAATAGCATAAAGTGTTGTATTTGGTACAGTACTTAAGTCGGTTGCAAATTTAGAAGCTATTTTTCCTGCACCAATAATTCCCCAATTAATGGTTTTATTATCCATTATGCTGCTTTTTTAGGTAATAGGACCTGCAATAAATTAGCAATTGAGATGACCACTAAACAACCAAATAAATTGAGCCATAAATACGGCATCCAATCAAACCACCAGCCAATGACAACTATGGCTTGGGTAATTAAGGCGCCAATAAATACGGCATTTCCTTTAATGTATTTAAAGAAGAAAGCGAGTAAGAAAATGCCAAGCACATTTCCATAAAAAATAGAACCAATAATATTTACGAGTTGAATTAAATTTTCAGCAAGATCTGCAAAACAAGCAATAATTATGGCCACAATTCCCCAACCAAACGTAAACCATTTAGTCATTTTTACCATGTGTTCTTCACCCTTATCTTCTTTTTGGTTTCTTCCATATAAATCAATAGAAGTAATCGTTGCGAGTGCATTAATTTCTGATGCTGTTGATGACATCGCTGCAGATAGAATAACAGCCAATAATAAGCCAATTAAACCTGTCGGTAGATTATTTAAAATAAACCGAATGAACATATAATCTCTGTCATTGGTTTGTGTGTCTTTAGCGGCATCTTTATAGAGAGAGGTCAGTGCTGCTGATTTTGTGAGATACGCTTCACTTTCAGGTTTAGACTTTAAGGCTTCAACTTCATTATTAAGCGTATTATATGCCGACGTATATTCTACGTCAACGGCTTTCTTAATCAAAAATTTAGATTCAGAACGGTAGGTTTTTTCGATACTATCGAGTTGAAATAATTCTGTTTTTAAACGATCATCAGTGCTTTTAGATAATGCTAAACTCACTTTTTGCTTTTGATTAAATAATACCGATTGTTTATCCTGAAGCGCTCTGTATTCATCTCCATACTGGGATGCTAATACGGTTTGTTCTGATTTATCTATAAAATTTAATGGCGAAGGGTTAAACTGATAAAACACAAATACCATAACACCAACAAGTAGAATAAAAAATTGCATTGGTACTTTAAGCATCCCATTAAACAGAAGGCCCATTTGCATTTCTTTCATGGATTTACCCGAGAGATAACGTTGCACTTGGCTTTGGTCTGTTCCAAAATAGGAGAGCATTAAAAATGTACCACCAATAAGACCTGTCCACACGGTATATCTATTTTCTAAATCGAATGAAAAGTCTAAGACTTGCATTTTCCCTGTAGCACCGGCAATATCAATGGCATCTTTAAAAGAAACTTCTTCAGGAATTAAATTAATGATGATACATAGTGCAGCAATCATTCCTCCAAAAATGACAAACATTTGCTGTTTTTGAGTCACCGTTACGGCTTTTGTACCACCAGAAACGGTATAGATAATTACTAAAACCCCTATTATAATGTTGAGTGTAACAATATTCCAGCCTAATACCACAGAGAGAATAATGGCTGGGGCAAAAATTGTAATTCCGGCTGCTAATCCACGTTGAATTAAAAAGAGGATGGCTGTTAAGCTTCTGGTTTTAAGGTCGAATCGGTTTTCTAAAAACTCATAAGCAGTATAAACTTTAAGTCGATGATAGAGTGGAATGAACACTAGGCAAATAATAACCATGGCAATTGGAAGTCCGAAATAAAACTGAACAAAGCCCATACCATCAGAAAAAGCCTGACCCGTGGTGGACAGAAATGTAATTGCGCTAGCTTGTGTGGCCATTACGGATAAACCGATGGTCCACCATTTAGACGTATTTCCTCCTTTTATATAATCTTGTGCGTTTTTGCGACCTCTAGTTTTCCAAGTTCCATAGCCAACAATTGTGGCTAAGGTTACTATTAAAACGGTCCAATCAATCCAATCTAAAGTTTGCTGCATTATATTTTTTTATGCGAATGAAGCTGTTATAAAATAAAATATGATAATATAGAGCGCATTAGCTATTAAAACAGCAGTGTACATTTTACTCCATTTTTGTTTCACTTCTGGTGGATTTTGTTGGCTCATCAGTAGGTTGTTAATTTGTAGTTATGTCTTTTAGTTTTTTAAGGTACTTTCATCTTGTTTGCCTGCAGAGAGCAGATTTGCAAAGAGTCTATATGCGCCAGAAACTCCTGCCGGAAATTCCCTAAAGAAACTGAGACCTGTGTAAATATAGTTGCCTTTTCCATACTTTGCAACTAGTAAAGCACCTTCTTTAGAGTTCTCTCCTTTGTCATTAGCCGCCAATAATGGTGTAAACTCTTCTGACCACTTATCCGGAAAATACAAGCCTCGCTCTTGAACCCAACCTTCAAAATCTTGATATCCAATTTTATTAGGAAAATTTAGAATCGGATGATTAGGTTCTAATATTTTTACTACAGCATTTTCATCTGTAACACGATCTCTAGATAATTGTAAGTTGTAAGGAGCTAAATTATCTACTTTAATACCTCTATTAGTGTTGTATTGAATAATTAAATTACCACCATCCTTTACATAGTCTAATAAAAAACGTTGTTTAAACTGTAACGCTTCAACAATATTATAAGCTCTAATCCCCATGACAATAGCATCAAAATCGTCTAAGTTTTCTGGTGTAATTTGTTCCGGTTTAATAATAGTAACGTTATACCCAATTTGTCGTAAACTTTCTGGTACAACATCTCCAGCACCTTCTATATACCCAATATTATTACCACGTTTTTCAATATCTAACCGAACGACTTTACTTTCGCTTGGCATTAAGACGGTTTGAAAGGGAATATGCGCATAATCAATTTCCATAATTTCATCGGTATAAAATTCACCATCAATATTCACCATTGGTGAAATTGAACCTTCGTTTTGATTTTTTGGTGGAATAACAGTAAAAATTACATTTTGAATATCCCCTTTATTATCAATTTCAATCTTTTGTTTTTGTGGGAAAACTTGCCAACCTTCAGGATAAGCCATTTGTACAAAACCGCTAATGCCATCTTTTCCTGCTGTTACAGTAACTTCGATGTCTTTTTGAAGATTGTTTTCAAAAATATAAACTTTATGATTTAGGTTTACAGAAGCAGCAGGGATAATTTCGAAAGGACGATATAATTCCCCTTTATCAGGTTTAGAGTATCTATATAATACAGGTTTAGTTATCGTAATTGGTGTGTCTTCAATCATTAAATTAAAATCAATAAAAACCGCTCTAGGTGTTTCTGGCAAACCAATTAAGTTTTGATCTTTTACAGTGTACATACCTAATGTACTTTTAGTATTTAACCAATAAGGTGTAGTATAATTACTGCTATTTGGAATGCTAATACCATCCTCAAAATTTAATTTTTGATTGGATGTTAAAGGCATATTTTTGGATATTCCAGTAGGTAATGTTGAAAGGTTATAAGATACCAAATTAATATTTGCAGCGCTTCTATTTAAAACTTCCATATTTAGCTTCACATCAGAATTTGGTGCAGCACTAGGTGTATTTGCCGAAACTTCTAAATACAGACCAGCACAAGCTTCAATAATTGCCTTTAGTTCTGTTGTTTTAATGGTCCTCCAATGTTTATCTTGTATGGTTTGAAGCAGTTTATAAGCTTCTAAAAGTTGGGGTAAATTTGCTGCTGGATTTTTGAAATTAAAATTTGCTTCAACTGATTTTAGGATGTTTCCTATAGCTTTTCCAGCTGTTACACGATTCCATGACGTATCAATACCTGCAAAAATATCAACGCTATTATTTAAGGGATCACCTTTTAAAAATTCGATATATTCATCCTGGGAACCGCGCTCTGATAATCTACCAAAGCCTTGCGACAAATGTTGGCTGCTTGCTAAGGCGGCAATTTCATTATTAGATTTACCCTTAGTTGTATAATATTTGCCTACATCAAAAGTTAGCATATTACTTTTGTCTAACTTATCAAATTTTTCTTGGCTTCCATAGCGCCACCAAGACGTGTTATAAAATAAACGTTTGGGTTGCCATGTTTCTGTAAGTTCTAATTGAGACGGATATTTTGAAGCATCATCTACAATATCAAACGCTTCTAGGCTAAGCATTGCGGAAGCCGTATGATGACCATGTGTTTCCCCAGCTCTTCTGTGATCGAAACGGTTAATGATAATGTCTGGCTTAAATGTTCTAATAGCCCACACAACGTCAGAGAGTACTTCATCTTTATTCCAGATTTCTAATGTTTCATCCGGATGCTTAGAGTAACCAAAATCATTAGCTCTTGTAAAGCGTTGCTTGCCGCCGTCCGTGCGTCTTGCGGCTAATAATTCTTGAGTTCTAATGACACCTAAAAGTTCTCTAATCTCTGGCCCAATAAGATTTTGACCACCATCTCCACGTGTTAAAGATAGATAGGCTGTACGTGCTTTCACTTCATTAGACATGTATGAAATTAAGCGTGTGTTTTCATCATCGGGATGTGCAGCAATATAAAGTACAGAGCCCAATACATTCAGTTTTTGAACGGCTTCATAAATTTCTGATGAATTATAATTTTGGGGTTGTTGTGCTTGTAATGAAACGATAGTGCTTATAAAAAGCAATAGACAAAGTCTAAGTTGGTACATGAGGTTACTAGTTAGATGTGTTTCAAATATAGGAAAGTTACTAAGCTATGAACTTTGTTTTAGATTTTTTTAACGTTGGTGTTTATATGTGATGATGACCATCATAATTCAAAATACTATTACAATTCAATTATAAGAATTTGTTTTTAATTCTTAAAATATTTTGAAGAGCTTGTGAGTAAGTTAGTTGACGATTAAAATTTAGTTTTTAGAATTTTAGAGCGTGTAGTGTCGTGGTGTTCTGGAGGCTTTCAGTTGCTATTAATTGTTCTTCAGTTTTTTATTTCATTATAACCACTTCTTGCGTTTAAAATAAACTAGCATTAGAATGAACATTACAAACATAACACCCAAAAGAATAAAATAGCCATTATGGTATTTTAGTTCGGGTATATATTCAAAGTTCATTCCGTAGATACCTGCAAGAAATGTTAATGGAATAAAGATAGAGGACATTATTGTAAGCACTTTCATCACTTCATTCATACGATTACTAATGGTTGACATATACATGTCCATGAGGCTCCAAATCATTTCGCGATAAATATCTATATTTTCAGATACCTGAATTAAATGGTCATAGATATCCCTGTAATACGTAATTGTACGTTTGTAAATTAATGGATGTTCACCTTTTTCAATACGATTTATAATTTCACGAAGTGGGAAAATAGCGCGACGTACTTTTAGGATTTCTCGCTTAAGTTGTTGGACTTCAATGTTAATATTGTCTTTGGCATTGCCTTCAAACAAATCGTTTTCTAAATCTTCAATTTTGTTTCCAAGCGTTTCAATGATGCTAAAATAATGATCTACGACTGCATCAATTAAGGCATACAATAAATAATCGGATTTTAAGCTTCTGATACGTCCATTACCATGCCTAATTCGTTCTCTTACCGTATCAAAAACATCCCCTTCAGATTCTTGAAAAGACAATACATAATTTTTTCCTAACACTAAACTCACTTGTTCTATAACGACGTTTTCATCCTTATCATAGTATAGCATTTTTAGCACAATAAAGAGGTAATCATCGTATTCGTCAATTTTGGGACGTTGCGTGGTGTTAACAATGTCTTCTAAAACAAGTGGATGCAACTCATATTGTTTACCAATATTTTCAATTTCACTAAGCGAGTTTAGTCCATCAATATTGATCCACGTAACGGAATCGGTGTCTTTATAAGATTTGGCATCACCAATGTTGGTTAGGTTACTCTCGTTTAAGGTTTCTTTTGTATAATCAAAAGACTCTATCTGAAGTTGTTTGTCTATTTTTTTGCCAGTGTACACTAGAGTACCGGGTGCTTTTCCTATGTGCTTTTTATAATTATGCGTACGTGTTTTTGCCGTTTTTCTCTTCATAGGTTTATAAAATACTAGTATCGTCTAATGCATCCTTTTGCAATAAAGTTACTGCTTTTTGAAGAATAAGATTATTTGGGTAAGTGACTAAGTTCCCACTGTCGTCTCTAAGATGAATTTGAAATGCTCTAATATCTTCGATAATACCTATTATGGATTCGTCTTTATCGTGAATTTTTATTTTATCTCCGACTTTATATGGAAAGGAAAAAAACATAATAATACCAGATGTTATGTTGCTTAAAATAGACCAAATAGCAAAAAGTCCGATTCCTATAACGGCAAAAACAGAAGAGAATACAAGAGTAACATCTCGTGCTTCAGCACCAAGAATAAAAGTCTCGATTAGAATGGCAACAAACACAAGTGTAACTGTAACATAGCGTCCGATTAAAGCCGCTCTAGCTTCTGTAGTGCCACTTTTTTTGCCTATTTTTTTTACAGTTAATACAATGATTTTTCTAATTATAAAGAGTATAGTTAATAAAACAATTGTAGAAATTATTTGGTCTTGATATTTGTAAAATAGTGAACTCATGTAGGGCGTATTATGCTAAATAAATATAATATACAATCAATGAAGTTTATTCTAATTTTAAAGTTTCTCTAAGGTTAACATCAGACTTACTTTTTTTGTTCCAATAGTCCGACTTTAGACTTTCTAATTTCGTAGCCTTTGATGTTAATGTCTCAGCAGAAGAGCCTATACCGCTTGTAATTGTTTCTTCCCAGCCTAAAATATCGTAAGGAAAATTAGGATTAAAATTAATTTTTAAGGTGCGTTGCAATTCAGGATACGTTATAGTATAACTCGTGTTTTCCAATTTGACATTCGCTTTTTGAGCTTTTAACGGATCGTGGTTAAGCCTTACAGATTCTAAAGAAGGAATAAGTTCTAGTTCTCCAACAGGAAGACTTTTAGGATCGATTCTTAGTTTTGCCCATAATTCATTTTCTGTCCATGTTTTGTCTAAATTAAAAGTTTCATCCGCTTCTCCTTGAAAATAAGAATGTGATGTAACCTCAAATGTATCGCGATTATTTAATTGAGAGTATACATGTCCACACCATTCTTGCACAGATGTCGATATTTTTAAGGCATGTTGATTATTAGCCACCGGATAAAACGTACTTTGCATTATTGAATACGGATAAATCCCCGTAATGAAATTCTTGGTTGTATTCAATTTTAAGACCGGTGTATTATCTTTACTATAATTGTCTGCTTTAACTTGGGCGTCTGGTAAAAAATCTTCTGTTACAAATACTAAAACGGCAGTACCTTCTCGCAATTCTCCATAACGTGCTTGTTCAAGTCTATAAGATGTGATTTCTGCTTCTCCGTTGTACCAATAATTTTTAAAGTCATCGGACAATGTTGCTTTTGGATTTACAACTTCTGATTTTGGTTCAGAGGCGGTACTAATTTCTGGAGTAGTAGCGGTAGTGCTAGTGTTTTCGTTGCAAGATGTGAAAATTGAGATTAGTGCAATTGTCACTACTAGTAGTCTGGGTTGTATAGTTCTTATCATAATTATTGCTTATTTATTTGATGTTACAGCACCCCATGGTATGGTGCAGCATATAGAGTAATAAAGATAAGATTCTAATTATGGTCTGCAATAGTATTTAACGTTTCATAAAGTAAATGTGTAGGCAAACCCACAACATTATTATACGAGCCCTCAATAGATGTAATGGCAATAGCACCAATCCATTCTTGTATGCCATAAGCACCAGCTTTATCTAACGGTTTATAAGTGTTAACATAATATTGAATTTCTTCATCCATTATGGCTTTAAAGGTCACCTTAGTAATGGTGTTAACCACATGTTGCTCTGTTTTAAGAGTGAAACAGATTGAAGTAACAACTTCATGCGTTGTATTGCTTAAAGATTTTATCATATTAAAAGCATCTCTCTCATCTTTCGGTTTTCCGATGGCTTTATTATTTAACCAAACAATGGTGTCGCTTGTAATTAAGATATCGTTAGTCTGAATACTTTCTATAAAAGGTTCTGCTTTTAATTTTGCTAAAAAATCGGTGATGTTTTCACGTTCTAAATGTTTAGGGTAAACTTCTTCTACGGGCTTTAGTTGAATATCGAAATCGAGATTCATTTCCTTAAAAAAGGCATGACGTCGAGGAGAGGCAGAGGCGAGAATAATATTGAAATCTTGGAGTTTGTCTTTTAACATTTTAATTGAGGATAGTAAATTTGTAAAGTAATAAGGATAACATTCCTGTAAGCATGACTAATTTTAAAATGAAGCTAATGTGTTTATATTGTGCTTTACTCTCTGCGCTAAATAATTTTATACTTACATAAATTAACGGTGCTACAACCAAAACTAAAAAGTAACCAACAATAAGTTGTTGTTTAAATAAATATGTAATAACATAATAAACTATTGATGCGATCGGAATTAATGACAACATAAACGCAATTTTAGTGCTACGCACTCTCCCTAAAAGGATTGGTAATGTTTGTATACCAGCTTTATGATCTCCATCAATGTCTTCTATGTCTTTTACGAGTTCTCTTACAAGGTTAATCATTAAAGCAAAAATAGCGTAATCTCTAATAATGTATAAGAAAGTAGTCTGAATGGCTTTATTATTGTCAGTGGTAGCCGGGATTAATTCAAAAATGCCAATTAATAAAATACTCAAACATACGACAATTGACACCACAATATTACCAACAACGGCAATTTGCTTTAAAAATGAAGCATACATATAGAGTAGTGCGGATGTAACGAAAAAGATGACGAAAAATTTAGGTTTACCAATGCCATTAGATAAATAAAAACCTAAGCCAACACCAACGACATTCAGGATTATAAATAATGTGGTGGCACGCTTTTCTGTGATGTGTTTACTAACGATGAGTTGCTTTGGTTTGTTGATTCTGTCAGTTTCAATATCATAGATATCATTAATAACATAACCACCAGCTGCGATAGAAACCGTAGCTAAAACTAGAAGAAAAAAGTTAAAATCACTTAAGGTAATAAGTATGCCGTGACTCTCTTGAAACGGTAATAAAAGGGCATACTTTACTAAATATTGCATTAAAGCAATCATTAGTAAATTCTTCCAACGGATTAAATTAAAAAAGTGAGCCATTTATAAATTAATGAGATAATATTTTAATAATTAAATAATAAAAAACAGTTGCAATAATAATAAAAATAGCAGTACTAATAATTACTGTTTTCTTTAAAAGCTTGCGCTCTTGCTGTCGTATTTTGTCTTTAATTTTTTGCTTGTCTTCCTTGGTTAAGTCTTTATGTAAAAAAGCTATTTTGTAATGCAGGTGGGCTTCAAGGTCTAATTTTTCCTTGTATTTAGAAAAAGGCTTTGATGATCTTTGGTTAAATGTAGCCTGAGTATTGCCAAAACCGATATATCCAAATCCCGTGCTATGTCTTCTTCCTCCTGACATGTGTTTAAAACATTTTTAAATTTTTATGATCGACAACCAAATATTTAGTCATATTTAGCGTCAAAATTACCATTCCATTTGCCTTGTACTTTCAATACCTGTTCAATCACATCTCTTACAGCGCCTTTTCCGCCGTTTTTATGAGAAATGTATTTCGAAACAGCCTTGATCTCTGGGACAGCATCTTGCGGACAACATGGTAAGCCTACTAACTTCATTACCGGATAATCAGGAATATCATCACCCATATACAACACCTGAGATTTTGAAACAGTATGTTGTTCTAAGTAGGTATTGAGTTGTTCTATTTTATTGTGTGAACCTAAAAAAATATCTTTGATACCTAATCCTGATAAGCGTTTACGAACGCCTTCGTTAGATCCTCCAGAAATAATGCAGAGGTTAAAACCGGCATCAATCGCTGTTTTTAATGCAAATCCGTCTTTAATATTCATAGTCCTCAGCATCTCACCTTCTGTTGTTACAGTGATTGTACCATCAGTTAAAACACCATCAACATCAAAAATAAAGGTGGTAATGTTTGCTAAATATTCTTTGTAACTTTTATCGTCGTTCATCGTTAATTTTCTTTTTTATGGTTCTTGGGTCTAGTAGATCTTATACCATGAGTCTTTTTAATAGAAGTCGTTAGCATTCTGTAGATTGCTTCATGCTCCTCTTTCTCAATCAGTTTAAGTTGTCGCTTAATCGTTCTTTTGTCGTTCCGTTTAGCCGGACCTGTTTGCGCCATAAAAGGAGACATATGTTGAATTTTCTTTGCCGTTTCCTCAATTAACGGATGCAAAATTTCAAACTCTATGTTTTTAGTTTCACAAATTTCATGACCGATTCTATAGAGTTGATTGGTGAAGTTATTTACAAAAACAGCGGCTAAATGAAGTGTCTGTCGCTGTTCTGTCGTTATTTTATGCGGCTTACAATCCACAGCTTTTGCTAAATCTATTAATAGTTGAAGGTTCTCCTTTTCATAAACTTCAACACAAATCGGTACTTCACTAAAATCGATGTCGGCGTCTTTAGAAAATGTTTGCAACGGATAGAAAACACCGATTTTGTTTTTTTTATCTATATCGTGCATCGCAACGCTTCCCGAGGTATGAACAACAAAACGGTTTGTAAACGGTAGATCTATAGATAGTTGTTCTATACTGTCATCGCTGACAGCTATAACATAAATGTCTGCTTCTTTTAATTCATCTAACGAATCCGTAATATCGACGTTATTGGCATATGACGAAATGGAGGCTCGTGTACGATTATACCATTGTTTAATCGTTATAGTTTTAGAATTTGAAAAGGCTTTATATAAGTGTGTGGCTACATTGCCAGCACCAAGTAGGACTACTGATATCATGGTGTAAAAATACTAAGATTTCTTATTTTAGAATCACAAGAGTGAGATTAAAAAGATAACTTTGGGTAATTCTAAAAATGATATATAGAAAGGATGCTATTTTGGTGACTTTTTAAATACGTATCACTTCATGAGGTCCCGTTAGAACAACACATATTAGTTACGAGATGAATAGATCAGATATAAAAAACAGAGAAGACATATTTTTATTAGTGTCCAAATTTTACGATAAGGTAAGACAAGATGATAAATTAGGGCCCTATTTCAATGAAACCATTAAAGATTGGGAACAGCACTTAGAGCATTTAACTACCTTCTGGGAATCGAGTTTATTTCTAAAAACTAAATATTATGGCAACCCATTAGAAGCGCATACTAAAGTCGATGCTGCATTTAATAATAATATAACAGAATTACATTTTGGTATATGGCTAAATCTTTGGTTTCAAACGATAGATGAATTATTTGAAGGAGATTACGCCGAGAACGCAAAACGCAGAGCTCGTAAAATGGGGACTTTTATGTATATGAATATTTTTGCAGCACGAAATAGCTAATCATTTCTTGGCATAGTATAAATTTGTGGTTTTAAAAATCTAAAATCAGAACACATATGAAACTTCTCAAAGAATTTAAAGAATTTGCCGTCAAAGGAAATATGATGGATATGGCAATTGGTATCATAATTGGCGCCTCTTTTAATAAGGTAATAGATGTGCTAGTAAAGTTTGTATTAATGCCTCCATTATCTTTACTTACAGATGATGTAAACTTCGATAATAAAAAACTGATATTAAGAGAAGCGATTACTAATGCTTCAGGCATAATCACCACTACAGAGGTTGCTATAGGCTATGGTGCGCTTATTACAGTTTTATTAGATTTTTTAGTGATTGGCTTTACAGTGTTTTTAGTTGTTAAAGGCATGAACAGATTGCGAACTAGAGCACATGATTCTAAAGATAAAACAGTTATAACTCCAAAAGATATTCAATTACTTTCTGATTTAAAAGAATTGATGGAAGAGCAAAACAATATGCTCAAAGCTAACCTGAAAAATTAAAGCCTTTTATGTGCGTAATTTTAACATGTTTTAGTGCTAAAACTGAATCTTGGAATAATTAAAAAGTCATATCTTTGCGCAGCCTAAAAAGCCTATGCTATGCAAAAGAAAATCGCTAATTTCCTATTCTCTACAAAACTCACTGCTTTCTTATTTATTGCCTTTGCCACTGCTATGGCAGTGGGTACTATTTTAGATAGAAATATGGATACCTCTCCAACACCATATACTAGAACATTAATTTACAATGCATGGTGGTTTGAAGCCATAATGGTGTTTTTCGTTATCAACTTTTTAGGTAACATTTTTAGATTTAGACTTTACAAAAAAGAAAAATGGGCAACATTAATCTTGCATCTATCTTTTATTCTTATTCTTTTTGGTGCATTTGTAACACGTTATATTGGTTTTGAAGGTATGATGCCAATAAGAGAAGGAGCAACTGAGAGTGAGTTCT
Source organism: Winogradskyella costae (assembly GCF_013403865.1). GTDB lineage: Bacteria > Bacteroidota > Bacteroidia > Flavobacteriales > Flavobacteriaceae > Winogradskyella > Winogradskyella costae. The sequence goes on from NZ_JABFDK010000002.1 coordinate 242,241, forward strand.
TTTCTCAGAAAACATACATTGGCGGGCGTATATTAGGAAACTATAAAGTTAATGGTCAACTACAACAACGACGTATAGAAGAACATGTTGATTTTTCTCCACGATTAGATAATGAATTCGAAAAAACGTTTGATTATGGTGATACAGAAGTTACCGTTAAGCTTAAGGAATTTATAAAAGGTGCTGAAGAAGATATTATTCCTAATGACATCGGAAACCGTTATTTAAAAATAGTTGAAGCCGGTGAAAGTGGTCCACATAATCACTTTTTAGAAGATGGTAAAGTTGCTAATCTTCACAATGTTTTGGTGTCTTTAAATAAGTTTCAAGAAGGAGCTATAAATATTACTGAAACCGAAGGAGGTTTGTTTATTCAGTCTCCTTATGAAGGTAGTTATATGACTATGGCAACACGTGCAACAGGTACGCTGATTAAAGATAGTTTACAGCCTTTAATTCTAAGGTCGAGATATGTAATTGGGAATATGCAGATTGTAATGCCAAAACCTATAGTAAAAGGTGATTTTGGGATTGTAAAAATACCAGAGCTTTTAAAAACTAAGGCAGATCCAGACGGTCTTATCTTAAATGTAACAGCAAATGGTGACACAAAAGAAATAGGCATTATTGGTGGTCCCGGTAATTATACTGCCATGAAGGAATTTCAAATTGGAGGCTTAGAAATGGCTCTACAATATGGTCCTAAGATATTGAAGTTACCTTTTGAAATTAAACTCAACGATTTTATTGCCGAAAAATATCCTGGTACGGAAAAAGCCTATTCGTCTTACGAAAGTAAAATCACGGTTTTAGATAAAGAAGTAGGGGAGTTTGATTACCGCGTTTATATGAATCATGTCTTAGACCATAAAGGATATCGTTTTTTTCAGGCGAGTTTCCATCCAGACGAAAAGGGTACCGTGTTTTCTGTAAATCACGATTTTTGGGGAACGTATATTACTTATGCAGGCTACATATTATTGTATTTATCCATGATGGCTATCCTATTTGTGAAAAATACACGTTTCGATGATATCCGAAAAAGGTTGGCTAAAATAAAAGAGAAGAAAGTCAAAATGATGACTATGATTTTGCTTCTCCTTAGTTTTTCTGGCTTTGCACAAGTACATTCAGAAGATGATGGACACAATCACCAGAGAAAAGCAGCAAAAGAGCAGATCGATTCTATTCTAAGAGTGCATATTACACCTAAAGCACATGCAGCCAAATTCTCTGAAATGGTGATTCAGGATTATAGTGGTCGTATGATGCCAATGCATACTTATGCTTCAGAAATGCTCCGAAAATTAAGTAAAAGCGATGTTTATGAGGAATTTGATGCCGATCAAGTATTTCTGTCTATCCAAGAAAGTCCGATGCTTTGGTACAATGTGCCAATCATTTACTTAACACCTAGAAAGGCAGATTCTATCAGAACAATTATTGGCGTAGATAATGATCAAAAGCATGTTAGTCTACTAGATTTTTTCACGGAAGATGGGCGGAATAAATTAGGACCTTACATTGAAGATGCTTTTAATGCTCAAATACCAAGTGGCATCCAAAAGGAGATTAAAGAAACGTATAATCGTCTAAGTATATTATCTGATGCTATTGAAGGTCGCAGTATTAAGATTTTCCCAGTGCCTAATGATGAAAATAATAAGTGGATTTCTTCAAAAGATTTTAGAGATGAAGATTACAGAGATAAAATAGAAGATACGCTTTATGGTAATTTTATAAATAATGGATTTGTAGCTTATTTGGTAACTTTAAATAATGCAAAACAAACAGGAGATTATACTAAAGCTGAAGAACTACTTAAAGGAATTAAAAAAACACAGCAAAAATTCGGTAGTGAAGTTATGTTGTCTGACGAAAAAATTAAATCCGAAATTCTATACAACGATTATGATATCTTTAAGCGTTTGTTTAGCTGGTACATGTATGCTGCGACACTGTTGTTTGTTTTAATTATTGTTCAAATTTTCAACTATAAAAGTAAAGCACTTAAGGTGGCTGTTAATATTTTTATAGGTGTCATTGCGCTACTTTTTATACTGCATACAGCTGGTTTAATCTGGAGGTGGTATCTGTCGGGTCACGCTCCTTGGAGTGATGCCTATGAGTCCATGATTTATGTCGCTTGGTCAACCATGCTTTTTGGTTTTATTGTTGGGGTTACTAAAAGAAAAGAAAAGATTCATAAAAAAGATATTTCAAGAATTGTAATGGCAATTTTGGGTAAAACGAGCACATCAAGTTTAACTGTTGCAGCGGGAGCTTTTGTAACGTCCATGATTTTAATGATAGCTCATTGGAATTGGATGGACCCTGCAATTGGTAATCTAGAACCAGTACTACAAGGCTATTGGTTAATGATACACGTTTCTGTGATTGTGGCAAGTTATGGTCCATTCACTTTAGGAATGATATTAGGAGCGGTATCCTTATTATTAATGATATTTACGACTAAGGAAAACAAAGAGCGTATGCTAATTAACATTAAAGAGCTAACCATTATTAATGAAATGGCTTTAACGGTTGGTTTAGTAATGTTAACCATTGGCAACTTTCTTGGGGGTATGTGGGCAAATGAAAGTTGGGGACGCTATTGGGGTTGGGATCCAAAAGAAACTTGGGCCTTAATAAGTATTATGATTTATGCTTTTGTAATCCATATGCGCTTAGTACCTGGCTTAAGAGGGAAATGGATTTATAACCTTATGTCAATTATAGCTTTCGCTAGTATTCTTATGACATATTTCGGAGTTAATTTCTATCTCGCAGGTCTACATTCTTATGCGAGCGGAGATCAGATATTAAGCTTTCAATTTATCGCAATTACGTTAGGGATTGTTGGTGTATTAGGAACTTTATCATACTTAAAATATAAAAAGTATTATAGAAGTAAATAAAACTTCATAAGCTTTACGTAAATAAAATTGGTTGATGAACATCTGTGTTTTTCAACCAATTTTGTTTTATAATTAACAAGACTTACTTTCCTTTTTATTAATTTTAAAATCTAAAAAGAAAAAGTAATGTCAAAGAAAAAACTGGGCTTAAACACCATTTGTACTCATGTTGGTGAAATTAAAGACGAACAATTTAAAGGGGCCGTATCTCCAATATATCTAAGTACATCTTACGAGTTTTTAGATGTAGATGTAAAACGGTATCCACGTTATTTCAACACCCCAAATCAAGAACATCTATCAAAAAAAATTGCAGCTTTAGAACATACAGAGGCAGCTATGATTTTTGGTTCTGGTATGGCTGCGATTAGCACCATGTTTTTAGCTTTTTTAAGACAAGGAGATCATTTAGTGGTTCAGAATACCTTATACGGTGGAACTTTGAATTTTATAAAAGAAGAATTTCCTAAATATGGTATAGAATTTACCTTTACGAATGGTTATCAAGTAGAAGATTTTGAAGCAGCCATTCAACCAAATACAAAATTAATTCATATTGAAACACCTTCAAACCCATTAATGACAATCACCGATATTAAAGGGATTGCAAAGTTAGGGAAGTCTAAAAATATTTTAACGTCTATTGATAATACGTTTGCATCACCCGTAAATCAAAACCCTATAGATTTAGGTATTGATATGGTTATGCATTCTGCAACAAAATATTTTGGTGGACACAGTGATATTTTGGCTGGTGTTGTAGCAAGTTCCCATGAGCATATGGAGCGCATTTGGAATGTAGGTAAGAATCTAGGTGGAAGTTTAAGTGATATGACCGTTTGGATGTTAGAACGTAGTATGAAAACCTTAGGGTTGCGTGTAAAAGCCCAAACCAAGAATGCGATGAAATTAGCTAAATGGTTAGATAAAAATGAGGAGGTTTCTAAAGTCTATTATCCCGGATTAAAATCACATCCAGACTATAAATTAGCAAAATCTCAGATGAAAGGTTTTGGAGCTATGTTATCCTTTGAGTTGATAGACGGAATTGATTCGCAACAATTTCAAAAGGAACTAAAGCTTATTAAATCGTCTATGAGTTTAGCTGGTGTTGAGAGTACGATGTTGTCTCCGCATTTAACGTCTCATGCGTTATTAAGTCAAGAAGAACGTGATGCTATTGGCCTTAATAATCAACTGATAAGATTTTCTGTAGGTATAGAGGATTTAAAAGATTTAAAACACGACATAAAACAGGCTATAAATAATGTAAAGCACTAAAATATCCGTTAAGAATTGTTTGGTCTAAAATCCCATTTTAGATTGAGTTGCAGTGATAGTCGATTATAGCTTTTAGTTTTAAACGAATGTCGTGCGTAACCTAGTTCTGTATTTATATTTTTCGTTATAAAAATACCCAGCCCCATAAAAGCTCTATTTTGTTGAAAATCAAATTCAGTTAAATTAAAATGGATTTCATCATAAGTAGAAATGAAAAGTGTATTATTTAGAGGTATTTTAATCTTGAATCTATAACGCGTTCTATATATTAATTGGTTTTCAGAAGGATATTCTAAAAATCGTTGTTCTAATCTCAACCTTTGAGAAAACTGAATGGCGTTTAATTTATGATTAAAAATTAATTGTTCTATTATTCTATGCTCTTTAGTGTGAGGAATGTCATTAACTTCAAATGAAGAATCTATAGTACCGTAAGCGTAGCATAAACCAACAGATAATTTAGGGGTAATATGATAATTTAGACCTATGATCCCTAAATTCAAGTGCGCTTTCTGTGCAGGTAATTCATAGCTCCAATTTGTGAATGAACCACTAAGACTAAGTTTATCGTTTATTTTGTTAGAAGAAGTCACTTCGTACCAAGATCCTAATTTGTATTCACCAATGTTTTGTGCATACAATAACGTCTGAAATAATAAGGAAAAAAGCAGTATGTATAGCGTGTTTTTCATAATCGACTGTATAGAAAAAAGAGCCCAGAAATGGGCTCTTTTCAGTCATGGAATTATTAAATATGATCATTTAAGTGATGATGCTCATCAATTAACGGACCACCTTCAATGATTTGTTGAGATGCTTCACTTGCAAATTTTTCAAAATTCAAATGGAAAGAATGTGCAAGTTGAATAGATTTGCTAATATACTGGCCTTTATTTTCCCAAGTATTCATTGGGTCTAATATATCTTCCGGAATATTAGGACATGTTTTTGGCATATATAAGCCAAATATAGGATGTTGTTCGTAAGCTACATTATCTAATTTCCCATCAAGAATAGCGGTAATCATAGCTCGTGTGTATTTTAATTTAATACGAGAACCGACTCCGTAAGGTCCTGCGCTCCAGCCTGTATTTATTAACCAAACATTGACACCTGCATCTTGCATTTTTTTACTTAGCATTTCAGCATAAACAGTAGGGTGAAGTGGCATAAATGGTTCTCCAAAACATGCAGAGAAAGATGGTACGGGTTCTGTAATACCAGCTTCTGTACCTGCTACTTTAGCGGTATAGCCAGAAATGAAATGATAAGCTGCTTGTCCTGGTGTTAATTTTGAAACCGGAGGTAATACGCCAAAAGCATCAGCTGTTAAAAAGAAAATATTTGTTGGGTTGCTAGCATAAGACGGCTTTTGGATGTTATCTATATGATAAATCGGGTAACTCACACGTGTATTTTGTGTAATGCTACTGTCCATAAAATCAACTTCACCATTATCTTTAAAGATGACGTTTTCTAGAATTGCTCCCGGCTTAATGGCTCTAAAAATGTCAGGTTCTTTTTCTTCTGATAGGTCAATAGCTTTGGCATAACAACCGCCTTCAAAATTAAAAATATTATTATTTGCCGTCCAGCCATGTTCGTCATCACCAATTAATTTACGAGTCGGATCGGCAGATAGTGTAGTTTTTCCTGTTCCAGACAATCCGAAGAAAATAGCAGTATCACCATCTTCGCCAACATTTGCAGAACAATGCATAGGTAAAACGTCTTTTTCAACAGGAAGAATGAAGTTTAAAGAAGAGAAAATCCCTTTTTTAATTTCACCAGTATAAGCAGAACCGCCAATTAAAGCAATTTTTTTAGTGAAATTTAAAATTGAAAAGTTTCCTTGACGTAAGCCAACTGCTTTTGGATCTGGCGCTTCATAACCTGGTGCGCAAAGTACTAGCCACTCTTCTTTAAAATTTTCTAGTTCGGATTCGTCAGATCTTAAGAACATATTATATGTAAACATGTTAGACCAAGGGTATTCTGTAACTGTTCTTACATTTGTTTTATATTCTGGATCAGCACATACGTAAGCGTCTCTAACATAAATCTCTTTGCCGCTTAAATAGTTTGTGATTTCAGATTGAAGTTTATCGAAATTATCTGGTGAAATTGCTTTATTAGTTTTTCCCCACCAAACTTTATTTTGCGTATAATCATCTTTTACTATAAAACGATCTTGAGGAGAACGACCCGTAAACTTGCCTGTGTTAATAGCTAAAGTTCCATTAGCGGTTTCTTTGCCCATTCCTTTTTCAATAGTAATAGCTTGTAATTTTTCTGGTGATAAGTTCCAATGTGTATTGGTGTCTTTCAATCCATACGTTGTAAGGTCTCTCGTTTTCATAATCGGTTGTTTTAAGGTTTCCATGAGTTCATAATTTTTGCAATTCGACTTTCGATTTTAAAATGGCCATATGAATGGCACTAATAATAATGATGTGATTAGGAAGAGTAGAAGCAATGGTGCTCCTACTTTTAAGTAATCCATAAATTTATAACCACCTGCCGTCATTACCATGGCATTGGTTGTAGTTCCTACGGGTGTTAAAAATGCGGTTGAAGCACTAATGGCTACAACAATCATAAATGGTGCAGCAGAAATATTAAGTGTGTTTGCTGCAATAATTACAATTGGTGCCATTAATACAGCCGTGGCTGAGTTATTAATAACCTGGCTAAACGTTGTAGTAAGTAAAAAAACACCTCCTAACAGCACCACAGGATGAAAGCTTCCTAAAGAGTCTACTAAGCCATTTGCAATTAATTCTGCGGTACCTGTTTTTTGTAATGCAATTCCCATAGGTATCATAGCTGCAATCATTACAACACTTATCCAGCTAATGCCCTTATAAGCTTTTATCATCGGTACACAGCCTGTAATCATTATGATACCTGCAGATAGTAAAGCAGCAACAGCTCCTGGTACGATTTTAAAAACTAACAGTATAATCATTAAAATGAGAGACGCTAGTGCTATATAAGATTTAATCGTAAGATTTGTAACTGTTTTAGCCATACCTTCTGGACTACCGCAGATTACTAAATGTTCATATTGATTTTTTAATTCGTCTATAGCACTCCATTGCCCTCTAATTAAAAATGCATCTCCGGATTTAACAACTGTTTCGCGTTCTGTTAAGGGTTTTCCGTTTCTTGAGGTGGCCATTAATTGTACATTATAACGTTCAAAAAAGTGACTAGAGGTTATGTTTTTACCTACAAGCGCCGATTGTGGTGTAACTAAAACTTCAGTCATACCAACTTCTTGGTTAATGAGGTTATGTTTCAACTCATCTTCAATAGAATCTAGGGGTAGTAAGCCTAACCTTAGATTAATCATTAAAGCATTTATTGCTTCTGTAGATCCTTTAACCGTAATAATATCATGATATAAGAACCCTGTATCATCAGTTGGAAGTTCAATAAATGGATCGTGGCCTTTTAAAAGACTAGGATGACGTCTTTTTATACGTAGAATTGTAACGGCATAATCTTTTTCAAAATTCCAATCGCCTAATTTTGTGTTTAGCAATGGAGATACTGATCGTACTCTTAACCTATAATAGTCGCCATCTACTTTATAGGCTTCTATCCATTGGTGGAGCGTAGTGTTAATATTTACGGGTTTATTGTTGGTTTTGTTACTTGGTAAAAGACGGTAACCTATAAATTTGAAATAGAGTAGTGCTAATAACAATAGGGGTAAACCTATAAGTCCAAATTCGAAGAAAGAAAACCCTTCTAAACCACTATCTATCATGGTGTTGTTTACAATGATATTTGGTGGTGTGCCGGTTAGAGTTAACAGACCACCTGTATTAGAACCGAATGCTACTGGCATTAGCAACTTAGATGGTAAGGTCCCAATACTCCAAGCAGAAGCTATTGTAACAGGCATTAAAGTAGCTACAGTGCCTGTATTACTTACTACACCAGAAAGTAGTCCAGAGCCCAATGTTGTAATTAATAAAAGCTTCATTTTGCTTTTACCTGCCATTTTTATAAACTTTTCACCAGCTAAAGCGGTCCAACCCGTTTGCGATAAACCTTCACCTATTATAAATAAGGCTGCAATCATTATTACTGTTGGATTGCTAAATCCGCTTAATGTTTCTGTTAAGTCTAATATTCCAAAAATAAATAAACTTAACATGGAAATAAGCGCAATAATATCTGGTGTGAACTTTCCCCAAATGAATAAGGAAATCGTGATAATTAAAATAGCTAACATTAAGGTCATAAGGATGTTGTCTTTTAATAATAGTGTAAAGGTAGAGTCAATGTAAGGTAATATTTATGACGAAAGTCATACTTTAGAAGTATTGCGAATTTTTCAATTTTGACTACTGAAAATTGAGATAACTAAGGATTTCTTTAATCGAAACCGTTTGCGAACTAAAAAGTAAGCGATTATCTGCCTTCTTTTTAATATTTTTGACACATAAGAAATGACAAATAAGAGGTTAAACGCCTAATTATTTAAATTTAATTTGATAAAAAAAAGGGTATTAGATATTCTGTCTTACCTTAAGTAAATAATAATCATATGCAATTAAAACTAGATATACTAGCAATCGGAGCGCATCCCGATGATATAGAATTGAGTTGTGGTGCAACCTTAGCAAAAGAAGTGTCTAAGGGCAAAAAAGTAGGAATTATAGATTTAACGCGAGGAGAGTTAGGTACCAGAGGTACTGCAGAAACCAGAGATGAAGAAGCTTTTAATGCAGCAAAGATACTTGGTGTACAGTCTAGAATTAATATGCGCTTTGCAGATGGCTTTTTTAAAAATGATAAAGCGCATCAGTTAGAACTGATTAAAATGATTAGGTATTACAAACCAGAGATTGTTATTTGTAATGCTATTGATGATAGACACATTGACCATCCTAAAGGAAGCCAATTGGTTAGTGATGCTTGTTTTTTGAGTGGATTGAAAAAGATTGAAACCATTTATAAGGATGAAAAGGAGCTCCAAGAGGCTTGGAGACCAAAAGCAGTATATCATTATATACAATGGAAAGATATAGAGCCAGATGTCGTTGTTGATGTCACTGGTTTTATGGAGAAAAAGCTGGCATCTGTATTAGCATATAAGACGCAATTCTTTGATCCTAATAGTAAAGAACCTGAAACTCCGATATCTAGTAAGAATTTTACAGATAGTGTAGATTATAGGGCAAGAAATTTAGGACGTTTAATTGGTGTGGAACATGCTGAAGGCTATACAGTTGAGCGAAACGTTGCTGTAGAATCGTTATTTGATTTAAAATAAATTCAAAAACTATTTGCAAGAGATAACAATTCAATTATCTTTGCAATCCAATTTAAAATGGTGGTTGTAGCTCAGCTGGTTAGAGCGTCGGTTTGTGGTACCGAAAGTCGCCGGTTCGAACCCGGTCTTCCACCCAGAATGCAAAGCTTCTCTGAAAAGAGGAGCTTTTTTTGTATATATAATTCTGCATTACGTAATTAGAGCGTGAGGTTTATACTGAAAAGAAACTATATACCCCAATTATAGCATTCAATAGTGGCTAGATTTTAGTATTTAATAAGGCACTTTCTAGGCGGAATCACATAAAAAAGGCCTCTCAAATTAATGAGAGACCTTTTTATATGCTTTGTTTTATGCACTATTTATTCAGTAGCCTTATCAACAATAATACGTTCGTCTCTATTTGCGACCTCCCATGCGGTATAAAAAACCAATCGTGTTCTCTTTTCTAATAGATCGTATTCTATTTTATCTGCTGTATCTGATGGTCTATGATAGTCATCATGTGTGCCGTTAAAATAAAATATTACGGGAACATTGTTTTTTGCAAAATTGTAATGATCAGATCTATAATAATAACGGTTCGGGTCATTTTCGTCATTAAACGTATAATCTAATTCCATATTTATATATTTCGCATTTGCTTCTTCTGAAATATTATGTAAGTCCGTACTTAATTTATCACTCCCAATTAGATAAACATAATTTCTTGTCCCTGTTTCATGTTTAGCGTCAACTCTACCAATCATATCAATATTTAAGTCAGCAACCGTATTTTCTAATGGAAATATAGGGTCATTATCTGTATAATGCCTTGATCCCAATAAACCTTTTTCTTCAGCTGTAACATGTAAAAATAATATAGAACGCTTTGGGCCATGGCCCGCTTTTTCGGCCATTTTAAATGCTTGTGCAATTTCTAAAATGGCTACAGTACCAGATCCATCGTCGTCTGCTCCATTATAAATCTCACCGTTTTTTACACCTTCGTGGTCTAAATGTGCTGATATAACTAAGATTTCATCTGGCTTTTCAGAACCTTTAATAAAGGCTACCACATTTTCAGAAATAATAGACTCAGACTTATTTTCGATTTTCAAATTAATATCAGCTTCAAGGACTCTAGCGATAGAATCTTCAGAAATAGAAGGATAAAGCGTTTTTCCTAAATTGTCATTGATCATTAACATTACAATTCCGTTGTCATTACTTTTTAATGACAGGCGACCAGCAATTCCAGATTCTGACTGACGTTTATAGAAGCCTGAATATCTCGCAAACGAATCATTATCCATAAATATAATTCCTTTGGCTCCATTTTCTACGGCGGCTTTTCTTTTGCTAGATATAGATTGGCGTCCGTTAGTCCATTTTGAATTATCTGTAGTACCAGAAATAACAAAATTGCCTTCAGCATCTTTAGGTTCTCCTGATTTTGCTAGAACAAACTTTCCCTTAACATCTATATTTTTATAATTCGAATACTTCTCATCATCAATACCGTAACCAACATAAACGATATGGTCTACAGACAAGTCGACATCATTAGAAACCGTTAAAACAATTTGATCTTCGAAGCTTTTAAATGTTTTTCCGTTAACGGTTAATTTTGCTTCAGCAACTTGTTGTTTTTCTAATGGAACTTCTTGGAAATAGTCATCTTCACCTAATGGAGAAGGGATGCTCATAGCGATATACTTTTGTTTTAAATACTCTACGGCCATTTTTTGTCCTTTTTCACCTGTATCTCTTCCTTCAAATTCATCGGAAGCATACTTGTATAGCATTGTTTTTAGTTCGTCAGAAGTAATTGTAGAAGCATATTCTGTTGGATCAAGTTTTTTAGATTGATTAGATTGTTCTGTGTTTACACTCGTTTTAGAGGATGTGCCACAACTAGATAGTATTGCTAAAGCAATACCCAAGAGTAGAGTTTTTTTCATTCAAAGAAAATAATTAGGTAGTTAGTTAGTATAGATTAAAGCTGTTATAAGGCTCATCTATAAGTCAAATTAGTTCTAAAATTACGAAAATTGGAAAGGGTTTTTTACTGGTTTAATCTCTTTTAACAAACTTTAACATCAGATAATTTCTTTCTTAAGTCGTGTTTTAGAGTTGGCCAAATACCAAGCAGTGGCAAAGATTAACTTTGTGCGTTTCTCTAATAACGGATAGTTAATTTTATCTTCTGTATCAGTTGGTTTGGTATAATCTTCGTGCTCACCATTAAAAAAGAAAATGACAGGTACACCTTTTAAGGCAAAGTTATAATGATCCGAGCGATAGTAATATTGATTGGGGTCATTATCTGCATTATATTTATAATCTAGATTAAGATTGATGAATGTAGAATTGGCTTCCTCTGTAATATAATGGAGCTCAGAACTCATCCTATTTGAACCAATAACATAAATATAGTTTTCGTCGTCTTTGTGCCTATTGTCTACACGACCTATCATATCCATATTTAAGGTAGCAACAGCATTTTCTAAAGGGAATACAGGATTTTCAGAATAAAATTTAGAACCATATAGGCCCACTTCTTCGGCTGTTACATGCAGAAAAACAATACTTCGTTTAGGGCGATAGCCATCTGTAGTGGCTTGACTAAAAGCTTCAGCAATTTCTAAGAGGGCAGCAGTGCCCGAGCCATTGTCATCTGCACCATTATAAATTTCACCATCAATTACACCTTCATGATCAGAATGTGCGGTAATATATAAGTATTCTTCAGGAAATTCAGCTCCTTCAATATATGCTATGATATTTTGCGAGGCGTTGAGATCATTTGGTAGAATAGTTTTAGGTACTTTTTGATAGTAATCTGGGACTAATTCCGGAGCATTGATCTCTCTATTTTTGTACTGATCTCTGATATAATCACACACTAGATTATGCCCTTCTTCACCAGTCATTCTACCGTTATACTTATCTGAAGCGACTTCAATTAAATGTATTTTTAATTCTTCAGAAGTAATGGTCTTTAAATATTCTTCGACAACACTTTTATCATTAAATGAGATGCTGTTTTTTAAGTTGCTAATTTTCTCACTATGTCTAATTGTGGCACAAGAACCAACAAAAAGGAGTACAGAAGCAATAAATACTTTCATGTAACTATTTGATTTAGGCAAAAATAAGATAAATAGATTTAAAATTTTCCTAGAATTAGTGAGAAATTTAAGAAAAGTTTACTCTATTGGTCTGTCGTCTAGAAGTTCCATGGGTTTACTACTATCTTCTTCCTCGTTTTCGCTTCTGTGTTCTATAGCTTCTTCTTCTTCTTCTTCTATGCTATTATAAACTCCTTTGTAAATAGTAAGTCCTATCGACATAATTACTAAGAGAAATATATATTGAATGGGTTTGGGTTTGACTTGTTCTTTTTTGGAAATAAATACTAAGGCCAATCCAGTAATAAAAGCAATAATTATAGGGACCATGGCAAAGTTTGAATAAGGGGATGCCGATAATGTAACTGCAACGATAGCTGCGATAAGTCCAAGTATGATAACTGATTTTTTCATTTCTACTAGATTTTAAAGTTTTAAAGTTAGAGTAATTCGGTAAATAAGCAATTGAGATTTTATTAAAAGATAATTATAATAAACATTTATGATGCCGAAATAGGATTACTTGCTAAAAAATGAAATAAAATATATATTGTAAATCAGTCAATTAAAATTTTTTTTAAAAACAATGCAAAAATCTTTGTCTAGAACGAAAAAGCATATTATATTTGCACCCGCTAACGGAGAGTTGGCAGAGTGGTCGAATGCGGCAGTCTTGAAAACTGTTGAGGGTCACACCTCCAGGGGTTCGAATCCCTTACTCTCCGCAGAAAGAAAACCTATAACGAAAGTTATAGGTTTTTTTAGTTTAGGATAGTTTCCATTGGTCACTTTTATTAGTTGCTTTTTTAACTGAAAAATCATATTGAACTTGATGTGAATTTAGCTAAAAAGGCTAAACAATAAAACACTTCTCACTTATTCTCTTATATTTTGTTGTAATCTTTTTATTGTATATAAGTCGCTATTTTTGAGTGATTTAGTTTTGTTTTGGCTGTTTCAAATTTCCGTAAATACCAAATATAGAATCTTTTTTAGCGCACGTTCTTATTATATATTAGAGCTCAGAAGAGTTGTATTCCCATAGAATATAATCAATACTAACTAATTATTTAAATCCTAAAACGAATGAAAAAAATTACATTTTATTTTCTGATGCTTTTAAGCATTACTGCCTACGCTCAAATTGAGGTCCTCGAAGATTTTGAAGATGTAGCAAATAATCAAATACCTGAAAATTGGACAGATACTAATTTTGCAGTTGCATCGAACTTTACTTGTGATGGTTCTGAAAAAGCTATTTATACTGGTTTTACAGCAGCAGGTCAAGAAACTTTAACAACTCCAAATTATACTGCTATTTCAAACGGCACTGACCTTAATGTAAGTTTTTCTTATAATGTTTTTGAACAAGTTAGCCAGTTTCCGCCAGCGAGTTATGTTGCACCAGCTGCAGGTTGGGGGTCTTTAGTATTAGAATATAGTACTGATAATGGAGTTTCATGGATTAATGCTACTACTATTAATGATTCTAACTTTACATTTGTTGATAATTCTACCTGTTCTTCAACTGCAGATATTACAATTAGTGGTATTGCAAATGCCAGTGACTTTCAGGCTCGTTTTGTAGCAACAGGAACTACTATTTCAAATTTTGCATTATGGATTATTGTAGACAATGTTTCATTTACCCAATTAGCTACTAACATTCCTAATTGTGACGCGACGTTAATATCACCTTTAAGTGGAGCGACAGATGCCGATGTTGATATGGCTTTAACTTGGCAAGCAGCTACAGGATTAGCAACAGGTTATACAGTATCGGTTGGTACTACTTCTGGTGGTACAGATATCATTAATGCACAAACAACTACAGAAACAAGTTACCCATTAACAGGTTTAGATTATGTTACAGAATATTTTGTAAACATCGTACCGTTTAATGGTATTGGTGATGCTACAGGTTGTACGGAAGAAGGTTTTACAACACGTACTGCGCCTTTAGTAGGTGCGACATGTGGTAGTCCAATAGAAGTGTCTTCATATCCCTTTGTAGTGGCTTCTGGAAATACTGCAGATTATGAGAATAATATTAATGATAACCCATGTAGTTCTTCTTATATGAACGGGAACGATGTCTTTTATAGAATTACACCGACAACAGATGTTTCTGTAAATATTGAAGTCAACGGAATTATTCCAGCTACAAGTAATAGAGCTGGTTTAATGGTGTTTAAAGACTGTCCAGATGTGGCAACTGAATGTATAGCTGATGACACCTCGTTCTCTGGAGATTCAAGAAGTTTGACAGACGTAGTACTATTAGCAGGTAATACCTATTTTGTAGTACTGAGTACGTCAAATGCCAATAATACATTTGAATACACTTTAATTATTACAGAAAACAGTTGTATTAATCCAACGATCAATTCATTAACGGCTGTGTCAGATTGCGGTAATGGACAGTTTACAGTAGCTGTAGATGTATCTTACTTAGGTAGCGCAACGTCTCTAACTTTAACTGATGACAATGCAACTTCAGCAGATGTTACTAACATTACTACCACAGGTGTTTACACAGCTGGTCCTTATGCATCAGGAACATTGGTTAACTTTACATTAACGAATGATGAAGATATTTCTTGTACTTATGCGGATTCAACTTATTTCTATTGTCCACCTACTAATGATGAATGTGGTGCGCCAATAAGCTTAACAGTAAATAGCGATGATACATGTACTATATTCACAAGTGCAAGTAATGCAGGTGCAACACAATCTACAGCAAACCCAGATACATGTGGATCAGCAAATAATAATACTAACGATGTTTGGTTTAGTTTTGTGGCCGCAAGTGAAACAACTATTTTAGAATATTTAAACATAGAAACAGCGCCAGGCTATAATACAGGTGGAACTTTACAAGCTACCGAATTATTAGAAGGGACATGTGGAGAACTTACAAATATTAGTTGTTACACAACAAACTATGTTACGTTTACTGGTTTAACTATTGGAAATACCTATTACATCCGTAACAATACTAGATTATCTGGAGAATATGCTCAGAACTATGATATCTGCTTAAGAAACGCTCCTGCACCACCCGCTAACGATGAGTGTGTAAGTGCAACTGTATTAACGGCATCAACTGATGATATGTGTAATAATGCTGTCTCTGGTACTACAGTCGGTGCAACATTATCTTCAAACAACTCTTGTAATACAGAAGGCTATGGTGATGTTTGGTATGTGTTTAATCCTACAGCTACAGCGTATTACGAATTTCTTTTAACAAGAGGTGATACGTCTCCTGTAACATATTATTCAATATATGAAGGAACATGTGGAGCTTTTACAGAAGTAACGACATCTTGTAATACTAATTCAGAACAAATTGTATTGTTAGATAGCAGCTCAACTTATTACGTAATGGTACAATCGAGTCAAGTAGGTGAAGGTATAACTTTCGATTTATGTGTTACGGAATTACCTCCTGCGCAAGCTAACAGTGATTGTTCTGGAGCTATATCATTTAATGAATCTCCAGATTCAGCAGGTGCCAATAGAATTTCTGGAAATTTAGATAATGCTTATTATTCTCCAGAAGGTGCATGTAGTGATTCTTATAATTCTTTATGGTATGAGTTTACGCCAACACTAACAGGAACTTATAATTTTGAATTAATTAGAACTTCAGGAACAGCATACTATACTGTATATGATTCTAACGTTTGTTCAACGGATTTAGATTATTTAGGTGGTGATATAAACAGTTGTTTTGAATCTGGAACGGATTCTGGACCTGTTGAAGCAGGTACAACTTACTTAGTAAGTATACAAGCAAGTAGTGCAGCTGAATTTGAGTTCTTTGCTTATCCAGATCCATCGTTAAGCTTAGATAATAATGAAATTAATTCATTTAAATATTATCCTAATCCAGTAAAGAATGAATTAACTGTAGAAGCAAAAACTTCAATATCTCAAATTAGCATTCATAATATTGTTGGTCAAAAAGTGAAGGAGATGTCTCCAAATAGCTTAACGACAACTGTGGATATGAATGAATTGAATACAGGTGTTTATTTTGTAACTGTACAAATAAATAGTTCTATAAAAACATTTAGGGTTATTAAAGAATAATCTTGAATATAGTGATTAATAGCAGAAAAAGGCAACATGAAAATGTTGCCTTTTTTTTTATTCCTAAAAAATAAGAATTATAGAATATTTAAAAATTTTACGATTTTAAATGTCAGAAAAAGATTTTAAGCAATGTTATGATGTTTTATTTAAGAGTATCAAATATTTAAGCGATTTACACCGCTGTTTCATACAAGCTAGATAAGGTTGGCTATGGTTATCCTTTAAGAAAGTTTAGTATATTTACTATCTCACAATAGTTAAATAAACTTTATTTTTTGTTTAATTATTGTTAATATTTGAGTTAAGAAGACAGTTTTTGACGAACTAAAAATGAAACAAAAAGACTCCTCTTGTTGCAAAATAATTCGTTCAATTGTTGTTTGGGCTGGTCTTTTATTGGGCTGTTTTAGCTATGCACAAGACAATAAGCTTACTACTAAAGCGCAAGAATTGGTGTTTTCAAACCCAGATGAATCACTTAAAATAGCAGAACATATATTAGCGACAAGTCAAAAACCAGAACACATAGCTATTTCTAATCTGTTAATTGCTAAAGCTCAAATTGTGAAGGGTGATTATAACGAAGCAGTGATTCACGCTTTTGATAAAAATAATCTGGTAAAATCCATTAGTAAACACACACAATTAGAATTAAACCTACTCAAAGCGCAACTGTTAGGACGTGTTTATTTAGATAAGCAAGCTCAAGAATTTATAGAAGAGAGTAGCGCACTGAGTGAGAACTTACCTCAAAGTTCGTATAAAGATTCTATACAATGTTTAATAAAATTAGAGCAAATCTATACTTATAATACGAGAAGAAATAGTGATAAAGCGATACACTTAATTGAAAACACAGAACGTCAATTTAATACATTTTTAAAAACAAATACTATTGAAAAACGAGCTTTATATCTCGCTAGAGAAAGAGCTTTTAATAATTTATCTCAATATGATTCAGCGGTAGTTTATATAGAAAAAACTTTAGATTTATTAAACGCATCCGAATTCAATGATCTCTATCAAAAAGCTTTGATATATAAAGAGTTAGGGTACTTGTATCTACAGAAAAAAGAATTTAGCAAAAGTGAAGAATCGCTTTCAATTGCCTCAAGATTTGCAGAGATAATTAATAATCCAATACTCTTAATGGAGATAAATAGGGATTTGTCTATTAATTATTTAGCTTCAAATCAAAATGCGAAACATAAGATTTTTAATGAGAAATATTTGAGTTTAAATGCCGAAGTGGAAAGAACAGAACAAATGGCTGTAAACTCCTTATACTCTATATTAGCAGATCAAGATGAAGAATTTTTTGAAACTGAAAAAGAAATACATAACAATTACTTATATTTTTTAATAGCAGGTTTATTGGCAGTACTCTTAGTAGGCGGTTATATTGTTATAAAGGGCGAAACTAGAAAAAAGCGTCGTAAAGAAATTATTAATTATTTAGAAATAGTAAGACACAAGGATGTTAAAGCAAAACCCGTTAAAAAAACAAAGCCTAAACGTATTGCAATACCAGAAGAAACGGAACAGTTAATACTCTCTAAGCTTAAACGTTTTGAAGCTTCTATTAAATTTTTAAATAAAGATATTTCTCTTGCAGTATTGGCCGGACAATTTGATACGAACACAAAATATCTTTCTGGAGTGATTAATAAGCACTACGATGATAATTTTAATACCTTCATAAATAAGCTTCGTATCAATTATGTAATAGATAAATTAAAATCCGATCCGCATTATATAAATTATAAAATTAGTTTCCTTGCTGAAGAAAGTGGCTATTCTTCACATAGTAGTTTTGCCACAGTTTTTAAGTCTATAGTTGGTATGTCGCCGGTAACGTTTATTAAACTGATTCAAAAAGAACGAGCAGAATCAAAACAGAAATCTAGTAACTAAATGAAAGAAAGAAGATTATATATTGGTCTCATTTCGGTATTTATGATACCTTTTTTTTCATTTGATTCGCTATCATATCCGCAAAGTCAGAAAATAGATAGTATTCTAGAACAAAGTAGCCAGTTGGTGTACGATAACCCAAACGAATCTATTGATCTCGCATTTTCTGTATATGAAAGTACCGAATATGGTGTAAAAACAAAGGTGAAAGCTTTAACGCTTTTATCACTGGCTTATACATCTAAACGAAATTATCAAAAAGCATTAGAATATATAAAAAAAGCCGATGAACTTTCTAAACCATTAGAGGATAAAAAGCTACAAATTGAAATTCTCTTTAAAATCGGAATTTTATACCAACAGCTCAAAATTTTTGATAAGTCTATTGAATACCTTGAGAAAACGGAACAAATGGCATTGCTTTATCCAAATCGAAAAGCGGTGAGTCGTTATATTGCTAACAGTTATGCGGTTAAAGGGTTTATCTATAAGGATAATCTCAATTGTGATATTGCTTTAGAGTTTTTTGATAGAAGTATAGCCGAATATCAGAATGTTAACAATGGAGAAATCAATACAAATCTTAGTATTGTATATTATAATAAAGGCAACTGCTATACTTTACTATCAGAGTATGGTAAAGCTAAAAATAGTTTTAATAGAGCTATTGCCCTAGCCGAATTATCACAAGCACAAAGTCTTATTGCGTTTGCTAAGAAAGGTTTGGCTTCTGTATTTACAGCGCAAGGTGAATATCAATCTGCCATTGATTATTTAAACGAAGCTTTAGAGCAATCTAAAAATGTAGGAGATATTGTTCTTAATTCAAGTATTTATAACGGTTTGTTAGAAAATTATCTCGCATTAAATCAATGGGAAGCATATCAAAAATATTATAGGTTTTATTCAAAGAGTCAATTAGAAATTAAAATCGCAGAGCGAAATTCCGTAAGTGATTCATTAGAGGATAATGAAATTCGTAAAAATGAATATCAAGCAGAGCTTCAAAATCAAACTTCAAATCGACTAAAAGTAGTCCTTCTGCTGTTGATTCTTATTTTTATTAGTGTCTTTTTTATTGAAAAAAAGAACAGAAAAACGATTGCTTTACTTCAAAAAAGAATAAAAACACTACAAAATCAAAAAACAGATACCTAGATAATAAATCAAGGTTAATTTTTAGTTAACTTATTGTTATTAAATATTTTAAAGTCGGTTTTGAGCTTTCGAATTTCCGTAATTATCAAATGTATAGTCTTCATATACACTAATTCTAGTTATATATTTATAGAAATTCAACCAGAAAATATTATAGCATGAAAACTGAGTTACAGCCCGAAGTAATGAATCATCACTTTCTTTCTAATCATCTCAAGAATCAGAATCAAAGTTTTAAGAAAACCAAATCAGGGTGGATCTTAACACTCATTTTCATATGGCTTTGTTCGAGCATTAGTTTTGCTCAATTATCAGAAAATTTCGATAGTGGTATTCCAACTAACACTGGAGAATGGACCATAATTAATAATGGAGTAGGTACGCTAGATTGGTCTTCAACAACAGACGGGTATTTAAGTACAAACGGAGCTTCTATAAATCCAAGTGCAGAAAACATCGGTGATCAAAATACGGCTCAGTATCTTTTAGTAACACCTCAAATTACCGTTCCAGAAAATGGTGAAATTCAATTTTACACCAAACAAGGTAGTGAAGCTGATAATGGTGCACAATATGAAATAAGGCTTTCTACGGCAGCCCAACCAGACGTCAATGGGTTTAACATTACAATTCAATCGTATACGGAAGCGAATCTAAATGTTGGAGCTCAAACCAATTATGAAAAAAAGGTCATAGAGATTCCTACTTCAATTCCAGCAGGATTAAATATTTATATAGCATTTGTAGCTGTAAATACTCAAAATGGAGCAACACCTACTGGAGATGAATGGTTTGTAGATAGCGTTTCTATTTTAGAAGGTTGTGCAGAAATTGAGGATGCAGATGTTACCATTAGTGATATTACAGTTGATGGTGCAGAAGTCTCATGGTCACATCCTACAGCTTCAAATTTTGAAATTCAAATTTTACCTGTTGGTGGAGTTCCTGCAGATAGTGGTATTCCAGTAACAGGAACATCGTATAGCTTAACAAACTTAGATGAAGATACAGAATTTGATATTTATTTATCTGCCGTATGTGATAATGATACACAAAGTGCTTTTACAGGACCTTATACGTTTAAAACATTAAAATTTGGTTTGTCTTGTGAGGCACCAATTGAAATAGGTGATATTTCCACAACCCCTTATGTGTTAATAGATAATTTAGATAATTGGAGCAATCCAGAGGTAACCTATTCAACTCAAGGAACGAATTGTATTGCAGGTTCCACAACAACGAATTATTTAAATGGGAATAAGATATTCTTATCTTATACACCAACTCAAGATGGTTTATTAAGCTTAACACAAGAAACAGGAACTGACGGAGGAGCAAATGGTAATAATTGTTTTAATGCCAGAAGTTCATTATTTGTGTATGATAGTTGTGCAGATGTTGGTGTAAATTGTACTGCAGGTGTTATAACAACTAGTGCATTCGACCCTAAAACCATATCTAATCTATATGTACAAGCAGGACAAACGTATATAATCGTGGTGTCATCAGAGTTAACTGCTTCTGCAGGTATTTGTTTTGAACTTGAAATATCGGCGCCTACATGTGCACCTCCAGGAGATATTGCGTACAATAGTCTAACCGAAGATAGTGTTAACTTTTCATGGAGTAATATTGGCGGATTTGCAGATTCTTGGGAATACGCAGTTGCGTCAACAGGTGCAGGTGAGCCAACTGGTTCAGGTACGCCTACAGTATCAAATACAGATAACCTTATTAATTCAGGATTAACACCAGCAACTACTTACGATTTTTATGTAAGATCTGTTTGTAGTGGTACACCTGGTGTGTGGAGCACTCCAATAACTTTTACAACGCAATGTACTGTATTTGATACTCCATATTTTACCGATTTTGCTTCCGCTACAAATGCAACTCCAGAGCCTTGTTGGACAACTATTGATGACAACAACGATGGTACTCAATGGGCTTTTATTGGTGGTTATGCAACTTTACAAACAAGGGTGAATAATGTCAATGGAATAAGTAATGACTATTATGTCTCTCCTCAAATTAATTTCGATGAAGTTCAAAAAAGAATACGTTATAAGCATAGAACGACTCAAGGCACTTCAACGTATACTATAAAATTATCCTCAACGGGTGTTGGAGTGGATGACTTTACTACAGTAGTTTTACCTGAAACCTCTATAAACAATACAGGATTTATTGAAAATATCGTTGATATTCCTGACGGTATTACAGGTAATGTAAATATTGCATTTGTTATTGAGCCTAATACATCAGAAACGGCTTTAAGGCTGTCTATCGATGATGTATATATCGAAGATAAACCGACCTGTCCAGATCCTTTGAATCCATTTGTGTTACCATCACAAATAACCACCAATTCAGCTTGGTTATTTTGGTCAGCTGGCGATGGAGAGACGCAGTGGGAAGTAGCGATACAAGATTTAGGTTCTGGAGTGCCAACAACAAGTGGCATATTGGTAGATAGTAATTTACCTTATATTGCAACGGACTTAGATTCAGGAAAACGATACGAGTTTTACGTAAGAGCGTATTGTGGAGAGGATGATCAAAGTCGGTGGGTAGGACCTGTAGCGTTCACAACCTTATGTGAATCTTATGATACTCCATTCGTTGAAAGTTTCAATGATGACGATTCAGAAACCCAAAAGTTTTGTTGGAATACAGACAATGGTTCTTGGATAATTGACGAAACAGATGCTTACATCAATGCAGCAACGGATTATGATGATTATTTAATTTCACCTGCCATTGTTTTAGACGGAACACCAAAACTTTTAAAATATAAGTATAGATCTGAATTTTCATTCTTTACTGGGTCTCCACGATTTGGGCTTCAGGTACTCATGTCAACAACCAATGCTAATCCAACAAGTTTTACTGAAATTTTACCTTTAGAAGTTTTTACAAATCCTAATTATATTGAAAACTCTGTTGTTATAGAAGGTACAGGTACTGTTTATATTGCGTTTAGAGTGCCACCAGAATTTACAGGTGCTGCTTCTATTCTAAGTATAGATGACGTAAGTATTACTGATGCTCCATCTTGTCCAAATCCTACAGATTTATTGGTTGATGGATTGTATACTACAAGTGCAGATTTATCATGGACTGCTGGATATGACGAAGCCGATTGGAATATTGTTGTACAAACACAAGGCTCGGGTGTTCCAACGGATTCTGGAGTGGCAGTAACTACAGCAAGTTATACAGCAGACAATTTATCTGCGGACACAACTTACGAATTTTATGTCATGGCCGATTGTGGTGATGGTACCAGTGAATGGGTGGGGCCAGTGATCTTTACAACGCTATGTAACCCTTTCACATCTCCATTTGTTGAAACCTTTAATTCTGATTCGGAATCTGAAAGTTGTTGGAGAGTTGTAAATAATAATAATGATAACGAGACATGGGAATTAAATACGACAGGCTTTACCTATGAAGGAGACCAAGCTGCTGTAATGTTCACAGGTACAAATGGTCTAAATGACGATTATCTTATTTCACCAACCATTACAATTACAGAAAATCAACGACTACGATACTATTATAGAGTAAATGATAGTTTCTTTACTGAAGATTTAGACGTGCTTCTTTCAACTAATGGTGCGGCTTTAGATCAATTTACAACCGTACTTTACGATTCTGATGCGGATCCTGTCCTCATAAACAATGTTGAATATAAGGTGAAGATTGTTAATTTCCCTGCAGGTATTTCGGGAGATATTAACATTGCATTTCATGTGCCATTTTTTGCAAGTACAAATACATACAGAGGACAAACATTAGCAATAGATAATATAAATATTGAAGACGTACCAGAGTGTGCCGAACCAACTAATGTATTTATTGATAATATTACGGATACTCAAGTGCAGGTCCATTGGGAAGCTAATGGTTCTGAAACCGCATGGGAAATATCAGTGCAACCAACCGGAACTTCAGCGCCAGTTGGAGATACAGATCCTGAGTATTTGTATAATGCCACTACAAATCCTTTTACCGTAACCGGGTTAGAGGCTTCAACAATGTATGATGTCTATGTAAGAGCAGTTTGTGACGGCAATGATGGTGAATGGACAGGTCCAATAGTAGTTACTACCAAATGTAGTTTCGAAAACTTATGTCAATATACATTTTTATTGACCAGTGAAACAGATGTGTCTGCAACCTTAGACATTACTCAAAATAATCAAGTCGTACAATCATTACCATTTGAAGGTAATACGGCAGAATCATTTTCGGTGTTTTTATGTTCCGGTGCAGAGTTTTCAGCATATTTTGATACCATAGGAAGTAATCAAGATCAATACTCTAGTTATCAGTTTGATGTGTTAGATAGTGATGGAGTATTAGTGTATTCTAGTCCAGAAGGTATTGCTTTAAGGACCACGGTTTATACCGGTACTTCAATATGTGGAACGATTACTTGTCCACAACCAACGGATTTATCAATTGATGACCAATCTGTATTTTCATGGACCGCAGGTGGCTCTGAAACACAATGGGAAGTAGCGATACAGCCGATTCAAAATGGTACAATTCCACAATCAGGAACTATAGTGTCAACAAACTCGTTTACGCCCTCCGAGGCTGATTTTAGTAGTCCAAATGCAGCAACATATGAGTACTTTGTGAGAGCAGTTTGTGGTACAGATGATGAAAGTTTTTGGTCTGGTCCTTTCGGGTTTATTAGAAATGATGATATTTCTAATGCCATTTCGATTCCAATTAATGACAATGAAATTTGTAACGAAGCTATTGTTGAAGCTTCCTTTATCGGAGCTACAGTGTCAGCGGAAACTATGAGTTGCGATGGTACAAATGGAGGTGATGTTTGGTTCGAGTTTACAGCGGAATCTTTAATCCATACTATAGAAGTTAATAATTATAGTGGTGCCTTTAGAGATAGCAATGGAGATCCATTATATCCAGAACTTACAATGACTTTATATAAAGATAATGGAGGCGGTAATCTTGAAGAATTAGCGTGTACATACGATAACCTCTTAGTCACTATGTATGCTTCTGAATTAGTTGTAGGTGAGAATTATAAATTAAGATTAACCCTAAATAGTAGTAACCCTACCGCTTATAGATTTAGTGTATGTCTTAAAACACCAGACGATTTATGTAATGTAAGTACGATAAATGGTGGTTTTGAAGAGCCTAATCTAACCGGTTTAAGTGGCGTTACTACCATTATTTCTATGAATACGATTCCAGGATGGCGTTCTAATTTAGATTCTTCTAATGATATCTTTTATTGGGAATCTTTAAATGCACCAGGTTTTCAGCCGTACGAAGGTGGACAGTGTGTACAACTATTATCAGATCAGGGTGTTGCTATTGATCCTAATGATACTGTAAATATCAAAGGGTTTTATAGAGATTTTGATACGTCTGAAATTAGCTTAATGGATTTTAGTTATGCGCATTTGGCAAGATTTGATGATAATTCAATTGAGTTATTCGCTGGTCCAATTGATGGTCCTTACACATTGGTAAACGAACACCTTGGGGCAACCTTAGCATGGGATGTAGTTACAGGTGAATATAGTGTGCCAGCCGGACAAGAAATAACTCGATTTATATTTAGATCAAAAGATAATGCCATAGGTAACGTCTTAGATGCTGTTCACATCGTTGCAAATAATGAAATTGTAACAACATCTTTCACTATTGATTGTACAGATGCCTCTGCTACAATTATGGCAAATGGAACAGGAACATGGATCGCTGATGAAAACAATCCAGGACCAGTAACTATTGTAGACCCTAATAATAGTACAACTGATGTTATTAATTTTGTACAAAATGGAACTTACATATTCACTTGGCAGGCTGGTTACTGTTTTTATGACATTGAAATCACCTACGACGGCATTTCTGACACTCCAGAAGTGACGAGTCTTGTAGAATATTGTCTAGGAGATGTTGCATCACAACTGACAGCTACACCTTCAGATACATACAGTTTAATGTGGTTCACACAAGCAACCGGAGGTACAGGAAGTGCAACAGCTCCAACACCAGACACTTCAACAGTTAATACAACATCATATTATGCCGCTTATGTCGATGCTGAAGGTTGTGAAGGTCCACGAGCAGAAATCGAAGTTATGGTTAGTGACTCGTTTACACCAGAATTGACGTTTACTTACGAAGATACATGTGTGGTCTCAACGGTAAACCCAGTACCAAGTTTAAGTACGGATTTTGCTACTGGAGGGACATTTACATCAACAACTTTAACAATAGATGCCATAACGGGCGTTATTGATATGGCCTCTGCAACAGAAGGACCACATGAAATAACCTATACCTACGTTGGAGATGAAGCCACATGTACTTCTGCCGGAACGTATACGGCAACACTAAATTTAATCGCTGCTACAACCCCTGTAACACTATTTGATTATGGAACATCACCTTACTGTGAATTGGAAACGACTTCGGTACTGCCGTCTGTTGCTTCAGGATTTACATTGGGTGGTGTCTATAGTTCAACATCATTAACAGTGGATTCTGCAACAGGTGCCATTGATTTTTCAACGGTAACAGGAGGAAGTCATGAAGTAACTTATACGGTAGAAGCTGATGAAACTAGTTGTTCAGAAGCTGCAACCGAAACTGCAACTATTAATATTACAGCAAGTACCACACCAGTAACCAACTTCAGTTATGCTGAAGATGTTTACTGTGCAGATAGTAGTTCTATTTTGCCAGAACTTGTCGCCGGATTTGCCACAGGAGGAACTTTTAGCGCAGAAAGTGGTTTATCTATGAACACAACCACAGGAGAAATCAATGTGGCCTCAAGTACTTTAGGGAATTATAATGTGACTTATGAAATCGCAGAAGATGTTTCCAGCTGTATAGAAAATAGCACGAGCACATTTAATATCACCATTTTAGATGCGATCGAAGTTGGAGTAGAAGGAGCGTGTAACGATTCAGACTATATCCTTACTGCTTCACCATTAAATAGCTCTTACCTTATAGAAGAGGCTGATTATAAATGGATGGATGCAAATGGCAATGTTGTCGGTCAAAACTCAGAAGAGTTTAATGTTTCGGATTATGCGAGTCAAAATCCAAATGCAACTGTACCCTTACAATTTTCAGTAACCGTAGATTTTGGAGGTTGTTCAATAACATCAAGCTACACCACCGAGCGATTATCCTGTCGTGATATCCCAAGAGGGATCTCACCAGATGGAAATGGTAAAAATGACACCTTCGATTTATCAGGCTATGGAGTAAAAGAACTCAACATCTTTAACCGTCATGGAGTCGAGGTTTATAACTTTAATGGTACGTATACCAACCAATGGTACGGACAAACCAACAACGGAGACGACTTACCAGATGGCACGTATTTCTATACGATTCATAAAGAGGATGGCAGTTCATTAACCGGATGGGTATTTATCAACAGAGCACATTAATCATAAATGAAAACACAGCAATATAAAATACAGATGACATATCCTTGTCTAAAATTATAGTCACATCAAGAACTAATAATTTAAGGATATTCCATTTGTCAATTGAAAAAAATAGATGTAACCAAATGAAAAAAGTATATTTTACAATCGCCTTTGCACTTATGATCTTCGTGAGTGCCAACGCACAGCAAGACCCTCAATATACACAGTACATGTATAATATGAATGTGGTAAATCCAGCTTATGCTGGTTCTAACGAAGCTTTATCTATAGGTTTATTGTACCGCTCGCAATGGGTTGGTGTTACAGATGCACCAAAAACAGCAACTCTTTCGGTGCACAGTCCTGTAGGCAAAAATGTAGGACTGGGATTATCTGTCATTTCAGATAAAATAGGCCCCGTAGAAGAGAATAATGTGTATGCCGATTTTTCATACACCTTAAATTTAGGAGGAGAACATCGCTTGGCTTTGGGATTAAAAGGAGGAGCGACATTCCAAAATATCGGTTTGTTTAGTGATATTGGTAATGGTTATGTGCCAGATGCAAGTGATGAAGCCTTTAGTCAAAACACCAGTAATACCTATTTAAACATTGGAGCAGGTGCCTTTTATTACACCAATAACTACTATGTGTCTTTATCGGTTCCTAACATGTTAAAGAGCACCTATTTAGATGTAACTAATAATGGTCAGCAATTTGAATATGGATCAGAAGTCTTACATTATTTTTTATCTGCAGGTTATGTGTTTGATCTGTCAGTCAATACAAAATTTAAACCGTCGTTCTTAGTGAAATCTGCTTTTGAAGCACCAACCTCTATAGATCTATCCGCTAACTTTTTGTTTCATGATAAATTTGAAGTTGGCGCAACCTATCGTTTAGATGATTCTATTGGAGCAATGGCCAATTTTGCAGTGAGTCCAGAAATTAGAATCGGATATGCTTACGATTATACAACCTCAGATTTAAATATAAAATCTTCTGGTTCACATGAAATCATGTTGTTATTCGACCTTAATTTCTCTAAAAAAGTATCCATTTCACCAAGATTTTTCTAACAAAATAACCGTTTTAAAATGAAAAAAATATACAATTTTTTAAGTCTTTTTTTAATTATAACATCAAGTTACGGACAAAGTAAACAAACAGAAAAAGCTGATAAGCTTTACGAAAGCTATCAATATGTAGATGCTATTGATGCGTATCTAAAAGTCGTTGAAGACAATAGTGCAGATACAT
Organism: Winogradskyella costae; assembly: GCF_013403865.1. GTDB lineage: Bacteria > Bacteroidota > Bacteroidia > Flavobacteriales > Flavobacteriaceae > Winogradskyella > Winogradskyella costae. The sequence goes on from NZ_JABFDK010000002.1 coordinate 270,724, forward strand.
ATGTTTATAAGCAATTAGCAGATAGTTATTACCACTTGTTTAACATCAAAGAAGCCTCAAAGTGGTATAAAAAAGCTTTGGAAACGACACAGGGTGCGGAAACATATTTTCGTTATGCTCAAGTTTTAAAGTCAGAAGGCAACTATGATCAGGCAAATAAGCAAATGGATGTATTTTCAAAAATGACGCCTAATGATCAGCGTGCTAAAACACATTTAGAAAACCCTAATTACATTCCACAATTAGCCGATATTTCTAAAACATTTAATGTTGAAGGAGTTGACATTAACGATGGAGAATACAGTGATTTTGGAGCGGTATTATCTAACGACAATATGCTTTATTTTGTAAGCACAAGAAAAACGTCTGGTAAAGCAGATGCCTGGACCAACCAACCGTATTTGGATATTTATAAGTCTATTAGAAGTGAAAATGGTGACTTGTCGGAGCCAGAAGAAGTAGAGGAATTAAATACGATCTATCATGATGGACCATTAACTATAAGTGCTGATGGTAAAACAATGTACTTCTCAAGAGATGGTCACAGTGAGGGTAATTTTAAAAAGATAAAACGAAAACGTTTAAAAGTAGCACAGCAAGGTATTTATAAAGCGACTATGGTTGAAGGGAAATGGGGCAATATCCAAGCCTTACCTATAAATAGTACGGACTACACTGTAAGTCATCCAAGTATTAGCAGTGATGGAAAAATACTTTATTTTGCCTCTAATATGCCAAATGGGTTAGGAGATTCAGATATTTGGAAAATAAGCGTATCAGGAGATACTTATGGAGAACCAGTAAACTTAGGATCTAAAGTAAACACCTCTGGCAAAGAGGGTTTTCCGTATATCAGTGAAGATAATATTTTATACTTTGCTTCAAGCGGACGCCAAGGGTTTGGTGGTTTAGACATTTTTAAATTCGATTTAAATAAAAACGAAGCATCTGTTAACTTGGGAAACGCAATAAACACTAATAGAGACGATTTTGCTTTTAGTGTTAACAACACTTTAAAAATCGGTTATTTTTCATCTAATAGGTCAGGAGTAGATAATATTTACAAGGCTATTCCTATTTGTCAGTTTGAAACTATAGCGCTTGTAAAAGACCAAAATACAAATGCAATTCTTTCAAAAGTCAATGTTATTTTAGTGGATGCTAAAAACAACAATATAGCGACGCAAGAGACTGATACTAATGGAACCACAAGCTTTAACGTAAGTTGTGATAACGAATATACTATTACGGTTTCAAAAGAAGGTTATGAAATAGCGTCATTTAAAGTTGCAGCTTCCGAAGGGGAGGATGTAATTGTAAATGCAGATTTAAAACCTATAAACCATATGATTACAGAAACCGAAGTGAAACTGAAAAACATTTATTTCGAGTTTAATAAAAGTAATATCACTAATCTGGGCGCTTTAGAATTGGATAAATTGGTAGCTATAATGAAAGATTATCCAGAGATGAAAATCTTGGTAAGATCTCATACAGATTCAAAAGGGAAAGCTGATTACAATTTAAAACTATCTGAAAGACGCGCAAAATCAACTATGCAATATGTAATTTCTAAAGGCATTAATAAAGATAGATTGTCGGCCAAAGGTATGGGGTCGACATCACTAAAGATAGAATGTAAATCTAACTGTACAGAAGATGATGATGCGCAAAATAGAAGGTCAGAATTTTTAATCATTAAAGATTAAATAGAGTTGATATTTTGAAATTAGTCCTTTTTTAACCCTGTTAATATATAGCAAAATTAAATCAACAGTCGGACTATAATTATTATGAATCTGACTGTTAACTATTTTAGGCAGGAAATCATTAGTTATAATTGTTAACAAATCTTAATTTTCACAAAGGAATAACGATAGTTAATCACATTAATAAAATATTTTCTAATTAGTCGGGTCGACAATATTCTCTGATTAATAGTGATTATGATAAAGAATTCAAATGAATAGGTATTTATTTTTAATAGTTTTTGGTGTAATTTTTTTTCAGGTAAATGCCCAAGAACCAAACGATTGTGTTAATGCTATTACAGTGTGTGGTAATGGTACATTTTCTTCTAATGCTACAGGGTATGGTAATGATTTTGAAGTTAATTCTTGTGGTGGTCAGGAGCATAATTCACTTTGGTTAGAAGTTAACATTGTGCAATCAGGAACTTTGGGTTTTGATTTAATTCCTAATGATCCAGATATTATGGTCGATTACGATTTTTGGGTTTATGGTCCAAACCGCATTTGTTCAAGCTTAGGAAGTCCTATTCGATGTGCAACTACCAATCCTAACGAAGCAGGACTTACAAATAATTATACAGGTATTAACGGTAGTACAACTTTAACGCAATCTGGACCAGGAGCTAATGGTAATGGATATGTGTATTGGTTAAATGTTAATGTAGGAGAATCATATTTTATTGTTATTGATAGACCTGCAGGTGATGGAGGTTTTCAATTAGAATGGACAGGAACAGCGAATGAGGGAACAGGAGCATTTCCTTCACCACCAATAGTTAATGAAATTGATGATGTTTTACAATGTAGTAGTACTCCAGATATAGCTGTATTTGGTCTTGATGGTTTAAAATCTAGTATTAATTCAGATCCTTTAAATACCATTGATTTTTACGGAAATTTAGCAGATGCTACTGACGATGTTAATGAATTACCAGGGATTTATGCGAATACATCTAATCCTCAAACTATTTATGCTAAAGTCAAATCTTCGGGAACAGATTGCTATTCTATAGTTGATTTTGATTTGATAGTAACTCCAATTCCCTCCGCTACATTAGCAGTATCAAGCACAGCAATATGTGAAGGTGAAGACGTGACATTTACAATAACAGGGACACCAAACGCGACGATACTTTATAATATAGATGGAAGTGCTACTGCATCAATATTATTAGATGCTACAGGATCTGCCATTATAACTCAATCACCTACGAGTGATATAACCTTAAATTTAGAAGATGCTCAAATATTAAATGACGCTGGAAATGTAGTATGCGCTCAAGGCTTAACGGATTCTGAAACTGTAACGGTAGCTTCAAATACAACACCAGTAATAGTTAATAATACTCCAATTTGTGAAGGTGAAGATAGTGAATTAGAATTTTCAGGAGATCCTAGTGCAACTATTACTTATACAATTGATGGTAGTGCAGCTCAAACATTCGATTTAGATGCTTCAGGGAATTATACATTAACATTACCAAGTCTAACTGCAGATGCTGAGGTAGAAATTATATCCGTAACAAATCCATTACCTCCGAACTGTTTACTTGTACTGAATATCACAGAAACAATTGTAGTAAATCCATTACCAACAGTTATAGATCCAAGTCCTTTATTAGTTTGTAACGATGGAGTAAATCCTAATTCAGCGGAATTTGATTTAGAATTAGAAAGTGCAGCGATTTCTAATAACGACCCTAATGTAAGTGTAACATATTATGAAACTCAAGTTTTAGCTGAAGCTGGAAACCCACTAACCGCATTAGTTTCTCCTTATGATAGCACGTCTGCAAATCAAACGGTTTATGTGCGCGTTGAAACGGACTTAGGCTGTGTAGATTATACAACACTTAGTCTAGAAGTGGTTGGTGCGCCTATTGCAAGTACAGTTGCCCCATTGCAAAGTTGTGATGCCAATAGTCAAGGTTTTGGAACGTTTGATTTAACACAAGCAGAAACTGATATTATTGCAGGAAACACACAACCGGTGGAAGTCTCTTATTACATATCGCAAGCTGAAGCGGAAGCGGGTACTCCAGAAATAAGTGATCTAACAGTATTTCAGAATACGTCAGCTTATAACCAAACGATTCATGTTCGTGTGGATACTGATGGAACAGACTGTTATAATATTTCAAGTTTAAACTTAGAAGTGTTTGATACACCAATGATGAATACATTACCACCTTTTGAAATGTGTGACGATGCTTTAAATGATGGCTTTACACAATTCGATTTAGAGTCTCAAACACCGTTACTTTTAGGTGGCACTACAGATGTTACGGTAACTTATCATATATCGCAATCCGATGCTGATGATAGATTGAATGCGATTTCCGGATTATATACAAATACAAGTAGTACACAAACCATTTATATTCGTGCAGAAAATAATTTTAATACAGATTGTTTTGAAATCACGACGCTTACCTTAATTGTTAACCCTTTACCAATAGCAATTGCACCAACACCTTTACAAGTATGTGACGATGGTACGCCAGATGGTTTAACTCAGATTAATTTAAGTTTAAAGACTGCAGAAATCACAGGAGGTAACCCTAATTATTCGGTAAATTATTATGAGACGTTAACTGAAGCAGAATCGGAAACCAATAGTTTACCAACGTTATACACAAATACAAGTAACGGACAAATTATAATAGTTCGTGTTGAAAATATAGATACTGGTTGTTACAATTTTACGACACTAGAATTAGTTGTAGAACAAGCTCCTGTAGCAAACAGCCCTACTGCTTTAGACTATTGTGATCCCGATAGTGATGGTTTTGGACTTTTTGATTTAACAACAAAAGACAATGAGATTACAGGAGGGGATGCAACCTTAACAGTGAGTTACCATGAAACCATGGCAGATGCTGATATTAATGTCAATCCAATAGTAGGTCTTTACTCAAATATTGTACAAAATGCGCAAACGGTTTATGCTCGCGTAGAAAGTTCAACGATAGCAACAGATTGTGATTCTATTGTAACACTACAACTTTTTGTTAATCCAACTCCACAATTGGGAGCGACCTCACCTGAACCCTTAGAGATTTGTGATGATAGTTCTGCAGATGGCTTTGGACAGTTCGATTTAACAAGTAAAACGGCAGAGATTCTACAGAATTTAGCAGACCCAACATTGTATACCGTAACATTTTATATGAATGAAACGGATGCCGAAGATGGATTAAACTCTATAACAAATACAACAAACTATACCAATAGCGATGATTTTAATCAAGTGCTTTGGATTCGAGTGGAAGATAATGCGACAGGTTGTTTTAAGTTAACCACTTTAGAATTGATTGTTAATGCAATTCCAGTATTAGTTCAAGCAGCTCCATTGGTGCTTTGTGATGATAATAATCCTGGCGATGTTATTGAAGCGTTTACTTTAGAAGATGCAGCAGCCGATATATTAAATGGACAATCAGGAATTGGATTAACATTTTTTGAAACACAATTAGATGCTGATACTAATACGAATCCAATTTTTAGTCCTTATTCCAATACATCAAACCCACAAACTGTATTTGTAAAAGCAACCAATAACGCAACAGGATGTACAAGTACGGTGACATTAACGTTACGAGTTAACCCAATTCCTTCACCAACGGCTCCTGCCGATCTAGAAGTCTGCGATGATGATACCGATGGATTTACAAATTTTAATTTAGAAGAACGCACCATTGATATCATAGGAGGTGAGCTTGATGTTGCGATAACCTATCATGAAACTCTAGAAGACGCCAATACTGGTAGCAATGCGTTTGGAAGTCCATACACGAATATTGTGATGAACCAGCAAACAATTTATATCAGAGCCACCAATACGGTTAGGGGTTGTTACGATATTTCAAGAACATTAACGCTTCGTGTTTTGGAAACACCACAAGTTCCTGTTACATTAAGTGATTATGTAATTTGCGATTCAGATGCAGATGGATCCGCTCAATTCGATTTAACCAATAAAGATTCAGAAATAGTAGGAAGTCAAACCGATGTCAGTTTAACTTATCACGTTAATGAAGCAGATGCGTTATCTGGAAATAATTCAATATCGACACCAGGAAGCTTTACCAATTCTAGTAATCCACAAACCATTTTTGTGCGTTTAAAGAATGATAATAATGTTTGTTTTGATACGGGTTCTTTTGAAATTAGTGTCGCGCTTCCACCAGAAGCGATTCAACCACTCCCATTAGAATTATGTGATGATGAAATAGCCGATGAAGTTACTGTTTTTGACCTAACCGTTAAAAATGATGAGATAACAGGAGGTGAAGCAAGTTGGTCTGTTGACTACTACGAAACATTATCAGGTGCTGTAAATCAAATTGACCCTGTGAATGCCGAAGCTTACACTAATGTTTCTGTTTTGGGAGCAATAGCCAATCCACAAACCTTATTTGCAGTTGTAACCGACACAGATACAGGTTGTGTTGATATGGTAACCTTAACGATTCGTGTTATGCCTAATCCAACACCAACACCAAGTGATCAATTACCAAACTTAGAATTGTGTGACGATTTCAATACAGGTGATGGAGTAGAAGTATTTGATTTAACTGAAAATGAAATTCTAATTCTCAATGGAGAAGCTGGAGTTGCTGCAAGCTACTATGAGAGTTTAGACGATGCTGAATCGGGAACTAACGCTATACCAGACCCAACACAATACACTAATATCGATACCTCAGAACAAGAAATTTATGTTAGAGTAACCAATGATGTTACAGACTGTTATACCATAGTAGATTTTACAATTAAAGTGCATCCATTGCCAGAAGTGGTCGCCGTAACGGACTTTATTCAATGTGAATTATTCACTGATGGCTTTGATAATTTTGATCTCACGACTAAAGACGAAGAAGTTTTAAATGGTCAAGATGCATCACAATTTGTAGTGAGTTATCACGATAATTTAACAGATGCTGAAGCCGGAATGAATGGTTTGGTAAGTTTATATACCAATAGTAGTAATCCACAACAAATCTTTGTGACGATCACCAATACTATTACAGGGTGTTCAATCAGTACACAAAGTTTTAATATCGAAGTTCAAGAAGCCGCACAAGCGAATCCAAATATGGATCCTATTGTTTTTGAAACTTGTGATGATAATATGGAAACTGATAGTGATACCACCAACGATAGTGCCCAATTTGATTTAACGACTAGAGATGCTGAAGTTTTAGATGGGCAAGATCCACTAAATTACATAGTAACATATTTTGCGACACAAGAAGAGGCGGATTTAAATGTAAATTCTTTGCCAACGCTATATGAAAATAGTACAAACCCGCAAGTCATCTATGCAAGAGTAGATAATAATACACTAGACGGCACAGGTAGTGATACATCAATTTGTTATGAAGTTGCGGAATTAACGTTACAAGTAAATCGATTACCAGAATTTGACTTAGAAGACACCTATACACTCTGTTTGAATACCAATGGAACGGAAATACTAGAACCTTTAGTAATAGAAACAGGTTTATCTACAGCAGATTATAGTTTTATATGGACTTTTGAAGGTACATTTTTAAGTGAAACAGGATCTAGTTTGGCTCCGATAGAAGGTGGTACTTATGCTGTATTTATAACGAACTTGATTACAGGTTGTGAAAATGATGATTCGACAGTAGTTATAGAAAGTGAACCACCAAGCTTAACAGTTTCACTAATGACACAAGCCTTTGCTGATAATCATGTTTTGGAAGCTGTCGCTACTGGATTTGGTATTTATGAATACAGTTTAGATGGGGGACCTTGGCAAGATGAAGGAGTATTTACTACTGTGTCTACAGGAGAACATGAAATCACAGCAAGAGACAAAAACGGTTGTGGTATAACCACAGAATCCATTTTTGTTATCGATTATCCATTGTATTTTACACCAAATGGAGATGGCAATAATGACACGTGGAATATAGAAGGTATTGGAAGTAATGCTATTATTTACATATTTGACCGTTACGGCAAGTTATTAAAGCAACTAAGTCCAGATGGAGAAGGTTGGAACGGAACATTTAACGGTAATGCGCTGCCAACAAGTGATTATTGGTTTTCAGTAGAGTACGATGAGCCCAGTAGTGGTGTACGTATAGAATTTAGAGCGAATTTTACGTTGAAACGATAGTTTTAATTTAAAAGCAATTTATATAAAAAGCTGAATGTCTTTAAGGGATATTCAGCTTTTTTATTTTAAAAGAGGAGTTGTTGTTTCAACACATTAATCCAGAGATATATTATGTATTTTTGAAAAAAATAAGAATAAATGTCCATCATAGAACAATTGAAATGGAGGTACGCAACCAAAAAATTTGATGCTACTAAAACACTTTCAAAGGAAAAGTTAGATACGCTAAAGGAAGCTTTCAATTTAACGGCGTTGTCATATGGTTTACAAACTTTAAAGTTAGTCATTGTTGAAGATAAAATAGCACGGGAACGGTTAGTTGAAGTTGCTTATGGCCAACGTCAAGTTGTAGACGCTTCTCATTTATTGGTCTTATGTATTCAAACTGAAATTGACAGTAAGGATGTTAATAATCATTTTGAAACGATAAAAGCGATACGCAACACACCAGATGCTATTCTTGAACCTTTTAAAGAACAAATGAAATCTACAATTGAAGGTATGCAAACCGACAAAAGGGTAGGTTGGGCAACACAGCAAGCTTATATTGCTTTAGGTAATTTAATAACGGTTTGTGCAGTTGAAGGTATCGATAGTTGTCCGATGGAAGGTTTTATACCTAAAGCATTAGATAAAAAATTAGAATTGGAAAAACACGGTTTAAACTCTGTATTATTGCTGCCTGTTGGGTATAGAGCTGATGACGATATGTTTGCCGATTTTAAAAAAGTAAGACAACCTATTTCAAAAACTGTTCTAGAATTATAATAGTTTTCACTGTAAGAAATATGTAAAATGATATCTTTGTTTTTCGACTGAAAAAACATAATAAAAATCAAAATTCACTATGCCAGGATTCGAGTTATTTAGCGATTTAGAACGCAAAGAAGTTAATGATGTTTTAGATAACGGAGTATTAATGCGCTATGGTTTTGATGGCATGCGAAAAGGCCATTGGAAAGCTAAAGAATTGGAAGCCGAATTGGCAACCACGTTTCAATCTAAGCACGTTCAACTCGTTTCTAGCGGAACAGCGGCAGTGTCCGTAGCCTTAGCCTCTGCAGGAGTTGGGGCAGGAGATGAAGTGATTATGCCAACGTTTACCTTTGTAGCAAGTTTTGAGGCTATTATTATGTTGGGAGCTATTCCTATTTTGGTTGATATCGATGATACCTTAACATTAGATCCTAAAGCTGTAGAAGCAGCAATAACTCCAAAGACAAAAGCCGTTATGGTCGTACAAATGTGCGGAAGTATGGGTAATATGGATGCTTTGCAAGACATTTGTAATGCGCATAATTTATTGTTTATAGAAGATGCCTGCCAAGCCATTGGTGGAAGCTATAAAGGAAAACCTTTGGGAAGCATTGCTGACCTAGGTTGTTTTTCATTCGATTTTGTAAAGACAATTACTTGTGGTGAAGGTGGAGCCGTAGTTACAAATAATAAAGAGTACTATATAAATGCTGACCATTATAGCGATCATGGTCACGATCATATCGGAAACGATAGAGGTGCAGAAACGCATCCGTTTTTAGGTTATAATTTTAGAATTTCAGAATTACATGCGGCTGTTGGCTTAGCACAAGTTAGACGTCTACCAGAGTTTATAGCCATTCAAAAACGTAATTATACCATTTTAAGAAATGCATTAGCAGATATACCAGGTGTAACATTTAGAACTGTTCCTGATGGAGGAGAAGAAAGTTATGCATTCTTGAACTTCTTTTTACCAGATGCTGAATCTTCACAAAAAGTGATTGAAGCTTTTAAAGTAGGTGGAGTAGATGCATGTTGGAATTACTACCAAAACAATTGGCACTACATTAAAGAATGGAATCATTTAAAAGATCAGAAATCTTTATTTCCAATTTCAAAAGAAGTCAGAGAAGGTTTAGAATATCTTCAAACAAAAACCTTTGAACAATCAGATCATTATATTGCTCGTAATATATCGTGTTTAATTAAATTGTCTTGGACGGAAGATGAAGTTAAAAAACGTGCTGAAATGATGGCAACACTTATAAAAGCGCATATTTAAATTTAAACATATTTTATTTCATTTCTATTTCTATGTGAGAAACTCTAACTTTAGATTTTCTTACACCCAAACATCTATTTTTTTAGATTAAAAATAGTCATCCACAAAAGCAGTGCAATAAGAGTTGTGTAGTTAATTATTGAAAATTATGATGCTTTTATAATACATGTAACAGTTTATGTTACAATAGTTGTAATGGTAATTGCTTAATTTCCATATCATTGTAGATATTTAAATACTAAGTTTTTTAAAAGTATGAAATATCTCAGATTCCTTTTAGTGTTCTTATTTAGTCATTATTCTTTTGCGCAAAAAGACCTTATGGTTAATGCGCTATCAGAAAGAGACTCTATTAGCTACATCAATTTAAAACAGCAATTTGCCAAGTACATTAATCCGAATCCAGATAGTTCCTTACTATATATATCAAAAATAAAGCAGTTTAGTTTAGAGAGAAATTATACTACCGGAATTGTTGAAGCCTCTTATTTTAAAGCCAATTATTTCAGAAGAATTCAGCAGTTAGATTCCGCTGTTTTCTATTTTGAAGAAGCGTCAAAATTGGCTAAAACATATAAATACCTTCGTGGAATTACGCTATCTCAGAATGGCTTATGCCGTATTTATTATTTTTTAGGACAAACAGAAAATGCTATAAATGCCTGTTCAGAATGTTTAGAGGTTGCCATAGAAATGAATGATTTACCAATTATTACAGATACATATACTGCCTTTGGGAATGTTTATAGTAGGCAGAATAATATGAAAATGGCCATTCATTATTATTTAAAAGCCGACTCTATTCATAGTGAAACTCCACAGCGACCAGATATCATTGCAGCGACGTATCAAAGTTTAGGAAGGATATATGAAGAATTAAAAGACTACGATACTGCTATTAAATATTTTAATAAAGCCAATGATGAATTTAAAAAGATTCCTGCAGATGTAATCTTTTATCTAAACACCACAGATCTACATTTGGGATCGGCTTATTATCACAAAGGAAACCTAGAATTGGCAGATAGTTTATTACAAAAGACTTATACGTATTTTAAACAGATAAAAGAAGAAGGTTCTGTGGCTCGAATTAGCACGTATTTGGGATTAATTCGATTAAAACAAGATGATTTAGACCAAGCAGAACAGTATTTAAAAGAAGGTTTTCAGTTACATAAAGATAAACTTTATAGCTATGAAACAGCTCTTGCTGCTCATGAACTTGGTAAACTCTACATTAGGAAAAATGAGCCAGAACAGGCTATTTATTACTTTAATCAATTACTGTTAAATTATAATGATGACGACAATACGTTATTACAACAAGAAACGTCAAAAAGTCTCTCTGAAGCGTATGCCTTAAATAAGGATTATACAAAAGCTTACGAGACTTTAGAACGGACTTATAACCTTAAAGATTCATTAAATAATATTCATACGCTTGCCTCTATTAGAGAAATTGATACCAAATATCAAACTGAAAAAAAAGAACAAGAAATTACCTTATTAAAATCTCAAAACGAAACAGAAGAACAACAAAATAAGAATCAAAGAAATTTACTTTTAAGTGGACTAGGTATTGTTTCTATTGCAGGATTATTTCTTTATGTGCTCTATTGTAATCGTAAAAAAACCAATATCAAATTAAAAGAAATCGATGCACTCAAATCTAATTTCTTTACTAATATTTCGCATGAGTTTCGTACTCCGTTAACATTAATAGCGATTCCTATTGACGATATGATTTCTGACGAAACGATATCAGATAAAAAACGTAACCAGTTTAGGGTTGCCAAGCAAAATTCAGAACGTCTTTTAGAACTGGTCAATCAATTATTAGATTTATCAAAAATCGATGAAGGCCATTTAAAGTTACATATTCAAATGGGTAATGTATTGCAACTTATTTCGGCTTTAAGTGAATCTTTTTCTTATTATGCAAAACAGAAAAATATTGAGTATAAAATTGATGTAGAACATAGCCTAGAAGCAGTATGGTATGATAAAGATGCAGTTGAGAAAATAACCATTAATTTGTTGTCTAATGCTTTAAAATACGCACCAGAGAATGGAACCGTTTCTTGTAAGGCCTATGTGGAAAATAATAGATTATTCCTAACGATTAAGAACTCTGGAAAAGGGTTAACACCATACGAATTAAAAAATATTTTTGAGCGTTTTTATCAAACCAACGAACAAAATCAAGGTTCAGGAATCGGATTATCTTTAGTTAAAGAATTGGTTGAGTTACATAATGGAACCATTAATGTACAAAGTATTCCAAATGAAGAAACCTCCTTTAGTCTTAGTATCTCAATTGATAAAAACAGCTTTAAAAAAGATATAATATTAGTGACATCAAATAATGAAGTTGAAAACACCATACCGTCGTACATTAGTCCTTCCATTGAAGAAGATGACGAATTTGAAGATAGTGATTTACCCATTTTATTAATTGTAGAAGACAATGACGACCTACGTAATTTACTAAAACAATCCTTTGAAAATAATTACAACGTTATTACAGCTCCTAACGGAAAAATAGGTGTCGAGTTAGCTTTAGAACATATTCCAGACCTTATTATTTCGGATATTATGATGCCAGAAAAAGATGGGATCACATTAACTGAAGACTTAAAAACCGATGAGCGTTCTGCACATATTCCAATTATACTATTGACGGCAAAAGCAGAAGCCGAAAGTCAATATAAAGGTATTGGTATTGGTGCTGACGATTATATCACCAAACCTTTTGATAAGAAATTACTAGCCCTTAAAGTTGAAAAACTAATTGAATCTAGGCGGCAATTGCAATTACGTTACAGTCAAGAATTAATATTACTACCAAAAGACATTGCCATTACCAATTTAGACGAAAAGTTTCTTGAAAAAGTACAAGTTACTTTAGATAAAAGTCTTGTTGATCCGTCTTTTAATGTCACAGAGTTTTCAGATGCCGTTGGTATGAGTCGTATGCAACTACATCGTAAAATAAAAGCCTTAACGGGTCTTTCGGCATCGGAGTTTATTCGTTCGCAACGACTAAAATTAGCTACGGAATTTTTAAAAACTTCTGATATTAATATGTCACAAGTTGGGTATTCTGTGGGTTTTAATGACCATTCTTATTTTGCAAAGTGCTTTAAAGAAGTTTACGATTGCAGTCCTACAGATTATGCTAATAAACATTCCTAGTTTAAAAAAATATTGCTGATAGATTGATATTGAGAATATTGACTTATATTTAATACCAATTGATAATTATGAACTTAAAGTACATTGTAATTTTCTTCATAATGCCATTGCTCTGTGTTGGGCAGAGTGAAAAGAAAATAGATGCTTTAAAAAAATACATAAGGACTTCCAAAACGTTTTCTGAAGAAGGTCAAATTGATAGTTCTTATCATTACGCTAAAATGAGTTATACTTTAGCGAAACAACTTCAAGCCGATACTTTACAATTACAAATCGTAGGTACCTTGAGCTACTATGAACCCGATTTAGACAAAGCATTGGTGTTTTTATCAGAATCGGAACCCATTGCTATAAAGCACAAACAATGGAAATATTTAGAGGGTATCTATAATGTAAGAGGCAGCCTGTTTTATCATAGAACTAAAGATGAACGCGCGCTAGTTCATTTTCTAAAATTAGACTCACTTTTAGAAAAGAGAAATGATGACATCTTTTTGGCAGCTATGAATAAAGTGAATATTATTAATATCCTATATGATTCGCGAACTGCAAATGATACTAGTTTTTTTGCTCAGATGAATAAAAATATCAAAGACGGACTTCATCTGGTTAATGAGGGTTTGAAGATTAGCAAGGACAGTCTTAAATTCTATAATGCGTATTATCTTAATGTCCCAGCTGCTATTCTGTATGAAAAAAAGGCCTATATCCATGTTCAACGAAAAGAACCTAAAAAGGCCATTGCTAATTATCAAAAGGCACTTTTAAATACAGGATATGTCGATTCTAAATTTACGGATAACCCACTTAGAAAATCTTTAATCTATAATGGACTAGCAAATCTATATGATAGAGAAAATCAAAACGATTCGGCCTTACACTATTATAAGAAGGAGTTAGTAGCTATTTTTAAAACTACAGATACATTAATGCAAGCCATATCTAATTATAAAATTGCAGAGTTTTATAATAATAACAACGATCCCAAACTAGCATTAATTCACCTAAACACCTCTCAGGCATTAATGGAGAGCGCTTATTTTATTCGTGAAGAACATCTATATAAGATACAAGAAATTCTGGCTAGTGTTTATTCTAATCATGGCGACTACAAAAAAGCTTTTGAAGCTTCAGAAAAGGCTAGGAATTATCTTATTAAAATTCAGACTGCGTTTAATAAAGAAAATGTGTCTGAGCTTGAAACCAAATATCAGACGGAAAAGAAGGAACAAGAAATAGCCCTGTTAAAATCTCAAAAAGAGATTGAAGAACAACACAATAAGAATCAAAAAAATATGTTTTTGGGAGGTATGAGTGTCCTTTCTATTGCGGGTTTGTTTCTGTTTTTTCTCTATCGAAATCGTCAACAAACAAATACTAAATTAAAAGAGTTAGATGTTTTAAAATCAAACTTCTTTACCAATATTTCACATGAGTTTCGTACACCGTTAACCTTAATATCTAATCCTATAGAGGATATATTGTCTGATGAAACAATTTCAGACAAAAAACGTCAACAATTTACAGTGGCAAAACAAAATTCTGAACGTCTTTTAGAACTTGTCAATCAATTATTGGATCTATCAAAAATTGATGAAGGCCATTTAAAATTACAATTACAACGCGGTAATGTACTTCAGTTTATTTCGGGTTTAAGTGAATCCTTTTCTTATGCTGCTAAACAAAAGAATATAACATATACAATTGCTATCGCACAAGCTGAAGAAGCTGTTTGGTTTGATAAAGACGTCATAGAAAAAATAACCATTAATTTATTGTCTAATGCTTTAAAATATACAACTACTAACGGTACAATTTTATGTAAAGCTTATATTGAAAATCATGATCTATTACTGAATGTTACCAATTCAGGTAGAGGTCTAACACCTTTTGAACTCAACAATATTTTTGAACGTTTTTACCAAACCAATGCACAAAATCATGGTTCCGGAATCGGTTTAGCTTTGGTAAAAGAACTTGTAGCCTTGCACCATGGTAAAATTGAAGTTAAGAGTGAAGTAGATAAAGAAACGTCCTTTGAAGTTCGTCTTTCTGTAGATAGAAAAAGCTTTAAAAATAATGTTATTATAGTAGCGTCTAATGCCAAGGTTGAAACAGAAATACCAGTTTACCTCAATCCAACAAATGAAGATAAAGACGCTATTATGGATAGTGACTTGCCTATCTTATTAATTGTTGAAGATAATGATGACTTAAGACATTTACTGATTCAAATTTTTGAAGAAGACTACAATATTATATGGGCTTCAAATGGAAAAATCGGAGTAGATTTAGCTTTAGAGCAGATACCAGATCTTATTATTTCTGATGTTATGATGCCAGAAAAAGATGGTGTTTCACTAACTGAAGATTTAAAAAATGATGAACGGACAGCCCACATTCCTATTATATTACTCACAGCTAAAGCAGGAGTCGAAAGTAAATTTAAAGGCATAGATAGTGGTGCAGATGATTATATTACCAAACCATTTAATAAAAAATTATTAGTACTTAAGGTTGAAAAATTAATTGAATCTAGACGACAATTACAATTACGCTATAGCCAAGAATTGGTGTTATTACCTAAAGACATTGCCATTACCAATCTAGATGAAAAATTTCTTAAAAAAGTAGAAACTGTTTTAGAGAAGCACCTTATTGAACCATCATTTAATGTTACAGATTTTTCAGATGGCGTTGGAATGAGCCGCATGCAGCTACATAGAAAATTAAAAGCTTTAACCGGACTTACAGCCTCCGAATTTATTCGTTCGCAACGTCTAAAACTTGCGGCCAAATTATTAAAGACGTCTGAGATTAATGTATCTCAAGTAGGCTATTCTGTAGGTTTTAATGACCATTCTTATTTTACAAAATGCTTTAAAGAAACTTATAACTGCACACCATCTGAGTTTGCAAAACGTAGTTAATTCTAACGTCACCTTAATCCATTTGAAGTCCTAACTTTTCATTTCATAAAATTACAGTATTCATTTCCATGATTTAGACTTGGTTCTTTCTCAATAGCTATTGGGATAAAAGCGACTCGTTCCGAGCTTGTCTAAGTAAGCGATCTTAATTCTTTTATCAAACAAATCCTAAAAAAATTCACTTTAAAACCTCTCGTGATCCTTGGTATTACTAGCATGTTACAATAGTCATAGCAATTGTTACATAAGTGATATCCTTCTCACATCTTACAATCTACATTTACTACATACTTCTTCCCTGCAGTAGTAATATCGTTCTAATGGTTAAAAAAGCAAACAGTATTAAAGGTGAAATAGATCACTTCCCTGAGTATCAAATTTACCTCAATGTTAACCATTTAGAAAAAGGTACATATACCTTAAAAATAACGCATAAAAACAAAGTTATAAAAACAACCACGTTTAAAAAATAGTATTATGAAATCACAGATTCTCAACTTCCAAAGAAAATATCTAAAAATGAGAAAGGTACTATTTGCAGTGCTTGCTATTTGTTTGATGTCAATTTCAAGTTATGCGCAAACGGGTTTTAATTATAAAGCACTAATAAAAGATACAAACGGGAACGTTTTAAGCAATCAAGAAATTGATATACGATTCACAATTCAAACGCTCGAAGGACCTGTTTTTATTGCTTCATATCAAGAACTTCATTTAACCACGACAGATAGTAATGGTATTGCAATTGTTACCATAGGTGAAGGTGAGATTATAACAGGAAGTTTTCCTGACAACTTTTGGCTTCCTAACATTACACTTAACACAGAAATAGATATAGAAAGAGATGGCACATTTGTAGATTTTGGTGAATCTAATTTCAAAAAAGTCCCAATGGCAACTCATGCCGATAATGTTTTTAGTGGAGATTATAACGATTTAATTAATCAACCGACAATTGTAGAACCATTTGGATTAGAGGCGATTGATGAAGGAAGTGGCATAGGTTGGCGATTAATAGGTCAAAATCCAGATAACTATGGCTCAGTAGGAAATGGTGCTGTCGATTTAAGTCAATCACCAAATAGTGCAACTAATGGCGCTACAGGTGAGTATTCTATAGCAATGGGGAATCAAACGGGTGCTTCAGGAGATAATTCGACTGCAATGGGTTTTGGTACAAGTGCATCAGGTGATAATTCTACTGCGCTAGGTAAGAACACTTTTGCTTCATCAGAAAATTCAGTAGCAATAGGTTGGTTAAATGTAGATGTGCCCGATGCGCTTTTCATGATTGGTAATGGATCTGCGGAAGGAGGATTTACGACTAGTAATGCTTTAACCGTTTTAAAAAATGGTAACGTGATTGCTGGTGGACCATTTACAATCGAAAACGCAACAGACGCTACATCTTTATGGCGACTAGAAACGCGACCTAATGGAGGCTTATCCATGTATAGAAATGGAAACTATCGTGGTTTTTTTAGTGAATTTACAGGTAATTATTCATCTATTTCTGATAGAAGTACCAAAAAAGATATCACAGCCATTGAAAACGGCACACTCAGTAAAGTGATGCAACTCAATCCTGTAAGTTACTTAATGAAGGACCAAACAGATACCAAGCGTAACTTAGGTTTAATCTCTCAAGAAGTACAGGAGATTTTCCCAAGTATCACCACTTATGTTGAAGAATCAGATTTAATTACGCTGTCTTATACAGAGTTGATTCCAATACTCATTAAAGCTTTGCAAGAGCAACAAGGTGTTATAAACACACAAAACTCTAAAATAGAAACATTGTCAACAGATAATTCAACTCTGGAAAATATGGTTAATAATCTTATTTCAAGAGTAGAAAAAATAGAAACCAATAACCAATAAAAATCAGCACTATGAAACTATACACATTATTAATAGTCTTTATTATCACTCTAATATCATGTAAAGAAAGCAATGAAACCAATTCATTAGAACAAAACAAAACAACTGAATCAGTAACTGCAAAGGTCGCAAATAAAGAAACACCAATTAAAAGTCAAACGATTAGCAATGGCACATTTCTTTGCAAAATTAACGACAAAGATTGGTCTTACACCAAAGCTTCAGGTATTGTAGATACACATGCAAAAACAAAAAAACGTACAGCAATAATGACGTTTACCAAGAAACTTGATAAAGGCTCAGAAAGTGTGCAGTTGTTTTACGATGCGGACACCTATCAGTTAGAAAAAGCTACAGCTATTCTAAAGACTCTAGAAAAAGGAGGTGGTACAATGAGTGCTATGTACCAATTACTTAATGAAGGTGGGAAGCGTATGCCAGATAGCGCAATTTCAGGGAGCATAGATTTATCTAATGCTACTGCAGCTTCAGGAACAGCTGAGGTTTCAAATATGAAAATCCGTTTTGAGGAAGGCAAATTAGAAGACCAATCTATGGCGGTAATATCTTTTACATCATTGAAATTTAGTGGTGTAGGTTACTCAGATCTCGATAAAGCATTTGGAAATAAATAATTAATAAAAAAACACCACCACTATGAAAACTACAATCACACTTGTCTTTGTTGCTTTTAGCTATTTAGGTTTTGCGCAACTTATAGATAATTTCGGTAAAATAATAACTCATGAAATTATATTGAATAAACAAGATGATGGTACTTATACAGGAGCAGTCGAATGGACAACTGGTGGCCTCGATTCTTTGCAACGGTTTGTAATTAATGATCTGAGTATTAAAGCACCAGTTATGGTTAGGATAGTTTCAAAAGCACCAAATTATAATATAGATCTTACATTTCATAAAAATAATTGGGATAGCGAGGAAGCTAAAATTTCTACCAACGGAAAGAAATTTGTGGATAAAATATTCAGGACTAAAAATTTGTTGGGTCTTGGTGTGAGTTCAGAGGTCGCTGGCATTCCCTATTTAATAAGCGTGAGGGTGGGTCTGCAATTTCCTTCTACCCAATCTATCATTCGTGTTACCGATGATAAAGAAGAATATACCAAGCATCTACGTGGTCTCGGTATTCAAGGAGACCTCTTTGGTGGCAATTCTACACAGAATACGTCACAAAGTACGGTTGCAACAACAGGAAGTTCTGATGAAAATAATACACTTTTGTACATTATTATAGGTCTCTTGTCAATTATAGCACTACTGTTTGGCATATTCCTTTTTAAGAAAAAGCCTAGAAGCAACGCACTATTATTAATGCTTTGTTTCGGTTTTTCACAATTGATGATGTCTCAAAGTCCAGCACCAAATAATGTGCCTATGGCTAATCAATCTGACGTTTTTTTGGATTATGCCAATAACAATGTGGCTAATCAAGTGCCGGTAATTTACGATGATCCTGGTTTGATTCCTGCCATGGATAGAGACGCCTATGTGTCAAACGATGGAGGTAAAACTTACGCGCTAATTAGATTAAGACCTAATCAAGGGGCAATTGAATTGTCTCCTGAAGATGCAGCAGAGGTCAATAGACAAATGCAAGAAGCTACCGATGATTTTAATCGAGATTTTAGGGATAATATGCCAGGAGAGGATACCGAAGGCGATCAAAGAACACTCCCCGTTGACCGAACTGCCGAAGAACTTGAACAATTAAGAAGGCAAGTACGAAGGCTCCAAGCGGCCGTTGAAAGATTGGAGGCAGAGAATGAAGATGGTGATGACGACGAAACTGAAAACAATCCAGGCAATGAAATTTTAATCTATTGTGAAATACGAGAAGAATGCCTCAATTGCATGAATAAACATTTGCAAGATTTTACGACCCATTACGCCTATTATATCCATTTACAAGACTATTATTTTTTTAAATCGACTGTGCTGAACGATTACATCACTTGGGGTAATAGTATGTCTAGTTTGCCTGGTGGAGGAGGAATTGGGTGGACGTCAACCTTATTGCATAAAGTAAGACCTGCCATGAAAAAAATGAAGAAAGCCTATGATAGTAGATTTGATGATTATATAGTATCAATGGAAAAAGATCTCAGCAATATAAAAAATTGTGCATCCAGTATGCAGCTTGCTAGTTCTGGTACTTATGAAGCACAAGTAGCACAGTTGATACAAGCGCTAAAAGCTGCAAGAATCTCAAAATAAACAAACGCTATGAAAAAACTAAGTCTTCTTTTACTATGTGTATTTGCCATCTATTCTTGTGGTAACAAATCAACTGATTCTAAAAATTCGAGTACTAGTAATAGTACTCCTTCAAATACGAGCACAGAATCTAAGACATCTGAAAGTGCAACTGATAATCCTTTCAAAGTCGCTACTAATTCCGAATTAAACGACCTGTTTAATATGGGGAAGGGTATGCTTGAAGCCTCAGAAAAAAAAGGTGAAGCAGATTTTCAATTAGATACCGAAACCATACTCGATATGTTAGAAGAAAGTGGAGTGTCTCGTGAGTCCATGGAAAAACTCATCAACAATCCGGATAGCCTTAAAGTACTTGCGCAACAGGCTATGAAAGAGCGGCTAGAAGCACAAAACAAAGAAGCCGAAGCCCTTACAAAAGGTGAAATTTCTAAAGAACAGTTGACTTCAAAAAATACACCTACAGGAGTTTCACTAGAAGAAGCTATTCTTCTAGTTCAAGCAGAATCTGGACCAGAAGCCACTTTAGAAAAATTAAAATTGATTGATTCGTTAGCTGGTACCAACATCATGTCGCAGTTAAATTTAAAAGAAGGACAGCAGGTATTAAATGATGTAGAACGAAAAAACGAAATTAAGTCAAGTCCAGAAGAAGAGGAAAAGATGGAGTCATTGCGTAAACTTTCCTCTCAAATGCACAGTGATAAAGAGGCTACAGAATTGTTAGCAGAACTAGATAAGACGGAAAAAGACATTGCTTCTGGAAAATTGAAAGCCAGTCCCAAATATCAACGCGCCATAGCGTATCGGAAAAAGACAGTTAAAACATATGGTAATCAGATTGTTCGTAAGGCAGCCGCAGCAAAGAAGAAATTTCAGCAACTCAACCCTGATTTATATTTTGGAGACGATGTTGGAACAACCTATATAAGTTCTCAGAAAACGGCGGTCTATCTACCTCTAGGAAAACTCTCGTTTGCCGATAAAGTGGTGAAGTTTAACCATCCGAAACTCTTGTCCCAAAAAGTTAATAGTGTGCTTGGTGAACCAGATGTGATTCAAGGTTATCTTCCAGAAGACCTAACAGGAGTTTACAGTTTAGGATTAGCAGGTACGTTAACAGTACAATTTGAAGACAATGCTCTAACCAATGTAAATGGTCCTGACTTATACATATTTGAAATTGGACAAATAGAACCAACCGATCTCGAAATTTCAAAAGACGGTAAAGATTGGATTAAAGTGGGTAAGATTGATGGAGGAACTGCTGAAGTAGATATAGGTCCTTTTGTAAAACAAGGAGACCTTTTCTACTACGTGCGGTTAAAAGATCTTAAAGCAGAAAGCGCACTTCCCGGAGCTGATGTGGATGCTATTGCTGCTATTGGTGCAGCTATACGTTTAAATTTAGATAGCCAAGTACTATTCGATTCTGGTAAAAGCGAATTAAAACCAAGTGGTATTGAAGCCTTAAAAGAATTGGTTAATAGCATCACGGTGCTCAAAAAAGGAAAGGTAATCGTAGAAGGCCACACCGATGATGTTGGTAGTGATGCAACCAATAATGCCTTGTCTTTAGCACGTGCTAAAAGTGTATCGCAAGCATTGAGACAATTAATACCCAGTACAGAATTTAGGTGGCAAGAAAAAGGCTATGGAGAATCTCAGCCTTTAGTAGAAAACGATTCAGACATAAACAGAACAAAAAACAGACGGGTAGAAATTTTGATAATGCCTAATTAAAAAAATCAACAACTAAATCCTTATAATCATGAAAACAGTAAACAATTACAGAATCACCTTAATAGTTTTGGTCTTTTCCATAAGAGTACTAACACCATCTCATGGGCAAGACGTACCATCTACTTTTAAGCATGTCGCAACCTCATCAAATATAAGTAACAATTACACCATAATAGATCATTTAAAAACAAACAGTAAACCGAACAGCTTACTATTTGTTGCTCATGATTATGGCAATGGTGGTCCGTATATAACTGCACCTCTTGGTGTATGGTATAGCAATAATAAGTGGATCATTTTCACACAAGATAGGTCAGCAATGCCTGTAGGAGCAAAGTTTAACGTGCTGACTCAAACATTAGCTGATAGCAACGCTTTTGTACATGCGTCCACAAGCGGATCAATTAGCGGTCATATCACCACAATTAATAATTCGGCAACCAATAATAAGCCAAATGCAAAACTTATAGTTACTCAAAATTGGGGAACAAGTGGACCTTATAATAATAACCCTATAGGTGTGTACTATGCCAATGGAAAGTGGAAGATATTCAATCAAAATAGAGTAGCTATGCCTGCAAATGCTAAGTTTAATGTTATAGTAGATCATCCTAGGGCCTTTCAACATACGGTCTCTAACAACTCTACAAGTCATATCTCAACATTAGATAATCCAAGCACCAACAACAGCCCTAATGCTTTCGTTTTTACCACGCAATTATGGACGAGCATTTATAATAATCATAATCAAGGACTATGGTACAGTGCCAACAAATGGAAAATTTATAATGAAGATAGAATGACTTTGCCTTCCTCGGCAAAATTTAATGTCATAGCTTTTAGTATAACGGATAATACACCAGAAACTGATACTTCAACAGCAATTACTATTCCTAAAACTGTGTTTACTGGCTTGGTCAATTCTTATTTGGGCAGCATGGAAATAAAACTTAATAATTATGGTAGAAGGCATCGCGACAGCGCTGGAGATATAAGTTGGTTTGCTGAAAATGAATCTTTTGTTCAACTCGGAGGGAATCGATTTAATTTTAATATTCCTGAATATACAAGAGGTGTAAGAGATAAAAAATATTACATGAATGATATGAGTCTCAATAATGCTATTACAAATTTTAATGGTGATGAATTACATATGATATTAACTTTTGAGGAAGATGGTCCAGAACTAAAGGGCATGTGTTCAAATTGTGCCAGGTTTAGGGAAGACAATGCAGCACCCGACTATCAACTTGAGGATAATCGTTGGGACGTGCATCTTAACGTTGTTCCGTTTAATGGAAGTTTAACCCTTGATGTTTTAGATGTTAGTTATTTAGGTGACGTAGATGGTGCTGTTTTTGGTGAGCTCTTTGAAGGTATTGTTCAGCAGACTGTCATTCCTATTATGGAAAGAGAGTTTAGAGATGCTTTTAATGATCAACGTTCAGAAATAGCAAGGCAAATTCGAACATTAGCGGATAATATTGGGTTTGATTTAGCGGGTGTAACACGCATTACATTCGAAGGAGGAACTATTGTACTTCATAACAATTGAAAAAAATTAGCATCAAAATTTTAAAGCAAAAAAACATGAAAAATTTAGTAATTCTCATTACACTAGTTTTTGCTCTATTGCCGCTAAAAGCGAGCAATGAGATCATCTATAAAAAAGATGCTAGTACAATTCTGAATTCTAATTTAGATACAGATTTAGATATTTTTAAAATTAAGCAGGATATAGAAACACGTAATAGAGTCTATTATATGACAGGTTCTTTTACCGTAATTAAAACACCCACTGGGCGTGAAAGTGATGTAGCGCATACAGTTGATATTTCTTTTCGTAATGCTACGATTAAATCATCAGGAGAGAGAAATAATTATATACAAGCAAATGCACAAGCCATACGCAACGATAATAATACTATTAATGAGTTTAGAATCTATATACCTCACGGTAGTGGAGAAGATGGTAGTGTAGATGAAAGAAACATAAAGGTAAATTGGAAAACTGGCTCTATTGAAGTGGTTGACAAACTGGACAATGTATCCATAATTTATAAAGAGCACACAATTCTGATTATTGGTACTATGGAAAAAAACGGATACACTATAGGAGTCAGTCTTGCTCTTGCTAAAAAACAAATTGAAATAACCCACGAAATTGAACCTCATAATGTACAACCTCGTAAAAATTGAAATACAAGTTCTGATTTAAACAAAATTTAAAAATTATAACCATGAAATCAAAAATATACGACTGTCAAACCAACTTTTTAACGATAAGTAAACCCAAATTAACACTATTAGTTGCACTTTTAATTACAGCATTAAGTTTTGCACAACAAGGCATTAATTATAAAGCGCTTATTAAAGACAATTTAGAAAACGTTTTATCCAGTCAGTCTATTAGTTTACAGTTTCAAATACGTGAAGCCACAGCAAATGGTACTGCCGTTTATACAGAAACGCATACAGAAACGACAGACGCTAACGGCATCCTAATTTTAAACATTGGTACTGGTACTACCGGTGACATATTTACGGATATTAATTGGAGCAGCAATGATCATTGGCTAAATGTACAGA
Organism: Winogradskyella costae; assembly: GCF_013403865.1. Taxonomy (GTDB): domain Bacteria; phylum Bacteroidota; class Bacteroidia; order Flavobacteriales; family Flavobacteriaceae; genus Winogradskyella; species Winogradskyella costae. Next base: position 295,243 of record NZ_JABFDK010000002.1, read on the forward strand.
TTGATATTACAGGAGGTACTAATTATATTGATATGAGTACTACTCAATTTATGGCGGTGCCTTATGCTCTAGTAGCTAAAAATGTAGAAAATGAAATTTGGGATACCAATAATACAAATGCGTTTTATATTGAAGGTAATGTTGGTATTGGTATCAATTCTCCAATAAATCCTTTATCCGTACTTCAACCTACAGGCCATACCAATACTGTTAAAATTGAAACATTAGAACATCCTTCAGGAAAAGATCTTTTAGAGCTTATAGTTCCTCAAGGTTCTACAGGTGGTTCTCAATTTATAGAAATGCAGAATGGACCTGATATTGTAGCAGCTGTGAATAGTGATGGCTCGGCACAATTTAAATCGGTTCAATTTGGAGATGGTTCTTTGCAAACAACTGCTTATTCAGATGCTGTTGACAATGGCCCTATTGCCTATGGTACTATAAGTTCCACGGGATCGATACTCAGTGGAACAGGTAATTTTACAGTAGATGATACAAATGCACCTACTTTCTACATTAATGTAACAGGGTCAAGTTTAAGTCATACCAATAGTTCAGCTTCCATCACTCCATTATCTGGTCAGTTTAGAACGGCTAGTATTACACATTCAAATGGTGATCTAAGGGTCTATATTTTTAATTCTAGTGGAACACAAGTAGCAAACACATTTCAATTTGTTATTTATAAACTATAAATTTTTTTAAACATAAAAACCGTGAAAAACCTCATCACACTTGTCGCATTAGTTCTAATAGTCGCATGCAAATCGGAAACGAAAGAAAACAACGGCTCAACTGCAAAAAACGAAACAAAGCAAGAAGTCTCCAAATTAAGTAACTCTAGTGCAAATTACAGTAGCTTATTTGATACTTATACATGCGATATTGGTGTAGCTGAACTCGCTAAAGTGCTACAAATACCAGTTTCTAATATTACGGCACAAACAAGTAAAGCGCTAAACGAATGTCTTTTTAAAATCAAAGGTTTTGGTGATGGTCACGATAATACAGGGACTACATGGCGTTTAATGTCAGTGCCTAGTAGTAAGGGACAAAGCAAAAAAGAAATTGCAAACCTTTTAAAAGACAAAGCAGAGTTACCAAGCAGAATAGTTATGGGCAGAGATATCGTATTAGCAGATGCTGGCGATTGCTACATCGCATCTCAGCCAAGGCGAGGTATAGTACGCATATTAAATGAAAACTATGACAGCTTTATTGTTGTTACGTACCAAACTAAAGCTTCAGTACAAGGTAGAACAGCAGAACAGCACGATGCACTAAAACTAAAAGCTAAGGATTTGGCGAATTATTTGGTTACAACACATAAAAAATGACATTAAATCCTAGCATGTTACATAAGTCATAACATTTGTTACAACAGTAACATGCTAAAAATGAAGTGATTTATAATTTAGTGGTGTTAAAGAAATAGAAATAATGAGTTCTAAATAAATGAACAAATATTTAAAATTAATTAATCTATAAAAACCAATTAGCATTATGAAAAATTCAATTTTAATTTTATTACTACTAGTAATTTTTAGCTGTGAAACAGAAATTCCTGAAACAGATACAATTGATCCAACATTTAGTTTGCACCTCAAAAGTGCAAGTTTTGAACATACCTTCACGCAAGATGATGACTTTGATAACATTATACTCAGATTAAAGGACGATGAAGGTTATCAATTTTCTTTAACAAGTGTTGATGATGGTGGAGTGAGAATAGTTCATTGGCAAGTACCTGGAGATGACCATATACATTTTGACAATGCTATAGTAAACCCATGGACAATTAGAGATATATCGTCTGCCAGCAGAATGATTGAATTTTTAGGCGACCGAAATGATCCTTATGGAGCGGCTATAATCAATGGGAAATTCAGAGCGAAAGGTAATCAGGCATTTGTTATTTTCGGGATTTTTGTCTCTGATTTTGGCGGCGAATCTGCGAATTACAATTCCACCTCAATAGATTTGAATATAGCTATCGGTCCTTGGGAAGCAGAAGTTATTAACGATTAAACAGGTTTAACGATGCTAAGTAAGAAAAAGGATCATAAAAAATAAGGAACCTATGAACATTTGGTTTCAAAAAAAACAATGACAGCCCTAATTTTCAACTGTTCATCAATACTATTATTGATTTTATTCAACCTTTTATTATTAAGGTTTATCTGTAATAAAGATATAAACGAAAAATTGCAGCGAATGTTGAGTGCGTTTCCTCGTTTGATACAATTGAAATGTCAGTTCATAACCAATAACAATAGCTTTGGTTAAACCTAAAATAGAAAATCAATTTTTAACTATATAAATGTGAATTCACCTTTAAAAACAAAAAATTATGAAATCAAAGATTTACAATTACCAAAACGAATATATTAATATGTGTAAAACTGCAATGACATTGCTCATCGCGCTTTTCATCTCATTGGCAAGCTTTGCCCAAAGTCCTGGCATCAACTACAAAGCGGTTATAAAAGACGATAGCGGAAACGTTATGGTCAACCAAAACTTAAAGGTAAAGTTGGCCATTATAGATTTGCTTGATAACGTCGATTATGAAGAAACCCATACCACAACAACCGATGCCAATGGTATTATAATATTGATTATTGGAGATGGCACAGAAGATATTACAGGAAATTACTCTGATTTAGATTGGCCCAACGGATTTTATAGGTTGCAAGTAGATATAGATATAGCACCTTATGATAGTTTCATTACAATGGGGACTACCGCTTTTCAGGCGGTTCCGTATGCTTATTCCTCTATGGATAATTTATGGCAGCTATATGATGATAATGCTATTGCGCTTGCCGAAAATATAGGTATTGGCACAGATACTCCTACAGAGCTTTTACATATTTATAATGATGATAAAGCAGCCATTAACTTAGAGGTATCAAATTACACGGACCAAACCCAAATAGAGTTTAGAAATGGATCGGAAACCGGTTTTCATTCATTTTATAGAATTTTAAACCAAGACGATGATCTAAGATTTGAATTAGATACAGACCTTTCAGGTACAGGAGAAGGATATGAAAGCAAAATGACACTTTCTAATTCAGGATTGGAATTAGAAAATGGTACACGAATAAATGAGTTTTCTACTGATGGAACATTAGCTGGAAACAGTAATAATGCCATACCTACTGAAGCTGCGGTAAAAGCTTATGTGGATAATCGTGGTCAATCTAACTATTGGAAAAACGACAATCTAAATACAAATTATATTACTGCAACTAGTACATATCAACCTATAGGACCAGTATTAATAATTAATAAGGAATTTTCAGATTCAAACATTGAAGTCACGTTAAATTCACGAGTAAATGGTGGAGTTTTTTCTAGTCCCAGTGTTAATGGTATAAATTTTAAAATTCGAATTGATGGTATAGAAACTACCTTAGATAATATAGGTAGTATTATTGACTCAAATACGATAGACTTCTTATCAATATTTGCTGTTTTTGAAGGGCTTTCAGTAGGGTCGCATACGATACAAGTTTATGCTAGTACAGCTCCATTTGGGACTTCATCGAATGTTGGTTTAGATCCTGGAGGATGGAATGGCGCTATAATAGCAAAGGAAACTTTTTAATAATGGGTTTCTAAATAGTTAAAAAACTAAAATAAAAATTTAGTAATCAGGGGTATATATTTTAATAATAGAATTCAAACTTTATAAAAAATGAAACAGATAATTAATTTACTGATGCTCTTAGCGGTTTTACCACTAGCATCACAATCCATGGAAAAATTCAGCATCGATTCAGGAGGTGCATCAGTAACCGCAGGAGGTATTCAAATGCTTTATACCATTGGAGAAGTCAATGTACAAGAATTAAGTGCTGGAGGGATTTCGTTATCTGAAGGCTTTATAAATCCAGTGAGCTTAATGATAAAGCTAGATCCCAAAATATTTTTGGAAGGGCCTTATAGTGCTGGACAGATGAATGATGTTCTGCGTAGTACCGATAATATCCCAACATCAAGTCCTTATGTAGATAATGCCACCTGTAATGTTACGGTTTTTGATACCACAGGATCTAATGCCATAATAGATTGGATATGGATAGAGCTACGCGATAGTAATGATGGTATAACAGTATTAGGAGAAACGTCGGCACTTTTACAAGCCGATGGTGATGTGGTAGCTACGGATGGTATTTCGGTAGTAAATATCAATGTGTCTCCTGGAAACTATTATGTAATGGTTAGTCATCGTAATCATTTAGGAGTATTAACTGCTAATCCTATCAATCTATCAGGAAGTGCAACAGTGTTAGATCTTACTGCTAATAGTGTATTAGTAATGGGTGATGCAAATGGTATAGCCAATATGAGCGACGGTAATTATGCACTTTTTGCCGGTGATTTTGATGGAAATGGACAAATACAGAACAGTGATGCTGTTGGGGCATTACCATTTATTGGATTATCGGGATATTTAAATGCAGATATCGATATGAACAGTCAGGCACAAAATACTGATATACTCACTACATTAAACCCAAATATTGGTAGAGGTGAACAATATTCTAGCCGACAACTTTTTGCAAAACGTAAAACAACAACTGAAAATGATAATTAATAGTAACCTTAAATCAATAGAAATTATGAAAAACAATTACAGAAAAATTTTAACAACCATCTACTTTGCATTTATAGCTAGTATTGGAATGTATGCGCAAACTATTCAAATATCATTTGAAAATGCTCAAAACACTAACGATGGTGTAAACGATTTTTATGAAGTCGATGTAATGATTCAAACCCATGATGGTATGGCAGATTTTAAAATGGGAGCAGCACAATTCTATATTAACTATAATACAGATGCATTTGGGGTAAATATTTACGATGGTAATGACCAAGAAAATGATGGTGTAGAAATTACGTTTCCGAACGACGGAGATGGGCCATTAGAGGATTATATAGTAGGGCAGGGTATAGATGCACTACCAACTTTGAAAATCTATGGAACACTTCAATTAAATAATAATACGGATTTTAGGCTGTCGTATTCAAATCAACAAACATTTTCTTCAGGTACTTTTGCTGAAAATAATATAACATCAACACCAAAAAAACTCGTGCATATCAAAATGAAATATTTAGATGTAACTCAAGATCCTATGGTTGTTTTTGAAGACAATGAAGCGATAGTTGATATGGCAAGAGACCAATTTTTTACCGCTTGTGGTCCGACAGCTGTAACTGTTGCGGATGTTGCAAATTGTGCTGCAAATCCAGGTTCTCAAATAATTGATGCTGTATTTGTAAGTGAAGGTGCCACGTTATCTTTAGATGATATTGTAAGGTCAGAAGACGTAACAATTTATCCAAACCCTACCTCTCAATATATAAATATCAGTACAGCTTTAAATGTGCAAAACATTGAGGTGTACGATATTTTAGGAAAATTGGTTTTGGTAGTAGGTGATTCAAACCAAATAAATGTAGAGCAGTTTCAGTCAGGTATTTATTTGTTGAAAATTTATACTGATAAAGGGAAAGCGACAAAAAAGATAGTTATTAAATAGTATAAAAAACCTATCAATTTGTATAAAATGAGAACCTTGATTTATAATATAACTTGGTTCTCATTTTAATTAATGCCTATGTTTTCGAATTATATATCTTTCTTAAGATGATTTAATTTTTCTAATAAAATGCGTCTTTAATACTCTACATATTCAACAATCTCTAAACCATAACCAATCATACCAACACGTTTGGTTTGGAGACTGTTAGAAATTAATTTTAGTTTACTGATTTTTAAGTCGTGTAATATTTGAGCACCGATACCAAAATCTTTGGTATCCATTCCTAAACTTGGTGCTTTTATTAATTCACCTTCAACCTGACTCTCTTTTAACATAGGAAGACGTGTTAATAAATTCATGGACTCTGGTTGCTGATTAATAAAGATAATAGCTCCTTTCCCTTCGGTATTAATAACATTAAACATGTCATCTAATTTTTGATCTGCATTATTAGTCAATGCACCCAAAATATCACTGTTAACTAGCGTACTATTAACTCGTGTAAAAACAGGCTCGTCAGATTTCCATGTGCCTTTTGTTAATGCAATATGAACCTGATCGTTTGTTGTTTGTTGGTATGCACGAAGTCTAAATTTACCAAAACGAGTTTCCATCGTAAAGTCTTCCTTCTTTTCTATTAAAGAATCGTGCTCCATGCGGTAAGCTACTAAATCTTCAATAGACACAATTTTTAAGTCAAACTTTTTAGCTACTTTTAGTAATTGTGGTAAGCGTGCCATGGTACCATCTTCATTCATGATTTCTACAATCACGCCAGCAGGTTCAAATCCAGCTAAACGCGCAAAATCAATAGCTGCTTCAGTGTGGCCAGTTCGTCTTAGAACACCACCTTCTTTAGCAACTAAAGGAAAGATATGCCCTGGTCTTGCCAATTCAAACGGTTTTGTATCTGAGTTAACTAAAGCCTTAACAGTTTTTGCTCTATCGCTTGCCGAAATACCTGTGCTTACTCCGTTTCCTCTTAAATCTACAGAAATCGTAAAAGCCGTTTCCATTGGATCGGTATTATTGCGAACCATCATATTAAGGTCTAAATCTTCACAACGATGTTCAGTAAGTGGCGCACAAATTAATCCTCTACCATGGGTTGCCATAAAATTGATCATTTCTGGCGTTACTTTTTCTGCAGCAGCCAAAAAATCACCTTCATTCTCTCTGTTTTCATCATCTACAACAATAATAACTTTCCCCTGTTTAATATCTTCTATTGCTTCTTCAATAGTATTTAGACTGGTTTTTGAATTATTGGTTTTAGTTATCATCATAGTGCTTTTTTTTTGACGCTGCTAAGATACATTTATTTTATATTTTGAAGACAGCTGAGGTAGAAGTCTTGAGAAATTCTACTCCTAACAATTATGTAATTTAATGGGTAAAGTGGAAGTGTTAAGGCAAGAATTAAAGGATTAATTCGCTTTCCTTCTTGATTAATAGTTGTATAGAATTTTGAATATACAATAATGCCGACAATAACATATATGACAAAAAACACAAATGCTATGATACTTAAAGTTATGGCTGATTCGGCTAATTCTGTTAGCTTATTATTTTTGAATATAAAATGTAACACCAATAATATTCCCCCCACACAATAACTGATTAAGCTAGTTTTTGAATAATCGTTATAATCCTTGTGTAGAACTCTCGATTCAATCAGGGTGTCTGGAATTTCTAAACCTTCAGATTTTAAGCTTTCTAGTGAAATATTGCGATTCAATAAATTGTGTAGAGCTATTTCTTTAGGTTTTTTATCTAAAGTAAATTCATCTTGATTTTTAATAATATCAACTAATTCTTCTATTGGGTATTTAGAGTAAAAGTTATACACTTTGGTGTCACTCTCTGACAGTTGTAGTTTTTGCTTAGAATTAAATAATCGTCTAAGGGGTACAGTGATAATATCAAATTGAAAAACGCCTTTATCATTTGTAGCACGTGTTGTAAGATAAATACTTAAAGGCAGCATTACAGCAGTAGAAAGCCAAGATCCAATTACTGGATTAAAACTACCTTTCTCAGCACTATTTCTAGCAAAAATCCCGAAAAAATGATAGGTTAGGAATAGCACAATTGCAATAACCATTGGTAATCCAAGGCCACCTTTACGGATTAATGCTCCAAGTGGTGCCCCTACAAAGAACAGAATAATACAGGCAAATGCTAAAACAAACTTGTCTTGTAATGAAATTATGTGCTTGTTTATAAAGATTTGTTTGGTTTCTAAGTTCTTTTTATTCGAATCTAAAATTTGTCTTGTACTATTTGAAGAATTCAGCGCTAAATTAATAATCTGAATTTTTTGAGCCGTATTATAAAAGTGTAAGAGGTTTTTAGAAATTAAAGTCGAATCTTTTGGTTCGTTTATTCTTGTTTTGGAGGTGTCGATATTAACGTTTAATGATGCGAAGGTACTTCGATTGTATAAAGTGGTAGCTAAGGTTTCGTAGTCGTCTTGTCGGTTTTCTTGTAAAGTATCAATAACTTTATTTAACTGACTTACATTTAGCATATTGTATCTGTCGGTGTGATTCTTTTCATCCAAATCCTCATTGTTTAGTATTTCTAAATCTACATTAGTAATGTAGTTATCAAAATAACTTTTAACATGTGGTTTATTTTTATTCTTGCGGACATCCTTATTTATAACTTCTTCATAATAGTTTCCATTTAACAATTCGAGTTGAAGTATATTAGAATCGGGACTGCTTTTTAATTCGCCTCTTTCTGAAACGATAACTTTATAATTTCCTCGTCTTGTAGTGCTTTTTTCATGAATAACAACGTCTTCTAAAAACTGTCCACGATCACCAGATTTCTTAGCTACTTTTATATTAATATTTCCAATCTCATTAAATTGACCTTCAGCAATTGCTAAGGCAGGTTTCATTTTGGCGATGTTGCGTCTTAAGTTGTAAAAATTATATTCACCCCACGGAATCACATTATTCGCAAAAAAGAAGCAGCCAATTCCAAGCGCAACAATGAATACACTTAAACTTCGCATAGCGCGTTGCAATGAAATACCTGTGGATTTCATTGCGGCAAATTCATAGTTTTCTGCAAAGTTACCAAAAACCATTATTGAAGATAATAAAACGGTCAGGGGCACCACCAAAGGAATTAACTTTGGCATGTAAAACAAAATAAATTTAGCAGTCACACTAACGTCCAAATCTTTACCTGCAAGCTCAGCAATATAAAGCCAAACTCCTTGTAAAATAAAGATGAACATGAATATAATAAAGACGCTAAAAAACGTCTTTAAAAATGTGATAAGTATGTACCTATCTAATATTTTCACACAATTAAAATTTAGCCTTAATCTATTTTATTGATAAAGTAATCACTGTATTTACTTTTGTCAAATGTAAATAAGGTTTTTGATATAGGTTGGTCGCTTTTAAAAGAATTAACAGTTAATGTTGTTTTAGTTCCATTTTTACCAACTTCAATTAAATTGTAAATATGCTTAGTTGTGGCATCAATCCCTAATAAAACATGTTTTATTTCAGAATTAGTATCCATTGGACTAAGTTTTATATACTGAATTTTGCGACCTTTTATAGTCTGTAAGATATCCATTTTAAAGCTATAACCGTCTTCATAAAAGGATAACATTTTACTTGGTGTAATTGTGCTTTCGTCTTCTGAATTATCTGAAGAAATAGTAACTTCTTCATCTTCTGGACTAATAGTATATACCGTCTTTCCATCAAAAATACGGGTAATACCTAAGATATTAAGCTTGTATTTTTCACCCTCTATAACAACATCACCACGTGTTTCTTGTTTAATATTCTCGCTAACATTATTTAATTCATATTTAAAATCTAAACTAATATTTTTATAGCTTTTGATTTTTGAGCTGACTTCTTTTAATAACGATTCGGCTTTGGCATCATTCTGAGCGAAAGCATTGAATCCTATAGCGATACATGCGATAATAATTAATTTTTTCATTCCTTTTTGTTTCTGTTTTTATTGTAAAATAATATTTTTGTTACTTAGTGTAATGTTGTGTTACTGTTCATTATCTAACAACTGATCTAAGGATACTAAATCAGGAATTAAAACCTGACGCGCTTTACTTCCTTCAAAATTTCCCACAATACCAGCAGCTTCTAATTGATCAATAATACGACCTGCTCTGTTATAACCTAATTTTAATTTTCTTTGTAATAAAGAGGCAGAGCCTTGTTGTGCTGTTACAATGAGTTCTGCGGCTTCTCTAAACAATTTATCTCTGTCTGATATATCAATATCAAGATTTGTGCCACCTTCTTCACCAACGTACTCTGGAAGCAAATGAGCATCAGGATATGCTTTTTGAGAACCTATAAATTCTGTGATTTTTTCAACTTCCGGTGTGTCTACGAACGCACATTGAATACGGATAAGTTCGTTTCCTTGTGTGTAAAGCATATCTCCACGACCAATTAATTGATCGGCACCAGAACCATCTAATATTGTACGCGAATCAATTTTACTAGTTACCCTAAATGCAATACGTGCAGGGAAATTGGCTTTAATAATACCTGTGATGACATTAACCGAAGGCCGTTGTGTTGCGACTATTAAGTGGATACCAATAGCACGTGCTAATTGCGCAAGTCGTGCGATTGGTGTTTCAACTTCTTTTCCGGCTGTCATAATTAAATCTGCAAATTCGTCTACAACCAATACAATGTATGGTAAAAACGCATGACCATCATTAGGATTTAATTTTCTAGCTTTGAATTTTACGTTGTATTCTGCAATGTTTCTACAAAATGCGTTTTTAAGCATTTCGTAGCGGTTATCCATTTCTATACAAAGTGAGTTTAAGGTATTAATAACCTTAGTGTTATCTGTAATGATCGCCTCTTCACTATCTGGAAGTTTTGCCAAATAATGACGTTCAATTTTATTGAAAAGTGTTAATTCTACTTTTTTAGGATCTACAAGAACAAATTTTACTTCTGCAGGGTGCTTTTTATATAATAAGGACGTTAGCACTGCATTTAGACCAACCGATTTACCCTGACCTGTTGCACCAGCCATAAGTAAGTGTGGCATTTTTGCTAAATCGACAACAAACGTTTCATTACTGATCGTTTTTCCAAATGCAATAGGTAAATGCATCTCTGATTTTTGAAATTTTTGAGAGGCAATAACCGAGCGCATCGATACAATAGTTGAATTTTTATTCGGTACCTCAATACCAATAGTTCCTTTTCCAGGAATTGGCGCGATAATTCTAATTCCTAATGCCGCAAGCGATAGGGCAATATCATCTTCCAAGTTTTTAATTTTTGAAATTCTAATACCAGCATCTGGTACAATTTCATACAGTGTAACCGTTGGACCTATAGTCGCTTTTATACTCGATATACCAATTTTGTAGTTGTTAAGTGTTTCTACAATTTTGTTTTTATTTTCTTCAAGCTCATCTTGATCTATAGAGATACCTTCATTATCATATTTTTTTAATAAATCCAATGGAGGAAATTGATATTTACCTAGTTCTAGGGTCGGATCAAATTGTCCAAAATCTTCAACTAATTTATCCGCTAAATTATCTGATTCAGATTTTTCTTCTTCAACAGTTTCTACTTCAATTTTTAATTCGGGAGTTTCAATAGTTTCTTCTTTTGGCTTTTCTGTGACTTCCATTTTTAGCACTTCTACTTTCGGATCTTTAACTTCAGACTCGGGTTTAGAATGCTTAGTTATTGTAGGTTCTGCTTTTTTAAGAGGAATGTCTAAAACAGATTTAATAGCCTCCGCTTCTTCAGTTAAACTATTATCGAAAATAGGAGTGGGCTCAGTTGTTGATTTATCGGATTGTAAATCTTCTTTAATTGAACTTTTTGCACTTTTAAAACTGTTGACTATCGTCTCTCCAGTGATCTTAAATCGAATAGCCAAATAGGTGATCAGACCAAACGTTAATAAGAGAATTGTTCCAATTTTACCGATGTAATCTTGAAAGAATTGATTCATCTCAAAACCAATAGTGCCACCAATAAAATCATATTTATGGGTGAAGAATCCGAAAAGAATTGATAACCAAATGACGATTAGTGTTCCCCAAATCCAATGTGTTCTTAGTTTTGATTTACTTAAATTTAATGTGACATAAACACCTGAAAGAAATAATAGACCAGCAAAAATAAAGGATGGTAAACCAAAGCCTTTAATAATAAAAAATTCACTTACCCAAGCTCCAAGCTGACTTGCCCAATTTTTGTATTCATTAGAGCGTTCTGGGAAATTATGAAGCACACTTTGATCTTCCTTACCCGTAAATACAAAGGATAAAAATGAAATAAAGAGGAGTGCTCCTAAAATAATAAGGAAACTGCCAAAAATTAGTTTTTGCTGATTAGACAATTTTAGGGACGGTTTTTTAAACTCCCTTTTTGACTTGGTCTTTGGTGCCGCTTTAGTGGTTGTTTTCTTTTTTGATATTTTTTTTGCCATGCTTACTTCCCACGACAGTGGGAATCTTTCTTTTAGTTGTAATTTTTTGCTTTTATAGAAATCCCATTGACGTAGTCTTCTATAATATGTAATTCTTTTGCTGTGTCAAAACCTTTAAAATCGCTAATATCTTCAATTGTGATATTAGAATTGTAAAACTTTAAATAATGGTGTGCTAATGGTAAATAAGACCAATGCCATTTTTCTAAATTGTAACCTGTTCTACCATTGTCTTTAGTCGTATAAACTTGGTAAAATCCAAACTGATTAGCATTTGCATTTAGCCAATCATAGATTGTTTTCCCTTTTCCACTGCTAAAATACGAATTACTTAAACTATTTAGGTCTAAATCCGTACCCCAATGATGACGAGAAGAACTTGGCATAGAACTGTATTCTAAAATTTTCTGAGCACGCTTTAACGGCTCAAGATTAGAATAGGTATTCCATTTGCGTTCCCAAATCGCTTTTTGTTCATTAAAATTTCGTGTTCCAGATAAGATATGTAATATAACTCCCTCTTTTTTTGCAGCATTATACATGTCTAAAAAGGCTGTATAAACTGACTTATTAAGATATAAGGTTTTAGCCGAATGTTGAGCACTAACTTTAGTAAATGTAGAATCTGTTTTATAATCAAATTTTCCTAATACCAATATTTTTGTAATGGGTACACTTGGGGCTTCATTAGTTTTTAAAGTATCTGTTTTGGCTATTAGGAGGTCTGTAGAACTATTTTTTTTGTCTTTTTCATCGCAACTGAACAGCGCTAATACAATTGAAAACGTCACAAATAATGATTTCATCTTAAGGCTTAAAAGTGTTGTAGGTTTTGAATGGAACAAAAATACAAATATGAAACGTTTCTATTCTCGATTTTGGTATAGAAACGTAAATTTAAAGATTGGGTATTTTAACTAACCTGTCTTAAATAAACTTAGGAATATAAATAATACTAGCAATTATAACTGCGACTATAGAGGCAATAAAAACAGCTCCTGCAGCCACATCTTTTATGAGACCAATTTTTTCGTGATATTCAGGGTGAATAAAATCGGCAATGGCTTCAATTGCAGTGTTCATGCCTTCAACACTCATAACTAAACCAATCATTGTAATTTGGGCAATCCATTCTGTTTTCGAAATATCAAAATAGAAGCCAGCAATGGTAACAACTAAAGCTATGAATAGTTGTACTTTAATACTGGCTTCTGTTTTAATAAGTATAACCATGCCTTTAAAAGCAAAACCTACACTTTTTAATCTATTAACTAGAAAAGATTCTTTTTTGGGCATGCAATAATTATGCTAAACTTGCTAATGCACTTTCGTAATTAGGCTCATCTTTAATTTCAGCAACTTGCTCAGTATATAAAACGGTACCGTCTGTATCAATAACGACAATACAACGCGATAATAAAGGTGCTAAAGGTCCTGTTTTAAAAGTGATACCGTAATTTTTTCCAAAATCTCCCGTTTTAAAATCAGAAAGACTTTCTACGTTATCTAAACCTTCAGCTCCACAAAAACGAGCTAAAGCAAATGGTAAATCTTTAGAAATACATAATACCTTAGTGTTGTCTAATGCGCTTGCTTTTTCATTAAATGTTCTCACAGATTGTGCACATGTACCAGTATCAATACTAGGAAAAATGTTTAAGATTAATCGATTACCTTTATAATCTGCAATTGATTTAGCAGATAAATCGGTTGCTGTAAGTGTAAAATCGGGTGCTTTTTTACCATCTGCTGGTAATTGACCTATAGTTTCTATTGGATTTCCCCCTAATGTTATATTTGCCATAATTTATTTTTTTGTTTGTTAAAAATACCAACTTTTAAGCGCATTACTCTTAAATTAAGAAAAATATTTAGAATTATTATTTGAATTGATTATTACGTAAAATGCATTATTTCGCATTTGCAATTAAATTTAAAGCGACGGAACATATAAAAGCCCTTAATCATAATGTTTAAGGGCTTTTTATTTAGATAATTATTAATTGTTATCTTAATTCAGCACCCAATTTAGTTTCAAAATTAGATTGCAGCTTAGACATAATTTTATCAATCTGTTTATCATTTAGTGTTTTGTTTTCATCTTGAAATATAAAACTCACGGCGTAACTCTTTTTGCCCTCAGGTAAATTTTTGCCTTCGTAGACGTCAAACAAATTAACGTTTTTGAGTAATTGTTTTTCGGTCTGTTTGGCTATGGTATCAATATCTTCAAAAGTAACTTTGTTATCCAACAACAAAGCAAAATCGCGTCGAATAGAAGGGTATTTAGAAATAGGACTATACTTAATTTTATTATGTTTTGCCATTTCAATAACATTATCCCAGTTAAAATCTGCGAATAATACATTCTGAGAGATGCCAAAATGTTTTAATATCGATTTTTTTACCAATCCGAAGTCCACTAGTTTCTTCTTTCCAATAGAAAAACTCATGCCTTCACTAAAAATATCTGACGTATTTGGAGTCGATTTTAAACGTGATAAACCTAAACGCTGTAAAATCACTTCAATAGTCCCTTTTAGATAAAAGAAGTCACTTGGATATGCAGCTGCATTCCAACGTTCTTCTGTTTTGTTTCCTGTTACAAATAATGACAAGTGTTTGTGTTCTTCTCGCGCTTCAGTGTATTGATGATAGGTTTTTCCGTATTCAAAAAGTTTTAAATCGTTGCGCTTTCTGTTAATGTTATGTGCTACAGCTTCTAATCCTGAAAACAATAATGACTGACGCATTACTTCTAAATCACTACTAAGGGGATTTAGCATTTTAACATTATGATCGGCATTTAAGTCCTCACTCAATTCAACATACTTTGGTGTTGTTAATGAGTTGGCCATAATTTCATAAAAGCCTTGAGATGCTAATTGGTTTCCTATAATATTCTGAAGTTTATAATCTTCAAAACGCGATGAATTAGAAATAGAAGCATTCAACTTTTCTGTAGTAGCTATATTATTATAACCATACACTCGCAATATTTCTTCAATAATATCAGCTTCACGCTGAACATCGTTTCTGTAGGCAGGGACTGTTAATCCTAAACCAGCTTCAGTAACATTGTTGACTTTAATCTCTAAAGAGGATAAAATACTTTTTATGGTTTCTTCAGGAATCGTTTCTCCAATTAGTTTTTTAGCATTGTCAAAACTCAATCGTACTTCAAAATCTTTTATTTTTTTAGGGTAAGTATCTACAATATCACTTGTAATTTCACCTCCTGCAATTTCAAGAATTAATAAAGCAGCACGTTTTAGGGCGTACTCAGTAAGATTAGGATCAATACCACGCTCAAATCTAAATGAAGAGTCTGTATTTAAACCATGACGTTTCGCTGTTTTACGAACACTAACCGGATTAAAATAGGCGCTTTCTAAAAAAATACGTGACGTATGTTCTGAAACACCAGAATCAATACCTCCAAAAACACCTGCAATACACATTGGTTTATTGGCATCGCAAATCATTAAATCTTCCTCATGTAATTCGCGCTCAACACCATCTAATGTGGTGAATTTTGTGCCTGCTTCACAAGTTTTAACTTCAATTTTATTGCCTGAAATACGATCTCCGTCAAAAGCATGTAAGGGTTGTCCTAACTCATGTAAAACATAATTGGTAATGTCAACAATATTATTAATAGGTGATAAACCAATAGACTTTAAGCGGTTTTGTAACCAAGCTGGCGACGCTTCAACTTTAACTCCCGAAATAGTGACACCACAATAGCGTGGTGCTTTTTCGTAATCTTGCACATCAACATCAACCTTGTAAGCTCTGGCATCAACGTGGTAAGAACTTACAGATGGGGTGATTAACTCCAAAGAAACTTCCTTCTGTAATAAACCTGCTTTTAAATCTCGCGCTACACCATAATGGCTCATAGCGTCCGCTCGGTTAGGAGTTAAACCAATTTCGAATACTTCATCGTTTTCAACCTTAAAAAGCTCTGCAGCCAGTGTACCAACTTTTATATCAGCATCTAAAACCATGATACCATCGTGCGATTCTCCAAGACCTAATTCGTCCTCGGCACAAATCATTCCATGACTTTCTTCTCCTCTAATCTTCCCTTTCTTAATGGTCCAAGCTTCACCTTCTGCGGTATATAGCGTTGTGCCAATAGTTGCGACAGGTACTTTTTGTCCGGCAGCCACATTTGGCGCTCCACAAACAATTTGAATAGGAGCATCCTCTCCAATATTTACAGTTGTAACCTTTAAGCGGTCTGCGTTTGGGTGTGGTATGCACGTAAGAACCTCGCCCACAACAATACCTTTTAATCCGCCTTTTACAGACTCGTAAGAGTCAATACCTTCTATTTCTAAACCTAAATCAGTAAGTAATTCGCCTGTTTTTTCAGCGTTCCAATCGGTTTTTATAAACTGTTTAAGCCAGTTGTATGAAATCTTCATTTTTTCAATTTAGTGAAGCTACAAAGATAGTAATAGTTGATTTGTAATGAAATGTCAAAAGGATAAAATTTAGAATTGATTTTAACATGATAATATTGGAAGTGTTAAACGATAAATACGATGCGCATAAAGATGCTAAAGTATAGCGTGTTTTTATTGTTTTTAATGATGACTTACAATGCTTGTTAACTTATTTTTTTTGCTTTTTATGGAGAAAAACATTCTAGATTTACGATTTTTAGCAATTAAATTAGAGTAGAAAAGTAAATTATGAAAAACCTTATAGGCATTTTAGCCATTATCTTGTTGTCTTCTTGTAAATCTGAAACCAAATCCAAAACTTTAAAAGTCGGCTCGTATAGAGCGATTATTGAGGCACAAAATAATGAAGAAATACCATTTGTTTTTGAAGTGGCATCTGCAACCCAAATGAAAATTTTTAATGCTGAAGAAGTTATTGATGTCAGTGAGATAACGTATAAAAATGATTCAGTTTTTATAAAATTACCTGTATTTGAAGGTTATATCGCGGCTAAATTTGAAGGTGATAATTTAAAAGGTAGTTTTATAAAGGAAAGTTTAGATCGCACTGTGCCGTTTGCTGCAGACTTTAATGAAACTAGGCGTTTTGAAGCACACTCAAAACCATCACAAAATAGTACTGGTATATGGGAGACCGTTTTTAGTAAAGGGATTGCTGACGACGAATATATTGCTAAAGGCATATTTAAACAGGAAGGAGATAGAGTCACCGGAACCTTTAGAACAACCACAGGTGACTATCGTTTTTTAGAAGGAGTTATGGATGGGGATAAACTGAAGTTATCTACGTTTGATGGTGCTCATGCTTTTTTATTTACTGCAACAGTTACAGATTCTACCATGGAAGGTTATTTCTACTCTGGCAACCATTGGAAAGAACCTTTCGTTGCTGAGCGAAACGATACTTACGAATTACCAAGTGCAAATAATTTGACATTTATAAAAGAAGGTTATGATGGTATTGATTTTGAATTTCCAAATACCTCTGATGTGATAGTGTCTCTAAACGACGAACGTTTTAAAGATAAAGTTGTGATTGTGCAAATTATGGGAACTTGGTGCCCAAACTGTTTAGATGAAAGCAAATACTACGCACAATATTATAAAGAGAATAAAGCTAGGGGAATTGAATTTGTAGCCCTAGCATTTGAGTATGCGAAGACTAAAGAAGGTGCTTTTTCTCGTATAGACCGTTTGCAAAATAATGTTGGTATTAATTATCCTATACTTCTGGCTCAATACGGAACGTCTGATAAAGATAAAGCACAAGAGAAATTACCAATGTTAAACCATGTGTTGTCGTACCCAACCTCCATTTTTATTGATAAAACAGGGAAGGTGCGTAAGATTCATACTGGCTTTAATGGACCTGCAACTGGTGAAAAATATGTTGATTTTAAGGCTGAATTTGAAACGTTTGTTAATGGACTTTTAAAGGAGTAGGACGAAGGTTTGGTTATTGGTTATGGGGTCTTTAGATTGTTGTTTAATGTTGTTAATGATTAATAGACATTATAGGATTACAATTATATGGTGTCTTTAGTATTTCGAAATTGTATTTTCCTGAAATTTTAAATCGGTCTTTTGATAATTATATATTAGTTTTTGAAACAAAATTATTAGGGTTTTTTCCAGCTGCCTTGTTTTAGTAGGACTTCAAAAAATGTTATTTATCTAGTAGTATTCGCAATTAATTCAGAATGCTGAGTACTGTGCTTTAGGTTTATAATCACTGATTCTTTATTTGCAAATAAGAAATCAGTATTTCTCAAATTTATTATTGAAGAATCTCGAGTTAGGAACAACTTCCCTAAGACTTGTCTTCGCTTCACAATTGTAATCATTTAACATTTTGTTTAATCAATATGCGCTAAGATAATTATTAAACAAGTCAATGATTTTAAGGTGTTAGCTCTAATTTTGTAAGGAACCAAAAAACAAACAAATGTCTTTACTAACTATCATATTATCGATTCTCTTGCCACCATTGGCTGTAATTTTAAAACACGGTTTAGGAACCGAATTTTTAATTAGTCTTTTGCTTACCCTTGTAGGTTGGTTGCCGGGAGTTATTTATGCATTTTATGTGAATAGTAAATAAAAATAAAACATCTATGGAAAATATATTAGTAGCTGGTGCCAACGGAACCACAGGAAAACAGGTGGTTAACCTTTTAAAAGCATCGCAATACTTTAACCCGGTTGCTATGGTTAGAAAAGAAGAACAGCAAAAACAATTTAAAGACGACGGAGTAGAAACCGTACTTGCAGATTTAACTGAAGATTTAACGCATGCGGTAAAAGGCATTGATAAAGTGATTTTTGCTGCGGGTTCTGGCGGGAAGAATGTTTTGGAAGTCGATCAGGAAGGAGCAAAGCGTTTGATGGCCGTTTCTAAAATGGCGAATATCAACAGATTTGTAATGTTGAGTTCTATGGGAGCAGATGAACCCGAAGCTTCAGAAGAATTACAGGAGTATTTAAAAGCCAAGCAAAATGCGGACGAACATCTTAAAAATAGTGGACTTAAATATACAATTGTAAGGCCTGGATCTTTAACTAATAATGAAGGAAAAGGAACAATAGAATTAAAAGAAAAATTAAATAAGCGTGGTGAAATTAGTAGAGCAGACGTGGCGCAAACCCTCGTGAAATCTTTAAATGATGATGCTCCGTATAATACCACATTCGAAATCATAGAAGGTAACACTTCCATTGGTGAAGCCATGAGTGAATTTCAATCGACTGTTAGTTAGGTTTTACCTATGTAAATTGAATTTTAATAGAACAAAACAAAATTTAACACGAATTAAAATTAAGATTAAAATGGAAAATTTAAATAAGAAAACAGTAGCTATATTAGCAACAAATGGATTTGAAGAAAGTGAATTAAGAGAACCTAAAAAGGCCTTAGAAGATGCAGGTGCAGAAGTGCATATTGTATCCTTAGAGTCTGGCGAAATCAAAGGTTGGGCAGATGGAAATTGGAGTAACTCATATAAGGTAGATAAAACCTTAGAAGACGTAAGTCAAAAAGATTACAATGCTTTAGTATTGCCTGGAGGACAAATTAATCCCGACGTATTACGTAAGAATACGTCTGCAGTATCCTTTGTGAAATCCTTCTTTGAAAACCATAAACCAGTTGCTGCCATATGCCATGCACCATGGTTGTTAGCTGAAGCAGGTGTTTTAAAAGGTCGTAAAATTACATCATACGATTCTATAAAAACGGATATGATTAATGCCGGAGCTAATTGGGTAGATGAAGAAGTGGTGGTGGATTCAGGATTAGTGACTAGTAGATCGCCTGAGGATTTACCAGCGTTCAATAAAAAATTAGTCGAAGAAGTCTACGAAGGTAAACACGAAGAGCAAGTAGCTTAATATTAGATATTTTGCTTTGATTAAGAAAGAGAAAAGAGACGTTATGAATGTCTCTTTTTTTTGTTTCAAATTGAAATATTAAAATGAGTATTCAATGGGTTATGAAATATAATTCCAAATATTACGAAACTTACTCATTTGTTTATAGGTATGAAGTATGACACTGTGTTCTGGCGACACTAAGCTAGGATCTAATTTCAGGATGTTTTTAGCATAATAACGCGATTGCTCTAAGATATCCTTGTCTTTTACAATATCGGCAATTCTAAGGTTTAAAACACCACTTTGTTGGGTGCCCATAAGATCGCCTGGTCCACGTAATTTTAGATCAACTTCAGCAATTTCAAAACCATCACTGCTGCGAACCATGGTTTCGAGTCTGGTTTTACTATCTTGACTCAGTTTGTGGCTTGTCATTAAGATACAATAACTCTGCTCAGCACCACGACCAACACGTCCGCGTAATTGGTGCAATTGAGATAGACCAAAGCGCTCCGCACTTTCAATAATCATAACAGAGGCATTGGGAACATTAACTCCAACTTCAATAACGGTTGTGGCGACCATGATTTGAGTTTCGCCTTTTACAAAGCGTTCCATTTCGTAATCTTTATCGGCAGGTTTCATTTTGCCATGAACAATTGAAATCTGATAATCTGGCATTGGAAACTCGCGCGACACACTTTCGTAACCATCCATTAAATCTTTATAATCCATGGTTTCATTTTCTTGAATTAATGGATAGACGATATAAATTTGACGACCTAAAGCGATTTCATCCTTCATAAATTTGAAAACTTTCAGTCGGTTATTATCAAATCTGTGAACCGTTTTTATAGGTTTTCTTCCTGCTGGTAATTCATCAATTACAGAGATATCCAAGTCGCCATAAACAGACATGGCTAAAGTTCTCGGAATTGGAGTAGCGGTCATTACAAGAATGTTTGGCGGAAGGGTATTTTTGTGCCACAATTTTGATCGTTGCTTGACTCCGAAACGGTGTTGTTCATCAATAATAGCGAGTCCTAAATTCTTAAATTTCACCTTGTCTTCAAGTAAAGCATGAGTGCCAATTAGAATCTGTAAATTGCCATTTTCTAGATTTTCATGAATGATTCTTCGTTCTGAAGTTTTGGTTGAGCCCTGTAGTAGTGAAACACTGATTCCTAGTGGTTTGCATAACTCACTTATTCCTTGGTAGTGTTGAGCTGACAAAATAGCAGTAGGTGCAATTAGGCAACATTGAAAACCGTTGTCAAGTCCCATGAGTATTGACATAAAGGCAACTATGGTCTTTCCGGAGCCAACATCTCCTTGTAAAAGGCGATTCATCTGTGCATTACTGCCTAAATCGTGTCTAATTTCTTTTAAAACACGTTTCTGTGCATTGGTTAATTCGAAGGGTAAATGGTCTTTGTAAAAGGTGTTAAAATAGTCTCCTACCTTATCAAAAGTAAAGCCTTTTATTTTCGATTTATGAATAAGGTTTTTGATAATTAACTGCAGCTGAATGTAAAATAATTCTTCGAATTTTAATCGAAATTGGGCCCTTGCTAACAGCTCTGGAGTCTTCGGAAAATGAATATTAAAAAGCGCTTCGGATTTGGAAATTAATTTTAATTCAGCCATAACTGAATCGGGTAATGTTTCTACAAAGCGACCTTTGGTTTCCAAAAATAATTGCTGCATAATATTGGTCATTACTTTATTTGTAATGCCTTTATTAGATAATTTTTCAGTTGATGGATATATGGCTTGCATGGCTGAGCGCAGATTGCTTTCGTGCTCAGATTGTAATTCAATTTCAGGGTGTGGCATGCTATATTTACCACTAAACCAATTCGTTTTTCCAAAGATTACATAGTTTTTTCGTGGTTTTAAACTCTCTCTAATCCATTTTTGACCTCTAAACCAGACGAGTTCCATCATACCTGTGTCGTCCCTAAAGTCTGCTACTAAACGTTTACCTCGCTTTTGGGCGACTTCTCTAAAACCTGTAATTTGTCCAATTATTTGAACTTCTGCATTGTTACGTTGTAATTCGCTGATTTTATAATGTTTAGTGCGATCTATATACCGATTAGGAAATAGATTAATGAGATCTTGGTAAGTTTGAATACCCAATTCCGAGCGCAATAAGTCTGCACGGTTGGGGCCAACGCCTTTGAGATAATCGATGGGAGTTTGTAAATTCACACTCATAATTGCGAATTTACCAAATTCCTGCGAACGTAGGAATCTCATCTTATGAAGAATTCAACTTTATTTTGATCGGTAAATTTTAGGTTTGTCATTCCTGCGAAGGCAGGAATCTATTTTGCACCTTGTAATACGCATTAGGGTGGAGTTTTCATTTTAGAAAATCTCTCTGACTAACTTAGTGTTATTTAATGCTTTTCTTTCCTGTGGCGCTCAATGGTATCGTTTTTTCAAAAACAATCCGTTGCGGGATTTTATAAGAGGATAAATGTTTAGAGCATTCTTTAAGAATTTTTTCTTTTATGTCGTCTTCGTCAATTACATGGGTAAGAACGATGGTGGCTTGTATAGCCTCACCTAAAAGGTCGTCATCAAAACCAGTAATTATGCAGTCTTCGACTTCTAGGATTGCCAGTATAACGTCTTCAATTTCTTTCGGACTGACGCGTTTACCACTAACTTTTATGATTTCTTTTTTTCTTGCCACTAAATAGATGAATCCATCCTTGTCTATTTTGGCTAAATCACCTGTGTGGAGCCATCCATCATTAATGGTGAGATCAGTGCCTTCTTTGTCTTTAAAATAACCTAGCATGATGTTTTCTCCACGTGCTAGCAGCTCTCCTTCTTCATCTATTGTTGCGGTTTCGCCTTTGTCGTTAACTACTTTTAATTCGACATTAGGAATGGCTTTTCCGATGGAGCTTGTTTTAGTATGGATAAATTCAGGTGGTAAATAAGATAATCGTGCTGTAGCTTCGGTTTGGCCATACATCACATAGAATTCTTTGTTCGGGAATGCTTCTGTGAACTCGTCAATAAAAACAGTATGCAATTTTCCTCCTGCTTGTGTAACGTATCTTAAATTAGGAAATGCTTCGGTTTTAAACGTTTGTGATTTTTTTAATAAGATTTGAAAATGACTTGGAACACCAGCAAATCCGGTACAGTTGTAATTCTTTAAATCATTGATAACTGAACCAAGAAAAATAAAACTATTATTGAGAACTAAGGATCCACCAACTTTAAGATGTGTATGTAATAACGATAAACCATAGCAATAAAAGAAAGGTAAAACCACGCACATAACGTCTTCTGAAGTCAAGTTTAAATACGTAATAATAGCATCTGTATTGGCTATAATATTTTGATGGCTAATCATAACGCCTTTAGGTTTTCCTGTGGAACCTGATGTGAAAATGATTTCAGCAACATGATTCTTGTCAAAACCTGTGTCAAACTTAATAATATCTTGATGTTCTATGATATTTAACCGTTCGTCTTCATCTATTAAATGAATATTTGGGGCGAATTTTAATTTACGCTTTAAAGGCTTAGAGATAAAAACCGTTGCACTTTCTGTAGTGTTGAGAATGTAATCTAAATTCTCTTGTTCTATCGTGAAATTAAGAGGTACACAAATATTTCCGGATTTTAGAATTCCTAAGTAAGCCGTTATAAAGAATGCTGAATTTGGGCTAATTAAAGTAATGTGTTGATTTTTGCCAACAGTTTCTTTTAAATGCGACGCTATTTTTAAGCTTTCACTATAAATTTTTTCGAATGAAACAGTTTCTTTCGAACCTAATAGGAAATCCTTTTCAAGATGTTTAGAGGTATCAAAAAGATGGTCAAAAACGTTCATGGATAAAAGCTTTAAAATATTGGTCGCATTCTTAAATATTCGGTAGTCTTTTTTTTGCGTTCAAAATTTTTATAGATGTTTTCAATATCTTGAGAGGTTCTGTCCATAACTTTAGCCACTTCATCTGCTGGATAGTCATTTTCCCAACCATACCAGATGAGATCCATTTGCTCAAAAGGCATTTGGTAAAAGAAATCTTCTTGGGTTTGTTCTGCAGTATAGGTGTCTGTTGTTGGTGTTCGGTCAATAATTTCTTGAGGAACGCCTAAGTGGCTTGCTAATTGGTAAACTTGTGTTTTGTATAAATGACCAATAGGCATCACGTCTGCACCTCCATCACCATGTTTTACGAAAAAGCCTTGCTCAACTTCATGTTTGTTTGGTGTCCCAATAACAGCATAGTGTAAACGTTCCGCGTGATAGTAAAGCATGCTCATTCTGCTACGTTGTTTAAAATTGGTAGAAGCCACAATTTGAAGATATTCTTTAACAGGTAATAGCTTGCTTATTACGTCTCCATTTGGTTTTATGACCGTAACTGAAAAAGCAGGAGGTAGGTTGGATGCTGCATCTTGCTTAATTTCAATTTTAGCTTTATCTACTAATGGATCAAAATTAGTTATCACTCTTCCTATAGCGTCGTCTCTTCTTTGGTAGCATCCAAAACCATCTAAAGCTTTGGTAATGTCTTCAACTATGGTATCTGTGACATCGAACTTGGCGGCTAATTTTTCAGCTAACATACGGCTATCACCACTAGAATCTTGTTCTGGAAGCATGATTGCAGTCACCTTATTTGGTCCAAAAGCTTTGGCCGATAATGCCATGCAAACTGAAGAGTCAATGCCTCCACTGATGCCAATAACCGCACCTCTTCGCTGTAATTTTTTTGCGACATCAGTTTTTAATTTTGAAATGATCTCATTACAAACTGTTTCGATGTTTTCAATATGTAAAATATCTTTTGAAAAAGGTTTACGTGTTGTAGTCATAATTAATTCGTTTAGATGACAGGTTGGTCTAGTATTGTTTTATTCAATATTACAAGATCACCTTCTTGTAGTTTT
The DNA here is from genome assembly GCF_013403865.1 of Winogradskyella costae. Classification (GTDB taxonomy): domain Bacteria; phylum Bacteroidota; class Bacteroidia; order Flavobacteriales; family Flavobacteriaceae; genus Winogradskyella; species Winogradskyella costae. Next base: position 320,063 of record NZ_JABFDK010000002.1, read on the forward strand.
GGTATGTTTTTGTTGATGAATAAATCATATAATATTTGAGTGGATAATACGGCAGTGATAGCCATATTATCAATTTCTGATACTTGTTTGTTTAGTGTCATCTTCTTTTTAAGCTGGCTGACATATGCGGCATTGAAAACACCAAATTCTGTGATTTTTTCTTCCGAGAGCATCGAATCTAAATAAGGAGGCATGTCTTCTGAGAAAAAAGCGCTTTGAATAGGTGCTCGATAGGCTTGCTTCGATCGATTTAAAATAGATTCTGGTAATCTGTCTTTCATTAGTTTCTTTAACAGATACTTTTCGTTTAAGCCATTTAATTTTAAATCTGGATTTAATTGCATGCAAAATTCGATAATCCTATGGTCTAAAAATGGGTAGCGACCTTCAACTGAATTTGCCATGGCCATTCTGTCTCCCTGAGAAGACAATAAGTATTTAGACATGAAGAAATGTAATTCAATCCATTGTGCTTTAGTTAGGTAGTCGAGGTCTTTAAATTTTGTTTCTAACTGCTTTTCAATTTCAGCAATTGGATTGTAATTATGAACAGCTTCTTTATAATCTTTAGAAAAATAATTATTGATTCGAGATGTATTATGCCAACGCAGTAAATGTGAATAAATTGGTGATGTTGTTTCACTCAATTTATAGCCAAAAAACATTTTTAATACGGTGTTGTTTGCTTTGCTTATTTGTGGAATGTAAGGGTATAATTTTTTAAGTAATAATGGACGAAATTTTGATTTCGGATCTTTAGCCCAAAAATGTTTAATCTTAGTTTCTTTAAATATGTTGTAACCTCCAAAGAGTTCATCGGCACCTTCGCCTGTTATAACCACTTTAATATCCTGGTCTCGGACACTTTTTGCTAACAAACTCATAGGTGTAGGAGCAGTGCGTAATAAAGGAGCTTCAGAATGCCAAACGACATCTTTAAAGTTTTCTGAGATATCGTTTGGGTTACAGGTAATACGCGAGTGATTTGTGTGAAAGTAGTCTTGCGCTATATTTTGAAAAGATGATTCGTCAAAATCCTTTTCTGTAAAACCAATTGAGAAGGTTCTCAGATTATCTGGTAAAATCTTTTTGATAAAAGAAGTGGTAATACTAGAATCTAGTCCTCCGCTTAAATACGCGGCTACTTTTACATCTGCTCTAAGTCTTAGTTTTACAGCATCGGTAAAAATAGATTCAAATTCTTCAGAAGCTTCTTTTAATGTATTGTATTTATAATCGTTCGGTTTCGTTATTGGTAATTCCCAATAGGTTTTTGCAGTTTTAGCATTCGCGTTAATTATCATATAACTTCCAGGTGGTAATTCAAATACATCTTCAAAAGCTGTATTAGAAGAAAGTGTTGTCCAAAATGTGAAATATTCAGACAATGCTTTTGCCGAAATTTTTGGCCGAAATTCTGGAAATTCTAAAAACGATTTAATTTCAGAAGCAAAAACAAACGCGTCGTTAATTGTGGTGTAAAACAAAGGTCTAATACCAACACGATCTCGAGCTAAAAATAATTCTTGTTTAGTCTTGTCCCAAATAGCAATAGCAAACTGACCATTTAATTTACTTAGAAATTCAGGTCCATATTCTTCATATAAATAAATAATAACTTCGGTATCACTTTGGGTTTTAAATGTGTGATTTTTTGCTATTAGTTCTTCTCTAAGTTCAATATGGTTAAATATTTCACCATTAAACACAATCCATAATGAATCGTTAGAGTTGGATAATGGCATGGTGCCTGTGGCTAAATCCACAATACTGAGACGCACACTGCCAAGACTAGCAGCTTCAGATATATATATACCACTTTCATCTGGGCCTCTATGCTTTATTCTTGTAAGCATTTGCTGAAGCCTGTGCGTTTTATCTTCGGTGGATAAATTAATATTAAAAAAGCCAGCGATTCCGCACATAGTTAGATACTATAAAATTCTAATTTACATTTTACTCTCAATAAAGGCAATAATATTATTAATAGATTGAAAGTTTTCTACAACGAGTTCTTCATCACTAGTTGTTAAGTTAAATTCTTCTTGTAGAAATTCAATTAAAAATAATAAACCCATAGAGTCCAAGATGCCTTCCTCAAAAATAAGAGTATCATCTTTTAACTTTTCGATATCATCAAAAGTAGATTCGATAATGTAATTTTTTACTTTAGTTTTTATGATCGTTTCTGTCTGCATTATTAGGTGATTGTTATCTTTAATTAACTGAGATGAGTTGCGAAAAATATTGAAATTAAATCATTTTGATAGGTCTAAGCACAAACTTATTAATTTTCTTATCAAAAAATATCTAAAAACATTGATGAGTTATCCTAAATTATTGTTGATAAATTAGTTATCTATATGAACTAAAGGATTTTTAAATAAAAATTAGGCGTTGCTTTGCTTTAATTCATTGAAAAATTCTTGCTTTTTAACTAACAAATTTTTAGATCTTTTAGTGAGTTTTCTTAACGGATTTCCTGCATATAACATCCATGAATTTAAATTGGATCCGATTAGAGATAGAGCACCAACGGAAGCTCCTTCTCCTATGAGAACATTGGGAAGTATAGTGCATCCTGCTCCGATAATGGCATGCTCACCAATTGAAACTCTTCCTTTTTTCATAGTTTTATATGAATCTGGAACAGTTGGGTTCGTTAATGAATTACCTGAGTAGTCATCCGTTTTACTGTATATTTTTACACCTTGAGATAAGCCACAAAAATCGTTGAGCTCAATGCCGTCTGATGCCAATAAGTGACAATATGAAGCAATGTGTACATAAGAGCCTATGTTTAGATAGCCATCTCCAGGTACTATAAGAGAGCAAAATGAATCTATAATTACATTGTTGCCAATAGAGATATTTTGAATGCCAAAAATTAAACAATTTTTAGCAATTTTAACATTGGTTCCAAGAGATTTAAAGCCAAGTGGTTTTAGGTCATTGTTATCGTAATAACCAATTTCAAAGAGATTTGGGGTCATTAAGTATGTTTTGTTTAAAAAGCTGAATAATAAATATATAAAAGAAATTAACTAGGATAAAGGTACATATAAAATTAAATAAAAATATGATATTTATCAGTCTGTATATGGTAGGTGAGAAGTTCGAACTTGTATGACGATAAAAATGGGAATTATCCATTGAATTTATAAAAGGAATATCATTGAGTTCTTACAATATCTTTATTAAAATTGAGTTTTTGTGATATCAGCGCTGAATTCCGTACTTTGGTCTTATTCTTGTCTAGTTCTATCTTATGAAGAAAATTTTTATTGTTTTTTGTGTTTTTATTATGAATTTGTCTTTTTCTCAACAGACTAAATATGTTGATTTTAAACGAGCAGACGGAATGCTTAGTATTGTTTTAGATTCTTCTATGGTAAAAGGAACGGTTTGGTACAATCTCGATATGATTAAATCAACAGATTCTATATTTTTAGATGCCGTAAATATGACATTTGAAAATGTAGAGATAAGAGTAGGCGATTCTAATACTCAGAAACTAGACTATTTTAACACACAAAATAAGATTTATTTTAAATATCCGTTTCAAAAAAATCAGACGTATACGATCCATCTTGATTATTCGGTAAAGCCTAAGCAGGCAATGTACTTTTTGAAAAGAGAAAATAAACCTCAAGTATGGACTCAAGGCCAAGGAAAGTATACAAGCCATTGGTTTCCCAGTTTAGATGATACTAATGATAAAATCATCTTCAATTTAAGTACGACTAAAGAATCTGGATATACTTTTATAGCAAATGGTTTAAATACAATAAATAGCGCATTAGATCATAATTTAGAAAAGGTTTCATATCAAATGAAAAAACCGATGTCTAGCTATTTATTAGCTTTAGTTTATGGCAAATACAACAAAAAAACAGAAACCTCAAAAAGTGGAGTTCCACTAGAGTTTTACTATTATCCTGAAGATTCCTTAAAAGTTGAACCTACGTATCGGTATTCTAAACGAATGTTCGATTTTCTAGAAGACGACATTGGTTTTGCATATCCGTGGCAGAACTACAAGCAGGTACCAGTGCATGATTTTCTATATGCAGGTATGGAAAATACGAGCCTTACTATTTTCTCAGATGCATTTATGGTAGATAATATTGGGTTTAATGATAAAAACTACGTTAGTGTTAATGCACACGAATTGGCCCATCAATGGTTCGGTAATTTGGTTACTGCGAAATCTGGAGAACATCATTGGTTGCAAGAGGGCTTTGCAACCTATTATTCACTTTTAGCGGAACGTGATATTTTTGGAGATAACTATTTCTACCATAAATTACTCGAGTCAGTCTTGGATCTAAGTCAACAAGATCTTTCTGGGAATGGAACGTCGCTTCTAGATCCTAAATCTAGTAGTTTAACGTTTTACCAACGTGGTGCTTGGGTCTTACATGTGTTAAAAGATAAGGTCGGTGATGTCGTTTTTAAGCAAGCGGTAAAAAATTACTTAAAAAAGTATCAATATTCTAATGTGGAGACTTCTGATTTTATTAATGAAGTAGAAAATATTTATGGTAAGTCCTTATCTGGTTTTGTTAACTATTGGATTAAAAATAAAGCATTTCCTTATGATGAAGCTTATACAATTTTGAAAAGACAATCTACTTTTATAAATGAATATGAGATGGTAGACTGCGAGGTAAATTCTTCTAAATGTGCCGAGTATTTAAAGTATTATGTTTCAGATGAAGCAAAAGCTAAGGTTATTTCACAAATGCCAGAATTGGTAACAACGGAGGTTTTTAATAATAGTTTAAAGGTGCGACAAGCCATTTCAGAGCATGTGACTAAGATTCCTGAAAATTTAAAATCAGATTATGAGTCTTTACTTGATGATAAATCATACACTACAATAGAGAATGCTTTGTATAACCTTTGGGTTAATTTTCCATTAGAACGGTCAAAATACCTTTCTAAAACTCGAAAAACAATTGGCTTCACTGATAAGAACGTTAGGATGTTGTGGATTGTATTAAATTTAAATACGCCGTATTATGATGCGGATAACAAGCAAGTATTATTTGATGAGTTAAAGGAGTATACATCTGAAAAATATAATACAGATGTCAGAATTAAGGCCTTCAATTATCTAGATTTAATGAAATCTTGTACGGAAGAATGTCAATCTAATTTAGAAAAAGCAAAATCACATCACAACTGGCGAATGGTTAAATTTGCAAAACAACTGTCTGAGAAACTACAACAAAAATAAAGATTAATGCGAGCACTAGTGATATCTGGAGGTGGAAGTAAAGGTGCATTTGCAGGTGGTGTGGCGCAGTATTTAATTGAGAATAAAAAACACAAATACGATTTGTTTATTGGGACGTCAACAGGAAGTCTTTTAGTGTCTCATTTAGGATTAAGCCGCGTCGATAAAATAAAACAAGTTTACACTAATGTAAATAATGAGGCAATATTTGATAGTTGTCCTTTTATCGTTAAAAAGAAAAATGGTATTGAAACTATAGGGATTAATCATCTTACAGTGCTTCTGAATTTATTAAAAGGTCATAAGACATTCGGAACAAGTCTTAACTTAAAACAACTCATTAGAAGAACATTAACAAAGTCAGAGTTTATTACGCTTAAAGCGAGTCATATCGATGTTGTAGTTACAGTTTCTAATTTATCACTTAATCAAGTTGAATATAAATCTATCATAGATTTTAATTACGATGAGTTTTGCGAATGGATTTGGATATCTTGTAATTACACACCATTTATGTCTCTGGCTAAAAAATATGGCTGCGAATATGCAGATGGTGGTTTAGGTTCTATGGTCCCTATTGAAGAAGCTATTAAGCGAGGGGCAACAATAATTGATGCGATTGTTTTACAAACGGAAATAAGTCAACTAAATAGGATGCCGTCGATTAATGCGTTTTCTTTACTGACTAATATGTTTGCGTTTATGTTAGATCGGATAGAGAGTCAAAATATTAAAATCGGTAAATTTGTAGCATCAAACCAAAATGCGATCATTAATTTTTATTATACTCCAACAGTTTTAACAACCAACTCATTGGTTTTTGATAAAGTTAAAATGACGAAATGGTGGGAGAGTGGCCTCAATTATGCTAAATATAAAAATGAGGAAGTTAGTCCTATAGAAACAGAATAAATTCAACAATAATTAACATATATATTAAATGCGAGCTTTAGTAATATCTGGTGGAGGAAGTAAAGGAGCCTTTGCGGGAGGTGTGGCGCAATACTTAATGGAGCGCGAAAAACACAACTACGATTTGTTTTTAGGTACATCCACAGGAAGTCTTTTAATACCGCATTTAGCAGTTAATGAGATTGGTAAATTGTACGATATTTTTACAAACGTACAGCAGCATGATATTTTTAGCATTAGCCCTTTTGTACAGCACAAAAAAGGGGATAGAGAATATGTATCTATTGATTTTATAAATTCGTTGTGGCAATTTATAAGACGTAAACGAACGTTTGGAGAAAGCAAGGCGCTAAGACGTCATATAAGGAAAAACGTGACTTATGAAGAATATTTAAAAATTAGAAAAGAAAAGCACGATGTGGTGGTGACAGTTTCCAATTTGTCTATGAATCGGGTGGAGTATAAATCTATACAAGAATGTTCGTACGAAGAATTTTGTAATTGGATTTGGATTTCATGTAATTACATTCCATTTATGTCTTTAGCAAAAGTAGATGGTTACGAGTATGCAGATGGTGGATTAGGATCGGTAATACCCATAAGAGAAGCTATACAGCGTGGCGCAACAGAAGTAGATGCCATTGTTTTAGAAGCTGAAACTTTAGGAAAACAAAAGGTTCTGGGTAAAAATCCGTTTTCATTAATGATTAGTTTGTTTGGTCATTTATTAAATCAGGTAGAGCGAAATGATATCATTATAGGAAAATTAGCTGCACGAAATAAAAATGTAAAACTCAATTTGTATTATACACCTACTAGCCTTACCGAAAATTCCCTGATATTTAGTAAGCGATTAATGGAGAAATGGTGGCGAGAAGGCTACGAATATGCAGAAAGACGTCATGAAACGAAAAAATAGCATTCTTTAGGTGAAATATTAAATTGCAATAAGAGTTATCAAATGGGATTAAAATACGATTATATTATTTTAGGAGCAGGTGCTTCCGGATTAATGCTAGCCTGTCGTATGGCTCAAGATGCTTATTTTAATAGTAAATCTATTTTAATTCTAGACCAAACTAAAGATAAAGGCAACGACAGAACTTGGTGTTTTTGGGAAGAAGGGGTTGGAGAATGGGATGAGCTCTTAGTAAGAAGTTGGAAAAATGTTTACTTTGGAAGTGACGGGTTTTCTAAAGTTATTTCAATTGCTCCGTATACCTATAAAATGATTAGGAGCGAGGCGTTTTACAAATCACTTTGGGGAACTATAAATTCTAAATCTAATTTTAAATTTATTGAAGATACTGTTGATAATTTTACAGAATTAGAAAACGGAGTTCAAGTAATTAGTAAAAATGGGACGCATTTCGGTTCTAAGATCTTTAATAGTTTACCAAATCCTGAGGCATACAAATCACAAAATAAATATCCTTTAATACATCAGCACTTTGTAGGTTGGTTTGTAAGAACAAAAGCCGATTTAATTGATGATTCTGTAGCTACTATTATGGATTTCACAGTCCCTCAAAATGGAAACACAAGGTTTATGTATGTGTTACCTTTAGATAAAAAAACAGCATTGTTTGAATATACGTTGTTTTCAAAAGATCTATTAAGCTTTTCAGAGTATGAAGACGCTATAAAAGACTACTTACATAAGAGAAATATTCTAGATTACGAAATTATAGAAAAGGAAAGGGGCAATATTCCCATGACATCTTTTAAGTTTAATGAATTGAATTCTCAGCACGTATTAAATATTGGAACTTCAGGCGGATGGACAAAAGCAAGCTCTGGATATACTTTTACAAACTCTGCCAAGAAAACTAAGGAAATTGTGTCTTTTTTAAAGAATAATCAGGATTTATCTCAGTTTTCTAAGCAAGATAAATATAGCTTTTATGATCTTATATTGTTAGACGTATTAGCGCATCATAATAAGGAAGGGGCAGCCTTATTTTCGTCTATGTTCAAAAAAACAAACATTAAAACGATTTTTAAATTCTTAGATGAGGAATCTAACTTGTTAGAAGATGTGAAAATTATTTTATCAGTACCGCCAACACGATTTATTCAAGCCTTTTTTAAACGGCTATTCTAGGGTCTTTACTTTATCAAATTATACACTTGTCAGATAAACTAAGCATAGACTTGCCCTCTATGAGGCTTTAGAGTGTCGCGTATCGGTTTCATTTCAGACTCATCAACCACTAAATAGGCTATGCTGTGCATATCGCTAAGCGTCTCAACACCTGTAATGGTAATATCTAATTTGTTTATTTCAATATATTCTTTTAGGTGTATAACATGGTGTTCAGCTATTTTTTGACCGGCCGGACCTTTAAAATCCCATATTAATTTTAATTTTCGCATTGGATAGTTTTTATTGAATTGTTTTAAAATGAGCGGTATTAATTTGGTTTATAAACGGAGACCCCTTTTTCGACAAATTTTTTAAAATTAGTCATATAACTTTCTGTCTGTTTTTTAAAAGCGCTAGGCATTAAAAACAACATCAAACTTATCTTAAAATTAGTAGGTTGGCAATCTGTTATTGCAATCCATTTTGTAGTGTTATCTGATGTCGGTTCAAAATAGTTTTCCTGAATGTTACGTACTCCTTGCGTGGTATAGGTAACATGTAATTCCTTTGGAAATGCCTGCTTTATAATGGTTTCTATGATTTCCATTTTACGCTTCCCAAAACTAAAATTTAATTTCATTTTAGCACCAAGTTCATTAGGGATTCCAGAAATATGTTCAGTACTAACTAGACCTTCTTGCCAATGTTTTAAATTATCGACAGAATTGATTTTTTTGATAACGTCTGAAATAGGTTTCTCAATTAATATTTCAGTGGTATACTGCATGTGCTTCAAGTTTCGTTAAAAGTATAAAAAGGAATAATAAAAGCGCCATCTAATCGATATTGAACACTTTTAATTGTTAAAATCATTGTAAAATATTACGACTTGTACTTTTGATGTAATTTTTACGACGTAACTAGCACTAACGATTTAAAGAATGCTATTCAATCTACTTGCTAAATACGCTATTTATGTTACTTTTGCTCAGTTTTAAAAGTGAGTTATTTATATCAATACAAATCAAGTTTAAATTATGAAGCTTAATATTAAATGTTTGTTTTTAGTGTTTTTTGCACTTAGTTTTTCTTTTGCTCAAGATAATGATCAAGTACTTTTAGAAGTGGATGGAGAGCCAGTTATGGCTTCAGAATTTTTAAGGGTCTATAACAAAAATTTAGATTTAGTTCAAGATGAAAGTCAAAAGGACATTGATGGTTATTTAAAGCTATTTACGGAATACCAATTAAAACTGAAAGAAGCCAAACGCTTAAAATTAGATGAAGATAAAAATTACCAACGTGAGTTTTCTAGATATAAAAAGCAGTTAATTAAAAATTATATTTCTGAGAACAAAGTAACTGAAGCCTTGGTAAAAGAAGCTTATGATCGCAGTAATATGGATATTAACGCGTCACATATTTTAGTGCGTTTAGAGGCGACTTCTAAAGATACTTTAAATGCTTACAATGAAGTTTTGGCTCTAAGAGATCGTGTTTTAAATGAAGGCTTTGATAACGTAAAAGCCGAAATGCATAACGGTAATACTATTTTTTTAGAAAGTTTAGGCTATTTCTCAGCGTTTAAAATGGTATATGAATTTGAAACAGCAGCATACAATACAAATGTTGGAGAAATCTCAATGCCATTTAGAACGCAATTTGGTTATCACGTGGTAAAAGTTGATGATAAAAGGATATCTAGAGGCACGGCAACTGTAGCTCATATTATGGTTAATATAAATGCATTAGACTCATTGGCAGATCCTGAAAAACGAATTAATGATATTTATAAAAAGCTCAACCAAGGTGAAAGTTTTGAGTCCTTAGCTAAACAATTTTCAGACGATAAAAGTTCTGCGAGACAAGGGGGGCAAATTGCGCCGTTTAAAAGTGGTCAGCTAAGTTCTACAGAATTTGAAGACGCTGCGTTTGCATTAAAAAATGATGGTGATGTTACCAAACCTTTTAAGACAGCCTACGGTTGGCACATTGTAAAACGAATTAGTTTAAAACCAATTGAATCGTTTGAAAACTTAAAAGAATCTTTTGAGTCTAAAGTAAAAAGAGACACTAGATCTAAAATAATTAACGAGGCGATGATTGCTAAGTTAAAAAAGCAATATGAAATCACTTATAACGATAAAGCCAAGACTTATTTTACGTCTATTCTTTCAGATGCGTTTTATAAGAATAATTGGATTTTACCTACCGATTTTAAAGCTAATGAACCTTTGTTTTCTATAAATAAGTCGACTTTTACGTACGAAGATTTTGGGAAACATTTACTAACTGCACAAAGAATTTACTCAGATAAAACGGTAGCTTTTAATACTGTAATTGAAAAGGAGTACGAGAGCTTTTTTGAAAAGTCAATCTTTCAATATAGAGAAGATAATTTAGAAGTCGAAAATCTAGAGTATGCAAATATTCTTAAAGAATATAGAGATGGATTGTTGTTGTTTGATTTAATGGAGAAAGAAATTTGGAATAAAGCTTCTAAAGACTCTATAGGCTTAGAAGCGTATTATGATAAAAACCAATCTCAATATCAATGGAATGATAGAGTAGCGGTTATAATAGCGTCGTCAGCAGATAAGTCTTATGCTAAGAAAGCTCTTAAAATGATGAAAAAGGGGAATGCTGACGCTGTAATTAGCGAAAAACTAAATACAAACGATAAGCAAAACGTTATCTTTACAAAAGGAACTTACACTCTAGACAATCCTATTCTGCCTTCAACTTTTAAAACTAAGAAAGGTGTTTCAGATATTTATGAACATCACGATGCATTTCATGTAATTAATGTAACAGATATTTTACCAGCAGGACAAAAAACATTAGAGGAAGCAAAAGGTAATGTGATTAATGATTACCAAACTGAAATTGAAACGAATTGGGTGAATGATTTATATAAGCGTTTCAAAGTCGTAGTTAATCAAAAAACGCTCAACGCCATTAAAGCCAAAATAGGAAACTAACGCACATTTTTTTTGAAAAATTTTTTATACATATGTTGTCTTTGTCTGTTTCTCGCTAGTTGTGACTTTTTTAAAGCGTCAGATGGTTTGGATCCCGTAGCACGAGTTAATGAAAACTATCTTTATAAAGAAGATATTAAAGATGTAGTACCCAAAGGCACTGCAAAAGAAGATAGTACCCTAATGGTTAATGCCTATATTGATCGTTGGGCAAGACGTTTACTTCTAATGGACGGTGCATTAGTCAATCTTTCGGAACATAAACAAAATGAGTTTTCTAAATTAGTAGAGCAGTATAAAAATGATTTATATACAAAAGCCTATTTAGAAGGGTTAGTGAAAAAAAATATAGATTCAATAGTCTCTCGCGAAACAGCACAACTTTTTTACGATGAAAACAAAGAATCCTTTAAGCTTAATGATAATTTAATACAGTTTAGATATATAAGCCTACCACTTAATCCTATTAATTTAGACACAATAAAAAAGCGTTTTCAACGCTTTAGTTATAAAGACAAGGTGTATTTAGATTCCATTTCTGTGCAGTTTAGATCGTATTCATTAAACGATTCACTTTGGTTGAAATTAAGTCGGGTTACTGAGAAGATTCCAATTTTAAATAATAGCAATAAAAATGAACTGTTAAAAAAAACTAATTTCTTACAGCTCAAAGATTCATTAAACCTATATTTGATGTTGGTTAACGACGTGCGACTTCAAAACGACTACGCACCTTTAGATTATGTGAATTCGTCAATCCAAAAAATTGTTATAAATAAGCGAAAACTAGAGCTCATCAAGCAACTCGAAAATGATATTACAAAAGATGCCATCAAACAAAATAAATTCCAAACTTATAATTAAAGCAGCCCTTTTGGTTGTTTTTATTTCTTTTAACTTCAGTAATGCTCAAGAGATTATTGACGACGAAAAGCCAATAGTTCAAAAAACGAAGGACACTTTAGTTAACAAAACTAGAATTAAAGCAGATGGTGTTGCCGCTGTTATAGGCGATTTTATTATTCTAGAATCTGATTTAGATAGAGAAATTGCACAATTACAAGCGCAAGGAGCAGATCTTAAAGATTTAACAAGATGCGAACTTTTTGGAAGCTTGCTAGAAAATAAGTTATACGCACATCAAGCTATTCAAGATAGTGTAATTGTTAATGAGTTGTTTATTAAGTCGCGTACAGAACAACAGATACAAGGGCTCTTAGCGCAGTCCAAAGGAGATATGGAAGGCTTATTAGAATTCTATAAAAAAGATTCAGAACAGGCCTTACGTGATGAGATGTACGAAATTAATAAAAACGGATATTTAGCTCAAGAAATGCAATCTAAAGTTATTGGTGATATCGAAGTAACACCCGAAGAAGTTCGTACGTTTTTTAACGATATACCAAAAGATGAGCGTCCTACATTTGGAACAGAGTTAAAGTTAGCTCAGATAGTAATTATACCAGAAGTAACGCAAGATGCCAAGCAAGCGGTAATTGATCAGTTAAATGATTTCAAAAAAGACATAGAGCAAAACGGCTCTAGTTTTATTACTAAAGCTATCTTTTATTCTGAAGATGGATCTAAAAGTGATGGTGGAAGGTTACCAACCATGAACAGAAAACAACCAAGAATGGTTAAGGAGTTTAGAGATGCTGTTTTTAATATGCAAGAAGGTGAGATTTCGGAACCTTTTGAAACTGATTTCGGGTTTCATATTGTGTTTTTAGAAAAGGTAAGAGGACAAGAATATGATGTTAGACATATTTTATTGCGTCCAAAATTATCGCAAGAAGCTATTCAAAAAGCAAATGATAAAATTAAAGAGGTTAGAAGTAAAATTATGGATGGTTCTATAACATTTACGGAGGCAGCAAGAGAGTTTAGTGATGAAAAGGAGACTAAATTTGAAGGTGGTCAACTAACAAACCCAACAACACAAGATTTTAATTTTGAATTAACTAGAATGGAACCCGAGTTGTATTCTCAAATTCAAAATTTAAAAGATGGAGAAATTAGCGAAGTGTTACAAGATGAAGATCGTATAAATACTATAAAATTCAAAATTTTAACGGTTACTGATCGTATTGATGATCACGAAGCTGATTTTGCAAAAGATTATCTAAAGATTAAAAATTTAGCCTTACAAGACAAACAAGTTAAAGCTGTTGAAAAATGGCAAAAAGAAACAATTATTGATACTTACGTTAAAATTAATGGCGAGTACAGAGATTGTGACTTTCAAAGTAATTGGTTAAAAAAATAGTATAATATGTCTGATGTTGCAATAATTGAAAATTTTGTCAAAAAGTATGCTGCACTAAAGCAAGAGGTTGCTAAAGTTATTATAGGTCAGGATGAAGTTGTAGATCAAATATTAATTTCTATTTTTTCTGGTGGTCACTCGCTTTTAATCGGGGTTCCTGGTTTGGCAAAAACCTTAATGGTAAATACGATTGCACAGGCTTTAGGTTTAAACTTTAAACGTATTCAATTCACACCAGATTTAATGCCTAGTGATATTCTTGGTAGTGAAATCTTAGATGAAAACAGACAATTTAAATTTATAAAAGGACCAATTTTTTCTAATATAGTTTTGGCAGATGAAATTAACAGAACGCCACCAAAAACACAAGCGGCTTTATTAGAAGCTATGCAAGAGCGTTCGGTTACAGTAGCTGGTCACCAGTATAAATTAAGTCTACCTTATTTTGTATTAGCTACACAAAACCCAATTGAACAAGAAGGAACATATCCTTTGCCAGAGGCTCAGTTAGACCGTTTTATGTTTGCTATCAATTTAGAATACCCGTCATTTCAAGAAGAAGTAGATGTTGTAAAAGCAACCACAACAGATGTTAAGGCAACAGTTAATTCATTATTCACTGCGCAAGAAATAATAGATTTTCAAAATGTAATTCGCCGTATTCCTGTAGCAGATAATGTTATAGAATATGCGGTTTCTTTAGTGGCTAAAACGAGGCCTAAAGCAGATTCTGCAGCAGATATTGTAAAAGAGTTTGTAGATTGGGGAGCAGGACCAAGAGCTTCACAGAATTTAATTTTGGCAGCGAAAACTCATGCAGCTACCAATGGTAAATTTTCTCCAGATATTGAAAACGTTCAAGCCGTAGCTATAGGCATTCTTAGACATAGAATTATTAAGAATTACAGGGCAGATGCCGAGGGCGTTAGTGACGAGAAAATTATTCAAAGCTTATTCTAATTTTAACCATACTTATTTAATCTACTTATAAGCTTCAACTTAATTTTTGAAGCATTACTTTGTACGTCTTAAATGGAAATAAATGCGGTTGGGATTACTCCATATCCATTGTTAATTCACTAATTATCATAGGTATTTAATGCTAAAAATATAATCATACTTTTATTTTATGTCATTATACTAAAATAGTATGATAATATTGTTTTTAGTATAGTGTACTTTTAAATCTTTATATTAATTTGCGAAACTTTTAAATTTCAATATAGACTGTAACTTTTTACATCGCTAAGATTAAAAAATAGTAACTAAAGATTCCTTCCATGAGTATTTATCAAGATTACCTTAAGCAGATAGAAGAACGAAAAGATCAAGGACTTCATCCGCAACCAATAGATGGTGCTGACTTATTAAGTAAAATAATTGAGCAGATTAAAGATGTAGATAATGAGTATAGAGATGATTCTCTGAACTTTTTTATCTATAACGTGTTACCAGGTACAACAAGTGCCGCTAGCGTGAAGGCTAAATTTTTGAAAGAAATTATTTTAGGTGAGACTCAAGTTGAAGAAATTAATCCGGCTTTTGCTTTAGAGCAATTGTCTCATATGAAAGGTGGACCTTCAGTTAAAGTATTATTGGATATCGCTTTAGGAGACGATATGGCTATAGCAGAAGACGCTGCTAAAGTGTTAAAAACGCAAGTATTCTTATACGAAGCAGATACGGAGCGTTTAGAAAATGCCTTTAAAGCAGGAAATACTATTGCAACTGATATTATTAAGAGCTACTCAAAGGCAGAATTCTTTACGAAGTTACCAGATGTTGAAGAAGAGATTGAAATAGTAACATATATCGCTGGTGTAGGTGATATTTCTACAGATTTATTATCTCCTGGTGCAGATGCACACTCAAGATCAGATAGAGAATTACATGGTCAATGTATGTTTGAGCATAATAAAGACATGCAAAATGAATTGTTGGCTTTAAAAGAGCAGCATCCAGATAAGCGTGTAATGTTAATTGCGGAAAAAGGAACCATGGGAGTTGGGTCTTCAAGAATGTCTGGTGTGAACAATGTTGCATTATGGACTGGTGTTCCTTTTAGTAAATATGTTCCATTTATTAATTTTGCTCCAGTAATTGCTGGTACAAATGGCATTGCACCGATTTTCTTAACAACAGTTAGTGTAACTGGAGGTATTGGTATCGATCTTAAAAATTGGGAAAAGCAAATAGATGCAGAAGGAAATACTATTGTAGATAAAGATGGTGAGCCTGTTCTAAAGCAAACCTATTCTGTTGATACAGGTACAGTATTGACAATAAATACAAAGACAAAGAAATTATACAAAGACGGTGAAGAATTAAAAGATATTTCTACTGCATTAACGCCACCAAAAATGGAGTTTATTAAAGCAGGTGGGTCTTACGCTGTTGTATTTGGTAAAAAATTACAAACATTAGCTTGTAAAATTTTAGAGATAGATATTCCTCAAGTGTATGCAACTTCAAAAGAAGTTTCTATTGAAGGACAAGGTTTAACAGCTGTTGAAAAAATATTCAATAAGAATGCTGTAGGAACTACACCAGGCAAAACCTTACATGCTGGTTCTAATGTTAGAGTAGAAGTAAATATAGTAGGGTCTCAAGATACCACAGGTTTAATGACATCTCAAGAATTAGAGATGATGGCAGCGACAGTTATTTCTCCAATTGTAGATGGCGCGTACCAATCGGGTTGCCATACAGCATCTGTTTGGGATGATAAGTCTAAAGCTAACATTCCAAGATTAATGAGCTTTATGAACGACTTTGGGTTAATTACTGGTCGTGATCCTAAAGGGAAATATTTCCCAATGACAGATGTTATTCATAAAGTGTTAAACGATATTACTGTTGGTGATTGGGATATTATTATTGGTGGAGACTCTCACACCCGTATGTCTAAAGGTGTTGCTTTTGGAGCAGATTCAGGAACAGTTGCCTTAGCATTAGCTACAGGAGAAGCGACGATGCCAATTCCAGAATCCGTAAAAGTGACGTTTAAAGGTCAAATGAAATCGTATATGGATTTCCGCGATGTTGTTCACGCGACACAATCTCAAATGCTGAAGCAATTTGGTGGGGAAAATGTTTTCCAAGGTCGTATTATTGAAGTGCATATTGGGACACTTACAGCAGATGAAGCCTTTACATTTACAGATTGGACAGCAGAGATGAAAGCTAAGGCATCTATATGTATTTCTGAGGATGATACCTTAATAGAATCTTTAGAGATTGCAAAAGGTCGTATCCAAATCATGATTGATAAAGGAATGGACAATACTAAACAAGTACTTAAAGGTCTTGTTGATAAAGCAAATACTAGAATCACAGAGCTTAAAACAGGTATTAAGCCATCTTTAAGACCAGATGCTAATGCTAAGTATCATGCAGAAGTTATTATTGATTTAGATGAAATTTCTGAACCAATGATTGCAGATCCAGATGTTAATAATGATGATGTTTCCAAGCGTTATACACACGATAATATTAGACCATTATCGTATTACGGTGGCACTAAAAAAGTAGACTTAGGATTCGTAGGATCTTGTATGGTGCATAAAGGTGATATGAAAATCTTAGCTCAAATGTTAAAGAATATTGAAGCACAGCAAGGTAAAGTTGAATTTAAAGCACCTTTAGTAGTAGCTCCTCCAACATATAATATCGTAGATGAGTTAAAAGCTGAAGGAGATTGGGAAGTCTTAGTGAGGTATTCAGGTTTCGAATTCGATGATAATGCACCAAAAGGTTTAGCACGAACTAAATACGAAAACATGCTTTACTTAGAGCGTCCAGGTTGCAACCTATGTATGGGTAACCAGGAAAAAGCAGAACCAGGAGATACTGTAATGGCGACATCAACACGTTTATTCCAAGGTAGAGTTGTAAAAGATTCTGGTGAGAAAAAAGGCGAGTCACTATTATCATCTACTCCTGTAGTTGTATTATCTACAATTTTAGGTAGAACCCCAACACTTGCTGAATATGAAGCTGCAGTAGACGGTATTGTCTTAACGAAGTTTAAACCTTCAACCAAGCAGTTAGTGCGATAATAAAATCTAATTTTATATAATTGAAAGCCTGAATCTTAGATTCAGGCTTTTCTATTTCTTAATAACACCTGTTTTAAGATAATAGGGGTCTCAATTTAGATATAGAAAATACTTATTCCACTATCACTATTATATGTAACGAACACTTTTAAAGTCATATTGCATTTTGTATATTAGTAAAATTAATTAAAACTAAGACACCATGGCATTTGACATTGATATGATTAAAAAGGTTTATGCTAACATGACTGAGAGCGTAGATGCTGCAAGAGAGATTGTTGGTAAACCTTTAACCCTTTCAGAAAAAATACTCTATTCACATTTATGGGATGGTAAACCAGATAAAGCGTTTATAAGAGGAAAAGACTATGTAGATTTTGCTCCAGACCGTGTAGCTTGTCAAGATGCAACAGCACAAATGGCGTTGTTGCAATTTATGCAGGCAGGTAAACCAAAAGTAGCTGTGCCAACGACGGTGCATTGTGATCACTTAATTCAGGCAAAAGATGGCGCTGCAACAGATTTAAAGCATGCTAATCAAACGAGCAGCGAAGTTTTTAATTTCTTAGAGTCAGTATCTAATAAATACGGTATCGGATTCTGGAAACCAGGCGCAGGTATTATTCATCAAGTCGTTTTAGAAAATTATGCATTTCCTGGTGGGATGATGATTGGTACAGATTCACATACTGTTAATGCAGGTGGATTAGGAATGGTTGCTATTGGAGTTGGGGGAGCTGATGCTGTTGATGTAATGGCAGGTATGGCTTGGGAACTTAAATTCCCTAAATTAATTGGTGTAAAATTAACAGGAAAACTCTCGGGTTGGACTGCACCAAAAGATGTAATTTTAAAAGTAGCTGAAATTCTTACGGTAAAGGGTGGAACAGGTGCTATTGTAGAATATTTTGGACCAGGAGCAACATCTATGTCGTGTACAGGTAAAGGAACGATTTGTAATATGGGAGCTGAAATTGGTGCAACAACATCAACATTTGGTTACGATGATTCAATGGAACGTTATTTGCGTGCTACGGATAGAGCGGATGTGGCTGATGCAGCTAATGCAATTAGACCTTACTTAACGGCAGATGATGAAGTTTATGCTAATCCAGAGCAGTATTTTGATGAAGTTATTGAAATTAACCTTTCAGAATTAGGACCATTGTTAAACGGTCCTTTTACTCCAGATTTATCGACAGAAGTGGGGCGTGATATGACTAAAAAAGCAACGGCTAATGAATGGCCTCTTCAAGTTGAATGGGGACTTATTGGCTCTTGTACCAATTCATCATACGAAGATTTATCGAGAGCGTCATCTATTGCGCAACAAGCATTAGATAAAGGTTTAAAAATGAAATCTGAATTAGGAATTAATCCTGGTTCTGAACAAGTAAGATTCACCGCAGAACGTGATGGCATCCTTGGAATATTTGAAAAATTAGATGCTAAAATATTCACTAATGCTTGTGGTCCTTGTATTGGGCAATGGGCAAGATATAGTGATCCTAAAAATGCACCTAAGAATAGTATTGTGCATTCGTTTAATAGAAATTTTGCTAAACGAGCAGATGGAAATCCAAATACACATGCTTTTGTGGCATCACCAGAATTAACCGCTGCAATTGCCATTGCTGGTCGTTTAGATTTTAACCCAATGACGGATAAGTTAATTAACGAAAATGGTGAAGAAATTATGTTCGATGAGCCTACAGGATGGGAACTACCACCAAAAGGTTTCGAAGTAAAAGAAAATGGGTATTTAAAACCCGTAGAAGATGGTAGTGGTGTTGTTGTATCAGTAGACCCAACTTCAGAGCGTATTCAATTATTAGAACCTTTTACTCCTCTAGGAAATTCTATTACTGGAGCTAAATTATTGATTAAAGCTTTCGGGAAATGTACAACGGATCATATTTCTATGGCAGGACCATGGTTACGTTTTAGAGGACACTTAGATAATATATCTAATAACTGTTTAATTGGTGCTGTAAATGCATTTGGAAAGAAAACTAATTTTGTAAAAAATCAATTAACAGGTGAATTTGGTGGTGTTCCAGATACAGCAAGAGCATATAAAGCTGCTGGTATCAAAACAATTGTTGTTGGTGATCATAATTACGGTGAAGGGTCTTCTAGAGAACATGCCGCCATGGAGCCAAGACATTTAGGTGTTGCAGCAGTTATTGTAAAATCTTTTGCTCGTATTCACGAAACAAATCTTAAGAAGCAAGGAATGTTAGGTTTAACTTTTGATAATGAAGCTGATTACGATTTAATTCAGGAAGATGATACCTTCAACTTTACAGATTTAAATGAATTTGCACCAGACAAGCAATTACATCTTGAAGCTGTACATGCAGATGGAAGTAAGGATTTAATTGCTTTAAATCACACTTACAATCAAGCTCAAATTGAGTGGTATAACGAAGGTTCTGCTTTAAATTTAATTAAAAAAGAAAACAATGCTTAGTTGTTAAGTTATAATTAATAAAAATCCGTTAGAGTTTCTAACGGATTTTTTTGTACCTATAAATTAGGAAGATAGTACTAAAATAAAAAGAGTATATTCGTTTTTACAATTCAATCTTATGAAAAAAACATTACTCTTTTTAAGTTTCATCTTGTTATTGCAAACCAATGCAATTTTTGCTCAAACCATCGATTTACCACCTAGTTTATATTTATGTGAAGTGGGTTCTCTTGAGCTTGATGGAACTGTAATAAATACAACAGACACAAATATTACGTATCAGTGGTATTATGGATTATCTCTTGGTTCAACGACAGAAATTGAAGGGGCAATTGATTCTACACTTATTTTAAATGGAGCTATTAATGAAGCTGGCCTGTATAAAATAATAGCAACATTATCTGATGACAGTAATCATGTTGCTTGGGTTGAAATCTTAAAGAGTGACTTTCTATACAATAACAACTATGAATTTCTTCAGTGTAATGATTTTTTTATTGATCAATTGCAGAGCTATAACTATTTATATAACGCTTCTAATATAACAACTAAATATTATAGTAATGAGGGTAATGCTATTCTAGGTAATGATCTCAATATTATTTATTATAATTTATATGACTACTTACCTATATTATATCTACGTATTGAAGAAAATAATGGTTCATGTGTAGATATTATTCCTTTAGAGGTTATTAATGAATTTTCGAATTTATTTGCTAACTGGGTTCCTAATATGGGTGATTGCTCTACTGATTCCGCAAATAATGTATTTGATTTAACAAGTAATGATAATCAAATTTTAGGAGGTCAACTAGCAACAGTAGGTTATTTTGAAAGCTATAATGATGCTAGTAATTTAAGTAACCAAATAGCGAATGCTTCTACTTATACGGCATTGTCGCCTAATCAAACTATTTATGCCAGAATCTATGATCTAAATAACACTAATTTTAATTGCGATCCATCTCAAAGTATTATCCAATTTCAATTATTATCAATTTCTGAACCGACACCGAATACGGAATTAGATTATATCGTTTGTGATACTACAAGTGGTTCTGATACTGATGGTATTGGTGCGTTTGATTTAACAAGTAAAAATACTTTAGTATTGTCTGGCTTAAGTACATATCAGTATAATATAAGTTATTATAATACTTTAGTTGATGCAGATACTAATACCAATCCCATTTCATCTCCCAATAATTATATAGGGAGTAATGAGGTAATCTACGTTAGAGTTGAGAGTAGTATAAACTCAGAATGTGTTCAAATTTCACAGATGAATTTAATAGTACAAGATATTTGTGATGATATTTCAGTGAATTTACTATCATATTGGTCAGCTCCTAGACCTGGATTTACATATAGAAATATGCTAATTGTAAAGAATAATGGCGAGTCAACGGTAAGTTCTGGTAGTGTAACATTTACTAAAGATGCTATTGTTGAATATTCTGGATCTACAGGATTAAGTGCTAGCAATACCATTACACCAACAGCAACTGGATTTACTTTAGATTTTGTCGATTTAGGGCCAGGAGAAAGTGAATCAATTTACATTGACTTACTGGTCTCTACTTCTGCGAATTTAGGAGATTTGATCACTAATGTTGCAGAATATACAACAGCAACAAGTGATGTGGTCGTTGAAAATAATACCTCTAGTCTATCAGAGATTATTATTGGTTCTTATGATCCTAATGATATTAATGAGTCTCATGGACCAGAAATTGAACACGTTAGTTTCACGGAAGATGATTATTTGTATTATACTATTAGATTTCAAAATGTAGGTACTGCTAGTGCAATAAACGTAACCATAGAAAATACTTTAGATCTTAAGTTAGATAAAACAACATTTCAAATGTTAAGAGCGAGTCATTCTTATGGCATTGAGCGTGATTTTGATAATTTAACATGGAATTTCTATAATATAAATCTAGCCGATGAAACTACTGACGAACCTAATAGTCATGGTTTTGTGTATTATAAAATAAAGCCATTAGCAGGATATGAAATAGGTGATATTGTACCCAATACAGCAGGTGTTGTCTTCGATTTTAATGCGCCTGTAATTACTAATACGTTTAATACAGAATTTGTAGCAGCTTTAAATTTAGCAGAAAATAATCTTAACTCTCAGTATTTGTTATATCCAAATCCCTCAAAAGATGTGGTGAATTTAAGTTTTAGTTCAGAACAATCCAGCATTGAAGTTACTGTTTTGGATATTTTAGGGAAATCGGTATTAACTAAAAAGGAGCAACATGTCTCAACATTAGCATTAAATATATCGTCCTTGGAAGATGGTGTTTATTTTGTGAATGTAAAAGATAATAATGGGCATAGCATTTTAAAAAAGATAATCAAAGAATAGCGGCTTTACATATGTAAGAAAAAGCTTCTGTTAATCAGGAGCTTTTTTCGCTCCTAACGTAAGTAAACCTTCAAGCGATCAACTTATTAAAGTATATAAATTATTCCCAAATTATTTATGAATGAACTTTGGTTTTGAAGATGTAAACTTATTTAACACGTTGTGTCTACATAAATTTAAATCTTACAAGGAAGAGCATCTATTCTCCAGATATAAAAAGAAAGATTACATCTATTTTGAAGATGACTCTTCTAATAAAATATTTTTAATTGAAAGAGGAAAGTCAAAATAGGTTACTATAATGAAGAGGGGGAAGAAATTGTAAAAGCAATCCTTTCAAAAGGAGAGCTTTTTGGTGAAAAGGCAATTTTAGGGGAAGCAAAGCGAGATGAGTTTGCACAATCCATAGATAATTCAACCTCAATTTGTCCCATAGGCGTAGAAACGATGTATAACTTAATGAGAGATAATCAGTCTTTCAGTTTTAAAGTATACAAGTTTATTGGCTTTAAATTAAAAAACTTGAAAGACGTCTACAGCTTTTATTATTTAAAGATTCTAAAACAAGACTTATAGAGTTTATTAAAGAACTTTGTCAAGATTTAGGGTACGACTATCTAGATACAGGAGATAAGGTAATTTGTCATCACTATACTCAGAGTGATATAGCCTCTTTAATTGGCACATCTAGACCAACTTTAAATATTCTTTTAAACGAACTAAAAGATGAAAATTACCTAGATTTTTATCGTAAAGAAATTCGAATTTTAAATAAATCGGTGTAAAATTTTATTTTTTTTCATTTGTGTTAGATACCAAAGATTATCTTTTGCAACCATGTTAACAGCTACAAATGATGCTTTTTTCGGTCCAGGTAATTAAGGTATAGCTTTATATGACGATAATGGAGATCCAATTACAGCAGATGTTACTGACGGATTTACTTATCCTTCTGTAAATTCAGTGATTAAAGTTACTATTACTACTGATTAATATTAGCTAAAAAAGCTTAAAGTTTTCTAGAGTTTTGTTGTTAAATTTGAAGCACATTATCATAAAAGAGTAATGTGCTTCATTTTTTCTGTTAAATATGTATTATGACTAAGTCGAAAAAAGGTAGAATTTCAAATATTATTTTTATTATCATCCTTCTATTGATTTTTATTCCTCAAACGAGGGAACCTATTCAAGTTTTATTTCATAAAGGGTTTAGCTATATTAATACATCGACCGTTATAGATAAAGTAGAACGAAAAACAATTAGTAATTTAAATTGGGACTTAGCATCTGCCGATGGTAAACGGTTAGATTTTAACGCTACAAAAGGTAAAGTTGTGTTGATAAACTTTTGGGCTACTTGGTGCCCACCATGTATTGCTGAAATGCCGAGTCTTCAAGAATTATATGATGATTATGGTGACGAAGTTGTATTTTTATTTGTTACAAACGATGATTTTGAGACTGTAGAGAAGTTTAAATTAAACAAGGGTTTTTCTTTCGATGTATTCACTCCATTAAGTGAAGCTCCAGAGGAATTGAGAGCACATTCAATACCAAGGACCTTTATATTAAACAAGGCTAGCGAAATTGTTATTGACGAGTCTGGTGCTCTAAATTGGAATAGTACTAAAGTAAGAAAACAACTTGACGCGCTATTATCCGAATAATCTACTTAAAGTATTTAAAAGGCACTATTAGCATTCCGAAGTTTTCACCTTTATGCTTTCCTAAATGCTTATGGTGAATTTTATGAGCACGCCTTAATCCTCGTGCGTATTTATTGTCAATATTTCTTAACCATTTAAAACGTTGATGAATAAAGATGTCATGAACAATAAAATATGCAGCTCCGTACACTAAAATACCTAATCCAATAGGAAGTGTATACCAGATAGATTCGTAACTCCACAGGTAAAAGCAAGTCATGCTCACTATGGCATAGAATATAAAAAAGGCATCATTACGTTCAAACCAGCTATCGTGATCTTTATGGTGATGGTCTCTATGTAAATTCCACAGAAAACCATGCATAATATATTTGTGTGTAAACCACGCATTAAATTCCATTATGAAGAATGTACCTAAAAATATTAAAATCCAAAAAGCGATTTGCATGGCGATGTTATTTTAAAGTAAATTTAATTGATATTTTACATAACTACGTGTTAGCAGCTCTATTTTTCTATAATTAGGAACTCTAATTCGAGTAGATTTAATCTGCAATGCGGGTGTTTTTTTGAGTTTTTCTAATAATTTACTATAATATCTGTAAGCCATAAACACTCCAAAACGTGCTTCTAACGGTAAATGTTTAATGCCTTCTAATCCTTTAGCAAAATCATCTTCAATTTCACTAATTATAGCTTTCTTAGAAGCTTCATCAAGCTGATTTAAATCAGTGTTTGGAAAATAAGTTCGACTTAAATCTTCAAAATCTTCTTTTAAATCGCGTAAAAAATTCACTTTCTGAAATGCCGAGCCTAAACTCATTGCTGAGTCTTTTAATTCGTAATATTTTGTATTATCACCCTTTACAAAAACTTTAAGGCACATTAAGCCTACGACATCAGCAGAACCATAAATATAAGTTTTGTATTCTTCATCAGTTAAATAGTCCTTTTTGTGAAGGTCTAAACGCATACTATCCATAAAAGAATTTACCATGTGTTTTTCAATACCATAATTGTGGTAAGTCTCTTGAAAAGCATTTAATATAGGATTAAGGCTAATTTTGTTTTCTAAAGCCGCTTCGAGATCGCTTTCAAACAAGTTAAAGAGTTTTTCTTTATCATAGTCATGAAATGAATCTACTATTTCATCAGCAAATCTTACAAAACCATAAATATTATATATGTCTTGTCTTATGTTGAGAGAAAGCATTTTAGTTGCCATTGAGAATGATGTACTATAAGCGTTTGTTACAGCTTTACTACAGGTATGAGAAACGTTGTCAAAAATTGATTTCATAGGTGTAATGTTCTTAGTTGTTAAACTTCATTTTTTTGAATCAGTTCTGCAACGAGCTTTCCTGAAATCAAAGCAGGTGGAACTCCGGGTCCAGGAACAGTCAGTTGTCCTGTGAAATAGAGTCCATTTACTTTTTTGCTTTTTAATTTTGGTCTTAAAAAAGCGGTTTGCATTAAAGTATTTGCCATACCGTATGCATTGCCTTTATAAGAGTTGTAATCTTCAATAAAATCATTAACACAATACGATTCTTTAAAAAGTATTTGTGCTTTCACATTTTGTCCTGTTCTGAGTTCAAAGCGATTTATTATAAGGTCAAAATAATATCGTCGTAATTCTGGTGTGTCTTCAAGCCCTGGAGCGATTGGAATTAAGAAAAATCCAGTTTCACAATCATCAGGTGCCATACTAGTGTCAGTTACAGAAGGAAAGTTAACATAAAATAATGGATTTTTAGGCCACTTCGGATTATCGTAAATTTCTTCTGCGTGATTCTCAAAATCCGTATCAAAAAATAAATTGTGATGTTCTACATTCTTTAATTTTTGATTAAAGCCAACATAAAAGAGTAGAGAGGAAGGTGCGAATGTTTTACTTTCCCAATACGACTCACTGTATTGTCTATAATTTTCGTCTAAGAGTGTTTCAGAATGGTGGTAATCAGCACCACTTAAAATAATGTCAGAGTGAATAGATTTACCGTTTACAGTGATGCTTTTCGCTTTCTTGTGCTCAACATTTATCTTTTCAACATTACAATTGGTACGTATAGTTACACCTAGACTTTCTGCTAAGCTTTTCATAGCATTAACGATCTCATACATGCCTCCTTTAGGGTGCCATGTACCTAATCCAAAATCAGCGAAATTCATAAAACTATAAAAAGAAGGTGTTTGATTTGGTTTAGCACCTAAAAACAGAACAGGAAATTCTAAAGTTGAAATTAGTTTAGGGTTTTTAAAGTTTTTACGGATATCGGAACTTATGGTTCTAAAAAATCGGTCGACTCGTGTAATAGTATCCTTTGTTACCAATTCAAAAGGTGAAAGTCCAGGTTTTAAAACCACTTTATTAATGGCAATATTATAATGATCTTGTGCTCTTGATATAAATGTACGAAGCGGAACTGAGCTTCCTGGTTCAATACGTTCAAATTCTTCACATATTTGATCCATATGGTCACCAATGGTGATAACATCATCTGAAAAGAATATTTTATAAGCAGGACTCAATTTATCTAGGTGATAGTAATCGCTAGTACTTTTTCCGAAATCATTAAAGAATTTATCAAAAATATCTGGCATCCAATACCAACTAGGACCAATATCAAAAGTAAAACCATCCTTTTTGAATTGTCGAGCTCTCCCACCTACAGTATCATTTTTTTCGTAAATAGAGACGCTATGCCCAGCTTTAGCTAAATAGCAAGATGCTGATAGAGCAGAAAACCCAGAACCTATAATGGAGATCGTTTTACGCATTAGTTTGTAATTCCTTAGTTAATGATTTTATAGTATTAAATACTCTCATATTATTTGGTATGAGATCACTCTCAAGTGAATTGAGCATTCTACCTAACATCCATAAATTAGTATTTGATGATTTTAAAATAAGATCACTAAACTCATTAAGGTAATTTAAAAGGTTTTCTTTTTCTGGTTTTATAGTGAAATAAGATACAAAAATAATATTGTCATAGTAATTTTTCAGTTCTAATAAACTTGTAATGGGAATACTTTGGCCTAAAAAGATAGATCTGTAACCAAGTCGAACAATTTCGTGATTGATGAACATTAAACCAAGTTCGTGTATTTCGTTATCTGGTAAATAAAGAACAAAGGTCTTATTGGATTTAATAATTTGTTGCGATTGTAATTTCTCGGTGCTAATGAGTATTTTTTGACGGATTAAGGTCGAAACAAAGTGTTCGTGTGCTGGTGTAATGGTGTTTGTTTGCCATAATAATCCTATTTCTGTTAAAAGCGGAATGAATATATCGTAGAATATGTCTTCAAAAGATTTTTCGTTATAGAGAGAATCATAGGTTTTGTAAAATAATGCTTGATCAAAATTTAACATGGATAGCTTAAAGGCATTGATAGCATGACTTTCTATATTGGTCTCAGTTGCGATTTCTCTAACTAATTGAGGAATCTGCTGTGATTCAATTGTAGCAATCTTAGAAATCTTATAACCATTATTGTTAAGGTAGCTAACGTTAAGTAGTTTCTGAAAACTTTCTAAATCGTAATATCTTATATTAGTTTCAGTACGTTTTGGCTCTAATAGGTTATAGCGTTTTTCCCAAATTCTAATAGTGTGAGCTTTAATTCCAGTAAGGTTTTCTAGATCTTTTATGCTAAACCTATCTTTAATATTGTTCATTTATTTTTAAAAATGTTTAAACAAAAATAAGGTTTATACTAATACGACGTTTAGAATTAACAAAAAATATGAAAAAAAAGAATTGGAATAAGAAATGAAATTTACAAGAGGTTTAATTATGGAGAAAGAATAGAAGTGAGATTTTAAGTAATTGTGCGCACGAGAAGATTCGAACTTCCACGGACTAATGTCCACCAACCCCTCAAGCTGGCGCGTCTACCAATTCCGCCACGTGCGCAAAATAATGAAGTAAATATAAAAAAAAGTTAAGCGTTATGCTTAACTTTTTTTCAGTGACCAGTCTGGGGCTCGAACCCAGGACCCTCTCCTTAAAAGGGAGATGCTCTGCCAACTGAGCTAACTGGTCGTTATGTTTTTTTCTAACGAGGGTGCAAATATAAAACCTTTATGCAAATACAAAGACTAGAATTGAAAAAAAATTAATTTTTTTTTAAATTAGGATATTATAAATAAGAAATAGAACTTTTATTTTATTCTATCGTTTTGTTTTGTAGTGAGTTACTAGTTTTAGGTCTTCATTTACCTAAAGAAATGTTTTTTATTTATAAAGTTGCTGTTTTCGATAACTGTATACTTTTAGGAATATAAGTTCAGTTTTAAGCAAAAAAAAAGTTAAGCGCAATGCTTAACTTTTTTAGTGACCAGTCTGGGGCTCGAACCCAGGACCCTCTCCTTAAAAGGGAGATGCTCTGCCAACTGAGCTAACTGGTCTTATATGCTTTTCTCTAACGAGGGTGCAAATATATAAGCTTTCTTTAATTTAACAACACTTTTTTTAATTTTTTTTCGTTTTTTTGTTGTGAACAAACCTATGGGTTTAATAATCAATTTATAAGTGCTATGATTATAGTTTTAATAGGATATATGGGGTCAGGAAAATCGACCATTGGTAAGGAATTAGCTACAGCTCTGGAGTACAATTTTTTAGATTTAGATGATTACATTTCTGACAAGGAAAAAAGGTCAGTTTCTGAAATATTCGAATCAAAAGGGGAAATTTATTTTAGAAAAAAGGAAACTGAATACTTAAATGAAGTTTTAAATTCTTCTGAAAATAGTGTTTTAGCTTTAGGCGGTGGTACACCTTGTTATGGTAAAAACATGGATTTAATAATTAACAATGCGAATGTGACTAGTTTTTATTTAAAGCTGTCGATACCGCTTTTATCGAAACGTTTATTCACAGAACGAGAACAACGCCCTTTAATAAGTCATTTAAATTCTGAGACTGAACTATTAGAATTCATTGGTAAACACTTATTTGAGCGTAATCAATATTATAGTAGATCCCATATTACACTTAACACAGATCATAAAACGAAACAAGATATTTTAGAAGAACTTGTAGGACATTTAGTCTAAATAGGCTTCGTAAGGTTGTTTAGATAAGTTAACATGTACATGCTCAAATAAAGAGGTTGAAAGGGAGATGCCTTTAAAATCTGCCTTAACAGGGTATTTCTTATGATTTCGATTCACTAAAACTGCGGTTTTAAACTGTTTTAGAGGTACATCTAAAAAGTGTTTAATACCATAGATTAATGTACTTCCAGAATTAAGGACGTCGTCAATAAGTATAATAGATTTATTAGTGTAGTCTTCTTTTGGTATCGAGGTTTTAATCGGAGCTGTTGGTTCTAATTTATTGATCATTACCTTGCATAAGGTAGATTCAATAGTAGAAATTTTATCTAAATGAGATTTTATTTTTTTCGCAAGAAGATAGCCGTTGCTTTCTATGCCTGCAATAATGAGCTCAGTTTCATTCACATTGCTTTCGTATATTTGATACGCAATGCGTTTTATTTTATGCTCAATTTCTTTATGACTTAAAATTGTATTTTTAGTAAGTGCCATTAGCTCTTTTTTTCAAAGATAAAAAACAGTTCATTACCTTGTCTTTCTTTTATCGAATTAATTGATGGTTCTAAAACTTTAAGATGAAACTTGTGTTCGAAAAGCGATTTATATTCTGAAAGACTCCCGCCAAACGGTGGTCCATTTTCAGTTAATTCAAAATTAAAGAATAAACCAACAAGCTTCCCTCGGTTTTTTAACAACTGATACATTTTTTCAACATAGGGTTCTCTTAAGCTCGGATCTAGAGCGCAAAAAAAGGTTTGTTCAAAAATATACTCATAACTGTCATACCATTCAAAGAAGTCAGTTTTTAGAAGTTGTGCTTCAGGGAATTCGGGAATACGTTTTTTAAAATTATTTAGAGGCTGTTGAGCAAAATCTAAGATGTATAGGTTTTTGAAACCATTATTCCATAAATATTCAGCTTCGTAACTATTTCCTGCACCTGGAATTAAAATTTTTACAGTCTTATCTTTAAGTTGATCAAAATAAGTTTTTAACGGAGGAGATGTATAGCCAACATTCCAACCGGTCTTATGAGTCGCGTAGCGTTCTTCCCAATATTCTTGATCTATTTTATTCATATAACCGTATTATTTAAAAAATGTATTCGACCTATTCTTCGTCATCTTCATGAAAGTCATCAATATCTCGTCGATCCTTTTTAGTAGGTCGTCCGGTGCCTTTCTTTCTGTAGTAATCTTTACTGTATTTTAAGAGCTCTTGTGCCTCAAAAGCAGATTTAGGGGTGGTGTCTGTTCTATATAGGTCAACTAATTTTGCTCCTACACGATTTTGAGGTAAATCATTAACAGTAAGCTGATAAATGATTTGGTCTTTTCTAAGTTCTATTTTATCGGTAGGAAATACTTCCCTAGATGGTTTTACTGCCGCACCGTTAACTTTTACTTGTCCTTTTTTACATGCTTTTGTTGCAATGCTTCGTGTTTTGTAATAGCGTACACACCATAAATATTTATCAATTCGCATATCTTTTTAACTAAAAACTACGTTAATCTTGTAGTGCAAAAATATTATATTATTGTATCTTGCGCGTTAAAAATAAGCAATAATGAACTTTGTATATAAACTGTGGTGGTTTTATACATTCAATATAAATTTCTATGAAAATTAAAATTTTAAAATTTAGTCTCGTATTAATGGTGTTCTCTGCTATTGTTATTTCTTGTAAAAAAGATGATGATGATTCATTTACTTTTGTAGAGGAAGATAGAACTGAGCAGCAAGCTAAAGACAAAGATTCTTTGATACTATATTTATCTACGCATTATTATAATTCAGGCTTTTTTGAAACCGGTTCGGATCATAAATATACAGATATCGTTATTACAGCATTAGAAGAAGGGGAATCCGTACCAGAAAATCATACATTATTAATGACAGCTGTTGACACACGTAACACAACTTATTTAGAAGCAGATTATGAATATTACGTATTAAACATTAACCAAGGTGGTGGTGGTTCGCCTTCATTCGTTGATAGAGTTCGTGTAAGATATGAAGGGATATCTTTAAATAACGCCTTATCAGGAGATAATGAAACTTTTGACTCTAGCGTAACCCCCGTAAATTTTAATTTACAAACAAATGGTTCAACAACTAGTGTTATAAAGGCATGGCAACTTGTAATGCCTGAATTTAATGCGGCATTTAATTATGAAATAGATGAAATAGGTAACTTCGATTTTCAAGATTTTGGTCTTGGTGTTATGTTTGTGCCTTCTGGTTTAAGTTATTTCTCAAGCAGTACTACAGGAACTTCTTATGATAATCTTATTTTTAAATTTGAATTATTACAGTATGAAGTAGAAGATCATGATAATGATGGAGTACCGTCTTACCTTGAAGATTTAGAAGGAGATTTAGATATCGCAAATGATGATACAGACGGTGATGGTGTGCCAAACTTTGTAGATATTGATGATGATAATGATAATATATCAACGAGAGATGAATTGATGCCTACAACATATATCGTGGATACTAATAATAACGAACTAGAGCCTATACTTGGTACCAATGAATTTGAAGTAAGCAGAGCTAATATTGGAGGCGTTATTACGATTAAGACTTTAACTATTTTAGACTCTGATGAGGATGGTACGCCAGATTATTTAGATCCAACTGTTACAATTAATTACAACGAGATTTAGTATCCGAAACTAAATTCTTAAAATAAGAAAAGCCGCTCAAAATTTTTGAGCGGCTTTTTATTTGCTTTTTTTAGCTTTGTCTAAAGCGCAATAGATAAACTTAATATTAACTGATCTGGTCTCGTGTCTATTCTACTAACAATACCTGTGCCTAAATTAGTATCTATAAAAGTGGCTTCGTTATGATTAAAGCCTCTTTCGTATCTTAGGTCTACTCCGATGTTATTAAAGCTAAGTCCGATTCCAAAATTTAATCCAACAGAAAAATCGTTTTCAACATTATCGATATTAATACCGTCAAATTCTGTATCTAAAATATACTGAAATGAAGGTCCTGCGAAAACGCTTACAGGTCCTAAAACTCTAACTCCTAAAAGTACTGGCGCATCAATTTTCTTAACAGAAAAGACATCGCTACTATAGTCACTTTTGGTAGCTGTATAAATGAGCTCAGGCTTCAGGTATAATTTGTTACCTATTTTCCCAAAAAGACCAATATGGTAACCGATGTTACGATCTGGATTTTTGGCATTAGCACTAGCAGATTCAAAATAGTCCCCGTTAGCGCTATAATTTAAGCCACCTTTAATTCCAAAGGAATTTCCGTTTTGGGCATTTATTGACAATCCAACAAAAGCAAAAACAACAGTCGCAATAACTGTTTTTTTAAAATTTTTCATAATGTTCGTTTTTAAGATTAGGTACTTGCTTCAAAAACGATACCAAATCAAAATTATTTTCTTTTCATTACTTTTTTAACAGCATTTTGAATCGCATCACTATTTAATCCGTACTTATCCATAAGCTGTGCTGGCGTACCAGATTCTCCAAAAGTATCATTTGTTGCTACAAATTCTTGGGGTGTTGGACGATGCTGAGCTAGGACTCTAGCAACACTTTCCCCTAAACCTCCAAGATGGTTGTGTTCTTCTGCGGTAACAATACAACCTGTTTTTGCAACAGATTCTAAAATAGCTTTGTCGTCTAAAGGTTTTATAGTGTGAATGTTAATAACTTCAGCAGAAATACCAGCTTCGTGCAATGCTTTAGATGCTTCAAGAGCCTCCCAAACTAAATGACCAGTAGCAACGATTGTGACATCTGTACCTTCAGTAAATTTAATAGCTTTTCCTATTTCAAATTTCTGATCAGCAGGTGTGAAAATTGGAACAGAAGGACGACCAAATCTTAAATATACAGGACCATCATAATCTGCAATGGCAATAGTTGCTGCTTTTGTCTGGTTGTAATCACATGGATTAATAACGACCATTCCTGGTAGCATTTTCATTAATCCGATATCTTCTAAGATTTGATGTGTAGCTCCATCCTCACCTAAAGTTAAACCAGCGTGAGAAGCACAAATCTTTACGTTTTTACCAGAGTAAGCCACAGATTGACGAATCTGATCATAAACTCTCCCTGTAGAGAAGTTAGCAAATGTTCCTGTAAAAGGTATTTTTCCACCAATGGTTAAACCAGCTGCGATTCCAATCATATTAGCTTCTGCGATTCCAATTTGGAAAAAGCGCTCTGGATTTTCTTTAATGAATTCGTCCATTTTTAAAGATCCAATTAAGTCAGCACACAAGGCTACGACATTAGGATTTGTTCTGCCAAGTTCTGCTAAACCCGCTCCAAATCCACTTCTTGTATCTTTCTTTTCTGTATATGTGTATGTTTTCATAATAATGCCCATAAAAATGGGTATCTGTTTAATTAGACTTTTTTTAGTAATCTCCTAAAGTTTCAGGATTTTGTGATAAACCTTCATTTAGTTGTTCATCGTTTGGTGCTTTACCATGCCAAGCATGTGTGTGCATCATAAAATCAATGCCATTACCCATAACTGTGTGTAATAAAACACAAACGGGTTTTCCTTTTCCTGTTAAAGATTTAGCCTCTTTCATGCCTTTTATAATAGATTCAAGGTCGTTACCTTTTTCAATATCTATAACTGTCCAACCAAAAGCTTCAAATTTTGCTCTTAGACTTCCCATTGGTAATACATCGTCTGTAGAACCATCAATTTGTTGCTGGTTTAAATCTATAGTTGAAATTAGATTATCTACTTTTTTAGCAGAAGCATACATAATAGCTTCCCAGTTTTGACCTTCTTGAAGTTCTCCATCACCATGAAGACTATATACTAAATGATCGTCATTATTTAGTTTCTTGGCTTGTGCGGCACCTAGTGCAACAGACATACCTTGACCTAAAGAACCTGAAGCGATTCGGATACCTGGTAACCCTTCGTGTGTCGTTGGGTGGCCCTGTAAACGCGTATTTATTAATCTAAATGTGTTGAGCTCTTCAACCGGAAAATATCCAGATCTTGCCAATACACTATAGTATACAGGAGAAATATGTCCGTTTGAAAGAAAAAATAAATCTTCTCCAATTCCGTCCATGTCAAAACCGTCTTTTCTTTCCATGAGCTCTTGGTACAGAGAAACAAAAAATTCGGCACAGCCTAATGATCCGCCAGGATGACCAGAGTTTACCTTGTGTACCATTCGTATAATGTCTCTACGAACTTGAGTAGTTAAATCAGTTAATTCTTTAATGTTTGGCATGTTATATTGCTTAAGTTTTATGTTACAAAAGTAACTTTTTACTAAGGGTTTTCAAAAGTTGAAAAGGAGCACTTATTAACGAATTGTGTAATTTGCTAACAATTGAGGGAAATACTTATAAGTAATAGCAAATTATTAGAAGATTGTTTTTTTAAATTTAATTTAAGAGGGATTACTATAGAGTTATTTATATTTGCCGTCTGACTTACAATTCATGAGACGAACATGCTAAAATTAATTAAGATTAATAGCGTACAACATGTGTCTTCTGAAAAACAATAAGTACAAACACATGAAATTTCAAAGAGTAGCAAAAGATACACAAAGCAAGGCAAGAGCAGGTTCAATAACAACGGATCATGGAACTATAGAAACTCCTATTTTTATGCCAGTTGGTACTGTGGCTTCTGTAAAGGGAGTGCACCAAAGAGAGTTAAAAAATGATATTAATCCAGATATTATTCTAGGAAACACATATCATCTTTATTTAAGACCTCAAACACCAATTCTAGAACAAGCTGGAGGCTTACATAAATTTATGAATTGGGACCGAAATATCTTAACAGATTCTGGGGGTTACCAAGTGTATTCTATGTCTTCAAATAGAAAGATTAAAGAGGAAGGTGTTAAGTTTAAATCGCATATAGATGGCAGTTACCATGTGTTTACTCCAGAAAATGTGATGGAAGTACAGCGCAGCATTGGTGCTGATATTATTATGGCTTTTGATGAGTGTACACCTTATCCATGTGATTATAACTACGCTAAACGCTCGATGCACATGACGCATCGTTGGTTAGAGCGTTGTTTAACGCATCTAAAAAAGACACCTTTTAAATACGATTATGAACAAACATTTTTTCCGATTGTTCAAGGAAGTTGTTATAAAGATTTAAGAGAGCAATCTGCAGAATATATTGCAAATGCTGGTGCTGAAGGGAATGCTATTGGTGGACTTTCCGTTGGTGAGCCGGCAGAAGAAATGTATGCAATGACAGATATTGTATGTAATATTCTTCCAGAAGACAAACCTCGATATTTAATGGGGGTTGGGACACCAATCAATATATTAGAAAATATAGCGTTAGGTGTAGATATGTTTGATTGTGTAATGCCAACGCGGAATGCAAGAAACGGTATGTTATTTACAGCTCACGGCTCTATTAATATCAAAAATCTAAAATGGGCTAATGATTTTTCTCCTGTAGATGAGATGGGCATTACTTTTGTTGATACAGAATATAGTAAGGCGTATTTAAGACATTTATTTACTGTTAACGAATTATTAGGTAAGCAAATTGCAACCATCCATAATTTAGGTTTTTACCTTTGGCTGACTAGAGAAGCCAGAAAACATATTATAGCAGGCGATTTTAGAACTTGGAAAGATAAAATGGTAAAACAAATGGATAACCGTTTATAAAAATAGATTTTGAAACTGGATTTAATACTCAGTTCTATTAAATAACTAAACAATTAAAGAAGAGACTTGAAAATCCTAGATTGGTACATATTAAAACGGTATTTGCTTACATTTCTTATGATGTTGTTGCTGTTTGTTCCTATTGGAATCACAGTAGATTTGGCCGAAAAAGTAGGTAAAATGATAGAAAATGACGTGCCTTTAGGTGAAGTGGCATATTATTATTTAGATTTTACAGTGTATTTTGCTAACCTTCTATTTCCTTTATTTTTATTTCTATCGGTTATTTGGTTCACCTCCAAATTAGCTAATAATACAGAAATCGTCGCTTTTTTAAGTTCAGGGGTTTCCTTTTCAAGGTTTTTAAGACCTTATATGATAGGAGCTTCTATTGTAGCCGGATTTGCATTAATTTTAGGGATGTACTTAGCTCCAATAGCAAGTCAAGGTTTTAATGAGTTTAAATTTAAGTACTTAAAAAAGAATAAATCGGTCCAACAAACTAAAGATGTATATCAGCAAGTTAATGATCACGATTACATTTATGTGAGTAATTTTATACCTAAAACGAAATCGGGCTTAAACTTTACTTACGAACACTTTGAAGGCAATGAGTTAAAATATAAAATATTTGCGGATAGAATTAGTTTTGTAGAAAAGGATAGCGCTTATAAATTGAATACATATTTAAAACGGTCATTTGATAATGGTATTGAGACGGTAGAGAGAGAAACTCAAAAAATAATAGAATTTCCATTTGAACTTGAAGATTTAACACCTGTAGAATATGCAGCAGAGACAAAATCTTATGGAGAACTCCTCGATTTTATTGCTGCAGAAAAGCGAAGGGGTTCACCTAATATTGGTCGTTATGAAGTGGTTAAATTAAAAAAGTGGAGTCTTCCTGTATCAATATTTATTCTAACGATAATTGCTGTGGCTGTGTCCTCTATTAAACGTAGAGGAGGTATGGGAGTGAATTTAGCTTTTGGTATTGCCATTGCAATGATATATGTTTTCTTTGATAAGGTTTTTGGTGTCATGGCCGAACAGTCTAACTTCCCTGCTATCGTAGCAGTTTGGTTTCCTAATGTAATATTTGGTATTTTAGCTATATACCTGCTGAGGAATGCCAAACGCTAGACTAAAAGACTACCTTCATTTGCATTTTCTTGTTGTAATTGCTGGCTTTACAGCAATTTTGGGGGAACTTATTACCATTGGTGCCTTAGAATTGGTGTGGTATAGAATGGCTATGGCTGGAATATTAATGTTTGTTTACATTAAAATAGCAAGAGTAAATTTAAAAATTACGATTAAAACATTTTGGCAGTTTTCTGCAGCAGGTGTTATTATTGCATTACATTGGATCACCTTTTTTGAAGCCATAAATCAAGCCAACGTTTCTATAGCATTAGCGATGTTTTCTTCTGGTGCATTTTTCGCGTCGTTTATAGAGCCCATTTTTTTTAAACGGCGTATTTTAGGATATGAAATTGTCTTTGGACTTGTCGTTATTCTCGGTGTTATTTTAATTACTAGCAGCGAAATGGGGTACATTAACGGGATTATTTTAGGGCTATTTTCAGCGCTTTTTTCAACTTTGTTTGCGGTAATCAATGGACGCTTTATTGAGAGGCATAGTGCTTCTGTTATATCCTTTTATGAATTTGTTAGTGGAGTACTTTTCTTAACTGTATTTATTCTTTTAACAGGAAAAAGCTTTAATGCAGAATTCTTCACACTTTCAAATTCAGACTGGATATACTTGTTTATTTTAGCTTCAATCTGTACAGCATATGCCTTTATAGGTTCAGTAGAAGTAATGCGTTATATAAGTCCATTTACGGTGATTTTGAGTTATAATCTTGAGCCCGTCTATGGAATTGCTATCGCTTTGATGCTGTTCCCTGAAGCCGAGAAAATGTCACCACAGTTCTATTTTGGTGCTATACTTGTACTAGGAACTGTTTTATTTGATGCAGTTTTTAAGAACTATCAAAGACGACGGCGTAAATCAAAATAGTATTAACACTTAAAGTTTTCATAGTTCCTTTAATAAATTCTATTTTTGTAAACTGAATAATGTGTACCTACTTTTTTATATATTTTTTATAAAATAGAAATAAGAATACGTAGGTTTGCACCGAACTAAACTAACAAAACAAAACTAACTTCAAATTGTATGGAATATTTAGAGTTTGAATTACCAATAAAAGAATTAGAGGATCAGCTAGATAAGTGTGAAATTATAGGAAAAGAAAGCGATGTAGATGTCACTGAAACCTGTAAACAAATCGAAAAGAAACTGGCTGAAACTAAAAAAGATATTTATAAAAACCTTTCGGCTTGGCAGCGTGTACAATTGTCGCGTCATCCAAACAGGCCTTATACCTTAGATCATATTAAAGCCTTGTGTGGTGATACGTTTTTAGAATTACATGGAGATAGAAATGTAAAGGATGATAAAGCGATGATTGGTGGTTTGGGTAAAATAGGGGACCAATCGTATATGTTTATTGGTCAACAAAAAGGATTTAATACTAAAACAAGACAGTATCGTAATTTCGGAATGTCTAATCCAGAAGGGTATCGGAAGGCATTACGTCTTATGAAATCTGCTGAGAAATTCGGAATTCCTGTAGTGACTTTAATCGATACTCCAGGTGCGTATCCAGGGTTAGAAGCTGAAGAACGCGGACAAGGTGAAGCTATTGCAAGAAATATTCTAGAAATGGCACGTCTTAAAGTCCCAATTATTACTATTATAATTGGTGAAGGTGCTTCAGGTGGAGCCTTAGGTATTGGAGTAGGAGATCGGGTTATGATGCTAGAGAATACATGGTATTCTGTGATTTCACCAGAGTCTTGTTCTTCAATATTATGGAGAAGCTGGGAATATAAAGAACAAGCTGCAGAAGCTTTAAAACTTACTGCAAAAGATATGAAACGCATGAAGCTTGTAGATTCCATTATTAAAGAACCACTTGGTGGTGCGCACACAGATAGAGATAAAGCATTTTCAGCAGTGAAAGACGCTATTATTAAATCGTATGAAGAGCTTAAAAACTTATCACCAAAAGATTTAGTGAACCAACGTATGGAAAAATACGATGCTATGGGAGTCTATAAAGACTAAATCCACTAAACATAGGAAACTAAAAAAAACTGAAGTTTTAGCTTCGGTTTTTTTTGGCACTATTAACAATATAATCAAGTTATTAACAGTTAAATTGTTGAAGACCTGTTGACATCGTCAAGCGAGCTTCTTCATTTCCTCAGCACTATTTAACTACTTTTGTTACTTATGAAACAACCCAATCCAGTACAAGGCTATAAAGTTGATAAAAGCACCATTATTAATTTAGAAAAAGGTAAAATACCACCTCAAGCAACTGATTTAGAGGAAGTTGTGCTTGGGGCGATGATGATTGATAAAAAAGGTGTTGATGAAGTTATTGATATCTTAAGTCCTGATGCATTCTATAAAGAAGCTCATAAACATATCTTTGAAGCTATCTTCAAATTATTCGAAAACAGTGAGCCTATTGACTTATTAACCGTTTCTAGTCAATTGAAGAAAGATCAAAAGTTAGAAGTTTCTGGAGGTGATTTTTACCTTATTTCTTTAACACAACGGGTCTCTTCTTCTGCGCATATCGAGTTCCATGCACGTATTATTCTTCAGAAATATATTCAACGAAGTTTAATCAAGATTTCTAACGAAATTATTGAAGAGGCTTACGATGAAACTAAAGATGTTTTTGACCTTTTAGATACCGCTGAAGCTAAATTATATGAAGTCACCCAAGGTAACGTTAAGAAATCTACAGAGTCTGCTCAAAGTTTAGTAATTCAAGCGAAAAAGAAAATTGAGGAAATGTCTAATAAAGAAGGGATGAGTGGTGTCGCTTCTGGTTTTGATAAACTCGATAAATTAACCTCGGGCTGGCAGCCAAGTGATTTAATTATTGTTGCTGCACGTCCTGGTATGGGTAAGACAGCTTTAACGCTGACAATGGCAAGGAATGTTGCTGTTAATACTAATACGCCTGTGGCTTTCTTCTCTCTGGAGATGTCTTCAGTTCAGTTAATTACCCGTTTAATTTCTAGTGAAACCGGCTTATCTTCTGAAAAGTTAAGAACAGGTAAATTAGAAAAGCACGAATGGGAACAGCTTAATGTAAAAGTTAAAACCTTAGAACAAGCACCATTATTTATTGATGATACACCATCGCTTTCTATTTTCGATTTAAGAGCAAAGGCTCGTCGTTTAGCATCTCAGTACGGTATTAAAATGATCATGATTGATTATTTGCAATTAATGACAGCAGGTGGAAGTCAAAAAGGAGGAAATCGTGAACAAGAAATTTCCATGATTTCTCGAAACCTTAAAGCTTTAGCAAAAGAACTAAGTATTCCAGTAATTGCGTTATCACAATTATCGCGTGCGGTAGAAACGCGTGGAGGAAGCAAACGACCGTTATTATCAGATTTACGTGAATCTGGAGCGATTGAGCAAGATGCGGATATTGTAGCATTTATTTATAGACCTGAATATTATAAGATTGATGAATGGGATGATGAAGAACGTTCGCCAACCGAAGGTCAAGGAGAATTCATTGTTGCAAAGCACAGAAACGGTGGTTTAGAAAATATACGTTTAAAGTTTATCGGACACCTAGGTAAGTTTGATAATTTAGACGATTTTGATACGCCATTTGGTGCAGAGTTTCATTCTAAAATGAACGATGCTGCTAATGATAATACATTCACACCAGATAAGTTTCCTTCTGCATCAGATGCATTTGGTGGACCTGAGGATGATGGGGTTCCATTTTAACAGCATTTTAAGGAAATAAAAAGTGTATTTTAACTTATCTTTGCACGCTTAGTTAAAAAAGAAACTTGCCTCATGCTAGAACAAAGACGTACAACCAATGTGTTGCTATTGATTATGGTAGTGCCCTTAGTATTTTACCTACTAAAGATATTGTCTTTTATATTCATTCCATTGATATTTTCAATGTTTATAGCCTTGCTATTCTTACCATTAATGCGATGGTTGGGACGACGAAATGTGCCTAAAATTATAAGTATTATTATCGTTTTATTGTTGGTTGCATTAGGACTTAAATTAGGAATTGAGTTAATACAGTTATCTAGCAAACAAATACTAGCAAATAACGCAGAGTTTTTATCCAAAGCCGAATTAAAATTGGCAGATCTAAAAATTTATTTATTAGATAATTTTGGAATAGAGTTTGAACAAGAACATGGATTTATAGGACAGTTTTTTAAAAAGGAAAATTTGGGGTCAACGCTTGGTTTTCTGAACTCCTTTTTAACCACGCTATTAATGACTGTTTTTTTTGTAGTATTATGGTTAGCAGAATCTATTAACGTTCATAAGCTTCTAAATAGTACATTATTAAAAAGAAAACACACGTCTGTTAAAACTTTTATGAAGATTGAAAAAGATCTTATAAAGTTCATTAAAGTAAAAGTCTTAGTAAGTGCACTTACCGGATTATTTACCGGATTAATGTGCGTGTTCTTTGATGTCAGCTTCCCAATTTTCTGGGGTTTATTTGCCTTCGCCATCAATTTTGTGCAAATGGTAGGATCGTTTATTTCGGTAATATTTTTATCGATTTTCGCCTTTGTAGAACTCGATCCATCAAGTACTTTATTCTTCTTTATTTTTGCAATCTCAATGGT
This sequence comes from Winogradskyella costae, assembly GCF_013403865.1. Lineage (GTDB taxonomy): Bacteria > Bacteroidota > Bacteroidia > Flavobacteriales > Flavobacteriaceae > Winogradskyella > Winogradskyella costae. The sequence continues at coordinate 361,591 of NZ_JABFDK010000002.1, forward strand.
TCAAGTCACCTTTGGTGCGATTTTAGAACCAATTTTTATGGGAAAATCTTTTTCTATAAATGTCATTGCAGTACTGGTAATGCTAATGTTTTGGGGCTTCCTTTGGGGAATTCCTGGTTTAATTATGGCGATTCCAATAACTGTTTTTATCAAAATTATTTTAGAACAGTTTGAAGGAACCAAAGTCATCGCAAGTTTACTTTCGGGAAGTGAAACAAAGCTCGACTAACTGTCTTTACCTATAACGTAGTTGCTGTATAGAATTCTATTTTAAAGTCTATTGAATATAATAGGTCCTAAAAGATTACTAAATATGACTTAATGAGGTAAAAATTTGGTTATATTTCGTTCTAAATCTATGAACTTGAAAAATTTACTCGTTTTAATTTTTACACTCTTCTTAAGTGCAAACACTTACGCATCCTATATTCTTGTTCCCATGGATGTTGAAACACAAAAGAATCACCTAAAAGCATATGGATTAACCTATTGGACCTTAGAGCGTGAGCTGAAAGTAAAGTGGCTGCTTAATTATAGAGGTGGCTCTTTTTTATTACCCGATGCAGAAATTATTCAACGCGAATGCCAAATTAGAGGGGTATCGTTTGAGGTCATATCAGATGCACAAGCAGCTCAAATCTTAGAAGATATTGCGAGTCCTGCTGTAAATCAAGAAGCAGTTGTTTTAGAAAAAGCACCCAAAATAGCCGTATATACTCCGACGGGATTAAAACCATGGGACGATGCAGTAACCATGGTTTTAACTTATGCTGAAATTCCTTATGAAACGATTTATGATGAAGAGGTTTTAAATGATGAATTACTGCTTTACGATTGGTTACACTTACATCATGAAGATTTTACCGGGCAATACGGTAAATTCTACAGAGCTTACAGCGCAGCGGCTTGGTATATTGAAGATAAAAAAGAAGCAGAAGCTTTAGCCAAACGATTAGGATATGATAAAGTGTCAGAGGAGAAATTAGCTGTTTCATTAAAAATTAGAGATTATGTAGTTGGAGGCGGATTTATGTTTGCCATGTGTTCTGCAACCGATAGTTTTGATATTGCTCTGTCTGCAGAAGGAGTAGATATCTGTGAGCCAATGTTTGATGGCGATGGAAGTGATCCAAATTATCAGAATAAAATAGACTTCAATAAAACTTTTGCGTTTAAAGATTATATTTTAGAACGGAGTCCTAAGGTCTATGAGTTTTCATCTATAGATATGACTCAAAAACGTCAAATACCAAAAACAACAGATTATTTTTCATTAATGGAGTATTCTGCTAAATGGGATCCAATTCCAACAATGCTAACTCAGAACCATACCGCTTTAGTGAAAGGATTTATGGGACAAACTACCTCATTTAGTAGAGACCAAATTAAATCTAATGTTTTGGTTATGGGAGAAAACCGAACCAATGGAGAAGCTAAATATATACATGGCATTAAAGGAAAAGGTTTCTTTACATTTTATGGTGGTCATGATCCAGAAGATTACACACACAGAGTAGGTGACCCAAAAACTGAATTAGAATTGCATCCTACATCTCCAGGTTATCGTTTGATTCTAAATAATGTATTATTTCCTGCGGCTAAAAAGAAGAAGCAGAAAACGTAATATGAAGTACATAATTAGTTCACTATTTTTCCTGTTGACTCATCAATCATTTAGTCAAAATAGCGATATCTTAAATTTTGGAGAAAACTTAATCTCTGAAAACAAATTAGATGAAGCACTTTCTTATTACAGCAAATACCTTACGACAACTACCGAAAAAGAAGATGAAGTTCATTTATTATTAGGTTTAGCAGAAATTTATAAGCTAAAATTAAATTACCATACAGCTAATAGATACTATGTCAAAGCACAGGAAGCTATTAAAATTTCGCAAAACAAGCAGATAGAATTTTTATACCATGTAAAGATTGCAGAGTTTTATAGAAAAAGAGCCTTGTTTGCTGAATCCGTAAAGCATTTAGATTCCGCTAAATTAATTTTAAAATCGCAAAAAATTGCGCCTATTTATCTAGCAAAATATTACAGTAGAAAAGCGGCCTTATTTTCAGAGTATTTTAACCAACCAGATTCTACGCTTTTATATGCTCAAAAATCATTTAAGATCTCAAAAGAACTGAATGATAAAAATGAAATATTTTATGCTATGCTGGAAATTTCAGGAGTTTATGAAAAGAAAAAGGATTTTAAGAAAGCAATAAATTATTTAGACAATCTTATTCATTATGCTGAAAACAACCACTTAATTCAGAATAAAGTTGATGCTTATATAAATTACACTAGAGTTTTAATTAGAGATAAACAATTCAATAAAGCGTTAAATGAATGCTTAAAAGCATTGAATTTTGCTAAAGAAAGTGAACTGTTTTATGGTGAGATTTTATTTTTAGATAATATACGAAATGTATATAAACAATTAGGTAATACAGCTAAGGCTTATGAATATCTAGAACTCAGATTAGAACTAACAGATAAATATTACAAAATAGAACACAATAAATTTCTGTTTGAGCTCGAGGAGAAGTATAAATTGACAGAAAAAGAAAATCAAATTAAAATTAATACCCTCGAAATTGAAAACAAAAATAAAGCTCTAGCTTCCAATACAGTTATGTTTTATGCCATTATAAGTCTGTTAATAGCTGTTATTATAGTGACCATATTAATTGCTTATGTACTAAAAGAGTCTAAAAAGAGTAATAAACAATTAAAAATATTATCTAAAGAAAACGAGTTTTTATTAAGTGAAGCCAACCACAGAATTAATAATAATTTACAATTGGTAGTAATTCTTATATCGGATCAATTGAAAAAAGCATCTACAGAAAATAGTTTTCAATTGAAAAGCATATTGACTAAAGTAGAAGCTATTTCTACCTTGCACAAGCATCTATATAAAAATAGCGATAAAAAGAAAATAGAGATTTCAAATTATTTAAATGATGTTAAACATAGCTTTTTAGACGTATTTAACGAAAACAACATTAGTACCAACTTCAAAATAGATACAGCAGAAATTCCATCAGATTATGCCATGTATTTTGGATTGTTACTCACAGAATTATGTATAAATTCTATAAAACATGCTTTTAATGACCAGGACGATAAATCAATTAACCTAGAATTACGTGTAAAAGAAAATAAGCTTAGTTTTACCTATTCAGATAATGGAAGAGTTCTTATAACTCAAGACATAAAGCCTATTTTGATAGATAAAATCTGTCGCCAACTTAAAATTGAGTATACTGTTAATACTGAAAATGGTTTTAAATTTTCATTTGAAAAAGACATAAGTAATGCATAACCCTAAAAACACCAAAATACTTATTATTGAAGACGACGTTATTATAGCCGAATACATTTCTGAGATTTTACAAGAAGAACATTTTAACGCTATAAGGATCGCAAATGATGCCGATACTGCAATGTCAGAAATGAAATCGTTTTTACCAGATATTATATTAATGGACATTAATTTAAGTGGTAAAAATGAAGGTATTAGCTTGTCTAAAAACAAAAATGACAGTGCAGCTGTTATTTTTATTACAGGTCAACAAGATTTTGCTTTAATGAGCGAAGCCATAAAAACAAAACCATATGGTTATTTAACTAAGCCGATAAAGAAAGTGGATTTAATGGCATCCATTAGTATTGTAATACAGAAAAATCAAGATCAAAGTTTTCAATTTAAAGATGGGTATGATACGGTAAATCTAAAATATGCTGACATTAGGTATTTTGCAGCCGATGGCAATTATAGTAATATTTATACTATTTCAAAAAAATATAGTATCAGACAATCGTTGAGTACTATAGCAAACGAATTACCTACACATACCTTTGCTAGAGCGCATCGATCCTATGTAGTGAATATTAATATGGTTCAACGCGTAACAACAAATACGCTTCATCTAAATAATGTAGAAATTCCATTATCTAGAACGTATGCAAAACATTTCAAGTAAATAGCATAGGTTATAAGTACGTTTACTTAAGTATCAGTCTAAATACTACAAAAACAGTGATTTACATACAAAGTATGGTATTTCATACCAAATTAAAAGTTATATAATAGGTTAGCTGTATATTACTTGCTAAACGGATAGCCAACCATTTTTGATAATCTGATTGATAGCAAGAAGCAGCATTTACCTTTATGGTAAAGCTGCTTTTTTTGTCGTTAAATGACCTAAATAGGGGGTGAAATACCATTTACATACAAAGTATTGCATTTAAACACGTTTAAGATGTATTTCATCGATAATTATTTAGATTTGAATGATTATTAATTCAAACTAAATCTATTATTGATGAAAAAAAATTACACTCTAATCTTTTTAATGCTTTTTAGCTTAATTGGCTATGCTCAAAATTTCGACCACCTATATTCAGATACAGTTGAAGGTTCTGCTGTTGAAATAAATTTTAACGATATCAGTTCCTGTCAATCTAATGTAGTTTTAAATATTACTGAATTTCGGAATTTATCATATCCAACTAATCTTTGTATCAATCTTTTTGTTAAATATAAAGTTTTTGTCAATGATGTAGAAATTGGGGATTATTGTACAGGAGAAGCGCAGTCTTTTAATTTGTCATCTTATGGCGCAATAAATAATGTAAAAATAGTGGGTTATAATACATACAATGATATTGATGATACCATAAAAATAAGTGCTAATTTAGTAGTAAGCTCTTCTATAGTAGCTATGCCAGCCAATGGTCCAACAACATCAGAGCTCTCATATTGTTTAAATACTTCTGCTACAGCTTTAACAGCAACCTTAACAGGAGGAGCAACTAGATTAAAATGGTACACAACGAATTCTGGAGGATTGCCATCTAATTCAGTAATTCCAAATACATCTGTATTAGGTTCAACCACGTATTGGGTTTCTCAGGTAAATGCAGTCGGTTGTGAAAGTGAGAGAAGTGTGGTTGTTGCTACTGTATATGACCTTCCTAATGCACCTGCAGCAGAAGCTCAGGAATTCTGTGAAGGTAGAACAGTTGCAGATTTAGTTCCAGCATCAAGTGCTACAAAAGTATGGTATGATGTAGAAACAGAAGGTGTTGCATTAAGCACTACTGCGGGTTTAGCAACAGGAACATATTATGTTGCAGAAGTAAATGCTAATGGTTGCGAAAGTGAAAGAGTTTCCGTTAATGTTACTGTTAATTCTCTTTTGGCACCAATAGCAGAAGCTCAAGCATTTTGCGCGAGTGGAACAGTTGCAGGTTTAGTTCCAGCGACAAGTTCTACAATATTATGGTATGATGTAGAAACAGAGGGTGTTATTTTAAGTAGTACAACAGATTTAGCAACAGGAACATATTATGTTTCAGAAGTGAATGCTAATGGTTGTGAAAGCGCAAGAAGAGAAGTTAGTGTAACAATTAATGAAGTACCAGAAGCACCAACAGTAACAACACCAGTTATTTATAACGAAGGGGATACTGCAAGTGAATTAACGGCAACAACTGGAGGTGCAGGTTTATTATGGTATGCTACAGAAACAGGAGATACAGGAGACTTAACGGCGCCAACACCAAATACATCAACTGTTGGTTCAACCTCATTTTGGGTAGCAAGTACAAACGACAATGGTTGCGAAAGTGAGCGAACTGAAATAATAGTTACAGTAAATAGTTTACCAGCAACGCACTTAAATTTTGATGGAGTGGACGACTATATCGATTGTGGTAACATACTACCAGAGTCTTATACTAAAGAAGCATGGATTTATATAGATGCATATGCTACCGAAAATAATATAGTTTCGGGTTCAGATAATTTTGGACAACATGCGCTATGGGTGCCAAGTGGTATATTATCAGCTGGCCATAATGGTACGTGGAATGCTGTAGAAGATTCAAATATGTTAGAACTTAATACATGGTATCACGTGGCTGTTAGTTATGATAGCCCTGCACAAACTTTAAAATTATATAAAGATGGAGTATTAATAGATACAAATACTAATGTTTTGCCTCCAGTTAATGGGAATGAAGTTAATATCGGATCTTATAATGATGCAGGTAACTTATTTAATGGTGCTATTGATGAAGTTCGTATATGGAATGTAGTAAGAACAGAAAACCAAATTAACGGAAGCAAAGATTGTGAATTGCAAGGCACAGAAACAAGTGTAGTAGCTTACTATCAATTTAATCAAGGTTTTAATGCAATAGATAATACTGCTATTACAACTTTAACTGATGCTACAGTAAATGCCAATCATGGAACATTAAATAATTTTGCACTAACAGGTGTATCAAGTAACTTTTTGGCAGGATCGCCACTTACTACAGGTTCTACAATACCAAGCGCACCAACAGCAGAAGCACAAGTATTTTGTGGAGGAGCAACGGTTGCAGATTTAGTACCAGCAACAAGTACGACCATGCAATGGTATAATGCAGTAGATGCTGCTTTAAGTAATACAACAGCTTTAGAAACTGGAATATATTATGTAACAGTAGCCAATGCAAATGGTTGCGAAAGTGAAAGAACTATGGTTAATGTTACTATTTCAGACATTCCAGAAGTGCCAACAGTTACAGCATTAGTGACTTACAGTCAAGGTGATGACGCTAGTGCATTAACAGCAACTTCAGGTGAATTAGACTTAGCTTGGTATGAAGCTGAAACAGGAGGAGTTTCTGATTCAGAAGCACCAACACCAAGTACAGAAACTATTGGTTCAACATCGTATTGGGTAGCTACTGTTAGTGATGAAGGTTGTTACAGCGAACGTGTAGAGATTGTTGTTACAGTTGAAGAAGTTTTAGGAGTGGGAGATCGTAATTTATTGAATGCTGTTAAAGTGTACCCAAACCCAACTGATGGTCAAGTTTCCATTATGTTGCCAAGTGCCAAAGAAGTTAAAATCACGGTGTACGATTTAAATGGCCGTTTACTATTAAATAAAGCTTGTAATCAAGAAACAAATGTTATAGATATTTCGAGATTTGAAAACGGAGTGTATTTATTAAAAGTGATATCTGAATTTGGAGAAATTTCGACAAGAGTGATTAAAAAATAATAGTCTGAGTTAGTTGATTAAAGGGTCGCAGCAATGCGGCCTTTTTTGTTTTAATTTGAGTTTTTTAAAGATTCAACCAGAAGTATCTCATAACAAGTTTCGGTTTTAGAGGATAACGCTAGGGTTCTATAATTAATGTTACGGAATTTATTATTATTCTAATATATACCAATCACAGACTATAACTATTTAGGAACTTACAACAGATATTTTTGTGCAAAGTCATAAATCATTTTAAATAACAAATTAAAAACACAACGGGTTGCTGCGGGCGCAATTTTTATAAATAGTATAGAAATTCCTTTATCTAAGATATTTGCGAAACATTTCAAGTAAATAGCATAAATTATAGATCCGTTTAGGTTAATTTGTGGTTCAATCATCACAAAAACAGCTGTTTAATTACAAAGTATTTCATACTATATTAAAAGAGATACAATAGGTTGGTTATATATTAGTGGTTAAACGGATAACCAAACATTCTTTATAATCTGATTAATAGCAAAAGGCAGTATTTACCATTATGGTAGGGCTGCTTTTTTTTTGTCATTAAATGAAAATATTAGGGATTGAAATACCATTTACATACATAGCATTGCATTTGGACACGTTAAAAATGTATTTCGTCGATAATTATATAGATTTGAATGATTATTAATTCAAACTAAATCTATAACCTATGAAACTAAAATTTTACTTATTTACGTTGTCATTATTATGTCAACTCATAATTTTTGGTCAAGCAATTGACCAGCAAAATTCACCAGACGATACCACTTTTATTGGTACAAATTTCCCAAATGCTGGCGGCCAGTCTTTTACCGCTGGTGTAACAGGGAGTTTGACTCAAATAGATCTTAAAATAGATAGTAAAAGTTTTACTACTGTTAATGGTAGCTTTGATTTATTGATATACAGTGGTAACGGATATAACGGTACGCTTTTAAATACCACAACTTTAGATGTACTTTTGGATTTCGGAATACAGAATATAAGCTTCACCCTTTCTTCACCAATAGCTATTACAAGTGGTGATTTTTATACTATGCGTCTTATTATGAATGAAAATATAAGTATGGATACGCGAGTTACTATGGGAGATACATATATTAATGGCGGTTTATATTTTTTAGAAGGAAACGATGGTTTTTATACTTTTGGGGATTTATGGTTTATAACTTACGTTACAACAGGTCCAGACGCTCCAATAGCATCTGCTCAAAGCTTTTGTGAAAGTGCTACAGTTTCAAATTTGCAAGCTGTAGGTACAAATTTAAAATGGTACACAACAGAAACAGGCGGCACAAACTTAAGTACTACTACAGATTTGGCAACGGAAACCTATTACGTTTCTCAAACCGAAAATGGAACTGAGAGCGACAGAACTCCGGTAAATGTTACTATTAATGAAGCACCAACTGTAACTATTGGTGAAGCAACAGTGTCGTTTTGTGCAAATGAAGATGCAACTATTACAGCAACAGCAACGGAATCTGAAACAGTAACAGATTTTCAAGGCGATTTTGCACCAAGTAATTGGTCTTCTTCAACCTTCCTCTCAAATGGTTTTGTAGATGATACGAATGCACCTCATAGTATTCAGATTTGGGGAAGCAATACTAATAGTGGCAATTTAGGTGACACAGAATATACAATTCAATGTGTTCTAGAAACAACGCTCTCATTTACTTGGAATTATGTCTCTGGTGGAAGTGCATCTGATGATTACCCAATTATACGTATTAGCGGAATACCTACTTTATTTGAAGGGTTTGATCTTTCTGGAAGTACATCTCAATCTGGTACTATGACAATAACAGTACCAGAAAATAGTTATTTTACATTCACTATGCGTACGCTTACTAATCAAAACGGAGGAGCAAATGTTACCATAAGTAATTTTTTAGCAACTACGAACACAAGTTTATCTGCATACTCTTGGGCTGCAACAGAAGGTGGTACTATTGTAGGAAGTACAACAAGTGCATCCATAACACCAGCAACATCTGGTACTTATACAGTAACAACAACGGGTGCAAGTGGTTGTGAAGCAACTGATAGTGTAGATGTTACTATTAATGAAGCGCCCCTTGCACCAACAGCAAATAGCGTACAAATTTATACAGGTGAAGCAACCCTTGCCGACTTAACAGTTACAGGTACAGACTTACTATGGTTTGATGCAGCTACAGATGGTACGTCTTTAGATCTAAGTGATGCTTTAGTCGATGGTGCTACGTATTATGTAAGCCAAACGATCACATGTGGAGAAAGCTTAAGAACGGCCATAACTGCTAAAGAAATTAGCGAAGCATCACAAACATTTTGTGGATCTGCCACCGTAGATAATTTAACGAGCACACCTTCAACAGATGCAACTGTTAGTTGGTACTCAGAGGCTACAGGAGGTACTGCGTTAGATAATACAGCAGCACTTGAAACAGGGACATATTATATTGAGGAATCTGTAGTGAGTTCTGTGACGACTTTATTAAGTGATTTAAATAATCCAAATGGCGTAGCTGTTCAATTTGACAGAAAAATACTGGTATCAGATTATAGCGATAGTTATATTACACGAATGAATGCAGATGGAACCAATATCGAAACCTTAGGAAATGGATTTGATGACACTAGAGATGTTGTCACTCAAGCCGATGGAAAAATTTTGGTGGTAGGTATAGGTGATATTAAACGAATGAATACAGATGGTTCGAATATAGAAACCTTAATTAATGGTTATTCAGAAATAAATTCTGTATGCATTCAAGCGGATGGGAAAATTATTTTTTTCGATTTTAATGAAGGTTCTGTAAAACGAATGAATGCTGATGGTACGGGAATAGAAACTTTAAATGACTATTATGAATTAAGTTCAAAACAAATTGCGATTCAAGCGGATGGAAAAATTGTGGTAGCAAATTTCGGGTTTAGATCAATTATGCGTTTCAATTCAGATGGTACTAACTTAGAAACTTTAGGAGGTGTTTTTAACTATCCAACAGGAGTAGCCATTCAAGCAGATGGAAAGATTGTAGTCGCAACACAAAATGGTGAAATTAAACGAATGAACCCTGATGGTACAGGTCTAGAAACTATAGCCAATGTTTCAAATCCTGGAAAATTAGCTATTGAAGCAGATGGAAAAATTTTAGTGTTAGATGATGGTGCTATTAAACGTATTACAGAAGCTTATACTTCTAATAGGGTAGCGGTTAGTGTTGCAATTAATCCAAATCCATTGGCACCAACAGCTAATAGTCTACAAGTTTATACAGGTGAAGCAACCATTGCCGACTTAACAGCTACAGGTACAGACTTACTATGGTTTGATGCAGCTACAGATGGTACGTCTTTAAATCTAAGTGACAATTTAGTAGATGGTTCTACGTATTACGTAAGTCAATCGTCCACTTGTGGAGAAAGCTTAAGAACAGCAATAACCGTGAAGGAAATTGGTGAATCAGCACAATCATTATGTGGGACCGCAACCGTAGCAGATTTAATAAGTACACCAACTTCAGGAGCAACCACAAATTGGTTTACAACCGAAACAGGAGGTTCGGCTTTAACAAGTACTACAGAACTTACAACTGGGACTTATTATATAGAACAATCTGAAACTATTTCTAACACTACTTTAATTAATGGCTTTTCTAATACATCAGGAATCGCTATACAATCTGATGGAAAAATTGTAGTGTCAGATTATACTGATGATGTGATTAAACGTTTTAATGCGGATGGTACTGGATTAGAGATTTTAGGGTCTGGTTTTTCAAGTACAATGGGAATAGCCATTCAAGCAGATGGAAAAATTGTGGTAGCAACTGCAGGAGAAATTAAACGCATGGATGCTGATGGATCAAATATAGAAACCTTAGTTAATGGTATTGGAGATTTAACAACGGTAAACATTCTAGCGGATGGCAGAATTATTTATTTTAATAATTACGAAGGAGTTATTGTTATGAATGCTGATGGTACGGGAGTAGAAACAATAGTAGACAATGGAGTCTATTTGCAGCACATTGCGATACAAGCGGATGGCAAAATAGTGGGAGTAAAAGGAGGATTTGAATCAATTATACGATTTAATCCAGATGGTACAAACTTAGAAACTGTCGGAGGGAATTTATATTTTCCTTCAGATGTAGCCATTCAAGCCGATGGGAAAATTTTGGTATTAGATGCCTATGGTGACATTAATCGAATGAATTCGGATGGCACAGGTTTAGAGACTATAACCAATATGCCAAATTCTGGAAAAATAGCGATTGACGCAGATGGAAAAATATTAGTGAACGATTATAATGATCAGAGCATTAAACGCATCTCAGAAGCCTATATTTCTAATAGGGTAGCGGTTAGTGTTACTATTAATGAACTTCCAGAAGCACCAACAGCATCAGCACAAGTTTTTTGTGGCAGTGTAACAATTGCAGATTTGGAAGCTACAGGTACGAATTTATCTTGGTATGCAACTGAAACTTCAGAAACTGTTTTAGAATCTACATCAGCAGTAGCAACAGGAAGTTATTATGTGTCTCAATCTACTAATGGTTGCGAAAGCGCAAGAGCAGAAGTTAGTGTAACAGTTAATGACATACCAGAAGCACCAACAGCATCAGCACAAGTTTTTTGTGGCAGTGTAACAATTGCAGATTTGGAAGCTACAGGTACTAATTTATCTTGGTATGCAAGTGAAACTTCAGAAACCGTTTTAGAATCTACATCAGCAGTAGCAACAGAAAGTTATTACGTGTCTCAATCTACTAATGGTTGCGAAAGCGCAAGAACAGAAGTTAGTATTACAGTAAATGACATATCAGAAGCACCAACAGCATCAGCACAAGTTTTTTGTGGCAGTGCAACAATTGCAGATTTGGAAGCTACAGGTACTAATTTATCTTGGTATGCAAGTGAAACTTCAGAAACCGTTTTAGAATCTACATCAGCAGTAGCAACAGAAAGTTATTACGTGTCTCAATCTACTAATGGTTGCGAAAGCGCAAGAACAGAAGTTAGTATTACAGTAAATGACATATCAGAAGCACCAACAGCATCAGCACAAGTTTTTTGTGGCAGTGCAACAATTGCAGATTTGGAAGCTACAGGTACTAATTTATCTTGGTATGCAGGTGAAACTTCAGAAACCGTTTTAGAATCTACATCAGCATTAGCAACAGGAAGTTATTACGTGTCTCAATCTACTAATGGTTGCGAAAGCGTAAGAACAGAAGTTAGTATTACAGTAAATGACATACCAGAAGCACCAACAGCATTAGTACAAGTTTTTTGTGGTAGTGCAACAATTGCAGATATGGAAGCTACAGGTACTAATTTATCTTGGTATGCAAGTGAAACTTCAGAAACTGTTATAGAATTTACATCAGCAGTAGCAACAGGAAGTTATTACGTGTCTCAATCTACTAATGGTTGCGAAAGCGAAAGAACTATGGTTAATGTTACTATTTCAGACATTCCAGGAGTGCCAACAGTAACAGCATTAGTGACTTACAATCAAGGTGATGATGCTAGTGCATTAACAGCAACTTCAGGTGGATTAGACTTAGCTTGGTATGAAGCTGAAACAGGAGGAGTTTCTGATTCAGAAGCACCAACACCAAGTACAGAAACTATTGGTTCAACATCGTATTGGGTAGCTACTGTTAGTGATGACGGTTGTTACAGCGAACGTGTAGAAATTGTTGTTACAATTGAAGAAGTTTTAGGAGTGGGAGATCGTAATTTATTGAATGCTGTTAAAGTCTATCCAAATCCAACTGATAGTCAAGTTTCTATTATACTGCCAAGTACTAATGAGGTTAAAATTACGGTGTACGATTTAAATGGTCGTTTACTATTAAATAAAGTAAATACAAGTGATAATTTTATAATTAATTTAGATCAATATGAAGCAGGAGTCTATGTCTTAAAACTAAAAATGGGCCAAAACGAAACCGTTAAACGAATAATAAAAAAGTAATACAAGTAAATTTGATGTCTAGTTGTAAACAGCGATGCTCTTTTTTGAGTATCGCTGTTTTTTTGTAGTTATTTTAATCAGGAGGTTGGTAACTGAAAAAGATAAAGATAAAAAACAAAATAGTTCATTCGCATACAAAACACTGCATTTCAAACCTTCCCAATCATAAGTTAGTGATATTAATTTAGATTTGTTAATCTCAATAGTTATGGAGGAGCTATGATTATTCAGAATAATGAATGATTCTAATAATAGTAAAGTATAAATAAATTTTACACGTTTATAAATTAAATCTGTTTTATAGTAAACCGAGGTTTGGGAAAATATCGGTAATGGTGATTAAGAAGTAGGGTTTTTAATCAACTAAATTAAAGGTGGCTGTAAGGCGACCTTTTTTTGTTTGTTAATTCATCAGAGTTTTAAAGTAATATTTCTTATTTTTAATAAAACCAAAAAAATAAATGTTATCAAAGGAAACGATTCTTTACAAAATTGAAATATTAATTAGCAATCATTTTAAAACACCAGAAGAGGCGTTTAAGTTTTTTGATAAAGATGATGACGGAAAACTAAATAAAGCTGAAATAGTAAAATTATTAAAAGAAGCAGATATAAATGGTTTCATTCGTGGTAGGATTTCTTCAAAATTAATTGAAAGCTATGATAAAGATGGTGACGACTTCATAGATTGGGAAGAATTTAAGTCTGCTATTGATGAAATTTCAGATGAATATAAAGAATAGAACATTGAAATAATATGCAATTTTTTCAAAAAGAAATAAAGCTTCACGCATTTTCTAGAGGTTTTCATTTAATTACTTCAGATATATTAGGTGGTATTCCAGAACTAAAAGACATAACTGTAGGGCAATTGCAAATATTCATTAAGCATACTTCGGCGAGTTTAACCATTAATGAGAATGCAGATCCAACAGTACGATTAGATTTTGAAAGCCACATCAATAAAATGGTGCCAGAAAATCAGGCTTATTACCAGCATACTTATGAAGGTGCTGATGATATGCCTGCACATATAAAAGCATCATTAATGGGAACTTCTGTTCAAATACCTATCACAAATGGTAAATTAAATCTCGGAATTTGGCAAGGTATTTATCTCTGTGAACACAGAGATAGGGCAGAAGGAAGACAGTTAGTTCTTACGGCTTTCGGCAATTAACTCTTCTAAAACCAATTCTACACCATTATTATTATTAGATACAGTTTCATATTTGGCAACTGCTTTTACATCAGGATGTGCATTGGCCATAGCGTAACTATATTTGGCGCATTTCAACATTTCTAAATCATTGTTATAATCGCCAAATACCATCGTTTCAGAAGGCTTAATGTTGAGTTGCTTTTGTAAAAAAGTAAGGGCATTTCCTTTATTAGTAATCGCTTCCGAAATATCTACCCAATGATTTCCAGATACCACAACATTGAGTTCTGGCTTTAGATGTTTTACAAATGGGAAGATGTTAGCTTCAGAATTTGTGGTGTGATACAATGCTATTTTAATGACGTCTTCAGTAATTTCTTCAAAAGAATCGATTATAGTATAGACTGAATAATATTCAGAAAACGTTTTTACCAATTCATCAGATGCTCTAAGAATAAAAGCTTGATCCTTGGTACAGAAAATAGGATAGGTGTTTTCAATGCTAGTCACTAACTTATAAAGTTCTACTAATCGATTTGTGTTAAGTTTATAAGAAAGTAGTACGTTTTTGTTCTTAATCACCAACCCACCATTTTCAGCAACAATAATAATGTCATCTTTTATAGGTTGAAGTTTCTCTACAATGCTATAATAAGGTCGTCCACTTGCAGCAACAAATTGAATGTTTTGTTGTTTTAAATTTTTAAATAATTCGAAGAATCTGGAACTTACTTCGTGATTAGAATTTAATAATGTGCCATCCATATCTGTGACAACCATTTTAACGTCTTTCATATTGTGTGCTTAAATATATTATTCAAATTAAGTAAAATAAAAAACCGATTCATAATAGAACCGGTTTTTGTTTTTTAGTGAGAACCGACATGGCAACCACAGGTTTCGCGTGTAAAACTCTGTGAATCTTCATGCCAAGGAAAGGCCTGATTGTATTTATTGTTTTCCCAATAGAATTCAGTGCGTTCTTTAGGGTGATTACCAATTTCATTCATGGTTTCTGTATCGTATAAGCGACCATTAATCATGGTGTAAATAATACTTTCAGAATTTTTGATGTCGTCTAAAGGGTTTTTATCCATAATAATTAAATCTGCCAATTTTCCTTTTTTTAGCGAACCAATATCATTCCCTGCACCTATATAATTGGCTCCATTTATGGTGGCAGCCTTTAAAGCTTCATGATTAGTCATCCCTCCTTGTTGCAGCGACCATAATTCCCAATGGGCTCCAAGTCCTTGTAACTGGCCATGAGCGCCAAGATTAACTTTTACACCAGCGTCACTAAGGGCTTTCGTAGTTTTAGAAACTAGAATATGTCCGTTTTCATATTCTTCATCAGGTACCATAACACGATGTCTAGAGCGCGAATCGATAATGCCTCGAGGTGTATATTTTAAAAGCTTTTCATTTTCCCAAACATTGGTCTTTTGGTACCAATACACTTCGCTATTCATACCTCCGTAATTCACAATCAGTGTAGGTGTATATCCGACATTACTGTTACCCCAAAGTTCCAAAACATCTTTATAAACTGGTGCCACTGGAATATTGTGTTCTACTCCAGTATGCCCATCCATAACCATGGTGATATTGTGATAAAACGTTGAACCACCTTCGGGAACGACGAAAATACCTTCTTCACGAGCAGCTTGCAACACTTGTTGACGTTGCTCGCGTCTTGGTTGGTTGTAACTCTTTACCGATAATGCGCCAAAAGCTTTTGTTCTTCTAATAGATGAGCGTGCATCTTCAAGATTATTGATGACCGCTTTAAAATCACCATCGGCACCATAAAGGATAAATCCTGTAGAGTAGAGGCGTGGCCCAACAAGTTCACCTGTTTTTTGTAATTCCGAAAGTGCAAAAATGGTTTCCGTATGTGCAGAGGGATCATGAGATGTTGTAACACCATAAGCTAAATTCGCATAAAATTGCCAATGCTTTTGTGTTGTTAATCCGTATCTGAAACCACCAATATGGGCATGGGCATCTACCATACCTGGCATTATGGTTTTTCCTGAAACATCATACACTTTGGCATCAGTTGGAATTTTTACGTCTGATGTATTTCCTAAAGCTTCAATAGTATTATTATGGATAATAATAGTTCCATTTTCTATAACGTCATTTCCTTCCATAGTGATAAGGCGAGCTCCTTTTAAAGCAATTCTTCCTGAAGGTTTATCGGTTTTAGCTTCTACATTAATTGTGGTTCCTTTTTCAACAAGCGTTGTATCTTCAGAAGCATTAGCCGAAAAATACTGATTACCTAAGGTCCAATGTATGGTTTTGCTGTCTTTAGACCAATGTAAATTGATACCTGCATCTTTAGAAAGTTGCGTAACAGGAACATATTTACTTTTATCGGTTAAGTCTAAAGTTTTTCCAGATTTAGGCATCGGTGACAAATACACTTTATGTAGATGTACAAAAGCAATCCAATTACTATCAGGACTTGGTACTAAAATATTGCCGTGTTTTGATTTTACAAGTGTTCGTTCATCAAAACCATTAAGGTTAACACTTTTCAATTCTTTAGTTAAAGCGCCAAAAAACTGACCACCATTTTGATATAGGATTCGTGAATCATCTGTATTGAACATAGGATAGTCTCCTTCTTTTGTTACAAATTCCGTGTTTGTCCCATCACTATTCGTCAAATACAAACCTGGCTTTTTTGAAAACGTTCGACCTTGTTCGTTGTTGCCACTTTCTTTGCGATAGACAATTTGCTTGCCATTATGAGAATATGAAGGATTCCTATAAATACCTTTTTCTGTAGTTAACTTTGTAGGCGTTCCTCCACTTGACGGAATCGAATAGATAGCTCCTAAATTTTGGTCATTCCAAGTCACATAAGTGATTGAATTGCCATCGGGTGAGAAGGTCGGTTCAAATTCAAAATCAGTTCCAGTGGTTAATCGTTTGGCTTTGCCGTTAGGTAATTTCTGGGTGTATAAATAGCCAAGCGCATTAAAAACAATGGTTTTTCCATATGGTGATGTGGTTGCATGTCGAATCACTTTAGCATCAAAAGTATCTGGTGCCACAGGCGTATCAAATTCCACAGCTTTAGCAATTTTAATCGTTGAGTTTGCTTGAAATGGGATATCTGAAACTTTAAGAGAGTTGATATTGATTTTATTAATTTTTCCGCCAGACCAAATCACGATGTCTTCGTTATTAGGCATCCAATTAAAGTTGGTATAGACTCCAAAAATAGCCCAAGCTTCTTGTTGGTCTTTATTCAGTTGATCATACACAGGCCATTCTTCACCTGTTTCTAAATCGTGAATATATAATACAGTTTTAGTACGAATACGTTTTACAAATGCTAATTTTTTTCCATCTCTAGAAATTTGAGGGCGTGCAGCTCCTCCTGGACCACCTGTGATTCTCGTGGTTTTTCCTGTTTTCAAGTCGTAACGATTGATGACATAGATTTGGCTATTAGGATCTTTGTTATATTGAAAGGCTCCTCCAGGATAGACATCTTCACTATAGTATAAATACTTTCCGTCAGGAGATATAGTGGGTTCGTTCACATCCTGTTGGTCATTTTTCTTTTGTGTCAGTTGTAAACCACTACCTCCAGTTTTATGATACATCCATAATTCGCCAGCTCCTAAAGAGCGACCGGAAGTAAAGTGTTTTCGAGCAATAAGATACTCACTATCTGGTGTCCAAACTGCATTGTTTAGTAATCTAAAATCTTCCTTTGTTATTTGATTAGCATCAGAGCCATCAGTGTTCATAACCCATATGTTGTCGCCTCCACCAGCATCACTAGTAAATGAGATGTGTTTACCATCTGGACTAAAGCGAGGTTGTATTTCAAAAGGTAAACCTTCTCTTAATAATTTAGCCTTACCACCATTGCTATCCATGATGTAGATATCACCTAGTAAATCAAAAACAATAGATTTTCCATCCGGACTTACATCCAAATTCATCCAAGTACCTTCATCAGTTGATAATTTTAGGTCTTTAAAATTCCAGTCACCTTCAGGGTTAGAGACATCCCAAGATTTAGTTTTATCTTTATCTTGGCAGTAAGCGTTAAAAGTAACAAGTAGAATCAGGGTTGCGATAAGTTGAATACGCTTCATGGAATTTATTTTTAATTGAAGCGTAAGTTAAATATAAAAAAGGGATTTTCTATAAATATGCTTTTGTGTAAACGTATTAGTTTTAGTAATTAGACATAAAAAAATCCGATTCAAATAAATGAACCGGATCTTATAAGCGAAATGTTGTTATTAATTTGGCTAAAAGCCTATTTTACTTTGTTTATTATAGCTTCAAAAGCATCTGGGTGATTCATCGCTAAATCGGCAAGTACCTTACGGTTCAATTCGATATTATTAGATTTTAATCCTCCCATAAATTTTGAATAGCTCATTCCATGTTGTCTTGCACCTGCGTTAATACGCATAATCCATAACGAACGGAATGTTCTCTTTTTTACTCTACGGTCTCTGTACGAATATTGCATCGCTTTGTCAACCGCATTTTTTGCTACTGTCCAAACGTTTTTACGTCTTCCGAAGTAACCTTTTGCTTGCTTAAGAACCTTTTTTCTTCTGGCTCTTTTTGCTACTGAATTTACTGATCTTGGCATTCTCTTAATTGTGTTTTTGTAGTAGGCGGTCTAAATTAATTGACACTTGCTAAATTGTTTTGCCTAACTCCAGGGTTTATAATTTATTTTAACCGATTAAAACAATATTACTTTAAACGTAACATAGTTTTAATATTGTTCTCATCTGCTTTATGTACTAAACCATCATGAGTCAATTTTAGCTTACGCTTTTTAGATTTTTTTGTCAAGATATGACTCTTAAAAGCGTGCTTTCTTTTAATCTTACCAGTGCCAGTTAGTTTGAAACGTTTCTTAGCACTCGATTTTGTTTTCATTTTAGGCATTTTCTCCTCTTTTTAATTTACGTTTCGCTTATTATCGTATCGCTGAAAATTCAGCTTTTTATTACTTTTTCTTAGGTGCAATGAACATAATCATTCGCTTTCCTTCTAGTTTAGGCATTTGCTCTACCTTTCCATATTCTTCAAGATCTTGAGCCAATTTTAATAATAAAATTTGACCTTGCTCTTTAAAGACAATAGATCGTCCTTTAAAGAATACGAACGCTTTTAACTTCGCCCCATCTTTTAAGAATTTTTCAGCATGCTTCTTTTTAAACTCGTAATCGTGATCATCTGTTTGAGGACCGAAACGTATTTCTTTAACGATTACTTTAGTTGCTTTAGATTTTAATGCTTTTTCTCGTTTCTTCTGCTCGTAAAGGAATTTTTTATAATCCATAACTTTACAAACAGGAGGGTTCGCATTTGGCGAAATCTCTACGAGATCTAAACCTTGTTCGTCGGCTAAGGATAACGCTTGTTTAATAGGATAAACACCTATTTCAACGTTATCTCCGACTAATCTTACTTCTTCAGATCTGATTTTAGAATTTATACGGTGTTTATCTTCTTGAGATACACGTCTTGTAAAATTCTTTCTGTTTCTACGTATTGCTATGGCTTCTGTATTTTAAATTAAACTTAATATTATCTAAAAGTCTTTAAACTTTTACTAATTCTATCTTTTACTATTTTTATAAAGTCTTCTACATTAATTGTGCCAAGGTCTTCACCTCCATGTTGGCGCACTGTTATTGTATTATCCTTCTCTTCTTGCTCACCGACAATAATCATATACGGAAACTTTTGCATTTCAGCTTCACGAATTTTCTTACCTACAGTTTCATTTCTGTTGTCTGTGAGGGCGCGAATTTCGTCATTTTCTAGCGAAATTAAAACTTTTTCGGCGTATTTTTCATATTTCTCACTTATAGAGAGTACAATTACTTGTTCTGGCATTAACCAAAGCGGGAAATTCCCACCTGTATGCTCTAATAATATTGCTATAAAACGTTCCATACTTCCAAAAGGAGCACGGTGAATCATAACTGGTCTGTGCATCTCATTGTCACTACCTTTATATGATAAATCAAAACGTTCTGGCAAGTTATAATCGACCTGTATAGTTCCTAATTGCCATTGACGTCCAAGGGCATCCTTAACCATAAAGTCTAACTTTGGACCATAAAATGCAGCTTCACCGGTTTCAACCACATAGTTTAAATTTTTATCCTTAGCGGCACTTAAAATTGCTTGTTCTGCTTTTTCCCAATTTTCATCACTTCCAATATACTTATCCGGATTTTCAGGATCTCTTAATGAAACCTGAGCAGTAAAATTTTCGAAACCTAAAGAACCAAAAACATATAGAACTAAATCTATAACGTCTTTAAATTCTTTATCTAATTGGTCTGGTGTACAAAAAATATGCGCATCATCTTGAGTAAAACCTCTAACACGAGTTAAACCGTGTAATTCACCACTTTGCTCATATCTATATACAGTTCCAAATTCCGCATAACGCTTTGGTAATTCTTTATAAGAAAAAGGTTTTGCGTTATAAATCTCACAATGATGTGGACAATTCATTGGCTTTAAAAGAAACTCTTCACCTTCAGAAGGAGTCGTTATAGGCTGAAAACTATCAGCTCCATATTTAGCATAATGACCCGAAGTAACATAAAGTTCTTTACTTCCTATATGTGGTGTAACAACCATTTCATAGCCTGCTTTCTTTTGAGCAGCTTTTAAAAAGTTCTCTAAACGCTCACGCAATGCAGCACCTTTAGGTAACCATAACGGTAAACCTTGTCCTACTTTTTGCGAGAATGTAAAAAGTTCTAATTCTTTACCTAATTTTCTATGATCTCTTTTTTTAGCTTCTTCTAAAAGCTCTAAGTATTCTGTAAGCTCTTTTTGTTTCGGAAAAGAAATACCATAAACTCTTGTTAACTGTTTATTCTTTTCATCACCTTTATAATAAGCTCCAGCAACACTTAATATTTTAACAGCTTTTATAATGCCCGTATTTGGTATATGGCCACCACGACAAAGATCTGTAAAGCTAGAGTGATCACAGAAACTAATAGTACCATCTTCAAGATTTTCAATTAGATCAACTTTGTAATCATTCTTTCCTTTATAATAAGATAAGGCTTCGGCTTTAGAAACCTCACGCATTTTAAAGTCGTGCTTACCTCTAGCAATTTCAATTATTTTGTTTTCAATGGTTTTAAAGTCTTTCTCAGAAATAGAACCTTCACCTAAATCAACATCATAATAAAACCCATTATCTATTGCCGGACCAACCCAAAGTTTAACTCCAGGATATAATTCCTCTAAAGCTTGAGCTAAAACGTGAGCAGAAGAATGCCAAAACGCTTTCTTTCCTTCATCATCTTTAAATGTATATAAGGTAAGACTACCATCAGTGGTTAATGGAGTGGTGGTTTCAATGACCGTGTCATTGAATTTTGCTGAAATAACATTACGGGCAAATCCTGCGCTAATGTCTACAGCCACTTCATAAGGAGTTACATCTTTTTCGAAAGACCTAACCGAACCATCAGGTAGAGTAATTTGTATCATTATATATAGTATAAATTTTAGCACACAAAGATATACCTATATAAGGAATAGACAAAGTGAAGTTTCTATAAATATATCATAAGTTATTTCTGGGCATTTCGTTTTTGCTTTTAAGGAGCAAAAACGTCGCGTCATCCGCTATATCTTTTTTCAGAGAATGCATTTCTAATAGAATAATGCCTTACCTATATATAGTATGTATACCATTTAATGATTTATAGAAAAAAAAGGATGCCGCTACTACCGCTAATGCAGGGATTTCGTGTAGGGGAATTAGACAGGCACACTCTAAAATCAAACCAATGTAGGGGATATAGCAGGTGTCAACTACAAAACCACTAAATATTCACAGCTTAAAACACAGAAAGTAAGCCAATTAAAATATTCTCAAAAATAAAGCCTAAAAAAGGCTTGTCAATTTTAAAAAGGGTTCTATATTTGCACCCCGAAACAAAAACAATAAGTTGCGTTTCGGACGTTCATTTCCAGAGAAATTAAGCTTGAAAAAATAATTAAAATATTTTTTCAAATTAAGTTTGTGAGAGTGAAAAAAGGGTTTTATATTTGCACCCGCTTAGCGAAACAACGTTAAGAGAAAGTAAAGAAAAAGTTCATTAACATATTGAATTGACAGCG
>NZ_JABFDK010000030.1 GCF_013403865.1 Winogradskyella costae
ACCATATGTGGTTCTTCAGCAATATGCAGCATAAAAAATAAAACTAAATATTACTAGGATTTGATCTTGGAATACGTGTATGGTTAGTTGCGTGGTTAAGCAACTAAGTTAGCAAACTTTTACGAACCCGTGAATATTCCGCAGGAATATTCGCAAGTAAGCTCAATGAAGCAATTAAATATACACGGTGTTATGCACAGGCTTACTACTCAATATTTTCAGCTAGTTTATTTTTTAATTCTATTGCTGTTGTTTGTTTCAATTCTAACGTCATAACTTTTTTAGAACTTATTTCGAATTCTATTAAATCAAAATATGGTAAATCATCTATATAAGAAGTCGCCATAATATACGCTTTATCTCCAATGGGTAAAATCAAATCCTCTGCGTCGTTGTGCGTGAATCCGAAAGAACCGTCCATTCTTTCGTAACCAGGAATATACATATTCTTATTTGGTAATAAAAGCGAAGTGAATACATACGAAAAATCTTCGTTTTTAACTTTTAGGATTAAATCTACTATTTCAGATTTTGGGTCATTAAAAAATTTGTCAATATTCGACCAGCCTAATTTTCTGACCGAAAAAATATAACTTGTATTAAAATCTTCCACAAATCCATTTTGTCCTTTTTTTGTTATTACTTCAGGAATGAATAGGCCATTTTGGCTTTCTTTTAATTTAACCGTATCTCTTGAGATATCAATTATTTTTATATTAGCTTTTTGAAACTGGGTTTTATCTCCTATTTTTCGTTCAGGACTCCAAAACCATTTATCAAGTTCTTTACTTTCAAAGTCAGCAATATTGTCAAATTGGTAAGTAATAGTTTTATAAGATTGTTCAAGTTCCTTTAATTCTTTATTAAGAATGCTTTTTTGGTTTGTCCAATTTATTGATAAACTATCTTTTACTCCTTCAAAAATCAACATTTCATCATCTAATTCTGATGTTGGAATCATAATTCCGATTTCTTTTCCGCTTTTTAGTTTTGTTATTTTGTCGTTTATAGAAGCATTTATGTATAACATTCCACCACTGGATAAAAGTTTATTGTTACTAGTCGTGGTTAAGTTTCCAATTACAAAGTCAATTGGATTAAATATTTCTTTTATTTCAATTTGTATTTGATTAATTGAATCTCCTGTCTCTATTTCAAAGGTATTGGCATAAATTCTATAAATAGAACCATTTTTTGTAACGAGAGTTGTGTCAGTTTTTATGTCAATATTGAAATATTCACTTTCAATATTATCTTGATTGTATATTTCAGAGAATATTTTAGCTTTATTTTCAGCGGTGGAATTTCGGTCATCTTTACACGATGAAAAACCCAAAATTAATAATAAAGCAATTACGATTGTATTTCTCATAGGCGTTTTTTCAGCTTGTGCATAACGTGATTGTGTATGGTTAGTTGCGTGGTTAAGCAACTAATTTAGCAAACTTTTACGAACCCGTGAAAATTCCGCA
>NZ_JABFDK010000031.1 GCF_013403865.1 Winogradskyella costae
ATGAACTTTCCTGAAATAGGTTGACTAAAAATTAAACCATTAATTATAGTCACTTATGAAAACACAAAATGAACACTGGCGAAAAAAAAGCTACCAAAAAGCCACTTTAGAGACCAAACTTTTAGTCGTTGACCAAATCTTAAATGGTCAGCTATCAAACAGCCAAGCTTCCAAAAAATACGACGTTCCCAGAACAACCATTACCTATTGGTTAAGAAAATATAGTACATTAGTACAACAAAATACGGGTATGAGTAAAAACGATGAAATTAAAAAGTTAAAGGAAAAGATTGAAGAACTTGAGTTTCAAAAAGACTTCCAACAAGACATTATCGCTGATATGGAACTTATTACAGGAGTCGACATGTCAAAAAAGTCATTGCCCAAAACGTTAGCAAAAGAGATAGAGCAAAAGAAAAGACAGCGTATAAAAGAAAATGGCTCTATGGATGTTTTGGGATATCTAAACAAGCCTTCTACAAAAGACTAAGAACGCAACAGAAAAAAGAAATAGATCATCAAAAAATGATTAAAATGGTTAAGGACTACCGTAAAAAAGTAGGCTCTAAAACTGGTGGAATTAAACTACATGCGGAACTTAAAGCTAATTTTACTGAGGCTAGTATTAAGATTGGTAGAGACAAGTTCTATCACTTCCTTAGGCTAAATAATCTTTTGATTCCCAAAACTAAAAATTACATCACAACGACAAACTCAAACCATATGTACAAAAAATATAAGAACCTTGTTAAAGACCACGTTCCTACTCGACCGGAACAACTATGGGTTAGCGATATAACATACATTAAAACAGAAAATGGGCACAACTATCTAGCATTAGTCACAGACGCCTATTCTAAGCAAATAATGGGATATAAACTCGACAACCACATGAGAACATCACTTTGCACAGATGCCCTCGCTATGGCTATTAAAAACAGAAAATATACCAATCAAAAGCTTATTCATCATTCTGACAGAGGTTTTCAATATTGCAATCCCAAATACACAAAATTCGCTGAAAACAATAACATTACAATGAGTATGACTGAGCAATACGACCCTTATGAAAACGCTATTGCAGAACGCATTAACAGAACTCTTAAATATGAATATGGATTAAAACAAACTATTAAGAACACTGAATTAGCACAAAAAATGGCACAACAAGCAGTATATATTTATAACAATTTGAGAACCCATTTTAGCCTAGATCTCAGAAAACCTGCTGAAGTCCATCTGAATCCAAACATCAAATACAAATCCTATAGAAAAAATAATGTAAATTTACCTGAACTTACGATTTAAGAACAGACCTAGTTCAAACTATTTTTTTGCCTTCTAAACGGCTAAAAGAAATCTTTTGAACGTCTAAATATTAACAAAAAAGAGTCAACCTATATCAGTATAATACA
>NZ_JABFDK010000032.1 GCF_013403865.1 Winogradskyella costae
TGTTATCCCTCCGGCATCAAAGCCTATAAGTGTCGCATCATAATTAGCGGTATTTAAACCTGAATTATTGAGCATGTAACCCAAATTAATGTTAAAATAAAATTTAGTTCCCCAAGGGGCTAAACTTTGATTGAAAGTGGTTGCATTATAAAACATATTAGTCATATTCTCAACCTTACTAACATCCCAGCTACTGATATCTTGATTGAAAGCTGTTGCATTATAAAACATATAATTCATACGCGTAACCTTACTAACATCCCAGCTACTGATATTTTGATTGAAAGCTGTTGCCCTCATAAACATACTAGTCATATTCGCAACCTTACTAACATCCCAGCTACTGATATCTTGATTGAAAGCTGTTGCATTTGCAAACATATTATTCATAGTCGTAACCTTACTAACATCCCAGCTACTGATATCTTGATTGAAAGCTGTTGCCTCTCCAAACATATTAATCATAGTCGTAACCTTACTAACATCCCAGCTACTGATATCTTGATTGAAAACTGTTGCCCCTCCAAACATAGTAGACATATTCGTAACCTTACTAACATCCCAGCTACTGATATCTTGATTGAAAGCTGTTGCAATTTGAAACATCCTAAGCATAATCGTAACCTTACTAACATCCCAGTTACTGATATCTTCATTGAAAGCTGTAGCTCCCAAAAACATTGCATCCATTCTTGTAACATTTGACACATCCCAATTTCCAATATCCTGATTAAAAGAAGAGGCATTAGTAAACATAAACCCCATATTGGTAACTAATGTTAAATCGGGTGTATCTATTGCTGTTCCGTTTAAATTAGTACATCCAAAGAAAGCACTGTCCATACTTTTCCACTTATTAGTCCCCCATTGGTCTAAACTCAATATTTTATTTTTATCCCCTCCATTATTAAAATAAATACTTGGAAAAGCACCTCGAATCGCTACTTGATATGTTCCTGCTGTAACGTAATCATGAGTTGCATTGCCTGTTACTCCAAATTCATCATAAACACCATCGTTTTCCCAGTCAATATCGTAATTGTAACCTGTTCCTAATGTTGGGATGGTGATTGAAGTTGCGTTCGATGAACCCGTGTTCAAATTATCCGTTTTCCAAGTGGTGATAAAAGGAGTTCCCCCATACCCTTGTATAGTAAATGTATATGGATTTTCATCGGCATCGTTACTAGCAATACTGATGGTTGCTTTACGAATTCCTGCAGCAGAAGGATCGAAAGTGATTTCGAAAGTAGTTGTTCCTGTAGTTGCGGCTACTGGCGAAGTGGGTAATGCGGTTACCGTAAAATCGGCAGCATTTGTACCGCTAATCGCTACGAGTGGTGTTCCTGTTAAATTTAGAACGCTACTAC
>NZ_JABFDK010000033.1 GCF_013403865.1 Winogradskyella costae
TCGTCTGGTGCTTTATAAGGCACATCGATAACTAACCAATCTTTAGCCTTAGAAAATTTAAGCGGACTGCTTTTTTTTCCATCTAAGAGTGAAATGCTTTTTACTTTAGACTTCAAGCCAGGTAAGTATAATTTACCATCCGTTGGCCATTCACTTACAGATAAATAAAGAGATTCATCGTTTGTAGTGACATCTCCCCAAGGTAATGCATAGCCCCAAGGAGAACTGCCTGCGTCATAAATAACTTGTGGATATTTTTGTATCCAACGACCAGATTCCTGTAAAAATTCTATTCCAATATTTGGAATAGCACCATTACTATCTGGACCAACATTAAATAAATACGTACCTCCTCTAGCGACGGTTTCAATAACGCGACCAAGGATTTTCTTAGGGCTTTTAAAATTGTTATCATACCAAGCATAAGACCAAGAATCGTTGTTTGTATCACAAGTTTCCCAAAGGCCTTCAACATTTCTAGTTGGCACTTCCATATCTCCAATACTGGCATAATCTCCCATACCATACCCCACTCTACTACACATCATCGCATTTGGTTGTAACTCTCTAACCATATCGGCTAATTCTACAACGTATTCTTTTGGCATATCTCCCGGAGTATCAAACCATACGAAATCTATATCACCATAATTGGTACAGATTTCTCTAACTTGAGGTTTACACTTATTATAGAAGTAATCTTTAAAATCCATTTTGTTTCCTTGCGCGTCAACTTCAGGACCTCTAGTACCTCCTGGTGCTGTCCAGTCTTGATTATGAGAATAATAAAACCCGAATCCAAGTCCTAATTCCTTACATGCCGCAGACAACTCGTGCATGGGATCTCTACCAAATGGTGTGGCATCGACAATATTAAAGTCGCTCGCCTCAGAATCGAACATTGCGAAACCTTCGTGATGCTTACTAGTAATGATAATATATTTCATACCAGCATCTTTTGCTAATTGCGCAATCTGCTTAGCATCGAATTCCGTAGGATTAAACGTTTTTGCCGTTTCCATATAGTCTTCTGGAGAGATATCGGCAACACGTTTGCTCATTAGCCATTCCCCAATGCCGTAATAAGTTTTATCTTCCCATACTCCACCTAGGTTTGAAAATAAACCCCAATGAATAAACATGCCGTAGTTGCCTTCATCGAACAACTTTGCTTTTCCACTTTTTAAGGCATCACCAGTAACGCTAGTTTCACCCCACATTTCTTCCATTCCTTTTTTAT
>NZ_JABFDK010000034.1 GCF_013403865.1 Winogradskyella costae
ACGTATTCCAAGATCAAATCCTAGTAATATTTAGTTTTATTTTTTATGCTGCATATTGCTGAAGAACCACATATGGTGTTCCTCTTTTTACTACGGCAAATGCTCTAGCTATCAACTTATTTCTAACATTATTTATGGCTAGCATTTTATCCTTCCCCTCTGCTAATTTTCTATTGTAATATATTCGCAATTCGCTATCATGCTGTATCGCTGAAACACTTGCCATACTCAGCAAACTCTTCATTTTTCTATCGCCTAAATAATGACATTGCTTTCTTTTGTAGATACTAGTGCCTGAGCGATGTTCAAATGGTGCGGTCCCACAATAACTTGAAAAGGCGCGCCAACTATCAAAACGCGTAAAATTACCTGTGTGGTAGATAAGCTGACAGGCTACAACTAATCCAATTCCTTTAAGACTTGTTAGTAATTCGTAATTCTTACTCATCAATGCATCTGTTGATATAATCTCTTTTATACGATCCTCTATGGACTTCACTTGCTTTTCTTGGTAATCAATACTGCGTTTTAAGACAATACAACCTGTGTCTGTGGTTGGACTAGATAAAAGTACTTTCATCTCTTTTAGCGTGCCTTTTAAACCTGCATTATTTCTAACTAGTAGATCACGTAAAGCTAGCAATCTGCCTAATTCTAAATGAGACTTACTCTTAACTTGACTTGGTTTTAATTCTTCCCGGTAAAGCCAAGCGTAACGAGCTATTAATGCCGCATCTAATTTATCTGTCTTTTCTTTAACGATACCTGAGCTGCGCTTAATCTTTAATGGGCTCTCTTCTACGTAAATAATCTTTTGACTATCTAGATATAGCGCTAATTTTAAGGAATAATAGCCTGTGTTCTCAAAACAGTAAAAAACATCTACCGATTTTGTTGTTTTCAAAACCCATTTTAATAAGCTTTTATACCCTACAATATCGTTAATAAACTCCCGGTGCACTTGAGATTGATAACAATAAGCATCCAAAGTGTTTTTTGAGACATCGATTCCAACGACTTCTTTGTAATTTTTCATATTTTTACAATTAAAGTTTATAATTATGTTGCTTTAACTACTTCCTTTATCGGGAGTTAATTCTCCTGGTATTCCAAATGGTTCTTGGCAACTTTATAGAAAGAGAGGACTCGTACGTGTAAGGGATCTCTAATCTAAAACACGTTATAGTTCTCCTCTTTTTCTAGTTAAAGATATTTAATACAAACTAAAGAAACACGTTG
>NZ_JABFDK010000035.1 GCF_013403865.1 Winogradskyella costae
TAGTGTAACAAACACAGGAAACGTAACGGTAGACAATATTACTATTGCTGATGCTTTCACAGGAACAACAGGATTGGTCATTAGTCCATCAAGTTTAGTACCAGGTGCAACAGGAACAGCAACAGTAACTTATACGATTGATCAAGACGATGTAGATTTAGGATCAATCACTAACAGTGCTACCGCAACAGGCGATAGTCCAAGTGGAACAGATGATGTAAGTGATGTGAGTGATAATGGTGATGAAACAGTAGATGGTCCAGATGTAGATACGGATCCAACAAATGA
Organism: Winogradskyella costae; assembly: GCF_013403865.1. Classification (GTDB taxonomy): domain Bacteria; phylum Bacteroidota; class Bacteroidia; order Flavobacteriales; family Flavobacteriaceae; genus Winogradskyella; species Winogradskyella costae. The sequence goes on from NZ_JABFDK010000035.1 coordinate 289, forward strand.
TCCAACAATAACACCAATTGTTCAAGATGCAGCATTAACTTTAACTAAAACGGTAGCTATCACAACTGATGCTTCACCAGCAGGGACAAGTCTAGGCGATGTATTAACGTATACATTTAGTGTAACAAACACAGGAAACGTAACGGTAGACAATATTACTATTGCTGATGCTTTCACAGGAACAACAGGATTGGCCATTAGTCCATCAAGTTTAGTACCAGGTGCAACAGGAACAGCAACAGTAACTTATACAATTGATCAAGACGATGTAGATTTAGGATCAATCACTAACAGTGCCACCGCAACAGGCGATAGTCCAAGTGGAACAGATGATGTAAGTGATGTGAGTGATAATGGTGATGAAACAGTAGATGGTCCAGATGTAGATACGGATCCAACAAATGATCCAACAATAACACCAATTGTTCAAGATGCAGCATTAACTTTAACTAAAACGGTAGCTATCACAACTGATGCTTCACCAACAGGGACAAGTTTAGGAGATGTATTAACGTATACATTTAGTGTAACAAACACAGGAAACGTAACGGTAGACAATATTACTATTGCTGATGCTTTCACAGGAACAACAGGATTGGCCATTAGTCCATCAAGTTTAGTGCCAGGTGCAACAGGAACTGTAACGGTAACTTATACAATTGATCAAGATGATGTAGATTTAGGATCAATCACTAACAGTGCTACCGCAACAGGCGATAGTCCAAGTGGAACAGATGATGTAAGTGATGTGAGTGATAATGGTGATGAAACAGTAGATGGTCCAGATGTAGATACGGATCCAACAAATGATCCAACAGTAACACCAATTGTTCAAGATGCAGCATTAACTTTAACTAAAACGGTAGCCATCACAACTGATGCTTCACCAACAGG
>NZ_JABFDK010000036.1 GCF_013403865.1 Winogradskyella costae
CAAATTCATTGTTTTTAAACTGATAATAATTACCATCAGAATCGGTGACATCGAAAACTAAATGACTAATGTCAATTCCAAAATATTTAATATCTTTATTCATAAGAAAATGTTTTTTTTGAAAGGACAATCTACCCGAGTTTCAACGACTTAAAATCGAGGTCTTAAAGCCTCATAGAACTGTACGAAATCTGTGTAGAAAAGAGAGGGGATTTTCAATGTTGACGAAGTCTTAAGCTTCTGAGTGTATATTAACCTTACTCCTCTCTTTTGTCTTTTCTGATTTATCCTTAAATTTAATGAATTGTAAACTTAAGCCGTGTATAATTAATTGCTAGGTTCTTCCCTACTTGCGAATATTCCTGCGGAATATTCACGGGTTCGTAAAAGTTTGCTAACTTAGTTGCTGAACCACGCAACTAACCATACACAACAACGTTGTACACAATGCGAACAATCATCATATATATTATCTATTTCAGTTGTTTTACCGTCTTTGGGCAAAGCACAAAAGATGATTATGACATATTCTCAAAAACTATTGATTTTGGAATTAAAAGTTTTGATTCTGACATTGAATTCGCAAATATGGGAGATGGTCGAATGAAACCTTTTAAAGTAGCAGTCGTAATAGAAAAACTGGACTTTGAATTTAATGAAGACCACCTGATGTTAAAAAATATGAAAGGCGTAAAGAATAAAGAATTTTTTGATGCTCTACCAGACTTGGATTCAACGTTTACAAATCATCCTAAAATAAATTCAGATTCACTAAATATAAAATCATTAGAAGTTCATTCATTGTCATCCGACTTATTTAATGAGTTATTAGATAAATCAACAAAATATTATGATAAACGTTGGAGAAAAATAAAAAGGAAATTTAAGCATAGTCTTGCTTTTGGATTATCAAAAATTAAATACGTTGGAAATTATGCTACACTCTATTATTGGATGGATTGCGGGAAATTTGGACTTTGTAAAAGTGAACATGTAATTGTGTTCGAAAAGATTGATGGAGAATGGGTAATACTAACCGATATTTATTTATATATAAGTCCTTAAATAGAAAAAAGCACTACGCACAACAAAGTACTGTGGTGAAAAACAAGTAAAAACTCATTAATTTTTCACTAAAGTACTTTTATAATTTCCATCATA
>NZ_JABFDK010000037.1 GCF_013403865.1 Winogradskyella costae
TTTATTAGAATCCATTTATTTAATTTGGTCATATTATTTATTGATTTTGAGTGCGTTCCGCAATGAATGCCAACGTGTTTGTATATGGTTTGTTGCGTGTTTTAAGCACTTAATTTAGTAAATAAAAACCGAATAGAAAATCCGCGAGGATTTTCGTAAGTAGGCTAGAACTAGCAATAAATTATATACGGTGTTACCCAACGTTTTTTATTCAATTTTTTGTTTTAATTTCCGATTTCCGCCATTTAATTCAGTCAATTTTTCTTTTTTTAAACGAAACTCCAAGTCATTAAATTCAATCCATTTTGCACTAGACAAAGTAAAACTTATTTCATCGTCTTTATTCAGATTCCGAGAATTTAAAATCAGAGTTTCATTTGTGTTTTTCCACAAGCCCTCTGTAAAATCTGAACCGTGTCCTTTATTAACCCAAAATTTGAATGTTCTATCCTCTTTTAAGATTAACTTAATTTCAAATTTGTCTTTGTTGCGTCCTTTATACTCGCCATAAAATAATTTTGTTTTTCTATTTGGTGGCTCAATTTTCATTAAAGAATACATTCTGTCATTAAATATTCTTATAAAATTCTCGTCACGAATAGCATCAGTACAAGTATGGCAGAATTTTAAATCAGTAATCTCAATATTATAAAGTCGAAGAGTATCAATCATTTTATCAGGACAACCAGAATAACCTCCAACAGCACTAACTAAAATCTTTTTTCCGTTAAGAAATAAGGCTGTTGCAAGTCGGTCAATTTTATAATCCAACCATTTAATGTCTTTTTCGTTTAGTTTAAATTCGTCCCTTAATCCGCTGTAAATATGTAAACTGCTTATTGTATTTAATTCTACTTGTAATAGTCGACTTTCAGGTTTATGAATAGAGTCAATTTCCAAGTTTTTCGGCACGTAATTTATTAAATCATAATACTCTTTTTCATATAGAGTTGACGATTCAGGATTTTGAGCAAAAATTAATGTGCTAAAAATTAAGTTTAATATGAAAACGGTTTTTTTCAAATGTTGGGTAACGGTCTTGTATATGAAAAGTAGCGGATTTTACACACGAACTTTTCGGTTTAATACAGACCTTTTTTTATATTTAC
>NZ_JABFDK010000038.1 GCF_013403865.1 Winogradskyella costae
CGCTGTCAATTCAATATGTTAATGAACTTTTTCTTTACTTTCTCTTAACGTTGTTTCGCTAAGCGGGTGCAAATATAAAACCCTTTTTTCACTCTCACAAACTTAATTTGAAAAAATATTTTAATTATTTTTTCAAGCTTAATTTCTCTGGAAATGAACGTCCGAAACGCAACTTATTGTTTTTGTTTCGGGGTGCAAATATAGAACCCTTTTATAAACCTGCAAGCCCTTTTCTAACTTATTTTAATCTTTTTTTTAAGCTACCCATAATCAAGGCTTTACTGTCATTTATTTTATTAGCTATTAATATATTCTTCAGTATAACTAGCTACTTTAATAGATACAGGCATATATAACGGTCTTTAAAAAATAGAGATGAACCCTAAAATAGAGTGTTTTTTATAGTTTTATAAATATATAAATCGGAATAAATAATAATATAAGCACCCCATACTTTAGATTCCAAGTAGACTAAAGTGTTCTCACCTGCTATATCTTATAATTTTAAAAGTAAAAATAGCTTTAGATTTTATAATTTATCATCTAAAATTCAACAATGTGCTTTAGGTTGATCTCTCGTTAGCACTACATTATTATATATAGTCTTAAATAATCATAAAAAGTAGCCCATAGATATATCCATATATCTACTTGTTATGGTATTTCCCCTATTAATCCAGGATATTATTAGACTAATTCTTGAGATTAAGAGTATTTTAGAGTTTGTTTTTAAGACGAAAGCACTGGTTTATTAATATGCGTCTTTAATAGAAATTATGATATCCTCTTAAAAGTATTCAGATATCATTAAAAATAATCACATTACGAAAATTAGTATAAGCTAATTAAATTTAGTTCAAGCTACTCGTTTTATTTCACCACTATTTTATCCTAATAAAGAATAAGAAAAAAAATAAGAATAGTGAAAATATTGATTGGTTAAGTCTTGGTATATAGTTGACCAAGGTTGTTTAATCTTTCAATTTCTAAGTTCCTTATAAATCAAAAGCAAAAAACCCTTACTAAATTAATAGTAAGGGTTTTCAAAAAAGGCG
>NZ_JABFDK010000039.1 GCF_013403865.1 Winogradskyella costae
ATTTAACTTAAAAAACAAGTACAGAATATAAGAGGAAGATGGAAAATTGTAGATCGGCACAACTTGCTGCCAACGGTTTTGTGTATGGTTAGTTGCGTGGTTCAGCAACTAATTTAGCAAACTTTTACGAACCCGTGAAAATTCCGCAGGAATTTTCGAAAGGAAGCTCAAAAAAGCAATTAATTATACACGGTGTTGGCATTTCGTTGTTTCATTCAGATTTCTAATTATTCGGTTTAATCCCGTTTTCTATTTTTCCGGCGTTTGAGTTTTTTCTATTATCTTCTGTTATTTCAAATTTATATGAACCAAATATCTCATTATGCTCTTTGTCAAAATCTATAAGTCTATTTTTAATTTCATTTCCGTTTGAGTCAATTTCCAATAGATATTTTCCGCTTTTAAAATTTTCAATTTCTAACTGATTAATTAAATCCGAGTTTTGAATAAAACTTATTAGAAATCTATTTGAAACCAAAACATCATCATATTTTAATTTGTCTGCAATGATTATATTATCCTCCAATTTATAAGTCCCATACTGATGTACTTTAGTCGCCCAACTGCCACTTTTGATTATGTATTGTCCATTTTCTTTAAAATCAGCGTAAACTCCGTGATTTTGGGCTTTAATTAAGGATGGTAAATTTAGTTTATTCTCAAAATGATAATATATTCCAATGTTTAAAAGGATAAATCCGATTCCGATTAATGTCGGTAAATAACTAATAGCTTTTTGATTTTTTTTGTAATCGGTATAGTTTCCAGATGTGGTTTTATAGAAAATAAAAAAGAATGAAATTCCTAAAATCAGAAAAAAGAAAATTCTAAATAAATTATCGAATTGATACGAGTAGTAAAGTACAATTGCAAATAGAATTCCAATAATTGATAGTGATATTATTCTCTTCAAAACTTAATTTTTGTGGTTTCTGTATTATACTGATATAGGTTGACTCTTTTTTGTTAATATTTAGACGTTCAAAAGATTTCTTTTAGCCGTTTAGAAG
>NZ_JABFDK010000003.1 GCF_013403865.1 Winogradskyella costae
ACCATATGTGGTTCTTCAGCAATATGCAGCATAAAAAATAAAACTAAATATTACTAGGATTTGATCTTGGAATACGTATATGGTTTGTTGCGTGTTTAAGCAACTAATTTAGTAAACAAAAACGAACGCGAGAAAATTCCGAAGGAATTTTCCAAATAAGCAACGACCAAAGCAATTAATTATACACGGTGTTGTGTGTAGTTATTTTAGCCATCCACTTTCTTTAAATGACCTATATATTTGTTTTAAATTCTTTTCTTTTAATACATCTGAAATTCTTTCTGTTACTCCAAAAATACAGCCTTGACAAGTGTTGAGTTGTGTTTCAGATTTATTTAATATTCTCATTCGTGTAAACCAAAATTCAGGAATATCAATTTCATACTGGACTAGGTACTGTAGTCCAATATAACCATAAGTAGCAATTTCTGGATTTAATGATTGCAACCATTTTGCTAACTCACTAGAGTCATTTCTATTAATGAGGTCAAGCATTTCTTGGCATTTAATTGGTGGTGTTCCTGCAATTCCACAGAATGTCCCAAAAGTGTAAACATTAAAGTCTGTATTCTCTAATCTTGGGTTCTCTATTCTTTTAACTAGAGTTTTTTGTTCTTCATTGTCTATCAGTTCTAAATAGGCTAGCTTATTATTGTTTTCAATAATATTCAAGTCGTAAGAACTTCCAACAATTCTAATTTCTATGTTTTCCTGTGTCAGTCCATATTCAATTTTTCTTCTAAAAACTGTCTTTTTTTCAAGACCATATGGTTCTTCCTCTGTAATTTTCTCTTTACTCCAAAAACTGTCTAATTTCTGAAAGTTGAAACTGTCCGATTTAAGAATTGCTATCAAACTGTTTAATTTTTCTTTTACAGGTTCATCATTAAACTCGAAGTTTGTTCTTGAAGAAATTCCAAAATCGCCATCATTGTTTATTTCTATTTTGAATATTTTCTCTTCTGTATCATATCCTTTTGCATTTGGGTCTTTTTTGATATAGTAAGAAATTCCATTTTGAGTATTCCAAGCATAAGTCTTTGATGTGAAACAACCTTTGTCATTGTATGTATTCCAGACGTCTTTCATTGTACTTTCATTTAGTACAATTCCGTTTTCTGTTGTTGCTTTAAAAGGCGATTCAACTGAAATTGACCTAACAATTTGGTTTTTGTCATATGGGTCAATTTGAAAAGTTAATCCGATTTTGTTGTAACGATAGTTTGTTATCAAAGTCTTTTCGGATAAAGTATATTCAGTTCCATACATTTCAATAACATCCGAAATTTTGGATGAGTCAATCACAATAGATATTCCCTCAATTCCTTTATTCGGAATAAGTACATTTGTTTGTCCAAATAATGGATTAAAACAAAGTGTTAAAAGGATGATATTTATTGTCCTGAATGTCATTTTCATAATTACACACAACTCGTTATAAAACAGATTTTATAACCTATATCCCCTAAATTAAACAGGATATAAGCTGAACTATGTCTATTTTTTTATTTTTGTATTCCACAATCCATCTGAAGCATTTAAGTATTTTGATTTTTTTAGTTCTTCAATCCATTTTTGGGATACGTATGGACTAACTTGAATTCGGGAGTCTACCTTATTAAAGGTCGCATTAGTAATCCACATAGGCTGAGACGTCCAATCCGAATTTATATAACTAAAGGCTTTTATTACATCAGAATTTTCTTGTATAGTCTGGAAAAAAGGTATGAACCAGTCTTTCCATATTGTTTTTTCTAGTTTCACTTTTTTTAGATCCGAATCAAAGTATAAATTGTCTATTTGCCTTACCGGAGTTGCTTCTGAAATAAATACCGGCTTTTTATGTTTCCTTGCAAACACAATCATTTCTTTATCTGGTTGCCCAAAATAGGAATACGCACACCAATCTACTAAATCATCACCAGGATACCATTCTTCTAACACCTTTTGGTTAGAACCTGCTCCTTTAGATTGCCAGACAAAAGCAACATTATCTACTTGTTTAGCTTTGAGAATGGCATGTATTCTTTGCCACGCCTTAAGATAATGTTTCTTGTTATAATGATTCCAATCCCAACCATCAAATTCATAACCAATTCTTAAGAAAACAGGACGCTTAGTCGCTTTAATCCAATCCGCTAGCTCATTAATTAAATAGTCAAGTTTTCCTTTTGCAACACTTTTTTCATGATTAACCATAGATAGCCCTATTGCTAAAGCAGTATTTTGATACGTAGAATCTTGAAGGTAAAGATTAGCCCAAGAATCACCAGCACCCCAATTTACTTTTGTTTTTATCCCGTCTAACCCTTTGTTATAGTGGCCGTAAGATTCATTATTAGGAGATAAGTTGGTGTATATGGTTACTCCAGCAGGTGCATCAAAATAATCTGTGTACCCATTATTATAATCCTCTAAACCTCCGGTAGCCTCTAAATCTTGTCCGACAAAAACTAAACATTTACCATCTTCTGGTTCGAATTTTTGTGCCACTATTATACAGGTCGCACAAAGACATAGTAGTGTGAAAATTAACTTATTGGATGTCATGTTTTTTAGTTTAAATCAAAATTAGGCATAATGTATTAGAAACACATTAATCCTAATAGTATTTATAGTGGTTTAATGAGGAACACGATCTATGGTTCTTCTACACTATACAGCGTATTTGAATTTGATTTTGGACGTTGTTGTATCTGGTTTGCGCTGATAGGAATGGATTTGGATTTCTGTGCCATAAAAAAATGACTTTTACTAAGGTTTAAGTAAAAGTCATTTTTTGTAAGTACTTTGTTTTTTAATTCACTCCTAGAAACGAAAGTCGATCGTCATCTACAGGTATGGCGTAGACTCTCCAGAGGGTATCGTATCCGGCATATTTCCATAAGACTTCACCGCTATCGGACACTTCCCAAACGATGCCGTCTCTACCTTCTGCAATAAGTGTATTTCCGTTTGGTGTACGTACGGCTCCTCCTAATCCAGCGCTGTATAGTTCTGAATCGGTGAATGACCATACCAGTTCAGGTTCGTTATCTTCACCTGCAACAAGTTGATATGGTGGATTTAATTGGTATTCAAAAACCGCTGATTGGTTATCGTAAATGTTGTTAGAAAACACTAACATGTTTCCTGTATCTAACAAATTAGGATAATGGACATCGTTTATGGTGACGTCTCCTACATTATCGTAAGCTAAAGGGTTACCAAAACGGTACACTAAATCTCCGCCTAAATTATAGTTTCCGCCCGTACTTGTTGCTGCTTGCGCTGTTGTTGTGCTGTGGTCAATCACCCAAATCTCGCTATAGTTATTAATTGTTACATAGATAATATTATTAGTTTCATCTATAGTAATACCATTCATGTGCATGATATCTCCATTGGCTTGCGCGCTGTTGTAGTTGATATCTATTTTATTAGGATTGTCTTGTACGGTACCATAATTAAGTTTGGTGCTGTCATGATCTTGTATTAAATGATCTGTAACATGCCACTCCCAAACAATTTCTTGGGTTACAGGATTCATTTCTATGATTGCTTCAGGATAAATGTCTTGACTACCTGAAAACCCCATTTCGGTTGCATCACTTACTAGAAGCTGTTCCCATACTGGGAATATAATATTGCCATTCGCTAAGTATTCTACATCATGATGGGCTGTTTGTGTGGTGGTGCTATAAGACACTTCCCAATCTGTTGTTTGGTCAGCATTTATTTTTTGAAACACACCACCATACCCTCCAAAGGTAATGGCCGCATCGCTGGCTTTTAGACACACTAACATACTACCGTCATCTAATAGACTGGCATCATTGCCTATTGCGGCATCAAAGTCCCAACTAAATATTTCGTCACCATCGTGATTAATTATATCTGCACCTTGCCCTGTTTGGTCTACTACCAAAATATAGGTAGAGGTGTCTGTTCCTGTTGTGGTATCGGTATCGCTACTTTCAATATCATCATCATTACATGCTGTAAAAAGTGCCATAACGGCTAATAATACTAAAGACGTAATGCTAGTTGAATTCATTTTCAATGTGTTTTTCATAGTATCTATTTTTTATCTCTTTAGATGCCATTTCTAATAAAAACATGCGCTTGGTTATGATAGTTATAGGGGTTTGTGTTGTAGTTGGTTGTGAATTAATAGGTTGTGTGGGTGTGGATGGCTGGTTTATAACCTGCCGATGGAATAGGAAATCTGTGTGGATGTTCTGAGTAGGTTAGGAGTTGGAATGGATTATATATAGTTTTACTAACGGGCTTTTTCTATAATTTCACTCATTATTTTTTTGGGGTGATTCCAATTCAACTGTTTAAAAGGTGTCAAATTCAATTTCTCTGTTAATTCTCTAATCACAGAAGAATTAAAAGCATCATAGTCATATTTAAGGTAGTCTATCTTTGAAATATTATAGTTGATGATTCCAGTTATTTTTTTATCGTTATCAGTCGCGTAGAATTTCAACTCTCCAACATTATCAGCAAGAAATTCTGCATCAGTCTTAATTTTTTCAAAATCTAATTGTGCGTAAAAATTTTCAAGGAAATATAAATGAATTTTATCTAGTTCAGTCGTTGAAAACCTCGGAATAATAACAGAATAGAAACTTTTAGAATTAACAAAAATCAAACATTTTTTTCTTGCAATATATAATACAGAAGCATTCCATTTACCAAAAATATTTTCAATATTCAGCGTTTTATCTTCAATTCTTTTTTTTATTAACTTTTCTAGTTTTTTTGTGGTAAATATTTCTGTCATCAGCTTGTGTGTGAATTTGTTGTATGTGGTTTGCTTTGTCTGTTCGCTGCACTTGGATGAGTGTGGTTTACGCAACTAATTTAGTGAATAAAAATGGAATAGGAAATCGTTTAGGGTTTTTGGAAGTGGGCTAGTACTAGTAATTAATTTTACCCAATGTTGGGCATAGTTTTTTATTCGTAATACATTTTAAATTTCTCAAAAGTTTCTTGTTCTAGAATATTTATTGTCATTAGATATATTCCATCATCATTTGCTAAAAATTGATAATATTGTTATTTCCTTTTGCACTAAAATCTGACCTTGTTTCATTGTTGCTTTCCACAAAGATTAATACAAATTTTGTTGCATTATTTCTGTTTAGATAAAAGCCCTAAGCGCTCACCCGTTAAAATGTGCTTATATGAATTGCCATGTTTTTGCATGGGAGAATCTAAAGTAAAAGTTACACCTTCCTGAAAAATCATTATGAAATCCGATCCACCAAAAGCAAAATGACCGAGCATATCACCTTTATTTACGGCTGTTCCAGGAGTTACATTTTCTTCGAAATTCACAGAACCAACGGCTATCATCCCAATAGGCATTAGCGCGACTAGTCCATATTTAATAGTTTCTAGTATAACACATCCTCTGGTCTCTAAGGTTTGCCATCCCGTTTTCGCACTTGGATTAAATGCATATCTGTTGTTTATTTGGTTCCACGAAAGATGTCCGCCAGTAGGATTGATACCTTGAATTATCCTGACTTCTTTTATTGTTCCACTTAGAGGAAAGTGATACCTATGATAGTCATTGACATTCAGGAAAGAATGCGTAAACGTGCCGTTGACAAATGCGTCTGTGTACTCACTATCATCACCAATAAGTTTTGCTATAGATTTGAGAGTAGCAGACTTTACAGGAACTCCTTCTTTTTCTATCAGATTCGAGGTGATATCAATTCCCCATACTCCCTGTGGTTCTGAGTCTGCAAATGATACTACTACAGCATCTAAATCTGGACTTGCTACTGGCCGCATCTCAGGAGATTTCAAGTATCTGGCAAAGAATTGGTTGAAAGTTTTCCAATTTGAAGGATCTTCATACCATCCATTTTGTAGACCGAAATTAGTATCGTTAAATGCCATTTGATGATACACTTCATTCCAAGAATCTTCAGTGTCTAAGTAGTCGCCCCATGATTTGCTGAAAGTAACCAACCATTGGGCAAACGGTTCGTAATACTGTAAGGAGTTATTTACCAAACCCTTCTCTTCTAACTCTGGGAGTGGCTGATCAATTAGGAAATAAAAAGCGCATAATCCTTGAACGATATTGTCAAATATTTCAGGATATGCTTCTTTCTTGATAATTGCCCATGGCACTGTGGTTTCTGTCCATGTTATAAAATGATAGTAGTCTTCAAGGGTTTGAGCTGGGTTTGTATTCCTGTCTGGATTGATCTCTTTTGCTTGTAATAATGAAGACTCCAACATTGATTTTAGTGCTGGGTCACTTTCTAAAATAGTAATGAGTTGTTTTGTCGCTTTTCCGTATCCGACTTCTTTTTTTTGAGAATCACAGGAAATAATTCCAATAGGCATAAGTAATATGAGTGTTAGATTTTGAAATTGTTTTATAATAAATAAATGTTTGTCTTATCGTTATATTTATAGAATTATTTTTTTGTAAACGGAATTATCATAGGAACTTCTTTTTGATATATTTCATATGCTTCTCCAATATGTTTACGAAGATCTTTTTCTTCTAAATACTTTACAGCTATAAAAATGTAAAGTGTGGTTACACTACTAAACAATAAATGTCCCAATGTCATTACAGGTGTTGCCCAAAAAGCAATTAGAAAACCTAACATTATAGGATGTCTTACCAATTTATAGAAATAATTTGTTTGAAATTTTGGATGTGGAGTTTGCTTGTTTTTTAGATTATCAAAGATTTGCCTAAGACCGAAAAGCTCAAAATGATTAATCATAAATGTAGAAAGAAATACAATAAGCCAGCCTAAAAAGAATATTCCTGTTAAAATGGTAAAGCCAATTTTATTTTCCACATTCCAAACTACAGTTGTTATTGGTTGCCATTGCCAGTAAATTAAAATTAATGCCAAACTTGATAGTAGAATATAAGTGCTTCGTTCAATAGCTTGGTTAAAAATAGAGTTAAACCATTCTTTAAATTTTGGTCTTGCCATAATACTATGTTGTAATGCAAATACACTTAGTACTGCAAGATTGATTAATATGGCATTAATTAATGAAGGTTCTGTTCCAGAATCTATTGTTTTTGGAAGATATATATTACCTACAAACCCAATAGCGTAAAGAAAAGCAATAAGAAATATGATATATGCTATTGCTCCGTAAATTACTATAACTACTTTTTTCATTTCATTAGTTGTTTTGTTATGTAACAAAATTCAACTAAAAGAAACAACTTTGATTTGCTTAAAAATCCTAATAATGTGTTCTAAGGGCCAAATGATTCATCAGAAAATTATTTACCTCTATGTTTTGACTTGAATTGATTAGGAGATGACTTGAACTTTTCTTTAAATGATTGAATAAAATGAGAGTTATTCTTAAATCCACTCTCATAACATACTTGGTTTATGTTCAAGTCACTTTCAAGTAAAAGTGTTTTGGCGTAGTCTAGCCGTTTTGACTTTAACCATCTATATGGTGTAGTAGCGAATTGCTTTTTGAAATCTCTTTTAAATACCGTTAAACTTCGTCCACATAATTTAGCAAATTCTTCAACTTTAAGATTGTAAAGATAATTTTCAGACATTATAGTTTCTATCTTGATGTCCGTTTTCTGTTTTATTTTTAGAAATTCTGATTTGTTTGGACGCATTCCAGTAACAAATTCTTCAATCTCTGCTAAAACTGAATAGGTGTCACCTGTCCAAAAAAGATGGTCTTTGCCTGAGAATTCTACTAACTTAGAATTAGTGATTTTCTCCGCTAAATATCTACCTTCTTCTACAAGAATGTCTTTGTCACCTTTTCGAAAGAGTAATAAAGTAGGAGTTTTTATATCGCTTAAAACCTTAGTAACATCAATATGTGTGTTTTGACGCTGTAAATTTAATGCTGCGCCAGGACTTGCTCCTGAACGCAAGTAACTTGCCAGCCAATCCATAAAACCTTTGTCTTGAGCTAAGGAAGGCGCTAAAGTGCGCAATCCATTCATGTAACCATAAGCCCAATTATCTTCTATCATTCTATAAGACAACTCTCGTACTTCATCTGTGGGAGCCCAAGGATAATCTTGAGAATATCTACGTTTTGCAAAAATTCCAAATCCAATTATTCCTGAGGTTCGTTGAGGATAATTTATAGAAAATAAAAGACTAACAGATCCGCCTTCTGAATGGCTAAATAAAAATGCTTTCTTCGAATTAGTAGCATCTAATACAGCGTTTATGTCTTCCATTCTTCCATCCATAGTTGAATATTCATCCGAACGATCTGAAAGTCCAGTACCTCTTTTATCGAAAACAATCAATCTAGAGAATAATGTTAGCCTTGTTAAAAAACCAGCAAGTCTAGGTTCAGCCCACATCATGTCAATGTTTGAAACCCAACCTGGGATGTAAACTATGTCAACAGGACCATTACCCATAACTTGATACGCAATATTAAAATTTCCGCTTTTAGTATATTTTGTTTTGGGTTTCATTTTCAATAAAATCTATTTTTATTTTCTTGGAATGGTTTCTGAAAATTTACTTGTTGAGCCTTTTGGAAATTATGCTTAACGGTTTTCTGTATGGTTTACTTTATCTGTTTGCTGCGCTTGGATATTGCGTGGTTTACGCCACTAAATTAGTAAACAAATACGAATCAGAGAAAATTCCGAAGGAATATTCGCAAGTAGGGAAGAACATTGTAATTAACTGTACACGTTGTTGTTTGCAATTTTTATTCTTCAATTTCTGGATTCAATGGTGAAAGATAAATATCATCTAATTCAGCCACTTTTCCTTTTTTTATAGACCATACTTTAAATTTAGCCTCGTTTCCTCTTTCCGTATCTTCATCATCTTGCACATACATGATACCATAAGTACCTTTTGAAATTAGAGCTAACCATTTAAAAAAGTCAATTACGTGTTCAGTTACAGCCCGATGATTATGATTTACCATAATAGATAAATGATATGTTCCATTCAGACGTTTTAAAGAATAAAATTCATTGCTATAATCTAATTCGTTTATTTTTGATTCAATTTGCTTTATAGTCGCGTTCAAAAGTTCATTATCGTCATCTTCTTCTTTATAAGATTCTCGTATTACAGCCCAACCGTTAATTTCAATCATTTCGTTACGTTTTTCTTAAATTACATGCAACGTTTGTGTATAAGAACAGTAGGGCTGAAAATGAACTGTTACTATTCGGTTAAACACAAGCCAAATTTAAAAATTTGGCGCCCTCGCAAATGCGCCCGAACCATTCGGTATTGCTACAATTGCCCTATTGTTTTTATACGTTGTTAGCCATTCGGTTTTATCCGCGATGCTTTTCCATTCCAATTATTTTTTAGTAAAATCACACTAAAAAATGCGCTTAATATACCGCCAATCATTCCGCCCCAAATTGAGCCTCCAACCCAAGCATATTTTAGCATTTCAGTTTTATCAGTCGGAACGTTATAAAAATTTGATTGGTAAAAATCTGGGCTTAAAGTTGCAAGTAAAATTGCAATTATTCCTCCAATAATCCAACATAGAATTACCAATAGAATTATTTTTAAAAGCTGGTTAAAGGCAAATTTATATGTTCCCGTATTTTTTGTTATCAAACTGAAAGCACTTGTAAATATTATCGAAAAAATAACGCCATAAATTAATCCTTCAAAAATTCCTTGCGCAATACTCGCAAGCCAAATTTCATAAAAATCCCATCCCATAACATTTCTGAAATAGGTCGGACTTACAGCTCCATTTATAATATTTGTAACCGCTCCAATAAATCCGCCAAGGAATATGCAGCTAATTCCAACATATATAATTGTTAATAAATTTGATTGATTATTTTTCTGCGTCATATTTTTTTTTAACTGATGGCTAACTCGTTATAAAACAGATTTTATAACCCCTATCCCGTAAATTAAACAGGATATAAGTAAACTATGCCTAATTTTTGTTCATTAATTCTATTTGAAATTTAGTAGCCTCAAAAGCCATTTTTATGCCTTTGAGATTTACATGTGCTTTATTGGTTTCAATTAGGGTGTCTAAATAGTCTACTTGCTTTTTAAAATTGTTGGTATCTCTTTTAAAAATTTGATATTTTAATTGTATTAGTTGCGTGGTAATATTATCTAATAGATCGGTTTCTTTTAGTGCTTCGTCAATAGTGCTTTTAATTTGAGTATCGTTTTCTGTACGTTCGTCAAAGAGATAGGCATTTGCTAAATCGGACTTACTTAATGCAGTATAATCACTTTCTCCAGACATATCTTTTCTATAGGTCATTTTGTTATCATTGAGAAAATACCATCTTGTGTAGGAATCATTTTCCCTTTTGATGTCTTTTTCAAATTTCTGCTCTTTTGTACTCCAATTGGTAAAGGCAATTAAAAGTTCTGTGCCATCGTCTTTTTTTAATATGGCCATTTTAATTAAATAATTACTATCGCCAGGTTTTTCGATCTCAATTTCTAACGGCGTCTCTACAGAAACATATGCTTTTATGGCTTTAAGTATGGATGACACCTCCTTTGGACTTGCTGTTGGAAATAAGTTCTCTCTTAAGAACAAATCGATATATAAATAGTGCGTGAGATAGAAGTCATCCATTTTTAGGTAGTTGGCTTCTTTGAGGTGTTCGGACTTTATGTTAATGGTTTCAGATTGTGCGAACCCTATGCTGGTGGTTAATATGAGAAATAACGCTATTTGTATTGTTTTGTGCATGTTTTAAATTTTTGATATGAAGCCGATGCTATTTCTATTATAAGCGTATATTGCCCTTAGTGCTCACCAATAACCTCTCCTTCTTTGGCGTTGAGTTTTACGTCGCTTAGATAGCTTAAAATTTTGCCTTTGCCATCTACATTACCCACATATCCATATTCTGGTGAATAGTAGAGTAGGTATTCTTTATTTTTTCTTTTATCCTTATTGGTGAGTTGTTTACAGCGCACTTTAATACAGTTTTTGTATTTATTGGCTGGTGTTTTAAACTTTTGTTGGTTGGCAATCACTTCGTAGCTCCAGCTGTTATCATGTTCTAGCCACTGATCGCCCACTTTAGGGTTGACAGGGAGGATAATCGATTCTTCTAAGGTCTTTTTATTTATATGGTAGTAGTTTTCCGAGCCTTTTCTGTAATAGGTGGTATCTACAGTTCCCCAACCGTATTTTCTGTATCGTACATAGTATTCCTTGCCGCCAATTGTTTCTTTGTCGTTAGCAAACGATTCGAAATAATGGCTGTCACCATATTTGTAATATTTGGCGCTGCTTCCATCTTCAAACAAGGTGATGTAGCCTTTTAAGTCTTGATCCTTGAAAGCAACGAGCAGGACTGCTAGGATGAGGATGGCGGTTATTTTTTTCATTTGGGTTGGTTTTGGATGTGTTGCGTGTTTGAGGCTCTAATTTAGGAAATAATATTTGAATAGCTACGCTGTGAGGACTTTAGTAAATAGGCTAGAAGTCATATTACATTTGGAGGCCTGTATTATTTTATGTCAATTGCTTTTATGAGACTGGTTTTGTCTATTGTTGATTTTTTCAATGACCTCTCTGTGTCTGTATCTGGTTAGGATTAGGAATGGATTGTGCACCTCTTAAGGTAATAAGTCTGAATTACGCTTCTGGATATTGGTATTATTCGTCACTGCATGTTATCTATTATGCTATAAGCTTGTTTTAAGCATCTTATAAGCATGCTATAACCACGCTATAACCTGTATTAAAATATTTAGTATATTACTGTATTATAGGTGTTTAACTTAAAATATGATGTTATGGCACAACAGTGCGGAATTATCCCTATAGTAGGGACGTTACATGGTATTAATTTTAATTCCGTTAAGTTGTGCTACATTTGGTATTTTTTGTTGTCTCTTATTTTTAGATACGCCATTAGAGCTCTGGCTAATATTATAAACAGGGTAATCAAGATCCAAGTCATATTTTTATGTTATGTTTTTTAGATTGATTACGTATGGCTTTATCCAATGACAAGACGTCTTGCCTTTTGGTCTCCAGATGATTAAGCAACTTATTTAGTGAATGAAAATGGAATAGGGGATCAGTGTGGATTTACTTGGATAGGGTAGGGCTTAGAATACATTAGAATATTCTACATTTGCTATGTATCATTGTATACTATTTTATTATTTAGAATTACCTTTTATCGCTAAGATGAAATAGCCAAAAGCTGATAGCATTCCAGCAGAACCAAGTAATAAGCCTCCTAAATAGATATAACCTGAGTTCCCTTGCACAGATTTGATACCGACAAACAAGAATATAGTGCTTAATAAAAGGTAAACTATTCCTCTATTTATAGCCTCTTTTCTTATCATCGACCTCACCTTTAAGTAAGTGCTTTTAACCTGATCTTTGGGTAAATTAAAGCGTTTACTCGCTTTTTTAATGGTGAAACTCATCAGTTTGAGTTGTAACATTTCATTTTTAAGAAAAGCTTCTAAGTGATTGAGTTGTTTTGTACTCATGTGTTTATTTCGAGTGTTACAGATCTTAACTAAAAAAAGACATTAAATGATTTTATTTTATAATTTAAATCGAAGTTATTTAAGTTTTTTGAATTTAATTGATGAAACTAGACTAACTATTGATAAAGCTAGAAAAAACAATCCAAATATAATTATTGCAGGACCAGCTTCTTGCATGCTTATTGCTCCATTACTGCCTATGGCAATTAGAATCCAGATGATAAAAAAAGTAGATAAAACTATTCCTATAATTGATAATGCTTTCATGTTTTTATTTTTTGATAATATTTAATATAATTTAAGTAGACAATTACTGCCAAAAGTTTTGTTTATGGTTTGTTATGTGTTTTAGGCTTCAAATTTAATAAATAGAAGCTGAATATAAAATCTGTTTGGGTTTTCAGAAGTTGGCTAGAACTGGCAATAAAATAGATACGGTGTTGGCAAATGGCTTTTATCTTATATAAACAATCTATAATCATAAGTTCTACCCTCAAATCTAGCAAGTAACTTTCCAATTCTCGCAATCTTATTTGATGAGTCGATAGTTGAAGGAAGTTTTGAGTATAAATCTAATGAGTTCCAATTCATTTTAGTTAAGCTTAAAATTTCGGTCGAAATTAAGTCAATATTAGATTCTCCATAATGCTTAGTTATTTTTACTGGAGCAGGAATACTTCTTCCTCCAAGAAAATATTTCCAATTTGGTTGTCGAACAGAAGGTACAATTCCGTGGGTCCATAATAAAGCCGTATGTTTGTTAGTGACAATACAAGTTCCTCTTGAAATTGGAAACTTATCCACTTGTAGTTCTTTGTTATATACACTCATTGCTACAAAACGAGCATCAGGCTCAAAATTAATTTCAATAAGGTCTATTTTTTTGATTCCAGCTTTATGAAGACTAGCTTTAATTCCGTCTATTTCATCTTGTGTAAACTTTGTTCTTTTGTGTATAACTACTCTTTCAGGAAGTTTATCTAGTGATTCGTAAAATAACTCTCTAATTGAAACCCCAAATTGAAAAGCATCTTTAAATGATAAAAAAGGATTGTTTTGCTTATCAAGGAAATAGTTATCGATTTTAGATAACTTATATTTTAAACCCTGACCGTTTGAATCATAAATGTGACTACAACCAATAACAATTTCTGATTTATCTTTTATTTTAGAAAGACTAAATCCAATTCCAGCATATGCTGTATTTTTTTCCTGATTATTTAAAATCCAAGGTGTTCTTAATGATTTCACATAAAATGATAATGATAACCACCAATTAATCTGACAAGTTAAATTATCTTCTAATGTTTTCTCTCTAATTAATTGAGTCGCAATTCCTTTTGAAGCAGCAAATGCTTTTACATAATCGTGTAAGTCAAAACTTTCTTCTTTGTTTACAAAACTTTCAAAATTTTGCCATTCGTTTGGAATAAAAATAACGATAGTACTTTGACTTTGGGTATTCGCTATTTGTTCAATTTTTGAAGTTATAAGTCTAGCTAGTTTAATTGCATTCTCGTGTGCTTCAAGTTCATTTTCACCTCTAAAATCAATATCCAACCAACTCCCATCATTCTCAAAGTATGGAATGTTTAACGGAATATTATAAATTGATGTAAAGCCTGGGTAATCTATTAAGTAATCAGGGTTTTTATTGTCTGTTGAGTGTTTTGTTTGTAATTGGGAAAGAAAGGCATAAAACTTATTTGAATATTTTCCTCCACAAATAACAGATAAGTTTATTTCATTAGATAAGATTACTCCATTTAGATTAACATCATAAGGACGATTATTTACTAAACCTCTCATTGGATGGTAATCTTTGAATTCCATATCTGATGAAATGTTACGAAAAACAAGTTGTGGTTCTAAAAATTGAACACCTTTAAATTGAGTTTGTCTATTGTCGTATTCTTTTGGTTCGTAACCTCTAAATTTAGGGTCTAGAACATTTATTTCTCCAAAAGCAGTACTTGAAGATATTTGAAATTCAAGACCACTACCTGATTGAAGAGGGTATTCAAATTTTATTCTAGGTTTATTAAATAAAAGCTTATTCCAGTTTTCTAATATTTCGTCATACTTATTGTTATATAATTTCTCTAAGTTGTATTTACTAATAGTTAATTTTTCTGTTTTTGAAATTTCTAGGTCAGAGGTTAAATTTATTGTAGGTGTAAAAGTTAAGTAACCAAAACTTTTGTTTTTATCAAAGTAAAATGAAAGAAATAGTGCTTTATGAATTTTGATGCTTTTATATTCGCTTTCATTGGAAGTCAACCATATTTTATTTTTATTATTGGTGGAAATTCTTTTGTCATTAGCAAAATGCTTCAAAATTGCTTGCAGCATTAAAGATTTGAAAGCTGATACATTTTCGACATCAAACTTACTTATAGATTCTCTTTTAATATCACTTTTTAAAAGACCATTAAATGCCTTTGAAATATCGGTTAGTGTTCCTATGGCAAACACTTTTCTTTTAAAGGGTACTGCACAAATATTATTTGTTTGGCAAATGGTTTTTAAAAAACTCCAAGGTTTTTCATCCTTATAGTCAATTTCAAATTGAAATACTTCTTTTGGGAAAACAACAGGGTGTAAATTACTTTTAATATATTTTCCTGTATTTGAAAAATCTAAATGAAACTCTGTTTTTAAATACTCTTGATTTTCAGAGCTCTCAAGTGCATTTTGAATTTCTTGTGAAAGAGAATCATTATCCTCAAATGCTGATTTAGCTAAATGAATTATAGTCTTATCAAATCCGTCTGTTGTTACGTAATGAGCTTCTCTTCCAGAATCTCGAACAGTTCTAAGCAACTTAGCTACTTCGTCCGATATTTCACTTCCATAACCACACCAATACAATCTTCCAGCCCCTTTTCGAGTAAAAGCTTTTGTTAATGCGTCCATTAAAGATTTATCTCTTCCACTATAACCAGTAATTATCAAATTTTTATCTAGATGATAATTAGATAGATTTTCAATAAACACTTCATTTTGTGAATCTAACTCTTCTACTGTGTTTTTTAATGAACTGAATTTATAATCACCGTGAAGAGCGATTGCAAGAAGTTCTTTGTTGCTTTGATTCCGATAGATTCTGTCTACATTATCTAGATTTATTTCTATTGGTGTCAGCTTGTTCTGATGAGCTGAGCGAACAATAAGTCCGTCAAAATTAGTAGTCCAAACAGACTTGATGATATTATGCTCTGCAAGTAAGCATAATAGTTTATATCCAATATATGGCTCTTTATTTTCTATTAGACTTAAAAAGTATTTTCTTCTATCATCACTAATTGGATATGCTTTTTCTGCAAAAAAGGAATATTCTTCATTAGAGTCTAATTCAGGATATTCTCCTTGACTATCCAGCCATTTTTGTATGCTTTTTCTAACAGAATCCTCTTTGTAATTTTTATAATAATCAGATGCGTTTATATTCTTAGAGAGATAAATGTCTTTTTTCCATTCCCAAATACAGTCATATGCAGATTGAATTCCTGAACTTATTGAAGCACCAGCTCCTAACAAGATTGAATGAGGAACATCAGTATTTCTTTTAAATGATCTTAAAAAAGCATCATAATCTAGTCTTAAATCTTCTGTCATTCAGTTTTTTTTGCTTTTAGGTAATGTTTTTTGAATATAGCTAATTTGTCTTTTATGCTTGAGTTAATAAATAAAAACCGAATAGAAAATCCGCGAGGATTTTTGTAAGTAGGCGAGGACTAGCCATTAATTATACACGGTGTTGAATACAGTATTACTTCAATTCTTTTAATTTCTTAATTAAAATGCCTATATGATTACTGTCCATTCTTTTCAACATTCTAGAAGCAATGTTTTCTATTCGATTTTCGTCAAATTCATAAAGGTGTGAAAATATTTTTTCTTTTAGGTCCGAAATAAAACCATATCGCAAGTCTTTAACTCTTTTGTGAAATTGCATAAGTTCAAGATAACTCAACTTTTCCTCATTTTTAAATTCTAATATTTGCTTTAAGTCGTTTGGAATTTGTACAATTTTACTGTGTTTAATATGATTATTAACTTTTCTTAAATCGTTGATATCATTATAACTTTTTACTTCAGAAAATTTAATTCCTTTATCCTTTAAGATAGGCTTTAAGTTATTAAATGAGCGAAAATCTTTTTCTTCAAAGTCTAATGAAGCCTTCAATAATCTTTTTAAAATTAGTTCAAATTCTTTGTAGTCATTTACAATAATCATCTCATAAATTGACAACAATCTATCTTGAATAGAAAAAATTTCATCTTCAATGTAGGGGACATTTGAAAATTCACCTTTGTCTTCTTTCTCAATTTCTTCAGTATATTCTTTTGTAACTGTTTTGAATTCAGCATGAAGTTTTTCTATAGCACTTTCAAGTAAATTTTCAAGGTTTGGGTACTCATACTCTTCTAAATATGAATACAACCCTATTTTATTCAATTCTCTTGTGTCATGAATGTTTTCTTCCATATTGTATACAACGTCTCCGTATATGAAAAGTAGCGTATAAATAAACTCTAACTTTTCGGATTATACACGAGCCTAATTTTTAGATTTTTCTTTTTCTCTTTATTTTACTAAAAGCCAAATTTAAAGTTTGGCGGTCTTCGAAAATACACTATAACCTTTCGAAAATCCTATATTAGCTATGTTTTATATACATTGTTGGTGCCAGTTTTTTATCAGAATGGCAAGTCTAAATCATCAAATAGAGTTTCATTTGTATCGTCAAAATAACTACCTCTAGGTGTTCTTTTCGATTTTTCATTTTTAAATTGAATTCCTATCGTTTTTTCCTCTTGTGATAAAAAATAATCTTGATTAAATGAATAAATTTGAATACAGTCATCAAGAATTACGTGCAAATGATTCTCGTAATTCATAGACCTTGGATAAACTCTCCAACGTGTAATTGGTCCTGGAATGGTGATAATTTGGTTATCGCTTAATATTACGATTAGTGCATTTTCACATTCCACAATATTCCCAAAATAAGCACTTCCTCCATTTGTAACTTTTCCTTTCCAAGCGTGTAAATTGAATGAAGTTAGTTTTTCAAATTTTTGCTCTCCTTTTTCTTCATTTGCGTAATTATTATACTTGATTATTTCAAATCCACCATTTTTAGCTTTATATAATTTATCGGCTATTCCCCAACTCACAAAGTGTTGTTTGGATTTGGTTTTAAACAGATTTCGGTCAGTAAGTTTAGTTTCAAAATTTCTGGTAACATCCATTTGACCAGTAATTTGAAGCTTTGCATCCCATTTAAAGGTTGCTAAAAAAGAATCTTTTACAAGTGATGAATTATAAATGTTCATATACGAATAATTCGAAAATGAAGAATGTTCATTACTTACTTGATATATAGGTTTTTTGCTCTCTACTTTTTTTAAGTTCTCTGGTTGAGCTCTCGAAGTGTTAAGTTCAAATAAACCTTCGTCTCCACCTGATAAAGCTATTTGAGGATATTTGTTGGCTTTTATTGACAGTAAATTACAATCCCAAAGCTTTGCTGGTCTTGAACTTACTAAATACTTTTCAGATTTCCCTCTATGGGCAGAACTTGAAAACAAACCTTTTTCGTGAATAAAGTATAACTTGTTACTGTAAATTTCTGTGTCTGTCGGTAAAATACCTGTTGGTGTGTCTTGTTCTCCAATTAAAAATTTAGTTAACTTTTTCTGACTGATTTCATAGGTCTTATCTTCAACTCGTTTAAATTTCTTTAATAACAGTTTTTTGAAATCCTTGTCTTTGAATAATTCTATTAATGATGATTTATATAAATAATTACCATCTAAAAAACTAAAAGTTAATGCAATTTTATCCGTCTCTTTCTTGATTAGACTTTGAATAATAGATGTCCAATCGTAGACTTTGAGACTTCCGTCAAAGCCCCATAGATATAACCTGCCACGATAAATTTGGCAGTCATAATAATCTCCTTTTATGCTTATCTTTAAAGGTTGCACGATTGTCCTCTTCTTATTTTATTCATTTTTGCTTTTGTCATATATCCTTGGTCAACCCAGCTTTTTAGTACGAATGTTGGCGGTCTATCTTGTGACCTTCTTAAATAATCCGCTGGATATCCGTGCCAAATGTCATTTGTACTTCCGTCAACAAATTTGGCGATTTTTAAAAGTTCATTCTCATAGTTATGACCAATATACTGTAAAACTGAATCAATCACTTTTAAACCCCAGCCATAATTACTTTCAATCCATTCGGAAGTTTTGGTTTGAGTAAAACATTCAACTTCATCCTCAAAATCTATTGTCCAAACAGTTTTGTTCGGATTTCCAGTTGCTCTATGTTGTGAAGAAATTATATAAGTTGTAGTCAACTCCTCTTTAAGCTCGATTTCTATTTCAGTATCTGTTATATATGGCATTCTTTATGTTTCTTCAAATTGGTGCTAACGTTTATGTATAAGAATAGTTGCGGGTTTGTATGCGAGGATTTTCCGAAGGAAAATCAGACGTTACAAACACGCAACTACCCTTTGATTAAGCACTAAACCGCAATTATTTTTATACGGTGTTAGCAAACGTTTTTTATTTCAGTTTAAGAATTTAAAATTCAGATTATTTCCGTCAATTAATAAAATTCCATCCTTTTCGGTTTCTACAACCTTAAAAGTAAGTAGTTTTCCGTCTTCTAGTTGTTGATTGAATTGAGGATAAAATTTAAAATCAAAAGTATAGATTGGTTTCATTTTACCATTTTCAATTTCAGCGATATAAGTTCCGTTATCATCATTGTAAAGATGAACTAAATTGCTATTAGAAACAAATGAAGTAGGAATGTAAAAACCCATTGTATCGAGAACTTTTTCTACTCCTTTTTGATTTTCACTTCCAAAACGACTTTTAAAATCCCATTTTGATTTTTCGAGATTTCTTGGGTCAGAAATTTTATTGACACTTGCGAACCCTATCATATGGCCCATGTAATTTGTAACAAAGTATTCAGTTCCTATTTTATTTACAACGATTGGACAAGTTGATGAACCTTCAAATAGTTCATTTGTTTTTTTGTCTTGAAAGAATACTGTTCCTCCCCATTCTCCACGACAAGTTGAATAAACATTAAATAGTTCGTCTTCGTACGTTTTAAAGGCTCTTGTTTCGGTTGATTGAAAATCCGTAACATCTTTCCCTAAAACAAAATTTTCCTCATCAAATTGTGCTCTTTGTAGAAATAGACTATCATTTTCTATTCTTATATTATAGTAAATCATATCCTGTATTCCTTCAGGAATGAAGACGTCCTCAACAAAAGCTCCCTTTTTGTCAAGTACAATCATTTTCTTTGAGTCGTTTGATGTGTTTTCTTGATTTGTTTCAAACATACAATAATACTTGCCATTAAAGTATGTTACTTTTCTTAAGTCTCCATTTATTGTAAAATCAAAAGTGTCTTTTTTAATTGCAAATTCTGAATTTGAGTTTTTTATGTCGTTAGCTTCTGATATTTTCTTACTTCGGTTTTTTCCACAAGATGAAATTAGGAAAGTAATTAATAATGTCAGAAGTAAGTTTTTCATTTAGTTACAATGTTTTTTCAAATGTTTGCTAACGTGTTTGTATATGGTTTGTTGCGTGTTTAAGTACCTAATTTAGCAAATAAAAACCGAATAGAAAATCCGCGAGGATTTTCGTAAGTAGGCTAGAACTAGCAATAAATTATATACGGTGTTAGCCATTGTTATTTTATTCAAATTCAATGTTCCAATTATTTCTCAATGATTGTAATTTAGGAACAACACAAGATTTTTCCTCATTTTCAATCGAAACGAAAATTGGAACAAAATCACCTTTCTTTTTATCGCTCATAATCGAAAAATCAGTTGTAAATGATTCTCCAATAATCTTTTTTCCGCTCAATGTTTGATATTCATAGTGCACAATAATTCCTTGTCCAGCGTTAGATACAGGAAGTCCAGATTTAGGCATCATAGAAACGATTTTTCCTTTAAGCACTTTTCCAAATTTGTAGAGTTTTACTTCTTTTTTCAATTTTCGAATTGAATAAATTAGAAAAGGTAATCCAATAATCAGAAATGGAATAGGAAATAGTAATAAGAAACCTGATTCAAAATCATATGGTTTTAAGTCTTTCAATATCGAATTTCCATTAAGTTCTTTAATTTGTATACTGTTTCCAATTTCTAATTTTTCTATTTTTCTTTCTTCAAGAACTTTATATTTTGATTCAGTTTCTTTTCCATTTTCTGAATATTTGTATGATATAATTGTTGGATGAACGCTATTAATAGTAACATTATACTGTGTTTCAATATCTGTTATTTCGGCTGTAATTTGTTTTCCTTTAGAATTTATTAATTCATAATCAACTTTTGGTGTTTCATTTCCAAGTGATGAAAATATTATTAATAAAATTGTAGCAATAAATAATGGAAAAACAGTGAAACCAAATCCAAAAATTATTGAAATTGGTTTCTTTTTCAAGATATTAATTATAGTAGAAAATTTTACCTTTCTTGGTGTATTATTCATTCGTGAGTTTCGTTTTTCTAATAATGGCTAACTCGTTATATAATAACTTTTATCACTCATATCCCACAAATTAGTCAGGTAATAAGAAGTGTTTTAAATATTTAAAGTCATGAGTCCCAAAGTTAATTCTATTTCTTATAAAACCTATACGTAAAGTTACGTATAGATCCTCTTTATCAAAAGCCAAGTTAAAACCTTCTATTCTAAATCACTTACGGTAAACCGTAATCGCAAAAACTAAAGTGAAAAATGCAAAAACCACCAAGCTTTTGCCAAGTGGTTTTATATTCCTATATATTATAACTATGTATTACATCTACTGCACTTTCCAGTCCATTTTTAAGTAGGTCAGTGCCTCTTCTAAAGCTTGTTTTGATGGTTTAGGATTAAAGTTGAGTTCTTTTTTAGATTTACTAATGTCGTAATCTTGTTTTAGTCCATAAAACATATCTAAATAATGCCGTTGTAATAAGGGTTCTTTTCCTGTGAGTTTACTGCTGCACTCCATGAGACCTGCAACGGTGTACAGTAGGCATTTGGGTACTTTTTTAGGGGTTTTTAATTGTAATCCTGGGTACAGCTTTGCGGCTATGTTTACACTGTCTTGTAAGGTGGTGTGTGTTGGGTTAGAGAGGATATAGCGTTCTTGGTCTTTGCCTTTTAGCATGGCTTGGTAAGCGCCAAACGCCACATCTTTTACATCTACCCAGTTTAAGGTGACGTTGGTATCTACTGGGATTTCACCTTTTAAAATTTGATAGACTAAGTTGTTAGAATAACTGAGTTTGTGGGCGTGGCTGCCAATCATTGCCGATGGTAAAATGAGAACGGTTCTGATGTTGTATGTTTTACCTAAGGCTAAAGCCAGTTTATCAGAATCGTTCTTAGAATTGTAATACCAGTTTCTTCGGTCTGTATTATAGCCATTATCTACGTTGGCTGGTAAGGTGTTAAAGTCTAAAGCTGCCACAGAACTTACATAGACGATGTTTTTAATGCCACATGCTTTGGCGCTATCGAATAGGTTTTGGGTGCCTTTTAGGTTGTTGTCGTAAATCTCTGTTTTTGGATCTTTGGCCCACATGCTAAAGTTGGCGGCCACGGCATAGATGTGCGTGACGTCTATACATGCTTTTCTTAGGGCTGCTTTGTCTAGAAGATCTGCTTGTACCACCTCGACATCTAAACCTTTAAAAGGTGCGGTGTTATTTAAATCTCTAACGGTTGTTCTTACGTTTTGGTTTTTGGATAGCAACAAACGGATTAGATTGTTTGCTAAATGGCCATTGCCACCGGTTACTAAGGCTAAGTCTTTACTCATCACTATTGTTTTTTTGTTTTCGTAAAGGTCTGCCGTAATGCCGCGTTGAAAAATAACAAATGTTAGATAGTGATCTGTTTTCTAATCCGGCTTAAGGATTGCGGTTCCATCCCTAAGAAGGAGGCGATATTGTCTACAGAGACGTTTAGGGCTAGGTTAGGCTGTTGTGTTATAAACTTTAGATAGCGTTCTTTTGCTGATAATACCTGGAAATCTTTGACCCGTTCTATTTTACAATTAAGGTGCGCGTTGGTGACTGTTTTTATAAAGTTGCTCCAAAAGGTGGATTGCACTTGGATCAGCTCGAAATCTGGTTTAGAGATTTTAAGCAATTTACAGTCGGTAATGGTTTCGTAATAGTCAGGTGCTGGAGTTTCACTCATAAAACTCTCTAGGGAGGTGAAGAAATCGTGCTCGGCGACTAAATGTTGTACTACAATTTTACCATCTACATTTTGATAGCCCTTTACAATGCCTTCACTTAGAAAATACACATAGCGTTCTGTTTTTCCGGCTTCTAAGAGTAGGGTGTTGGCTGGTACATTTTGGGAGGTAAAATAGGTTTCCACTAGACGGCTATCGGTTTGGGATATGTTACATCGTGATTGGATATAGTGGTGTAAGTTTTTCATGGGTGTGTTTTTAATCAACGTAGCTGTTTTACGAAGATAGCTGAAAATTTTAGCCTATGAAACTGTAAGAATCGCAACAACTATTTTGTTTATGCAGCGTGGTTTGAATAGGTTTATTGTTATAGTCTTTGTCTTCTGTGAATTGCTTTAGGTGTTTGATTGCAGGTCGTTTCTTTGTTGATGGTGTTTTGTGTTATTAAGAGGTTTCGACTTACGTTGTAAGCTATCTTCGCACTAAATATATTTTGATCTCGTTAATGCTCAACCGGACAAATAGGTTTCGACTGCGCTCAACCAGACAGCTGTGTGTTATTAAGAGATTTCGACTTATGTTGTAAGCTATCTTCGCACAACATATATTTTGATCTTGCTAATGCTCAACCGGACAAATAGGTTTAGACTGTGTTCAACCTGACATTTTTAAAATATAAGGTTTAGGTTGCTTATCACTAGACGTTCATTCAGAAAAATTATTGGCGGTTTGCCGTTAACTTATCTATCTTTGATAGCATGAATAAAAGCATCGTTATCATAGGAGCAGGGCTTTCGGGCTTATATTTAGGGTATCTCCTTAAAAAAGCAGGTTTTACCATTAAAATAGTAGAAGCAAATGATCGCATTGGTGGCCGTATTTTTACAAAGAAGACCCATGACACTTCTGTGGAATTAGGTGCCACTTGGCTTTGGAAGTATAACAAGGATTTAATGGCGTTGTGCCAAGATTTAAAGCTGACTTTATTTGAGCAAGCTATGGCTGGCGAGGCTTTGTTTGAAGCCACAGAAGCAGCTAATGTGGAACGTTTTAAGCTTCCTGCGCATCAGGAAATAAGTTATAGAATTGCAGGAGGTACGGCAGCGCTATTAGAGCAATTAGCGGCTCATTTTTCTGAAGACGAACTTCTACTGAATGCCACCGTAAATACCATTCAGGAGCAGGATAACGCCATTGAAGTTATTACGGAACATTCTACATTTATAGCTGATCGGGTGGTGTCTACAATACCGCCTCAGCTTTTAGTGCATTCTATTCATTTTCCTGTAGCATTAGATACAGATCTTGTAGAGGTGGCTAACCACTGCCATACTTGGATGAAAGATTCTATAAAATTTGCAATCGTTTATAACACTCCCTTCTGGAAAAAGAAAGGCTTATCTGGCACTGGTTTTAGTCATGTTGGTCCGTTTACAGAAATTTACGATCATTCTGATTTTGCTAATAAAAGGTTTGCCCTCATGGGGTTTTTGAATGGGAACTTAGCTACTGAAACCAAAGCTCAAAGGGAATTGCTGGTTAAAACCCAGCTCTTAAAGTTTTTTGGAGACGCTGGCGACAACTACTTGTCTTATGAAGAGAAGGTATGGAGTCAAGAGCCACTAACGACTACAGCAACTGATACGTATTTAACTCCGCATGCCAATAATGGTCATCCTATTTTTCAAAAGACGTATTTGAATGGTAAATTTATAGTTGCTGGTTCTGAAACGTCCCCAAGTTATGGAGGTTATATGGAAGGAGCTATTTATAGAGGGCATCAAATAGCGCTTCAATTAGAACAACAGTTTCTATAAACTAAAAAATCTCAAGCTTTCACTTGAGATTTTAGGATATTCTTTACGCTTACTATTTATCAATAGATCCTAAAACGCGTTTCATAAATCCGTTAACGGCTTCTTTTTTAGGCGTGCCTTCTTTAATCATTTTATTCACTTCAATAGCGCCGTACATATTAGAGATTAGTTCTCCAATCACGTCTAGTTCTTCATCTTTAAGTGATGGTACTTCGGTTAACGTTTCTAAAGTTTCAATAGTTTCGATGATGTAATCTTCGTCATTGTCTTCTATAAATTGCGTTAGGTGTTTTATTACAGGTAGTTTCATATGCATTTCCTGCGAAAGCAGGAATCTATTAAAAGGTTAAACAAATTAAGCTACTTCGTCAACAAGTTCTTTTAAAACATCGAACTTATTTGTTTGTACTTGGCTTTTAAATTCACCATTCTTAAATGTTGCAAAGGTTGGTAAATTATCTACCGTTGCTAATTTTCTACTTTCAGGAAATTTTTCAGCATCAGCGATCACAAAAGTTGCGCCTTCGTGCTCTGTTGCCAATTTCTTAAACTTAGGTTTCATTATTCTACAATTGCCACACCATGTTGCAGAATACTGTACGATCACTGTATCGTTACCATTGATGATCTCTTGTAGATTATCTTGATCTAATTCTTGTATCATAATTCTTGAATTTTAAATAGACCTGACAGGTGTTTGAAACCTGTCAGGCTTAATTGGAATTGCCACGCTTTGCTCGCAATGACGGTAAGATTTTAGTGCGTTGCTAAATAAGCAGCAGTCCCTTTAGCGTTGGCTTGCATTGCTTCTTTACCTTCTTCCCAGTTTGCAGGACAAACTTCACCTTTTTCTTGTACGTGTGTTAACGCATCGATGATTCTTATGTATTCGTTAACGTTTCTACCTAATGGCATGTTGTTAACGCTTTCGTGTTGAATTGTTCCTTCTTCGTCAATGATGTATGTTGCTCTGTACGTTACGTTATCACCTTCAACTGTTACCAATCCTGTTTCTTCATCGAATTGTTCATTGAAGATATCTAAGATCCCTAAAGCTGATGCTAGGTTACGGTTAGAATCTGCTAAAATTGGGTATGTTACCCCTTCAATTCCACCATTATCCTTAGATGTGCTTAACCAAGCAAAGTGTACTTCGGCCGTGTCACAAGACGCTCCAATAACAAGTGTGTTTCTTTTTTCGAACTCACTTAAAGCGGCTTGAAAAGCGTGTAATTCTGTTGGACAAACAAAAGTGAAGTCTTTTGGATACCAGAATAACACTACTTTTTTGTTATTATTACGTGCTTCTTCTAGAACGTTCACTTTAAAAGTGTCGCCCATATCATTCATTGCGTTTACGTCTAAATCTGGAAATTTTCTTCCTACTAATGCCATGTTTTTATAGTTTTAATTTGATTAATTATTTTGAACTACAAAGATACTTTTCATTAAGGAATTAATACGTTAAGCAAATTTTAATTTTTTATAAAACTATAGTTTTTTGTTATAGTAATTTTTAGTTTTAATAATTAAAAACTATTTATCTCGAAGCATTTTAATTTTGAGATTTAAAGCTACAAATACTAAGGTCGTAAACGGGCTTAACCAGTTAAAAATGGCATAGCCAATGTACTCGCCGACGCCCACACCTAAAACACCACTTTGGTAAGCACCACAGGTGTTCCAAGGAATTAGGACAGAGGTTACGGTTCCGGAATCTTCGAGCGTACGACTTAAGTTTTCGGGTGCTAAGCCTTTATCTTCATAGGCTTGCTTAAACATCTTTCCAGGGATAACAATTGCTAAATACTGATCAGAGGCAATAAGGTTTAGGCCTAAACAGCTTAACACCGTACTAGCAAATAATCCGAATATAGACGTAGCTATAGAGAGTAAAGCTTTTGTGATTCGCGAAAGCGCACCGATACCATCCATAATACCCCCAAAAATCATGGCACATACAATTAAGTAGATAGTCCAAAGCATACCATTCATTCCACCAGCAGAGAAGAGATCATTTAATTTTTCGTTGTCTGTAACAATAGACGTATCTGTAAGAATTGAATTTACAATAGCCGAAAATTTAGAATCGGATAGCCCTTCTAAAATGGGACCTTGAAATACAAAAGCGAATATAATAGCTAACCCAATCCCTGACGCCAAAGCGACTAATGGTTTCGTTTTTAATAGAATTAATGCCACTACAGCAACCGGCACTAAAAATAACCATGGAGAGATATTAAAGGTGCTATCTATTGATGCTAGGAGATTACTGATATCTGCGTTTCCGGTGGTATCGATATTAAAACTAATAATTCCGAAAACAATTAAGGTGATTATAATTGTAGGAACCGTAGTGATGGTCATATATTTAATATGTGTAAACAAATCTGTACCCGCCATAGCAGGTGCTAAATTGGTGGTATCACTTAAAGGCGACATTTTATCTCCAAAATAGGCTCCAGAAATAACGGCTCCGGCAATCATCCCAGGATTAATGCCTAGAGCGGTTCCGATACCCACTAAAGCAATACCAACGGTAGCCGAGGTGGTCCAAGAACTGCCTGTTGCGATTGAGATGACCGCTGCAATAATAACAGAAGCTGGTAGGAATATTTCGGGACTTAAGACTTGTAAGCCATAGTAGACCATTGCAGGAATGACACCACTGACGAGCCACGTGCCTGCTAAGGCTCCGACTAAAAATAGAATCATGATCGGCACAAAAACACTTCTTAGATTCTCCCATACTTCTTTTAGCATGGTTTTAAAGGTGACCTTGTTAAAAAGCCCAACCACAGCGGCAACGGCGCCACCTATGACTAAAATTATTTGATTGGTATACCCTCCAAACCATTCTTGGTCTTCCACTAAAAAGATGTTGTAGGCTAACATTGCCATTAGAATTACAACAGGTATAAGTGCTTCAAAAAAACTAAGTTCTTTATTGTCTATAATTACTTGATCTTCTGTTTTAATTTCACTTAGATTGTCGTTTTCTTGCATTTTCATTCAGTTTAGTGTTGTAATGTTACGATTTTGTTAAGCCATTTGCAAATGGAAAATAAATCATAGAATGGGATGCAAAAAAAAGGTTAGACGCTTATTTATATTTAAGCATCTAACCTTTAATTATATAGCTGTTATTTTAATTTAAAGAATATGTAATTCTTTCATACAGGCTTTCATAGTATTATAAGTCCGTTCAATATCGGCATCTAATCCGATAGAAAATCGAATTAAACCATCGCTTAAGCCCATGGCGTCTTGTTCATCTTCAGGGATTTCTGAAGAGGTAGAGCTTCCAGGTGCGCTAAATAAGGTTTTGTAGAAGCCTAAACTCACGGCTAAATAGCCTAGGTTACGTTCTTGCATTAATTCCATTAAGGCATTGGCTTTGTCTAAAGAACCCACATCAATCGTCATCATACCACCAAATCCGTATTTCTCATTCATCATAGATTTAAATAACTCATGCGATGGGTGAGAGGCTAGACCAGGATATACCGTTTTTAAACCATCATTTTCAAACCGCTCTGCTAAATACGTGGCATTATAGCTGTGTTGCATCATTCTAATATGTAAGGTTCTCAGATTTTTTAAAACCGAAGCCGAACGCAAGCTGTCCATTGTAGAACCCAATAGCATGGCAGCACCGCTATTAACGTTTCGTAGGTCGTCTATGAGTTCTTGTGTGCCACAAACCACTCCGCCAACCGTGTCTGACGAGCCATTAATAAATTTGGTTAAACTATGTACTACAATATCAGCACCTAGATTAATTGGTGAAATAGATAAAGGAGAAAAGGTGTTATCTACTATGAGTTTTAAATTATGCTTTTTAGCGATTGCAGCTAAACCTTTAATGTCAGCAACTTCTAATAACGGATTACTAACCGATTCGCAATACAATACTTTAGTATTAGGAGTAATTGCTGCTTCAACACTATCTAATTTAGTGATGTCTACAAAGGTGGTGGTAATGCCTAAACGTGGAGTAAAGTTTTTTAAGAAGGCATATGTCCCTCCGTAAATGGTTCTGCTACTTACTACGTGGTCACCAGCATCGCAAAGTTGTAATAACACAGGAGTAATAGCTCCCATGCCAGAGGCTGTAACTGTTGCGGTTTCGGTACCTTCCATAGCGGCTAAAGCTTCACCTAAGTATAGATTAGATGGAGAGGAATGCCGTGAGTATAAGTAACAACCATCTGCATTGCCTTCAAAAGTATCGAACATGGTTTTTGCCGATAAAAACGTATAGGTTGATGAATCTGAAATGGATGGATTAACACCACCGAATTCTCCGAAGTATTGTAAGTCTTGTATATTGTTTGCTGGTTTAAAAGTCATGTGTTTATTTTTATTGTTTTTTAATGGTCATGTGCAGTTCGCTATTGACCATCTCTTTTAGGCGATAAGATTTCGAATAAGCTCGTGACATAGTTGTGTGATTTAAGTATTAATTAATTCAAAATTCGCTATTAACAGATTATTAATCAATAGGTGAGTATATATATAGTTGAATAATCTATATTTATTAATTATAGTAGTTTTATTATAATTAAATTTGAGTTTTATATAATTATTTCCGAAAAAATAACACGTATGACTTTTGATGCCACTGACAGAAAATTACTTCATTTACTACAAACAGATAGTAAGCAAACCAATAAGGCTCTATCGCACCAATTAAATTTGTCTGTGACAGCGGTCTATGAGCGTATTAGAAAACTTGAAAAGAGCGGTATCGTAAAGCAGTATGTGGCTTTGGTAGATAAAACTAAAGTAGAAAAGGATTTTGTGGCCTTTTGCCATGTGAAATTGGTACAGCATTCACAAGATTATGTGGTGATGTTTGAGCGCGAAGTGAAACAGCTCAATGAGGTTTTAGAATGCTACCATCTCAGTGGCGATTATGATTATCTACTTAAAGTACTTGTGAAAGACATGAAAGCGTTTAGGGAATTTATGGTCGAAAAATTAACTAAAATCAATCATATTGGCAGTACACATAGTATGTTTATGATTAATGAAGTAAAGCACACCACAGCGATTACACTATAACCATTATGGTGATTTAGTTTTATTATAATTTACTGATTTTGAGTCTTTTGTTTTTTTGATTTGAACGTGTTGTTGAGGTTTTAATGTATTCCTAATCTTTTGGTTAAGTGCGGTGCGCTGGTTTTTATTAGAGCTTAAAAAGCTAGTGCTGCGATAAATTTCCTAATTTTACGTTATGAGATATACTGAAATTAAGGATTTATATAAGTTTATATTTAAATCCTACGATAAGCCATTTCTAAAAGAGCATATCGCAAAGTTTATAGAGCTCGATGATTATTTACCCTATAGTTCTACTTTTTTTTGTGTTACGAACACGCAAGATTTAACTTTTGAATATATAAGTAAAAACTTCACCACATGTTTAGGTCTCGATGCCAATGATTTTAAGACTCACGGTATGCGTTACTTGTGGAATAGAATTCATCCAGACGATATTGATGCTTGGTTAAGCTCCTTAAATTCTTTAATGGAGTTTACGTTGAATGAGATTCCTGAAAACAAACGAAAAGATGCTAATTACACTTGGAATTTTAGGCTTAAAAATAATGAGGATGTTTATGTTAATATTATTCAGAACACCACTCCTTTAGTATTTGATTCTGATGGTAAGCCTATAATAGGATTAGCTCATTACACGGTTTTAGATTCTAACATAAAAATGGAAATCACGGCGTCCGCAAAATTGCTAAATTCTAATAAAGAATACGAAACCTTGTTTTTTAATAACTTTTCTCAAAAATTATTGAATGACGGCATAAGTAACCGTGAGCGCGATGTTATTAGATTGCTGGTTTTAAGTAAATCGAGCAAAGAGATTTCAAAACTGCTAAACATTAGTTCTCATACCGTAGATACGCACCGAAGAAATATTTTGAAAAAACTTAACATTTCATCTACAGGAGAACTGATTGGTATGTTAAAAATGAATCAGCATTGGTTATAAAAGTATAAAAATACTCAAATTGAGTATTGCGAATGAATATTATAAAGTGCAACTTTGAAGCACTATTATATACTAGGGGGAAAATAGGTCCATTCTTAAGATTATTGTCATTAATCGAAAGTTTGGACTATTTTTTTTCCTAACCCCTGAGTTCTCTTCATAAATTATAGACATTAGCGTTCTTTTTATATATAAATAAAATGAGAAGCAACCTTTCTTCATATTTTTACGTCTTTATGAATATGGGCTATACTTCAACGATTCACATTTTATATCGAACAACTAACATGAGGAAGACACTATTAATTACACTTTTAATTACATTACTATTAGCATCTTGTGCTAGTGTTGACAAACATAACTTACAAATCTCAAAACTACATTCTGTTGAAGACTTGCATGACGATATAGATGACGTCTATGACCAATTACAACGGCACCATCCGCACTTGTATCAGTTTACCTCTAGGGCTGTGCTCGATTTTAAGTTTGATAGTTTAAAGCACGCCATTGACACCCCTTTAGATAGTCGTACGTTCTATAAGCAGCTCGCTGCGGTTACCAAACACATTGGGCAAGGTCACATGTCTTTGTCTCCCCCAAGTCAACGATTCAGTAGAAAAGAAAGAAAAGCGTTGCGTAAAACCAAGTTTGATATCAATAATTTAGATTTTGAATATTTAGATGATACCCTTTTTATTTCCAATGCAAGAGGAGTAGATTCCATTTTAATTAATGCCGAAGTTTTAAAGATTGAAGATGAAACCCCTCAGGATTTAATTAAAAAATATAGTAAAATTATAGCTTCTGACGGATATAATACTACGTTTCATAATAGAGTTGCTGGTCATCGCTTTATGAGTTATTATGTAAATGATAAAGGGCGTTTTGATAGTCTTAAGTTAACGCTAAGGAATTCTGATTCCACTTTTGTGAAGCATTATAAACGCGTTTTAAAAGTAGATACCACCGCTATAAAAAAAGATTCTATAAAATCTGATTCTGTTAAAGTTGAAAAACCGAAAGCCATAAAATTGACGAAAGCTGAACGGAAAGCTAAAAATAAAGCCAATAAAGCCAAACGAAAATACAATCGTAATTATGGTTATATCGCATCGCGCCAAGAATATACACGAAATTTAAATTTTGTAGGAGAGGATAGTTTAGTGGGGTTATTAAAAATAAGAGGATTCTCAAACGGTAACTATAAAGATTTTTATGATGACAGTTTTAAAACATTAGACTCCCTTAAAACAGATGTGCTTATTATCGATTTAAGAAACAACTTTGGTGGGCGCTTAAATGAAATTACCTATTTATATTCGTATCTCACTGATGAAAATTTCACTATGATCAATCCTAGTGAGGTGAATACTCGGTTTCCACTTCTAAAGAGTGTGATGAGTAACACCACTCCAAACGTAGCGAAAGTATTTGCTGGTATAATGTCTCCTGTGTTTTTTACGTTAGATCTTATTAAAACAAAAAAGAAAGATGATAAGCTATACTATAAATTTAAGTCGGCAAAGGAAAAAGTACCAAAGCCTCTTAATTTTAAAGGTGAAATTTATGTCTTAATTAATGGTAATTCTTTTTCGGCATCATCTTTATTGTCTACAAAATTACAAGGAGATGAACGGGCGACTTTTGTAGGAGAAGAAACAGGCGGAGCTTATAACGGTACCGTTGCAGGGTTTTATAAAGTGTACGAAATGCCCAATACTAAAGTACGCGCTAGAATAGGACTTGCGCATATCGATGCGCCTCATAAAACAACACCAGATGGCTATGGTGTAAAGCCAGATGTA
Organism: Winogradskyella costae; assembly: GCF_013403865.1. Classification (GTDB taxonomy): domain Bacteria; phylum Bacteroidota; class Bacteroidia; order Flavobacteriales; family Flavobacteriaceae; genus Winogradskyella; species Winogradskyella costae. The sequence goes on from NZ_JABFDK010000003.1 coordinate 32,361, forward strand.
GAGTTATTACCAAGTTATAAGGATCGCTTACAATCTGTTGATCCGGAGTTAGAATGGATTTTAGAAGATATAGCGCAAAAGCCTTAAATTGTTGATGTCAATAATGGGTTTTAAAATTCGTAAATAAGTAATCTAAATTGTACTTTTGTAGCTTATTTGTTTAATTGCATGCGATTATTAGTCGGTTTAATATTTTTGGTTAGTCTAGGTCTCAATGCTCAGGATAACCCAATGGGATTAAAGATTGGTGGTCTTTCATCAACGATTTCGGGAGATGATAGTGACGATGTTTCAAGTGCAACAAATTTTCAGATAGGATTTTTTACAGAAGTACAAGTTTCTTCTTGGTTATCTATTCAACCAGAATTATTGTTTTCTGTTTATGGATTTAAGGATGATTATGAAGATGGTACAAAAATAAGATTGAGTTATGTGGTTTTACCTATTATTGCGCGCATCCACTTATCTGAAAACTTTAGTTTTGATGTAGGACCGCAAGCTGGAATATTATTATCAGCAGATGGTTTATTTATACAAAACGGAGATTTAGATACTGCTTTTAATAGTCAGGATTTTGGATTAAATTTGGGATTTGGAATAAACTTATCAGAAATAGTCGGAGTTTCATTTAGGTATTATATGGGACTATCTAATGTGATTTCTGATGAAGACTTAAATACTAAAAATAGAGCATTACAATTAGCATTACAATTTAAATTAAATTAATAAAAGATATGAAATCATACGATGTAGCAATAATTGGTTCTGGACCTGGAGGTTATGTAGCGGCAATCCGTTGCGCACAATTAGGCATGAAAACAGCTATTATTGAAAAATATTCAACGCTTGGTGGTACGTGCTTAAACGTAGGTTGTATTCCAAGTAAAGCCTTATTAAGTTCTTCTCATCATTATGAAGAAGCTACAAAACATTTTGAAGAACACGGTATTGAAATCCCTGGAGACATCAAAGTGAATTTAGAAAAAATGATTGGTCGTAAGCAAGCTGTTGTAGACCAAACTACAGGTGGTATTGATTTCTTAATGAAGAAAAATAACATCGATGTTTTTGAAGGTTTAGGGTCATTTAAAGATGCTACTCATATTACAATCGAAGGTAAAGATGCTCAGGAAATTGAAGCAAAAAAGGTTATTATCGCTACCGGTTCTAAACCATCAAATTTACCATTTATCACTTTAGATAAAGAACGTGTTATCACTTCTACTGAAGCTTTAAAATTAAAAGAAATTCCAAAGCACCTTATTATCATTGGTGGTGGAGTCATTGGTTTAGAGTTAGGACAAGTGTACCGTCGCTTAGGTGCTGAGGTTACTGTTATTGAATATATGGACAGAATTATTCCAACAATGGATGCAGGTTTGTCTAAAGAATTGAATAAAGTTTTTAAGAAAGCAAAATGCAAAATGATGCTCTCTCATAAAGTGCAGTCTGTAGAGCGTAATGGAGATGAGGTTATTGTAAAAGCTGAAAATAAAAAAGGAGAGGTTGTGGAATTTAAAGGAGATTACTGTTTAGTCTCTGTAGGTCGTAAACCTTATACAGCTGGCTTAAATCTTGATGCAGCAGGAGTGGCAATGAACGATAGAGGTCAGGTTGAAGTTAACGCACACTTACAAACTAATGTGTCTAATATCTACGCTATTGGTGATGTTATAAAAGGAGCGATGTTAGCGCACAAAGCGGAAGAAGAAGGTGTTTTTGTTGCCGAGACTATGGCAGGACAAAAACCACATATTGATTATAATTTAATTCCTGGAGTGGTTTACACATGGCCAGAAGTGGCTGCTGTTGGTAAAACAGAAGAAGAATTAAAAGCAGATAATGTGGAGTATAAAGTGGGTCAGTTTCCATTTAGAGCATTAGGCCGTGCAAGAGCCAGCGGAGATATCGATGGCTTTGTAAAGATTTTAGCAGATAAAACCACAGATGAAGTCTTAGGAGTTCATATGATTGGGGCACGTTGTGCCGATTTAATAGCAGAAGCGGTAACCGCTATGGAATTTAGAGCTTCTGCTGAAGATATTTCACGCATGTCTCATGCACACCCAACATTTGCAGAAGCAGTAAAAGAAGCCGCTTTAGCAGCAACAGACGATAGAGCATTACACGTTTAGACTATAAAATATGATAATAGAACCAAGAACTAGAGGGTTTATATGTTTAACATCGCATCCTGTTGGCTGTGAGCAAAACGTATTGAATCAAATAGATTATATTAAATCAAATCCAACAACCAATGGGCCTAAAAAAGTCTTAGTTATTGGAGCATCAACAGGCTTTGGCTTAGCATCTAGAATTACTAGTGCTTACGGATCTAACGCTTCAACAATAGGTGTGTTTTTCGAAAAACCACCAACAGAAGGGCGTCCAGCTTCACCAGGTTGGTACAACAGTGCTGCTTTTGAAACGCAAGCGCACAAAGATGGCTTATATGCAAAGAGTATAAATGGAGATGCATTTTCAAATGAAATTAAAGCACAAACTTTAAAATTAATTCAAGACGACTTAGGGAAGATTGATATGGTTATTTATAGTTTGGCATCACCAGTTAGAACACACCCAGATACAGGAGAGCGTTTTAAATCTGTTTTAAAACCGATTGGAGAAACATTTACGAATAACACTGTAGATTTTCATACAGGAATTGTGAAAGAAATTTCAATAGAACCTTGTTCTGGTGATGATATTGATAATACGATTGCCGTAATGGGAGGTGAAGATTGGAAAATGTGGATTGATCTCTTAAAATCGGCTAATGTATTATCTGAAGATTTTAAAACGGTTGCCTATTCTTATATTGGCCCTTCATTAACCGAAGCTGTTTATAGAAAAGGTACTATTGGTCGTGCAAAAGATCATTTAGAAGCGACTGCTTTTAAAATTACTGATTCATTAAAAGACATTAACGGCAAAGGTTACGTGTCTGTAAATAAAGCTTTAGTAACGCAGGCGAGTTCTGCAATTCCGGTGATTCCGTTATACATTTCATTATTGTATAAAGTGATGAAAGAAGAAGGTATCCACGAAGGTTGTATAGAGCAAATAGAACGCTTATTTAACGAGCGTTTATATGCTGAAAATTTACAATTAGATGCACAAGGAAGAATACGTGTTGACGATTGGGAAATGCGCGATGATATCCAAGCAAAAGTGTTAGAGCTCTGGAAAGAGGCTACCACTGAAACTTTACCGGAAATTGGTGATTTAGACGGTTATAAAACGGATTTCTTCAACCTTTTTGGCTTTAATGTTGATGGTGTTGATTATGATAAGGATGTTAATGAAATGGTTGCGATTCCTGGGTTACAGGAATAATAAACTTTCATTGTAAATAATTTTAAAAGCGAATTTCTATTTTAGATTTTCGCTTTTTTTATGATAAATACTTAGGTATTAGTACGCAAAGTTGCACAAAGAAGACATGGAGATTCACGGAGAGATTTGTTAAGTTTCTTTAATATAATTGTCGAATATTATTTTTTTAGCTGCTTTGCGCGACATATCACTAATCTTCAAAGTTCTTGTATTAAGTCAGAAATGCGCAAGCGATTACTATAATCGTGCTCATTAACATCTCTCACAAAGCAATGCGCACTGATTACACCTGTTTTTACTTTTTCTGCTAAAACTTCAACTTTAAATGGGCCAAATTCTTTTGATTTTTCGATGTAGTAGAATTGGTGATCATAGATAATGGTGCTCACTTTCTTTTTGTATTTATCTTTTAAGAAGTCCTGAATATCTTCAACCGAATTAATATCATCTTCATAGTTGAACACGTTAATGTACATGGCGAATTCTTCTTTGTTCTCATTATTTAGTACCAAAATATCATCATCTTTAAAAAACGCTTTTACCGTTATTTTTCCATCTTCAGTTTCTATACAAAAGACATTCTGAATATTAATACTCCAAGACGTCGTTATCACATTGTTTTTTCTAGATATTTCTAGAATGTTATCTTCCTTAAACGTATATATAGATTTCTTTTTAGAAATGCCATTCACTAAAACCCATGGTTTATTTATAAAATGCGCATCGTGATGATACTCATAATTAAATGGTTTTAAATTAGGAATAGCGTTGTGTAGATAGTCGTTCATTTAATGTTTGTCAGTACAAAAGCTGTTATTTTGTAACGTTTAAATTTGGGTATTTATTTCTTAAAGTTAAAAATTTTTCAGCTATTTTAAAACTTCTTTCTTATAACTTCGATTAATGCAAAACGATATCCGATTAAAAATAGTAGGTTTGTTTATAATGAATTGTATGTCTATGAACATCACAATGTAGGATAAACGTAGTTTATAAAATTCACTTTTTTATTTTTTAGTGGTTTATTTCTGTAATTTTGTAAAATTAATTATGGAAGAACTCACGCTTACGACACCAGCACTTTTATTCTCGGCAATATCGCTAATAATGTTAGCATATACCAATCGTTTTTTGGCTTATGCAGCGATAATACGAAACCTTAGTGATAAGTATTTAAAAAATCATGATGCTTCCGTTCTCAGACAAATTAAAAATTTAAAATTAAGAATACGGCTAACAAGATATATGCAGATTGCGGGTATTACTAGTTTATTGTTTTGTGTGTTAACGATGTTCTTAATTTATATACATTATCATATTATAGCAGTTTGGGCATTTGGTTTAGGACTAATACTTCTTATACTTTCTCTATTGTTTTTAATATGGGAAATTCAAATATCAGCAAAGTCATTACAGCATCATTTAGGAGATATTGAGAATCATTTAAAAAAATAAATTTTTAAATTTTTTTTGTGACCTTTTTAAATGTTGAGTGTCTTAATATTAATAACCAACCTAATACCGCTTAAAAATCCCTTGACAAAAGACGCTATTCATAGTCTAACCGATGAAGAGCTTGTAGAAGCCATTGTAAAAACTAACGACACTTTGTTGTTCGAGGTTCTGTACGATAGATTTGCCACTATGGTTTATAACAAATGTTATGGATTTGCAAATGGAGTTGATGAGGCTAAAGATCTAACTCAGGATGTTTTCTTAAGGGTTTATGTCAAATTAGGTAGTTTTAAAGGAAAGTCTAAATTCTCTACATGGTTATATGCGTTTACGTATAATCACTGCGTTAATTATGTCACTAGAAATACGGCTAAGAAATTTGAAAAAAAATCTATTAGTTCCGAAATTATTGACATAGAAAATATCGGTGAAGATATTGACTCTACAGTTGAGTTTGAAAGCATGAGAGTAGAGCAGTTGAAACTGGTTATGGAGCTCATCTCACCAGATGACAAAATGATGTTATTATTAAAGTATCAAGATAATTTATCAATTAAAGAATTAGCTGACGTTTTAGATATAGGAGAAAGCGCGGTTAAAATGCGATTAAAAAGAGCGAAAGATAAACTTGTACATAAGTACACAAATTATACGAGAGATGGAAAATCCATTTAAGCAACTAGACAAGCCTTTACAGGAAGTTCCCTTGGAACTGAAAGATAAAGTTATGCACGATATTGCTTTAGCTAAGCTCTTTTTAGAATTGGCTGAATTATTTTCGTATAATATTGGTCACATTATAGACAGTGTAACAAGCAGAAGAAAAAAAGATAATAAGTAAAAAATTCTAGTGTAATAATATTGGTATGGAAAAAGTAACAGAATTTAAAGATATTGCTATGCAATCATTAACTACAATGTGGTTAGAGATTACTAAAATATTTCCTAATATAGTTGGGGCCATAATTGTATTGATTATTGGTTGGATTGTAACTAAGCTTATTCTTAAGCTTATTAAGAAAGTTTTAAAATTAGCTAAGGCTAATAAATTAGATGAAAAGTTAAATGAAATAGAGATAATAGAAGGTAAAAAACTCAATTTCGATACCGTTAAGTTTGTATGTAGTTCTGTAAAATGGATGATGTATATCGTCTTGTTAATTACCGCTTCAGACATTATGGGATTAGAAATTATTTCTAATCAAATTAGTGCGTTATTGTCTTATTTGCCAAAATTATTTTCGGCACTTATTATATTTATTATTGGTTTAATTTTCGCCAATTTCGTTAAGAATAGCCTGAAAAAATTATTCGAATCTATGGATTTGTCGGGCGGTAAAATGATTAGCCAGGTTGTGTTTTTCTTATTGTTAACTTTTATATCCATTACAGCTTTAAATCAAGCTGGGATTAATACAGATATTATATCCAATAATATTAACATGATAATCGCAGGTTTCTTGTTAGCCTTTTCCATAGCTTTTGGTTTAGGAGCAAGGGAGGTTGTCGCTAAATTATTAAATACATTTTATGCACGTAAGACCTTTGAGGTTGGGCAGAAAATTATTTTTAATGCTAAAATTTATGAAATAGAGGCTGTAAAAAGTATCTCAATAATATTAAAGAATTCTGAAGGGAAATTGATTGTTCCTATTAAAGATATAGTAGAAAATCAAGTACAAATGCAGGATTAACTATAAGGTTAGGGTTATAGGTTTTATGTCTACATAAAATGTAATCCTGCATGTGCTTGAGAGTTAAAGCCCCATTTATTAATTTAAATGGGGTTTTTATATTCCCATTATAAATGATTTATCGATTTCTTACCGTAAAGTTAATCATTTAAATGTTGTCGATTTTATAGTTGTCAACATTGTAATTTCTAAGATAAAAAATAATTGAAGCTATAGGTAATGCGCTTAAAAATTATTCTGAGACCGTACTACTCTTATTGGTTATTAGCACGAATGAAATCTGAAATTAAATAAGTGATCAACTTTCCAACTTTTATGTCTTCATTATTAATTGGTGCAGCTTCGCAAATATGCAGATATGCTGCATTTTTATGCTTCCCTAAATAATTTACAAATTGTCTCGTTTGCTGTATACTGAAGCCACTTGGCGTCATAGCGCTACTGGGTATGTTTTCAATAGCGTCACAATCAATTTCAATTCCAAAACTCGTATTAGAAACATGACTTAAAGCGGTTTTCATTTCTGAACTAAAATTGAGTTCATTTCTAACCTCTAAAGCTTCGTAAGTATTATATCTTAGAGATTTTACTTTCTTCATTGTTTTTAATAAGGTGTCGGACGTGTAGTTTTCGTGCAAGCCAAAAATGAAATAGTTTTTTAAAAAACCTTCGGCATAGGCATAACTAAAGCCATTACCACTATGTCTGCCTTCTTCAGCTCTAAAATCAGAATGCGCATCAAAATTAACTACATTTATCCTTTCATTACTTGCTAGAGCACAGCCTTTAATGTTACCATAAGCATTGTTATGGCCACCACCAATAATGATTGGAGTTTTACCAGCTTTACGAATTGCAGCTACCACATGTGTTACGTCTTTATCTATGGTTTCTACAAGTTTTCTAACTTTAGAAAGCTGCTTTTTCTTTGAAAGATCTAACCCAGACAAAGATTGGTGTTCCTCGGCATAATCTAAATGACCAAGTATTAAAACGCGCTTGGCATTATTAAAATCATTACTCTGTATATTTAACAAAACTTTTAGAGTAGTGCTCCATGCTTTATATGGACTTGGTTTACCGTTGTTTGCAACGATTCCGATGTCTTCTGTTATTCCAAAAACTACATAGTCAACATCCAAATTAACAATGTCATCGTATATCTTATTGAAGTTAGAAACTAACTGAATATGTTCTCCAAATTTTGTTTCACCTTTACGTTTCTTTAAAAGCTGTTGTCTGTCTTTTTCTGTAAATAAAATAAGATGTTCCATTTGGATAAAAAATTTAGATAATAGATTAAAAGTACATTTTTATTTAATTACTTTGGCTTCTAATTAACTTTTTAAAAAAAACTAGAATTAACACTATTTAAAACCAAACAATTTATGGAAGGTTCACAAAAATCGAGTACAGGATTAAAAGTAGGCTTAGGGATATTATTAGTATTATTCCTAGTAACTGCATTTTACACCTCTAAGCTTTACAGCGAAAAACAAGAGAACGAAAAATTACTTGTTAGTGAAAAGAAACAAGTGATGAACGATCTTAATAGTATGGCCAAGGATTATGATGAAGCCATTGCTGAGAGCGAAGTTAAAAATCAGGATTTAATTGCAGCAAGAGAACGTATTCAAGGTTTAATGGATTCTTTAAAAGTATCTCAAAATAGCGTTGGTAGTTTATGGAGTTACAAGAAAAAGTTTATGGCTTTGCAAGAAGAGATGGACGTCTTATTAACTGAAAACGATCGTTTAAAAGGTGAAAACCAATACTTAGCTTCTTCTTTAGATAGCACTCAAGTGCAGTTGGCAGAACGTACAATGTTTACAGATTCGTTATTAGTTCAAAATACAGAACTTGCAACTGTTGTAAAAGATGCCGCTGCTTTACAAGCAGTTGGTTTAGTAGGTATGGGAGTTATTGAAAGAAATAACGGTAAGCAAATCCCAACAGAACGTGCCAAACGAAGTGATAAGATTAAAGTTTGTTTTACTGTAGCTAAAAATATGCTGACAGAAGGAGGAGATAAAGAATTGTACGTTCAGATTATCGATCCTAAAAATAATGTTCTAGGTTCTAACGAACAGATTGAATTTGAAGGACAGACTTTAAACTACAGTTTAATTAGTAGGTTTAACTATGAAAATAGAAATTTAAATATTTGTGAATATATTAATGAATTAGAAGATTCTAAATTTGAAGAAGGACGTTATGTTATAAATGTGTTTAACGACAAATCTTTAATTTCATCTTCAGAATTTGAATTGAAGTAAAAACGATTTAGTTGATTAATTAAAAAAAAAAATCCAGAAGCAACGCTTCTGGATTTTTTTTGTTATAATACTTGCCCATTAATAATGACTTGCTCAACGGGGTTATGAGCAAATGCATATGGTATTTCACTATAATGATTCATTGGTCTTGTAATAATGAGGTTGGCTTTTTTGCCACGAGTTATACTCCCATACATATTACTTATTCCCATAGCATACGCACCGTTCACTGTTGCTGCGTTTATAGCTTCCTCTGGTGTTAATTTTAACTTTACACAAGCGGCACTTACAACAAAGTTCATATTACCACTTGGTGCAGTACCCGGATTGTAATCTGTAGCAATAGCTAGTGGTAAACCTGCATCTATAAGGCGTCTGGCAGGTGTATAAGGAATACTAATAAAATAAGAGCAACCTGGCAATGCTACAGGGATAGTATCACTTCCTTTTAAAGCTTCAATATCCTTATCGCTTAATTCTTCAATATGATCTACAGATAACGCATTGTATTTTACTCCGAGCGCAATACCACCAAGAATGGTGAATTGATTGACATGAATTTTTGGTCTCAAATTGAATTTTTTACCAGCGTCTAATATAGCTTCTGTGTCTTTTATACTAAAATAACCTTCTTCGCAGAACACATCGACGTAATTAGTGATGTTTAGCGCTGCTGCTTTCGGAATTAAGTCTTCTGTAATATAGCTTATATAAGCGTCCTTTTTTGTTTTGAATTCTTCAGGAATAGCATGAGCCGCCAATAATGTAGGGATGATAATAGCTAAACTTTCTTGCTTTAAACGTTTTATAACCCGAAGCATTTTTAACTCAGCCTCAACCGTTAAGCCATAGCCTGTTTTTATTTCGACAGCTCCGGTTCCCATAGCGATAAGTTCGTTTAATCGCTTTAGGGATTGTTCAAATAATTCATCTTCCGAGGTGTTTTGAAGCGTTTTCGCAGAATTCAGAATCCCTCCACCTTTTTTTGCTATTTCAGCATAAGATAAGCCATTTATTCTATCAACAAATTCTGAAGTTCTATCTCCAGCATAAACGATATGGGTATGAGAGTCACACCATGATGGTAAAACTAATTTACCGGTAGCATCAATAATCGTTTCGGCATCAAAGCCTTCGCAGTCACTCATGTCACCAAATTCTATTATCGTATCATTCTCTATATAGAGGTAAGCATTTTCTATAACAGGTAATTTTTTCATGTCACTACCTTTAATAATGGTGGTATTATAATCGTGAACTTGAATCAATTGTTTTATGTTGGTAATGAGTAGAGACATATGAATTAGTGTTTTTGTAAAGATTGCTATTTTTTTGAACAAAAAAAAACGCTAGTATAAATATACAAGCGTTTTAGATATTTAAAAAAGGATTTCTTTATTCTTTTATGAATTTTGAAGTCACTTGGTTATTAATTTTAAGCGTATAAATACCCGATTCTAATTCTGACACATTAAGCGTTTGTCCATTGATTAAGTCTTTAACGAGTACTTGTTTTCCTAATATATCGAAAACAGAAACATTACTATTAGTCGTAAGTCCTTTAAAAGTTAAGAAATCCTTTGTAGGGTTAGGGTAGATCGTTAAATTCTGAAATTGAGCATCTGATATACTTAGTACAATTTTCTCATTTTCAAAATAATTTAAGGCATCTTGATTATATGCAGAAGTTGCGATATCTAAGTCACCATCGTTGTCGTAATCTTCGATGGCAAGCACGAAAGCTTGGCTTTGAGTATCGTCTATAATGTCTTCTGCATCAAAGCTACCTGAACCATTATTTTTGAACCATACGAGGTCATTCCCAGCGCCAGATGCACCATTACCTAGGACGATATCATTTAAGCCATCATTATCTAAGTCTCTAAATTGCGCCATCGCAGGGTTATTGAGTGTGGTTGTAAAAGTAGTTTCAGTAAAACCAGAACCGTTGTCTTCATACCAATATAAGTTTCCAGTTGGTCCACTTCCATAAGAAACTTCAGTCGCTAAAATATCTAAATCTGTATCACCATCAATATCCTCAAAACTCACATGGAAAATACCTGCTTTTCCGCTTGCTATAGTTGTGGGATCTTTAGTAAATGAAACCGTACCATCTTCAATTAAATTATTTCTAAATATTTCGATGACGTCACCGCCATAGATGGCTGTTCCCACTACAACATCTAAATCGCCATCACCATCAATATCTTCCATATCCATAGCCCCTGGGTTTACTAAAGTGTCGTCAATTTTGTTGGTATCTAAAGTAAAGGCACCCATACCATCATTTGAAAACCAAAGGACTTCGTTGTTATTGTAAGCCGTTATAGCGATATCTATAAATGTATCATTATTGATATCTCCAATAGAGAATCCAGAAGCTCCAGCAACAGCATTTGAAATTATATTTTCTGTTACAAAGTTTCCACTTCCATCATTTGGGTACCACGCAACGCTATCATTCGAATATCCAGATGCCACAACGTCTAAAAAACCATCCCCATTTAAATCTGCAAGTTTAGTAAAAACGATGCCTTCTAATGTGGTTGTTATTAAAGGCTGAATTGTGAATGTGTTATCACCATTGTTTTTATACCATTCAATAGTATTTCCTAGATATGTACCAATAATAATATCAGGGAATACATCTCCGTCAATTAAACCAGATGTCATAGTGTAAGGAGCATCTCCGGTACTTGAATTAATCGTTTCCTTAGGTAGAAAAGAGGTTTGCGCTATAGCGAAATAACTTAGCATCGCAAAGCCAAAGAGTAATTTATGCTTCATAATAATTATAGTTTTGAAATGCTAATATACTAAAAAATCGATGAAATACGTATTTCATCGATTTTATTAGCCTTTTTATCGTTATTTTAAAGTCCCAACCATGTTTTCTGGTTTTACCCATTCGTCATAGTCTTCAGCAGAAACATAACCTAGATTTACGGCTTCTTCTTTTAAAGTCGTTCCGTTTTTATGTGCTGTATTTGCTATTTCAGCGGCTTTATAATAACCGATTTTTGTGTTTAATGCTGTTACTAACATCAATGAGTTGTTTAATAACTCTTTAATCACTTGATGATTTGGCTCAATGCCACTTGCACAATGTTCTTCAAAACTGACACAGGCATCTCCAATTAATTGTGCTGACTGTAAAATGTTTGCAGCCATCATTGGTTTAAATACATTAAGTTCATAATGGCCTTGCGTGCCTCCAACAGCAATAGCAACATCATTACCCATAACTTGTGCACAAACCATAGTTAAAGCTTCACATTGTGTTGGGTTAACTTTACCCGGCATAATTGAACTTCCTGGTTCGTTTGCAGGAATTATAATTTCTCCAATACCAGAGCGAGGCCCAGAAGCCATCATTCTAATATCATTAGCTATTTTGTTCAAAGAAACCGCTAATAATTTTAAAGCACCATGTGTTTCTACGATAGCATCGTGAGCAGCTAAAGCTTCAAATTTATTTTCAGCAGTTACAAATGGTAAACCTGTAAACTCAGCAATGTATTTAGCTACTAAAACATCGTAACCTTCTGGTGTGTTTAAACCTGTTCCTACAGCTGTACCACCTAAAGCTAATTCACTTAAGTGCGCTAAGGTGTGCTCTAAGGCTTTTAACCCATGATCTAATTGCGATACATAACCAGAAAATTCCTGACCTAAAGTTAACGGAGTTGCATCCATTAAATGTGTTCGACCAATTTTTACAACCGTTTTAAATTCTAATGATTTTTTATGTAACGTGTTTCGTAATTGAATAACTCCAGGAATCGTAGTTTCTACAACCTTTTTATAAGCTGCAATGTGCATTCCGGTTGGGAATGTATCGTTAGATGATTGCGACTTATTTACATCGTCATTTGGTTGAATTGTTTTTTCTCCTTCACCAATAACCTGACCCGCGATTTGATGAGCTCTGTTAGCAACAACCTCATTAACATTCATGTTACTTTGTGTACCAGAACCTGTTTGCCATATAACTAATGGAAACTGATCATTGTGCTTGCCTTCTAAAATTTCATCGCATACTTGTGCAATTAAATCACGCTTTTCCTTAGATAAAACGTCGAGCTCACAATTAGTATAAGCAGCGGCTTTTTTTAAATAGGCAAAACCATATACAATTTCTAAGGGCATAGATGCAGAAGCACCAATTTTAAAGTTGTTACGAGAACGTTCTGTTTGCGCTCCCCAAAGTTTGTCGGCAGGTACTTTAACCTCGCCCATTGTGTCTTTTTCAATTCGGAAATTCATGTGTATTGTATTTATTGCTTTACAAAATTAAAGTTTTTGAAAGTTTAATTAGATATAATGTTTAGTTTTATTTGAACAGCTTTTAAGTCAAATAGTTAATAAGTTTAATATATAAATGGTAATTGTTTTTTTAATTCGATTGTAAGGAATTTGTGTTACCCTAAATCCTCATTGCGGATTCAAATAAAACTCCATATGGATGAATTATATTCAAATCAATTAGTGTTCTATAAGACGGGTAAGTTGACTGTTGATTTTGACCGTTATGGCTTCAAACTTACATTAAAAATGAATAGTTTTTAGCCGAAAAATAAGTGTTACATAAGCACGATAAAATGTAATTATAAATAGAACTTCAATGCGCAAAGTTGACCATTCAGTTTTTTAAAACTATTTTAGCTTAGTCTTTTTATACGAAAAGACGTCCAAATCAATTGTATATGTCAACAAATCAAGAACTTATTGATAAGTTAATTGAGAAGTTAGAGCTGCTTTTTAAGAAGCAAGCCGAGTTTTCTTCTGAAATTAATAGTCTTAAAGAGGAATTGTATCACTTAAAATCTGGTTCGATAGAGGAAAAACCAATATCAACGGTAGATGAAATACAGCAAGACGAATCACCTGTAAAAGACTTAAGAGAAGTTGTGGAAATTATTGCTGAAGCTAGCGACTCTACAGCACAAGAAACGGAGCCTGTTTTAGAGCCCGAATATCAAAGTGAACTTGAAGAAGTAGAAGAAAAAACTAGTGATAAAACGCCCAAATCTAAATCGAGTATTGAAAAATTTATTGGTGAAAACCTTCTAAATAAGATTGGGATTATTATTACTGTTATTGGTGTGGCGATTGGTGCCAAATACTCCATTGAAAACGATTTAATAAGTCCATTAACACGAATTATACTTGGTTATGTCATGGCGATTGGCTTATTAGGATTTGGTTTTAAACTCAAAGAGAAATATGAATCCTACAGTGCTGTTTTAGTTAGTGGTTCTATTGTGATTCTGTATTTTATCACCTTTTTTGCCTACAGCTTTTATGATTTAATACCTCAGGTTTTTGCGTTTGCACTCATGGTAATTTTTACTTCATTTACAGTGGTGGCTGCCATAAGTTATAATAAACAAGTTATAGCACATATTGGTTTAGTTGGGGCTTATGCGGTGCCGTTTTTACTGAGTAATGGTTCTGGGCAAGTAGAAGTACTGTTTAGCTATATGGTGATAATTAATATCGGTATCTTAGTGCTTTCCTTTAAGAAACATTGGAAATCATTATATTATTCAGCCTTTATATTTACGTGGCTTATTTTTGGATCATGGTTCTTTTTTGAATATTATGAAGCGGAGCATCTAAGTTTAGCTTTAACTTTTCTAAGTTTATTCTTTATTATTTTTTACATCACATTTTTGGCCTATAAGATGCTTAAAAGAGAGATTTTTAAGGGAAGCGATGTTGTATTGTTACTTCTTAATTCGTTTTTGTTTTTTGGATTTGGCTATGCTATTTTGAGTGATCATGAGACAGGTTCTCAGCTTCTAGGACTATTTACTCTTGGTAATGCTGTTATCCATTTTATAGTTAGTGTTCTTTTTTATAAGATGAAATTAGGGAACAAAAACTTGTTCTACTTAGCTTCAGCAATGGTCTTAGTGTTTATTACGATTACAATTCCGGTACAGTTAGATGGTAATTGGGTGACGCTTTTATGGGTAAGTGAAGCTGCTTTATTATTTTGGTTGGGACGAACAAAAGGGATTACGGTTTATGAGAAATTATCGTATCCATTGATGGTGTTGGCATTTGTGAGTCTTCTAGAAGATTGGTCTGATGGTTATAGTTTATACTACACTATTGATGCAGATAATAAAGTAAGTTCAATTTTTAATATTTACTTTTTAACTTCAATGTTGTTTGTTGCTGCATTTGGCGTTATCGTTTGGCTTTCTAGGAAAGAAGATTATGTCTCAGCTTTAAAGGCTAATTCTATTTGGAATCGTTTATTCACTTATATCATACCTGCAATTTTATTATTTACTGCTTATTATGCATTTAGATTAGAAATTGAAATGTATTGGGATCAGATATTTTATAGTTCTCGATTGGTAATTCCTACAGAAGATAATTATGATGAAACGTTTAGTAATTATGATTTATTAGACTTTAAAATTATTTGGATTCTGAACTATTCTTTACTGTTTACAACCGTATTATCTATGATTAATTTCAAGATTATAAAAAATAAACTATTCGAGAAAGTTGCTTTAGCATTAACGGTTATGAGCATTTTTGTGTTCTTAACACAAGGTTTACTTATTATTAGTGAATTAAGAGAAAGCTATTTAAATCCGTCAGAATATTTTGCAGAAAACAGTTTTCATTTATGGATTCGCTATGTGTCTTTTCTATTCTTAGCAGGCGCTTTATATACGTGTTATAAATTTGTTAAACGCGAAGATATTGCCAAAGGCTATAATATAGCTTATGATATTATTCTTCATGTTTCCATTGTTTGGGTATTGAGCAGCGAGCTTATTCATTGGATGGATATGTCTGAATCTACCCAATCTTATAAACTCGGATTAAGCATTCTTTGGGGAGTGTACTCGTTCTTATTAATTACTTTTGGGATCTGGAAAAATAAAGTCTATTTACGAATTGGAGGTATGGCTTTCTTTGCAATTACCTTAGTAAAGCTATTCTTTTACGATATTGTGCATCTAAATACCATTTCAAAAACTATAGTATTTGTGTCGCTTGGTGTCCTACTTTTAATCATTTCGTTTTTATACAATAAATACAAAAATCAAATTTCAGATGACGTTAACAATTAGGTTATTTATAGGTTTTCTTATCGGATGTACCTCATTTTGTGCTGCGCAAATAGAAACTCATAATTATAAAAGAGCATTAAATGACGTGAATGATGAGTGGCATAAAATTGCTCTGCCAGAGGCTGTATTCGGAAAAGTAAATTCGGATTTATCAGATCTTAGAATTTATGGAATAACAAAAAAGGATACCATTGAAGCTCCGTATTTATTAAAAGTGCTTTCTGAAAAAGTGGTTAGTAAAACCATTTCATTTGATATCATTAATAAAACAAAAGGATCTAATGGTTATTATTTTACATTCCAGTTAAATTCTGAGGACATTATAAATCAGATTGATTTAAATTTTAAAGAGCAAAATTTTGATTGGAGAATAGAATTGCAAGGCAGCCAAAATCAACAAGAATGGTTTACAATTCTTGACGATTATAGGATTATGGCCATTAAAAATGAAACGACTGATTTTAAGTTTACCAAGCTAGATTTTCCGGATGCTAAATACCGTTTTTTTAGACTTTTAGTGAAACAAAAAGATCAGCCAGAACTACAATCAGCACAACTTTTTAAATACGAAATTACCGACGGTAGCTTTGTAAATCATCCTATTAAGAATACTGTGACTACAGAGAATAAGCAGCAAAAAGAGACCACTATTAGTTTAGATTTAAAACAATCGGTATCCATAAGTCAATTACATATTAACGTTGGTAATACGTTTGATTATTATAGACCTTTAAAAATTGAATATAAAAGCGATAGTATAAAAACTGAAAAAGGGTGGAGGTATAGTTACAGAACCATTAAAAATGCCACCTTAAACTCGCTTGAAACTAATCATTTTAAATTTTCAAACACAATAGCGAATCATTTAAAAATAACAATTTATAATGGGGATAATCAGCCATTAACGCTAAAAGATATTTCTGTAAAAGGTTACGAGCACCAACTAGTGGGACGGTTTACGGAGCAGGCCGAGTATGTACTAGCGTATGGTAAGTCCTCAGCGAGAACTCCAAATTATGACATTGCAAAGTTTAAAACTAAAATACCTAAAGGATTAAAAGCTTTAAATATAGGGGAGGAGCAAGTTATAGTAAAGCAAACACAAGCCAAGGTAAAACCACTATTTGAAAACAGTTATTGGCTTTGGGCTGTTATAATTGTTGTGATTCTGGTTCTTGGAGGCTTTACATTGAAGATGCTAAAGAAGAGCTAGCCTTTCAATATTATCCTAAAATCTTCCCATCAACCATAGTCAATTTACGGTCCGCCATTTCAGCTAATTCATGGTTGTGAGTTACGATGACGAAGGTTTGATTCATTTCATCCCTAAGTTTGAAGAATAAATTATGAAGCTGATCTGCAGATTCGCTATCCAAATTTCCAGATGGTTCATCAGCAAAAATGATATTCGGATTGTTTATTAAGGCTCTAGCAACAGCCACTCGTTGTTGTTCTCCTCCAGACATACTATTAGGTTTGTGATGGATACGATTTTTTAAACCTAAATAATCTAACAGTTCTATAGCGCGCTTTTCGGCATCAGCTTTTGATGTATTATTAATAAATGCAGGTATACAAACATTCTCTAAGGCTGTAAATTCTGGTAACAACTGATGAAATTGAAAAATAAAACCAATATTCTTATTTCTGAACCTAGCTAAATCTTTATCATTTAAAGTTTTAATAGATTGGTCGTTTATAATCAGTTCAGTGTCTGACTTATAATCGGGTTTGTCTAAAGTTCCTAAAATTTGAAGCAGCGTAGTTTTACCAGCACCAGAAGCGCCAACAATAGAAATAATTTCACCTTCTAAGATGGTTAAATCAACACCTTTTAAGACATCGAGATCTTTATAGGCTTTCATAATTTGCTTTGCGGAAATAACGGTTTTACTCATACGATGTGAAAGTAATACTTAATGCCTAATTCTACAAAACTAAGAATCAGATATAT
The DNA here is from genome assembly GCF_013403865.1 of Winogradskyella costae. Taxonomy (GTDB): domain Bacteria; phylum Bacteroidota; class Bacteroidia; order Flavobacteriales; family Flavobacteriaceae; genus Winogradskyella; species Winogradskyella costae. The sequence goes on from NZ_JABFDK010000003.1 coordinate 50,179, forward strand.
TTTATTTTAAGACAAATGTAAAACTTTAAAAGGTGTTAAATATAAAAACGATAACCACACCATAAATCTGTATACTAATATGGCAGCCTATTTTATTTGGAATAGTTATTGCTTTAAATACCTTAGTAACTAATACATAACATGAATAAATACAAAAAATTAATATTAGGTCTTATTTTAGACGCTTTGGGCTTGGTCTCATTTATAATACCAGGGATCGGGGAATTTTCTGATATTGTTTGGGCACCAATTTCGGGTTGGTTAATGACAAAATTATATGTAGGTAAAGCAGGTAAAGTAGCAGGATTCATTTCTTTAGTAGAAGAAGGATTGCCAGGCTTTGATGTGATACCAACATTTACCTTAATGTGGTTGTACACATACGTGATTAAAAAAGAAACACCAGAAATTAATGCATAAAAAAAGCACTCCATTGGAGTGCTTTTTTTAATTGAAAATAGTTTTTAGTTTACATTATATGTAAACGTTACGTTGGCATCTGTTGCTCCTTCTGCATTTGTAATGTCTCCAGTGCTAACACCATCAGCACTTTTTGTTGGTTCATGTCTTAAAGTAACCACTAATATATTACCTGTTGAAGTCGTACCAGAATTAAATGTCGTTGATAATCCAATAGGATTTCCATCAGCATCTATATCAGTATAAGTAACACTACTATTAGCATTGTTAGTCGTAAATGTATAAAATACTTGGTGATCAACCCCTTCTTCTAATACTTCTTCAGTAATATCTTCAGCAGGGTTTTCAAGTTCATTTAAAAACTGAATGTTTCCTGTATATTCTGTGTCCGCTAAAATAGTTCCTTCCGTAGAAAAATCAGGTGCATCTGGTCCATCTCCATCTAAATCTTGACTTTGAAGCACTACAACATCGCCACTCGCTGATGTTAATTCTAAACGCACTGTTGTAATGATTTCTTCTTCGTTTACAGCTTCAGGGGTGTCATCATCAGATGAACAAGATGTTAATGCAGATAAACTTAATACGGTAATAAATAAAAATTTAATTGTTTTCATGTTTTTGATTTTTTTTAATAGTTATATTGTAATTGTAACATTATATTTCTTCCCATGTCATCAGCAAAATAACGAAGGCGATTTAAGTAAGCTCTGTAATTAGTGTCTAATAAATTATTTACGCTAAGAGCAATATTTAGATTGGTTTTATCTGACGTTTTTAAGGTGACTTCAGAATAAAAGTTTAACAATTGATAAGCACTTGGAGGTGTACTTACATCCACTAAAACTGTTTCGTCTATAGATGCAATGTACGTTTCAAAGTTATTATCGGGATATTTTGTTTGTTCAAAAGTCCAATCACTTGTCAATGACGCTGAAAATTGTTTCCAATCGTTAGTGTAAGTTATACTGTTTCGAGTATTAAAAGCAGGTATATTTATAAGCGGTCTATCATTTTCAATATCATTTCCTACGGTGAAAGATGTTTTATTTGAAAAATTAAAATGCGCATTAAAATTATAGTTTGCACTTAAATCGATACCGTATAACTCGGCATTAGTTTGTAAATATTCCCAAACAGGAAAAGCACCTCTTATGGTTTGCTCAATACCTGTTGGTTCTATAAACATATAATCATTAATGTGATTGTAAAAAGCTTCAGCTGTTAGGTTAAACTGTTTTGAATTATAGATGTAACTTGCAGAAACTCTATTAGAAGTTTCTTTAGTTAGCCTTAAATCTCCCAATTCAATTCTAGCAGCAGAGTGGTGTAATCCATCACTAAACAATTCTGAAGGATTTGGTGGTCTGCTTGATAAGCTATAGTTTCCTATAAAACTATGACGCTCATTAAGTTGATAATTAAATCCTGTTGACACTGAAAAATTATGATAATCGAACACAGGGTTTGCTAATAATTGTGTTCCTAAATCATCAATAATGAGATCCGAAAAATCTTCATCATAACCACGTTCTTCCCAACGTGATGTAAAATAAAATTTCTTAGCATCAATACGATTGAAATCATAACGCAATCCAAAATCTAAAGTCATTTTAGAATTTAAATTATGCTCTGTTGTCGCATAGACACCAAAATCATACTTGTCATAATCCGGAATTAAGCGTCTTACACCTGTATCCGGATTGGCAAAATTATTTTGATATCTACCCATAATTCCAAACTTCAATTTATAGTCAGAAAATGCATCGAGCACAATGTCTGAAGATAGAGTATGGGTTTGAAGCTTGAGATCTAAAGCGGCTTTATCTCTATCATCTCCTACACGAATATCATATTCAAAACGTTGATTGTTTTGGAAATCGTATTGTAAATTTACTTTTCCAAAATTATTAAAACGTTTGTAATACATGGCTTTTGCAAGTTGATGTGTTACATCTTGTTTAGGTGCGTCTATATCATAACTAAAATCTTCTATTACTAAAGGTTCTAAACTATTTATAGCGCTTACTAAATCTCCAATGTTACCAATATGAGAAGCTTTAAGAATACCTATTTCATTATTTAGATAACTATAAAAAACTTCAAAACCAGACTCAAAATTTTGCTTTCCACCACGAAAAGTAAAACCTTTAGAATTAGATCCAGTATTGGTTAATACATAATCTGGTGTTTCAAAATCACCATTTTGTTTTAGAGATCCTTGTATAGATGCAAACCAACCTTTTTTAGTGTATTTACTTAACTTAGTGTTTGCAGAATAACCTCTTCCATTAGACTGACCACTAAGTGTTGTTTTACCAAATAGTGTATCTTTTAAAAACACACGTTCTGGGTTTGTAACAATAACACCTCCTATAGCATCGCCCCCATAAGCGAGTGCTCCTGCACCTTTAATTACAGAGATTTGAGACACCGCATTAATATCCATATTAGGTGCATGCTCAATTCCCCAATCTTGGTCTTGTAATCTTACATTATTATTTAACATGATTAATCTACTGCTGTGCATACCGTTAATCATAGGTTTAACGATAGAACTCCCTGTATTAATAGAAGAAACTCCAGCAACCTCCTTTAGCGCGTCACCAATACTTAAAGCAGAATACTTTTTTAGAGTAAGCTCCTTAAGTACGGTCTCTTGGGCTGTTTTAGTTTCTTTTTGGTCAACATGTGCTATAACTGAAACCTCTTTGAGTTCCTCAATATGATGTTCAATTAATATGGTTTTAAAAGTATCTCCATTAATTTCAAAACTCACTGTTTTAGTGTCACAGTTGGCATGAGAAATAGTTAATGTTAAGGTACCTGCACATAAATTTTCAATTTTGAATTTACCATCTAAGTCTGAAAAAGCATATTTACCACTTTCTTTTTGGTATATAGTTGCAGACTCTATTGGTGTTCCGTCATGAAAATCTTTAAGTTCGCCTAAAAAAATATAATTGCAGTTTTGGCTGTAGCTAAAGCTAGAAATAGCGATTACTAAACCAATAATTATTGATTTCATTTAAATAGATTTATGAGAATATTAGAAAATTGTAATTCTAACTAACCTTAGGAGGGCCTCTTACAAAACTTGTTAAATGCTGATAATTTTTTAAAGAAATATAATATGATGGCAGCTGTCCAGCTGCTGTTTTTGTTAATGCTATTTCATAGTTGTTAAATACTAGAAATAGGTTATTGGTGAGTTTAAATTTATAAAAATCACAATCAATATCAGCTTTATGGAAATGGGTGTCTAATGATTGGTCATTCTTACATACGTCATGCGTGTGATGTGTAAATACATGATTAATTTTAACTGCAGAAGGTAACAGCACAGCTAGCACTAGCACAAATGCCAATGTTCTAAAAAGTGTAGAAAGTACTGTTTTTATAATCAATCTAAGAAGCGTTTTAATCCAAATCTGCTTAACATTTTCTTTTCAAATTCCCAGAAAAACTTGAATTGCCCAAAAAGCCATCCAAAGGTTACTAAAAGAATCTGATAGAAAATAAGGCCAATGATAATGAATAAAAACCAGTAGAGTATAGGGTTTAAGTTTTCTTTAGTAATTCCTAGGATTTTTATAATCGGCCTGCCAACAAATAAAGATGATGTCCCAGTAAAGGCAAATACCATAAAAACGCGGATCATTTCCCACTTATAGTCGAGAATCCATTTCTTCTCAAGTTTCTTAAATATGAATAAGGTAAGCTTTAATAACAAAAAGAAAACAAATAGAGCACCAACGATGGTTAAGGTTAATCCATAATTCGTTAAAAAGCCATTCGAAATTTTAAAAGCTGAATACCCCAAAATAACTAAACCAAAAAAGGGAAATAGCAACTGCCAATTTTGCTGAATTTCCCAATGTTTTTTAAATTTTTCCATAGCGCAATGTCGTGATGCAAAACTACTAAATTATGTGGGTTTTCTACTCTAAATTCTAGGTGTAAACGATGAAAGTTGCTGCTTGTATTTTAATTGGAAGTATATAAAGTAATTATAAAGTTTATAATTAATGTCGTAACCATAATCTGTACGTGTATCGTAATCTATTCTAACCTCATAGAGGTTTGGGTCGTAAATATGGGGTTGAAGGTTTCTTTGATTCCAACCTTGTACTAAAAGTGCATTTCTAGATTCTAAAAATTCTTGTGAGTAATAACCCTCTGGTCTTGCCGTGCTTAGTAGCCATGAGTTAAAGCCTGGTTCTATGATAAGAATTTCGTAATCGTTTTCATCGCTGCTTATGGAAACGGTATCACTTTTTACAAAGCTATTCTCGTTGTCGTTATTAATGGTTGGACTGTAATTGTAGGATTTACAACTAGCAATTAAAATTAAGACAATAATGAATGGGATAATCTTTTTCATAAGTATTAAAGGTATTAAAAAAATATTAATGTATACAGAGTTTTACTTCGATTTAACAGCGCAAAGTAACAGCAGATGTATATGTATTACAAGCTAAACTAAGTTAACTAACCTTTTGAATGTGTTAAGCTATCAATTTTGAAAGTGTAGATTGTAAAAACAAAAAAAGCAGTTCGTTGTAACGAACTGCTTTAATTTATATGTAAAGAATTTTATTTACCAAACATGCCTCCTAAAAGACCTCCAATTCCGCCAGAACTCTTGCTGCCTCCTAGAACCATTCCTGCTACATCATCAATAACGCTTCCGTCACCATCTGCATCTAATATTTTTTCTAAGAAACTTTGTTCGTTTTGTGTGCTGCTGCCACCAAGTAAACCTCCTAGAAGGCCGCTGATGTCCGATTGAGAACTTGCATTACTTTCGCTTGCTTGTTTTCCTAAAACCCCCATTAAAATCGGAGCTGCTACTTTTAGAATATTTGCTACAGAACTGGCATCTAAGCCTGCTTTCTGACCAATGACTTGTTCTACACCTTGTTGTTTACTTCCCAATACATGACTAAGAATTTTAGCACCATCATTTTTTACATTATCATCAACACCACCGCCAAATAAACCTCCAAGGTTATCTAAAATACTACCATCGTGCTTACTGCTTAAAGCGCTCATAAGTCCTGCTGCTCCTTCTGGAGTAGAAGCATTGCGCTCCATTGCTTTCATCAATACAGGTAACGCCATTGTTAATACGCTACTTGTTTTATCTTGATCCGTTCCTGTAGAACCAGAAACACCACTAATAATTGATTTTCCGATATCACTGTTTAATAAGTCTAAAATTCCTGCCATTTTGTTATATAATTAAAGGTTAAAAAAATATCATTTCAAGGTACAAAAAAAAGTCCCACAATAGTAGGACTCATTTTATTTGATTTGGTCACATTTTTATGTTAACCTAAAATAGTTATGATTTGCTCAGCTAATTCAGTACCAATTCTATCTTGCGCTTCATTAGTTGCTGCACCTGTGTGAGGCGTTAATGATAATGCCGGATTCATTAACAATTGAATTTCTGGTTGTGGTTCTTTCTCAAAAACATCTAAAGCTGCTCTAGAAACTTTTCCGCTTTGAATCGCTTGAACTAACGCTATTTCGTTAACAACTCCACCACGTGCAGCATTAGCGATAATAACACCATCTTTCATTTGTTTGAATTCTGCTTCGTCAATAACATAGTCTTTCTGTGCTGGTACGTGAAGTGTTAAAAAATCTGCTTGTTTTAAAACGTCTTCTTTTGAAATGGTTTCGATTTCAAAATTTAATTTCTGACCATCGAAAAAATCTAATTCTAAATTCGCTTTTTCTAAAAAGGGATCAAAAGCAACAACTTTCATTCCGGCACCAATAGCTACTTTAGCTGTAGCCTGACCTATACGTCCAAAACCTAAAACACCTAAAGTTTTACCTTTAAGTTCGGTTCCTTTAGCGTAGGCCTTTTTTAAATTTTTAAATTTAGAATCTCCTTCTAATGGCATATCACGATTAGAATTATGTAAATAACGTGCTAGGCCATAGAAATGTCCAAATACTAATTCTGCTACCGAATGAGAAGAGGCAGCAGGGGTGTTAATAACATTTAATCCTTTACTACGTGCATAATCTACATCAATATTATCCATACCAACTCCACCACGACCTATGATTTTTAGGTTAGGGCAGTTGTCTATTAAATCTTTTCTTACTGTTGTTGCACTTCTTACTAGAAGGACATCGATGTTGTTCTCATTAATGTAGTTTTCTAGTTGTTCTTGTGCAACTGTTGTTGTGATGACTTCGTAACCAGCTGCTTCTAATGCATTAATTCCACTTTGAGAAACTCCGTCGTTTGCTAATACTTTCATATTCCTATCCCTAACTCTTTCTTGGCGAAAGAGAATTGATTCGGGTAATTTTATAGTTAATATTAAATTAATTTATTTTTTTAACGCTCTTTTTACGGCGTCTGAGTAAGCATTATGTAGGGTTTACTGAGCCCTAAAATTTAAGCCTTACTCTCTAACTCGCTCATAACTTCAACTAATGCTTTTACGCTATCTAAAGACAAGGCGTTATACATTGATGCTCTATAACCTCCAACACTTCTATGTCCATTGATACCATTAATACCAGCTTCCTTAACCATTGATTCAAACGTTTCCTTTAGATTTTCATTTTCTAAAGTGAAAGTTGCATTCATAATAGAACGATCTTCTTTAACTGAGTATCCTTTAAATAAAGGATTCAAATCAATTTCAGAATAGATTAATCTCGCTTTCTTTTCATTTTCCTCTTCAATAGCTTTGATACCTCCTAAATTCTTTAACCATTCTAAAGTTAGCATAGAAACATAAACGGCAAATACAGGAGGTGTGTTAAACATACTGCCTTTACTGATGTGTTCTTTGTAATTCATCATTGAAGGAATTTTACGAGATACTTTTCCTAAAATATCTTCCTTTATAACCACTAGAGTTGTTCCTGCAGGTCCCATATTTTTTTGAGCTCCAGCATAAATCAAATCAAATTTTGAAAAATCTAACTGACGTGAAAAAATATCACTACTCATATCACATACCATAGGAATTGGCGAGTTTGGAAAACTCTTCATCTGAGTTCCGAAAATAGTATTGTTTGATGTACAGTGAAAATAATCGTAATCCTCTGGAATATCGTAACCCTTAGGAATGTAATTGTAGTTGGCGCTTTTAGACGATCCTATTTCGTAAATATCATCATAGATTTTAGCTTCTTTAATCGCTTTATCCGCCCAAGTACCAGTGTTTAAATAGCCTGCTCTTTTTTCTAATAAGTTTAAAGCAACCATTAAGAATTGTGTACTAGCACCACCTTGAAGAAATAACGCCTTATAACCCTTACCCTCAAGTCCTAACAACTCTAAAGCTAAGGATCGTGCATTTTCCATAACATCAACAAAAGGTTTGCTGCGGTGAGAAATCTCTAAAAGCGATAGCCCATCGTCAAAGTTTAAAACTGCTGCTGCTGCTTGCTCCATTACCGATTTTGGTAGTACACATGGACCTGCACTAAAATTGTGTTTTTTCATTTTATTCTGAATTTAATTCAAGATTTTAACAAATTTATCTTGAATCTATTATTTTTAAACAGATACAAAGGTGCTAATTAATTGCCTAAAAAATGTTATGAAAATGATAATTTTTAGGCTATATTTTTAGCAAGAAATCAACGGTATCTACATTATCTGCATAATCCCAAAGTTGTGGGTTTTGAGTTTCTCCAAAAGTAATTTCGCCTTCAGTAAACCCATTAGCAACGATACATTGTATTTTGTCGGAATCTGTGCCTAATTTTTGTTGTAATTCTTCGATGTTATTATATTTTTCATAAAATAACGTCGCTATAGGTGAGGAGTAGCTTTGGTCTTCTTTTATCATTAAAAAACCATTTTCTAACATTTGAAACTCACTCATTAAATAAACCGCTTTATTATAGTCGTAATTATTAGCATACTTTGAACCGTCAATAATAGAATGCCATTTGTACACGGCATTAAAAAACGCATCAAAATTATAATCGTTTGGTATAAAGAATTTAGATACATTTCTGCAGCCTAAACCATAATATCTAAAGATGTCATCAGATAAGGCTTCTAGTTCTTCTTTGGTTTCGTTACCAGTTAATACTGCAACGGAGTTCCTGTTCTTTCTAATTATAGAGGGCTTGTTTTTAAAATAGTATTCAAAATAGCGCGCTGTATTATCGCTTCCTGTGGCAATAACGGCATCAAAGTTTTCTAGTTTTTCTTCAGTAAATTTGATTTTGCCCTTAAAGTTAGGTTCTACAGCCTCTAAATATTTAGCTAAGAAAGGAAGTAAATGTTTGTCGTTAGATGACTGTTTTACGAGAACACTATGACCAGAGATAAGTACGCTTACAAAGTCATGAAAACCAACTAAAGGAATATTCCCTGCCATAATTATGGCAACCGTCTGTGGGTTCGTATTCTTAAAGTCATACTTACTTATCCACTGGTTAATGTTTTTGTCAGTTAATGCTTTAGACCAATTTTTTAGAGTGAAAGCGATATTTTGTTTTGTAAACCAACCATTATGTTCTTCTGCTAATTTTAATTGGTGTTTAAAACCGTCATAAAATAATTTATTGGCTTCTACATTTTCATTTCTTATGCTTTCATTTTGTTGAAATTGATTTAAAAAGTCGCCTAATTTTACAAATGCGTTAATTCTTTGTTCTAAATCCATAATGGGTTTGGTTATGCGATGTTTTGGCTTTATTTTTGCAATTGCAAATTTAAGCAAAGCAAGTGAGCGAGAAAAGGTTTGATTTTGATAATAAATGAATTTTATCAGAATTAACAAGACTCATTTAAAAGTTAAATAATAAAATAGAAATTACTATGGCAATAATAATCACAGACGAATGTATTAATTGTGGAGCTTGTGAGCCAGAATGTCCAAATACTGCTATTTACGAAGGTGCTGATGATTGGCGTTATGCTGATGGTACCAGTTTAGAAGGCAAAGTAGTCCTTCCAAATGGTAAGGAGGTAGACGCGGAGGAAACACAAGAGCCTATAAGCGATGAAGTGTATTACATATCTCCTGATAAGTGTACAGAATGTATGGGTTTCCATGAAGAGCCGCAATGTGCTGCTGTTTGCCCTGTAGATTGCTGTGTACCAGATGAAGACCATGTGGAAACTGAGGAGCAATTATTGGGGAAGCAACGTTTTATGCATCCTGACGGGCATTAATCGTTTTAATATATTAGATATTAAAAATCCTGAGTCTTTCGCTCAGGATTTTTAGGTTTAAACATGAAATGTAAGATATTATGACGTGTTGTATTAAACAAAGGCACTATAACCTGTAATAGCTCTACCGACTATTAAAGTATTAATTTCTTTGGTTCCTTCATAGGAGTATATGGCTTCTGCATCAGCAACAAAGCGGGCAACGTCATATTCTAAAAGTATACCATTGCCACCCATAACTTCTCTTGCGCGACTTACAACGTCTCTAGTGCGCATGGAACAGAAGACTTTAGCAAGTGACGCATGTTCGTCTGTAAGCAAACCTTGATCTTGTAATTCTGAAAGTCTATAAACCATGGCTTTCATAGCAGTGAGATTAGCTAGCATTTCCACTAAATGATTTTGAATCAATTGAAATTTTGCAATGGGCTTTCCGAATTGTTCACGTTTCTTGGTGTATTTTAAAGCGCTCTCATAAGCACCTCTTGCACAACCTAAGGCTTGCCAAGCAACACCAGCGCGGGTCATTCGTAATACTTTAGCGGTGTCTCTGAAAGAATTTGCCTTCTGTAAACGGTCACTTTCTGGAATTTTGCAATCGGTGATGGTTATTAACGCATTTTGTACGGTACGTAAAGCCATTTTGTTTTCAATTTTCTTTGCTTTATAACCAGGGTTTCCTTTTCGCAATAAAAACCCTTTGGCCTGATTATCATCGACATCTCTTGCCCAAATAATAATAACATCTGCAAAGGTGGCGTTTCCGATCCATTTTTTTTGACCATTTAACACCCATTCATCGCCATTTTTTTGGCAGGTAGTTTCCATTCCTCCGGCAACACCGCTTCCTACATTCGGTTCTGTTAATCCAAAAGCGCCAATTAGCTCCATGTTTTGCATTTTAGGTAACCATTCTTGCTTTTGTTCTTCACTTCCGCAGAGATAGATTGAGCCCATCGCTAATCCACTATGTACGCCAAAAAATGTAGAGATTGATACATCGACGCGGGCCAACTCCTCAGCAATAATACCCTCCATTATAAAAGGTAGGTTAGGGCAGCCGTAGCCTTCATAAGCCACACCACAAATATTTAATTGTGCCATTTTTGGAATGATATCCATAGGAAATTCTGCTCTATTCCAATAGTCATTAGCTATAGGTTCAATTTCCGTCTCCATAAACCTACGGACTTTCATTTGTATGGCACGTTGTTCTTGATTCAGTTTTAAATCGTAGTCATAAAAATCACCATCAATCGGCGGTAATTGGTGTTGACCTTTTTTTGCTTTTTCGGTCAGCATTTTCATTAATCCTTTGAGTTGATTGTCGTCTAACTCACCAACGGATTTCATAATTTTAGGTAAATCTATTTTTTTAGAAATTTCGCCTAATTCCTTAAAATCTATTTGTTTCATTAGATGGGTGATGTGCTTTATTTTTTTGAAGAACTCCATTTTCTTTATTTTAATTTATAGACCTCAAGTGGCTTCTAATATTTCTCTAAAATAAAGAACACTAATTAAATCGATTTGCTCTATCGCATATTATATTAATACGTTAGATAATTAAAATTTAAAAGATATGCATGTGAAATGTATTTATAAAAAAGAGTTTGTAACATCATATTTAAAAAAGAGGATTTTTTTATCTTTTAATACAGAGGGTTTCGCCGATAGTGTTTTGTGTGTCGATATCAAGCAGAAATTATTTCACTTGAAAGTTTGAGAGCTAATACGAGAGCAATTAAATAAAGTTTAAAATCGGAACTAAAGCAATCGTATTAGTTCTAAGAATACTTACTCTTAAACTTTAATAAATTCATCAGTTGGACTTCTTTCTATATACGCTGAAGAAGCTCCATGATTTTTATAATTTTGATTTATAAAATTAGGATAATGCTTTTAGGGTTGTAGCGTTTCAACCGACAGCAAGTCGGCTTTAAGATTATTTATAAAGCATAGTTTCTATAATGAAGAATGTTATTAATGATAGGTGTTTCTGAAATAAACCCTAAATTTTTCCTTTGTTTTTTCCATTTTAAAACTTGAAATTTTAAGTGTTAATTAAAAAAGTCAGTTTACATAGTTTGTTCTCTGTTTCGGCTGAATGTCATCTCGTTAAAAACAACAATAAAATTTTATGCTTAAATTTATCTGCGAATTTCCCGTGTATGCTAAGGCCTGTGGTTTTTTTCAACGATTATAGAATAAATATTAAATCGTATAATTTAAATTTTATTATTATTTTAGTCTTCAAACTAATACGTATCTTAAATTGCCCATTGTTTATATAATTATCACGAATTCGAAATGGGTTTTAGCATCATAATTTTTAATGAGTATTTGAGCTAGGAAACCTATTTTTACTAATTTTTTTTATTACAGATGCAACAGCGTTCAAATTATACATTATTAGCAAATAAATTCCCTATAATTTTACTAAATGAAAAAAACCAACCTTCACCTTTTAATTGCAGATGATGATATCGATGATTGCGACTTTTTTAAAGAAGCCATTGATGAAATAGGTGAATTAACACTTTCGGTATTGAATGACGGAGTTGAGTTAATGAATTTTCTGCTGGCAACACCTTTTAATCACCCTAATTTAATATTTTTAGATCTCAATATGCCTAGAAAATCGGGCATGGAATGTATGGTGGAGATAAAGGCGATTACTGCATTAAAGGATATACCAATTATTATTTATTCTACTTCCTTGGATAGAGCTGTGGTTGATTGCCTTTATGATATGGGGGCAAATTATTATATTCAAAAGCCAGGAGAATTCGCTAATATAAAAAAGGTAGTGGAAAAGGCGATTACATTATTTTCTACCGCTAATTTAGAGACACGGTCTAGAGACAATTTTATTATACAACCTTAATTATTACATGAGTATTAAAATCGACAAGCATATATTTTTACAAGGAGGAGGAGAAATGGGCCATCTCATAAGGGCAAAAAATTGGAGTAAAACGCCTCTTGGTGATCCTAAAAATTGGCCTCAGCCTTTAAAAACAATGGTAAATGTACTGTTAGATAGCCCATTTGGTATGTGCATTGCTTGGGGCAAAGAGTTGACTCAGATTTACAATGATGCCTATATCCCTATTATAGGTGCTACTAAACATCCAAAAGCATTGGGTGACAGCTCAGGAGAAACTTTTTCTGAAGTTTGGAATAGGGTGGCTTCGTCCTTCGATGGGGCAATGGCTGGTGGGTCAGTTCGTTTACCTAATTTTATGCTGCCATTAAATAGAAATGGTAAGGTTGAAAATTTTTATTTCGATTTTTCTTACAGCCCTATACGATTAGAGTCTGGTGAGGTCGGTGGAGTTTTGGTAACCGCTATTGAAACGATAAATAAAAAGAAGGCTGAAGATGATTTAGAGAACAGTAAAGATGAACTCGAATTTGTAATTGAAGCAGCACAACTAGCTACCTACGATTATAATCCGCTTACCAATAAATTTTCTTGTAATACACGATTAAAAGAATGGTTTGGTTTGGCTCAAAAAGAACACATTGAACTTTCATCGGCTCTAGATGTTATTTCAAAAAAGGATAAAGATCGTGTCTCTAACGCTATTTTGGCTGTTTTGGATTATACTTCGGGTGGTCATTACGATGTAGAATATACTATTATAAACGAACTTACTAAAAAAGAAACGATTGTACACGCTAAAGGTAAAGCTTGGTTTAATGAAGAAAAAATTGCATATCGATTAACAGGAACCGTGGAAGATGTCACCAATCGTGTATTAGCGAGAAAGAAAATAGAAGAAAGTGAACGTAGTCTTAGATTAATGATTCTTCAGGCACCTATAGCTATTGCAATTTTAAAGGGAGTTGACTATAAGATTGAGATTGCCAATAAGTATGCCTTAGAATTATGGGGAAGGCCTAAAGAAGAAATGCTTAACAAGCCTGTTTTTGAGGCGATGCCTGAACTCAAAAGTCAAGGTATTAAAGAATTGATGGACAATGTAACCAGCACAGGGATAAGTTTTTCTACGCCAGAGCATGCTGTACAACTCTTTAGAAATGGAACTTTAGAAACGTTATATGTTAACTTTTCTTACGAGCCGTTGTATGATGCTCAAGGAGATATTGATGGCATTATGACCATTGCAAACGATATAACAACGCAAGTAGAAGCTAGAAAAAAAATTGAAGAAAGCGAGCAAAGCATAAGAGCATTAGTAGAAAGCGCACCATTTCCGATTGGAGTTTTTGTTGGAGAAGAAATGCGGATAACGCTTGCTAATCAATCTATGATAGATGGATGGGGAAAAGGAAATGATGTTGTTGGAAAATTGTATACTGATATTCTGCCAGAATTTGATAATCAAGAAATTTTTAATCAATTAAGGGAGGTTTTAAAAACAGGTGTTTCATTTCATGCTGTAAACCAAAAGGTAATGATTCAAAAAGAAGGTGAATTAAAACCTTATTATTATAATTATAGCTTTTCACCATTATTAGATGTCAATAATAAAACCTATGCTGTTATGAACACAGCTGCGGAAGTTACTGAGTTGCATGAAGCGAAACAGAAAGTAGAGGAGAGCGAAAAGCGTTTTAGGGAAGCTGTAATGCAAGCACCACTTGGTATTGTAATTGTTAGAGGTAGTGAAAATATTATAGAGATGGCAAATGAAAACTATTTGCAAATTGTGGATAGAACTAAGGATGAGTTTGTTGGAAGACCCCTTTTTGAATCTTTGCCTGAAGTTAAAGAAGTTATAGCTCCTGTAATTGAAGATATCTATAAAACAGGACATGCTTTTTATGGTTACGAATTTCCTGTTAATTTAAACCGACATGGTAAGACAGATCTTAGTTATTTCAATTTTGTTTATCAACCATTAATGGAAAATAATAATATTACTGGTATTATGGTTGTAGCTACAGAAGTAACAGCAACTGTATTAGCAAAACTTATTATAGAGGAAAATGAAGAAAAATTAAAACTTATTATAGAAGCTAGCGATCTCGGTATATGGGATCTAAATCTTAAAACGCAAAACATGGAAGCTTCAGACCGTTACTATGATATTTTAGGTTTTTCGCATACAGATATTTTAACTCAAGAAAAGTTAATGTCTCATGTGCATCCGGATGATCTTCAACTGAGAGCAGAGGCCTTCAAAAACGCTTTTAAAGCAGGTATATTACATTATCAAATTAGAACTATTTGGGAAGATCAAACCATACATTGGAAAGATGTAAAAGGGAAAGTCTATTATGATGAAAATAATGAGCCTGAACGTATGTTAGGTACTGTAAGAGATATTACAGAAGAACAGCATTATCATGAACAATTATTAGAGCGCGAAGAAAAATTCCGATTGTTAGCAGACTCTATGCCGCAATTTATATGGACGTCGGACCCTGAGGGAAACCTTAATTATTTTAACCAGGCAGTTTATGATTTTTCCGGCTTAGCGTTACAAAAAATTACGAATGATGGATGGTTACAGATTGTTCACCCAGATGATAGGGAAGAAAATATTAAATTGTGGAACGCATCTATTAGCACTGGAAAAGATTTTTTATTAGAACATCGGTTTCGAAAGCATACTGGCGAATACCGTTGGCAGTTAAGTAGAGCTACACCTCAGAAGGATGCTAATGGTGTGATTAAGCGATGGGTGGGAAGTAGTACGGATATTCAGGAGCAAAAGGTGTTTACAACCAAGCTTGAAAATATGGTGAAACGCAGAACCAATGAGCTGGAAAATAAAAATTTGGACTTAGAAAAAATGAATAAGGAGTTGCAGTCATTTGTGTATATATCTAGTCATGATTTGCAAGAGCCATTACGAAAAATACAAACCTTTGCTTCGCGGATTAAAGAAAAGGAATTAGATCGATTGTCGGACAGTGCGAAGAATTATTTTTCAAGAATGCAGACCTCTGCCTACCGCATGCAAACTTTAATTCAAGATTTAATAGCCTATTCTAGAACCAATGTTCAAGAAAGCACCTTCGAAGTTTATAATCTTCAAGACATTATCGATGATACTAAGGAAACCTTAAGTGAAGAGCTGGAGGAGAAAAAGGTAGTTTTTAAATTAGAAAATATATGTGATGTTCGAATTATTCCTGTACAATTTCAGCAAGTCATCCTTAATTTAGTCAGTAATTCTATTAAATTTTCTAAAGAAGGAACGTCGATTATTATTAAAATTAGTTGTGAAATGTTAAAAGGGAAGTCAACAGGCATTTCGGCTTTAAATAATGATCGCACCTATTGTCATATACGTTTCTCTGATAATGGTATTGGCTTTGAACAACAATACCACGAAAAAATATTTGAAGTATTTCAACGTCTGCACAGTAAGGAAGATTATTCTGGTACTGGTATCGGGTTGGCTATTGTAAAGCGTATCATAGAGAATCATGATGGGTTTATTGCTGCTCGAAGTGAGTTTAATAATGGTGCCATTTTTGATATTTATCTTCCCGAAGACTAAATTATAGAAAGGAAGAATTAACTTCGCACTTTACTTGGTATTACTAATTAGCCGAGTTATTAAATATAATGACCAATTACTATGACACAAACTGAATTTTTAGAAAAAAATATATTTATTGATTTGAAAAATGTAAACGATAGCGATGATACGTCTATTCATAATTTTTCAGAATCCGATTTTGCAACGGTCCTTAAAAGGGCAGAGCATTTTGGTCTTAGTATCTATAAGATTGAACCTTTATTAGAAGGAGAGGTATTTGATGTTGCTAATCATGACGATTATAAAAAGAAGGCCACAGATCCAAAATGGTACACAAAGGCATTTTCAGATCTTAAAAAACGACAAGAAGGATTGGTTTACTCTGCGACTTATAAAGTTTCAAAAAAACTATTAGAGCGCGAGTAAATGTAAATGCACAATTGATTTTATTATATATTTTAAGTTTATGACATACCAAGAAGATTTTATTGTTTTTTGGGAACAAGTAAAAGAAAGTATTAGCAAAGGTACTTTTGCTAAATTAACGATGGCTAAAACTATTGGAAAACCAGAGTTGAAAAATATATTCATTAGGCCAATTTATGGAGATGGTGAATTTAAAGTCATGCTCAAATACAGTTTTAGGCCAAGGGAAATGGAAGATATTGAAGAAGAACTTACTTTAAACGCGTCACTAGATATTATAAAATCACATTTAAAAAATTCCTTTTTATCGGTGCTACTATTTACTACTGAAAAAGATGTTGTTTTTAAGGTGAATAAAAAAGGCATTGGGAGTATTACAGAAAACTCTCCGACCTTTAAAAACGTAACACAGGCATAGGTTATATTACGCTAGGCGTTTGTTTACCGTTAACGCCAAACGGGTAATGTCGCTATTTTAAAATCCTGAGTCTATGGCTTGGGATCTTTTTTTTTTTTTTTTTTTTTGTAAGATGATTTATTGTAATTGAACGTCTAAAAAACTATATTAATGACTTTTAGTAGTCGCTGAAATAAATTCTTAGTTTTAAAAGTTGTAAATTATTTATGAAACCAAAATCAGTATTTTTAATAGTCTTTTTGTTAATCTCATCATTCTGCTTGTCTCAAAAAGAATATGACTTCGATTATTTAATAGCGTATGAATTTACAACATATGAAGATTCTGTTGGAAAAACTGAAAAAGTATTTTATCTAACAAATTCAAAAAAGAATAATTATTCAGCGCTTATTATTGAGATAGATAGTTTGAATTATCAAATAGATTTTAAAGACGAAAATGGTTTAGCATTTAACATTAATTTATTGAAAGCAGATTTTAATAACTCGGAATTTATTACTGTTCATTGTGATTATGTTAGGGATTATCATAATTCGTTTAAATATCTAATTAAAGATTATGATTTTGTCAATTTAACCGATACAATAATCGAAAGAACCGAATACAGTAGGTATAAGTTGACTTCTATTAAGCCTAAAAAGGAAAAAAGAAAAAAACTTTCTACCGAATTTTATATCATTGATAAGGAGACCAAGTTTCACTTACCTCTTTTTTATATCCCAATAGCCTATCAAGAATGGAAAAGTAAAAAAAATGTTCCTAATGGAATTTTTAAAGAGAGATATATGATTGACTTTTATGGCAATTTAAGTTTCAAGGAAAAATTGATAAACTATACAAGAATTGATAAAAAAGTACGTATTGAAACGGGATGTGATAATATAGGAGAGTAAATAAAAGTGTATTGTTGCAGTGTGTATCATTTCGTTATTTTTAATTTACTAATCTTATTACGTGTGTATTGAGATTATTGTTGACAGTAACCAAAACAAACCGGAGTACACACAAGAAGTATAAGAAGTGAGCAAAACAATCTTTGTGATACTATGGTCAATTGTTGGATTATGCTCTTTTAATGAAAACTAAAAAAAGAATTAAAAGACGACAACTATTGTTTTAATATTTACGCACCATATAACTCTGAAAATAGCTCGGGAACAACAACAAAAAAAAGCGCGTAGATTATAAACAATTTGAAACTGAGTTTAAAAATATAGAGGGGAAAAGCTATTCTGCTAATCTGATAATTTCTGTTTGTAATAAGAATGATGTTTTGTGGGTTACATTATATGCGACTTCTCAAGATTAAGAAAAATTACAAATGTTTCTTATTGGGCATCAATATAAGAAGGTGAAGAAAAATATATTTAGACAAATTAATGAAAAGGACTTTTTAACCACTCATTTTAAAGTAAGAAAAGATGAAATTTTACCGCTTTTTAAATTGTATTTTAATGAGAACAAAACGGAAAAAATAATTATCAGACTTAGGGAATTGGACAAGGAGTTTAAAGCAGTAACGAAATCATAACTGCTGGCCAACCATAAATGAAAAAATTGTTGGCGTTGTACTCAAACAAAGCTATTTGGTGATTGCTGTGTTTAATTTTACTGCGATAAATCCTCGCACGCAAACACGTAATTTTCCATATCTATAATTCATAAGTAAGCATGATAAGTGTAATACTAAAAATACTGTGTAATTATTCCAAAAACTTTTATCCTAACTATTCTACTAATTACCTACATTTGCAATCGCAAAATTTGCGATTAAAAATTAACAAGTTTCCCACTTTGGTGGGAACGAAAAACAAGTTTTTCGATGAAAGCTGGAATAGTAGGATTACCAAACGTAGGGAAGTCAACCTTATTTAACTGTTTATCTAATGCAAAGGCGCAAAGTGCTAACTTTCCGTTTTGTACAATAGAACCAAATATTGGTGTGGTAAATGTGCCAGATCCAAGATTGCAAAAATTAGAGGAATTAGTTAATCCAGAACGTGTATTACCAGCAACCGTAGAGATTGTTGATATTGCTGGATTAGTAAAAGGAGCAAGTAAAGGCGAAGGTTTGGGAAACCAGTTTTTAGCGAATATTAGAGAAACGGATGCTATTTTGCATGTGTTACGTTGTTTTGATGATCCAAATATTATTCATGTTGATGGTTCTGTAGATCCTATTAGAGATAAGGAAACCATCGATATGGAATTACAACTTAAAGATTTAGAAACAGCAGATAAGAAGTTAGAAAAAGTGAAGCGTGCTGCTAAAACAGGTAATAAAGAAGCTCAAAAAGAAGAGGCTGTACTTTTAAAAATTAAAGAAAACTTAGAAGCTGGTATTTCAGTTAGAGCTTTAGAGTTTTCTGAAGAAGATTACGAAGATTACGTGGTGCCTTCTCAATTTATTACAGATAAGCCTGTAATGTATGTTTGTAATGTTGATGAAACAGCTGCAAATACAGGTAATGCTTATGTGGATAAAGTTAAAGAGGCTGTTAAAGATGAAAACGCAGAAGTTTTAGTTTTAGCCGTAGGTACAGAAGCAGATATTAATGAATTAGACGATTACGAAGAACGCCAGATGTTTTTGGCTGATATTGGATTAGAAGAACCGGGTTCGGCAAAATTAATTCGTTCAGCATACAAATTGCTAAATCAACAAACCTATTTTACTGCAGGTGTAAAAGAAGTAAGAGCTTGGACTGTTAACGTTGGTGCAACAGGTCCACAAGCGGCAGGTGTTATTCATACCGATTTTGAAAAAGGTTTTATTAGAGCAGAAGTTATTGCTTATGACGATTATGTGCAATACGGAAGTGAAGCTAAAGTAAAAGAAGCAGGTAAAATGCGAGTAGAAGGGAAGAACTATATCGTTAAGGATGGAGATGTAATGCATTTCTTGTTTAATGTGTAACTTGCATAAATGATAAGATATTTAAAAAAGATAAGCTTTAAACAGATTCTATTTTTTTTGGTGTGTGTATTAGTAATAGAGTTTCTATTACTAAAACACACACCTTTTTTTTGGGATGCTATTACTAAATCGTCTCGAGCCAGTTGGATTTATACTAATGGTCTTTCTGAATTTATTGTACCTACAGAATATAACTCAGGTCATCCACCTTTGTGGATTTCTTTATTGGCTATCTTTTGGACCATTTTTGAGAAAGCCCTTTGGTCTTCGCGTTTATTATTGTTAATTGTTAATATCGGTGTCGTTTGGCAAATAGTATTATTTTGTAAAACTAACTTTTTAAAAACCGTATCTGCATTTGCCATCTTGCTAGTATGTTTAGAGCCTACGTTTATGGCGCAAACCACAAGTTTAAATAACGATATGCTCTTGTTGTTTTTTACATTTTTAGGTCTGAATTCACTTGTAAAATCGAAGCAAATACTATTTGCTTTAGCATTAGTGGGTTTGTTATTTTCTAATCTCAGAGGTATTTACATAGTTGTATCTATAGCTTTAATTCATGTTATTTATTGTCGATTAAAATTAATAGAAAACACAAAATCTATGTGGATAAGCTATTTGTTAGCGGTGTTTAGTTTTGCTTTATTTTGTTATTTTCAATATGAAAAATTAGGTTGGTTTTTAATTAGTCAGAATGAAAACTATAATGCGCATCGGCAATCTGTGGGGGTAAAGCAAGTGCTTATAAATAGTATCGTATATGTTAAGAGTTTTTTGGAATATGGACGTTTTATAGTAGTGGTATTTCTTTTGCCTCTTTTAATTAAATATGTAAAGGATAAAGCGGATAGAAGTGTTGAGATCGATAGGGTTGCTATCGCTTTTTTTGTGTTCGCTTTTGTCTTTTTCTTAGGAATGGTTCCGTTTTCTAACCCGTTCGGTGATCGTTATTTCATGGTGTGTTATCTGTTGGCAACTATATTGCTCGTTAATTTAATAACGCATTATAATGTTGCTAAAAAATCCTTAATGTATGTTGTTATTGGGGTTATGTTTTTGACGGGGCATTTTTGGATTTACCCAGCAACTCTATCACAATCTTGGGATAGTTCATTAGCGTATTTAAGCAGTTATAAAGTTGAAGCTAAAATGGAGCGTTATATCGATTCTTTGGGTATTGCGCCTTCTGAAATAGGAACACGGATTTTGTTAAATGAGCGCGAATTTTCGGAATTTAAAAATATACAAGATGCGGATCGATATGCTAAATTCAATATAGCTACTAATCAATTTATATTACTTTCTAATATAGATAACCAGACTAAAGACGAAGAGTTAAATGAGATAATGAACAACTGGAAGTTGGTTAAACGTTATTCTCAGTTGGGTGTTTTTATGTCGTTGTATAAAAAAGAGTAATCGAGCATTTTGATTAAAAAAATAGCTAAAACTAATTTGTAAAATTCCAAATGCAGCTCTTTTGGATGTTAATTTAGAAAAACTCCACTGTTCTCAACATATTAATACAGTTTTGTTAATTACTTTACGGCTTCCTTATTTCATGTTTTAAGGTATAATCTTATATTAGCCTTTCATCTAACTATTCGCCCAAATTTATGTCAGAACAGACTAATTATACTGAAGATAACATACGCTCACTCGATTGGAAAGAACACATCCGAATGCGACCTGGTATGTATATCGGTAAATTAGGTGATGGTTCATCTCCAGATGATGGTATCTATATTCTTTTAAAAGAAGTGTTGGACAATTCCATTGATGAATATGTGATGGGAGCAGGTAAGACCATTGAAATTTCTATTCAAGGTGAACGCGTTATCGTTCGCGATTACGGTCGTGGTATTCCGCTAGGGAAAGTGGTAGACGTGGTGTCTAAGATGAATACAGGTGGAAAGTATGATTCTAAGGCTTTTAAGAAATCTGTAGGTTTAAATGGTGTTGGTACAAAAGCTGTAAACGCCTTATCCTCTTATTTTAGAGTTGAATCTACCAGAGATAGTAAATCGGCATCAGCAGAATTTGAGCAAGGGAATCTTACCAATCAAGAGTTGTTAGAGGATACATCCCGAAGAAAAGGAACGAAAGTGTCTTTTATTCCAGATGAAATTATATTTAAAAATTATAAGTATCGAAGCGAGTACGTCGTTAAGATGCTTAAAAACTATGTGTACTTAAACCCAGGATTAACTATTGTTTTTAATGGTGAAAAGTTTTATAGTGAAAACGGCTTAAAGGATTTGCTGTCTGAGAACATAAATGAATCAGATATGTTATATCCTATCATTCACATAAAGGGTGAAGATATCGAAGTCGCCATAACACATAGTAAAACACAATATAGCGAAGAATATCATTCATTTGTTAATGGACAAAATACAACTCAGGGAGGAACGCATTTAGCAGCTTATAGAGAGGCTATTGTTAAGACTATTCGAGAATTTTACGGTAAAAGCTATGAAGCTTCGGACATTAGGAAGTCGGTGGTTACCGCCATTGCTATTAAAGTAATGGAGCCTGTCTTTGAAAGTCAGACAAAAACAAAATTAGGATCTACGGATATGGGAGGTGAGTTGCCAACGGTTAGAACTTATATCAATGATTTTGTAAAAACATATTTAGATAATTTTTTACATAAAAATCCGGATTCAGCAGAAAAACTTCAGCGTAAAATCCTTCAGGCCGAACGCGAACGCAAGGAATTGTCTGGTATTCGAAAATTAGCAAAAGATAGAGCAAAGAAGGCAAGTCTTCATAATAAAAAACTACGTGACTGCCGTGTGCATTTTGGGGATATTAAACATGATCGAAATTTAGAATCGACTTTATTTATAACAGAGGGAGATTCAGCATCCGGTAGTATTACAAAGTCCCGCGATGTAAATACACAAGCTGTTTTTAGTTTAAAAGGGAAACCGTTAAATTGCTATGGCTTAAGCAAGAAGATCGTTTATGAAAATGAAGAATTTAACCTTTTGCAGGCGGCTTTAAACATTGAGGAGTCTCTTGAGGATTTGCGTTATAATAATGTGGTGATAGCAACTGATGCCGATGTGGATGGTATGCATATTCGCTTGTTGTTAATTACATTTTTCTTGCAGTTTTTTCCGGAAGTTATAAAAGATGGTCATTTGTATATTTTACAAACTCCGTTATTTAGGGTTCGAAATAAAAAGGAAACCATCTATTGTTATTCTGAAGAGGAACGTCGACATGCTATGGAAAAATTAAAGCCTAAGCCAGAAATTACACGATTTAAGGGTTTGGGGGAAATTTCTCCAGATGAATTTGTGCATTTTATAGGTGAAGATATTCGTTTAGATCCGGTAATGTTAGATAAAGATATGTCTATTGAGGAGTTGTTGTCTTTTTATATGGGTAAAAATACACCTACGCGCCAAGAATTTATTATTGACAATCTTAAAGTTGAACTTGATGTTGTTGAGGATACATTATGAGAACAGATAACAGAGAAATAAAAAGCACCATAATCTCTATTTATTTTATATTGATAATCGCGGCGATTTTGTTAGCTACGGTATTTAGGTCTTATAATTTAGTTGAGGGAAGCTCGCTTTACGTATTAATAGGTTTGTTGGTTGCTGTAGTGATTGTGCATTTTATAGCAAGATTTTTTGAGTATGACAGCGATGGTGCGCAAGTTATAATTACAAATAGCGGATTGATACTTACAGATTATTTAAACTATAGAGAAAACAAGATTGAAATTCCTAGAGGGAAATTATCGGGTTATAAAATTCACAACTATTACTTTTATAAAAGTTTGGTTATTTATGTGTCGCATAGTAATGGGAAAATAGAGAAAGAGCGATTTAATATTACGCTTCTAAAGTATAAGAAAGTGAAGTATGTTAGGCAATCTCTGCGTAAGATTATAAAAGAAAATAAAAGCATAAAGTTGGATAGATGATAGAAGAACATGAGGAGTTGTTAAACGAAGATAATGGTAGCCAAGAGACTATTACTAAGGTTACCGGAATGTATAAGGAATGGTTCTTAGATTATGCATCTTATGTAATTTTAGAACGTGCTGTACCAGCAATTGAAGATGGTTTTAAACCTGTGCAGAGACGTATTATGCACTCCATGAGGGATTTAGATGATGGTCGTTATAATAAAGTAGCCAATATTGTGGGGCATACCATGCAATACCATCCTCATGGTGATGCTAGTATTGCTGATGCTATGGTGCAAATTGGTCAGAAAGATTTGCTTATAGACACGCAGGGTAACTGGGGAAATATTTTAACAGGTGACCGTGCGGCGGCCTCAAGGTATATTGAAGCAAGGCTTTCTAAGTTTGCATTAGATGTTGTCTATAATCCTAAAATTACAGAATGGCAAGCGTCATATGATGGTAGGCGTAAAGAGCCAGTTAATTTACCGGTAATGTTCCCATTATTGTTAGCGCAAGGAGGAGAGGGAATTGCCGTTGGTTTGTCTACAAAAATTTTACCTCATAATTTTATTGAGTTAATCGATGCTTCTATTAAACACTTAAAGGGAAAACGCTTTACGATTTTACCAGATTTTCCAACAGCGGGTATAGCGGATTTCACCAATTATAATGATGGTTTACGTGGGGGAAAAGTGCGTGTACGTGCGCTAATTTCACAACGTGATAAAAACACCTTGATGATTACCGAAATCCCGTTCGGTACAACAACGTCTTCGCTTATCGATTCTATTCTTAAAGCGAACGATAAAGGCAAAATAAAAATAAAAAAAATAGAAGATAACACGGCTGCGGAAGTAGAGATTTTAATCCACTTGCCTGCAGGTTTGTCACCAGATAAAACGATTGATGCACTTTACGCTTTTACAAGTTGTGAGACCTCAATTTCTCCTTTGGGTTGTGTAATTGAGGACAACAAACCTTATTTTGTTGGGGTTACTGAAATGCTTCGCCGATCTACCGATAATACCGTAGAGCTTTTAAAGAGCGAATTAGAAATACGACTCGATGAGTTCCAAGAGCAATGGCATTTTGCGTCTCTAGAGCGTATTTTTATCGAAAAAAGAATTTATCGCGATATTGAAGAAGAAGAAACTTGGGATGGGGTTATTGATGCCATTGATAGAGGATTGCAACCGCACATTAAACATTTAAAGCGCGCTATCACTGTTGAGGATATTACACGTTTAACTGAGATTAGAATTAAGCGTATTTCTAAGTTTGATATCGATAAAGCACAGCAAAAGATTGATGCTTTGGAAGATCAAATAGCTGAAGTAAAACATCACTTAGCAAACCTAATCGACTATGCCATAGCGTATTTTGAAAGATTGAAAAAAGAGTACGGAGAAGGTAAAGAACGCAAAACAGAAATCAGAATTTTTGATGACGTAGATGCTACTAAAGTAGTGATTAGGAATACAAAGCTCTATGTTAATCGAGAGGAAGGGTTTATTGGTACAGCTTTAAAGCGCGATGAGTATGTTTGTGATTGTAGTGATATCGATGATATTATAGTGTTTACTAATCAGGGAACTATGATGGTGACTAAGGTAGACACTAAAACCTTTATAGGGAAGAATATTATTCATGTCGCTGTTTTTAAGAAAAAAGACAAGCGAACTATTTATAATTTAATTTATCGTGACGGCAAAGGTGGTCCTTCGTATGTAAAACGATTTGCTGTAACTAGTATGACCCGAGATCGCGAATATGATTTAACTAACGGAAGTAAGGGGTCTGCATTATGGTATTTTTCAGCCAATCCTAACGGGGAGGCAGAAGTTGTGACTATTATGTTGCGCCAAGTTGGTAGTATAAAGAAACTGAAATGGGATTTAGATTTTGCCGACGTTTTAATTAAGGGTAGAGCCTCTAAAGGTAATGTTGTTACTAAATATGCTATTAAGCGTGTAGAGTTGAAAGAGAAAGGTGTGTCTACTTTAAAGCCTCGAAGAATTTGGTTTGATGATACGGTTCAGCGATTGAACGTTGATAATAGAGGCGGGTTGATCGGTGAATTTAGAGGAGAGGATAGACTTCTAATTATTAATCAATCTGGAATTGTAAAAACTATTATTCCTGAACTAACAGCGCATTTTGATAGTGATATGATTGTTATGGAAAAGTGGGTTCCGAAAAAACCAATTTCGGCTATTTACTATGATGGGGAAAAAGAACGCTATTATGTAAAGCGTTTTATAATAGAGCAAGAAGGTAAGGAAGAGGATTTTATTTCGGATCATCCAGATTCTCAATTGGAGATTGTTTCAACCGATTGGAGGCCGATGGTAGATGTGGAATTTACCAAAGAACGTGGTAAAGATCGTAAACCAAATATGGAAGTTAACCTTGAAGAATTTATTTCAGTAAAAGGAATTACTGCTCTTGGAAATCAGCTGACTAAAGATAAAATAAACCAAATTAATTTATTGGATTCGTTGCCTTACGAAGCGCCTATTGAAGTCTCTGCAAATGAGATAGAAGTTATTGGTGAGGAGGTTGCTGATCGTGGTACGGAATCTAAAAGTGTATCGCAATCTGATGATTCTTCTAAGGATGATGATTTAGATGTTACGGGGCAGCCGACGTTATTTTAAGGTGTTGTAATGCAATGTAATGGTTCTGTAATTATTTCTTTTTAACTGCTTTAAAGTTTAAGAATTCTACAAATAAGGAAAACGCTATTGCAAAATATAGGTAACCCTTGGGTATTGCACCAACCGACTGTCCGAAAAACTCAGTATCTGATAGGTGTGCAGCTTCTGTAATTAGCATAAAGCCAATTAAGATGAGGAAGGCGAGGCCTAGGATCTGTACGCTTGGGTGTTTGTCTATGAATTTTCGAATCGGATTCGCAAAGCCAATCATTATACCAATCGAAATCATTACTGCGATAATCATTAATACTAAGGTGTAATTATGGTTAGGGTGCAGTCCGTTTGTCATTCCGACAGCGGTTAGTATTGAGTCGATTGAAAAAATAAAATCAATTATAACAATTTGAATTATAGCGTTGCCAAGTGATTTAATGGGTTTAGATTTTATTTGGTCCTCATCATGAGATGGGTTTTCTACTTTTTCTCGGATTTCAGAGGTACTCTTGTAAATTAAAAATAATCCTCCAGCAAATAAAATTATAGCTTGCCAGCTAATTCCTATAGATAACCAGTTGGTTTCTATGGTGTAAAAAGGTTTACTAAGACCAACCAAAAAAGAAACAAAAAATAATAAGATAATACGCTGCACTAGTGCTAGTAGTAGTCCTGTTCGAGTAGCTTTACTTCTTTGATGTTCGGGTAATTTGTTGGCGGCTATAGATATAAATACAATGTTATCGATACCGAGTATAATTTCTAAAAACGTTAAAGTAAGCAATGCCATTATAGCATCGGAAGTTAGCAAGAAGTCGAGCATAGTGTTATTCTATTTTCGTGGCGGTACCTTTTTCGACTCGTGAAGGTCTGTTAGGTCGCTTAACGGTGAGTTTGTATTCAAAGGTGTAAGAATCTTCAGAAGTAGATAAAATCTTCATGTGGATAGCTTCTTTTTCGGAATTAGTCGTCGGGTTTAATTTCTTTAATATGAATTCACAATCATTAATCCATCTAATCGATGATGAATCCGCCTTTTCTTCGTGGTAATCAATGTTGAAATTTTCAGTGCGCTTAAATCTTGAGGTTTGTTCAATGCTATCTATAGTGTATGTGAACTCAAAAGTGCCTGTTTTAAAATCTGTGCAATCTCGTTCTATTGAATAGCAGCTGCTTAGTAATACGAGCGATAATAAGGAAAGAAAAAATCTCATATAAGTGTTTTAAACAAAGATAATGAATAGTATAATTAATATCAGGGCTTGTAACTTTTAAAAGTGCCGTCTTTATAGAATATTACGATTTTGTCAATTTCAGAATCAGAATCAGAATTAGAGCTTAAGTCAGGGCTTGGGGTAGAGCTGTTATTAGGGTTTGTTTTATAGGGTTTTGGCTTTGGTTTAATTTCGGTAATCGTGGGTTGAGGAGTTTCTGTGTTTTTAGGGAGGTTAGGGAACTCTCCCTTTCCGTTCATTAGCCAGTACAGTTCAACTTCAGGATAGGAGTATAGAACCTTCATCACAAAGTCTAAGCTGGGTTTGTTTCTGCCGCTTAAAATATGAGAAATACTAGAGCGTTGTACTCCGATTTTCTCGGCAAAACTA
The DNA here is from genome assembly GCF_013403865.1 of Winogradskyella costae. Classification (GTDB taxonomy): domain Bacteria; phylum Bacteroidota; class Bacteroidia; order Flavobacteriales; family Flavobacteriaceae; genus Winogradskyella; species Winogradskyella costae. The sequence continues at coordinate 78,194 of NZ_JABFDK010000003.1, forward strand.
GAGGCGGATTCACTATAGAAATCGATGACCTTTTGTAGGCGCTCGGTAAATTCTGTGGAGTTTATCATTGTAAACTTGGGATTAATAATTGTAATGATACAAATGTAAACAATAGTACTTGTATGGAGTGTTAATATTCTTTAATAATTTCAATTCAGTTAAATAATTAGTTTGATTTTTGCGCTTAATTAACTGAAAATATACATTTTGTAATAGATTAATTTTATTTTCAAAAAAGTATAGTTGACTTTCGGCTTTAGCAGTGGTAATAGGAATAAATAATGTTTACGAATGTAACAATTAGAACTCTTTTTTGTGTTTACAATTGTAAAAAATCAAATGATTACATTTGTAACCATTAATTTAGTCATATGAATTTAAAGTCTTTAAGGCAGATATTTTTAGAGGTAAAAACACCAAAACTATATGGTCGTTATATCACCAATTCTCACATAGAAAAATGTTTCGATAAATTATCAAAACCTATAATTACAACACTTGGGTATTCTGTTGAAAACCGACCAATATATAGTTTAAAAATAGGTAACGGACCGGTTAAAATTTTGCTATGGTCGCAAATGCATGGTAACGAATCTACTTCAACTAAAGCGCTATTTGACTGTTTTAATTTATTTGAATCTGAACATAAGGTTTCTCAACATATTTTAGCACATTGTACCTTGATGGTAATTCCTATATTAAATCCTGATGGAGCTGAACGTTTCACTCGTATAAATGCTAACGATGTTGATTTAAATAGAGATGCACAAGAATTGTCTCAGCCGGAAAGCCGCATATTACGTCAGGTATATGACGATTTTAAGCCTGAGTACTGCTTTAATCTTCATGGGCAACGGACTATTTTTAGTGCTGGTGAAACAAATAACGTGGCGACGCTATCGTTTCTCTCGCCTGCACAAGACAAAGAGCGAACACTGACCGCTAATAGAAAAGTTGCTATGTCTATTATAGCGGAAATAAATCGTTTACTTCAAATTGAAATTCCAGATGGAATAGGGCGCTATGATGATGGCTTTAATCTCAATTGTGTTGGAGATACATTTCAGAATTTTGGTGTACCTACATTATTATATGAAGCCGGACACTATAAAAACGATTATGATAGAGAAGAAGTGAGGCGTTTAATGTTTGTGGCTATTCTGAAGGGGCTCGATGTTATTGCTAATGGAGTGACTAGTGATAAGTATAACGCTTATTTTAATATACCAGAAAATGCGAAATGTTTTTATGATGTCATTATAAGGAATGTAAAGCATAAAGAGTTTACTAGTTTGGTGGATATAGCAATTCAATATAAAGAGCTTTTGGTAGATGATGAATTAAAATTTGTGCCAGTTGTGGTAGATATCTCAAAGCTGAATAGTAAATACGGTCATAAGGAAATAGAAGCCAATGGGTTTATTGTAAAGACTCTAGAGGATTCTGAGCTAATTCTCAGTTCCGAAATCGATTTCGTAATTATAAATAATGAAAGAATCTCATTAAAATCGTAAAAATATTCAGTTTTAATGCATAATTGTTAATGTAAATGTTCTATTTTTGCGTTTAGTTTAAAGATATTATAATTATGGCAAAGTTTAAATTAGATGAAGTTGATCACCAAATTCTCGATATGCTTATCGATAATACGCGTATTCCTTTTACAGATATAGCAAAGAAATTATTGATTTCTGCTGGTACTGTTCATGTGCGTGTAAAGAAAATGGAGGAGGCTGGTATTATTATGGGGTCGTCTCTAACATTAGATTATCAAAAACTCGATTATTCATTTATAGCTTATGTAGGTGTTTTTCTTCAGAATACATCACAAACTAAATTTGTTTTAGAGCGTATTACAGATATTCCATATGTAACGGTGGCACATATCACTACAGGTAAATTCAATATTTTCTGTAAAATAAGAGCAAAAGATACGATGCATGCTAAGGATATTATTTTTATGTTAGATGATATTGATGGTGTTTATAGAACAGAGACGATGATCTCATTAGAAGAGAGTCTTAATGATAAAAAACGTTTGATGCATACCATTTTTAATGAATTGTAATCAACACAAAATAGATTAACAACAGCCCTTAGTTCTTATGACTTAGGGCTTTTTTTTATTCAACTAGTATGGATTTCGTAAAAATAACAGAATACAACCCTTATTATAGGCCTTATATTGAGGCAACAAATAAAGATTTGAGTATTATTGAAGGGTTAGAACAGAACTCTGGTGATTTAATTTTTTTTTACTCCAATATTCCACAAGAAAAACACGGGTATTCTTATGCGGAAGGAAAGTGGACTATAAAGGACGTATTGCTTCATACCATAGATACTGAACGTATTTTTGCTTATAGAGCGTTGCGCATCGCTAGAAAAGACAGCACCCCTTTGGTGGGTTTTGAGCAAGATGGTTATGTTGTTAGTGCTTTTGCAGAAAAACGTTCTATGCAAAGTCTATTAGAGGAGTATAAATCGGTGAGGAGAGCGACAATTACTTTGTTTAATACATTTAATACTGAAACCTTACTTCTTATTGGTGAAGCCTCTGGTTTTCCTGTATCCGTTAGAGCAATTGGTTATATTATAATGGGCCATGAAAATCATCACCTTAAAATTATAAAAGAACGTTACCTTTAATTCGCGTAATAATCGAAAGCCTCTAAAATTAAGTCATTACTAATAACGCAGTCTAGTTTGGGCTTTCCAATAGCCTCAAGAAGTACGAATTTTACAATGCCGTGACTATTTTTCTTGTCGTATTTTAATAATTCAATGATGTGATTTTGATCTTCCTTGGTTATCTCAACTTTAGAGAACGTTTTTAAAATACCTTTTGTAATTATATTTAATTGTTCATTGCTTAGTCCACATACTTTAGTCGATAAATAGGTTTCTAAAATCATGCCTATAGCAATAGCTTCACCATGAAGTAGTGGATTTTTATCCGCATTTTCTAAGAAATAACTTTCTATGGCATGACCAAGTGTGTGTCCAAAGTTCAATATTTTCCTTAAGCCTTGTTCAGTCGGATCAGAAGTGACTACGTTGTTTTTTATAACTATAGATTCGTAAATAAGGCGATCTAAATCAGAAAGATCTAAATTTTCAAGATGAGTTAATGTGTTCCAATAGGCTTCATTGTAAATTAAGCCGTGCTTTAACATTTCGGCAAAGCCAGAAACCATTTCATTCTGAGGTAATGTGTCTAAAAATGAAGTGTCCACGCCGACCATTACGCCTTCATTTATAACACCAACTTGATTTTTTAAAGCTCCTAAGTCGACTCCTGTTTTTCCGCCAACAGAAGCATCTACCATAGCTAATAAAGAGGTTGGTATATTTATATAAGTTATTCCTCGCATATAGGTACTTGCTACAAAACCACCTAAATCTGTAACAACTCCACCTCCTAAATTAATTAATAAACTTTTACGATCAGCATTATATTCTGATAACGCTTCCCAAACACCAGTACAAATATCAATAGATTTATGTTCTTCTCCATTAGGCATTTCCATAACCTCTAAAGCGATATCTTCATATTCTACACGTTCTAAGAATTTAGGCAAACAATAATCATGTGTATTTGTATCGACTAGGATAAATATTTTAGATGGTTTTATTGTTTTTATATAGTTGTTTAATTTTGTGTAAACATCAGAATTAAAGTGTACTACGGCATTTTTTGTTGAAATAGATTCCATATTAAAATTTATGTGCGAAATATGACGTGAAAATACTTCCTTTTTAGAAAAAAATGTAAGACTATAATAAATATATTTGCATTTATACTTTTTTGATAATGATAAATAGATCACTCTTTGAGGACACAGCTACGGCGTTTACTTTAAAATCGGATTCAGAATTAGAACGCGCGTATTTTTTATTCAGAATGATTTCATCAGAACCTTTAGTTCGGATTGGTACTGCTGCAACAAATTTTGCGCTTAAAGCACATTTACCTGTAGAAAAATTAATACGAGCAACCGTCTTTGATCACTTCTGTGGAGGAGTTAATGAAGAAGATTGTTTGCCGGTTATAGATAAGTTATATACAGAAGGTGTCAGTTCAGTTTTGGATTATTCTGTTGAGGGGAAGGCCGAAGAAAATCAATTCGATAATGCTTTAGAGAAAATATTAAAAATCATTCATTTTTGTGATGATAGAGAAGCGATGCCGATTGTTGTCTTTAAACCGTCAGGTTTTGGGCGTTTTTTATTATATCAAAAAAAGACTGAAGGAGTAGAATTATCCAAAGAAGAAGAAGAAGAATGGCAAAGAATAGTCATTCGTTTTGATAAGGTGTGTAAACTGGCTCAAGAAAAAGATGTTGAAGTCTTAATAGATGGCGAAGAAAGTTGGATGCAAGATGCTGCTGATGATTTGGTAGAAGAAATGATGTGTCGCTATAATAAAGATGTTACGGTTGTTTATAATACACTGCAATTGTACCGTTGGGATCGCTTAGATTATTTAAAAGGTTTACATCAGCGTGCAAAAGAAAATGGTTTTAAAATAGGTATGAAGATTGTTCGTGGTGCTTACATGGAAAAGGAACGCGAACGTGCTTTGGACAAGGGGTATGAGTCTCCAATTTGTGAAAATAAAAAAGCCACAGACGATAATTTTAACGATACTTTAAATTATATTCTGAATAATTTAAAAGACATTTCTGTCTTTATTGGCACGCATAATGAAGCCAGTTGTTTTTTAGCTATGGATCTTATGGAAACACATAATATTGCTAAGCAAGATAACAATGTGTGGTTTGGTCAATTATATGGTATGAGTGATCATATCAGTTTTAATTTAGCAGCCCAAGGTTATAATGTAGCTAAGTATATTCCTTTTGGTCCAGTAAAAGATGTTATGCCTTATTTAATAAGAAGGGCAGAGGAGAATACATCCGTTTCTGGGCAAACTAGTAGGGAATTGACCTTGTTAAAGACGGAGAAGCGTAGGCGGAAGTTGTAGAGATACAATTGATAAAAATATTCAATTAAAAAGCTACTAAATTTCAATAGTGGCTTTTTTATAGATATATTGAAAAATAATTAGTATTTGAATTAAGATTTTCCAAATTGATACCATTTTTTCTTTTTATGTGGATTATTTCCATAACCGTAGCCATAACCATAACCTTTTTTATCAAAATTAGTGCCGTTTAGAAGTAGCTTCATATTAGGTAGTCTCTTGTCGTCATAAAGTGGTTTAACAACTGCAGATAATTGTCTTTTGTCTACATTATTTGCGCTCACAACATATATGAACATATCAGCAAACTTTGAAACTAGTAATGTATCACTTACCAAGCCTACGGCAGAAGTATCTACAATAATATAATCGTATTTACCTTCAAAATATTCAAATAAATCCTTTATTCTGTCGCTCATCAATAATTCAGAAGGGTTGGGTGGTATGGTTCCTGATGAAATAACATTTAAATATTTATTGTCTTTTAAATTATTGACTATTTCATCTGGTTTAATTGATTTATTAGCGATATAGTCTGATAAGCCAATACTTGCAGTAGGTATCTCATTGAGATATTTCATAATTTTAGGGACCCTAATATCCATTTCGATTAGTAATACAGTTTTTTCAGAAAATGAAATTGACTTTGCTAAATTGGTACAGGTGTGTGATTTGCCTTCTTGGGCTCTTGTGGATGTGATAAATATTTTTTTAGTATTAGAGTTATTGTTTTTTAATAAAAAATCTATATTAGATCTAATAATTCTAAAAGCTTCAGCTTTCGGTGAATAATCAACTTTTGAAACTAACTTAGTCTTTTTACTAGTTAACGGAATATCGCCTATGTAAGGAATATTAAGAATCTCTAATAAGTCATCCTTATCATAGATTTTTGTATCTAATAAGTCTTTTATGTAGATAATACCAATAGGAATCATTAAACCTAAGATGAGAGCAGCTAAATAGGTTATCATTCTATTAGGTGAAATAGGTGTAAATGACGAATAGGCATTGTCAATAACTTTAGCATTAGACGTGAACATGCCGAGTGTAATAGCTGATTCTTCCCGTTTCTCTAATAAATATAAGTAAAGTGATTCCTTGATGCTTTGTTGGCGTTCTATTCCTCTAAGCTGTTTCTGCTTAGTAGGAGCAGAATACAATTGCCCCCTAATTCTTGCATCTTCTTGATTAAGACCGTTAAGTGTTATTTCACTTGATCTTTTCATGCTTTCAAGTGAACTGGATAAGTTTTCCTTTAAAGAATTAATTTGATTGTTTAAATTTATGACTACTGGATTGCTTTCTGAAGAATTTTTCAAAAGTTTATCGCGCTCTGCAACTAAGTCATTATGAGTTTGAGTGACTTGATTCACGTTTCCATCAGAAATACCTATTGAAGGTAGAAGGTCAGAATTTTTATTCTTTTCTTGTATTTCTTGCTGCAGATAATCAATTAACTGAATCGTATTTGTAGTGTTATTAATTTGAGATTCATTTTGCCTTTCACTTTGTAAGTAAATATCTGCTTGAGCACCAAGAGCTGTTAAATTATTTCGTTTTTGAAGTTGTTCAGCTGTAAAGTCAACTTCTTCCAATTCTTTAAATACTAATTCTAGCCGATTATTTATAAAGTCAGAAGTTACTTGTACAACCTCTTCTTTATCCATAATAACATCATTGTTGTATTCTTTTATTAAATGGTTTAAGAAATTTATGGCTCTTTGTGGTATGTTATCCTCAAGCCCTAATTTCACGACGCTAGATTCGTCTCCTGTAGATATTGAAAGTTTTTTACTATAACGACCTATTGTTGAAGAAATGCGATTAATTGATACTCTTAAGTTACTCCCTGTTTTTGGACTGTATTTCCCACTATTAGGAACGATGACAATATCACCAAATCCTGTTTTAATTCGGTCTCCAAATAAATAAGATTTACCTAAATTGTCATCACGGTTAATAAGTGATTTTCCATCATCTTTAAACATTAAAAACTCTGATGGGGATTTTATCTTAATATAAAGGGTCGTATCAATTTTATGGATGGTAGAATCGTGAGCAAAAAAATTTATTTTAATTGGAGGATTTTCATAGATCTCTTGTTCCTTAATTTTACCTTGTTCATAATATGTAATATTGAGTTTTAAATCCTTAACAATATTAGAAATTAATGTTCTCGATGTCATAACGGCAATCTCATCTTTTATAGCACTCGATTTGCCAGATAAAAGACTGCTGCCGCTAAGTTCAGCTAAGCTAGGTAATTTTTGGGATTCTTTATCGTCTTTTATTCGTATGGTAGCAGATGCTTCATATTGATTAGTTGAATATCTCAAGTGAAGGAAAGCAAGTACTAATGCCATAATTACAAAAAACGAAATCAGCTTCCATTGAGAAAGATATAGACTCAGCGTTTTCTTTATGGTCTTCGTAGATATTATGTTTTTAGATTCCATGTAAAACTATATTATGAGTATAATATTATTTGATCAAGAAGACAGCAATTACTGTCGTTAGTGTGCCAATCGCGGAAATTAGTACACCATTATTTGCGTTATAAGTAGAGGATCTTATTTTGGCATTATTAGGTTCAACATATATGACGTCATTCTGTTGTAAATAATATAGCGGTGAGTTAACAGAATTAATTGACGTTAAATCAATATTGGCAAACTTCTTTTTTCCGTCAATTTCTCTTATCAACTTTATGTTTTTTCGTTTTCCAAATATGGTTAAATCACTAGCATAACCAAGGGCCTCTAAAATAGTCACTCTTTCATCTTGCATCGTAAAAGTTCCTGGGCGATTGACTTCACCAATTATCGTTATTGTAAAGTTTGCCAATCTAACATTTACGATAGGAGCCTTTGCCATAGTACTAATACGTTCTACTAACATCGTTGTTAATTCTGACCGTGTTAGACCTTCAACCTTAAGAGTTCCAAAGACTGGAAACTCAATATTACCGTTGTAATCTATCAAATAGGTTTGTTGGGTTAATGCACCTTGTGCACTTGTTAAACTTGTAGTATTGTGTGAAACAACTGGTAAGTTAAACGGACTAACAGTTGCTGGATCTAAGGCCGTTACATTAATTATTAAAATATCGTCTGGCTTGTATGTTAACTCAATTGGTTCAGATGACAATTGCCCTTCCGAAAGTGGCTCATCTTGAAAATAGATGAAATCTTTTCGAGAACTACAAGATGTGGCAGTAATTAATGCTAGTATAGAAATAATAAGAATACGTGTTTTCATTTTTGTGATTGTTATAAGTTTGTTTAAAAGCGTTAATTATTTTTTAATATCTAACACTTCGTAAGTTGAATTATTTGAGATGTATTCTGGGATCAAGTGCTTTATCAAAGATACTATTTCCAACGGTTGGGTTAAAGAGTTTATAGACGTTAGTTTAATAATTTGCTTTTCAACATCATTTATATCAACGTGTCTTGATTTTGCTATCATAATTTTATCATGATAAGTTTTTGTAGTGTTCTCGCCATCGGCTAAAAGTTCTTCGTAAATTTTTTCACCTGGTCTTAAACCTGTTATTTTAATGTCGATATCCTCTGGGTATCTTAAACCAGATAAAATAATCATGTTAGTTGCAAGATTAAAAATCTTAATAGGCTCTCCCATATCAAAAACAAAAATTTCACTTCCATTACCCATAGCTGCAGCTTCTAAAACTAACTGACAAGCCTCGGGGATTGTCATAAAATAACGCGTAATGTCTTTGTGAGTTACGGTTAAAGGGCCACCTTTATCGATTTGTTTTTTAAATAAAGGAATAACAGATCCATTAGAGCCTAACACATTTCCAAATCTAGTGGTAATAAATTTTGTACTCCCTTTTCCTTTCAGGCAACTGACATAAAGTTCAGCAATACGCTTAGTTGCGCCCATGACGTTTGTTGGGTTTACAGCTTTATCTGTTGAAATTAAAACAAATTTATCAACACTGTGCTTTACAGCAATATCTGCAACATTTTTTGTGCCTCCGATATTAACACTAACTGCTTCAAATGGATTATTTTCCATTAAGGGTACGTGTTTGTACGCTGCTGCATGAAAAATTATTTTAGGCTTGTATTGATTGAATATTTGATCTATTCTTGTTCGGTTGCGAACATCAGCTACAACTGCTTCGATATTTTCTAAGCTGCTTTGTCTAAATTCTTGTTGTATATCATAAAGTGCAGACTCTGCATTATCTACTAATATTAATTTTTTGTAGTTATATAAGCTAACTTTTCTACAAATCTCACTTCCTATAGAACCAGCAGCACCGGTTATTAAAATAACTTTATTATCGTATTGGTCCTCTAAATCAGGGTTTTTTATATTAATTGGGTCCCTACCTAATAGATCTTCAATTTTAACTTCTTTTATTTGACCAACACTTAAGTCTCCATCTATCCAGCTCTGAACAGGTGGAACAATTTTAACTTTAAGACCTAATGAAAAAAGACTTCCCGTAATTTGAAGTAACCGCGTAGGTTCTATATTTTGAATTGAAATTATAACATCTTCAACAGCCTTAGTTTTGATGAATTCTTCTGTTATTGATTCAATACTATAAACTTTCAATAAGTTTATTTTTTTTCCAACTTTACGTTCGTCATCATCAATAAAACCGACAACTTCTAAACCACTTTTAGTATCATTTTGAATGGCATCATAGGTCAACATACCTGAATTTCCTGCACCAAAAATCAAAACATTGGATATTGATTGAAAATCTTGTGTGATATGGTTGTAAATTGATTTTATAAATAGCTTAGCTCCAATAAGTAATAAGATATTTAATAGTAAATTGATATAAATAATAGATCCAGGTAAATTAAAAATACTGTTTTCACCCAACATTTTTCGACTTAAAAATGTGATAAATATTAGAGCAGTAGCTAAAATATTTGCTCCGATAATAATATTTACGATATCTTTAAATCCTGTAAATCTAACCACTCCTTTATACGACCCAACAGCAACAAAGCTAGCTGCAGCGATAATGGCGACGTAAGGAATCTGGTTGAGTAGGTTTATAATATCAAAATCTATCTGAAAATTGAATCGTATTAAATAGGCCAAGAAAAATGAAGCTACTACAATTATTACGTCGAATAACAGTACTAGCCATTTAGAAGCATATTTTTCCGATATTTTATTCAGAAGTGTAATTAACATGTTACAAAATACGAATTTATAGTTGAAGCGATTCTTTCTAGCTCATTATCAGTAAGATTGGATCCACTGGGTAAACACAAACCTTTCTCAAATAACTCATCAGAAACACCGTTAAGGTAACTTGGATAATCTTTAAAAATAGGCTGTTGATGCATTGGTTTCCAAAGGGGTCTAGATTCAATGTTTTCTTTCTCTAGTGCTAACCTTAAGCCTTCACGAGTCTCTTTCGAATCTAATAGAATACAGGATAACCAACGATTAGAGAAATAGCCCTTCGGTTCTTTAAGAAAGGTAATTTTGCTATTATGATTAAAAGCATCAAAATAAAATTGATGGTTTGAACGACGTTTTGCAACATGACTATCTAAGATTCTCATTTGTCCACGGCCAATACCGGCAAGGATGTTAGACATCCTATAATTATAGCCAATTTGCGAGTGTAAATAATGTGGAGCATCATCTCTCGCTTGAGTTGCTAAAAAAACAGCGTGTTGCTTAAGTTCTTTACTTTTAGTAACTATAGCACCACCTCCCGAGGTCGTAATAATTTTATTTCCATTAAATGATAATATTGAGAAATCGCCTAACGTACCACAATTTTTACCTTTATATAAACTTCCTAAGGACTCAGCACTGTCTTCTAAAACTGGAATGCTATATTTTAATGCAACTTCGTTAATCTCATCAGCTTTATAAGGCATACCATATAGATGAACAGCAATAATAGCTTTAGGTTTTGTTCCTTTTGATATTCTATCTTTAATAGCGATTTCTAGTTGCTCAGGACACATATTCCAGGTGTCTCTTTCACTATCTACAAAAACAGGAGAGGCTCCTTGGTAGACAATGGGATTAGCAGAAGCCGAAAATGTTTTGCTTTGACAAATGACCTCATCTCCATGGCTGACGCCTAACATAATTAAACTTAAATGCAAAGCAGATGTTCCAGATGCTAATGCGGCAACATGCTTATTATCTTTAAGATAAAATTGTAAATCACTTTCAAAACCATTGACGTTTGGTCCTAATGGAGCGACCCAATTAGTATCAAAAGCTTCATTGATGTAAGATAATTCATTACCACTCATATGTGGTGATGAAAGCCATATTTTAGGTTTCATATGAAAAAATTGTTTAGTAATTATTGCTATTACTGATCAATTTCATGTCAATAGAGGGATCTGGGACACGATCTAAATTAATAGGTAAATATGCATTTTTATCTTGAGCTAACCCAAATTAAAACGATAAAAGGCAGATAATTACGTTCTGTATTTTAGTAAAAGTAGTGAATAAATAATTTCAATTGTGTCACTATAATGTTTTGATTTATCGTAGGTATATAATTGTAACAAAAACATTACATTTGAGTTGCCTTTTTTAAAAAATAGGTTTGTGTTTTTTATTAAGAATAGTGCTAACTTTTTTATATTTATAAACATTTTAACTATGTTAAAAAAATGTAATCTAAATCGAGAAAATGAATATTTTAATTACTTCAGCAGGACGTAGAGTTTCGCTCATAAGATCCTTTCAAAAAGAATTAAAAAAAATAAATAAAAACGGTAAGGTGTTTGCTACAGATGCTGAACCTATTTTATCTGCAGCTTGCCAAATTGCTGATGGCTTTTTTAAAGTGCCTAGATTAGATGCGCTCGATTATATTTCAGTTTTAATGCGTTTTTGTAAAACACATGAGATTTCTTTAATTATTCCCACTATCGACACTGAATTACTTGAGTTAGCTAAAAATAAAGCAAAATTTAAGCAAGAAGGTATTGAGGTTGTGATTTCATCTGTAAACTTTGTTTCTAAATGTAGAGATAAACGTGTAATACATCAGTTTTTTCAATCTCACAATGTAAATGTTGCTAAGGAATATGAAAAAGATAATTATAATTTACCTCTTTTTATTAAACCCATAGATGGAAGTAGGAGTGTGGATACATATTTAATAAGAACAAAAGAAGAGCTAACAGACTATCATTTTAATAATGAAAAGTTGATGTTTTTAGAATATATCGATCACGAAGAATTTGATGAATTTACATGTGATTTATATTTTAGCAAGGAGCATAAATTAAAATGTGTCGTTCCAAGAAAACGAATAGAAATTAGGGATGGAGAGGTTTATAAAGCTTTGACAGTCAATAATGCTCTGGTTTCTTATATAAAGAAAAACTTGAAAACTATAGATGGTGCTGTTGGATGTCTTACTGCTCAGTTTTTTTTAAATAAGCAGGATGATGAAAAAATTTATGCCATAGAAATTAACCCACGATTTGGAGGGGGATATCCACTATCGTATTTATCTGGAGCTAATTTCAGCAAATGGATTATTGAAGAATATTTATATGATAAATCTATAGAAGAAAAATTTGATGTTTGGGAAAGTGACTTATTAATGATTCGTTATGATGATGAAATTTTAGTACATGGATATAAAGGTTAATGAAAACACCGTAGTAGTTTTTGATTTAGACGATACGCTGTATAATGAATTAGATTTCTTAAAATCTGCATATAAGTCTATAGCTAGATACGTAGAGCCAAACGATTGGAAAGCCCTATACTCAAAGATGTTCTCATTGTACAGATGCAAGGTTAATGTTTTTGAATTTATTTCTAATACCTATAATCTAGAAATGGGATTATTTATTGAGATGTATAGAAATCACAAACCAGATATTCAATTGTTTGAAGGTGTTTTAGAAGTTTTTAAGACTATAAAGATTAAAGGCGGTAGAATAGGTATCGTTACTGATGGTAGATCAATAACGCAGCGAGCGAAACTACAGAGTCTTGGTATACTGAACTATATTGACAAAATTATTATTTCGGAAGAAATTGGTTCTGAAAAACCAAATTTAGCGAATTTTGAAGCTATTGAAACGGCCTTAATAGGTGTGGAATATTATTATATAGCTGACAATTTTAAGAAAGATTTTTTAGCGCCAAATGCTTTAGGTTGGAAAAGCGTTGCATTAATAGATAATGGTAAGAATATACATTCAGAATCGCACATGTATATGGAAGCTAAACATCTTCCAAAGGCCTTTTTCATTGATTTCGACGATATTAATATAAGTTAATTCTTTATCTAAATTTCTGATTGGGTTCCCATAAACTCAGGCATATCAATATTTTCAGAATTATTAATGTCTTTTCTGTTAATGACTTTATCTATTGTTTTTAGGATAATTCTAGTATCTAAAGTAAGCGATTGATGTTCTACGTAATACACGTCATATTCGAATTTTTGTTCCCAGCTAATAGTGTTTCTTCCATTTACCTGTGCCCAGCCTGTAATTCCTGGTAAAACGTCGTGACGTCTATTTTGTCTTTTATTATATCGATCTAAATATATAGGTAATAATGGGCGTGGACCAATTAAACTCATGTCCCCTTTAAATATATTGATCAACTGCGGTAGCTCGTCTAAAGATAATTTTCTACACACAGCCCCAACTTTTGTAATACGATCCATTGCAGGTAATAAAGTGCCATTGCTATCTGTTTTATCTGTCATGGTTTTAAACTTAATAATCGTAAATACCTTGCCTTTTTTACCAGTGCGCTCTTGGTAGAAAAAAGGTTTACCCTTATTAAGTATGAATAAGCTAATAATGAGAAATATAAATATTGGAGAAATAATTAAAAGTCCAATAAACGCGGCTAAAAAATCAATAATACGTTTTATGATTTTCGGATATAGATTCATAGTAACTTATGCTTTAAGAACTCCATTTATTAATTGAATTAAATCCTTGTTTATAATATCAACATCGAAACGCTCTTCTGCATATTTTCTACTATTAATTCCCATTTCTTTGATTTTCTCAGGATGGGTAATAAAATACTCCATTGCTTCAATTAATGCAATCAAATTTTGTGGCTCTATTAAAAAGCCATTAATACCTTCCTTCACAGACTCCTTGCAGCCTACAGAATCTGTTGTGATAATAGGATTACCACATGCGCAGGCCTCTAGAGTTGTTCTTGGTAGACCTTCTCTGTAGTAACTAGGTAGAACGAATACATCTCTTTTATGAAGATGTTTGTCAATATGCCGTTGTTCACCATGAAATATTATAACCTCTTCACTGTGTAAATTGTTTAATTCGTCTATACTAATTGCAGATGGTGAGGTTTCTGGTGACCCAATTAAATGAAACTCTGTTTTGGGGTATTTTGCTTTCAATACCTTGGCAGCCTCCATGTATAAATCAATACCTTTTTCTTTTATCAATCTTGCCACCAAAAGGAAGCTAACATGTTCTGATGGATTTTTTTCTTTAAAGCTAAATTGATTTAAGTTAACCCCAGAGCCACTAACAAAATCCACGTTTTGCTTCTTAGAAATAACTTTCCTATCTAAGAACAATTGGTAATCATCTCTATTTTGAAAAACGATAACTTTATTTTTTCGAATAGATAATTTATATAATATCTCATTGAATCGTTGTAGCAGTCTCGCTTTGGTAGATAAGCCTGTAAATGCATAACCTAAACCAGTAATTAAAGAAATCACGGGTACTTTACATTGATTTGCCGCAATTGAACCGTAAATAACCGGTTTAACGGTGTAAGGGAATACAAGATCTATTTTATTATCTTTAATAAGTCCCTTTAATTCTCTTATAGATTGTAGATCCTTAAGAGGGTTAAGACCTGTTCTGTTTAAATTAAATTCTAATGGTGTCGCACCTAACGCTTCTAATTTAGCATGTATATTATCAGGGTGTTCTGGAGCAGCGGCAAAAACTTGAAATCCATTTTTTATTAAACTCTGAATAAAGTCTCCTCGAAAATTTATTAAGGAAGCCGATAGAGATGCTATAAGTAATATTCGTTTTTTATCCATCGCTAACTAGGCTTGTTTTAGAAAATTAAATTTGTACCATTTCTGGAAACAGTAATAAGACCATACTCTAAAAGTACTATCTTTTTTGCTTTCTAAATGGTCTGTAACTAATTTGGTAATTACATCTGTATTAAATAAACCTTGTGATTTAAGCAAGCTGGGTTCAATATAGCTTTCTAATTCTTTTCTGAGACCTTGTCTTAACCAATCTCCAGTAGGACTACCAAATCCGCTTTTTCCTTTTTCTAAAAAATTGTCAGGAAACTGATTTCTAAATGCCTCTTTTAAAATATGCTTTTTGTTCCAACCTTTCATTAAATAACTTTCAGGTAGGGTATTGGCAAATTCCCACAACTCTCTGTTTAAGAAAGGAGCTCTACATTCTAGCGATGTCATCATACTAGTTCTATCAACTTTGGCTAGCATGCCACCTTCTAAACTTAAAATTTTATCTACAAGTCTAAAATCCGTTAGGGTTTCAATTTTTTGTTTTCCTAAAACATCTTTGTATTCCTGAAAAATATTGGGATCATAATATTCAGGTGCCATAATCCCAGCTAATTGATTGCTTGTATTGGCTAAGGAAATGATATCCCAATAAAAATCACCTTCATAGTCAATAGCATTTAATAACTTATTAATCTGAAACTTTCTGCCACGCGTATCATCCTTATTGATTAGGTACTTATTACTTAAACTAGCAATAGATTTATGAAGGTTTTTTGGTACAACACTAGTATATTTTTTGTTCATTTTACCAATGTAGTATTTGTTGTATCCACCAAATACTTCATCTCCACCATCTCCTGTTAATGCAACGGTAACATGTTCTTTGGTTTTTTCGGATAATAGGTGAGTGGGTAGTGCTGCAGTATCTGAGAAAGGCTCATCGAAATTGATTAAAATTTCGTGGATGTTATTTTTGAGATCGTTTTCATCAATTATAAACTCATGATGATTACTCTTTAATTGTTTTGCAACTACTCTAGACTTATCTGTTTCATCATAAGATGCTTTTTTGAATCCAATAGAAAATGTATCTATTTTATTATCTGTGCTTTGCGCTAAACATAAAGAAATAATGGATGAATCTACACCTCCAGATAAAAAGGTCCCTAAACCTACATCTGCAATTGATCTAGTATCTACACTCTTATAAACAAGATCTTTAGTTTTTGCTTTAGCATCTTCAAAAGAAATATTTGTTGCTTTTGGTTTAGGTTCAGCGTTTATTTTATGAATTGTGGTATTATGTGAAGACAAATCATATTCTATAAAATGATTTGCTTCAAGCTTAAAGATATTCTCATAAATAGTATGTGGAGCTGGAATATAAGTTAACCTAAAATAAAGGTTTAATCCTTTTTTTGAAATATTAGGAGTGAAATCTATCATATTGATAATCGATTTTAATTCTGAAGCCCAAATAAATTCTTTGTCAGTATGCGTGTAGTACAATGGTTTTTCACCAAAGAAATCACGAGCAATAAATAGCTTATTGATGTTTTTATCATAAATGCTAAATCCATACATGCCATCTAACCATTGAAAAGATTCAACTCCATATTTTTCATAGGCTTTTAAGATGACTTCAGTATCACTAGATGTTTTAAAAGTAACACCTTCAGATTCTAATTTAGATTTTAAGACTTTGTAATTATATATTTCACCATTGAATACAATGACGATTTGTTTATCATCTGAAAAAATAGGTTGTTTTCCTGAAGACAAATCTATAATAGATAACCTACGCATTGCCATACCAACTGTGAATTGGTCATTTTCTTCGCAGAATAAGCCATCTTCATCTGGACCTCTGTGAATAATAAGATTATTCATTGTATTGAGAGTAGTGGCTATGTCGTCTTTATTTCTATTTGTCTTGGCAATGATGCCGTTAATTCCACACATGTATTCTATTGTTAATTCTGTATAAAGTAATCAAACTTTTTATAAATACTTTCTAATTGATACTCTTTGGATCGCTGTAAACTTAATTTGCTGAATTTTTCTCTTTCTTCAGGGTTATTATGAAAATAATCTAACGCTTTACTTAATCCAATATGATCATCATTATTGACGAGTAGTCCATATTTGGCAATAAAAAACTCACCATCTTTAATGTTTACGTCGTTGTTTTCATTTAACAGTTCTAGTGGACCAGACAAACAATTAGTTGATATACTAGGAAGACCAATTGCCATGGCTTCAATTAACGCATTTGGAAACCCTTCTGTGAAAGAAGAAAGCACAAAACATTGGCTATTAACTAAATGCTCATTTACCTTTTTTACTTTTCCTTTTAGAAAAACACTATCACTTAACTGATTTTTGTCTATTTCATCTTTTAAATAGTCTTGTAAGTCCCCAGCTCCTAAAATAGAAAATTCATATTTTAATTTAGACACCATTATTGCAAGAATGGTCATTATTTGATTTTTTCTTTTTATTAAACTTCCTGCTGTAATTACTTTTAATGTATCTATAGAAGTATTTAGTTTTTTAGAATCTATAACTAAACGTGGTATTTCTATGGGATTATAAATGACCTCCATTGGTATTTTAACACCAAAGTTATCTTTTAAATCCTTATTAATGTGTACAGAATTAGAAAATAATTTGTCACATCTATTATAAAAAATAGGATAGAATATTTTAGAAACAAATAATGAAAGCTTACTTGTTACATTATCTGAAGGAAATCCACGTTCGCTGATAATCGTTTTTACTGATTTATTTAGACTGGAAATTATTCCATTTATAAGATTAGGAAATGCCAAAAATGATATTGAGATATTTATACAATTCGTTTTTACGAAACGGTGGTATTTTATAATAAATCTTAAACTGTCTATGAATTTTGAGAAAAAAGAACGATTAGCCCCTTTTTTTGAAAGTATAACGACATTAACACCTTCGGGTATAGGAAAGTGAATTGTATTATAGAATAAGACGAGTGTTACATTGTAATCTATAACTAGTTTTTTTAGTAGTAAGCTAATTACTTTTTCAGCACCGCCACTTCCTAGGGTAATACTGAGGATACTTATGTTTTGTTTAATATTTTTCATTTTCTTTTAAAATCTCGAAAAATAAAGTTTCATATTGTTTTATTATTTTTTCTTTATTGAATTTTTTATAAACAGATGCTCTAATTTCTATTGGATTCCAACTTTTCTCATCTTGCAGCCTTTCTAGAAATTCATGCTCATTAGCTACTAAATAACCATTTACACCGTTAATAATGATTTCTTTTGTGCCTCCAGGTGCTTCAAAAGCAATAACGGGTGTACCAGCTACGCAGCTTTCTAGTAATGCATTTGGAAAACCTTCTACGTATGATCCTTGAAGAAAATAGTCGTGATTAATTATATACTCATTAACATTAGTTGTAAAAGGAATATGATTGATGTACTTGTTTATAGATAATTCTTTTGCTTTATTAAAAATTTCTTCTTTAAGATTTCCATCACCTATAATTGTATATAAAAATGGAAAATCTAATTTAGAGAGTGTTTCTAAAATTCTAAAATATCCCTTTACTTCAACTAATCGTCCTACAGTAATAAACTTCTTAATACTCAATGCAGAGTTGAAAGTTTTTAGAGGAGGTAATTCTGATATTGGATTATTGATTATACAAGTTTTTTCTTTTATAATATTGTAATTCTTAATCATGTCTTGAGCCATTTCCGTAGATTGGCAAATTATCATATCTAAATTATTGAAATTTAAGGATAATAAATTAATCGGTGACCATTTCCTAGTTCTTGGCTCTTTTGTTCTTTTACTTAATATTGTAGCTTCACGTCCAATGAATTTTATTTTTCTAAAATAAGGTGCTATTAACGACATTGCCATATTGGTGTGTGAGATAGAGCTAAAAACAATAGAAGGATTATGTTTTAAAAATTCAGAGATAATTATTGGAATTGCTGTTAGTACTCTAGATTTTTTTAAATACTTTACATTAACATTACTTACATCATAGGCTGTGTCTTCAGGAAAGCCTATTACTAAGAGAAGTGGGTCAAATTTTATATTATCAATATTTTGAGATACAAACGAAACAACCCTCTCGGCACCTCCAGGAACTAATGAGGGAATTATAAATATAATTTTCATTTTTTTATTCATCATTAATTAAATGTGCTTAATGATTTTTTTAATATCGATATCATTTATCACTCTAGCGGGAATACCAGCTATCATTGTATGTTCTTTATCAAAAGATTTATTAACTACGGCATTTGCCCCAATTGCGGTGTTATTAGCAATTTTTATATTTCCATAAATTTTTGCTCCAGGAGCTATGTATATGTTGTCACCAAGAAGTGGAGCTTCTTTTTCTCCACCCGAAGCTCCGATATTTACGCATGCATGTATTCTACAATTTTTACCAACTCTTGTAGCATTATTTACGACTATAGTACCATAATGAACAATAGCTAAACCAGGACCAAAGACATTTATCGGAATTGAAAAACCCAATTTGAGAGATATTTTTTTAAACTTGAATTGTAAATAGAGTTTATAAAGTTTAAAGAATCCTTTGTTTTTACAATTAGTGTAGTATTCTAGTTTTCTTAATGCTTTTTGAAATGTCCATATTGGGTTTGGAGAGAGTATATTAATAATTTTACTCGCTAAGCTATGTGTTTTCATACCGAGAGCGATTTTATCTTTATTTAAGTAATCGAAGTAATCTGTTTTAGAACTTATCATATTCTAGCTGTTTTTCATTAATCTCTTGGATCTTTTTATGTTCATATATTTGATACTGTATCCACATTGCAGCAAAGGATACGAAATAAAAAATAAAAAAATTATGATTAGCTAATAAAAACATTACCAAGGCAATAGTTTGCATAATTAAGTTGGGTGCTCGTTTAAAAAAGGAAATACTCCAATATAAAATATATCCAATATAGCCAATGAATAAGGTTAAGGGAATTATACCAGCCTCACCAATAATCATTAAATAGGTATTGTGAGCACCTAGAGATCCAAGTTTGCCTGAAAATGTTCCATAACCATTACCGAAAATTGGTGCAGCTAATATATCATCATAAAAGAGAGCCCAAGTCTCGGCTCTTGAGTCTTGATTTACTTCTTCAGTTGATACTTTTTCGTTATTAACAATACTTTTTAATTGTTCAAAGCGTGGGTTATTAAGTCCTACGATTTCATCAATAACAATTAGTGTGCTAAAAATTAAAAAGACAATTCCCAATATTCTTAAATTTTTTACGCTAATTTTTAATGAAATGAGATTTAGAACCACCCAAATTACAATAAAAGTCCTTGAAAATGTTAATAAGCCCATTAATGTAAATATAAATTGACCTGATAGTTTAATAGTTGTATTCTTTATACTGTACACTAATGAATATCCATAAATGCACATAAATCCAGCAACATTTGGGTTGAGATAGAAACCAGCATATCGACCAAATCTAGTAGGATTAAATAGTGCATCAAATCCAATAGTAATACTACCAATTAAAAAGAAATAAAATAGCTCTACATTTGATACTTTTTTTACTAATTCGTAACCACAAATAATAAAAATAAAATATTTAATAGTTTCAAATATAAAGACTTTACTTGGTCCATGATATTGAAAACTACCTATAATAAAATATGTTAATGCGATAATGATAAGACTCCAATTTGGAGTTGTTTTTTTTGAAAAAAAATAATATAACGTTAATAATAGAATTGTAATATAGCTCAGTAAACTCCCAATAGATTCTCCCATTGTAACTAGAGCTTTAGAAGGAAGGTTTAATATAATTAGTAACAATATTATATATTTTAAAAGTTTCATATTATAAAGATTGTAAGATGCCATGTTTAAGTTATAAATGCAACTGGCCAAGTTGATTTTAAATACTTATATTAAATGTATTCTAATATTAAGTTTTCCCATTTCTCTACCACTATTTTACTATGATAAGCTTCAGTTGTTTCTTTTGATTTCTCCGAAAACTGAGTACGCAATAATTGGTTATTAACGAGTAGGGATAATTTATCTTTTAATATAACTAAATCATTAATTGGTACTAAAAACCCATTGGTACTATCCTTAATTAAATCAGACGGACCAAAATTGCAATCAGTCGATATACAAGGTAAACCAAAGTGCATAGCTTCCAAAAGTGCATTAGGAAAACCTTCAGTTTTAGAGGTAAATACAAAAATAGATGATTTATTATAATATTTATCTATACGCTTTACTTTAGAAGTGATTTCTATTTTATCAGATAAGTTGTAACTCTTTATTAGAGACTGAAGTTCTCCCTTATTATTACCATCACCAATTATTTGAACTTTCCAGTCCTCTAATTCGAGCGCATTAAAGGCTTTTATCAATTGATCCTGACATTTGTTTTTATCTAATCGACCAACTGTTAATATTATTTTTTCTTTAACTACAGTCTCATCTCTCAACCTCGACAGTTCAGAGGAAATAGGATTTGGTAAAACAATGATTTTGTGTTGTTTAACTTTCTTTTCATATATTTTTTTTACTCCTTTTGTTTGTAATACTAATTTATCTGCCATGGAATAGACAAATCTCCTCAAAATGACCCAAAATTTTGGTACATCTTCAACTAGAGGGTTATTCCGTTCGCTAATTATACAAGGGATACGACAAATTTTAGCCGCAATTGTAGTTAAAATATTTGCTGAAGTAATGAAGCCAATCGCAAGATTTATATGTTCTGTTTTAAGAACTTGATATATTCTTTTAGTCAAATAAAAATTCAATTTTATAGATTGAAAAAATGATGTAGGTAAATCAGCGGAATCGCGGCAAGCGATTACTTTAATACGCTCGTCTAGAGTGTAAAATGGAATTGATTTTGAAAATGTAATGATTACAATATCAAACCTTTCGATAAGACTATTACCTAAGTTGGTTATAACACGTTCTGCACCACCAGAAGAGAGTGATCCAATAACAAATGCAATTTTCTTTTTTTTCATAATTGAAATTTTAAATAAATTATGTTTTTTCTATCTTATTTAAAATTAATTTGGATGCTCTAATACAAAAATCTCGAAAACCTTTTGAAATAATATACATTGAAAGTCCATAAACAAAAAGTATCACTAAGCTTAAAAGTATACCATTAAGGCACCATTGAAAAATATTTGTCGCAGTTTGATTAATAAATTCAATAAATATAAAATCTACAGCAAATGCAGATATTATAAAAACAGTCATTAGAGGTATAAATCTTTTCCAATATTGCCAGACACTAATATTAAAACCTTTTGAATATAGAAAATAAGGTTTCCAAAATATAACTATAATGGATAAGCTAGTAAAAGTACCTAGCATTATCCCGAAAATCCCCCAAATCTTCCCACAAATAAATGATATTACTAAGTTGATTAAAATCTCTACTGCTGGAGCCCATGTATCGGAGAAAAGGCCATATGCATTCTGAAAATGTTGTACTGGTGATCTTACTATACTTATAAAAAAATTGGCAATCATTAATAAAATAATAGCTTTATCAAGTATATATTTTTCATCTTCTAGCCAAAGGACAACAAAAGGACTTATTAGATAATAAATGGCAAGACTAAGGAATCCAGCAATAAAAAATTGTAAGGCCATCATTTCCCAAAAAACCTTACTAATATTTTTTTTATTATTTTCAGCTACAAGATTTCCTATACCTGCACCAGTACCTGCAAAAGTTATTTTTACTAAGCTAGTGAGCTGATTAAAAATAAGCATATAATTACCGAAATAAGCAACACTTTCTAAGCTGACTAATATAAATACAAGAATATTATCCGTTCCATCTTTTACAAAAGCACCCATTTTATGAATAAAGAGCTGTTTCACTTTTTTAATGACGTCGGGATAACTTTTAATAATATTGGCTGTTTCTTTAGACTTTATAATTAACCATGGATATTCTTGCTTCACTTTTATTCTAAGAATTATACTAAAGAAAGTAGAAAATATAACCTCCATAATTATCCAAGCATAATAACTCTGTAAATAATAGGCTAAGGCAGCTTGTAATAAAAGCCTTAAAATGTTTAAGGATTGAAAATAAATTTGCACAACATAACCCTTTTGGTCAGCTTCGAGCAAAGTCATGTGATAGTTAATAAAATAGCTTAATAAAGTAGATGTTAAAAATGAAAGAAACACAAAGTATACAAGCCCTAACGAAAAATCGACATCGTCAAACCAAAAAGGGAAAAATAAGGAAATAAGGACACCAGCACCAAAAATAAAGAACCCAATTTTTTTATACATTACGCCTAAAAGAGCTATTACTTTATTGATTTCAATATGGTTTTTATCAAAAACAGGTCTATAAAGGGCGTAACCAATGGCTGTACCAATCCCTAATTCTGCCAAATTTAAAAAGCCTAAAATACTTCTTAATGTAGAAGTAAGCCCGATGAATTCATCACCAAGAAAATCCAGAAATATTTTTCTAGAGAAAAACTGAACAAAAATCGATAAAATGAAGAAAAATGCACCGACTTTAGCATTCTTAATAGATTTTGAAACTCTAGACATTTTTAATAATTGTAACGTGTTAAGTTGTTATGAGAATTCATTGGTTTTAAAAATTTGATGTCTCGTTTTATTTAAATAAATTAAAATTTCAAATGATTTAACAGATAAATAATTCGCAAGCTTTAAATATAATTCATGTTTTTTATCCCTAAAGTAGTTTTTATTTATTAATCCTTTTAGTCTTTTACGGTGAATGTATTCAGGATCTACTTTTGGATTATAGTTTAGCATTTTATAATGGTACAATAACTTTTTTAATATGTGAAGTTGAACTATTTTTAATAGTTCAGGGTCTTTTTCAGTTTCTTGTATATATTGCTGTAAATGTAGTCCAGAATTTAATGAATCGAAGTACTTTAAACTATAGCTTTGTCTAGTTACACTGTTTGGAGTAATAAAATAATAATAGAAAGGCTCGTCTATGCGAACCAAATTAGTAATTTTTTTGAAGACCTCTAATGTGAAAAACACATCCTCCGAAATTACATTTTCAGGAAACTTAAAATTTTTAACTAAATTATATTCATATAACCTTACACAAACAGAGAAGCGTTGATTATTTATTACTCGTTTTAAGGCATCCATCTTGTCCTCCAAAACGATACGATTATCTATATCCTCGCTCAATGGTTTTATATAAAAATCACTAGTTTCTATAATATCACATTCGGCAACTTTTGTGTTATTGTCCTCTAAAACTTTTAGTAAAGTTTCAATCATATTAGGATGAATCCAATCATCACTATCTACAAAGGCTACATACTTCCCTGAAACAATTTTTAAACCTGTATTCCGTGCAATACTTGCGGATCCACCACTTGTTTCTCTATGTATTACAATAATATTACTGTGCCTATATTTATAATCGTCACATATTTCTCCACTGTGGTCTGAGGAAGCATCATTTATTAAAATTATTTCTAGATTTCTGTGAGATTGATTGAGAAGACTATCTACGCATCTATTTAAAAATTTCTCAACGTTGTAAACTGGGACTACAATACTGATTTTAGATTCCATTTAAAACTGTTTAAGTTTTTTTCCACGATAATTAATTTGAAATTCAGAAAAAGCAATGATAAGTATATAAATGCACATTCAATCTATCAAAAAATAAGACTTTATGAATTACATGCTTTTAGCTCTTGGTAATTTAAAATTAATTGGGGTGTATTCGATTTGGGTTTTATTCTAAACTTGAGCAAATATGTGAATAAAAAATTAAATACTTCTTAAATATTATACTAAGTAATTGTTTTTTAGGATAAACGTCATATTTTAAAAGCATGTGAATTAAATCTTGGTTAAATATCATTGATAAAATCAACTTATTTTATAATTATTGCTTTCCTTTTATAGATATACATAGATTTTGTGATATGAAAATTTACAGTTTTTCTTTATCTAAAAAACCAAATTCATTATATCACTTTCTGAGAACAAACAATTTCCAAATATTTGGAGTATGATCTTTGTTCTCTTCCATATGCTTATGCAACATCGTTTTAAATTTAGCTACATTTAAGTTAGCTACCTTGTTTAAAAATTCATCACTTAAAGATGTAAGCAATTCGTCTATTAATTCGTTACGCATCCAACTACCTATGGGAACAGAGAACCCTTTCTTTGGTTGGTTAAAGATTTATTCAGGAATGTATTCCTTAAAAATGTCGCATAGTATCTTTTTCTTCCTACCTTTTTCGTAACTAAATTGCATTGTTAAAGATCTCGTATATTAAGTAATCCCATAATCTAAAAAGGACTTCTCACTTGAACAGAATATCCTATACTAAAGCGATCAACTTTTACATTGCTGTCATTCTCTAACCATAGCTTTATATTTAAGTCTGCTGCTTTTTGCAAGAATATATTGGACCATTTCTTATAACCTTGATAATGCTTCATCCATCCTTGTCTCTTTTCTTTTAATAATAGGCCTTTTCGAGATTAGGTATTTTCAAAATCTTTAAATACTTTGTTTTGTGCTATGCTTTTATTTTTACATGCTCTAATAGGAGTTGAATCTATAAATGAAATATCTGTACACTTACCTAAACAGCAAGTCTTCATATATAGAGTTAATTGTAATAGATTCGATTTCATTAATTCAATAAAGTGATTATAGGAAACCGTATTTGGAAATTCTTCTTTTAGATGTTTTGAACTTAGTTAATATAAAAGTATTTAAAGGTTTTAATAAGACTTAAATGAAACAGACCTGTGATAGTAACTATTTCACTGGAAAATATTCTTAACTTGCTTTTTCTTTTTACCAGTAGGAACTTGACTTTTTGCAATGCAGGAACAAAAAAAAAGACAAAAATCATCGATAGAACAAAATATTTCTGTAATTATATCTGTGGAAATCATAAGCAGAATATGTTTTAATATATTGAAAATTTAGTACTTTAATATTCTGCTTTTTCTGTTTTAAAAACTCTGGATTTTAACATCGAACTTCGGTTATAAGTTTTTTTTATGTAATCATTATTTCGTAGCTTTTTTCTCCAGGATGTTAAACATTATTTCTATGCGTCTAAATTTATAAAGACAACGTATATAATCGTAGTTAACAGTAATTAATCGTTATGTTTTTTTAGATTATTGTAATTTTCTTACAAATTTTTGAGTCTTATCGAATAAAACTGTGTTTAGTCTTGTTTAATGAAATTATTTTTTTTAATTGCAGTCCCAATATGTTCGAATAAATAAATAAATCACTATGGACTGGAAGTCTATAGTTTTAAAAAAAAGAATGAAATTCTTTCTTAATATTACTCTAATACCCTATTACCTTTTTTCGATTTGGGCTTATCCTTGTGATGTTGAAGTTAATCCTGAACCATCTCTTCTGTTATCTGATCTGTACTCCATGCACCATAACCAACTGCCCCGAAATGGCGTCCCCAATATTGTTTATTCTACTTCGGAAATTCCTGTTGTAAAAGACGTCATGAACGACCTTTTAACTTTTTCATCAAAATACTCATACTCAATGATCGTAGATGCTCAACGTGAATATGAATATGATCTTTACTTACGACGCCTTTTAAAATATGAACATTTTCAGAATTGCATATCTGTATCAACAAATCTCGATAGCGATTTTGAATATGTCCGTCTAATACCGAATAACGATATTTTGTTGCCCAAACTATATGACAACTTAAATTACTTATCGAATATGAATTCTTTCGGTAGTTTGACATTCAACAAAGCTAAAACATTTATAGAATCTAAAGGAACTGTAATGAAATTGCAGGGTTTTAACCTTTAAATTGATAATAAAATTCAAAAACTTATGAAAGCCCCAAATAACCTACTTAATTGCATTTGTAATTTATCTACTCTATTTTTATTATTTTCATTACTTTTATTTTCACAGAGCTCTAATTCCCAACAATTAGCATTTCCTTCAGCTAAAGGAGCTGGCGCATATGCATCTGGTGGACGAGGTGGAACGGTATCCATAGTCACCAATCTCAATGACAGCGGTGTAGGAAGTTTAAGAAGTTTTTCAAATGTATCAAATACTACTATTGTATTTAATGTTTCTGGTATTATAAATTTATCAAATACATTGTACTTATATGGCAATAATGTAACCATAGCTGGCCAAACAGCGCCTGAAGGTGGAATAACTATTGATGGCGCCAGAGTTATATTCAGTAATACGGATAATTTGATATGCAGATTTATAAGATTTAGAGGAGGGTATGCCGAAAATAATGATACTGTGGGAGGCTATTATTTAAACAATGTGATTTTTGATCATTGTTCAATTTCCTTTGGTGGTGATGAAGCATTTTCAATTATTGTAGATAGTCCAGATGAAACAGGAGGTGAAATAACTATACAGAATTGTCTATTAGCAGAGAGCAGTACTGGGGGTATTATGGGAGGGAGAGAAGCTCCAGATAATGTATATGGTATATCACTTATAGCCAATGTTTATTATAATATCTCTCATAGATTCCCAAATCTAAATAGTAACTCTCGATATGACGTTATTAATAATTATGTTTATAATCATAGCAAAAGAATGATTAGAGGAAATTTTGGATATAAAATAAATGAAATAGGAAATTTATATGATTATGGTAATAATAGGGTTTGGGATCAAACGTTAAATCATCATGGATGCGAAACAGGAAATGAAATCCCTATCATTTATGCTCAAGGTAATACTATTGTAGGTATTGAAAGTCAAAGAGACAATGAAGCCGTATCTAACACAATAGCAGAAATGAATGCAAACAATAATTTAATGTGGAAATATTTTTATGATAACAACTCAGAATGTGGATATGGACTTAAAAATAGAGGTGATCAATTAGAGGCAGATTATTTCGCAGATATACGACTTCCAATACTTGGAAAAATTCCTGTAATTTTTGATGCTCTTGAATTAAAAACTCAAATAGTTCCGAATGCGGGTGCTAGCAAAAGGCTTAATCAGGATGGCTCAATAAGTGACAATAATGATGCTTTAGATACGGCTTGGAAAGCAAATATTGAAGCAGGTATATATGTAGTGGAAATTTCTGAAGCAAATTATACCGTTCCAGCAATAATTTCAATCACTAGAGAAGATAGTTATGATTCGGACAATGACGGTATGTCTGATGAGTGGGAGCTTTTACAATTTAATACTACATTACATGATGGTACGCTTGATTCAGATGGAAATGGCTACACTGATCTCGAAGAATACTTAAATGGAGTAGATGCTGATACTAATATTAGTGCAATTGGTGTAGAAAGCATAGCAATAACTCCAAACCCTGCTGAATTACAAATAACAGATGCACTTCAGTTAACAGCGACTTTTACACCTTCAAACGCAACAAACCAAAATGGAATATGGAGTTCTAGTGATGAAGCCATTGCTACAGTAGATGCAACTGGTCTTGTGACACCAGTTGATATAGGTGAAGTAATAATAACATTCATTGCCGATGATGGTGGCTTCACAGATATTTCTGAAATAACGGTTTTTCCTGAAGCGCTCCAAGCGAGCGCAGGTATTGACCAACAAATTTGTGAAGGCGAAAGCGTCACACTTACAGCGATTGGAGGAACAAGTTATGTTTGGGGTACAGGTGAAATTACTGAAAGTATTGAAGTAACTCCTAATGCAACAATAACATATACTGTAACTGTTTCAGATGATTTTGGTCAATCCGAAGAAGCGAGTGTTACTGTAACAGTAAACAGCATACCATTAGCAAACGCAGGGGAAGATCAAACTATTTGCTTAGGTCAATCTGCAACACTGATCGCTACCGGAGGAGTCTCTTATTTATGGAATACAGGTGAAACTACAGCTTCAATTGAGGTAAATCCATTAGTAGAAACAAGCTACAGTGTTGAAGTAAGTAATGAGAACTGTTCGATCATAGATGAAGTTACTGTTTTTGTAGCGGAAATTCCAAATATTATTATTTCTGAAGATATTGTAATTGTTAAAGGTGAGACAACTACGCTTACAGCAACTGGTGGAGAAAACTACGAATGGAGCACAAATGAAACTACAGAATCTATAGAGGTAAATCCAGCAGAAACAACAACATATATAGTTAACTCTGTTAGTGGGAGCGGATGTATAAGTAGTGCTAATGTTACTGTAACAGTAATAGCCGAAATCATAGCTGATGCTGGTGAAGATGTTACTATTTGTGATGGAGAATTCGTTACTTTATCTGCCTCAGGTGGATTAACATATCTATGGAATACAGGAGATTCAGGTTCTGAACTTATTATTAACCCTACGATTACAACAACCTATATAGTAACTGTGGAAGATGAATATGGCTATACTAAAAATGATAGTGTTACTGTATTTGTAAATGAATCACCAAATATTACAGTTGGTGATGACGTGTTCATTATGATAGGTGATTCTACAACACTTACGGCTAATGGAGGGAATAATTTTGTTTGGAGTACAGGAGAAACTACAAATGAAATTTCAGTAAGTCCAGATGTAACAACAACATATATAGTTACAGGATTTTCAGAAAATGGTTGTCAAAATACTGCAGAGGTTACTGTAACTGTAGTAGAAGTATTAAATGCCAATGCAGGAGAAGACGTTTCAATCTGTTTAGGAGAAAGCGTAACGTTAAATGCTTCAGGAGGCATAACTTACATTTGGAATACGGGAGGATCAGGTGCAACACCAACAATTACTCCTACAGAGACCACAACTTACACAGTTACAATTACTGATGGCTTTGGAAACTCAGATACGGATGATGTTATTGTAACCGTCAATCCATTACCAATAGCAAATGCAGGAGAAAATCAAACAATTTGTGTAGGTGAGTTTGTAAATTTAACAGCTGAAGGTGGGGATGCTTACTTATGGAGTACTGGTGAGACTACAGCTAATATTACAGTAAATCCCAATGAAGACACTATATATACAGTAGAGACATACTCTAACAATTGTTCAGATAGTGCTGATGTTACCGTATTTGTTTCTGCCATGCCAGAGTTTGTTGTAAGTGAAGATATAACGATTACAACTGGTAGTTCTACGACACTTCTAGTGAGTGGAGGAGATTCTTACTTATGGAATACAGGTGACACTTCCAATTCTATTGAGGTTAGTCCTATGGAAACAACAACTTATAGTGTTACAGGTTTTTCTGCTAATGGATGTCAGAGTGTAGCAGAAGTTACTGTAATAGTCATAACAGAAATTAATGCAGATGCAGGTAATGATGTTGCTATTTGTTTTGGAGAAAGTGTTACATTAAATGCTTCAGGTGGAATAAATTACGCATGGAGTACAGGTGAAACAGATGCTTCTCTAACTTTAAATCCAATAGAGACTACAACTTACATGGTTACAGTAACGGATAGTTTTGGGAATTCAGATACAGATAGTGTAACAGTTATCGTAAATGAATTACCAACTATAACAATAAGTGAAAGTATTACAATAATAGAAGGAGATAGCACAAACTTATTAGTGAGTGGAGCAGAAACCTATTTATGGAATACAGGAGACAATGAGAACTCAATTACTGTTAATCCAACAGAAACAACAACTTATAGTGTTACAGGTTTCTCTGCTAATGGATGTCAGAGTGTAGCGGAAGTTACGGTGACAGTCATAGCAGAAATTAATGCAGATGCAGGTAATGATGTTGCTATTTGTTTTGGAGAAAGTGTTACATTAAATGCTTCAGGTGGAATAAATTATGCATGGAGTACAGGTGAAACAGATGCTTCTCTAACTTTAAATCCAATAGAAACTACAACTTACATGGTTACAGTAACGGATAGTTTTGGGAATTCAGATACAGATAGTGTGACAGTAACCGTAAATGAATTACCGACTCTATTGTTAACTGAAGATGTTACTATTTTTGAAGGGGAGAGTATCAACCTAACAGTAAATGGTGCCGAATCTTATTTATGGAATACAGGCGACACTTCAAACTCAATAGTAGTGAATCCAACGATTACTTCAACTTATAGTGTCACAGGTTTTTCATCAAGTAATTGTGAAACTTCAGCAGAAGTAACAGTAACGGTTATTCCAGAAATAAATGCTAATGCAGGAAACGATGTTGCTATTTGTTTAGGAGAGAGTATTACTTTGAACGCTTCAGGAGGAATTAATTATTCTTGGAATACAGGCGAGACTACCGCATCAATGATAGTTAGTCCAATTGAAACTACAACCTATACAGTTACAGTAACTGACGATTTAGGAAATTCAGATTCAGATAGTATGACAGTAACCGTAAATGAATTACCTCTAATTAGTACAAGTGAAAACATTACAATAATAGAAGGGGAGAGTACTGATTTAATAGTAAATGGTGCTGTAGCATATTTATGGAACACAGGTGATACCTCAAGTTCTATAACAGTAAGTCCTACTCAAACAACCATATATAGCGTTGTTGGGATATCAAATACGTGTACAAGTGAGCCATCGGAAATAATTGTTACTGTTATTCCGTTATTTCAAGCCTCAGCAGGTACAGATTCACGCGTTTGTGATAATGAGAGTTACGAAGTTATTTTAACAGCAAATGAAGGAGATAGTTATTTGTGGAGTACAGGTGAAACAAGTCAAAGTATAGTCGTAAATCCATTATCGACTTCAACTTATTCTGTTACGGTAACACAAGGGGATCAATCAGATACAGATGACGTTAAGGTTTATGTAGATCCGAGCCCAGTAGTAACTATAGCAAATGGGGAAAGTGTTGAAATATTAAGAGGAGACTTTGTAACGTTATCTGCTTTTGGTGCTAATACATACCGTTGGAATAATGGTGCATCGCAACCAAATATAGCAGTAAGCCCTTCTATAACCACAACGTATGAAATAAAAGGATTTATTGGTGAATGTTATGATGAAAAGCAAGTCACCGTAAATGTCCTAAATCGCGTTATTGCAGATGCTGGTGAAGATGTATTTGCTTGTTTAGAAGAAGTATCAACCTTAACGGCAAGTGGAGGAGATGACTATATATGGAGTACAGGTGAGACGACGCGAACGATTGAGGTATCACCGACAGAAACAACCGATTATACTGTTACGGTATTTAATGCCTTAGATTTTGATGAGGCCACAGTAAGAGTCGAGGTGGGTGTAAATTGTGCTTCTGATTCAATTGATGAAGAAACAGAAATTGGATTTGATGTATATCCTAATCCAGTATCAGATATTGTTAATGTAAAAGTGTTTGGTGTATTAAATGTTTCAGATGTAAACATCTATGACGTAACAGGAAAACTAGTTAAGCACTCAAAAATTACGAATGAAAATTTAGAGTATACTATCACGACCCAAATAGGTATTAGTTCACTTCAATCTGGTGTATATTTTATAAAACTTATAGGTAATGGTAGAGCTATGACTAAAAAACTCATTGTGGAATAATTAGAATTATCACTACTCTTACGGTATCAAATTTTTATATTTTCTGTTTCGGTTCAGTATCAATAAAAAATTACGTTTCTTATACCATTGCAATGACTATTAATTACGTGAATGATTTAATTAGAAATATCTTACATTAGTACTTGATTTGTAATGATTATTTAGAACTCCCTGAAAACCTCATAAATGAAGCTCTCAGTCAGAAAACTAAAACCTATACTCAATTAGAATTTATTTAAATCCAAATTCACTGTACCACTTGCTTAATACGTAAAGTTTCCAAACATTGGCAGTGTGATCTTCTTTATGTTCCATATGTTCTTGTAAAAGCCTTTTAAATCTAGGTACATTAAGATTGGGAACCTTATTTAAAAAATCGTCATTTAAAGCTTCTAAAAACTCTTCTTTAAGCTCGTTTCGCATCCAATCTCCTATTGGAACAGCAAATCCCCGTTTAGGTTGGTTAAACACCTCTTCTGGAATATAATCCTTTAAAATATCTCGTAATATTTTCTTTTGCCTTCCTTTTTCATATTTAAAATGCATAGGTAATGACCTAGCATATTCTACAATTCTATAATCTAAAAATGGACTTCGAACTTCAACGGAATATGCCATACTTGCTCTATCTACTTTTACATTACTATCATTTTCCAACCATAATTTTATATTTAGGTCGGCTGCTTTTTGTAGAAAATTACTAGACCAAGATTTATAACCTTGGTAATACTTCATATAGTCTTGCTTTTTTTTCATTAAAAGAAATCCTTTTCTTGAAAAAATATTTTCGATAAAATCGTTTCTGCCTTTTGTATTTAAAGCATTCTTAATTCTGTGAGAATCCATTCCAAAAAGCTTTAAAATACCAGAGTTAGCTATAATCTTTCTTAAGATAAAGGGAATATCCATGATCTTTTTATTCTGGATTAAAGAATTAAAATGTTCATAACCTATAAAACTCTCATCACCACCATCGCCAGATAGTGCAACAGTGACATATTGCTTGGTTACACTATTTAGTAAAAGTGAAGGTAAGGCTGAACTATCGGCAAAAGGTTCGTCATAAACGTCGATAAGTTTTGGGATAAGCTTAAGTATATCACTAGGTTTACAAATGGTTGTTTTGTGGGTTGTATTTAGAATTTCGACATATTGTTCTGCTATTTTACTCTCGTCATATTCTGGGTTGTCAAATCCTATTGAAAATGTGTTTATTTTTGATTCTGATACTTTTGCAGCAATGCTAGATACTAATGCCGAGTCAATACCTCCAGATAAAAATGAACCAATTGGAACATCAGATTGTAATCTTATTTTAACGGCATCTAATAAGAGTGCATGTAATTCTTTTTTAGCATCCTCATAGGAAATATCAAGTATTTTAGTGGGTTTTAAGTTCCAGTATTCTTCTGTCTTGAGCGTTCTGTCATTTAAATTAATTTCCATATAATTGCCAGGGGGAAGTTTAAACACGGTTTCAACTATAGTATATGGACTCGGAATAAACATACAGTCCAAGTATATAGAAATGGCTTCATCATTAACTCTTTTGCCCGCAAGCATGGGTTTTATTTGGCTGCATATCTCAAATTGTCCATCTTCCCAATAATAATAAAATGGTTTTACACCAAGCCTATCTCTTGCTGAAAATAACGTGTTGGTATCCGCATTGTATATCGAAAATGAAAACATCCCATTTATTTTGTCGAGTATGGCTTTTCCCCAATGCTTGAACCCAATTAATAGGACTTCAGTATCACTTTGTGTCTTAAAAGTATAGTTTAAATCTAGAAGTTCTTTTTTTATAGCTTTATAATTATAAATCTCCCCATTGAAAACAATAATTAAGTTTTCAAAAACCATAGGTTGATTAGAGCGTTGCTCTAAATCTAATATAGATAGACGTAAATGCCCAAAAGTAATATCGTTAACTTTTTCAACTCCAATATAATCTGGTCCTCTAAATGAAATTGAATTCAATTTTGTTTTAACTTCCTCGTCAGAGTAAGGGATGTTGCTTAAATATATGCCGCACATAATATTAATTTTTATGGAAAATATACATTTTTACCTAAAAACCATTAGGATTTTAATAAAACAGTCGAAAATTGAAAAAATAAGACAGTGAGTTGAAATTTAAAAGATAAACCAATTGAAATTGTTATTAACCCATTAGATTATAATTAAAAGTTTATCTTCATAGATATAAAAAATGCATCAAAACTTTAAAGTTTGATGCATTTTTTACATTATAAAATTTTAAATATCACTTACCTATAGAAGAGTACTCAAAACCAATTTTACTCATTTCTTCTTTGTCAAGAATATTTCTACCATCAAAAATGAAAGCTGGTTTTTTCATTTGGTTATATATCTTTTCCCAATCGTAGGTCTTAAACTCATCCCATTCTGTCATAATAGCAATCGCATGCGCATCTTTTGATGTTTCGTATGGATCACTATACGATTTAACTAAGTCGTTGTTTTCTTCCTCAGATCTTGTATTTAAATAATTAAGGTCTGCTTGCACTTTTTTACTGTTAACTTTTGGATCGTAAACCGCAATATTGGCTTGTTCATTTAACAAATGATCTGCGACATAAATTGCTGCCGATTCTCTAGTATCATTTGTGTCTTTTTTAAATGCCCAACCTAACATGGCTATCTTTTTCCCAGAAACGGTATTGTATAGTGTACTAATTAGTTTATCTGAAAAACGTCTTTTTTGATGATCATTTAAAATGATCACTTGTTCCCAATAGTCAGCAACAGCATTCAGGCCATAACTTCTAGCAATGTACACAAGATTTAAAATGTCTTTTTGAAAACAAGAGCCACCAAAACCAATAGATGCATTTAAAAATTTTGGGCCAATTCTAGAATCCATACCAATTGCTCGTGCAACTTCATTGACGTTAGCTTCTGTATGTTCACATAATTCAGAAATGGCATTAATAGACGAAATTCGTTGAGCTAAAAATGCGTTAGCGGTTAATTTAGATAATTCAGAAGACCAAACATTAGTTCTTAGAATTCTATCTTGTGAAACCCAACTACCATAAATGTTTGCTAAACTTTCTATCGCTTCTTCCGATTCTCCACCAATTAAAACACGATCTGGATTTAATAAATCTTGAATAGCTGTACCTTCAGCTAAAAATTCAGGATTAGATAAAATGTCGAATTTTACGTCGCTCCCTGTATTGTGTAAAATACTTTTTATAGCTTGAGCTGTTCTTACTGGTAAAGTAGATTTTTCAACTACAATCTTATCTGTGGTCGAAACTTCTGCGATATTTCTAGCACATAATTCTACATACTTTAAATCTGCCGCCATTCCTTTTCCTTTACCATATGTTTTGGTAGGGGTATTCACCGAGATAAAAATCATTTCTGATTCTTTGATTGTTTCATCAATTGCTGTTGAGAAAAATAGATTCTTTCCTCTTGTTTCTGCAACAATCTCAGCTAATCCTGGTTCGTAAATAGGCAATTTTGACAAGTCTTCATCATTCCAAGCTGCGATACGCTCTTCATTAATATCTACTATTGTAACTTTAATGTTAGGATTTTTTTTTGCTATTACTGCCATCGTTGGTCCACCAACATAACCAGCACCAATACAGCAAATCTTCGTGATTTTCATGCTTTTAAGTTTATTTTGATTTAAGTCTAAAATTTATGATGTATACAATTTTTGACTTTTTTTAAGTGATTGAATTTATATTTTATGTGATCAGCCTTTCTTTACTAAAAGACTGCGTTATAGAATTTTGTCAAATTTAATATTTTAATTGTAATATGCTTTATACCAATCTATGAAAGATTTGACTCCTTTGTTAATGGAAGTATTAGGGCTATAGTCGTAGTCTTTAATTAACTCATCGACATCCGCCCAAGTACGTTCTACATCACCCGGCTGCATGTCCATCATATCTTTCTTTGCTATTTTATCTAAGTTTAATTCTATTTCCTTTATAAAATCTAATAATTTAACTGAGTTGTTGTTTCCAATATTATAAATTTTGTAAAATTCATTGGATTTTATTCGTTTGGTTGGTGATTTCTCAATAACACGAACAACACCTTCTACAATATCATCTATATAAGTAAAATCCCGTTCCATGTTACCATGATTAAATACTTTTATAGGTCTGTCGTTTACAATGGCATCTGTAAATAAGAACATCGCCATATCTGGTCGACCCCAAGGTCCATAAACTGTAAAAAAGCGTAAGCCTGTGGTAGGAATATTAAATAGGTGGCTATAAGTATGAGCCATTAGTTCATTACTCTTTTTTGTAGCCGCATATAAACTAATTGGGTGATCTACATTATCTTCTGTAGAAAACGGTGTTTTCTTATTCATCCCATATACACTAGAACTACTTGCATACACTAAATGCTTTATAGCGTTGTTTCTACAACATTCAAGAATATTTAAAAAACCTACAAGATTAGAATCTACATACGTTTCAGGGTTTTCAAGACTGTATCTTACTCCTGCTTGAGCCGCAAGGTTACAAACAATGTCGAATTTTTCGTTTTTGAATAATTTTGGTAATTCCTCTCTGTCTTCAAGATTCATCCTTATAAAGGAGAACTTTTCAGACTTAGCTATGCAAAGCTTCTTAAACTCAGCAGCTTCAATTTTACCAATGCCTAATTCATTAAGCCTAGAATATTTTAAATTAACATCGTAATAATCATTTATATTGTCTAATCCAACAACATGATGACCTTTAGATAGAAGTACCTTAGCGGTATAGAAACCGATAAAACCTGCTGCCCCTGTTACTAATATTTTCATATTATAGTGGTTTTTGAATCGTGCTCCAAATATTATAAATTTAGATGGAATTCTCTAAGATTTGAAGAAAAGTATTCAATTTATTAGTTGTTTGCATACTTAATATCGAGGATTGTCGCTATTGAGTCACAATTCTTTACCATTAATTCTAGATCACGTTCCTTATAACTATTCTCGATAAGATAGATTTTACAAGAATCGATATCCGTTTTACTTTTAGAAAAGTCAACATTTCCAAATTTCACTAGGTTGCTTACAATAGTAGAATCTAAAGATTCTGCCATTATAAAACTATAGGCTTCATTATTATAAATAAAAGATTTGGAGCCAATGTTTTTAATAGTTCTGGCATTTGGACCATAATCACAAGAGGCGTCTTTTCCGTTTAAAAAAAACATAAGGAGCATTAAACCAATAGCAAATCCACCCAAATAATAGGCTAAACGATGTATAAATTTCATAGTTGTGAAATAATTCTGTCAAACGATTGATCGCTCAGTACAGATTAAAAAATTAATAAATTGGCATCGCTATACTCTAAACCAAACCATTCTGCAACGGATTTATTAGTTAAAATGCCGTGGTAAAAATACAACCCATTTTTTAAACCGCGATCAAATCTAAGAGCATTTTCAATACCTCCATATTCACCAATTTCTAAAAGGTAAGGGGTGAAGATGTTACTAATAGAAACTGAAGCTGTTCTAGAATAACGCGCAGGAATATTAGGTACACAATAATGTACAACTCCGTTATATTCAAAAACAGGACGATCGTGAGTCGTAACCTCACTAGTTTCAAAACAACCTCCCATGTCAATACTTACGTCTATTACCACGGATCCAGATTTCATGTTTGAAACCATGCTTTCGGTGACTATTACAGGGGCGCGATTGGTTCCTCTAACAGCACCAATGGCGACATCACAGCGTTTTAAAGCTTTTAGTAGATTTTTTGGTTGCATCGTTGATGTGTAAAGCGTGCGACCTAAATTATTTTGAAGACGGCGTAATTTGGTTATTGAGCTATCGAAAACCTTAACGTTTGCTCCTAGACCCATAGCAGAACGTGCCGCAAATTCGCCAACAGTACCTGCTCCTAAAATAACAACCTCTGTTGGTGGCACACCATTAATATTGCCCATCATTAATCCATTTCCTCCATTAACATTAGAGAGAAGTTCTGATGCAATTAAAATCGATGCAGTTCCTGCGATTTCACTTAAGGAACTAACAGCAGGATATTGGCCATCATCACCTTTGATATATTCAAAAGCTAAAGCGGTAATTCGTTTTTTGGCTAAAGCTTCAAAATAAGATTTATTTTGAGTTTTAATTTGAAGCGCAGATATTAAGATAGTCTGCGGATTAATAAGCTTAATCTCATCTAAGGAAGGTGGTTCTACTTTAAGAATAATAGGGCAGGAGTAAACCTTTGCTGTGTCTTTTGTGACTTCAGCACCAGCTTCACTGTAATTTTTATCTTTAAAATTAGCACCTTCTCCAGCGCCAGACTCAAATAATACGCGGTGACCATTAGCTGTTAATGCAGAAACAGCATCTGGTGTTAAACAAACACGACGTTCTTGAAAATGTGCTTCTTTTGGAATCCCAATAAAGAGTTCACCTTTTTGCTTAAGAATCTCTAAGGTTTCTTCTTGAGGTAATAACTGGGCTTTGGTAAATGGTGATATGCTCATTAAGTCAATTACTTTAGTATTGCTATTGCAATATAGCGAATAACACTAAAATAAAGGTAGTATTAGAATAACTTAAATTTGAAAATGAATTGTAGTTCTAAAAATATTGTTTAAGCTTACCCCAAACTCCTTTGGGTTTAATCATAAACTCTTCTTCTAGTTCTTCAAGAGTTTTGTCTGCAGTATTAATTTTGTTAAACATTTTAGCTCTAATAAGATAAATTGACGGAACTACTAATACCATTACAGGTAATAAGAATAATAATTGATTTTCGTCTGTGTTTTTTAATTCTGCATTAATGCTAGTTATAATTTGAAAAGAATACATTACAATAGGCACTAATAGTACGTGATACCACCAATGACGACATGTAAAAAACCAAATTATAATTAATATTAGTGGTATAAGCTTGCCTGTGTAAACCCACATAGCATATTGTGCTGATTCCCACAACCCGCTTTCATAGGTTCCAAAAAAAGTGTTCCAAACTTCTTCGTCAGGAACACTTTCATGTACTAAAAACAGTAGTGGAGTAGAGGCTATAATAGTCGCAATAATAGTTCCTTTAATAGCGCTTCTACTTAATTTATTACTATCCCCACTTAACGAGTTTTCTCTTCTTTTTTTCAATTTTTGTGGTTGTTTGTCCATCTAAGTCAATAAGGTTAGTAGCTTGTACAGTGAATAACATACCTCCTAAGATTGCAATGGCTAGGACTAAATTTTTTTTAGTTTTCATAATTTAAAGGGATTTAATTAATTAATTAGTTCAAATGTAATAGCAATGCTAAATTCTTACAAATGTATAATTGTTAAAATCTAAAAAATATGAGCTTATAATTACGGTTTTTCCGTAACGCTAGTTTAATCTTGTAGGAAAAGTGTTATGTTTTTTTAATCAAAATTTCTGTATATTCATAGCTGTTTTGTCGGTTGAATTTTGGTGTTTAAAGTTAACTCGAGAGATCTCTTATTGTCTTGTAGATCAGTAATAGTAATAGTTTGTGTGTTTTTTGGGATAAGCTCTTCTATACGTTCTGCCCATTCCATAAATAGCCAATGATTAGTGCTTAAATAATCTTCTATTCCAAAATTATAAGCTTCTTCTATGGATTCTATTCTATAAAAGTCAAAATGATAAATTTTGTCATCTAATAAGTTGTATTCGTTTACAATTGAGAATGTTGGACTCGTAGCTCCATCATTACTTCCCATGGCCAATAAAAGTGAATTTATAAATGTTGTTTTACCAGCTCCCATTTCTCCATTGAATATTATAATTTTAGAATGTAAATGCTCTAAAACGGCGGAGGCAATAGTATCTATATCATTTAGATGGTATGTAAATTCGAGAGTTTTCACTATTTATTTATACAATTTAGTGATACAATAGTAGGAATAATATTTTAGATAACCTAAAATAATATGTATTTCGTCGGATTTATTTGCGTTTCAAAGTGTTTTTTCTTTTAGAGTACTTGCATTGTGGCTCATAACGATTAAAAAAAAATGAAACTAAACTAAATTTAGCTTCATTTTTTTTAATAATAGTACAAAATCATCTATTTAGGATCCATAACTACAAAAGGAATAATCATTTCTTCTAATGACACGCCTCCATGTTGATAGGTATTTCTGTAATAACTTACGTAATGATTAAAATTGTTTGGATAGGCTAAAAACAAATCTCCTTTAGCAAAAATAAACGAACTACTCATAGTTAAAGCTGGTAGGTGAATAGATTTAGGGTTTTTAATAGCTAATACATCTTTGTCTTGGTACGTTAAGCTCCGTCCTGTTTTGTAACGTAAATTTAAACTGGTATCCCTATCTCCAATAACTTTAGTTGGCGCTTTTACATTTATAGTACCGTGGTCTGTTGTTAATATTAATTTGAAACCGAGTTGTTGTGATAGTTGAATCATTTCTAATAAAGGTGAATTCTTAAACCAACTTACTGTAAGTGAGCGGTAAGCTTTATCATTAGAAGCTAGTTCTTTAACGACTTCCATTTCTGTTTTAGAGTGCGAGAGCATATCAACGAAGTTATATACAATAACACTTAAGTCGTTATCCTTTAAAGACCTAAAATTTTCAACTAATTTTTTTCCAGCTTTAAGATTTGTGATTTTATGGTACTCATGTTTTAAGTGCCCTAATCCTAAACGTTTTAATTGTTCTCTTAAAAAATCTCCTTCATGCATGTTCTTTCCTCCATCATCAGTATCATTTTTCCAATATTGAGGAAATAGACTCTCCATGTCAGCTGGCATTAAACCAGAAAAAATAGCGTTACGCGCATACTGAGTCGCTGTTGGTAAAATGCTATAGAAGGCAAGTTCAGATGACTTCTTGTAATAATTGTTTACAAAAGGCTCAAAGGCTTTCCATTGGTCATATCTCAAATTATCGATAACAACTAGTAATGTGGGCTGTTTATCGCTTAACTCAGGAACCACCTTATCTTTAAATAAGGTATGAGACATTACAGGTGCGTCTGTTTTTGGTTGAAACCAATTTTCGTAATTTTTCTCAATAAATTTACCAAATTGCATATTGGCTTCTGTTTTTTGAGATTCTAAAATATCGGTCATTCCGACATCTTCAATGCTTTCAAGCTGAAGTTCCCAGTAAATTAATTTCTGATATAAATCTACCCATTCTTCGTAAGAGTTTACCATAGATAAATCCATAGCAATTTTTCTGAACTCTTGTTGATAGTTAGATGTCGTTTTTTCAGAGACTAACCGCGAATGATCCAAATTCTTTTTTAAGCTTAATAAAATCTGATGTGGATTAACCGGTTTTATTAAGTAATCAGCAATTTTATTACCAATTGCTTCTTCCATTATGTATTCTTCTTCACTTTTAGTAATCATTACAACAGGTAAATTGGCGCGTCGTTCCTTAATTTCATTTAAGGTTTCTAATCCCGTAAGACCTGGCATATTTTCATCTAAAAAGACAATATCAAAATTAATATCATTTATAATTTCTAAGGCTTCGGTACCACTTTGGCATTTTGTAACTTGATATCCTTTTTGCTCTAAAAAAATAATATGTGGTTTTAGTAAATCGATTTCATCATCAACCCAGAGAATATTTATCATGTTGTGGTATATTTGTTAATTAATTATTGAATTTTAAAATTTTGCCTACAAAAAATAAGCTTAAAATCTTTAACGATCCAATTTACGGATTTATTACGATTCCGAATTCGTTAATATTTGATATAATTCAACATAAATATTTCCAAAGATTACGACGTATAAGTCAAATGGGGTTATCCTATTTGGTGTATCCAGGAGCACATCATACGCGCTTTCATCATGCTTTAGGGTGTATGCATTTGATGCAAAAAGCTATCAATGTCCTTCGTTTTAAGGGGGTTATGATTTCTGGTAATGAGGAAAATGGATTATTAATAGCAATCCTTTTACACGATATTGGACATGGGCCGTTTTCTCATGCTATGGAACATAGTATTGTAAATAACGTCTCTCACGAGGAAATTTCGTTGCGTTTTATGGAAGAACTCAATTTAGAGTTTAACGGAAGTTTAACGTTAGCCATTTCAATCTTTAAGAAAGAATATCCTAGGCAATTTATGTGCGAGCTCATTTCAAGTCAATTAGATATGGACAGGGCGGATTATTTAAAGCGGGATAGTTTTTATACAGGAGTTGCAGAAGGTAATATTAATAGCGA
The DNA here is from genome assembly GCF_013403865.1 of Winogradskyella costae. Taxonomy (GTDB): domain Bacteria; phylum Bacteroidota; class Bacteroidia; order Flavobacteriales; family Flavobacteriaceae; genus Winogradskyella; species Winogradskyella costae. Next base: position 120,927 of record NZ_JABFDK010000003.1, read on the forward strand.
GCGATTAATAACGATGCTCAATGTTGTAAATGATCAGTTAGTCGTTGAAGAAAAAGGTGTTTTAAGCGTCGAAAAATTTTTAGTAGCAAGACGCTTTATGTATTGGCAAGTTTATTTGCATAAGACAGGTGTTGTTGCAGAAGAATTATTAATGCGCGTTTTAAAACGTGCGAAAGAATTGGTGCATCAAAATGTAGATCTTAACTGTAGTGAAGCATTATTTTATTTCTTGAATTCAGAAATTAGTGCTGAAAGTTTTAATGATGATACCCTAATTGTTTTTTCACAATTAGATGATTATGATATAGTAGCAGCAATGAAAGATTGGCAGCACCATGATGACTTTGTGTTAAGTAACCTTTGTCAGATGATTCTTGAAAGGCATTTGTTAAAAATTAAGATTAAAAATAAAGCGTTTAAGGAATCTGAACTAAAAAGTCATTTCGAAGTGTTGATGGAAAGGTTTAATATTTCTAAGTCTGAAGCTAAATATTTTGTGTTTCAGGGAGAATTAAGTAATCAGGCATATGAGAATAAAGCTCAAAAAATCAACATCTTATTTAAGTCGGGTAAGATAAAGGATATTGTAAAAGCATCGCATCAATTAAACCTAAAAGCACTTAGCAAACCCATCACTAAATATTATATGTGCTATCCTAAAAAGAAAATGTAATCCTTTTTTTCTATTTTTGCGGAAAGCAATAAGACTTTAAAATCTAATCATTGAAATTTACAGCAGAACAAATCGCAGGTATTCTAGAAGGAACAGTTGTTGGTGATCCTAAAATTGAAGTTTTTAAACTTTCTAAAATAGAGGAAGGAACTCAAGGATCTTTAACTTTCTTATCCAATTTAAAATACAAACCTTATATATATACCACAGAAGCCTCAATAACTATTGTTAATGATGATTTTGTGCCAGAGAAACCCATATTAACAACCTTAATAAAAGTAGAGGATGCCTATGAAGGGTTTTCTAAATTATTAGAGTATTACGACAGGATAAGGTCTAATAAATCAGGAATAGAACAACCAAGTTTTATTTCAGAAAGCACCAAAATATCCGATACTATATATATAGGTGCTTTTGCCTATGTTGGTAGTAATGTAGAATTAGGGGATAATGTAAAAATTTATCCAAACGCATATGTAGGTGATAATGTAAAGATAGGAGCAAATACTACTATTTTTCCTGGAGCGAAGGTATATTCAGATTGTATTATTGGTGAAAACTGCGTTGTTAATTCTGGTGCTATAATCGGAGCTGACGGTTTTGGTTTTGCACCTAATAAAGATGGGGGTTATTCTAAAATTCCACAAATTGGAAATGTTATATTAGAAGATTATGTAGATGTAGGTGCAGGTACAACAATAGATAGAGCAACAATGGGCTCAACGATTATAAGGTCTGGTGTAAAATTAGACAATCAGATACAGATCGCTCATAATGTAGAAGTTGGAAAAAATACAGTAATTGCAGCACAATCTGGTGTAGCAGGCTCAACTAAGATTGGTGAGCATTGCCAAATTGGTGGTCAAGTTGGTATTGTTGGACATCTAACCATTGGAAACAATGTAAAAATACAAGCACAATCTGGAATTGGACGAAATGTAAAAAACGATGAAATTTTGCAGGGCTCTCCAGCTTTAGGATATGGCGATTTTAATAAATCGTATGTTTATTTTAAAAACTTGCCTAAACTGGCAAAAACTATTAATGAATTAGAAAAAAAAGTAGATGGCAATAATTAAAACGGAAACGAAGCAAAAAACCATTGAAAAAGAAGTAACGCTAACAGGTGTTGGACTTCATACTGGTGCAGATGTTAAATTAGTATTTAAACCTGGTGCAGAAAATTCTGGATTCGTATTTCAACGTACAGATTTAGAAGGTTCGCCAAAAATTGAAGCTGATGCCAATTATGTAACAAGTACACAGCGTGGTACTTGTATGGAGAAAAATGGAGTTACTATTCAAACTTGCGAGCATGTATTAGCAGCGCTTATTGGTTTGGATTTGGATAATGCAATTATCGAATTAGATTCGTCAGAACCACCAATTATGGATGGGTCTTCAAAATTTTTCGTCGAAGCACTAGAGAAAGCTGGTATTGTAGATCAAAATGCTTTTAGAGAAGAATATGAGGTGACACAAGTTGTGTCATACACAGATGAAGAATCAGGAAGCGAAATTATTTTAATGCCGGCAAGCACTTATCAAATTACCACAATGGTAGATTTTGGTACTAAAGTTCTAGGAACTCAAAATGCGACGCTTAATAAGGTTTCAGATTTTAAAACTGAAATAGCTGATGCTAGAACATTCAGCTTTTTGCATGAAATCGAAATGCTTTTAGAGCATGGTTTAATTAAAGGAGGAGATTTAAATAATGCTATAGTTTATGTCGATAAAGAATTATCTGCCGAAACTATGGATAAATTAAGAGTTGCTTTTAATAAAGATAATATTGCCGTAAAGCCTAATGGTATTTTGGATAATCTTACATTGCATCATCCAAATGAGGCCGCTCGACATAAATTATTAGATGTTTTAGGTGATTTAACATTAATTGGTACACGTATTAGGGGTAAAATTATAGCTAATAAACCTGGTCATTTTGTAAACACACAGTTTGCAAAAAAGATGTCTAAACTGATTAAGAACGAAAGAAGAAATAATGTTCCTCAAGTCGATTTGAATTCAGAGCCACTAATGGACGTGAATCAAATTATGGATATGTTACCGCACAGACAACCTTTCTTATTATTAGATAAGGTTTATGAGTTAACCGATAATCATGTTATTGGTATGAAAAATGTCACTATGAACGAGGAGTTCTTTAGAGGTCATTTTCCAGGGGCACCAGTGATGCCAGGTGTTTTAATTGTTGAAGCGATGGCACAGACAGGAGGGATATTAGTACTAAGTACTGTTCCTGACCCTGAAAATTACTTGACATTTTTTATGAAAATGGACAAAGTAAAGTTTAAACAAAAAGTAGTTCCTGGAGATACTCTAATATTTAAGTGTTCATTAATAACACCAATCCGACGAGGAATTTGCCATATGCAAGGTTATGCTTACGCTAATGGAAAATTGTGTGCAGAAGCAGAATTGATGGCGCAAATATCAAAAGTGAAATAAAATAAAAACAATATAAGCTTTAAGATACTTAAAGTATTTGATTTTAAAGTATTATTACAATAAGTATTAGAAAAATGAACCATACTGAAATCTTAATTAAACTTAGATTCAGTAAAGTTTAAAGGCGAACACATTTTACCGCTTTATTAAAATAAATATTAGAAAAATGAACCGAGCAGACTTCTAACTTAATGTTAGATTCCGTAGAGTTTAAAGGCGAACACATTTTTACCGCTTTATTAAAATAAATATTAGAAAAATGAACCAACCGTTAGCGTACGTACATCCTGGAGCAAAGATTGCAAAGAATGTAGTGATAGAACCTTTTACAACCATACATAATAATGTAAAGATTGGAGAAGGCACTTGGATTGGAAGTAATGTAACCATTATGGAAGGTGCTCGAATTGGTAAAAATTGTAACATCTTTCCTGGTGCTGTAATTTCTGCCGTACCTCAAGATTTAAAATATAATGATGAGGATACTACTGTTGAAATCGGAGATAATGTAACAATTAGAGAATGTGTTACTATTAATCGAGGAACAACAGATAAGATGAAAACAGTAATTGGTGACAATTGTTTAATAATGGCGTATTGTCATATTGCTCACGATTGTATTGTTGGTAATAATTGTATTTTTTCGAATAACAGCACACTAGCCGGTCATATTACTGTTGGTGACTACGTTATTTTAGCTGGTATGACAGCGGTTCATCAGTTCTGTTCTATAGGAAACCATGCTTTTGTCACGGGTGGATCTTTAGTACGTAAAGATGTACCACCTTTTGTAAAGGCAGGAAGAGAGCCATTATCTTATGTTGGTATTAATTCTGTTGGATTAAGACGAAGAGGGTATACCGCTGAAAAAATTAGAGAAATTCAGAACATCTACAGAATATTATATCAAAAAAATTACAATAACACACAAGCTGCAGATTTAATTGAAGCAGAAATGGAAGCGACGCCAGAGCGTGATGAGATTCTTCAATTTATCAAGAATTCACATCGCGGTATAATGAAAGGCTACTTTAAATCAAATTAAATCTTAATCTGATTTTAATAAAATTAATTACAACTAAATAATAAATAATTAAAAATAACTCATGGCAAGTACTTCAGATATTAGAAACGGATTATGTATTAGATATAACAATGATATCTACAAGATTGTTGAATTTCTTCATGTAAAACCAGGAAAAGGTCCTGCTTTTGTAAGAACAAAAATGAAAAGTGTTACCAACGGTAAAGTATTAGATAATACGTTTTCTGCGGGACATAAGATTGAAGATGTTCGTGTTGAAACTCATAAATTTCAATATTTATATAATGATGGTGAATTTTATCATTTTATGAATGAAGCAGATTATACACAAATCAGGTTATTAGAATCTGCAATTGATAGAACGGATTTAATGAAAGAAGGAGAAGTGGTAACTATTCAGATTAATACTGAAGATAATATGCCGCTATCTGTAGACTTACCAGCTTCTGTGGTGTTAGAAGTTGTAGCTACAGAACCAGGAGTCAAAGGAAATACAGCTACGAATGCTACGAAACCAGCAACTGTTGAGTCTGGTGCAGAAGTTAATGTGCCTTTATTTATTAATGAAGGAGATAAGATTAAGGTAGAAACAGAAAAAGGAACTTACAAAGAGCGTATTAAAGAATAACTTAGTTTGCAGTTACAGTCTGCTTTTAGCGGACTGCAAACTGAGGCTGAAAACTGTAAACTGAGAAATGAAATTCCCCAAACCACATACTTTAAAGCAAATTGCAACCTTAATTGATTGTGAATTTAGAGGTTCAGAAGATTTTGAAATCTTAGGTATTAATGAAATTCATGTTGTAGAACCTGGGGATATTGTTTTTGTAGACCATCCTAAATATTACGATAAGGCTTTAGAATCAGCTGCAACAATAATTTTAATTAACAAAGAGGTAACTTGCCCTGAAGGAAAGGCTCTTATAATTTCTGAAGATCCATTTCGGGATTTTAATAAAATCACATCCCATTTTAAACCATTTAAAGCTTCAAATAGTGCTATTGCTAGTGATGCTATTATTGGAGATGGTACTGTAATACAACCAAATTGTTTTATTGGTAATAATGTAACAATTGGTGAAAATTGTGTCATCCATGCTAATGTCAGTATTTATGATGATGCTATTATAGGTAACAATGTTACTATTCATTCAGGAACAGTTTTAGGAGCAAGTGCATTTTATTATAAAAACAGACCTGAGGGCTACGATCAATTAAAATCTGGTGGTCGTGTTATTATAAAAGATAATGTAGATATCGGAGCACTTTGTACTATTGATAGAGGTGTTACCGGAGATACAACTATTGGTGAGGGTTCTAAATTAGATAATCAAATCCAAATAGGTCATGATACTTTAATTGGTAAGAAATGCTTAATAGCTTCGCAAACAGGTATTGCGGGCTGTGTCGTTGTTGAGGATAATGTTATAATTTGGGGGCAAGTGGGAGTAAAGAGTGGAATCACAATTGCTAAAGGTACTGTTTTATATGCCCAATCGGGTCTAGGCCAAACGACAGAAGAAGGTAAAACTTATTTTGGTAGCCCTGCCCAAGATGCTAGAACCATGTTTAAAGAAATGGCTTACGTTAAGAGAATCCCAGAAATACTTCAAAAACTAAAGGATTTATAATGTCCGTAAGCAACGTTTTTAAAATATTTTATGAGTCAGACCTTGTGAATGATGCTTTGATGGTTTCTAGATGTTATTACAATCGCTCACTTTTCGACGCTTTAAGAAGGAAGCAATGAAAAATTTTATCGTAGATTTGAGATTAGTCACCAAGTTGATAAAACTGATAAAAAAAGCATCAAATTATATAGAGAAATAAAATTATAAAAGAGGTCGCTTTTGCGTTTAAAATCTCTTATTTTTGCATAACAAAATACATAAAACTTAAAATCAACAATAACAAATGAGCGTTTTAGTTAATAAGAATTCTAAGATTATAGTTCAAGGTTTTACAGGTAGTGAAGGTACATTTCACGCTGAACAAATGATTGAATATGGTACAAATGTCGTTGGAGGTGTAACTCCTGGTAAAGGTGGTCAAACACATTTAGACAGACCTGTTTTTAACACTGTTTCTGAAGCTGTAGAAAAAGTAGGTGCAGATACTACAATTATTTTCGTACCACCAGCTTTTGCTGCTGATGCTATTATGGAAGCTGCTGATGCTGGTATTAAAGTAATTATTACAATTACTGAAGGTATTCCTGTAGCAGATATGATTAAAGCATCTGACTATATCAAAGATAAAGCGTGTCGTTTAATAGGTCCTAACTGTCCAGGTGTAATTACTCCTGGTGAAGCTAAAGTTGGTATTATGCCAGGTTTTGTTTTTAAGAAAGGAACTGTAGGTATTGTATCGAAATCAGGTACTTTAACTTATGAAGCTGCTGATCAAGTTGTAAAACAAGGATTAGGCATTACAACTGCTATTGGAATAGGTGGTGATCCAATTATTGGAACAACGACTAAAGAAGCTGTTGAATTGTTAATCAATGATCCAGAAACTGAAGCTGTGGTTATGATTGGTGAAATAGGTGGTCAATTAGAAGCAGATGCTGCACATTGGTACAAAGAAAGTGGTAGTAAAAAACCAGTTATTGGATTTATAGCAGGTGAAACTGCTCCGGCTGGTCGTACGATGGGACATGCCGGTGCTATTGTAGGTGGTAGTGATGATACTGCTCAAGCTAAAAAGAAAATTATGAGAGAATGTGGAATTCACGTTGTAGATTCTCCAGCAGAAATAGGAAAGAAAGTTGCTGAAGTTTTAGGCTAATTTTCTCTTAAAATGTAAATAAATACATTTTGATATTAATCCATTAGTTATATTTATATAACTAATGGATTTTTTTTATCCAATAAATCAACTAAAATCAAAAAATGAAACACCATCAAACAATTTTATTATTGTTTATGGCAGCAGCAATTATTAGCTGTAAGTCAGAAAACAATAAAAAGGAAATGGCTTATGCCATCTCAACACATCAAGACAATAATGGTTTTAATTACGAAACCGTTGCTAATGACCCAACAGGTTTACGTCTTTATACCTTAGACAATGGTCTAAAAGTTTATTTGGGGCAAAATAATGAAGAACCTAAAATACAAACACTTATTGCCGTTAGAGCAGGTTCTACTTATGATCCAGCAGACAATACGGGTTTAGCACATTATTTAGAACACATGGTTTTTAAAGGTACTGACAAAATAGGTACCACTAATTATGAAGAAGAATCGAAGCTAATTAAGCAGATTTCAGATTTATATGAAGCGCATAAAAAGGAACAAGATCCAGAAAAGAAAAAAGCACTTTATAAACAAATAGATGACGTTTCTTTAGAAGCATCAAAATTATCTATTGCTAATGAGTACGATAAAATGGTGAATTCATTAGGGGCTGAAGGAACAAATGCCTTTACGTCAAATGAGCAAACTGTTTATGTCAACAAAATCCCTTCAAATGAAGTTGATAAATGGTTAAAGATTGAAAGTGAGCGTTTCAGTAAATTAGTACTGCGCTTGTTTCATACAGAATTAGAAGCGGTTTATGAGGAGTTTAATAGAGGACAAGACAATGATGGACGTAAGCAATATTTTGCTACTCTTGAAGGTTTATACCCAACACATCCCTACGGAACACAATCTACAATTGGTGTCTCGGAGCATTTGAAAAACCCCTCGATGGAAGCTATAAATGCGTATTTCGATAAATATTATGTACCAAATAATATGGCCGTGATTATGGTGGGTGATTTAGATTTTGATAGTACTATCAAAAAGATAAATAAAGCCTTTGGAAGTTATGAGAAAAAGGAAGTTATTCATCCTACATTTCCTAAGCTGGCGCCTATTGAGACTCCTGTTAAAAAAGAAGTTTTAGGCCCAACTTCAGAATCTGTTTATATTGCCTTTAGGTCTGAGGGAAAAGGATCTGATCAAGAGATGATGTTGAAATTAGTGGATTACATGCTCGCTAATTCTCAGGCAGGTTTAATTGATTTAAACCTGAACCAAAAACAAATGGTTCAAAACGCATCATCTTTCACAAATTTTGATAATGATTATGGTTTTCATTTACTTTATGGATCACCAAAAGCAGAGCAATCTTTAGACGAAGTTAGAGATCTTTTATTGGCTCAGGTAGACAAAATTAAAAAAGGAGATTTTGAAGATTGGTTGTTAGATGCCGTTATTAATGATATGCGTTTATCTCAAATTCAACAATATGAGAATGGTTCTGCAACAGCTTATGCGTATTTAGATGCGTTTATAGGTAACCAAGAATGGGATAACCGTCTTAAAATGCTTGATGAGATGAAAAAAATCACCAAGCAAGAAGTTATTGATTTTGCTAATGCATTCTATGGAAATAATTATGTAGAAGTTCACAAGCTTAAAGGTGAAGATACATCAATAGTAAAAGTGGAAAACCCAGGAATTACTCCAATTGAATTAAATAGAGGAAAAGAGTCTGAGTTCTTAAAGTCATTAAACGCTATGGTTTCGCCAGATTTGAAACCTCAATTTATCGATTATAAAACAGCAATTAAGGAATCAAAAATAGATAAAGGACTTAAGCTTTCTTATATTGAAAACCCTAATAATGATATTTTTGATTTAAATATTATTTTTGATATGGGTCAAGATAACGATCGCATGGTATCCCTAGCTGCGGGTTATTTAGATTATCTAGGAACTAACAAATACACTCCAGAGCAATTAAAGCAAGAATTTTATAAAATTGGCGTGAGCTACAATGTGTTTTCATCTAACGATAAAACTTATGTTGGTATTTCGGGACTTAAAGAAAATCTAGATGCAGGTTTAGCTTTACTAGAACATTTATGGAATAATGCGGAGCCTAACCAAGAAGCTTATGAAAAATATGTAGAAAGTATTTTAAAAGATAGAGAGGATGGTAAAACTCAAAAAGGAAATATTTTTTGGAATGGCTTAATGAATTATGGTCAATATGGAGATAATTCAAGACTAAGAAATATTTACTCTCAAGTTGAATTAAAAGCTATGAGTCCAACAGAATTAGTGAATAAAATAAAAGAAATGCGTGCTTACAAACATCGAATTTTTTACTATGGTAATGCTATAGATGACGTAAAAGTGGCTTTAAATACACATCATAATATTCCTGAAACTTTATTAGATTATCCTGAAAAAACAGAATATACAAATTTAGAAACAGGTGGCAACGTATATTTTGTAGATTACGATATGGTACAAAGCGAAATTTTATTAGTCGCTAAAGGAGAAGACTTAGATCCTAGTAAATTGGCAGCATCTGAGTTATTTAATACGTATTTTGGTAGCGGATTGTCTTCAATTGTATTTCAGGAAATTAGAGAATCTAAATCTTTAGCGTATTCTGCATTTTCAAGTTATAGTAATGCTAACGAAGCAGGGAAACCTAATTACACAATGGCATATGTAGGAACACAAGCTAATAAACTTGAACAGGCAGTTGGCGCTATGATGGAATTAATGACTAATATGCCAGAGGCAGAAGATCAGTTTAACCAAGCCAAAGAAGCAACTCTAAAGAAAATTGCTTCAGAGCGAATTACAAAATCTAATATATTCTGGACATATGAAGGTTTGAAAAAACAAGGTATTGATAATGATAATCGTAAAGAAATTTACGATGCTATTGATAATATGACAATGGAAGACCTTAAAGCTTTCTTTAACGAAAACATTAAGGGGGAGGAATATAATGTGATGGTTATAGGAAATAAAAAGGATATGGATTTTGACGCTTTAAGTAAATTAGGAACGATTAAGGAAATGGATATTGATTATCTTTTTAATTACAATCAACCCGAAACATTAAAGCAATAACATCAAAAGCAATGTTAAAATTAAACCTCATATTTATGTTAAAATATGAGGTTTTTTTTATGTCGCACAATTAGTAATTGGTATATTTGAAACTGTTGAATATCTTCCTAATTGTTGGTTTAAGTGATTTTTAATTTTTTTCAATTTGAAAATAGATAAAGAACATTATTTAAGAAAAACACCTTAGGAATACCAACTTTGAAATAACTAACATAACATATTAAACATGAAACTTTTAGAAGGAAAAACAGCCATAATTACTGGTGCAAGTAGAGGTATAGGAAAAGGAATTGCAGAGGTTTTTGCAGATCATGGGGCAAACGTTGCATTTACATATAGCTCGTCGGTTGAAGCGGCTAACGAATTAGAAAAAGAATTAAATTCTAAAGGAGTAAAAGCTAAAGGCTACCAAAGTAATGCAGCAAATTTTGAAGAATCTGAAAAGCTTGCCGAAGATGTTTTAGCCGAATTTGGAACTATTGATATATTAGTCAATAACGCAGGTATTACAAAAGATAATTTGTTAATGCGAATGAGTGAAGATGATTTTGATAAAGTGATTGAAGTGAACTTAAAATCAGTTTTTAACATGACCAAGGCGGTACAACGTACGATGTTGAAACAACGTAAAGGTTCTATTATAAATATGAGTTCTGTAGTTGGTGTAAAAGGTAATGCCGGACAAACAAATTATGCAGCATCAAAAGCCGGAATTATTGGTTTTTCTAAATCGGTGGCTTTAGAGTTAGGATCTCGTAATATTAGAAGCAACGTCATCGCACCGGGTTTTATTGAAACAGAAATGACAGCAAAATTAGACGAAGAAACTGTAAAAGTTTGGAGAGCAGGTATTCCACTAAAAAGAGGAGGAACTCCAGAAGATATTGCTAATGCTTGTGTGTTTTTAGCAAGTGATTTAAGTGCTTATGTTACGGGGCAAACACTTAATGTGGATGGAGGTATGCTGACTTAAATTGTCATGCCTGCGAAGGCAAGAATCTTATAGTTATTATGAGTTTTTAATGGATAAACTAACAATTATATACATAACGATTGCTGCAATAACAGCGCTTTTACTAGCGCTGTTTCAGTATTTATATAAATCTAAATTAAAGTCGAATCTTAAATACGTGCTTACAGCATTAAGAACGATTTCAATTTTCGGAATTTTACTATTATTAATTAATCCGAAGTTTGAATCTTTTACTTATTTCGACGAAAAACCAACATTAGTTGTTGCTGTTGATAATTCGGAATCCGTTTCGTATCTAAAGCAAGAGCAACAGGCTAGGGAAGTAGTCGATGTTTTAAATACGAATTCAGAATTAAAAGAGCGTTTTGATATTCAAACCTATAGTTTTGGAAAATCAGTTGCAGTCTTCGATAGTTTAAATTTTAATGAGCGTCAATCTAATTTGGCCTTAGCTTTAAAGCAATTTGGTGAAGTATATGCTAATCAAACCGCTCCCATTGTTATTGTGAGTGACGGAAATCAAACCTATGGTTCAGATTATAGCTATACAGCCAAAGGGGTGAAGCAGCCTATTTATCCGATTATACTTGGTGATTCTACAGTATATTCTGACCTAAGTATAAAACAACTGAATGTAAATAGGTATGTATATCTCAAGAATAAGTTTCCTATTGAGATCATTGCTAATTACAGTGGTAATGATCCCATTACTACAGAGTTGAAAATTTGGTCTGGTAATGCTGAAGTCTTTAGAAAAACACTTCAGTTTAATGCATTAAAATCTTCTGAAATTATTTCAACCGCGTTAATGGCAAATAGTGTTGGTGTAAAAACTTACAGAGTTGAGTTGGTGGCTTTAGATAATGAAAAAAACACTGTCAATAACATTAAGAATTTTGGTGTAGAAGTTATCGATCAGAAAACAAATATTGCTTTGGTTTATGATCGTTTACATCCAGATTTAGGTGCTTTAAAAAAGGCTATTGAAAGTAATGAACAACGCAATGTCTCTATATTTAAACCTAAGGACATTATAAATAAAATTAATGACTATCAATTAGTTATATTGTATCAGCCAAATAATAACTTTAATTCAATACTTAAAAAAATTGAAGAACAGAAAATAAATACATTCATTATTTCCGGTGCAACAACTGATTGGAATTTGTTGAATCAGACTCAAGGATATTTCAAACAAAAAATAACCAATCAAACTGAAAATTTTCAACCAAGTTTAAATCAAAACTATGGCACGTTTATCGTTGAAAATTTGAATTTCAATAGTTTCCCTCCTTTAAAATCTGAATTTGGAACACTTCAAATTACAGTGCCGCATGAAACATTATTGTATAGAACGATAAATGGAATTACAACTGAAGATATATTGTTAGCTACATTCGAAGCCGATGCTACAAAACATGCTATCTTAAATGGTGAAGATGTATGGCGTTGGCGAGCACAATCCTTTATAAATACAGGTAGTTTTAATGGGTTTGATGAATTTATCAATAAACTGGTGCAATATCTAAGTTCTAACAAAAAAAGGAAACGTATTAATATCGATTACAAATCCTTCTATAACGGTAATGATGATGTTATAATCTCAGCACAATATTTCAACAAAAATTTTGAGTTTGATAATTTAGCTTCATTGAGTATTGTACTAAATAATAAGGATGATGATACGACTAAAGAAGTTCCTCTCTTATTAAATAATGGTAATTACACGGTAGATTTAGGTGGTATTAATGCTGGTTTGTATAATTTTACAATTAAGCATAATACAGAATCAATCTCGGCTTCTGGAAGCTTTCAAATTTTAGAATACAATGTAGAACAGCAATTCTTAAATGCTGACATTACCAAATTAAAAATCATTGCTAATACGAGTAATGGATCTGCATATTTTCCATCTCAAATCGATAACTTAATTAGTGGTTTAATTAGTGATAATCGGTATAAAACCATACAAAAAGGCACTAAAAATATTGTACCTTTGATAGATTGGAAATATCTACTTGGTTTAATCGCTTTAAGCCTTTTTATTGAGTGGTTTATTAGGAAATATAACGGATTAATTTAAAAAGAATAGAATGGAGAAATTACCAAAGATTGGATTACCGATTTTAATCGGAGTTGTACTTTTAATTATTGTTTTAGCAAAATCTGCTGTTACGCTAGATTCGGGTCATGCTGGTGTTTTATATGAAACACTTAGTGATGGTGTAGATCCAGAAAAAGTACCATTAGGTCCAGGTTTTCATGTTATTGCTCCATGGAATAGAGTCATCGATTATGAAACGCGTCAACAAGAAGTTGCAGAAAAAATGGCAGTACTATCTTCTAATGGTTTGGATATTAAATTAGACGCCTCTATTCTATACCAGCCCGATGTTAAGAGTTTAGGGAAATTACATAATCAAAAAGGTGAAGATTATTTAAGTCGTGTGCTTCAGCCAGCGATTAGAAGTGCAGCAAGAAGTGTTGTTGGTAGATACACACCTGAGCAGTTGTACTCTAGTAAAAGAGATGCGATTCAAGAAGAAATCTATGAGGAAACTAAAAAATTAGTAGAACCACAGTATATTCAACTTAATGATATTTTAATTAGAGATGTTACTTTACCTCCTACAATTAAAGAAGCTATTGAACGTAAATTAAGACAAGAGCAAGAATCTTTAGAGTATGAATTTAGACTTGAAAGTGCTAGAAAAGAAGCAGAAAAAGTAATCATTGACGCACAAGGTAAAGCAGATGCTAACCGTATTTTAAGTGCTTCACTAACAGATAAAATTCTTCAAGATAAAGGTATTGAAGCGACAGTAAAGCTTTCAGAATCGCCAAATAGTAAAACGATTATTATTGGTTCTGGTGATAGTGGCTTACCGATTATCTTAGGAAATCAATAATAAAAGAAACGAATTCTACTAATATGTTAAAAATTTGTTTTCTTTGAATTAAAATTAGGATTACTAAAATTAAATTAACAATATTTGTAGTAACAATTAGAAACATGACAACTATTCAATTTCATCATCATTTTCATACTAGCAATCAAGCGAGGTGAATCTGTATTGAATAAAATCAAAATATATTTTAAAAACCCGTTTGAGCAATCAGATGGGTTTTTTGTTTTATAAATTCAAGCTGAAGTCTTAGACATAATTCAAATTAAAAATGAGTAAATTAAAAATTGCCGTACAAAAATCGGGTCGACTTAATGAAGACTCAATGAAAATTTTAAAAGAAATTGGTATTTCTGTGGATAATGGTAAAGATCAGCTTAAAGCTTCAGCACGTAATTTTCCATTAGAAGTATTTTATTTAAGAAATGGAGATATTCCACAATACTTAAGAGATGGAGTCGTAGATGCAGCTATTATTGGTGAAAATGTCTTAATTGAAAAAGGAAACGATCTTAAAATTGTAGAACGCTTAGGGTTTTCAAAATGTAAAGTGTCTATTGCGGTACCAAAATCTTCAAAAGCAAAAAGTTTAAAGGATTTAGGTGGCAAACGCATTGCAACATCGTATCCAAATACGGTGAATCAATTTTTAGAAAAAGCAGGGGTAAAAGCAAACTTACACATTATTAATGGGTCTGTTGAAATTGCACCAAACATCGGACTTGCAGACGGTATCTGTGATATTGTATCGAGTGGAAGTACCCTTTTCAAAAATGGCTTAAAAGAAATTGAAGTCCTTTTGAAATCTGAAGCTGTTTTGGCAACGTCACCTATGATTTCTGATGAAAATCAAGCCTTGATCGATAAACTTCAATTCCGATTAAAATCAGTTTTAAAAGGAAGAGAAAGCAAATATATTTTATTAAATGCACCAAACGATAAACTCGATGAAATTATAAGAATCCTACCAGGAATGAACAGTCCGTCTATTTTGCCATTGGCAAGAGAGGGTTGGAGTTCTATGCACTCAGTAATAGACAAAAATGATTTTTGGAATATTATTGACGAATTGAAAGCGAATGGTGCAGAAGGTATTTTAGTTTGCCCAATTGAAAATATGGTACTTTAATAATTTTAGTTAGGTTATGAAATTATATACAAATCCAGATCAATCAGTTTGGTCCGAAATATTAAAAAGACCAACACAAACGGTTGCAGATATTGAAGCTGTTGTGAATGAGGTTTTTAACGATGTTTCTAAAAATGGAGACAAAGCTATAGAAAAGTACACATCAAAATTTGATGGTGTAGCATTAGAAGACACTATTGTTTCTGAATTAGAAATTGAAAAAGCTATTGCTGATGTTTCAGAAGCTTTAAAAACAGCTATTACTTTAGCAAAATCAAATATTGAAACTTTTCATAAAGCTCAAAAAACAGATAAAGTTTTTGTAGAAACGATGTCTGGTGTAGAATGCTGGCAAGAGAAACGTCCTATTCAAAAAGTCGGACTCTATATTCCAGGGGGAACAGCACCTTTATTTTCAACAGTATTAATGTTGGCTGTTCCTGCTCAAATAGCAGGATGCAAAGAAATTGTCTTGTGCTCACCACCTAATAAAGAAGGAAAAATTGCTAATGAGATTTTATATGCAGCAAACCTTTGTGGTGTCACAAAAATTGTAAAAGTAGGAGGTATCCAAGCTATTGCTGGGTTAACTTTCGGAACCGATACAATTCCTCAGGTTTACAAAATATTTGGTCCAGGAAATCAGTTTGTAACCGTTGCCAAGCAATTAGCGACTAAATATGGTGTAGCGATAGATATGCCTGCAGGGCCAAGTGAGTTGTTGGTAATGGCAGATGATTCTGCAAATGCAGCTTTTGTGGCTTCAGATTTATTGAGTCAAGCAGAACACGGTAGTGATAGTCAGGTGATTTTAGTTTCAACATCTAAAGCTTTTGCGGATCAGGTTTTGGTTGAAGTTAAAAATCAACTCGCTTTTTTACCAAGAAAAGCCATGGCCGAAAAAGCGATAGCCAATTCTAAATCTATAGTTGTCGATTCTAATGCCACAGCGATTGACTTAATTAACGACTATGGTCCAGAGCATTTTATCGTAGCTACAACCGATAATGATTTTTTTGTAGATAATATAAGCAATGCAGGTTCTGTATTTATCGGGAATTATACACCAGAAAGTGCAGGAGATTATGCTTCTGGTACGAACCATACATTACCAACAAACGGATTTTCTAAAGCGTATTCTGGAGTTAACTTAGATAGTTTTCAAAAAAGCATGACGTTTCAAAAAATTTCTAAAGAAGGGATTCAAAATATCGGACATGCGATAGAGTTAATGGCTGAAGCTGAAGGTTTACAAGCCCATAAAAATGCGGTAACTTTAAGATTAAAGGAATTAAAAAAATAATTTAACGTCACTTCGAGTGATTTCGAGGTAGGAGAAATTGTATTGAGAAGCAATTAAAATGAAAAATTTCAACTTAAATAATCTCATCAGAGATAACATTAAATCCATCAAGCCTTATTCTTCAGCAAGAGATGAATATAAGGATATTACTGACGGTATGGTTTTTATTGATGCCAATGAAAATCCTTTTAATACGGATGTGAATCGGTATCCAGATCCTCAACAAACCAATGTTAAAGAGCGTTTATCTGAATTGAAACGTATCCCAACAAACAAAATTTTGTTAGGAAATGGGAGTGACGAAGTTTTAGATTTGATTTTTAGAGCTTTTTGTGAGCCTAATCGCGATAAAATTATCACATTGCCACCAACGTATGGTATGTACGATGTTTTAGCGAATCTAAATGCGGTTGAAAATATAGAAGTTGAATTGCAGAAAGATTTTCAACCTAACATGGATGAAATATCGAGAGCAGTACAAACGCATACAAAACTCTTGTTTTTATGTTCACCAAACAATCCTACAGCCAATAGTTTTGATGCGAAAAAGATTGAAGAATTAATTCGTGATTTTGAAGGTCTTGTGATTATTGATGAAGCCTATATTGATTTTTCAGCAGAAGACAGTTGGTTAAGTCGACTAGAAGAGTTTCCTAATTTAATAATTACACAAACCTTATCTAAAGCTTATGGTTTAGCAGGGATTCGTTTAGGGATTTGCTATGCTTCTCAAGAAATTATCGCGGTTTTAAATAAAATCAAACCGCCTTATAATATCAATCAACTCACGCAAATTAAAGCCTTAGAGCGTTTAAATGCGACATTAGTTGTAGATAATGAAGTAAAAAGCATTATTCTAGAAAGAGGGATATTAAATGAAGCCTTAAAAACTATCGATTTTGTAACGGAAGTTTATCCTTCTGATGCCAACTTTATATTAGCAAAAGTAGATGATGCTAATAAACGCTATCAACAGTTGGTAGAAAAAGGAATTGTAGTTCGTAATAGAACCAATCAACCGTTGTGCGAAAATTGTTTACGATTTTCAGTAGGTACAAAAGAAGAGAATGAGACGTTAATTCAAACATTAATTCAATTATCGTAATTTTTGTCATTCCGTACTTGATGCGGAATTTACAAATATATTATTAATCTAAAATTAGATTTCTGCCAATGCAGGAATGAAAGTAACATATGAAACCAGTATTATTCATAGACAGAGACGGAACTTTAATTAAAGAACCTGCAGACGAACAAATTGATGGGTTCGAAAAATTAGAATTCTATCCAAAAGTATTTCAATATTTAAGCAAAATAGCTAAAGAATTGAATTTCGAAATCGTAATGATTACCAACCAAGATGGTTTGGGGACCGATGTATATCCTGAAAATACGTTTTGGCCCGTTCATAATTTCATTCTAAAAACTTTTGAAGGGGAAGGTGTTGTTTTTAAAGAACAATTTATGGATCGAACGTTTGCAAAAGACAATGCGCCTACACGAAAACCAAATACAGGTTTATTAACCAAGTATTTTTCGGAACCTTATGATCTAAAGAATTCATTTGTTATTGGAGATAGACTTACAGATGTTGAATTAGCGAAAAACCTTGGAGCTAAGGGGATTTTTATTAATGATAATACCAATTTAGGAACTGATGAAGTTACCGTTAGCAATAAGGATTTGGAAGAATTTATAGCTTTAGAAACAAACGATTGGGAAGTGATTTATAAGTTTCTCAAAACTACAGAACGCGTGGGAAGTATTGAAAGAAATACCAATGAAACTAAAATTAAGATCGATTTAAATCTTGATGGCACAGGGAAAAGTAATATTGATACCGGAATTGCATTTTTCGATCATATGCTCGATCAGATTTCTCGTCATGGTCAACTCGATTTAAATATTAAAGTTGATGGGGATTTAGAAGTTGATGAACACCACACTATTGAAGATACAGCTATTGCTTTAGGTGAATTGTTTGCGACAACTTTAGGTAATAAATTAGGTATTGAACGTTACGGATTCTCTTTACCTATGGACGATTGTTTAGCACAAGTTGGTATTGATTTTGGCGGTCGTAATTGGCTTGTTTGGGAGGCTGAATTTAAACGTGAAATGATTGGTAAAATGCCAACAGAAATGTTTTTTCACTTTTTTAAATCGTTTACAGACGGCGCAAAGTGTAACCTAAATATTAAAGTAGAAGGTAATAACGAACATCATAAAATTGAAGCCATTTTTAAAGCCTTTGCTAAAGCGATTAAAATGGCGGTAAAGCAAGATGTAGAAAAAATGATTTTACCATCAACAAAAGGAATGCTGTAAAGCCTTTAGCTGTTAGCCATTTACTAATAGCCAAAAGCCAAAAGCTAAAAGCAGAAAAATGAAACTATCAATAGTAAATTACGGAGCAGGAAACATTAAAAGCATACAATTTGCTTTTCAACGTTTAGGCTATGATGCAATTTTAACCGATAATCCAGAAGAAATTAGAACATCAGATAAAGTGATTTTCCCTGGAGTTGGTGAAGCAAGTTCTGCCATGATTAAATTAAGACAAAGTGGGTTAGATCAATTAATTCCAACGTTAAAACAACCTGTTTTAGGGATTTGTTTAGGCATGCAATTAATGTGTAAGCACTCTGAAGAAGGTGATACACAGGGTTTAGGGATTTTTGATGTGAATGTCAAGCGATTTTCTAATCATGTAAAAGTGCCTCAAATGGGGTGGAATACTATCTCTAATCTTAAATCCGATTTGTTTAAAGCTATTAATGAAAAGGAATACATGTATCTTGTGCATAGTTATTACGCTGAGCAATGTGGTGAATCTATTGCAACATCAGATTATGAATTAGAATATGCTTCTGCATTAGAGAATGACAACTTTTTTGGTGTACAATTTCATCCAGAAAAGAGTAGTAAAGCAGGAGAACAATTATTAAAGAATTTTTTAAAATTATAAAAATAACTTTTCGTTTTTATCTATTAGTCTTCGGCTAATGACTAGAAACTAAAGGTTAAAAGCCAAATACATGAGAATTATACCAGCTATAGATATTATTGACGGAAAATGTGTGCGTTTAACCAAAGGAGATTACGACACTAAAAAAATATATAACGAAAACCCACTTGAAGTAGCAAAAGCATTTGAAGATTCAGGTATTGAATATTTACACTTAGTCGATTTGGATGGTGCTAAAGCAAAGCATATTGTTAATTATAAAGTATTAGAACTTATTGCATCAAAAACAAAATTAAAGATTGATTTTGGAGGTGGTTTAAAATCCAACCAAGACCTAAATATCGCTTTTAATTCTGGTGCAAGACAAATTACAGGTGGCAGTATTGCGGTTAGTGACCGTGAAACATTTGAAGGATGGTTATCTAAATATGGACCACAGAAAATCATTTTAGGAGCCGACAGCAACGATGGTAAAATAGCCATAAACGGTTGGCAAGATAATAGTAAAGAAGAAGTTATTTCGTTTATAAAAGACTATCAAAGAAAACAGATTAAGTACGTTATTTGTACAGATATTTCAAAAGATGGCATGCTTGAAGGACCTTCAATTGAACTCTATAAAAATATTATTGATGCTTGCAGTAACAGTAGCGGTGCTCAATCTATAAGTCTTATAGCTTCTGGAGGAGTCTCAGGGATTAATGATTTAGAATTGTTAAAAGACATCGGCTGTGAAGGTGTTATCATTGGGAAAGCCATTTATGAGAACAGAATAAGTTTAAAGGAATTGGAACGATTTATATAAAATAGCAATTAGACCTTTGCCGTTAGCTTTTGGCTAATGTCTAAAGGCTAATTCCTAAAAGCCAAAGTATGTTAACAAAACGAATAGTCCCTTGTTTAGATATTAAAAACGGAAGAACTGTAAAAGGTGTCAACTTTGTAGATTTAAGAGATGCTGGGGACCCTGTAGTATTAGCAAAGCAATATGCCGATTTAGGAGCAGATGAATTGGTGTTCTTAGACATCGCTGCCACCTTAGAAAATCGTAAAACCATGCACGATATGGTTTTGAAAGTGGCGGAACAAGTCAATATTCCATTTACAGTAGGTGGTGGAATTTCGTCTGTAGAAGATGTTGACGATTTATTACACTGTGGTGCAGATAAAGTCTCTATTAATTCTTCGGCGGTAAAACGACCAGAATTAATTAATGAACTTTCGGATAAATTTGGAAGTCAATGTGTAGTTGTTGCTATTGATGCTAAAGAAGTTGATGGGGAGTGGCTTGTACATTTAGCGGGAGGAACTATTCCAACTGCATTAAATTTATTCGATTGGGCGAAAGAAGTCGAGCAACGTGGAGCAGGCGAAATTTTATTTACATCTATGAATCATGATGGTACCAAAGCTGGTTTTGCAAATGAAGCCTTGTCTAAATTGTCAGATTTAGTAAATATTCCGATTATAGCTTCTGGTGGTGCCGGAACTATTCAACATTTTGTAGATACTTTTAAAGACGGAAAAGCAGATGCTGCATTGGCTGCTAGTGTATTTCACTTTGGCGAAATTCCAATATTAGAATTAAAAGAAGAGTTAAGAATAAAGGGCATACCTGTAAGACTATAGCAAAAACATCTTATAATCACCCGAATAAAATAGTCGATGAGACTAAATAAATATATTATGAACGTAGATTTCAATAAAAATCCAGACGGATTAGTGCCTGCTGTTATTCAAGATAATAGTACAGAAAAAGTATTAATGTTAGGTTACATGAATGCTGAAGCGCTCAAAAAAACATTAGAGTCTAACTTAGTTACTTTTTTTAGTAGAACAAAGCAACGTCTTTGGACTAAAGGAGAAGAAAGCGGGAATGTTTTAAATTTAGTAGATATTAAATTAGATTGCGATAGTGATTCTTTATTAATAAAAGTAAACCCTAAAGGCCCAACATGTCATAAAGGAACTGATACGTGTTGGAACCAAGATAATGTAGCATCTTATGGTTTTATTTCTGAATTAGAGAGCACCATTGAATCTCGTATAAATGCTGCTGATTCAGAAAAATCTTATGTTGCATCTTTATTTGCAAAGGGGATTAATAAGATCGCTCAAAAAGTAGGGGAAGAGGCTGTAGAAGTTGTTATTGAAGCAAAAGACGATAATGATCACCTATTTTTAGAAGAAAGTGCAGATTTATTATTTCACTACCTAATGTTATTGCAAGCTAAAGGTTTTAAAATTAACGATGTAGTGTCAGTACTTCAGGGAAGAGTATCTTAAGAAGTTCGGTGTGGCAGCTTCAGGAGGATTTGAATTAATTACAGATTTCTTTTTTAATAGTAATACAACTGAAGGTATAGATTGAGGATATTACGGTCAATTAAAAAATAATACTGAAGCTAAATTATTCGATGTGAATGGTCGGCTTGTTTAAAAAAATGTTTCAAATTCTAGCCATAAGAAGCAATCAATTGATTTGAGTCAATTGAGTTCTGGAGTGTATATTGTAAAATTAAGCAATTCTACTACTGAAAGACGAATTGAAAAATTAATAATTAGATAATTCTTATATCTGTAAAAAAAAAAACTACTATTATTAGAAACAGCCATAATTGTAAAATTATGGCTGTTTTGTTTATGCGGTAATATTTAAGAAAGTTTATTCACCAGCAAGCACAATTTTTAATTCAGGATAATTAGCTTGTAATTCTTTTTGTAATCCTATAACATGAGAGGCTCCAACAATAACAATATTCCGTTCTGAATCTGATGACACGACTTGTTCTCCTATGTTTTTTGCCATTCGCATATTGCGTTCATTCCAATAACGTTCACCTTCAGTACAACCTTCAGTTTGCACTGCAACGTATGTAAAAGAACTCGATTTATGTAATTGCTCTAAGGATTTTATTTTATTGGTATGTTTTCCTAATCCTCTAAAAATAGCAGGAATAATAGCAGAATTGTAAGCCTTCTTATTTAGTTTAACATTAATAGCATTATTACGGTTTGCCTGTCCTTCTTTGCTGCATTTAGACCAAGCATCATGATATTCACCATTGGTTTGTTGGTCGTCCATTGAAGTTAGTCGTTTTATCTCTTTATTTAAAGCGAGTTTAAAAGTTAAGTCTCCGTCTTCATGTCGTGTTGGTTTTTTAGAGCCATCTATTCCATACTTTTTAATATAAGTGTAGAATTCATGATTGGCATTATCTCTATGGTAAGCAAAAGATGTAATCATAAAATCTAAATCTTCAGAAGTCATGTCGGAAAATGATTTTTCTAAAATAGCATTGTATTTTTCAATATTTGGAGTAAAAACCTGTTGAATAGAATCTGACAAATAATAAAAGGCTTTGTAGTTTTTAGACCAACCTTCTTTTAAGTAGTCCCAACTCAAGGAGTCATTACTACGTGGACTTTCAACATAGATTGCTGTAGGATTATATTTTTTAGCACGTCTTAACATGGGTTTGTAACTGTTCTTTACAATATTTGGAACCGTATGCATGGTGCCTACAATTAAGATTTCTTTTTGAGCTTCTTGAGCGTTTCCATTTAATGTTGAAATAAATAATACGATGATTAAAGTGAATAGCGTTCTCATAGTTAATGCGTTTTAGTGTTAAACTTTCTTGAAGCAAACTTACATTTGAAAATGCTATTAATACAGTATTAATAGGTGTTTGGGGTGAAATGACCTTAGTTTGTGGTGGAATTAATCATCGTTTTTATATGAGTCTTATACGTTTTGGAAATGGGTACCTCTACATGATGATTAAGGATTACCAAAAGCTTTCCATTTTCAGTTTTCCAACGTTGAAAATGAAAAGGATTAATAAGATAAGAGCGATGTGCACGAAGTAATTCTGGAAATTCCTCTGCAATAACTGATAGCTTATTTCTAATTAATGTTTTCTTTAAGCTAGGGCCTGAGAGGTGAAAAACTTCAATATAATTGTCTGACGATTGAATGCTAATCACGTCATTTAATTGTAAACGTAATCCTTCATAATTACCTTCTCCTTTAATTTCAATTTTTTGATCGTCTATTTGCTTTTCATAATATTTTCCGAAACTAAAACGTCCAATTAATATAATTGGCAAAATTGTAGCTACTGCAGGTAGTAAAATTGCAGTAAGCATATATCCTAAAGTGTAGGGGTTAGGTTCATTAGCTACCACTATATATAAATAATAACAGCGTGCAATTAGGATAGATACTATTGAAAAGGTGAGTATAAAAACAAGTTCGCTTAAAACCATCCATTGCTTTTTCAACCTCTGATATAAATAGGTTTGAAATGGTAAAAAGAGCAAATAACAAAAGCCGGCAACTAAACCGTAGCCAGGTAAGTAAATAAGTTTTTCATTAGTAGACAATTGATTGACGTCGAGCGGTTCTGTGAAGTATAAAAATACAAATACCCAAATTGCCAATAGTAAACTAATTATCACATGGTGTTTAATTAAAGGATCAAACGGATATTTCATAGGATTTATTCTTCTAAGCTTTTCATTAAATAATGATAACCATAGTAACGACAAGAACCATTGTTGGCACTTACAAACTCATTACTAGTTGAATTTAAAAATAAATAATTTTCAGTATTAGTACAATAATAGTCGCTTAAGTCTAGGTTGTAAACTTCAAATTCAAACTCGCGTAAACGTCTAACTTGATTGGCATTCAGTTTTTTATTCTTGTGATAATTTGTGTTGATGTAATATTCAGATTCTTTTTTATATAATTCTAATTTTGTAATATAAGATAAGAAACAGCCAGAGCTATTTGTGTAAAGATTAAGTATTTCATTTTCTTTTAATGCATCGACAAGCAAACAACATTTGGTGTCTTTAATTAAAGAATAATCTAATGAATCTTGATAAAAAATGACTTTAGTATTTTTACTATTTATTGTAAAGTCAATGTTGTTTTCTTGTTTGTAAAATGTAGAATAAACCAATTTGTAAGGTCCAAAAGGTAGTTTAAAATTAGAATCTGTTAGGCGCTTATAATTATAAATTTCAGAGTCGTCAATGGATTCTATGATATAACTTCGATTAAGGTTGAATTCTTCAGGTTTATATTTGATGTATAACTCTTCAATTTCAATTTGACCTTTTTTTATTTTAACCTTTTCCTTTTCGCAATTCATTAAGCTAAAGAAAATGAATAATACGATTAAATTACATCTCATATGATTATAATAATCATAAATATAAGCATTGCTTTTGGAATCGTCAATAAAATTACGTTCTTGTCATTATGTTTGATAAACGCTACTATTATCTTATAAAAATTCAATATTTAGGTTATCGTTTTCATGGTTGGCAAAAGCAACCTGATGTTAAAACGGTACACCTAATGATAGATCGTACTTTAAAATTTATTTTTCAAGATACGCGGTTTAAAACTTTAGGTGCTGGCAGAACAGATGCCATGGTGTCTGCAAATGAAGCCGCTTTAGAGTTATTTGTATATAACGAGCCACTTCAAGATTTCGATGCATTTTTGGATTTATTCAATCTTAATTTGCCTCAAGATATTAGAGCTTTATCTATTGAAGAAGTTGATAAGCAATTTAATATTATTCAAGACTCCAAATTAAAGGAATACCATTATGTATTTTCAGAAGGTCAAAAAAACCACCCATTTTGTGCACCAATTTTAACTACAATTCTTGAGCCGCTTAATGTTGATTTAATGAAACAAGGTGCTAAATTATTTGAAGGCCATCATAATTTTAAAACCTATTGCTATCGCGCTACAGATAAAGGACAATATATAAGGACAATAGAATATTCAGAAATTGTAGACAACGATATATATACAGCCAATTTTTTCCCTGAGAAATCTTATGTATTAAAAGTCGTAGGTAAAGGTTTTATGCGAAACCAAATCCGATTAATGGTTGGCTGCTTAATTAAATTGGGAAGAGGAGACGTTACTTTAGATTATATAGAAGATACTTTGAAAATGGAAAGTACGGAAGTGATGGATTACATTGCACCGGCCTCAGGGCTAATTTTGCATTCTGTAAATTTTGAATAAAAAAAAGGTATTAATTCTATGAATTAATACCTTTTAACAACTTGGTTGGTTATAATTTCTTATAATGAATTAATAACACGCTGCTATTTAAATTCAAAAATTTAAGAATTCATAAATAAAGAGTTTTACCTTCTATTTCATTACATGGAAAAATACAAAATTGATATTTAGTCACTTTTCAATGTAAAATTAAATAATAAAGTGTTAATTTCTAAAAGAGCTTAACGAATAAACAAACTCTAATATTTAATCTGCTACGTGCACTTTAGGCTCTTTGTCTACAAATTTTCCATTGACAGACTCACCTAAAATGATAACTTCTTTAGAGCGTTCGTACATTTTTATAGCACGATGCATCTGTAATTTAGTACCACTGTAAAGTTTTACGCCTGATTTTGAGCCTTTGTTTCTAATCTCAATATAGAAACCGTCCTTTAGTGCTGTTGGTCTTGTTGCTGGTCTACCCATAAATATAATGTCTGTTTTAAAAGTTGTGCATAATAGTAAATATTATACGAACTCACAAGTTTATTCGGAAACAATTATTAACCAAGCTATATTTTATAATTTAGGTCGTTAACGCTTTTGGTATTTATTTCTTTAAAGGTCATTAAAAAGTGATTTGTATTCTAACGATTAATAGGTATTTGCTTTTAGCTAGAAAAGATCATATTTCTATAGATAAAAGCTTGTATTTATAGATTAGTGGATACTGATTAGCGTTAAAACTTATCGGATAATAGCCAATCTTATCTTACTATCTTAGTGATATTTGCAGAGGAAGATAAATAATTCAATACTTATATGACGGAGCAATTCAATACAGCATTAGAAAATTTAGTAGATAAATTAATCGGTTGGTTTAATGCGATAATAGAAAATATACCAAATTTTATTTTAGCAGTTTTAGTAATGATCGCTTCGTATTTTGCGGCAAAATACGTCAGCCGACTCGTTAGAAGGGTTGTTTCTAATCGTATAGAGCAAGATTCTATAAAAAATGCTATGGCTAGAGTAGTAGCTGTATTAGTTGTTGTTTTTGGATTATTTATAGCTTTAGGGGTTTTAAATTTAGGAAAAGCGCTGACATCATTATTAGCAGGTGCAGGGGTTGTAGGTTTAGCAATTGGTTTGGCATTACAAGGAACTATAGCTAATACATTTGCCGGACTTGTGTTATCTTTTAGAAAGAAAATTCAAATTGGAAATTGGGTGGAGACGACCGGATTTGCGGGAGAAGTCATCGATATTAATCTTAAAGATTTTACCCTAAAAGAAGCAGATAATAATATTGTGATAATTCCAAATAAGACAATTTTAGATAATCCCATGAAAAATTATTCGCTTACCACTAAAATGAGAATTTTTCTAGAATGTGGAGTGGGGTATGAGTCTGATTTAGAAAAAGTACAAGAGCTTACTAAATCGGTTATTTCTAAGACCTTCGATCAGGTGAAATCACCCGAAGATGTTGAATTTTACTATACCGAATTTGGAGATAGTTCCATTAATTATTTATGTCGATTTTGGATCGATGCAGATAGTATTCTCGAGAAATTGAGAGCAAAAACAAGGGCTATTATAGAAATTAAAAAAGCCTATGATGCCGAGGGAATTAATATTCCTTTTCCTATTAGAACAGTACAATTTGATAATAAATTAGATATCGGATCTAAAAATCAGAACGCTTCAACCTCTGAGTAATGATCGTAGCTCAACGAAGAGGTTCTATTTTTAATTGAGTTAAAACTCTTAGTATAAGAGCCAATAGTATCTCTTTATCATAACGATATTTGTGATATACAAAACCATAAAAACCAAAAAACAATGAAAAAATTCAGTTATTTATTTATAGCCTTATTTAGTTTAAGTTTAATGACAACGAGCTGTAGAGAACAAAAATCTACAGGTGATAAAATAGAAGATGCGGTTGATGATGCTGGGGATGCAATTGATGATGCTGCTGATGATGTTGAAGACGCAGTAGATGACAACTAAGAATTAACATTTTAATAGTAAAGTAAAGAGCCATCGTTTAGATGGCTTTTTATATTTTTATAAAAATATATTTTCCATGAGCCATTCTATCCCTAAAGAAACCTTTACTTTTTTTAATAAACTAGAGAAAAACAATGATCGCGATTGGTTCAATGAGCACAAAATAGAGTTTAAAACTATAGAAGCCAAGATAAAAGAAGTCTACAATTATTTAGGCGAATTATTGAATACACACGATCAGATTGAGAAAATCAAAATCTTTAGAATCTATAGAGACGTGCGCTTTTCTAAAAATAAATTACCATATAAAACACACTTTGGTGCGTCGTTTTCTAGAGTGAAACCAGGATTAAGGGGCGGTTATTATGTGCACATACAACCTAATAACGAATCTTTCATTGCTGCAGGTTTTTGGGACCCGAGTAAAGAGGACTTATTGCGAATTAGAAAGGAGTTTGAAATGGATGACAGTGAAATGCGCGCTATTTTAAAAGATAAAACATTTAAAGATTCTTGGGGCGATTTTACAGGAGACGAGCTGAAAACCGCACCAAAAGGCTTTAATAAAGAACATGAAGCAATAGACTTAATTAGAAGAAAGCAATTTATCTTCGTTAAAAAATATACGGATAAAGAAGTCCTAGCAGGTGATTTCCTTATTGATGTCAATCTTACTTTTAAAAATGTTAGACCATTTTTTAATTACATGAGTGATGTGCTCACAACAAATCTAAATGGTGAATCATTATTATAGCACAGCTTTAATTTCGTAACTTTTCTCGTTAAATTTAAATTGATCTCCCTTTTGACGATTTTTAAGAAGTTGTCCTAACGGTGAGGCCAAAGAAATAATGTAATATTCAGAATCTTCCACTTCAACTTTTCCTAAGCTTAAGGCTATATAAAACGTGATGCTATCCGTTTTTACCAAGCTTCCTAAAACGACATTATCAGACACTAAATTAGGGCGAACTAGTTTTAATTGTTCTCGCATTTTATTGGCATCACTTAGATAATTCATATTCTTTTCTAAATCATCTAATAATTTAGAATTTCCAGAATCATCTTCTTCGTTGCTAACTTTGTCATTGTTTTCAATGGACTCTTTAATTAATTCAATTTCATTTTTGTATCCTAATATGCGTTTATCTGCATATTGCGTACAAAGCTCTAATAGTTGCGTTTTTATGTTCATTTAGATTGAAGCTAAACTTCCTGATTAATTTCAGTAGGTGTAAATATTTGAATACTTTGAATTAAACGTTCTTTTACAATAGCCATCATGCGTTTGTTTAAAGCCGATGAATTTTGAATATAAATTTCATATTCTTCAACAGTAAACTGACCAATAATCATCCCTTTTAAAGCGTTTCTAAATTTAATATCTTTTTGGATGGAGTTAGAGATATAGTTTATTTGTTTTTCCAACGATAAATCATAGAAAACATTTTTGTGTTTTACAATATAATTTTTAAAAACTGCTATAAGCAAGTCGTGCTGCAACTTAATTATAGGTCGTAACGTTTTATTCTGAAAAGCTTCATCTGCACTTGTGCCATGGTGTATTTTAGCAGATAAAATTTCGGGCCTTATGGAAAGTAGGTTATTAAATCTTGTAGTCATAATCTATTTGATTTAAGGATTAATTCTGAATTAAAATTAATGAAATAGGAAATAGGTCTATTTGTATAGCTATTATGTTGTTAACGGTCTTATTAACATTTTGTATTCTAATATTGCTAAATCTTATAGAACCACAACCGAATACTGCGTTCTAAATTTTATCTTTGAGTAAAATATTGAGTTATGAAGTTCGGACGTGTAGATAACCCTGGAGATATAGATTTCACTTTACCAAAGGATCACTCGGATACTTTAAAAGTATTACAAAAAAAAACGTCAGAGAATTTCAATGTTTTTGTTGGCTGTGCGAAATGGAATAGAGCAGATTTAAAGGGCTTTTACCCTAGAGGCACTAAAGACGAATTAGAATACTACTCACGTCAGTTTAATTCTATAGAATTAAATGCTACGTTTTATAGGATATTTCCTCCCGAACAGTTTTCAAAATGGTATGATAAAACACCTCCTAATTTTAGATTTTTTCCAAAAATTAATCAAGAGATTAGTCATTGGAAACGCTTAAGTGAAGATATTACACCAATAGTTGACAACTACCTATATAGTGCTATAAACTTAAGAGAGAAGCTCGGTTGTGTTTTTCTCCAAATGCACAATAATTTTGCACCAAAAGATTTTGATCGTGTTGTAAATTTTGCGCAAAGCTGGCCAAAGGAAATACCTTTAGCCATTGAGTTTAGGCACACGGACTGGTACAACGATAAGGCTATAGCTGAAGACTTATATCAACTTTTAGAAGAAAACAACATTTCAAATATCATAGTAGACAGTGCTGGTAGACGCGACATAATGCATATGCGTTTAACTAATTCTAGGGCTTTTGTGCGTTATGTCGGAGCTAATCATCAAAGTGATTACGAAAGATTAGACGAATGGGTAGATCGATTAAAATTATGGAAAGCTAATGGTGTAGAAGAAATTGACTTTTTTGTGCATCAGAATATTGAAAAAGAATCACCTTTACTATCTACTTATTTTATAAAACAATTAAATGCTGAATTGGGAACG
Organism: Winogradskyella costae; assembly: GCF_013403865.1. GTDB lineage: Bacteria > Bacteroidota > Bacteroidia > Flavobacteriales > Flavobacteriaceae > Winogradskyella > Winogradskyella costae. Next base: position 150,968 of record NZ_JABFDK010000003.1, read on the forward strand.
AATTTAAAAATCCCGAACGACACTATAGTTACACAACAAAAACTTTTATAATAATAAACCTTAGGTCAGAGACTTAGTGGTTAATAACAAAAAAACATATGAGATTTCACACAAGAAAATGGGTAAAACCGGAAGATTTAAACCCTAATGGCTCGTTATTCGGAGGACAACTTTTAGCATGGATTGATGAAGAAGCTGCGCTTTATACCATAATTCAATTTGAAAATTCTAAAATTGTCACCAAGTTTATATCCGAAATTAATTTTATGAGTTCTGCCGTACAGGGAGATATCGTTGAACTAGGCATTGAGGTAATTAAATTTGGTAAATCATCGCTAACCTTAAAATGCGAAGCCCGAAACAAAATGACTAGAGAAACCATATTAACAGTCGATAACATTGTAATGGTTAATTTAGGAGCCGACGGTAAACCTGCACCACACGGAAAAACTAGAGTTGAGTTTGTTAAAGATAGGCTATATACTGGACTTTAACTTTTAGTACCTAGAGATAGCTCGTAAATTTCTAAATCAAAATATTTTACAGAAGCGAGTATATGATCAAAAATATCTCCTAATATATATTCATAGTTTTTCCAACGTTGATCACTGCTAAATGCATAAATTTCCATCGGAATACCCTGTGAGGTGGGTTCTAACTGACGCACCATTAAAGTCATGTCCTTATTTATGGCCGAATGATTTTCAATATATGTTTGGAGGTATTTTCTAAATACGCCAAAGTTGGTTAGATTTCTACCGTTAATTAAAATAGACTTATCTACATTATGTTGCGTATTGTAAGTTTTAATTTCAGTAGCTCGTGTTTTGATATACTCAGAAATTAATTCAATTTTCCCAAAACGTTCAATATCGTCATCACTAAGAAAATTAATTGTGGATGTTTTAATAATAACAGAACGTTTAATACGTCGTCCGCCAGAATCCATCATACCTCTCCAGTTCTTAAATGAATCTGAAATTAAAGCATAAGTTGGAATGGTAGTTATCGTTTTATCCCAATTCTGAACCTTTACAGTGGCTAGGTTAATTTCAATAACATCACCATCAGCACCATATTTTTCAAATGTTATCCAATCACCAATTCTCACCATATCATTTATGGACACTTGGATACTGGCAACAAAGCCTAAAATGGTATCTTTAAAAATTAAGATTATTACCGCAGAAGCAGCACCTAATGTAGTTGCGAATTTTATAAATGAAACCCCTGTAACAATAGCTAGAATAGAAAAGAATCCAAGAAGCCACGCAAAAATCATAAAGACCTGTACATAGCTGTCAACAGGTTTGTCTTTATAAGCATCTAGAGTTTTTAAGTAATCTTTTATAGAACTTAGGAAGCTTCTAATAATTTGAAGCGTTAAAACAATGGTTATAACCTTTAGCGTTTTTTCAATAATGTTTTGTGCAACTTCAAAATCTGTAAACACCTGAGGCACAAATTCTATGAGAATTAGCAATGGAATAATATGAGCTATATTTCTCGGTAATTTATTGGTGATTAATATATTATCAAAATCGGTCTTAGTCCGTTTCGCAACACTTGCTGAAAATCTCCAAAGAAAACGTTTCGTAATATAGTCTACAACAAACGCAATAAGTATTAATCCTAGCAGAAGACCGAGCATATTGAGATACATCGCCGTATCTTCGGATAGCCCTTTTTCTATTAGAAAATCGTATAAAGTATGTCTTAAGTTAAGCACGTTTTTTGTTTAAGTATTTTTTGTCAATATAGAAGGTTCCAAATGGAATAATAGAAGCGAATAAGACAATCCAAAGTGTACGTGTTGGCCATTTCATATCGCTACTGATTAACACAGCAATAACCACATAAGCCATAAATAAAATACCATGTGGCATACCTAATAATTTCACATACTGAGGGTCTTCATATAAGTATTTTACAGGCGTTGCTATAAACAATAATAGGATATATGAAACACCTTCTAACAAAGCTACAATCCTAAAAACAGGTAATAATTTTGGCATAACATTAAATTTTGTGCAAAAATACTCTAGAATTAAGTAATAAGAGAAGATTTTAACAGCTTTTAATAAATTAAGAAAAAACTAAAATTCTATTATTATATTTAGCGATATTTTTAATCCATTAGCTTGTATTTATGAGAAAAATTCTAACACTTACATTATGTTCCTTCGTTTTATTGTCTTGTGCAACAGCACAATCAGTAGGTGATAAAAAATCAAATAGTCAGTCAGCACAGTCAAAAACGCCAGCTCCGAAAAAGAGTGCTAGTAAAATAAAAGATTATGACAAAGTGATTACAAAAGACGCTATTTCAGATAAGGGACTATTTGATGTGCATGTGGTAGATGAGAAGTACTATTTTGAAATACCAATGGAGCACCTCAATACAGATATGTTATTGGTGAGCCGTTTTGCAAAACTACCTTCAAATTTAGGTGGAGGTTATGTAAATGCAGGTACAAAAACCAATACACGAATGATTAATTGGGAACGTTTTAAAAACAAAATTCTTATAAAGGAAAAATCGTCAAGTGCTGTCGCTTCGGATAGTTTACCTATTAATGTCTCTGTAAAATCTAACAATTACGAGCCTACATTATATGCTTTTGATATTGCTGCATTTTCTAAAGATTCATCCGCAGTAGTGATTGATGTAACAAGTTTTTATAACTCAGACGTTAAAGCGATCAGCGGATTAGGATCACGATTGAGATCAACTTATAAAGTAAAAAATTTAGACAAGACAAGAAGTTTTATTAATTCCGTAAAAAGTTTTCCTGAAAATATTGAAGTGATTCAAGATTTTACTTATAATGCTTCTAATCCTCCAGTAAATACTGGTGACGAAACGATTAGCATACAAATGAATCAATCGATGATTCTATTACCAAAAACACCAATGCAACCACGTCTTTTTGATGAACGCGTGGGGTGGTTTACTTTGAGTAATTATGATTATAGCAGTGAAGAATTAAAATCGGATAGAAAAACGTATTTAAGACGTTGGAAATTAGTTCCAAAAGATATTGAAGCTTATAATAGAGGTGAGTTAGTAGAACCTATTAAACCTATCGTTTATTATTTAGATCCTGCGACTCCAATGAAGTTCCGATCTTATATGAAGGAAGGTATTGAACTTTGGCAAAAGGCTTTTGAAGCCGCTGGTTTTAAAAATGCAATTATTGCAAAAGACCCACCTACTATTGAAGAGGATCCAGATTTTAGTCCAGAAGATATTAGATATTCAGTGGTAAGATACGTCGCTAGTACAACAAGAAACGCAACAGGACCAAGTGTTTCAGATCCTAGAAGTGGTGAAATTATTGAAAGTGATATTATTTGGTACCATAATCATTTACGTTCGTACCGTAATCGCTACATGTTAGAAACGGGAGCTGCAAATCCGTTAGCTAGAACATTAAATACTCCGGACGCAGAAATTGGTGAAATGATGAAAATGGTCATTGCACACGAAGTTGGTCACACCTTAGGCTTACCGCATAATATGAGTGCAAGTTATGCTTACGATGTAGAAAGTTATAGAGACGGCAACTTTACACAAAAGAATGGCATTGCAGCGACCATAATGGATTATGCACGTTATAATTACATAGCACAACCCGGTGATGAAAATATTAGGTTTATAAGACAGTTAGGACCATACGATCACTATGCTATTAATTTTGGTTACAGATATATTGACGAGACCAAATCTCCTGATGATGAAAAAGAGACGTTAAATAGTTGGATTATAGAAAAATCTGGTGATGCTATTTATAAATTCGGAGGTCGTGGAAGTTATGATCCCACAGCACAAACTGAAGATATAGGGAATAATAGTATTAAGGCAAGTACATATGGACTTAATAATTTAAAAATTGTTGCTAAAAATTTACCAAACTGGACGAGTGATCAAACCGATAATTACGAAGACCTAGAAGAACTCTATGGAGAATTATTAAGTGTTTGGAGTAGGTATGTAGGTCATGTGGTAACTCATGTCGGTGGAGTAGTAGAAGAAATTAAAAATCCATCTCAACAAGGTGATGTCTACAATCCTGTTTCTAAATCTAATCAGAAAGCAGCCTTAAGTTGGCTGCAAACAAATGCATTTGAAACACCAAACTGGTTAATAGATAAATCGATTCTTCAAAACATTAATTATGCAGGTTATACTGATCGTATCAGAAGTTTACAGGCAAGACACTTAAATAATTTATTAAATTTTGAACGCTTAGGTCGATTAATAGATCACAATGCTTTGGATTCTAAAAATTATTCAGCATTAGAATTATTGAGCGATATTAGAATAGGTATATGGTCAGAATTGAAATCGGGAACTAATGTTTCAATTTTTAGACGTAATTTGCAACGTGTTTATTTAGATGCGATGTTCGCATTGATGACGGAAGATTTGGATCCAAATCGTAGCAGACAATATTTTAATGTTAATCAGTCGGACGTTAGAGCATTAGTTAGAGGAGAATTAGAAGTTGTAAAGCGCATGCTGAATTCAACTTCCAAAACATCAATAAATACAGAGACTAAGTACCATTATCAAGACGCAATAGAACGTATTAATACCATTTTAAACCCAAAATAACATGAAAAAATTACTCTTATTAACTTTGCTTTTTAGTATTTCCTTTACATCTTTCGTGACTTCTCAGTCCAAAATGAGCCAAAGAGAAACTTTTGAAACCACTTATCAAAATACAAAAGCGACAGTTAAAACGCAACATTATCAATTTGTTGCAGACGTGATCTATGATGGCCAACAACGAGAAATACTCAATGGTGACAGCAATCAAATAGATATTAATAACCTAAATGTAAAAGGTATTTTACATGGTTTTTCAAAAGATAAAGCAATTTATACTTTAAAAGAGACTAATAGTGATATTAACACAATAGTTAACGATGAAAATCAGCAGATTTCTATTGTTGTTAAGATGTCGTCTTATAGTATAAATATTGAAGTGAAACCAAACGGTAATGCATTCTTAACGCTAACAGGAAATGACATTAGTAAGCAGGAGTACGCTGGTAAATTGGTCAGAATTTAGAATTATTTGACTTTTATATGGTTATTTAGCAAGTAAATTGTGTATTTTCAAATAGAATAATGATTAACAATTTAAATATTTGGTATAGATATTGTATCTTTGTCATCGGTTCATTGGAGATATACTACACAAATAACATAACTCTTTAAGTTATTTTACTAGATTTTAATACTATTCATTGTTAAGTTGATTAACTTGTTTGCATTATAAATATTTTCAAAAGCACACACACATATTAATTTTTAAAACTACGAATGGCTAAATCACAACAGACTTTTAGTAAAAGTGAAAAAGAAAAAAAACGATTAAAAAAACGAGAAGACAAGCGCAAGAAAATGGAAGCGCGTAAACTCAACAGAGATGAAAATGGTTCAGAGGGAATCCCGATTGCTTATGTAGATCATAATGGTAATCTTACAGATACTCCTCCAGATCCAACAATGAAGGTGAAGGTAAAAGCTGAGAATATTGTTCTTGGTATTCCTACAAAAGAGGAGTCAGACGAAGAACCGTTTGATCCAATCAGAAACGGAAAGGTTTCTTTTTATGATAACTCCAAAGGTTTTGGATTTATCATAGATATTGAAACTAATGAAAAGCATTTTACGCACGTCAGTGGAATTATTGACGAAATAGCAGAAAACGATAAAGTTACTTTCGAATTAGAGAAAGGACAACGTGGAATGAATGCTGTTAGAGTAAAGCAAGCAGAATAATTTTAAATTACAAATATTGAAAGCCATTATAGTTTACTATAGTGGCTTTTTTTTTTTGTTTTGAATTTATCATTTTTATATTTTTTTAAAGTTTTAAAAACCGACCTCTAAAAAACTTCGTAGGTAGAGAAACAATTAATTTAAAACTTAAACTATGAAAACGAAAACATTTATTTCAACAGCATCATTAGCTATCGCATTATTATTTGGAACTACAGCAATGGCTCAAACCAAAATGAAAAAAGACACAAAGATGGTTGGAGGCGCCGAGATGTACCCTACTAAAGACATTGTTAGTAATGCTGTAAATTCTAAAGATCATACAACATTAGTTGCTGCTGTTAAGGCTGCAGAATTAGTAGAAACGCTACAAGGCGAAGGCCCTTTTACTGTGTTTGCTCCAACTAATGCAGCTTTTGATAAACTACCTGAAGGTACAGTTACATCATTATTGAAACCTGAAAACAAAGGGAAACTTCAATCGGTATTAACATATCATGTCCTTGCTGGTAAATTTAGTGGCAAAGAAATTATGAAAGCCATAAAAAAAGGTAATGGAAAGGCAACGTTTAAAACAGTTAACGGTGATATGATAACAGCAATGATGGATGGTAAGGCACTAGTTTTAAAAGATAGTGCAGGTAATAAATCTATGGTTACAATTGCAGATGTTAACCAGTCAAACGGTGTAATTCATGTTATTGACACTGTAGTATTGCCAGGAATGTAATTTTTTTTTACTCAAATAAAGAATTAGTTTGTAATGTTTGGTTGGTGTTAATACTAATTCTTTGAAGCACAAGTTTAAACACTTGTGCTTTTTTTATATATTTATTTTTTCTTTATCAAATTACTATGCACCCTAAACTAATAGAATCCTCTCAAATTAATGTGATAGGGTTATCTACAAGAATTAAATTACATGAACAACATAAAATAGTAGCGCTTTGGAAACAGTTTATGCCAAGAAAACAAGAATTAGATAATTGTGTTTCTGAAAAATTAATAGCTATGCAAGTCTTTAGCTTGGATAAAAACGGTGATCCAAAACAGGACTTTGATATTTGGGCATGTGCTGAAGTCGATGATTTTAATTCTATACCACAAAATCTGAAAAAATTTACAATTCCTAGTGGTAAATATGCCGTGTTTCTTCATAAAGGGACCGATGCTAGGTTGACTTATGAAAACATAATGTCTAAGTGGTTAGAAAATTCTGGCTACGCGATTGATGATCGGCCGCATTTTCAGGTGATGGGAGAAAAGTATAAAAATGGTAGTCATGATTCTGAAGAGGATTTTTATATTCCTATAAAATCAATTAAAAGTTAACTCTAAAATCACAACCACGCTTATAGTTACTGCAACCGAAAGCAGTTTTACCTTGCAGAACTTGCCCTGTTTTGCATTTCGGACAAACGTCTCCAGCTTTGAGTGCTGGTTTCTTAATAGTTTGCTTTGGTTCAAACTTCAGTTTAAAGTTGTCCGTAAAACGGAGTAACCCTTCTTGTGAATTTCCTTTAACCTTAAAGCCTTTTAAGTTTACTGTAGAGCCTTTAGTAATTAACCGAATATATTGTTTTTCAGATATTTTCTTTTCGCCTAAGCTAAATGGTAAGGTAAAATCACAAGACTTGCTATAAAGACTACAACCATATGCGGTTTTTCCTTTTAAAAGTGACCCCGTTTTACATTTAGGACAAGAACTGCCAACTAAAGCTGTCGTTTTTGTTTTCGACTTTGATTTCGTTTTCCCAGCAGGCTTGTTGTTAACTGCTGAAATTCGTGTTTGAACCTTTTCACTTCTCACTTCATATACTAAAGCATCAACCATACGTTTCATGCCTTTTATAAATGCGCTTGCCGTGTATTCTCCTTTTTCAATATCTTTTAATTGCTTTTCCCACGTTCCAGTAAGTTCTGCAGATTTTAAGAGCTCATTTTGAATGGTGTCTATCAATTGAATACCCGTAATAGTTGGTAGAATTTGCTTTTTATTTCGTTTAATGTACTTACGCCTAAACAGCGTCTCAATAATATTGGCGCGTGTCGACGGACGACCAATACCGTTTTCTTTCATTAAGTCTCTTAGTTCTTCATCTTCAACTTGTTTACCTGCTGTTTCCATAGCACGCAGTAATGTCGCTTCTGTATATTGGTTGGGAGCTTTAGTCTGCTTTTCTAAAAAGGATGGTTCATGCGGACCTTTTTCACCTTTAACAAAGGACGGTAGTAGACTATCTTTTGTTTGACTAGGAACAGTTGAGGCATCTTTCTTCTCAAAAACAACACGCCAGCCTTTAGACAAAATTTCTTTTCCTGTAGTTTTAAAATTAACATCAGCTGCTTTTCCGATAACGGTGGTATTGGATACCTTACAATCATCATAAAAAACAGCGATAAAACGTTTAACGATAATATCATAAACTTGCTGCTCGTTATATTGCAAATGTGTTTGCATCCCTGTTGGAATGATCGCATGGTGGTCCGTTACTTTTTTATCATTAAAGACGCGTGAAGACTTCTTTATCTTTTTGTTTAATAAGGGGGCTGTAAATGTTGAGTAATCAGTTAATTTAGATAAAATACCATTAACTTTTGGGTACACATCATTCGGTAAAAATGTAGTATCTACTCTAGGATAGGTTACAGCTTTTTTTTCGTATAATTTCTGTGCAATTTTTAGGGTATCATCAGCTGAAAATCCAAATTTCGTGTTACAGTAAACTTGCAATCCTGTTAAATCAAATAATTTTGGAGCATATTCTGTTCCTTTCTTTTTAGTGATAGAAACGATTTCAAAGTCGTGCTCTTTAACTTTTTTTGCTAAAATTTCACCATCTTCCATTTTTAAAAAACGGCCTTCTTCATAGCTAAACAGCGTATCTCTATAAAGTGTTTGCAATTCCCAATAGGGTTGTGGTACAAAGTTCTCAATCTCTTTAAAACGATTTACAAGCATTGCGAGGGTAGGGGTCTGAACACGTCCAACAGACAGTACTTGCTTATAACCGCCATGTTTTACAGTGTAGAGTCGCGTAGCGTTAATCCCCAGAAGCCAGTCACCAATAGAGCGTGAAAAACCAGCATAATAAAGATTGTCGTAATTTTCAGAAGGTTTAAGATTATTAAAACCTTCTTTGATGGCTTCAGTTGTTAAAGACGAAATCCAAAGACGTTCTACCTTCCCTTTGTAGTTGGCTTTATTAATCACCCAACGTTGAATGAGTTCTCCTTCTTGGCCGGCATCACCACAGTTAATGACAACATCTGCTTTGTCAAATAAACTTTTTACAATTTTGAATTGCTTCTTAATTCCATCATTATTAGCCACTTTAACTTCAAATTTTTCAGGAAGCATAGGTAAGTTGTTTAAATCCCAACTTTTCCAATAGGGTTTATAGTCAACAGGTTCAAATAACGTGCAGAGATGCCCAAAAGTATAGGTTACAGCGTAGCCATTGCCCTCATAATAGCCATCACGTTTGGTGGTAGCTCCTAACACAGAGGCGATTTCTCTAGCAACACTTGGTTTTTCGGCAATACAGACTTTCAAAAAATATGAATTTAAGGAGTGCGAAAATACAGAAATTTATAAATGAAAAGCGTATTTTTTTTAGAGTTCTAAGACTAATTTTTGTCCAATTTTTAAAGGAGACGTTTGTTTAATTGCGTTGGTTTCGCAAAGTCTTGATAAAGACATATTATTACGTCTCGAAATGGCATAAAGCGTATCTCCCTTTTGCACCACATATAGTTTAGGTTGTCTAGCTAAATTTACCAATGCGGCTTCATCTGCTGATTTTATGAGCTTAACCTTGCTCACTGTTCTTGAGTTGTGGTATCTCGCATGTGTCCACTTTTGAGTTACCCAAACTTGCTCTGATCGAATCGCATTTTTAGAGGAAAAATCAAAAAGATATTCCGGGTGAATCTGCTCTCCTTTATAACTCAATTCTAAGTGAAGATGGCTACCTCTAGAGTTTCCGGTATTGCCACCTTTTCCTATATATTGACCTTTTGTTATGGTGTCATTTGCTTTAACATCAATATAAGATAAATGAGCGTAGGTAGATTCTAAGCCATTATAATGACGCACCACAATCGTATTTCCAAATCCATTGGCATATTTAGCAAAGCGTACAATTCCACTTAATATAGACACCACAGAATCTCCTGTTACTAGATCGATATCAATACCATTATGTGCTCGGCCTCTTCGCCAACCATATCGCGATGTCACTACTTTAGTGTGTGGAACTGGAGATGCATAAGTGCTGTCAGTAAAGTTTAATTCTAAAGGAAATTGTTGCACCGTATCCGCGTAAGGATTATGTAAAGTTGTGTCCCAATGATCTGATTTAATATCAATTTCTGATGCTTTTTTTGCAACTAACGGAATTTCAATAGTTTCTATAATTGGACCTAAATTGAGTTTATAGGTTGGTAGTTCTATCTTTAATGAAGGTTGTAATGAATCGTTTTGTGCGCTGATAAATAATGAACCATACAAAAGGGCAATACTAAAAAAAATGTATTTCATAGAGGGGAAAAATAACCGGATAAAATGATGAAACGTAAATATAGAATAATTATTATTTCAAAGTCAAAATTTTAATTTTTAGATGTTTTTTTTAACTATAAAAATCTCATTTTCCTGAAATTTGATACGTATCAATTGACCTGAGACTTTTTTTGTGTACCAAAGTGTTGTAAATTTGCAACTTCTAAAATAATCCGAAAAGAAATTTATGTCAGTAACGAAATCAGCTGTTCAAGAAAAAAAAACCGATAAAGAATTATATGACTATCAACAAGGTGCGATAAGCCAGATTTTCGAAAAGTTTGATTCAGAACGCGACGACTATCACTTATTATATCAGTTACCTACAGGTGGTGGTAAAACGGTTATTTTCTCTGAAATGGTACGTCAATACCTTAAAAACCATAATAAGAAGGTTTTAATAATGACGCACCGAGTGGAACTTTGTAACCAAACGTCTAAAATGTTGGATGGCTTTGGAGTGACTAATAAAGTAGTAAATAGTAAGGCTAATTTAGATGACCAAGCAGAGTACTCCTGTTTTGTTGCTATGGTTGAAACTTTGAATAACCGACTAAATGACAGTATGTTAGATATATCTGATGTCGGTTTGGTAATTATTGATGAGGCGCATTATAATTCATTTACAAAATTATTTAAGTTTTTTGAAAAATCATTTATTCTTGGAGTTACAGCAACGCCATTAAGTTCTAATAAGGAGTTGCCAATGAAGGATAACTACGATGAACTTATTACAGGAGAAACTATTGAGAACCTTATAGAAAATGAGTTTTTGGCAAGAGCAGAAACATATGCTTACGATATGGGTTTAACCTCTTTAGAAGTAGGTTCTAACGGGGATTATACGGTAAAATCGTCTGAAGATTTATATTCGAGTCCTGCAATGCTTCAAAAATTAGTAGATGCTTATAAGAAGCATTCATTAGGTAAGAAAGCTTTAATATTTAATAACGGTATTAACACGTCTATAAATGTATATTATGCATTTAAGGAAGCGGATTTGCCGGTTATGCACTTAGATAATACGGCGACAAAGAAACAACGTAAGCAGATTTTACAGTGGTTTCATGAAACCCCAGATGCTATTTTAACTTCTGTAAGTATTTTAACAACTGGTTTTGATGAACCTACGATTGATACAATTATTTTAAATAGAGCAACAAAATCATTGACTTTATATTACCAAATGATTGGTCGTGGATCTCGTATTTTGAATAATAAGTCGAAATTTACAACTATTGATTTAGGAAACAATTTATATAGATTTGGACCGTGGGGAGCAGATTTAGATTGGCAGTTAATTTTTAAATCACCCAATTGGTACGCAGATCGCATTAAGGATGATGATGCTATTGAATCTACTTTTAAACACGATTTATCGGATGAAGTTAAAGAGGAATTTTCTAAGTCTGAAGACACCTATTTTGACATTAAGCAAACTTATAAAGATGCTGTAGATAGTGGTGAATCTTCAAAGGTAGTATTAGAACGTTCTATAGAACAACATGCTAAAATTTGCATTGAAAACAGTGAAGACGTTTATGATGCATTAGCCTTGGCAAAATTATTGAAAGATGACATCAACCAGCGTATTGAAACTTATGCCAAATGTATTAGTAGAAGTACTTATAACTTCCTAAAATGGCTAAAAGATGATTATCAGAAAAAATTAAGTGCATACTTAAGAACTAATTTTGATGAAAAATTCGAAGAAATACACGGATTTCCACCTGAAGATTAAAGGTTTATAATAAAAAGAATTAAATATATTTTGTATTATAAAATAGCGTAATTTTGCGCCTTATTTTAAAATACTAAAAATGAAACGCATTAGTCAATACAAAAAGCTTTTTTCCATAGAAGATTCAATTAATCTTAAAGATTTAAAAAAGACCTATAGAAACTTAGTAAAAGAATGGCATCCTGATAAATTTCAAGATGGAGATGCTGGACAAGAAGAAGCAGAATTAAAGAGTGTTGAAATCATTGATGGTTATCATTTTTTAGTAAGTATTGCGCCAGAAACCAAAGCAGCAAACTTAGAGGAGTATACTGCAACAATCACAGATTCTAGCATTGTAGACTTTCAACATAAAGGTTTGTTATTAGAAATTACATTTTTAGATGGAGCCACATACGAGTATTTCGGTGTGCCTAAAGGTGTGTTTATCAAATTTTTAAATTCAGATAAACAAATGCGTTTTGCTAGACGAAGTATCTTCAATTCTTACATCTATAGAAAGTCTAAGAAAGAACTTCAAGACGCTTAATATAACGCAACACGTAGTCCTTATATAGTTATGAGTAACGATACATCAGAAAAGACAGAAGAGATTTCAATCCAAGAGATTGAAAACTGCATTTCTATTTTAGAACGGTTAGTTACTGATACGGATCAGATATTCGAAATTCCGAAACCACAGCGTACTGCTCTAATTAAAGCTTCCGGACAATTATCGCGTCCAAGTAGAGAAGAGTTTTCGCGTCGTAAAAAGGATGCTAAAAAAGCAGAAAAGCGAAAGAAAGCGGCTAGGGATAAAAATGCTCGAAAAGTTACCGGAATTCGTAGTGCACGAGAAGCACATGTTTTCGTTGCTCCTAAATTGTTACCAGAAGCCGATTTAAAAGCTAAGGAGCAGTTAGAACTCGAATCTCCAAGAAACTGCTACGTTTGTAAAACACTATTCACCAAGTTGCATCATTTTTATGATACGATGTGCGAAGACTGTGGTGATTTTAACTATGCGAAACGTTTTCAAACCGCTGATGTTAAAGGTCAAGTGGCTGTCATTACAGGGTCTCGACTAAAAATTGGTTATCATATTACTCTTATGTTATTACGTGGAGGAGCTACGGTTATTGCGACTACGCGTTTTCCTGTAGATTCTGCGTTGCGTTTTTCTAAAGAGGAAGACTTTACAGAATGGGGACATCGTCTAAAAATTCATGGTCTCGATTTAAGGCATATCCCAAGTGTAGAAATCTTCTGTAATTTTATAGAACAACGTTACGAAAAGCTTGATATCCTTATTAATAATGCGGCACAAACGGTGAGAAGACCAGCAGGTTTTTACAGTCATTTGATGCCAAATGAAGAACGACCAATAAAAGCATTGCCTAAGTTTGCACGCGATTTATTAAACGATCATACCGAATGCTTAGTGGAGTTACAAGAATTAACTTCTGGAGCTTCGCCCAATAAAAATATGCCTGTAACTTGGCATGGACCAGAGCCGGGTATTGGTTTGCGTTCATCAGCTAAATTATCGCAGATTCCTTATAGTTTTGATAATACATTGGTGTCTCAGGAGGTGTTTCCTGAAGGGAAATTGGATGCCGATTTACAACAAGTAGATTTAAGAAAAACCAACAGTTGGAGACTTAAATTAGGTGAAATTGAAACCACTGAAATGATTGAGGTACAACTTGTAAATTCTGTAGCACCATTTGTTTTGTGTAATCGTCTATCTGAAGTAATGAAGAAAGATAACACAGGTAAAAAACACATTATCAATGTTTCAGCAATGGAGGGGAAGTTTCATTCTTTTTTTAAAGAAGATCGTCATCCACATACCAATATGGCTAAAGCCGCTTTAAATATGTTAACGCATACTGCTGCTGGTAGTTTAGCTAAAGAAGGGATATATATGAATGCGGTTGATACTGGTTGGGTAACTGACGAAGATCCTGCTGAATTGGCAAAACGCAAACAAGACCTACACGATTTTCAACCACCTTTAGATATTGTTGACGGTGCTGCTCGTGTTATGGATCCATTATTTGATGGAATCAATACCGGTAAACATTGGTCTGGTAAATTCTTAAAGGATTACCGACCTATCAGTTGGTAGGTGAAGTTAAAGTAGAGTTTTAAATTGAATTCTAGAACCTCATATTTTAATTTTCTACTTAATTCTAAAGAATTACAAAACAGGCGAAGTACCTTTGCAACATAATAAAAATACTATGGCATCATTTTCAGAATTAGGAATACACAAGAATTATATCAAAGGACTGAAAGAACTTAATATTGTAAATCCAACGGAAATACAAGAATCGGTCATTCCTGTGTTATTAAAATCTAAAACAGATTTAATAGGTTTAGCACAAACAGGAACAGGGAAAACGGCTGCTTTTGGCTTACCTGTGCTACACGCTATAGATACTAATGATTCTGATGTCCAAGCTTTAATTATCGCTCCAACGCGTGAATTGGTACAACAAATACAAAAACAACTCTTCCGGTTTACAAAATATATTGATCAAAAGATTTTCTCCGAAGGTGTTTATGGCGGTGAAAAAATAGACCGTCAGATTAAAAATCTAACTAGAACAACACACATTGTAGTCGCTACTCCAGGACGTTTACTCGATTTAGTAGAACGTGGTGCAGTTGATATTTCAAACGTAAAAATCTTAGTTTTAGATGAAGCGGATGAAATGTTGAGTATGGGTTTTAAAGAAGACTTAACCAAGATTTTACAATACAATACTAAGAAAAGAAACACATGGCTATTTTCAGCAACAATGCCAGACGAAATTAAAAACATCGTTAAAAACTATATGGCTAAAGACGCGGTTCGTGTAGAAGTCAACAAAAATGCTTTGGTTAACGAAAATATTTCACATCACTATATACACACGTCAATAAAAGATAAAGTAAATTTAATCACTCAAATCTTAGATAAACGTCAGGATGAACGAGGTATCATTTTTTGTAAAACTAAGGCTGGTACACAAGCGTTAGCACATCAACTACAAAAGGAAGGTTTTGCTGTCGGCGCTTTAGAAGGTGATATGCAACAAAAGGAACGCGATAAAGTTATGCGCGCTTTTAAGAATGAAAACTTACAAGTTTTAATTTCTACAGACGTTTCTGCACGAGGTATTGATGTTAATAATTTAGCTTTTATATTACACCACCAATTACCAGAACATTTAGAGTATTATACCCATAGAAGTGGAAGAACAGCAAGAGCTGGTAAAACCGGGCAATCAATTGCATTAATTATTCCTGGTGAAATGCAAAAAGTTTTGGATCTTCAGAAGGCATTAGGGATAAGCTTTAAGGAAATTTCTATTTAGTATTATTGTTACATAGTTATTATTCTGTTGTATGGTGGATTCCTGCCTTCTCCGGAATGGCAATCTCAGTATTTTATAGATTGACATCACTTTAAGTGTAATTTATTTTTCTAGAAGTTTATCTTAAAAAACCATGTGTTTACAAGCGGTTCTTTATGCAATTTTTCGTGCTTTAAAATTACTTAAACTAATGTTTTAGAATATAAGGGCATATCCATACGTATTACGTTCTGTAAAAGACGAGAAATCATTTCAAATGATTGAATTCTTCAAAGCATGACGGACGTCATTTTCATTTATTAGTATTATATTGTGTGTCTAATAATAAACATACAATTTTATACCCATGATATCATTCACAATAGAAGACATTAACGCCTTTGTAAATGGCGAAGTTGTAGGCACAACTACACATAAAATCACAGGATTAGAACAAATTCAAAAAGCGACTGAAAATCAGGCGACCTTCATTGGTAATCGAAAGTTTGCAGCCCTTTGGAAAGATTCTAAAGCGAGTTTGGCAATTGTAAATGATAACATTGATATTGAACCAGGTGAGAATCGTGTGTTTATAAAAGTAAAGAATGCCGATTTAACAATGGCCAAATTACTTGAGTCTTTTACGCCTACTACACCTCATTTTGAAACTGAAATTCATCCTTCTGCTATTATTGATTCAACGGCGAAAATAGGTAAAGGTAGTAGAGTTGGAGCTGGTTCTTATATTGGTATAGATGTAGTTTTAGGTGAGAATGTTACTATCTATCCTAATGTTACTATTTTAGACGAAACAACTGTTGGAGACTATACCACAATTTGGTCTGGTACCGTAATTAGAGAGCGTTCCGTTATAGGAAGTCACTGTATTTTTCATAGTAATGTGAGCATTGGAGCCGACGGTTTTGGATATCGTCCAAGTGATGATGGTAGAGGCTTAGTTAAGATTCCACATATTGGTAATGTTGTAATCGGTAATGCTGTAGAGATAGGAGCCAATTCTTGTGTAGATCGTGGTAAATTCAGTTCTACAATTTTAGGAGATGGCTGTAAGATTGATAACTTGGTTCAAATAGCACATAACTGTGTGCTTGGCCGCTCTTGTATTATGGCAGGAAGTTCTGGACTTGCAGGTTCAGTAACTTTAGGTGACGGTGTTGTTATAGGTGGTTCAGCGTCTATTAAAGATCATACCACAATTCATTCTGGTGCTACTGTTGGTGCTGGTTCTGGAGTTATGAATGATGTCGCCGCCGGAAAAACCGTTTTGGGATATCCTGCAGTTGACTCTAGAGAAATGTTGAAGCAGTGGGTGGCGCTTAGAAAACTAGCGCGCTAGATTAATCATTTTTTAATAAGTACACTGATGTCACTTCGAGTGAAATTCTTTTTTTTCGAATTTTGTATCGAGAAGTTCTTTAGTACAAATAGTTCTCGATACAAATTTCCTAAGGCAAATTCACTCGAACTGACGTTATTATTGTAAAATTAAACTAGGATTTAAATATTAAGCTGATTTATGCTCTACATTTTGTTTTAATTGTAATAAACCAGCCACCATTCCATCTAATTCGTGTTCTAAGAAGGTAGCATTTCTTTTACTAAACCCTTTAATGCTATTAGCATATAGCTCTACACCACAATGTTTTATACAAACACTATACGTGTCGTTTTCAGCATCTAGATTAACTGAAGTTCTGTAATCGCTTGAGACTAATAACCAGTAACATAAACTATTAATCTGGTTAAACAATGAGAATTTTGTTTCCATAATATCGAGATTTAATAGATAGAGGGAGATCTGCGGACAAAGTTATACGCTTATGACTCAGCTGTATAATTTGTTTGTTGTAGTTCTCTGTTTTTTCGATAAGCTGTTTGTAAGCACTTAAAAATCGGACGATTAACCTTAAATCATTTGTGGCATCATATTTGAATACTACTAAGTAATTATTAAAAATTAAATATAATATTATTATGAGTACAGGAACAGTAAAATTCTTCAATGACACTAAAGGTTTTGGTTTTATTACAGAAGAAGGTTCTAACAAAGAACATTTTGTCCATATTTCTGGATTAATCGATGAAATTCGTGAGGGAGACCAAGTAGAATTTGATCTTACAGAAAGCAAAAAAGGTTTAAACGCAGTCAACGTAAAAGTTATCTAATATATCGCTTAACCTCAGTTATAAAAGCCCATCACAATGTGATGGGCTTTTTACATGATTTATATTGTGATCCTATTATTTTCCGATCATTATAGATTTTACGTTAACGAATTCTTTCATACCGAAGCCACCATGTTCGCGTCCATATCCAGAATCTTTAACTCCACCAAAAGGCATATTAGGATAAGCTGTTCCGAATTTATTAATGAATACCATTCCTGTATCAAAATACTTTTCAGCTAGTTCTATAGCGTGATCAACATCTTTTGAGAAAATACCACCACCAAGTCCAAAGCGACTATCATTGGCAATACGCATGGCATCGTCTTCATCTTCAGCTTTGATAAGCGCAGCTACAGGCCCAAAGAGTTCATCATCATAAGCCGGTTGCCCCTTAGTTACATTTTCTAATACCGTAGCTGGGTAAAAATAACCATCACCATCTGGCATTTTACCACCACAAAGTACTTTAGCTCCATTTTTTACACTTTTTTCAACTTGTTCGTGTAATGTTTCCCTTAAATCTTCTCGTGCAATCGGGCCTAACTTAGTAGATTTATCTGTAGGATCTCCAAGTTTTAATTCTTTCATTGCTTTTACAAAACCGTCTTTAAAGTCATTATATACCGATTCTACAACAATAAAACGTTTTGCAGCAATACAAGTTTCACCATTATTATAAATTCGGCCCATAACACAAGTTTTTACGGCGAGCTCTATATCCGCATCTTCAAGCACAATATACGCATCGTTACTACCCAATTCTAGCACTGATTTTTTTAGAGCTTTTCCGGCTTTTTCACCTATAGCTTCACCAGCAACAGGACTTCCGGTTAAGGTTATTCCTCTTATTAATTTATGCTTAATGAGTTCATCGGATTGCTCATGATTAATTACCATTACACTAAATAAGTCTTCAGGTAAGCCTGCTGCTTTGAATATCGATTCTAACAGTTTCGCTGTCCCTGTGACATTAGACGCATGTTTTAATAACACACTATTTCCTGCCATGAGGTTGACGATGCTATAACGTATGACTTGATATGATGGGTAATTCCAAGGTTGTATACCATAAATGACACCTATCGGTGCATAGGTAATAATACCTTTGCTACCATCTTGTAATTCGCGTTCTTCACTTTTAAGGAACTCCGCAGCATTGTCTGCAGAGTAATCACAGATACCCGAACATAAATCAACTTCTTGATGGCTTTGTTTGAGAAGTTTTCCCATTTCATCCGTCATTAATGCTGCTAATTCCGTTTTATGGTTTTGCAATTCTTTTCCTATTGCTTTTATAATTTTTCCGCGTTCTTCAAAGGACTTCATCTTCCATTTTTGGAAAGCTTCGTGTGATTTCTTTACTGTTGATTCTACCTGATCATCCGTCATATAGGTATATGATGCTAATTCTTTGCCGGTGGCAGGATTGGTTGTTGTGAATGTATCTTCTTTTATTTTCGTTTCCATAATTTCAATTTCTTTTTTAAGCTTTAATCATTTTTTTTATTGTTGTTCGCTTGGCACCAAATAGATATCATTAATATTTACACGGCTTGGTTGCAATAATGCATAATGAATGGCATTGGCAATATCCTCAGCCTCTAAGGTGGTCATCTCTTGCATTTTCTTCATCGTCTCCTGAATATCTTCATCTGTAATGGTATCGGTTAACTCTGTAGCCACAGCGCCAGGTTCAATAGACGTTACGTTAATACCATATTTAGGAGCTAATTCTTGTCTTAAGCCTTCCGAAAACATTTTTACCGCCGTCTTAGTGGCACAGTATACGGCACCTCCAGGGAAATACCGATGCGCAGCCATTGATGAGATATTAATGATATGCCCTCCTTTATTCTCTTTTAGTTTGGGAAGCACTGCGGCCACACCGTTGAGAACACCTTTTATATTAACATCGACCATTTGTTCCCATTCATCTGTTTTCAGTTTTTCAACAAAAGACAAGGGCATTAGTCCTGCATTATTAATTAAGCCATTGATTTTGCCATAAGTTTCAATGGCTTTTGACACCACATGGTCAAAATCTTTCTTTTTTGTGACATCGCCTGAAACGACAAGAGCGGTTCCTCCATCTTTTTCAATAGCCTGTTTTAAATCCTCTAATTTATCTTTTCGTCTTGCCATTAATACGACTTGAGCTCCATCTTTCGCTAGTTTTTTTGCTGTAGCTTCTCCGATTCCACTTGATGCTCCCGTAATAATTATTGTACTATTCTTTAACTTCATAAGTTCAATTTTTTTAATCCTTAATTTACTGAGCACTAAATTGCAATCTATTGTAGGATTCATTTAACGGTAATGTGATAAATATTGCCGTAAATAGAAATAGGGCAGTGGTGAGCGAATTGGATGAGTAATTCTTTCCATTACCATTAATAATATTACCAAATGCGGTAATGAATGCTTTGGGATCTTTTTAATTTTATACCATTGACAAGCTTAAGAATTAAGTTTATATAATTTAAAATATAAAAGACATGTTAAAACCAAGACAACAAACACCAGATTTAACCATTAGTTTAGTGAACGGTACGGAATGGAAACTGAGCAAACAGAACCCAGATGCCTTTACCTTATTAATTGTTTACAGGGGTCTTCACTGTCCGGTGTGTAAAAAATACTTAGAAGAATTACAACCTAAATTGTCCAAGTTTCATGATTTGGGCGTGAATGTTATCGCGGTTAGTAGTGACACCGAGGCCATCGCGAAGAAAACATACGACGAATGGGATATTGCTGATGTGCCTTTGGGTTATGAGTTCCCCATAGAAGAAGCGCGTAAATGGGGCTTATTTATTTCGAAAGGAATTAAGGATGAGCCAGAAACGTTTATTGAACCTGGACTGTTTATTATTAGACCAAACCAAGAATTGTATTGTGCATCAATACAAACCATGCCATTTGCAAGACCAGAATTAGATGATATTATTAATGCTATAAAATTTGTATTAAATAAAGATTATCCGGCTAGAGGAGAGGCTTAATACTTCTAAACCTATATAAAACGTAAAGTCGATATTGGCTTTGCGTTTTTATTTTATATTGATGTCCTATGAACGAAACCAAAACATTTAAAATTAAATACTTACCACGATTATTAGTGGATACTGGTAAGGCTTGGTTAAACGGAGAACCATTTCAGCTGAGTGCTATTGTGGCATATTACGCTGTGCTTTCTTTACCAGCCTTGGTTATTATTATTTTAAAAGTGGTTGGTGCTGTTTGGGGAGAAGAGATTGTAAGAGGAGAGTTGTTAGGTGAGATATCTGGAGCAATTGGAGCAGATGCAGCAGATGCTATAAAAACGATGATTGAAAACCAGAGTGGTGAAAAGACTTCAGTATTTGCTACGGTGATTGGTATTGGAACCTTATTGTATGGATCTACAGGAGTGTTTTTTCAGTTGCAATCGGCCTTAGATAAAATATGGGAGCAAGAGCCAGCGTACAAAAATGATTTTGTAGCTACGTTGATGAGTCGTGTGAAGAGTTTTGGATTTATATTAATTTTAGGATTTTTATTGTTAACCAGTTTTGTGTTAACTTCATTGCTGAGCACCTTTAGTAGGCAACTGAACCGATTTTTGCCAGATAATTTATTCGATTATTTATTTGTAGTAGACTTTTTAGTGTCCTTAACCTTTATTTATGTGTTGTTTGCGACGATGTTTAAGTATTTACCGTCGGCTAAGATTTCATGGAAATCTGTACGTTCAGGAGCTGCATTAACGACCCTTATGTTTTTAATAGGGAAGTACCTTTTGGCGTTATACTTTAATACTATGGAACCAGGATCGACTTATGGTGCAGCAGGATCTATTATTTTAATTATGCTGTGGGTTTCTTATTCCTGTTTAATTTTATTGTTTGGTGCTCATTTTACCAAACAGTATGCGAAGCGATTTGTTAAAAATGATCATATCTCTTGATGATGATTCTATATCTTGACACCACTAAAATTAAAGACTTTACACATTTATTTAAAAGCTTATTCTTAAGATGATAGGCTTTTTTTGTATTTTAATCGCATGAAATTCTTCAACACAATGCGATTTAAGATGCTAAAAAGTAAACGCTTTTCGAATTATCTCGTTTATGCCACTGGTGAAATTATCTTGGTGGTGATTGGAATTCTTATTGCTTTATGGATCAATAATTGGAATACTGAGCAGCAAATAGAGCGCGCCAACAGAAGCTTGCAGGACAAAGTCTTAGCGCAATTGGAGCGTGATATTATCAGTGTGGATAATTTTAGAAAGGAATTAGATACGTTAGATCATGTGTATTTAAAATATTTGAATCGGGATTATGATGAACAGAAAACGGTTGGTAAGAATGTCTTTTCCTTGATACTTTTTGAAGTTACAGAATTAGGTCTAGATACGCAGGCGATTAATTGGATTGATAATGCAAAACTTGAAGATTCTAAAACCTCTGAAAAGCTTTTAGATTTAAGTGGCATGTATAAGCTGTATTTTAAGAACATCAACGATATTGAAAGTATTATTTATAAAAAACTAACGCGTAATCTCGAAATTTTAGAAGCGACACAGCCATGGTATACTGAACTAATTACAGATTTTAACTGTAAAACAGATTGCGTTACGTATTTGTCTGGTGATGTTGACCATAAAGCAAGAATAGCATCTTTACGTTTTTTATATATTAAAGGGTATGGTGAGATTGCTAATGGCTTCTCATATGATTTGAAGGACATAAGATCAGAATTACAAACTTTGATGCGTACTAAAGAATAGTGGTGTGCTTATTTTAATTCTATTTTACATAATATAAATTATAGGACAACTATAGTAGATTTCGAAATGGGGCATTTTGTAGGTATTCACCGTGTTATCTATCATTAATGATGATGTGTTCGCTGATGTAGATTGCGAATGCTAATGTATTTATTTATAGGACACCCTTAACGAAATTGATATGACATTTACCCGAATCAGACCTGGCTTTCATACGGAGTTAACCCGAGGTTACTATGGGTGAACCTCTTATTAGGTGTCCTTGATAATGGTTTGCGGTATACTGTTCCGTAGCTTGATATGCTTGGCTTGTATGGTTTTTTAGCATTGTCATTTTGATATTTATGATGATCAAACGTCTTAAGTCCTTAAATTTGTGCTGTGTTTTATTCTAAAATACCTATTAATACTTACCAAACTACTTAGCAATGACTCATTCTATACCTCACATTAATGTTTTAGATTTGGACGGTGTTCCTGTAGATTTAATGCCACTTTATAAGGATAAGATTCTGCTGCTAATTATCTATAACAACGATTGTTTGGGTTGCACAGGCCGTGCGATTCCTCTGGCTTATGAATTTCAGCAGGAATTTCCTAGTATACACGTGGTTGGTATTCATGCGGATTTTATAGGTCGGACTGGTGATAAAGCTACTATTAAAGCCATTTTTACTAGTGGTGAGCTTCCTTTTCCGATTTATATAGATCGTGATCACCAAGTTTATGATCAGTTTGCATCTGAAGGGACTCCGCAATGGGTGTTACTTGCTGCTGATGGAACGATTTTTCGTTCTGTATTTGGCTCTCAGGCGAATGCCAAAAATCGTTTGTATTATGCTTTGGAAAGTTTGATCACCAACGATACTCCAACTTAATGTCTTTTGTTTAAATCACCGCGATGCATTCCATGGCTTGTGCTGTTTTTAAAATCCCCAACGCGTTATGCTGCTGTTTTAGATATGTGATGCCTAACCAGATGGTTTGTGCCACATGTGTTGGTGTGTTATTTGTATTTGGACTTTGCAATTGTAGACTGATATTGTGATGTTCTATTTTACATAATAACGGTTGACTATGTACAGTGACACCTAAGGCGTTGTCATTTAGGTATTCTGTAATATATTCATTTTTATTGGGTTGCCATGCGCTATTTGAAACGGTACTTAAGGCTGCTGTTAATTGAAAATGTGTCGCGTTTTCTGGGATTTGGTTATGGTTATACTGTTCGCTTTTAGGGATATTGATTGTGATGATGCTGCGGTTGGTGTTTGAATTCACCACTGCTTTTGCGGTATAGATTTGCTGAAATGGAAGGTCTTTTTTGAGTGGAAACCCGATTATAGCGTTCGGATTATTAAACAGATTGGCCTCTCGTTCTCCAAGGGCACCACTCCCCTTTTGGATGACTTTACGGCAACGGCCCGTTAACCGACTTGCCATATACGTATCTTGAAATGCTTTACCTGTAGCTCCTAAGCCTCGTCTTATGGCTTTAGATAGTTGGGTTGCAGCTGTGAACTCTTGATTATTACCCTTCACGTTTACAAAGGCAGGATCTGTATTAATACGTTCACTAGATGGGCCTACGGCTTTGCGCACCACATATTCTCCATTGAGTTGGTAATAGCATCGGCCTTGTAATGTGCCTTTGAATTTGAATATGCCTTCTTGTTTAGGCATTTGATTTTGTGTTGGTTATGGTGTTAAAGTTAGTAAAAAAAAGTTATCTAATGCTGTTAATTTGTTTAAAGTTAGGGTTTTAGGTGTGTGATTGTAAATCCTCCACAGGATAATTGCATTTTGATAGCTATCGTTTTCGCCAAAATGATATGAGGCCGGACTAAACATTGGAACTCTCGGTGTATATGGATCATAAAGTTAAGAACCAAAACGTTTATGAAGACTTATGATATACCATCGCTTTTAGGACTTATTTAACGGGTTAATGCTTCGTGTGTTACAGTGATTTTTGTAACTTATGGTTTATAATTTGTAATCCTTATTAATCTTAAAAATTAACGTATTATGGACTATTATTTTAGCAAAATCTTAAAAGGTAATTTTAACGATACCGTAGAAAAGGTTACCGCAGCACTTAAAACGGAACAGTTTGGTGTGTTAACGGAAATCGATATTAAAGACACGCTTAAAAAGAAGCTGGATGTCAATTTTAATAATTATAAAATCTTAGGGGCTTGTAATCCTCCGTATGCTCATAAAGCTTTATTAGCGGAGAATAAAATTGGCACCATGCTGCCTTGTAATGTTATTGTTCAGGAATTAGATTCTGGTGATATTGAAGTGGCTGCTGTTAACCCTATGGCTTCTATGCAAGCGGTGGAAAATGATGATTTAAAAGTTATTGCTGAGGAGATTACTTTGAAGCTTAAGGGAGTTGTTGAGGGGTTGTAGAAGTTTGAAGTGTAAAGTTGGAAGTGTAAAGTGTTAAGTGTGGAGTTTGAAGTGTTCAGTGTTCAGTGTTCAGTGTTCAGTTTTCAGTTTTCAGTGTTCAGTGTAAAGTATTAATTTTAAGGTGGTTGGTTGGTAGTTGGTGGTGGTTTTTTGTAAGCGACTGCGATTAGTAATACAATCTAAAATCCAATACTTTGCAGGCGTTATAATGTCTTTGGTGCAATTCTTCTACCACAGCAAACATATCATCATCTTCTTTAAATAAATTAAAGAAGGCTTCATCAAGTTTTGTGCTCGCTATGCCATTATAGGGATGACCATAGCCAGAAATCGCTTTTGCTCCCGTGATATCTAAAAATAATTGTGCCTCTTCTTCATCTAAATCTAGAAGTTTGGCATTTGAAAAATGTAAAATCTTACCGTCTAATCGGCCTTCAAAAAGTTCTGCGATTTCCTGTAAACTATAGTAGTAGTCATTTAAACAAATGGTATTGGCTTCTCCCTTAATCACCAAATAGATGATTTCATAATCCTTAAAGTTATGATCATCTAATACCAGTGCGTTTAAGCTATCTTCTAATCCTTCAATGGTGTCACACGTTTTATAGATACTTGCTATGCCATAGTTGAGCGCCAATTGCTCTAAGTTGTGTTGTGCTTCAGTTACCGTGTTGGCGTCTACATCATCTACCCCTTCTAAGCAATAAATAAAGTAATCTGTGTCTGTAATCTGTTCTTGTGGTACTTGTGGTCTTTTTTCTAGCAAGCTTCTTAATTTATGCAATGTTTGTACAGTGCGAAATTAATAGAATGCTTTTAATTTTTTTAGTGGTTTGGGGTGAAATTTTGTTACGGATTATATCCATTTGCTTCTGAAAAAACAAGTTACTGCAGCTTTTGGTGTTACCAATACTATGTCTTTGTTTGAGACGTTGAAGGAACGGTGTGGTGTTTATCAGTAGCACATTGTTTTCGGTGATGTATTATTTTCTTGTGTTTATATGATGCGCTTAATCAATTCTTTAAAATAGTATATGGTTTTGGAAACAATCCTTTACGCTCGATTTTTAGCGAAATAATATTTGCTAATAACTTTTGTAATTGCATATCGATTGTAAACTATTTGTTGCAAAATTATTTATAAATACTATAAGGTATAAAAGATTTTATTATTTTAGAATTGTAAAAATTGTCTAATTGTTTTACCAAAAAAATTAAAGTATTATTATTAAAAAAAGCTAATAGAAAACTATTAATTTTATAAATACAAATTAGGAATATATTGTAAAAAAAAATATTAAACTTTCAACATAGTTTGTTATTAGAAATACAAATAATAAATCTGGATTTATGTCCTACAAAATAGAATATTTTTAATGAATAAAGTAGAATTAATAAGACAAATTAGATTTGGGTTTGAGCAACTGAAAAGTGATAATGGAACTTCTGATTTTGAACATATATGTAGGTTTTTTGCAAGAAGTAGAATTGTTCAAAATGTAATTCCAGCCACAGGTCCAGTTCAATCTGGTGGAGATCAAGGCAGAGATTTTGAGACTTTTCATTCTTATTTAATAGACAATAACGATAAAAATTTTTCTTTAGCTTACTCAAAGGCTCCTATTGTATTCGCATGTTCTCTAGAAAAAAATCCACTCAAGAAAAATGGTAAAATTGATAAGGATGTAAAAACGATATTGGAGCCAAACTTAAGTATTGAACGTATTTATTTTTTTAGCGGTATAGATATTCCGGTAGGTCAAAGACATAAAAAAGAAAAAGAAATTAAGATAAATTATAATGTTGACTTAGAAATTATAGATGCACAAGCCTTATCAGAACATTTATCTGATTCAGACCTATTCTGGGTTGCTAATCAGTATTTGAAAATACCTAATGATTTTTTCCCTAGAGTAACTGAAACTAATTGGTATAATAATATTTATAAAGAATATAAAACTAGAGAAGTAAAAATAACTTTTGAAGAATTTTCAGATATAAAATCTGCAATTAGACATATTTATAAAGATAAGGTTCTAAAAATTGATTTGAATTTTTGGTTAGAACTACTTGATTTGTTTATTTCTGATTCTAGTCCAAGAATTTTAAAGAGGAAAGCGATTTATGAGAAGTTTGTAACAAAATTAATGGGTCAGAATAATATTAATAATTTAGAAATCATTGTTAGAGATTATTTTAGCGACATTAGGGATTATCCTGATCCAGCATCCATGGAAGATGCACAAATATTACTATCTTTTGTTAAAAGCTCAAAATTGATTATTGGAAATGAAATTAGTAATGATGAAATAGATAAATATGCGAATGAATTAAACGTCCTATTAGAAAGTGAATTCAATAATACAAATAGTAACAATAAGAAATCTTCTATAATTGAGATTCAAGCTAATATTATTTTAAATGATTTCGATAATGCAGTTATTAAATATCTTGAAAAATTAGAAGAAATTTTTGAATATGTTCAAGATGCACCTTTTTATCCTTTAGAACGACTTTCAAATAGGATTTTAGAATCTATTAAGCTTAATCTAGAACTTAAAAATGATACTAGCCTACTTGAAAGTTTCTCTGAAAAATTAGATGGCATATTGGCTGAAAGGTATGGTGCATATAGGGCTGGAGAGAACATCAGAGATAGAGTCCAATTATATCTCAAAGCAAATAAAACGGTCAAGGCAATAACCCTTTTGCATCAACTTAAAATGAAATGGTTTTCAAATGAAACTTTGAGAGGTTCAATTTTGACGTCTATATTATTATCTGATTGCTATTCAAAATTAAATATGGAATATGCGAGTAAATATTATAGTATGATTGCTGCAAATATGGCCATAGTTTACAAAGGATCTGCTGATGTATTTGATTTACTACCTTCTGCTTTAAAAAGAACAGCTGATTCCTCTTATAATAGTGGGTCTTGGGTTAATTATTTAGATTTAATTGACTTAACAATAAATTCATATCATTTTATAGAAAAGGACTTTGACATCTATAAGGATGACGAAACTTCAACTCTAATTTATTATCCTGCATTGATTAAACTCTTTTCAAATAAATTTAACCTAACAATAGAAAATTATTTAGATTTTAAATTTAAAAAGCTAGGTTATATAGGCGATGAAATTATAGAGTTTTATGAAAAAATAAATGTAGAAGGTAAAGAACTATTTAAAAAAAGCAATATTGTCAGTAGCCTATCAGAACAGATTAGAGGTATACCATTTAATGATATAGGGGAATTAAGGGTAATTTCGTTTGAAGCTTTTGGCATTAAATGGAATATTGAATTTAAAAATGATTATATAACTAATTCTATGGCAGAACAACTTGTCGCTATGCTTCAAGTTTTTCTAGTAGAATTAATAGATGAAGAACTTTTTTTGATAAAGTCAAATGTTCTTGTTAGATTCAAAAAAACTAAAAACGATCAACCTCTTTTTACAGAAAAACCATCAAATGAACAAATAATATGGGAAGCCGAAATTCCGTTTTATCAAGGAAATGAATTAAATAAAATTGAAGAGTGTCAGTATTTTTATTCTGCGTTAATTGGTGCTATTTTAAGACAAATTAGTTTACTCCCCAATAATGAATTTAAAGAAATTATAGAAAATAAGTTTGGGCAGGGCTTATTTAATAAGGTGACTTTTGGTAATACTTATAATTACTTATATAGAGAATTTATTAGTGAGAATGGTTTTAACGAATCCCAAAGAACAAATTTTAGTAATGTTAACATAACTTTAGAATATAGTCTTCCAGAAAACACAAAAGTTCCATGGCCTACTGGTTTATCTAAAACATATTCAAAAGAAGAGAACCTAACGTACATAAAGAAGAGGTTAGCCTTTACTGCACCTTTAGAAATAACTCTAGAAAAATTAAAAAACAATGATGATTTCATCTTAATTATAAATGAGTTTAGAGAGAATTGGTCAGATTGGCATATTTATTTAGCTATAGTAAACATTGTAATTAACTATAAGCTTCAAAAGATTGGTTTAAAATTGGATAACCCAGATAAACCCCATGAATTTCAAAAAAAGTATTTAGAATATTCAAGGAAAAAAGAAAGTGAATGGATGATAGAATTACCAATGGGTATTTTTTCTAAGGAGAATATTGAAAATTACATGTTAAGAACAGGCGTTGTCAGTGTCCTTCCTTCTTATGGACTTCAGAATTTTTCATGTACACCAAATTTAGTAGCTATTAAAGATTTATTAATCGAACGCTTTAATTTTCTAAAAGATGGAAAGGATCTAACTATTTTTTAAAGGTTATTGTAATATTTAATTCCACATATACTTTACATTATGCTCCTATCATCTCGTTATAAAAATTTTTGCAATACTTCCTATATTAAAATTCAAAAAATCGGATTTAATACCATCACTAAAAATGATTCCTTTTGTAGGCATATGGGATTCAATTTTTAAAGTGTTAGTAGTGTTTATTAAGCCGTAACCTATTATGTGAGTTCATTATTGGTTTCTATTTGATATAGTGGATTCCTGCCTTCGCAGGAATGACAGATTTTCATTTGTAATACTATTTTCATTAATACTTCCAGTATTGTAATTCAAAAATGCTATTTATTTCGTTCTCGATACATTCTGACGAGAAATGATCGGGACACTCGTACTGACGATTGGTGTTTTAATGATTACTAAATTTTGTTATTGAGAGTTCTCGATACATTTCTTAATGCTTCGTTGTACTTCTCATTAAGAAACACTCGAACTGACGTGAAGGTTCTCGATACATCCCGACCAGAAAAGGTCGGGACACGCGAACTGACGGCTGGTTTTATAAACTCTTAAGGTTTCGACACCTTTAACTCACTCAACTTTCTTAAGCGCTCTAATTCAAAAATCAAGGCTAATTTATAAGCACTATCCCTAAAACCTGCAAAGCGTCCGGATCCGCCACCATGACCATTTGCAAAGTCGGTTTTTAGTAAGAGGATGTTATCATCGGTTTTAGTCGCTCTTAGTTTTGCGACCATTTTCGCTGGTTCCCAGTACCCTACTCTGGTATCGTTGAGTCCAGTGAAAAACAATAGATTAGGATAGTCTTGTGCTTTGATGTTGTCATAAGGACTGTACGACTTGATGTATTGGTAAGCTTTTTTGTCTTTTGGGTTTCCCCATTCTTCAAATTCGCCAACGGTAAGCGGTAGGTGTTCATCTAACATGGTGTTAATGACATCTACAAAAGGGACGTCTAAGATAACGGTGTTAAAAAGTTCTGGTCGCTCATTAATTACGGCTCCCATAAGTAAACCGCCTGCGCTTCCGCCTTGGGCTACAATGCTACCTTTGGCGGCATAATTTTCTGCGATGAGGTAGTCTGCACAAGCTATAAAATCGGTGAAGGTATTTTTCTTATTGAATAGTTTACCGTCTTCGTACCATTCGTTTCCTTTATCATTGCCACCTCTAACATGTGCAATGGCATAGACGTAACCTGCGTTAACCAACTGATGAACGGATGCGCCACCAGGAATGCCTTGTCCGGAACCATAAGAACCATATGAGGTGAGGTAGACTTTGTGGTTTTTTCCTTTGTTGGTGCGCCATTTGTGTCGGATGAGCGTTAAGGGAATTAGTTGTCCGTCTTTAGCGGTCACCCATTTGCGTTCTACCACATATTTGTAATACGGATGCGTAAGGGGTTTACTGTGTTGTTTTACCAGGCGTTTCTTTTTGGTGGCCATGTGGTATTTATAGGTGGTTGTTGGCGTTTCAAAGGAACTGTATGAAAACTGTAAACTGTCTGTGGCAAACTCTGGATTATAACCCATACCGATGTTGTAAAAGTCTTCTTTGAATTTAATAATATGGCTTTTTTGTGTGGTTTGGTCAATGATTTTGAGTCGTGCTTGTGCGTTTTCTTTTTCATTAATGACGACATACTTATCGAAGACCGCAAAATTTTGAATTAGCACGCCTTTTTGATGCGGTATGATATCGGTCCATGTTCCTGATTCGAGGTCATTAACAGGCACAGTGGCTATTTTATAGTTGAGCGCGTTTTTATTGGTGAGGATATAGAATAGGTCCTTATGATGTGCGATGGCATAGATATGATTCGTTTCGCGTGGACGGATGATTTTAAATTCGCCCATAGGGTTATCTGTTTTTAGATACCAATTTTCGGAAGACGTGCTACTTGATGTGTTTAAGAAAATATAGTCTTTAGATTTTGATTTGCCGATGGATACACTAAATTTTGGATCTTTTTCTTGGTAGATGATGGCATCGGTATTTGAATTGGTGCCTAAGATGTGACGTTTTACTTGAGACGAACGGTAGGTGCCTTTTTCGACATCTACATATAAAAAGGCATTGTTATCTAACCAAACGGTGCCACCTACGCTATTAATAGAATCGTTTAAAAACATTTTGTTGCTAAGATCTTTTATTTTGAGCATGTAGGCATCTGTACCTGTGGTGTTCTCGTAAACGGTGATGAATTGATTGTTGGGACTTACCGAACCAGGACTAGCGGTGTAGTAGTCTTTCCCTTTAGCCATTTCATTGACATCTAATAAGACTTCGGTAAGGGTATCTTTGGCGAGGCTTTTTCTGTAATAGATGGGATATTCATCATCTTCGGTATAGCTACTGTAATAGCTGTATCCATTTTTTTCAACAGGCAGTGAACTGGTATTCTTCTCGACGGTTTGTACCAAATTTTTGTAAATAATACGTTGCGCTTTTTTGAGTGGGATGATATAGTTTTCGGTGTATTTGTTTTCTTCACGCAGGTACTCCATAATTGGTTGATTGTGTTGTGGAGCTTTGGTATCTTTTAGCCAAGCGTAATTATCGGTATAGGTTTCGCCATGGATTTTAAAACTAGAGCTTATGATATTAGCTTTAGGCTGTGGCATAGCATCATTACGAATGTGTTTATCTCTAAATTGTTGTTCTAAAGGTTTTTCGAATTCCATATCCTCTCTAATGGCTGCATCAATGGTAGCTATTGGATTTTTGAGGGTGTAATTTTGCCAGTATGCCGTATCGTAGTCTAGTGGAAACTCGTATAAGTGATTGGACATGGTGTTAGCGAAATTATCTTCTTTAGGGAATTTCTTGACGTTTGTAGTGTTGATTTTAGAGGTCTTAAATTCGGATATTGCCGAATAATAGGTTGTGGTTTGGTTGGTACTGTCTTTATAGATGAATTCGTCTTCATGTCGCATATTATCAATGTAATACGTTGCTCCTTCTTTCTTGAAGCGTACATCGAGTTTGTAATCGAAATGCTTGACTTGGTTGTATTTGTAGCCGCAGAAGTATTCTTTGAGTTCGTTAGGTACCATGCACTCGTAACGAACCACAGCGTAATTCTCTGGATTGATATAGATTTTACCTTTGAGTAATTTACGGTTGTTGGCCTTGCGCCATTGTTTACTACTTCTTTGGTTGGGAGACGCTAAATCATCAAGTTCGTCTTTAGTGGTTTTGGTTTGAAATTCTAAGACATATACCCAATTGCCTGAGTCGTCTAGTTCTTCGGAAATGGTATAGTTGAAATCGCGTGTTGCCTTTTTACCTAAAAAACTCTCTTGGTATTTTACGCGATTTCGGCCGAATAATCCTAAAGGACCACCTTCAATATTACCGTGAAAATCGCGCTTGCTCAAACTCGCACTAGATCTAGAATTTATAATGTTGACTTGTTCGTCTTTCAACGTTTTATAGTGAAAATGAATACGATGTAAGGAGCTCGCATCGTAGCTAAAGGTACCAGCACTTACGGAAAAATCGTAAGGATTTTGGTAATCTCTCCATTTGAACTTCTTTTTACGGTAAGGCGCTTCATAATACTCACAAGCGGCATCGGTATATTTGATGTATTCCCCATTTTCTTTCATGGTTTCTCGGTAATAGCCTGTTATGAGGCTTGGAGTATTGGAGTAATTAGAGGGTATGTTTTTAATCACTTTTCTCAGTAACGACTTGGCGCTAGGTAGTTTTTCTTTTTTCTCTTCTACAAAGACTTCATCTAGAGACACAGATTCTGGAGTCATGTTAAAGGTGGTACCGTTTAGTGCTTTGAAATCTGAGATGTTAAGTTTTAAATCTTCAAAGCCTAAATAGCTGATGGTAATGGTGTAGGTATCGTATTTTTTTGGAATGGTAATTTGAAATTTACCATCACCTTCTGTTACCGTACCTAAACCTACTTTATCTATTTTTAAATAGGCATAAGGCAATGGAGTGCCATCGGTTTTATCAACGACGGTGCCTTTGATTGTTTCTGATGACGTGGTGTTTGTTTGATTGTTTTGGGCTTTTGCAAAGGACATTATTAAGCATAGCAATAGTAAGAGCGGTTGAGTTGGCATGGATGATTGATTGTTTTTTGTTGATGATTGACTTACAAGGGTTTGATTTTGTAATAATAGGGTCTTAACATTGACCTTGGTTTACAAATAACATTTTTTTAGGAAAAAAAGTATGTTTTTGGTTGGGTTGTTAGACTAGGTTAGATTGTTAGACTAAGTTAGATTGTTGGATGATTAGATGATTAGATTTTTAGATAGTTTTCGATACAGTTCTTAAGTCTCCGTTGCGCTTCGAATTAAGAACCACTCGAACTGACGGACGATTGCGGTTCTCGATACATCCCGACGAAATGGTCGGGATACTCGAACTGACGTCAAAGGTTTTGAGGTATTTGTTAGATTGTTAGACTAGGTTAGATTGTTAGACTAAGTTAGATTGTTAGATCGTTCTCGATACAGTTCTTAAGTCGTCGTTGCACTTTGAATTAAAAAACACTCGAACTGACGGTTGGGACACTCGAACTGACGTTAATGGTTTTGAAGTATACAGATGAGATCTATGTTCTATATGACATTACTCTTTTAACAAGTCTACCACCTTTTGTATATTTTCTTTTGATGCTAAATTGGTACCGCCTGTCATGGTGGTTGCAACACCGCAGATAACACCCCATTTTAGAATGTTGGCAGGAGATAAGTTTTGTGATATGGCATAAATTAAGCCCGCTACCATACTATCGCCAGCACCAATGGTACTCTTTACTTTTACGGAAGGTGTATTTTGGTATACGATACCGTTTGCTGAGGCTAAAAAAGCACCACGAGCACCTAAGGAGACCACCACATATTGTGCCTGTTTGTTATGAATGAGTTGCATGGCAAATGCCTCTTGTTCGGTTTTTGTTAAAAAGTCTTTGCCAGCTAATTGGGCGAGTTCCCCTTGGTTGGGTTTCATTAGAAATACCGGTTTTTGGAGGCTTGCTTTTAAAGCTTCGCCAGAGGTATCTACGATGATTTTGACGTTTTTAGCGGTGAGGCTATCTATGAGTTGGATGTAAAAGTCTGGTGCCATGGTATCTGGAACGCTACCACTCATAATAAGTATAGTATCTTCTGTAACTAACTTATTTATAGTGCTTTTAAGGGTTTCTGTTTCAGTAGTACTTAAGCCTTGTCCTGGCATTCCGAAACGGTATTGTAATTCGGTTTTAGCTTCTACAACTGCTAGGTTTTCACGTGTCCACGCTTCTACAGGTATTGGTGTGATGTTGAGTTGTTCTTCTTCTAATAAGCGTTTTAAGGTGTGGCCTGTATCGCCACCGCAGGTAAACATACAGTTATTTTTAACGCCTAAAGTATGCAGGACTCTTGAAATATTCACTCCGCCTCCACCCGCTTGAAATTCGATAGCGTGGCATTTTAGTTTTTGCTCAGGGACTAAATGGTTTATGGTGGCGCTTTTGTCTAATGCTGGATTTATGGTGAGGGTAATGATGTTCATGGCTGTGGTATGTTGCTTTTTAGTTTATGCTTTTTACTATGGTATCTCGATACATCCCGACGAAATGGTTGGGACACTCCAACTGACGTCAACGGTTTTATTGCGACCCAGATTTAGGTAAGGTAAAATAAAAGGTGGTGCCACTACCCTCTTCGCTTTCTAGCCATATGCTGCCTTTGTAAAAGGTGATGATTTTTTTTACGATGGAGAGTCCGATGCCCGAAGACGAGCTGCTACTTTCTAATTTGGTAAAGACCTTGAAGATTCTTTCGAAATAATTGGGTTTAATACCCACACCGTTGTCTTTTACAAAGAACTGATACAGATCGCCCTGCTCTGTATAGCCGATTTCTATGGAGCCTTGGTCTTTATCACTATACTTAATGGCATTTTGAATAAGGTTCTGGAAGACTTGTTTGAACCTCCAGGTATTGCCATATATGTTTGGAAGGTTGTCTTGTACGGTAATGCTGATGTGTGTAGGGATGAGCAACGTTTGTAAAACCTCTGTGATGAGTGTATTAAAGTTGACCTGTTTGTCTTGTTGTTCTAATTTATCGATGGTAGAGTAATCTAGAATACCTTTGATGAGGAAGTCCATTTTCTCAACATTAAACAACACCTGATGCAAGGGTATTAGGTCTTTTTCATTAAAGGCGGCTTTATGATCGTCCATAAACCAACTGATTAAAGTGTGGATATTGATGAGTGGAGCTTTAAGATCGTGAGACACTACGTGGGCGTATTCGTTAAGCTCTTCGTTTTGCAAGGATAAGTTTTGTAGGAGCTCTTCCTTTTTCTTTTCCTGTACTTTGATGTGTTCTTCATTCTCTTTACGCTTAATGACATTGACGAGCATATTGGCGTATACAAAAAGAATGTCTTTTTCGTTTTCGGTGTATTTGTTTAGCTTTTTAACGGCATCGAAACCAATGAAGCCGATGAGTTCTCCGTTTTTAATTTTTGGGATGGTGATAAGACTTTTAATGCCTTGTGGCTCTAGTACGGCTCTTAGGCCTAGTTCGCCATCTTCGGGTAACTGACTGACATCTTCTACATAAAAAGCGTCTCCTTTTTTGTGTGCTTGGATCCATTGCGGAATGTAATCGATGGGCACGTTTTGAAGGTTCTGAATTTCGGGCTCTATATCTGCAGCGCACCACTCGTAGGTATTAGAGGTGGTGTTGTCTTTAAAATTATAGGTGAAAATATAGCTTCTATCGGATTCTACGAATTCTCCAATTTGTTGCAGTGAGGTGCGGATTAGTGTATCGACATCTGATAAATCGGCATTGATATAGGTGGTAGAAATGCTTATGAGTAAGTCTTGAAAGCGCAGCTGTCTTTCTATAATTTTATCTTTTTCTAATTGTGTTTGCTTTTCTGTTTCAGAACAGGTACTATATTTGGGGTCTTTTTGGTTCATGCGGTTTATTGAATTCTTAAATTTAGGCTGTAAGGTTTTACTAAGGTACTAGTTACCGAGGGATTATAAAAATAGGATTTAGAAATTTGTCGTCTTTTAACCCCATACACCATGACATCAATGTTGTATTTACTGTAAGAATTAAGAAAATCTTAACCCTCCAAACCCAATAGAACCCTTATCTTTATTACAATTTACATTCATTTAAAATCTAAAATTATGAAACAAACTATAATATTATTTACAGCCTTATTATTAAGTACGGCGTCTTATGCTCAATTTCAGGTATCTGCGAGTGGTGGCTATGCCATAGGTAGCGCCGGAATGAAACTAGGTGAAACTCTAACTTTTGAAGGCACAGAGAATTCTTACGGCAGTTATGGGGAAGGTTTAAATGCGCAGTTACGCGGGACTTATTTTTTTAATGACAGTTTTGGTGTGGATTTGAGCTTGGGTTATCTCCATGGCTCAGATCAGACGGTAACTAAAGTAACGTTACCTTACACTGAAGTTGATGCGATTGCTAGAGCGCGTGCCTTTGGTGCTGCAGCTTCTATTGTTTATAAATTTAATTCTAACGTCTATGGGCGTATAGGAGCCCTTGTAAAATTAGGAGGTAAAACAGAAGCCGTTGTGCATCAGCAAGCCGATTTTACGCAGGCTGAAGCCGATGCTATTGGTGTGCCATTTGGGTCGTATTCTGAAACGAACTATGTTGAAGATTACCATGGCCAGTTTCCATTAGGTTTTGTAGCTGCACTTGGTTACGAGTATCCTATAGATACCAATTTTAGTGTTTTTGCGGAAGCTGAATATTACGGAATTAGTTTAAAACGAAAAGATTCTGAAATCACAGCATTTAATACCAATGTGGTGTTACCAGATGGAACGGTTGCCGTAGAAGGCCTTTATACATTGAATAATTTACCAGAAGGGACCAACAGAACCACGACCTATGTTGATGAGTTACCTGCAGGTAATACGGACACCTCAAAACAATTAGCTGTGAAAGTGCCTTATTCATCCTTCGGGATTAATTTTGGTGTGATTTATAAATTTAAGAAAGCACCTGACACGACTACTCGATAATTCTAATTATGTAATTTTAAACAACAAAGAAACTCCTATTGTAAATGGGAGTTTTTTTATGGGCTTTTATTAAAAAATTATATAGCAATGCTACAATTGGCTTGCCATGTGATTACTGCTGTTATTTCTTTCGCTTCTTCTGTCTCCATACTAGAAGGACTACAATGAGGAGAATTGGTAAAATGATGTAGACAATAAGATCAAAAGGTCTAGAGATATCTATAGATGTGTTTTCACCTGGGTTTGGTGTGCCTTGAGGAATTTGTGCTCTTAATAATTGGATGGTCGTTTGCATTGTTTTTATGATTATGGATTGATGGTTTAAGTTAATGAATTTTAAGAGAGTTCTCGTAATTGAGGTTTTAAAACTTCGTTAAAATTCTAGTTGTAAACAGCCTATGATATCCTATAATCTTCTTTAAAATGCGATGTATTAAGCTTCTGCTGAGTCGCTTCTTAGTTTAAATTATATCAATCAAGAAGGAGGCTAGTTATACTAACTCTCCTCCTTTTCTTTCAATTAACACTCTAATCTAATCTAATCTAATCTAATCTTTTTTCTTTCTATTCCATATCTATAATACCTACCACTTCATAAGCTCTGGTGCCATCTACTTGTACTTTTTCGTAAAGTATATTGGCATATTCGTAATAGGTTTGTCCATCTATGGTTACTTTTTCGTAATCTTCTGGAAGTTCGTAAACGACTGTTCCTACTTCTGGATCTACCACTTCATATTCATTATTTATCTGAACATAGAAGATGCCCTGAGCGTTGTAGTAATTACGCGAATTGTAATTAATACGTTTATAACTAACGGGTAACGTTTTTATTCTAAATCCTACTTTTGGAGCGATAACAATGTAACGCCCTCGCGATTGCGTATAATACTTATTATTTGCATAATAATAGCTTTGACCATTATGTCTAACCTCGATTTTGTTAGGTACTGTTCTTACGGATACTACTTTCTTAGTTGGTTTTTTGTAGGTGACTTTTGTGCTTGATACTCTTTTTGTTGTATTATTATTATTAGTAGCGACACTAGTACGTTTGGTGGTTGTTGTTATTACTGTTTTTTGTTTAGCACTGGTTCTTTTTGTTTGTGCAGTAACTTGTGTTGCCATTCCCATCAAAACTATTGCTGGCAAAATGATTGTTTTTATAACTGTTTTCATGATTTTAAGATTTAAAGGATTCAACTTTTGTCTCTATATTAAGACCTTATTTATTATTGATAGTTTAAAGGTATTTGTATTATTCTTTAAATAAAAAGGAAATAGACGTTTGCTTGAATTGTATCTACGAATAAGAAAATAATACCGATAGCGCTATTTACAAGCGTGTATTAACCTTCTGATTATAGGTCATAAAAAAAGGCATACTACATATGTAGTATACCTCTTTTCGCTATTAATTGAACTAGGGTATTTATTTTAATAAACTTAACAAACCTGTAAGTTCGGTTAGGTTTAAACTTGAATTGCTATCCGTATCTAATATATTAAAGTTCTCAGCGACAGACCCTATGGCTTCTGTAGTACTAATAGCCTCGTCGTTATTAGTATCTAGTAAACTGAAAAGACTAGAGATTTGCTGTACGGTTGAATTAGAACTTAATGAGCTTAATAATGTTGCTGCCTGAGTTAAGGTTGAGGTGTTAACATCTTTTACACTATTACAGCTAAATAGTGTAGCCGCTACAGTTATTGATAGTATTATTTTTTTCATGTTATAAGGATCTATTTTTATTGGTGGTACAAATGTAATTTGCCTAGATGGCATTTAGAAAACCAATATACCAAACCCTTATATTCATCGCTGAATATGTGTATTTTATAGACGAAACCAAAACACGATTTGTTTTATAAGGAGTTGTTGTTAATGTATTCTAAAAACTTAGATTTGTATTGTTCAGACACTGTAATCCGCTGTTGGTTGATGATAATTTGACTACGTTCAATCACATCAATATTATTTAGTGAGACGATAAACGAGCGGTGGACACGCATAAATTGAGTATCTGGTAATTCTTCTTCTAGTGATTTTAAACTCATCAACGTTAAAATAGGTTTTGGGTTGTCCTTTAACCATATTTTGATGTAGTCTTTTAAGCCTTCAAAGTATAAGACGTCTGCTAATTTGACTCTTAGTTGTTTGTATTCGGATTTTACGAATAAGAATTCTTTTTCTTTAGACAGGATGCTTTCTCGTTTTCCTTTTACCAATTCAAACCAAGTATTCGCCTTATTGGCTGCGGCTAAAAACTCAGCATAGTCAAACGGTTTTAATAAGTAATCTAAGGCTTCGACTTTAAAACCTTCTAAAGCATAATGATCGAAGGCTGTAGTGAAAATAACACGGGTTTCTTTAGGTAGCATTTTAGAAAACTCAATACCTGTAAGATCTGGCATTTGTATGTCTAGAAAGAGTAAGTTCACCGGGTTGTTTTTAAGTGCTTCCATCGCTTCTAAAGCGCTACTAAATTTGTTTCGCAGCTCTAAGAATGGGGTTTTCTCTACATAACTTTCAACTAAATTGAGCGCCATAGGCTCATCGTCTACAATACTACAGGTAATTTTAAAGTTGCTCATGGTTAGTTGGTTTCAATTTTTAAGGTGACTAAAAACCGGTCGTCTTTTACAATTGTTTTAAAGTTGAATTTATCTGGATATAACAATTCTAGTCGTTTTTCTAAATTTTGAAGGCCGATACCAGAGCCACTTTTATCGTCTGTTTTCTTTGGGAAATTGTTGTTTTCAACCGAAAATAAAACGGTGTTGTCATCACACGTCATGCTAATATCAATACGACTTGGTTTTGTAGCAGAGACCCCATGTTTAAATGCATTTTCGATTAAAGAAATAAATAATAACGGAGCTATCTGAATCCCTATTTCTTTGACCGGAAAGCTATAGCTAACGGTTGTTTTATCTGAAACGCGCAACTTCATTAGATCGATATACTTTTTTAGAAAGTCGATTTCCTTAGATAATGGTACGACTTCCAAATTAGTTTCATACAACATATAGCGCATTAGTTTACTTAAACTGTGTATAGATGATTTGGCTTGGTCTGGTGAAATATCAACTAAAGAATAAATGTTGTTTAAGGAGTTAAAAAAGAAATGCGGTTGTAATTGGTAATGTAAATGCTGTAACTCGGACTTTAACTTTACATGCATTGCTTCTTTACGCTCTGCTTCGGTTTTATTCCAGCGTTTTGTTGTTTTTAAAGCAATTGAAAATAACAGTGGTGCCATATAGGACAAGACCTGTATGTAGATGGCCATTTTAAATGGTGGTGCAGTTCTATTTATGTTTTCAAGACGTTTTTTTATAATCTCTTGAAAGAAGTTATCTTCAATATACTCTTTTAAAAACAAGAAAAAGGCAATCATTGCAGCATTTATAACTATAAACTGCAGCATTTTTTTAGGGAACAAGAAGCGATCGACTAAGACCGAGTAATTGGTATAGAATATAATAACGGAAAAGAATAAAGGGATCCAAAAATGCGCTTTAACTTTATCTAACTCTTGTTCTTGGCCATACGACAGCAAGTAAGGTAAACTAAATAGTGTTAACCAAACGAGCAGGTGTAAAAGGGCTGTAATTGTTTTATTCTTGTACATAATCTATTATTCGTAACGTAAGGCGGTTATTGGATCTAAAGCTGATGCTTTTCTTGCAGGATACCATCCAAAAAAGATACCTGTTACAGCACATACAACAAAAGAAATCACAATGGAATACACTGCCACGCTTGTAGGCCAATTTAAGAATTTTTCGATGAACACGGTTGCTCCGAGACCTAATATTACCCCGAGGACACCACCTGTGATACTAATTAAAATAGCTTCGATTAAAAACTGCATTAGAATATCGGACCCCTTACCTCCTACTGCCATTCGTAAACCAATCTCTTTAGTACGCTCTTTTACAGAAACATACATGATATTCATAATGCCAATACCACCGATTAATAATGAGATACTTGCTACTGCGACCAATAGAATAGTTAACATTTCGCTGGTAGAACTGAACGTTGAAATTAATTCCTCCATAGAACGCACCGTGAAATTATCTTCATCACTAGCCGTTAATTTATGTTGCTCTCTCAAAATATTAGATACTTCTAAAACGGCGTCTGGCGCTTCTTCTTCACTAACAGCAGAAGCCATAATTTGATTTAAATGGTCGATAGCTAAAATACGTTTTTGAACTGTTGTATATGGTGCAATAACGACATCATCTTGATCTTGACCAAAGGTGTTTTCCCCTTTTTCTTCTAAAACCCCAATCACTTTAAACGGAATATTATTAAAACGAATCATTTGTCCGACCGGATCTTGACCATCTGGAAATACATTATCTACAACAGTTTGCCCAATTACAGCAACTTTTGAAGCCGAATAAACGTCAGCATCTGTAAACATGCTTCCGCTCTGTAAATCAACAACTTTAATGTTTAAATACTCAGGATTTACACCATAAATAGATGATGGCCAGTTATTTGAACCGTTTATAACTTGTCCTCTACCGTCAACAACAGGAGAACTATAACTTAATAACGTTGCACTTTCTTTAATAGCTTCAAAATCGCTTAAAGTAAGTGACTCCATAACACTGGCTTCTTGTCTTACACCTCCACGCACATCAGCTCCAGCTTTTATGGTAATCATGTTAGAACCCATTGCGGAAATTGTGGTACGGATACTTTCTTTAGAGCCTTCACCTATAGCCAACATGGCGATTACAGATGCGACACCTATGATGATCCCAAGCATCGTTAATAACGTTCTTGTTTTATTAAGAATGATCGCTTTTGTTGCGATTTTGAATAAATTTAATAGTCTCATCTGTGTTATGTTTAATGTTTTTTAAGGTCTTGTGGAATGCCTTAATACCATCTATGTTTACATAGGGAGTTTGATAAGGCATTTGATAATTAATCGTCTTGTTTAGGTAATTTTGCTAACTCGTCTGCCGCAGATTGCACTTTGTGATTGTTGTAATCTTGCATCACTTCGCCATCTTTTAATACAATAGTTCTGCTGCTAAAGGTGGCGATATCTGGCTCGTGTGTCACAAACGTTATGGTAATGCCTTGTTTATTTAACTCTTGAAATAAGGCCATAATCTCGTAAGAGGTCCGAGTATCTAAGTTTCCTGTGGCTTCATCAGCTAATATCATTACGGGGTTATTCACTAAAGATCTGGCAATAGCTACACGCTGTTGTTGTCCACCCGAAAGCTGAGAAGGTGTATGATGTAAGCGGTCACCTAATCCTACTTTTTCTAAGGCTTCAATAGCCCGTCTTCTGCGTTCTTCTGTAGATACTTTGCTGTTGTATAGTAATGGTAATTCTACGTTTTCAATAGCCGATGTTCTTGCTAAAAGATTATACGATTGAAAAATAAACCCAATCTTTTCATTTCGGATGGTGGCTAATTCATTTCTGCTGAGGTCTTTTACACGTACACCATCAATTTCATAAGTTCCAGAAGTTGGTTGATCTAAGCACCCTAAAATGTTTAGCATTGTACTTTTACCAGAACCACTCGATCCCATAATGGTGACAAATTCACCTTCTTTAATATCGAACGAAATACCTTTCAACGCATGAACCGTTTCGGTGCCCATGGTAAACTCTCGTTTTAAATCTTCAATTTTTATGATTGCTTTACTCATGATTCTTTATTTTTTCTTGTTACCGCCTGGACGTTGCGGCATAAAAGGGCTTTCACTTTTAGCTGCCGTACTTGTTTCTGATTTTGCCACTTCTTTTAAACTGTAAACGAGTTGATCTCCTTTAGTGATTCCGCTGACGATCTGTACATTCACCCCGTCACTAGCTCCAAGCGTTACCGTTTTGGGTATAATAGATCCATTGTTTCCTAATACCCAAAGGGTCGTTCCCTCTTTAGATTGGTCGCTATTATTAGCCGCCAATTGGTGTTGTGCATTGTATGTTGCTAGGGTTTCTGCTTCTGGTTTAAAGTTGATGGCTTTGGCTTCTGCTGTTAGCACATCGTTCAATTCTAACGTATAGATAGAGATGGTCGCTGTTAATCCTGGTTTTAATTTTAAGTCTGGATTATCTGCCTTAATTACAACTGTATAGGTTACTACATTTGAAGTAATAGTTGGGTCTAATCTTACTTGTGTTACAACCCCTTCAAAGGTTTCTCCGATATAAGCATCTACCGTAAATTCTACCCGTTGTCCTTCTGTTACTTGTCCGATATCAGCCTCATCCACATCCGCTTCCACTTGCATTTCTTTTAAGTCTTGTGCGATGGTAAATAAGGTCGGTGTGCTTAAACTTGCCGCTACGGTTTGTCCTTCGTCAATAGCTCTAGATAATACCACACCATCTATAGGAGAATAAATGTTAGCATACTCCAAATTGGTTCTAGCTTGTTGTAAATCAGAATAGCGTTGTGTCACTGTCCCTTTTGCAGTTTGATAATTGTATTCCGCATCATCGAAATCGGATTTACTAATTACCTGATTGTCAAACAATGTTTTTTGTCTGTCGTAAATGGTTTTCGTATAATTTCTTTGGCTCAATGCATTATCATAAGCCGCTTGAACTTGGGTTTTAGCTGCATTAAGATTGGTTTTATCTAATTCAGCAATCAATTGCCCTTCTGTAACCACACTGTTATAGTCTACATATATTTTTTCTACTACACCCGATACTTGGGTTCCGACTTCTACTTGTGTAATAGGCTCCATGGTTCCGGTTGCAGTTACCATCGTAGT
This sequence comes from Winogradskyella costae, assembly GCF_013403865.1. Taxonomy (GTDB): domain Bacteria; phylum Bacteroidota; class Bacteroidia; order Flavobacteriales; family Flavobacteriaceae; genus Winogradskyella; species Winogradskyella costae. The sequence goes on from NZ_JABFDK010000003.1 coordinate 194,880, forward strand.
GACGTTTGCTTGTTTTGCCACTATGGTTTTAGCTTCGATGATCATGGCGTCATCTCCTTTTAGAAGCGTGTAGCCCGCAAAGGCCAATGCTAGGACTACAATACTAGCTATGATTATGGTTTTTTTATTGTTTTTCATGAGTGCTTAAATTAAAGTTTAATAGAGTTTCCTTGATAAAATTGTAATAATTGATGGTATAGAATGCTTAAGTACTTTGCTTGTAAATAGTTTTGCTGAGCATTGGTATAGGTGTTTTGACTAATCACTAAATCAGTGGTACTTAAACCTCCTAATTCATACTTTTTCTGCGCTAGGTTATAAGATTGTTCTGCTGCTGTTTGTGAGGCTTCTGCTGCCACCAATTGTTCTTGCGCAGATACGGCATTTTGATAGGCGGTTTCCACTTTCTTGTATATTGTCTTTTCGGTTAGTTGTTGATTAATCTGTGCTTTTTCAATATTAATCTGTGCCGATTGTACCGCTGCTTTTGTTTGGTTTCTGTTAAAAATGGGAATGTTTAAAGACAGTCCGACACGTTGATTAAAATTCACATTAAACTGATCAGAAAAATTATTATCATTAACACTTGTATACCCAGACCCCAAACTACTCACTAATGATAAAGTTGGTAAATAAGCGCCTTTAGCAATGTCTAACTCTTTTTCGCTTACCTCTACTCCAATTTTACTAGCGTTAACTTCAGGAAGAATCCCAAGAGCTTTATTATAGATAGCCACTTTATCTAGCTCTAACATTATGTACTCGGTATCTGTAGTTAAGGTTTCAATCTCTATATCTTGTGTAGGATCTAGCTCTAATAATTGTTTTAAAGCTATAATGTATTGCTGGTAGTTATTTTTAGCCGTGATGACCGTATATTTGTTTGTTGCCGTTTGACTCTGTGCTTCGGTGTAATCGCTTAAGGCAATAGTACCAGCATCTAATCTTGCTTTGGCACGCTCCACTTCCTTTTCTGAGGCGATAACATTGTTTTCAGCAATTGTGATGCCCTCTTTAGCATAGAGAATTTGTAAATAGTTTTCTAATATGCTTAAGACAATATTGTTCTTCGTTTCTTCTTCTAGAAATACACTTTGATTGAGTAATAACTCATTTTGAGCAATTTGATTATTAATTTGATTGCCTTGAAACAAGGTCATAGTACTATTAAGACTGACGTTAGTACTGTAGATTTGATCGGTAACATAATCGCTTGTAATTGGGTCGATTGAGTTACCGTTAGAAAATGTTTCAGAAGCTGTACCATACAGGTTTGGGAGTCTAGAAGATTTTGCCTTGCTATAATCGACAGCTGCTTGGTCATAATTTAAAGCCGCATCCTTTATGGTGATATTATTCTCTAAAGCATACTGAAAACACTCCTCTAAAGTCCAAAGTTTTGACGCTTCAGAATTGGGCTCTTGCGAAAAGATGAGCTGAGTTGCTAGCAGTGTTATGATGATAAAAAGATGTTTCATTTTGAGTGTATTTAATATTACACTACAAATATGAAACACTATCTTATCTTAATATAAAGCGATAGACGTTTGCGCTAATTCACTATATAAATTGTGGGATTCTATCGATGAGATTTTTTTAGATTTAACTGTAATGGAATTCACCATTAGAATTACAATTATGGCTTTAATCGATTTTGGTCTTTATGGAATAGCTTTTTTTAAGTCGACTTTGGTTTTAGTGCCAGTAGTTCTTGTCTGTCTGCCTTACTTACATATTGCATAGCGATGCGATTTTCAGGATATTTATCACAAGTGTAAAGGACTCCTAGAAATAGGATCTCTAGAGGTTTCATAAGAATGTAAACACTATCTGATACTAATTTTATATTGAAAATATGATAATGCTTATGAATTTGGTCTCCAACTTTATTATACCCTTTTCTTATGATTTTATGGAGTTTAGGGTGCCTATCTTGGATTAAATCTTCAAAGGCATTAGCAACTAGTAATTGTCTGTTACAAATTATTTTATGGCCATTACGTTCACCATACCGAATAGGTTTTACGATGGATTGGTGACCGTTTGCTCCAACTGAACATAAAAAATGACCACCGCATGAAACATTATCGCACATATAATCTAATTGCGAAAAACCATGCTTATAGGTTTGTGTAAACGCACTAATAAGACTGTCTGGTTTCTGTCCGAAAATTAATAGAAAAAGAGATAAGGTTATTAATACAGGAACTAAAAGTAGTGTTACGATTGGGTATTTATAAATTGGTTTTAGCTTTAAAATGGTAATGCTGAATCTTCCGATAATATGGTGAGATTCTAATCTGTTCTGTTCTATATGTTGTGTTATGATTTTTTGATTTTTAGCTAATTCAATAAGTAGTAATATGATAATTGGGAGATTACCAAAAACCCATAAAAATAGTCCGATATCTATATTATGAATATGAAAACACAAGAGCACATTGATGATTAAACCCAATACTAAAAAGGAATTTAAAAACAATTCAACCAAAGGAGGAAAAATACGTTTTCTGAAGATTGAGATGCTATACCATACCGTATAGACGATTAATAATATATACATGCCTATGCTGTGATCGGGAGAAAACAATGCGCTATCTGCACAGCAATCATTTAATTTACCAACATCGAAGGTTACTATAAAAAATGTAGGTACTAAGAGAACGGTCCATAATTGAATTATTTTGAAGCCTTTTTCGCTAGTTTTAATTTTGCCTTTAGCGGCATAATAGAACCCGTTAAATAGAACAAAGCAAAATGGAATTATAATAATTAAAACTATTGGAAACATAGATTTGGTGTTGTTTTAAATTTAGTATTTACTTATTATATGACATCAATACCTTTTTCTAAGATGTAATGTGTTACTGTGACCAGTATAGCTAATCCAATAAGTATGAGTAAGCGAATGCGCGTTGCATTTGCATTGTCCTCTAATTTTTTATAAGTGTATAACACATCGATTACAATGTATAGTACGGCGATAATGCAGCCCAATATAAGACTAGCGTAAGCAAAAGCTACATCGTAAATTATGCGTGAAAATTTAGCAATCCAATCCGTATCGTTTGATTTGGGCCCTAAAATAATTCGCATGTAGGCAAAGGCAAACAATAAGGCTATACTGGTGGTAATACTATAATTTAGAATACGTTTTAAAATTCTCATAGGTAAATTTCGTATGGTACAGCTAATCTAAAATCCATTGTTTTAATCTGTTTGAATCCGATAGAATTTACATAAATAGTAAGGCCCTTATACAGGATTAAATATAAAGTAATTATGGCTCCTAGTCCCTAAATGTTAAAAAAATAAAATAGTTGTATTCAAAATGATAGAAAAGGAATCTCTATATGAAGACGTTATAACGATAAGTGACGCGTTTTAACTTAACAGTGTATGTTTATGCAGAGCCTTATAATAGATTGTAGATAAATTAATAGCACTTAATTATTGTGATATGACCATAAAAAAACCTGCTAAAGAGCAGGTTTCCTTTTGTTGAAAATCAGTTACTATATAGTCGAAATAAGCGCCTCTTTTAAATGGTTTTTATTACGTGTGAATACTAGCTTTAGGGGGGCAAAACCTAATTTAATTCTTGCATAATTTCAGCAAATAATTCATAAGATCTAATTCTGTCATTAATATCATATATATTGGTAACAGCAATAAGTTCGTCGACATTAGAGTGTTCTAAAAATTCCTTAATTTTAGATTTAACCGTCGCCTTACTTCCTATAAAGGAATATTTCAACATTTGGTGTACTTGAGGATTCCTCATAATATCCCGTAAATCTTCTGTCATGTCTGTTGGTGGCTGCACATTTGCGCGTCTGCCCGTAAAAATCCCTACAATCATTCGGATTAATGAGGTTGATAAGCGTTCGGCTTCTTCGTCTGTATCTGCAATGATAATGTTAACACCAGTCATTACATAAGGTTCTTTTAACGTTTCAGAAGGTTGAAAATCGGTTCTATAGATGTGCATAGCATCCCATAGATGCGTCGTTGCAAAATGACTTGCAAAAGCATAAGGTAAACCTTTTTTGGCAGCCAAATGGGCACTATCTGTACTAGAACCTAAAATATAAATAGGCACATCTACACCTTCAGCCACTGTAGCACGTACTTTAGCTTCTTCGTTTTCAATTGAAAAATAGGTTTGTATTTTTTCTACTTCTTTCGGAAAAGAGTGTGCCGCCTGCATAAAATCGGAACGAATAGCTTGAGCGGTCTCTGGGTCTGTACCTGGAGCTCTACCTAAACCTAAATCAATACGATTAGGATATAATGAGCCTAAAGTTCCAAACTGTTCGGCTATAATTAAAGGGGAATGGTTTGGTAGCATTATACCCCCAGAACCAACACGTATGGTTGTTGTACCTTGTGCAACATAGCCAATTAATACCGATGTTGCACTGCTACCAATGTTAGATGCATTATGATGCTCTGCTAACCAATAGCGAATATATCCTGAGGTTTCTGCATGTTGGGCTAATTTTAGGGTGTTATTAAACGTTTCCTTAAGCGATAAACCTTCGGAAACTAATGCCAGGTCTAAAATGGAATATGCTGGGGATTCAATTGTCATAAATAAACACAATTATTAGGATTTAGTGTTAATAATAGTCGTATGATATACTTTTATTTGTTTTAGTTTAAATTTTAGTAAATGTACGGTAATTGATAAGTCTAGTCAAAATACGAATTAGAATAATTTGAATTAATTATTCCTTTAAAGTTGTAAATGACCATGTGCTTAAATAAATCTTCATTTTGATACGATTCGAACAAATTATTTTCTTTAAACACGAGATTATCGATTCTAAAGAAATAAATTTTCACGATTAGTTTTATATTCACCTCTTTTTTAATATGCCCTAATTCTTGGGCTTGTTCTAGTAAATTATAAACTTTAGTATTTGATAATTCTTCTACGAAATTATCAAATAAACGACTCGCATTAGGATAGTACTTTTCTAAGCCAAAAAGAAAAGAGGGTTTAAAGTATCTTAAATACTGAAACCCTCTTTTGTAAATTAATATAACACTCAAAATAGGATCGTTATCGTGATTGGCAACAATCTCATTTATATAGGCTTTATACTCATTTATTAGACTTTCTACACCAGAGGTGATTAAGTCTTCTTTATTATCAAAAAATGTATAAATAGTCTTTTTAGAAATACCAAGTTCATTTGCTAATTGATCTAAGGTGACGTGTTTACTACCAAATTGGGTAAACTTTTTAATAGAGCGTTCTAACAATTCTGCTTTAGTAATCATGGTAAACTATTTTATCTCCATCCGCCACCAAGTGCTTCGTATAAATCTACTATAGATATTAATTGTTGTAATTGGCTATCTATGATATTTAATTCTGCACTTAAGGCACTTTGTCTTGCTGTTAATAGATCTAAATAGTTAGCATACCCATTTTTTAATAATTCTTCTGAGTTTGCCTCCGCGGTACGTAACGCTTCAACTTCATTTTTTCTAAATTCGAATTTTTTAGTTTCGGCATTAAAAGCATATAACGCATTAGAGACTTCGCTACCCGCAACCAATAAGGTTTTCTTAAAGTTTAAAAGTGAAGCTTCTTGATTTGCAAGGGCAACTTCTTTTTGAGTTTTAAGTTTTCTTTGGTTTAGAAGTGGTTGCGTTAAGCCACCAATAACTGTAGCGAATAATGAGTTAGCATTAAATAAATTATCTAATTCTAAACTTTGTAAACCACCAGAAGCGGTTAAAGTTAGGGATGGATAAAAATTACTATTGGCTACATTAGTTAACTCAAAATCTTTAATTAAAGCATATTCTGCAGCCATAACGTCTGGTCTGTTTCTTAGCAGTGTAGCAGGAACGCCTAGTTTCATATCTTGAGAAAGACTTTGAGTATCTAGAGTACTTCTTTCGAACTCTTGAGGAGCTTTACCCAACAGAATACTCAACGTATTTTCTGTTTTAAAAATAGCAACTTCAATATCTACCTGTAATGCTCTTGCACTATTATATTGTGCGATATTTTGATCTACAGCAACCTGTGTTACTTGTCCGGCATCTTTTAAAGCCTTAATGGTTTCTACACCACTTTCTCTAGTAGCTATAGTTTCTTTAGTTATCTCTAACTGTGCATCTAAAGCTAATAGGTTGTAATACGTGTTTGCAATACTAGAAATCAATTGTGTTTTCACCGCTTGATGTCCTGCAACATTTTGTAAATAATCAGCTTGCGACGCTCTTTTATTACTTCTTATTTTTCCCCAGATATCAGCTTCCCAGGATAAATCTGCAGTAATATCATAGGTGTCTAAACCTCCACTAAAAATTGAACCAAATTGGCTATTTTCTGAAAACTCTTGACGCGTATAGTTAGCACCTACATTTACAGTTGGCAAATACCCTGCTTTACCTTGTTTTGCATAAGCCTCTGCAGCTATCATTTGCTGAATCGCTATACGAATGTCCATATTATTTTGCAGACCTTCTTCAATATAGTTTTGAAGCTTCTGATCTGTAAATAATGTTTTCCAAGATACATCTGCCATAGACACACTGTCTGTTGGCAGATTTTCTGTTCTGTAAAGCGCTTCAGATTCTATATCTAATTCTGGTCGCACATAATCTTGTGCTACAAAACAACTTTGTAATGTTAGCGCTACAATTAGTAAAAGGGCACCTTTACTAAAATTTCTATGTTTTATAATTGATGTCATAGTTTTATTCTTCAATAATTTGTACTGCTGGTTTACTCGAAACTTTTTCTTGTAACCATTGAAATAATATAAATAAAATTGGAATGACGAAGACTCCTAAAATAGTACCAATTAGCAATCCTCCAACGGCACCTGTACCAATAGATTTGTTCCCTTCAGATCCAACACCTTTAGCTAATACTAATGGCATTAATCCTAGTATAAAGGCAAATGATGTCATTAAAATAGGTCGTAAACGTACTTTAGCTCCAAGCATCGCAGCATCTACAATGCTATCTCCATTCTTTCGGCGTTGCAGCGCTATTTCAACAATAAGTATGGCGTTTTTAGCCAATAGGCCAATCAGCATAATTAGGGAAATCTGGAAATAGATATTATTCTCTAATCCTAAAAGATGTGTACTAATATAAGCACCAAATACACCAAAAGGAAGGGATAAAATGACTGCAAACGGAAGTAAATAACTTTCATATTGCGCACTTAATAAGAAATATACAAACAGAATACTTAAGATAAAAATAAACGTCGTTTGATTTCCTGCACTTACCTCTTCACGAGTTAAACCAGAATAAGCAACGGTATAATTACTTGGGAGTTTAGCAACTTCTTCTTCTATAACTCTAATAGCGTCACCTGTACTAAATCCTTCGTTAGTAGCACCTGTAATACTCGTAGAATTTAACAAATTAAAACGCGTTACCGATTGTGGTCCATAAACTCTATTTAAGTTTACAAACTGCGTAATTGGTGTCATTTCGCCAGTCTCTGTTCTTACATACATGCTGTTTAAAGCATTTACATCTGCTCTGTCCTCAGGTAAAGCCTGAATATACACTCTAAATTGTTTTCCGAATTTAGAAAAATCTGATGCATATACTCCACCTATATAACCTTGTAACGTGGAAAAAATACTAGATATATCCACTCCTTTTTCTTTTGCTAAAGGCACATTGACCTCCATCTCGTATTGTGGATAACTTGTGTTAAATGCGGACTGTGCATACTTAATTTCTGGATGACTCATTAAAGCCATTGTGAAATCTTTATTAGCCTGATCTAAATCGGTGAATTCTCCTCCAAATTTATCTAATAAATTCACTTCAAATCCTGCCGAATTACCAAATCCACGTATACTCGGTGGTGAGAAGAAAATAATTTTAGCCTCTGGAATTCCTGCTGCAATACCAAATAATTTTCCTGTAATAGCTGCTGAAGAAAGTGATGGATCTTCACGTTCACCCCAATCCTCTAACTTAATAATTCCCATTCCGTAGTTTGAGCCTGTACCATTTATTAAACTTCTACCTTTAATAAAATTAACCCCAACAATACCATCCATACCTTCTATTTTAGAGTATAGGTCTCTTGCGACTCCATCTGTTCTATCTAAAGATGCACCAGCTGGTAATTCAATGTTAGCGAAAATAATACCTCTATCCTCATTAGGTACAAAACCAGTAGGTGTATTGTTTGCTGCCCAATAAATACCTCCAACTGCGATAATTAATAACAATACAGATATAAATTTTTTCTTGTATAAGAATTGAAGTGAATTTCCATATTTCTCTATAGTAGCATTAAAACCACGATTAAATAACGTGTAGAAACGTTTTAAAGGACTTTTACCTTTTACATCTTCATCATCTTTATGAGGTTTTAGTAACAATGCACACAACGCCGGACTTAACGTTAAAGCGTTTACTGCAGATATTAAAATCGCAATAATTAAAGTGACACCAAACTGTTCGTAGAATACACCTGTCGGACCTGTTACGAAAGTTACCGGAATAAATACCGCTGCCATTACCAATGTAATTGAGATAATTGCCCCTGATATTTCGTTCATTGCGGTTAAAGTCGCTTTTTTAGGATTCTTTTCTCCTTCATCTAATTTAGCATGGACGGCTTCTACCACAACAATGGCATCATCTACCACAATACCAATGGCAAGGACTAATGCGAATAACGTTAACAAGTTAATGGAATACCCAAAAACATTTAGGAAAAAGAATGTACCAATAATAGAAACGGGTACCGCAATAGCCGGAATTAATGTTGATCTAAAATCTTGTAAGAAGATAAATACCACTAAGAATACTAATAGAAAGGCTTCTAATAAGGTGTGAATTACTTTTTCTATCGATGCGTTTAAGAATAAACTTGTATCATAAGGGACAAAAATACCTAAGCCTTCTGGTAAATCATTTTCTACAGCAGTTAAAGTTGTTTTGATACCTTCAATAATCTCCTGAGCATTAGAACCTTTAGTTTGAAAAATCCCCATAAATACAGCAGGATGTCCTAAACTCATTGCGTTAGCGGCGTAAGATTGTGCATCTAATTCAATAGTTGCCACATCTTTTAATCTTAAAAACTCACCATTTCCTAAAGCTTTAATTACAATATTACTGTATTGTGCTTCGTCTTTAAAACGACCACTATAAGTTAATGTATACGAAAAAGATTCACCACTGTTTTGACCTAAAGACCCCGCTGCTGCTTCTAAATTTTGTTCTGCTAAAGCTGCTGAAATATCTGAAGGAATTAAGTTGTAAGCGGCTAATTTATCTGGTTTTAACCAAATACGCATGGCATAATCTTGTTGTGAAAATACACTAACATCACCAACACCACTAATACGTTGCATGGCAGGAATGACGTTAATTTTTAAGTAATTCTGAATAAATGTTGCATCATAATTCTCACTTTCAGAATACATTGAGACAAACATTAAAGCACTTGTTTCTACTTTTTGTGTAATTACACCTGTTTGAGTTACTTCTGACGGTAATAATGGTGCTGCTCTTGCTACACGGTTTTGAACGTTTACCGCCGCAATATCCGCATCCATTTCTTGATCAAAATAGACCGTGATTTCTGCTGTTCCGGTATTTGATGCCGTAGAGGTAATGTAAGTCATTCCTTCTACCCCATTAATTTGCTCTTCTATAGGAATAATAACACTCTCTAATACAGTTTCTGCATTTGCCCCTGTATAACTTGCGGTTACTTTAATTGTTGGTGGTGCAATATCTGGATATTCCTCTATTGGTAGCGTACCAATACTAATGGCTCCTAGCAACACTATAATAATAGAGATTACTGTTGAAAGCACAGGTCTTTCAATAAATGTTTTTAACATGATAAATCTGTTTAGAGGTTATTTAATTTCTAAATAAAGTTGCGATAGGTTTTATGGCATCTTCAAAAGATGTGTCTTGTGGAGAAATCACCATACCGTTTCTTAATTTACCAACTCCAGATACCACAATTTTATCATTGGTATCTAAGCCAGATTCTACAACGTATAAGTTGTCTACAGTACCTTGTACTTTTAAAATTACAGTCTCTATTTTATTCTCAGCAACAAGTTTAAAAATCATAATATTTCCTTGTTGTTCAAATGTTGCTGTTTGAGGAACTACGATGGCGTCTTTATATTCTATCGGAAATTTTATAGTACCACTGTTTCCATTGGTTAAAATTTCATTAGGATTATCAAAAGCGGCTCTAATTTTTATAGTTCCTGTGTTTTGATTGACCTGCCCTGTACTCGTTTGAATTCTTCCTTTTTCAGAATATTCTGTTCCGTTGGCTAAAATTAAACTTAAATCTGGAGAATTTTTAATGCGTTCTGCTTTAGTCGTTCCTTCAGATCTCTGTAAATGATTAATATATTGCGCTTCGTTAAAACTAAAGAAAGCGTATACTTGATCGATCTCACTTACAGTAGTTAGTGGACGTGCATCGCTAGGACTAATTAAAGCTCCTTCCCTAAAGTTTATAGAACCTACATAACCATCAATAGGACTTTTAATCGTCGCATAACCAATGTTTGCTGTAACCCCGCTATAATTAGCTTTAGCCTGTGCTAAGTTCGCTTTAGCGGTTTCTAATTGTACTGCACTTATGATGTTCTTTTCTACTAAAGGAATTAATTTATCTACCTCTACTTGTGCCACATTAATACGTGCTTGAGCTGCGCCAGCATCTTGACTTAAAGACTGAGTTTCTAGTCTAAATAACATTTGACCTTTTTTTACTTTCTGGCCTTCATCAACGTATACTTTTTCAATATAACCAGATGTTTTAGCTCTTACATCACTGTTAACAATACCTTCAATAGTTGCAGGGTATTCAGTATGTCCTGTTACTGTCATCTTTTGTATTTGAGTCACCGGAAAAGGTGCAGGTGGAGCTTCGGATGGTGCGGCTGCATTTTGTTTATCGCCACAACTGACAATAACTAAGAATAATCCTAGGATAGTATATAAATTAGTCTTTCTCATTTCGTTTTAGTTTAAATTTGGAATTGGTTGTTTTTTAATTTTTCTCTTAGGGCTTTTACAGACGAAGACGCTTCATCTATAAACATGATATAATCGTTATGAAATGTTAAATCGAACTTCTCGTCTTCATTTTCGATTTTTTCATTGTTTTGTTTTTGTTTATAAGCTTTAATTTCGATATGCACTTCGCGTTCGTCTTGCCAATGACTTATCATTCTGTCTACATGCTGCACTATAGTATCTTTATTGATTACAAAATACTTTTTACGATCTCCTGTTTTTGTGAAATACTCAATTTTATTTAAATCTTGTAAGTGGTTGAGATGCGTTGAAATGGTACTCTTGCTTGCGCAAAGGATACTTACTAAGTCTTCAAAAGTGGCTCCTCTTTTTCCGGTAAGTATAATGTAAGATAAAATTCGCGCGGCGACAGGTGCTAACTGCTCTCTGTTTTCTAAATGGACTCCTAGTTTCTCAACTAAGCCCATTTTTTTTTGGCAGATGTTTTCTTTCATTTTTTAATAATTTGCTACTGATTTTGAACATAAAATTGATCATGTACAGTAAAATTCTGCGCAAATATATTGATTGGTTCGGAACAAGCCGAACAAAACGAAGTTAAATGATTGTTAAATAAATTAACGGCCATAAAGGAGCTCTTAATTTATTTTATAAATACATAAGGGTTTGGAGGTTTATAACCATTTCAGCAATGAGAACAGGTAATGATTTCTCAGTGGAAATTTGTTGAAATAAAACGCAATAACTTGTTGGGTTTACAAGTGAATTAAGACATTAAATTGAATGATAATTTAATCCCTTGTATAATCATACCAGTACCAATAATAGCAATAATTAAACCCATTATTTTACCAATAACAGAGATAACGTTATTACCGACTAGTTTCACAATATTGTCACTTAATCTAAAGGTTACATAGGCAAGTATGCTCATTAATCCAAAAATAGCGATGACTAAAATAATGTGAATCGGTTCTACGTTGGCTACAAAGTTCATCGCTGTAACAATAGTACCTGGACCTGCCAAAATAGGAATAGCTAATGGTGATACTGCTATGTTTTCATCAATGTCTACATGCTTTAGACTTTTTACATTAGATTGTTTAGATTGTAGCATTTCAAAACCTATAAAGAATATTAAAATCCCACCTGTGATTTTAAAGGCTGGAATACTAATATTAAACAACTCAAAAATAAACTTGCCTAACAATACAAAAACAGTGACAATTATAAAGGCAATGATATTTGCTCTTTTATTAATGTCATCTTTTGTTTTTTTATTAGCACCTTGAGTTAAGGCCACAAAAACCGTCATATTTGATATGGGATTAGTGATGGCGAAAAAACCGGTAAAGACGGTTATACAAAATGTAATTAAGTTATCCATTGGACGGAAAATTTTGTTTTTGAAAAAAGAACGCAAAACTAGTTCTTTATCTCTAAACTAATTTTGTTTTTTTAATATTTAAATCGCTCTTATTTATCAGTTTTAAAAGATACAAAATTTGATGCGCTTTAAGGAAAATACTCAATAAAACTGCGCTTTTCGTTCATCTAAAAGCGATTGTAATTTTTAGATTATTCTTTTTTTAGAGTCTTAAGTGCCATCATCTGCTAGTAATAAGATACTTTAAGACCGCATATTTCATTACTCTTGGGCCGCAACAAACTTGTTCAATCTTTCGACTTTTCTAAAGCTTTTTTAATGTGTTCGCTATCCCAATGATTATCAAAATCTACTATGCCTCTTTTAAAATCTTCATTTAAGAATTTTTCTTGCTGCTCTAATTCTTGACGGGCTTTAAAAATATAGCTATCGTCACCGGGTTTTAGTTCTTTAGCTAAGCGCCTAATTATCGCTTCTTCATATTTAATGAAATTATGAACTTGTGTATTTAAGGTGTATTTTCTAAACCCCATTTTACTTAATACATCTTTAGCCAGAACTAAAGAGGTGTCTAATGATTCTCGATATATGTTTTCCATACCTAAATTCAATAAATCATAGGCTTCATATCTGTTTTTAACACGAATCATAAGCTCTACATGTGGATATTTTGCCTTGACCATTTTAGTCACTTGTTTCGTAACACTAGGGTTGTCAATTGCACATATAAGAATTTTGGCTTCAGCTATTCCCGCAGATTCTAATAAGTCTAAACGGGTGGCATCTCCATAGTACACCTCAAATCCCATTTTTCTTAAAAAATCTACGCGATTAGAGTCTTGATCTAGAATGGTAGCCTCAACACCATGTGATCTTAAAAATCGTCCTACCGTACTTCCAAAATGCCCAAAACCAACTAAAATTATTTTTTGCGATTTTGCAATATGATCCATCGGTCGCTTTACAGATTCTTTTGTGCCAATTCTTGGAAGGATCAATCGCTCATTAACAATGCTTATAATTGGCGTGAGTGACATGGTTAGAGCTGTAATTACAAGCATCATATCCATTTGTTCTTGATTTAATATATTTAAACCAAAAGCGAAGGACAGCAGTACAAATGCAAATTCCCCCACTTGTGCCAAACCAAAGGTTAGCAATAATTTCTGATCTAATTTCAGTTTAAAAATTTGACCGGTTATAAATAACACAACTGCTTTTAGTATAATTATAGCCAATAATAATCCTCCAATAGTTAACGGACTTTTAGCAATTACAATAAAATTGATTGAGGCACCTACTGCCATAAAGAATAAACCTAATAGTAGATTTTTGAAAGGTTCAAGAGTACTTTCAAGTTCGTGTTTAAATTCACTATTAGATAGTACGACGCCACCTAAAAAAGCTCCTAAAGCTGGACTCAAGCCTACATATTCCATCAAAAAGGAAATAGAGAACACTATTAGTAGTGCGGCTGCAATTAATAATTCTCGCACTTCGGTTTTTGCCACTTTACGCAACATAGGTACAATTAAGTATTTACCCGCTACAATAATTAATATAACAGATAAAATAATGGCTAATGTTTGAAGACCCATTGGTAAACTATCTAACAGATTAACATGTTCGTTGTGATTATCTACAGAAGAAATGGTATTTGAATTGCCCAATAAAGGCATGGCTCCTAGCATTACAATAACAATAAGGTCTTGAAATAATAAAATTGAAAAGGATGATGTTCCAAATGTCGTATCCATCAATCCTTTTTCCTTAATGGTTTGCATTGCAATAGCTGTAGATGATAGTGCAACAGCCATAGAAATAACCAATGCTACCTTCCAATCAAAATCAAGACAGGTAAATAAAATATAAGACAGTAATATTGTACCCAGGACTTGTAACCCACCCATTCCAAGGATGGTTTTTCGCATGTCCCAAAAGTTTTTGGGTTCAATCTCTAAGCCAATTAAGAATAGCATGACGACAACGCCAAATTCAGCAAAATGCATAATATCTTCGCCTTCAGTCCCGATAAAACCTAGAACATAAGGTCCTATTAAAACACCCGCTAACAAATACCCTATTACTGAGCTTAAGCCTAATCGTTTGGCTATAGATACGCAAATAATGGCACCTAATAGAAATACGATGGCTTCGAAAAGTATACTTCCTGTCATAGATTATTGTGGTTGTAGTTGAGGAATATCATTTAAAAAAAAGCATCCATTAAACTCGCTTAACGCTAGATTTTGTTGAAGCAATTTAATTAATTGACTATATTGAGTGACATAGGCGTTTAATTGGTTCTCAGTCAATTGGTGAGTTCCCATCACCGCAAATGGCGGCAAATAATTCATGCCGCATAGATTTGCGGTTTGTTCAAAGGGGCGTAAAAACTGATTTACCGTAAAACTATTTGTGCCTTCAGAACAATATACTTCTCGCGCTCCGCCTGTAGTAATAACATTTAGACATGTTTTAGATTGTAACGCATTTCCGTTTGGACCATAGGCCCAACCAAATTCTAAAACCAGATCTATCCACTGCTTCATTAAAGGAGGGCAACTATACCAATAAAATGGATGATGCCAAATGATAATATCATGTGCTTTTAGTAGTTCTTTTTCTGCTTCCACATCTACATGAAAACTAGGGTAACATTCGTATAAATCGCGAAAAGTAACACCTTCCATGTCTTTTATATGATCTACGAGCGCTTTATTAACTCTAGATTTTTCAAACTTAGGATGGGAAAAAAGGACTAATATTTTCTTCATTATACAAATTTAAATGAAAAGTACTAAAACATCTCAGTCTTTTTGCGATATTGAATTGCTGATGCTTAGTAATATATCCATGTTTTTGCATCATGAGCTATTGAAAAGAAATTCTTTAGCACGCTTTTATCACTAGCAAAGCACCTAACGCTTAGGCATCTGAATGTTATATTAGCTCCCCTTTTCTTTAAACTATTATATCCTTGGCATTTCCTATTTCTAGCAACGCATGTGCTCTACCCTGATTTTTCTCAGTAATAATTCCGAAATTTTCACCTAAGCTTGTATGGTTCCATTATCAATTAAGACAGCGACTCTAATTAAAAATAGGTGTCATACTAAATTAGACTTTATAAGCCTGCTGTATTTATAGAAATGGCTTTTATATCCCTAACTAGTGCTTATAATACATTTTGTAATGCATTAACATTTACTTCTAGAAAAGTCTCTTTATAAGCTATGATTTCATGTTTTTTTGTACTTAATTTGTTCACTTTCAATAGGATATTTAAAAAAAAATCTTCACTGCGTTCAGAACGACAAAAAAATAATTATTCAGAATAATTTATTTAAACGTTACCATATCTTCGAAGCTTCGTCTCGATTTTTCGTGAGCAGGATTATCTTTTCTATATCCAAAAGCGGTCATAAATGACAATCCGTATTTGTCTGTATCTACATTAAACTTATCTTTTAATAGAGCCTCTGCTTTTTCTTGATGAAAACCTTCAATCGGACAAGAATCAATTCCTATTAAAGCTGCAGCTGTCATCATATTACCCAAAGCGATATAGGTTTGTTTTGAAGACCAATCGAACAGCTTTTTATCCGTATCCAAATTAAAATCTCGTTCTTGGAACTCTCTGTAAAATTTAGAATACATTTCAATGACGTCTTCTGGTAACTGCTTAACGTCTTTCATCATGTGTATAATATAATCTGAATTGTGCTTAACCATTGGCGCTTTCATACTTAAGCCTAATATAAAATGACTTGCAGTATCTAACTTTAATGGAGCACCCCAAGCTACAGGTTTTAATAGCTCGCGTAATTCTTTATCTTGAACGACTATAAAATGCCAAGGTTCAAAACCAAATGAACTCGGTGATAGCTGCGCTGTTTTTAATATAAAATTGATATCTTCATCTGAAACCGTTTTCGTAGCATCAAATTCCTTAGTCGCATGTCTAAAATTAAAAGCGTTTAATATGTCTTCTTTAGCAATGTTTGGTGTTGTCATTTTATGTGATTTATAAAGTTATTTAATATTTTAATGCAAATGTATGTGCAGCAGCATCCGTATTTAAAGTACATCAAAAGGTGATATTGGTACAAAAGAAGGTTTTTATGTCTCTAAACTGTAAAATACTCTTAATTTAAATAAAGTAGCGCCATTATCCGCTCTCATTTGTACCTATTTAGAACTTATAAACCTTTAGTAATACCTCTTTTAATTTACTCAATCCATCTAAAAGTAAGATTTATTCTAGGTTGAATTTGTTTTGTGGTTTTTGGTATTTTGTGTTTCCAGTTGTTTTGTGTTGCACCTTGCATAAGCAGCAAACTTCCATGTGCTAACGGAATAGCTATTCGCCCTAGATCGTTACGCGTGACGTGTTTTAACTGAAAAGGTCTAGTCGCCCCAAAAGTGACAGAGCCAATAACCGTGTTTTTACGCTGATTTTCTTCATAATCCTGATGCCAATCAACGCTATCTTTTCCATCTCTGTAATAATTGAGTAAACAGCGTTTAAATTTGACGTTGACCTCTTCTTCTACTCGCTCTTTAATAAGAATTAAATCGGGATTCCATGGCAGCATTTTACGATTAAAAGCAGCGTATGGTTCCGTTTTATCTGTGTCACCGAACCATGCTGTTAATCGCGGTAAATTAACCTTCTTACCGTAAATGGTCATAGCGTCTTGTCCCCAACAGGTATGTTTTAGCAAGCTATTATAAAGCCTATTGCTCTCTTCTGTAGTGAAAAAGTTTTCAAACAATGTTATATCAGCACCTGGTAAATCAAATGTTGTTTTATGAATTTCATCTGTAGAAAATAAGTCCGTTTGATTAAATAGATCCATATAATCATGCTTTAAATAGGTTGTGTATTAATCGTGTAAAAAGTAAAAAACTAACAGAAAAAATAGTGTGTTATTTTTTTTCTTTCATCTTTCTGTTCCTAAGATCTTTAATAAAATAGTAGAACATAATGATAATGAAAAACGAAAATGGTAAAGATGTAATAATTAATAAGCGCTGAACAGCTTCTAAAACATTAATATTTGTCTTAGCATTACCTAAAAGAATCAAAGCGATTGTTGCTAATAAAATAAAAACAGACCAAATAACGCGATGTGTTTTGCTGGGATTTTTAGAGCCCTTATCTGTAAACATACTTAATACAAATACGGCTGAATCTACTGAAGTTATTAAGAAACTTATCAGCAAAAACAGGGATGTTATATTTAAAATTGACGCATATGGATAGTGTTCAAAAAATATAAATATAGAAGTGAATACATTACTGAATTCGTTATTGTAAACTCCCCATTCTTCTATTAAATGGAATGCGGAAGTGCCAAAAACAGAGAACCAGAAAAACGTCCCCAAAGACGGTATAATTAAAACACCTAATAATAATTGCCTTATGGTGCGCCCTTTGGATATTCTTGCAATAAATATTCCTGTAAAAGGTGCCCACGCTAACCAGAAGGCCCAATAATAAAACGTCCAATCAGTTAAAAATTCTATACCAGGATTATAAGATCCCAAGGCTAAACTCATCGGGGCAAAATTTATGATATAATGCATAGTTGATTTAGAAAACGAAACCAAAATACCACCCATATCACTTGTGGTAAATACAAACATTAAAATCGTAAAAGTGACAATGATATTTAGTTTTGAAAATATTTTTATTCCTTTATTGACCCCTTGCCATGCAGAATAACATGCTATGGTCGATATAAAAACACAGAGCCCAATGGTTGTTGCGATTCCAAAATTAGAATCTGAAATATGATTAAGACCTCCATTAATTTGAGTTGTTCCAAGGCCAATTGCTGCAATTAGTCCAAATACAGTAGTTATAATTGTAGTAATATCGACTCCTTTTCTTAAAACCTTACTTTTTACATGATCACTTATTGTGGCACTAATCCTGACTTTCTTCTTTTTAACGTGCAGCGCGTAGCCAACAACCATTGCAAAAAGGCCGTAAAATGCCCAAGCTGTTAATCCCCATTGATAAAAGGTAAACTCTAGAGCTAAGATATTTGGAGATAATTGAGATGCAAAAGGTGGATTTTGTTGCATAAAAACAGGCTCTTGCACTGCTCTTAATAAAATACCTGATCCCATACCTGCACTATATAACATGGCTGTCCAGGACCAAAGTGTGTATTTTGGTTTAGAGGATGGTTTTCCTAGTTTTATATTTCCATATTTAGAAAAAGCAATGAGTATGAGTGCTAATACGCATCCAAATCCTAGGTATAAATAGAAATAGCCAAAATAATTTCTAACCCATAATGAAGCCCTTTCAATGGTGCTATAACTGGCTTCTGTAGCGAAAAACACAATTAAACTACATGCGAATAGTATCCCTACCGAAATGGATAAGATGGAATGTTTTCTAAGCTGCTTTAAAATCAATAGAATTTATTTTATACAAAAATAAGAATTAGAATATTAACCTGATTTTGTATAATGAATGGATAATGATGTATTTTTAAAGGTTTTTAAAGTGAAAATAGAGATGAATAATACTTTTTCATATAAATTTGACTTTAATTTGCGCTAAAATTAAGTATTATGCAAGTCATAGAATCTTACAAACCTTTCGAAATACAAGACATAGAATTAACAGAATGGAAACAACGACCTGTTAAGAATAATTTTTTCGAGCTTGTATTAATCAAGACAGGAGAAGGAACGCAATGTATTAACTACAACGAATACAATTACGGGGAAGGAAGTTTGTTTCTACTTCCTCCTTTAAAGTGTCATTCTTTTACTATCAAAAAGCCTACTCAATTTGTATTTTTAAAGTTCACGGACTCATTTTTTAAAAACGTAAATAGAATCAACATCGACCGAAATGAATGGTTTAAAGAAGCATCCTATATTTTATCAAATTATAATCAATTACCAGGAGATATTATTCAAAACGAAATTGACAGACGTCATTTAACTAGATTGATTGACATGATTTTACAAGAATCTAGAGGTTACGATAATACTTCTATTAATTTGATTACTAGTCTGATGACGAGTGTTTTAGAAATACTTATCCGTAATATTAAAAAGAGTAGTTATTTTGAGATTCCGAATCATACTGATGATAGAATCACCAAGATGCTTGCATATATTAATGAACATATAAGTAAAACAGAATTATTAAAAGTCGAAAATCTAGCTGAAGTATTTATGATGTCACCTACCTACGTGAGTGAATATTTTAAAAAACAAGTTCAAATGTCTTTGCGAGAATACATTATTAAAGCAAAGTTGAAATTAGTAGAAATTCGTTTAATAAATTCTGATTATACCTTAACTCAAATTGCTGACGAACTTGGGTTTACTGATATTAGTCATTTATCTAAAACGTTTAAACGTTACACAGGTATTTCAATCCGTGATTTTAAAAAAAACGGGGAATATATGATGCTAAAAAGAAGTGCTTGTCCGCCTCATGTTAGTCTTTAAATCGATCTTATATTTTATTTTTTGAATAGTTAATTGTTCTTTTAATCACTGCTATTTAAAATATGTTCTTTTTTTATGGGGCCATAAATTCTATGTCATTAAAACACAAATAAACAGTATATAGATTGATTTTAAATACATTAGGTCTGTTTTTAAAATTCAAATTAAGTATATTTGATACTATGAGAACAACTATTACTTCATTCTAATGACTAAAAAAGTAGAAGTCAATACTCGTTTTCTAAAAAAGACAGTCTTTATTGATTGTGTATTTTACATTTCATTTCTGGCGGCTATATTTATAAGTATCTTTCTTGAAAGAGCACAATTAGTATACGCTTTACCCGTTGTTATTTTTTCAATTTTCATCAAATATATAAGCCTTACAAAGAAGCGAGCTAATCTGCTATTTCCTCTAGCCTTATTGGCTATATTAATTTCTGATATCTTGTCAATTTATTGTTTTGAAGCATGCTTTATATGGGTTGCTATATTTGCTTCGATATATTTAATATTTTGCGCGTTGAGTCTTAAGAAATACTTGCATAAAGGAAAGTTAAGGTCGGTATTATCTTTTTCAGTAATTGTAAGTGCTATATTGATCTTATATATAGTTTGTGCGATTGTAGACTTGCTTATTGATTTTTTACCAGGTAT
This sequence comes from Winogradskyella costae, assembly GCF_013403865.1. Classification (GTDB taxonomy): domain Bacteria; phylum Bacteroidota; class Bacteroidia; order Flavobacteriales; family Flavobacteriaceae; genus Winogradskyella; species Winogradskyella costae. The sequence goes on from NZ_JABFDK010000003.1 coordinate 215,441, forward strand.
TCAGCTGTTCTTTGTTTTTTTATGTTCAATAAGTTTGATAATTTATACCGTAACGGTTGCCTTTATTCACATTCGTGACACATACCATAATAGTACGGTTTTATTAGCATCATGTATTTTTACTTTTTTTCAAATTACACTAATTGCTATTAACGAGTTTTTATTTTACGATAAAACTTTTACCGTATTAGCCGTTAGCTGCCATGTAATGGCCATGTATTTATTTATGACTTTTATTGCTAAAACTAAGGTTGTTAAATTAGAAGATATTAAAGAAAAATTTATATAAAAAAGCTAGCTGTTGGTTTAGATTTTTTTTGAAAAAAAATAAAGCTTTATGAATATATCATAAAGCTTTTTTAAAATTACTACTAGCGAGGGATCTAGAATTTAGCAATTTATATGTTTAGTTAATAATGCGTCTATGTCATTTTGATTAAGTTTAGGATTAGCTCCTTCACTACTCGCTACAACAGCACCAATAGCGCAAGCAAAATCAATCGCCGTTTGTGGCGCTTCACCCTTAAGTAATTGATCCGTTAGAGTGGCTAAAAATGAATCGCCTGCACCCACCGTATCTACGACTTTTATCTTATAACCCTTATTATAGTAAAAGGTACCATTATAAAGCAGTATAGCTCCTTTTGAGCCTAAGGTGACACAAATTGATGCTGTATTGGTCTGCTGAGCTATAAACTTTATGCTTCCTTCCAAAGTTTGTGTATCGGAATTTAGCTTATTTATAATGGCTGTAACTTCCTTATCATTGAATTTTTTAAAATCCGCAGCTTTCGTAATTAGATGTGTAACGATTTCAATAATCTCATCATCATTAAACTTAATAAAATCTGCAGCCTCCATTAAGTGATTTAAAATTTCATTAGTGTAATATGGAGCTCTAAGGTTAACATCAAAAATCTTATATGGAGCAATTTCTAAAAGCTTATATAGCGTTTTTTTTGTGCTATGATCTCTAGTACTTAAACTTCCAAATATAAAAGCATCTGACGCTATAGTAATGGCTTCAGCCTCTTTTGTTAGTTGTATACGGTCCCAAGCTCTTGGATAATTTATAGTATAAGATGCCGAACCTTCGTCATTTAACAAAACGGCTACGTCTCCTGTTTTTAACTCCGAATCAATTTGAATATTATCTACCGCTACTCCATTCTCTTTAATAAACTGAAAAAGACCTTCTCCATCTAAATCTTCACCAATTCTGGTAATTATAGATACATTATTATCAAACGCTTTAAGTCTCAACGCGACGTTTAAAGGGGCTCCACCAATTTTTTTACGATTAGGAAAAACATCCCATAACACTTCTCCAAAACATACTATGTTTTTCATTTAAATAGTGTTTAAATTAAGAATACTCTTTGTGATACCAACTTTCACTATATTAAGATACGCTGTGGTGTAAGCTTCAACAAATCGTTCGGAATTTTTAAGTTGTCCAAAAACAGATTCAATTTCTAAAAAAGCTTTTGGATTTCCATTTGATGCTACCACTGCCTTATCATGTAAAGTGTTTGCCATGGCATCTTTTATAATTAAGTCGCCTCCTTTGTCATCTTTTCCTAAGCTATAAATGGCCCATGCAGCAATAAGGAATGCGGCAAAGTCAATAGATGCTTTAGATTTTAAATTAGCGACTACTGTAGGCAATACGAATATTGGAACTTTAGCTGAGCTTTCTGAGCAAATCCGATCTATTTGATCCTTAATATTTACATTGCCGAAGCGTTGTAACAATGATGCTTTGTAGGCTTCTAAATCCACACCTTCCAAATCGGCTAAAGTTGGTGTAACTTCCGTATCCATATAATGCTTTAAAAACGTACTTATTTGAGTATCATGAACCGCTTCATCTATTGTAGCATAGCCTGATAATGCCCCTAGAACACCAAGAACAGTATGGCCTGCATTTAAAAGACTCAGTTTCATTTTTTCATAAGGCACCACATCTTTAACAAACTGCACACCAACAGCTTCCCAAAGTGGTCTGCCGTTGACGAAATCATCTTCAATAACCCATTGTTTAAATGGTTCGCATACCACAGGCCAAGCGTCAACAATACCAACTTCTGTCTTTAATCGTTCAATATCAGATGGTGATGTTGCTGGTGTAATACGATCTACCATACTATTTGGAAAAGACACATGCTCTTCAATCCAATCTGCCAAACTTGGTTCTGCCATTTCTACATAACTCAAAAGCATTGTTTTAGTCATATCACCATTGCCTTGTATGTTATCACATGATTGAATGGTAAATCCTTGGATTCCCTTATCTTTTCTTAGTTTTAAAGCTTGAGTTAAATAGCCAAATACTGTTTTCGGAGCCGATGGATTCTTTATATCATGAAGAATTGTAGGATTTTCCTTGTCAAATGACTTTGTAGCTTCATTGTAATTATAACCGCCTTCCGTAATAGTTAAAGTCACTATTTTAACCTCTGGACTCGCCATTTTTTGAATGACGTGTATCGGATTTTCTGGGGCAAAAAGGATTTCGGTTATTGAGCCAATAACACGTTTGGTTAATGAGCCATCAAACTCCTTAACCATTAATGTGTAAAGACCATCTTGTGCTTTTAAAGTGTTATATATATTAGTATCAGAAGGCAGTAAAGCCACTCCGCAAATGCCCCATTCGGTTATTGCGTTGTTATGTAGTAATTGATCGGTGTAATAGGCTTCATGCGCCCTGTGAAAACCACCAATACCAATATGTATAATACCCGTTTTGATCTGGCTTCTATCATAAGTTGGACAAGAAATTCTTTTAGAAATTTCTGTTAAACTCTCTTGATTAAGTTTGATGTTAATTTCCATGATATTTAAGTGTTTTTAATTTTTCCGCGCTTAAGTGCCCAATAGGCCGTAACAAAATATATTACTGTACAGATAAATGCGTATTTATAAAATACCTCTCTATTCTGTGTGTACGACTCCGCATTTTCACTACCAAATAAGACAATACAGGCTAATATTACCGTTATGATTAATACAAGTAAAGAGATGCCTCTTAATAGCTTAGTGAAAAGGGTTGTGTCTTTGATGATTATACGTTCTCCTTCTGCTTTTTGCTCTTGAAATTTTAAGATGTTTGTGTTGCGGATTTTTTCTTTTTCTTCTGCTTCTGGGTACTTATTTTTAGCGCCATAGCGGCCAGCTAAAAAGGTATAGATTAATATAGTGAATATCCAAGTTGGTATAAAGAGATAAAAGAATGACATTACATTTAATGCGTTTAAACCAAATCCAAAAACAAGGCCAAGTGCCCAAGAGGCAATTGCAGGAGTACTAACAGTCAATTGACGATAATGTAACCAATAGCGTGTGTAACCAATTCGGGGAAATATTTGATGTTCTGAAAACACTATGGCTCCTACAGGTACAACTAATAAACCAGCATAAGTAAGTAACGGAAGTATTTGAGAAAACACAAAAGGAAAACAGGCCACGACCATAGTTACTAATCCTACTGCTATAGTGGTTTTTTTACGCGAATGACTTTTAAATATCGCCTGTGCTGCCAAACCTGCTCTATAGAGATTGGCAACTGCCGTAGTCCAGCCGGCTACAATAACAATAACAAATCCTGACCATCCTAAAGCGTAGTAAGCGACATCACCTGGATCTAATTCTACTATAGATTTTCCGATGATAACGGCCGCTCCTGCTCCCATAATTCCAGCAGAAATCCAAGCTACATAATGCCCAAACATCATGCCTGTACTGGTGGTTAATCCGTATGATTTCTTTTTAGAAAATCGGAATAAGGCCATATCTATCAGTCCAAAATGCGTGATGGTATTAGCAGCCCAAGCAAAACCAATAACTTCTGTTAAACCTATACCTTGTTGTCCATCACTGTTTATACCTGTCCAGATGGATTGGTCACCTAAGCTTACAAAGTCAGCCCATCCATTTGGTAATGGCTTACCTAAAACTTCCAAAGATAAAGCAGGTAAAAGCACAAATGCACCACAGGTAAACATTACAAATAACCAAGGAGCACATATACCAGCAAATTCTGAAACTGCTTTAAAACCATAAATAGCTATAGATACAACGACTGTTCCAACAATTAATACGATGAGTACAAACCAAGAATTGGTGGGATACCAATTTAATTGTGGAGGTATATTAAACGCAAACCTAACCGCTGTTGCAGATACTGTAATCATCGCAGCAGAAATCACTGTAAAAATAATGACATTAGCCCAATTATAAAGTTTGGTCATTGAATCACCTGCGATTTTATTAAGATATGTGTATAGGCTTAATCTCGTATCTACAGCAATAGGAGATGTAATGAAGGTCCAACTTAAAACAGCTAAAATATTACCAATTAATAATCCTAATAGAATATCCTTTGTTGTAGCTCCTAAAGCCACAAAAGTAGCACCAATAACAAACTCAGTTGCAGCAACGTGCTCAGCGGCATAAATACCAGCAAAATGCGTCCAATTATGCAATTTATGTTTTGCAATTGGCAATTGTTCGTCTTCTAAGTTTTCGAATTGTTGAAAGTCATTGGTAGCGTCCATGATTTATAAATTGAAATTAGTCTTGTTTAGTTTTTTATTCTGACGTACATACCAATGTATTTGTCGTTAGTTAATGTTCTGAATTAAGATTTATGTAATTATAATTCTATGGTTTTAATACTGCTTTATTTGCAAACGTCATATTTACGTTTATTTGTCAAATGTATAAAATAATATTTGAATAACTCCTAATCAACCCCATAAAAATACAATATATTACCTTGATACTATGGTATATTGATACTTGAATGCTTTATTTATAAAGGGGTTAACAAATAAATATTTAATGTAATAATGACGTTTATTCAGTATAATTATTTACTTTTATCAGATAATTTGATAGTATGATACCAAATAAAATTCTGAATTTATCTGTAGATTGTGTTGTTTTTGGATACGATACCAATACAAAATCTTTGAATGTCTTACTTATAAAACGGTATTTAGAAGCTAGCGCTACCAAAGAAATTCTGGTTGATGATTATGTGCTAACTGGCTATCATGTTTATGAAGATGAAACTTTAGATGAATCCGCGACGCGCGTATTGAAAGAGTTGACAGGTTTAACAAATCAGTATAAACAACAATTTAAGGCTTTTGGGAATCCAGATCGTTTATCAAATAAAAAGGATCTTATCTGGATTCAAAATCAAGAATTCAACCTTAGAACGGTCACGATAGCGTATTATTTTTTACTAAAAACAGAATGTGTTGACGTAAAAAATAATAAGTACAAGGCTAAATGGTTCCCTGTTAGAGAATTACCAGAACTAGGATTTGATCACCAGCAAATTATAGAAGAAGCACATGAGGATTTAAAAACAAAATGTTTAGCTGAACCCATTATATTCGAATTACTTCCAGACAAATTCACTATAAACGACGTGCAAGATCTTTATGAATCTATCTTAGGAATAGAGATTGATAACCGTAATTTCAGACGAAAACTGATTAATAAAAAGTACATCATTCCTTTAGATGAAAAACAAGTGGGTGTGTCTAAAAAACCAGCACAGTTGTATATGTTTAGTAAAGACATTTACAAAAAGATGTATCATAAAAATTACTTGATTAATATTTAATTCGAAAAATACAGCTTAAAATTTAGTTTAAAAAAATAACACAATTTTAAGTTTTAGTATTTAAAAACCCTTTAGTTTTGCCCACTTAATTATCAAGAATCTCAAAAAGAGATAGCAACCTGCAGTAACGAGCAAGGTGCTAAATAAGATAAGCCAAATACTTTGGAAAAAACGTTACACCAATTCCCACGTATTTACTTGTTGTTTACTTTTTGTGATTCTGACAAAAAACAGATTCATGTCGTCAATTAAACCAATTACTCCAAGTTTTAAAGCCTTACTTCCATTTTTTGTATTCATCATTACGTTTTTAAGTGTTGGAATTATTCAAAATGATTTTTACGCCTTACCTGCTCCTATTGCGGTTATTGCAGGAATTTTAGTGGCGTTTCTCATGTTTAAGCAGTCTATCAATTCTAAAATTAGCACACTTTTAGAAGGTTGTGGAGATCCTAAAATACTCACCATGTGTTTAATTTATTTACTAGCAGGTGCATTTGCGGCCGTCACAAAAGCTACGGGAAGTGTAGATACCATTGTTCATTTAGGATTAGACCTCATTAATAGCCAATACATCTATTTCGGAGTTTTTATAATCGCTGCTTTTTTATCCGTTTCAACAGGAACTTCCGTTGGTGCTATTGTAGCTTTGGCTCCTATAGTGATTGGATTTGCGGACACTGGTGATTTCTCTTTGGGGATTTTATGTGGAGCCTTATTAGGTGGATCCATGTTTGGAGATAATTTATCGGTAATATCGGATACTACCATTGCAGCTACCCAATCTTTAGACTGTAAAATGAGCGATAAATTTAAAGCCAACATTAAGATTGCCTTACCTGCAGCGCTTGTAACTATTGGAATTCTTATTTATCAAGGCTTAAGTCTGCAAACGGATGGTACAGAAACCGTCGCATATTCCTATTCTGTATTAAAGATTGCTCCCTATGTTATTGTGATTGTTTTATCTATAATAGGTATTAACGTTTTTACAACTTTGATGTTGGGTGTTATTTCAGCGGGAATTCTAGGAGTGTTTTATGGGGATTTTTCAATCATTGAATTTACTAGAATCAGCTATACAGGTTTTACCAACATGACAGAGATTTTCCTGCTATCTCTATTAACTGGTGGTTTAGCAGCTTTGGTAGCTTACAATGGAGGTATTGAATTTATTTTAGTCAAAATTAAAACCCTGATTAGAAATCAGAAAACAGCGCAATTCGGCATTGCCGCCTTAGTTTCCACTATTAATACGGCCATTGCAAACAATACGGTTTCGATTATTATTTCAGGTTCTATAGCTAAATCTATTAATGATGAATATGGCTTAGATAACAAACAAACGGCGTCAATCTTAGATGTGTTTGCCTGTATTACACAAGGACTTTTGCCATATGGCGCGCAAGTATTAATGATTTTAAGTTTCGCGAATGGTAATATTACGTATTTGGATTTGGTATCTAATACTTGGTATTTAGTGTTACTACTTGTTTCTACTACTCTATTCATTACTTTTAGAAACCATCCTAGAAGTCATGCCAACCCGAAAAACGCATTAGTTTAAGCAAACGATATTCATTTTAGAATGCTCATTTAAAGTCTAAACTTAAACCTTTGTTAAAAAAAGAATGAACGTTCATTTTTTCTGTATATTTGCATCAGAATTAAAACACAATGGCAAAACTTCAAAAAAGTATAGATAAACGTAATGCACTCGTTAAGGCAACCATAGAGCTGGTTAACAACAACGGGTTCCATGCGACTCCTATGAGTAAGATTGCTAAAATGGCTAATGTGTCACCAGCCACGATTTACTTATACTTCGAAAATAAACAAGATTTAGTAAATCAAACGTATATAGATGTTAAGGCCGAATACACCAATTATGCATTTGCCGATTTTGATCCTAACATGCCAATTGAAGAAGGCTTTGAAATGATATGGAAACGCATTGCCGACTTTAAACTCAACGAATGCGAGCATGCTATGTTTTTAGCACAGTGTGATAATACTCCAATGATAGATGAGGAAAGCAGACAAGAAGGCATTAAGCATTTACAACCCCTACTCGATCTTTGGGAACGTGGTAAAAAAGAAGGCGTTATAAAACCGCTCTCGGATTACATATTATATGCTTACGCTATCAACCCTTTATCTTTTTTAATGATGACTCAAAAACGAGGTTCATTTACTTTAGATAAAGCACATCTAGAAGAGGCTTATCAATCGGCTTGGAGCAGTATAAAAATGTGTAAATAAGATGAAAAAAACCGCAATCATATTAGGAGCTTCAGGATTAACAGGATCTCATGTTCTTCAAAAATTAATTGAAGACGACCGTTACGATACTATTAAATTGTTTTCACGCTCTAAAATTGAAGGTTTACCAAATAAAGTCAAACAATTTATTGGAGATCTCTTAGAGTTCAACCAATTTAAAAATGACTTTACCGCAGACGAGGTGTTTTGTTGTATTGGTACAACGGCGAAAAAGACACCAGATAAAACACTTTATAAGAAAATAGATTTCGGAATTCCGGTTGCAGCAGCAAAGCTTTCAAAAGAAAATAACATTTCTACATTTTTAGTCGTCTCAGCAATGGGAGCTAATAAAAATAGTAATGTGTTTTACAATAAGACAAAAGGAGAAATGGAACACAACGTCTTAAAGCAGCAACTTAAAAAGACATTTATTTTAAGACCGTCTTTAATTGGTGGTGATAGACAAGAATCTAGACTATTAGAAAAAATAGGATTGGTGATTTTCAAGGTAATTCAACCGTTATTCATCGGTAAATTAAAGAAATATAAAATAGTGAATGCCGAAACCATTGCGCAAGCTATGATACACTTAGCAAATACAAAACATTATGCTGATGTGATTATAACGTCAGATGACATTAATAAATTAGGAAACAACGCTTAAAAAAAGAAATTACAAATATGGAATTATTAGATAAATTAAATTGGAGATATGCCGCTAAAGCAATGAATGGAAACGTGGTACCAGAAGAAAAAATACAACGCATTTTAGAAGCAGCACGTTTAGCACCAACATCAAGTGGTTTACAACCTTTTGAGATTATGGTGATTACAAATCAAGATATAAAAAAAAAGATAAAACCTGTAGCATGGAACCAGTCGGTAATTACAGACTGCTCTCACCTACTCGTTTTTGCAGCTTGGGATACGTAAACGGCAGATAGAATTAATTATATGTTCGATTTAACTAATGAGATTCGTGGTTTTAAAAACGAAGGTTGGGAAAACTATCGCCAAATGCTACTAAGTTCATATCCTCAAAAAGATGCGGAAGAAAACTTTAACCATGCCGCTAAGCAAGCGTATATCGCATTTTCACAAGCGATAACTGCTGCGGCTTTTGAAGGCGTAGATACCACTCCACTTGAAGGATTTGATCCTGATGCAGTTGATGAAATTTTAGGACTAAGAGAAAAAGGATTACGTAGCGCGGTATTATTACCTGTTGGCTACAGAAAAGAAAATGAAGATTGGTTAGTAGATCTTGTTAAGGTGAGAAAACCTATGGAAGATTTAGTAACTGTAATTAACTAAAAAAACAAAGAATCATGACAAAGACAATTTTATTAAAAAATAGACCTGAAGGAAAACCTTCAATGTCAGATTTCGAATTTAAAACAGAGGAATCTGAAAACACAGTAAACCAAGGAGAATTACTATTAGAAACCAAATATGTTTCTGTAGATCCTTATTTACGAGGACGAATGAGTGATGCCAAATCATACGTGCCACCATTTCAACTTGATAAACCGATTCAATCTGGCGTTATCGCCAAAGTATTAGAATCTAAAAATGAAAAATTTGCAGAAGGTGACTATGTTTCTGGTATGCTTAATTGGCAAACAAAACAAGTCTCTAAAGCTGAAGGCTTAACTAAAGTTGATCCGTCTAAAGCACCATTATCTGCTTATTTAGGGATTTTAGGCATGACAGGTTTAACAGCGTACACAGGATTAACCGAAATTGGAAAACCGAAAGCAGGAGAAACATTAGTAGTTTCTGGTGCAGCTGGTGCCGTTGGATCTGTTGTAGGACAAATTGGAAAAATTCTCGGCCTGAAAGTGATTGGTATCGCTGGAACGGATGAAAAAATAGAACTTCTAAAAAGCAAGTTTGGTTTTGATGCTGGTATCAATTATAAAACCACAAAAGACATGAAAGCTGCCATTGCAGAAGCAGCACCAAATGGTGTAGATATTTATTTTGATAATGTTGGAGGTCCAATTTCAGATGCGGTTTTAGTGAATATTAATAGACTCGCACGAATCATTGTTTGTGGAGCCATTTCGGTTTATAACAATACAGAGGCACCAAAAAGCTTGAGCGTTCAACCGTTTTTAGTAAAAAACAGTGCGTTAATGCAAGGGTTTATTGTCTCTAATTATACGGACAAATTCCCAGAAGCTATGAAGCAATTATCACAATGGTTAGCAGAAGACAAACTAACCTATTCAGAAACCATAGTTAAAGGTTTTGATAACATTCCGAGTGCGTTTATCGATTTATTTGAAGGTAAAAACAAAGGGAAAATGGTAGTTGAATTATAAATAAGATAAAAAGAAAAGAAGATGAATAATTTTGATTTTAAAAACCCTACCAAAATAATTTTTGGAAAGGACACAATAGAAAAACTAGAAAACGAAATACCTAAAGACTCCAAAGTATTATTGCTATATGGTGGAGGAAGTATCAAGAAAAACGGCATTTACGATCAGGTTAAAACAGCCTTATCTAAAGTAGATGTTGTTGAGTTTGGTGGTATTCCTGCAAATCCGGAATACGCTAAGTTAATGGAAGCATTAAAGGTGATAAAAGATGAAAACATTACATACTTATTAGCCGTTGGTGGTGGATCTGTAATTGATGGGACTAAGTTTTTATCAGCAGCTGCGGTTTATGATGGTGAGACTCCTTGGGATATTTTAACCCAAAATATTAGAACTGAAAAAGGAATGCCTTTCGGAACCGTTTTAACGCTTCCTGCTACAGGATCTGAAATGAATTCTGGTGCTGTAGTTACAAGAGCTGAAACCCAAGAGAAATTAGCAATGGGTGGACCTGGTTTATTCCCTGAGTTCTCTATATTAGATCCTCAAGTGATTACGTCTATTCCAGAACGTCAATTAGCAAACGGCTTAACAGATGCTTTTACTCATGTTTTAGAACAATACATGACGTATCCTGTTGGTGCCTTATTACAAGACCGTTTCGCAGAGAGCATTTTACAAACTTTAATTGAGGTGGCTCCTAAAGTGATGAAAGATCCAACAGATTATAAAGCTGCTTCTAACTTTATGTGGAGTTGTACTATGGCTTTAAATGGATTAATCCAAAAAGGGGTACCTTCAGACTGGGCTGTTCATGCGATGGGACATGAGTTAACGGCGTTGTTTGGTATTGACCACGCACGTACTTTAGCCGTAATTGCACCAAGCCATTACAAGTTTAATTTTGAATCGAAGAAAGAAAAATTAGCACAATACGCCGAGCGTGTTTGGAATGTTACTGAAGGTAGCACAGACGATAAAGCTTATGCTGCGATTGAAAAAACAACAGCTTTCTTTCACCAATTAGGTATCGATACTAAGTTATCAGATTACACTAAAGATTATGAAGGTACGGCTGAAAAAATAGCAAAACGTTTTACTGATCGTGGATGGTTGGGATTAGGTGAACACCAATCGCTTTCACCAGATAAAGTAGAGAAAATCGTAAAAATGGCATATTAATTTTAAACGAAATGTCCGTTTGAGTATCTCGACGTTGACGTCGGAATGTATCAAGATCAATTTGTTCAACACTCAAACTGACATTAGATTTTATAAAAAATGAAAACACTACAAACTATAGTAGTTATTCTAACTTTAATTACAGCCTCAAGTTGTAAAGAGAATACAGCTTCTGAAACCGTTTCAGAAGGACAAAAAGAATTAAAAACAGAAAAGAACATGAAGGTATTATTCGTATTAACATCTCACGATAAACTAGGAGATACAGGAAAGAAAACAGGATTTTGGGTTGAGGAATTCGCAAGTCCATATTACACCTTATTAGATAAAGGTGCAACCATTACAATCGCGACACCAAAAGGTGGAGCTGCACCAGTAGATCCAAGTAGTGATTCGCCAGATGCGGCAACTGAAGCTACTGACCGTTATAACAAGGATGCTGATGCAAAAGATAAAATTGCAAACACTAAAGTACTAGCAGATATGAATGCTGATGATTTTGATGCTGTATTTTACCCAGGTGGTCATGGTCCTTTGTGGGATTTAACTAATGATGCAAATTCAGTAGCATTAATTGAAAAGTTTGACCGTCAAGACAAGCCAATAGCATTCGTTTGTCATGCACCAGCAGTATTGAAGGATGTAAAAAATGAAGACGGAACAGCATTAGTAAAAGGTAAAAAAGTCACTGGATTTTCAAACTTAGAAGAAGCGGCAGTTGGTTTAACCGAAGTTGTACCATTACTACTTGAAGATATGTTGATTGAGAATGGAGCGTTCTATTCAAACGGAGATAAATGGGCACCTTATGCTGTACAAGACGGTAACCTTATCACAGGTCAAAATCCAGCATCGTCAGAGTTAGTTGCTGAAAAGTTATTAGAAACATTGAAATAATTACCCCTAGTTAATTAGTAGCGAAAAGCCTGTATAACGTAATGTTTGCAGGCTTTTTTATTTGTTTGCATAAGTCTGTTTGTCCGTTTGATTAAGATTTAGAGTCTTAAGGATCTAAGAAGCCATCTATTTCTATTCGATATTAATGACTTACACCACCAAACATTTGTATTTTTGCGCCGCATTTAAAGAGAAGGCTTAATATTAAGACACCACGACATGATTATATCTAAACTACATTACATATCTCAGGGAAATACTCCTGAAGCGCATTTAGAAAACATTCAAAAGGCATGTACATCTGGTGCGGAGTTAGTACAATTGCATCTTACAGATGTCTCGGATGCTAAATATTTAGAGATCGCCAAAGCTGCTCGAGAAATCACCTTTCATTTTCAAACACGATTAATCATTAATTCTAATTATAAAATAGCTAAAGAAGTTAAGGCAGAAGGTGTGCATTTAGAAAAATCAGACATCTGCCCTACTGCAGTTAGACCAGCTTTATACACTTGGCAAATTATTGGTGGTACAGCAAACAATTTAGAAGATTGTGAGGTATTACTTGCTAAAGATATCGATTATATTAAGTTAGGACCTTTGAGGTCATCAACTAAAAATAGTTCAACTAAAGCTTTAAGTTTAGACGGTTATGCCTCTATTAGTAATGCTTTAATAACAGAAAAACCAATTATTGGTTTTGGTGACATCACCACAGATGATGTCACAGATATATTAGAAACAGGGCTTTCTGGAATTGCCGTATCTGATGCAATCACAGAAAATTTTGACAGCATAAAAACATTCAATCAGTTGTTGAAAGCATCTGCAACGGGTGAAATTAGACATACGTTTGAGTAGATAAATCTTAATCCTTCACAACAATTCATTACTAAAATTTATAGTCCAATATGTGGATGTATTTAGGCTTATTGGCCGCACTCTTTTTAGGATTACACAACTTATGTAAAAAACATGCCGTACAAGGAAACGAAGTATTTCCTGTGCTTTTAGGAACGGTTTCTAGTGGTTTTTTATTTATTGCTAGTTTTTACTGTTGGTCGTTGTATCAGCCCGAATATGCGCTCGCTAATGGCTACAATTTTCAATATATCCCTTGGCAAACTCATGGTTTTATTTTTATAAAATCAGCAATTATGGCGAGTTCATGGATATTAGCCTACCAAGCCTTAAAGCATTTGCCGATTACGATTGTGACTCCCATTCGTTCTGCAGGACCATTTTTTACCTTTATTGGTGCCATTTTAATTTACCAAGAAAAACCAAATACCTTACAATGGATTGGCTTTTTCCTCATCATTTTTTCAGTAATGCTTTATTCTAAAATAGGAAAAAAAGAAGGCATTAACTTCAAACGCAATAAATGGATTTTCGCTATAATTGGAGCTACATTTTTAGGTGCTTCCAGTGGTTTATATGATAAATTCTTAATTCAAAACTTAAGTCTCAACCCACAAACCTTACAATTCTGGTTTTGCCTATACACCATATTAATTTTACTAGTCATCTTAACCATCACGTGGTTTCCGTATGCAGAAAAACGACAAGCCTTTAAATTTCGTTGGTCCATTGTTGCTGTGGGAGTCTTATTACAAGCCGCAGACTATTTCTATTTTAAAGCCTTACAAGATCCGGATGCTTTAATTATGCTTTTATCGGCTATAAAACGCAGTCAAATCTTAATAGCCGTTGTCGTTGGTGGTTTGGTATTTAAAGAACAAAACAAACGTAAAAAATTAGTGCCTTTAGCAGGCATTATGATTGGGGTTTTTCTCATTTTATATTCAAATTAGATAAAAACCAATTCAATATTATTGTAGCGGTTTCAGTTTTTTAGCCATGAACAATTAGATGAGCTACACATTAATATAAGTTTCAGAACGACAACCTATTTAGAAATACCAATTTAAAACTTAACTTGCTCTAATTTTTCAAAAGTAGTAAAGCACATGAATTCAGATTACAGTCAGATTATAGAAAACGCATACAAGTTTACGAAACCCCTTAAAAATCAAGGTAAACTAGCAACATACATACCGGAATTAGCGAACGTTGATCCCGATAAATTTGGAGTACATATAACAAAATTAGACGGTCATAATTTTGGAATTGGAGACCATTTAGAGAAATTTTCTATTCAAAGTATTGCCAAAGTATTATCACTCTCTTTAGCTGTTAAATTTCTTGGAGAACGTATTTGGACGCGTATTGATGTTGAGCCTTCGGGAACTAAGTTCGATTCGCTTCTTTTACTAGAAACGTATAAAGGTATTCCTCGTAATCCTTTTGTGAACTCTGGTGCTATTGTTATTTGCGACATCTTAATTTCGCATCTAGAAAATGCAAGGGAAGAGTTTCTAGAATTTGTCAGAGACCTCAGTGATATTCCCGATTTGAACTACTCTGATAAAATAGCTGATTCTGAAAAAGCCACAGGTTTCCGAAATGTTGCCTTATGTAATTTTATAAAGTCTTTGGGTAATATTAAAAACGATCCTGCTGAAGTATTAGATTTTTATTTCGATATGTGTTCTTTAGAAATGAATTGCGAGCAATTGTCACGTACCTTTTCATTTCTAGCTAATGGAGGCCTAAAATTAAACGATGGCAAAAAGATTTTAACAAGCAGCCAAACTAAACGTATTAATGCTTTAATGCTTACGTGTGGCTTCTATGATGAGTCTGGTGAATTTGCATTTAAAGTTGGATTACCAGGAAAAAGTGGTGTTGGCGGAGGTATTGTCGCCTTATATCCTAATAACTTTACGATTGCGGTTTGGAGTCCTAAGTTAAATCCCAACGGAAACTCTTTTAAAGGTATGAAATTACTAGAAACGGTGACTACTCATTCAGAAATGAGTATTTTTTAACCATTTTAATTACGATTTTAAAAACCATTTCTGCTTTTGATTGGATTAATCCAAAAAAATTAACAATCGTTTAGTTTCCATATTAGGTTTAGGTAAAATACCTTATTTTGCATAGACATTAGTGTTATTCAAACTAATGTGCTACTGAATTTATATACCAACGAACGCTATGGCATTAAAAATTGTAATATCTCATAAGACTACGTACAAATATGATCGTAAAGTATCCTTGTCTCCGCATGTTTTTAGATTACGACCAGCTCCACACTCTAGAACTCCAATTGAATCCTATTCCATAAAGATTACTCCAGAAAATCAATTTTTCAACTGGCAACAAGATCCATTTGGTAATTATGTGGCGCGTCTGGTGTTTCCTGAGAAAACAGATGAGTTGTCTGTGGACGTTGAGATTATTGCAGATTTACAAACCATTAATCCTTTCGATTTTTTTATTGAAGAATATGCTGAGGAATTTCCGTTTAAATATACCGAAACGGTTAAAAAAGAGCTACAGCCCTATTTAGAAATTACAGACGATGGTGAATTACTAAATGAATTTTTAGAAACACTAGACTATACTCCCAGAAAAACCATCTATTTTTTAATTCATGTGAATCAAAAAATATACGAATATCTAAGCTATAATATCCGAATGGATCCTGGTGTTCAAACCTGTGAAGATACCTTAGAAACAAAAAAAGGATCGTGTAGAGATTACGCCTGGTTATTTGTACAAGCCTTAAGACATTTAGGTTTTGGAGCACGATTTGTTTCGGGTTATTTGGTGCAACTAAGATCAGATGAAAAGTCATTAGATGGCCCTTCTGGTCCTGAAGAGGATTTTACCGATTTACACGCTTGGGCAGAAGTGTATTTACCTGGTGCTGGTTGGATTGGTTTTGATGCTACCTCTGGCCTATTAGCTGGAGAAGGTCATATTCCTTTAGCCTGTACTCCTTCGTTTGAAAGTGCGGCTCCGGTTTCGGGAATGACCGACAAATGTGAAACGGAGTTCTTCTTTGAAAATAAAGTCACACGAATTTTTGAATCACCACGAGTCACAAAGCCATATACCGAAGACCAATGGAAAGCCATTGATAAATTAGGGCATAAAGTAGAACGGCAATTACAAAAGAATGATGTACGCTTAACCATGGGAGGCGAACCGACCTTTATTTCAATTGATGATTTAGAGTCTCCGGAATGGAATACAGATGCAGACGGACCTCACAAACAAAAACTTGCCAAAGAATTATCGAA
This sequence comes from Winogradskyella costae, assembly GCF_013403865.1. Lineage (GTDB taxonomy): Bacteria > Bacteroidota > Bacteroidia > Flavobacteriales > Flavobacteriaceae > Winogradskyella > Winogradskyella costae. The sequence continues at coordinate 231,904 of NZ_JABFDK010000003.1, forward strand.
ACGTTTACATCACGAATTTGGTAAAGGTGGTGTGTTGCATCATGCTCAGGGTAAATGGTATCCAGGCGAACCTTTACCAAGATGGCAAATAGAAATTTGTTGGCGAAAAGATCAAAGACCAATTTGGTATAATAAAAGATATCTCGGTACGTATGTTGACAATTATACAGTACCACCAGATTACGATAAATTATTTTTAGAAACCTTAACGGCGTATTTAGGGGTTTCTACACAGCATATAATACCAGGTTTTGAAGATGCCTTCTATTTTTTATGGGAACACGGGAATCTCCCTATAGATGTAGATCCTACAAAAGATAGAGACAATACGTTAGTCAAAAATAAACTCAAAGATATTTTAGAAAAAGGCACGTCCACTCCAGTGGGGTATTTGCTGCCTTTAAATTGCACGGAAGGGAAATGGTTTACAAGTCAATGGGAATTTAGAAGACAACACTTATTTCTAACACCTGGTAATTCTCCAATGGGACTCAGATTACCATTAAGTTCTTTATTAGAAAAACCAGATAATGAAGTATTTCCAGTATATGAACCCGATTTATTCTCTCAAAAGAAACGATTACCAAGCTTTAGAGACTCCGTTAAAAGACGACATAAAGATTTTATAGAGAATGGATACGATAGCAATCAACCTAATTATTTTGTTAGAACCGCGATTTGTTCAGAAATACGAGATGGCAAATTATATTTATTCTTACCTCCATTAGATACAGCTGAAAACTTTTTAGATTTAATCGCAGCTATCGAATTTACAGCGAAAGCACTAAAAGTGCCTGTCATTATGGAAGGTTATGATCCTCCCAAAGATAATAGGTTAGAATCTTTAAAAATCACTCCAGATCCTGGTGTCATTGAAGTTAATGTGCATCCCGTAACGAATTGGACCGATTTAGTGAATAATACACTCACTTTTTACGAGCAAGCCAAACTATCGCGTTTAGGGACTGAAAAGTTTATGTTAGATGGTAAACATACAGGCACAGGAGGTGGTAATCACGTCACTTTAGGAGGCACAAGTCCTGCGGATAGTCCGCTATTACGAAAGCCTAGTTTACTGAGAAGTTTGTTAACGTTTTGGCAGCATCATCCAGGATTAAGTTACTTATTTTCGGGTTCATTTGTTGGACCTACAAGTCAGGCTCCGCGAATTGATGAAGCACGACAAGATAATTTATACGAATTAGAAATTGCCTTTAGTCAAATTCCAAAAGATGGTGAGGTCCCATTTTGGTTAACCGATCGTTTATTTAGACATTTACTCACCGATTTAACAGGAAACACACACCGTGCAGAATTTTGTATCGATAAACTATACTCGCCAGATTCGTCAACCGGACGCTTAGGAATTTTAGAATTGCGTGGTTTTGATATGCCACCACATCCTAAAATGAGTTTAATGCAAATGCTACTCGTTAGAACCTTAGTCTCTTGGTTCTGGAAAAAACCGTATGAGCACAATTTAGTGCGTTGGGGAACAGAGTTGCATGATAAGTTCTTAATTGAACATTATGTAAGAGAAGATATTAAAGACATTGTGGATCAATTAAACAAAGCAGGTTATCAATTTGAAGAAGATTGGTTTAATCCGTTTTTCGAATTTAGATTTCCACTGCATGGCATGTTAGAAATTAACAATATTCATCTCGAATTACGAGCAGGAATTGAACCTTGGAATGTTTTAGGCGAAGAAATGACAGGTGGTGGAACTGCAAGATATGTTGATTCGTCTTTAGAACGTTTACAAGTAAAAGTATCCAATTTTGTGGATGAACGTTTTGTATTAACCTGTAACGGAGTTAAAGTACAATTGAAAAATACAGGAGTAAAAGGGGAATATGTTGCTGGTATTCGCTACAAAGCTTGGAACCCCTATTCTGCACTACACCCAACCATTGAAGCAGATACTCCATTGGTTTTTGATATTGTAGATACTTGGAACAAACGCTCAATTGGAGGTTGCACCTATTTTGTAGCGCATCCTGGTGGACGTTCTTATGATGTGCATCCTGTAAATAGCTTTGAAGCGGAATCGCGACGCATCAACCGTTTCTGGGAATTTGGCCATACACAAGGTGAAATTAGTCCATTTGAAAACATGACTTTTGATACCGAACCAACCTTAAGAAATGTTGAAGAAAAAAGTAGCTCAAAACGTTTTTCTTATAAGGAATTACCAGTTAATTTTGAATTTCCTTATACTCTAGATTTACGTAAAAAATAAAAAGCGTTGTTATTCATTATATGAAGACCCTAACAAAGACATTATTTGAAAATTATTTTTCAGCATCACCTGGCTACGATGAGTTGCTCACGTCTAAAATGAGCATTAAAGACAATTGGAAAGTATTGTCTAAAAACTTATTAAATATTGGTTCAAAACAGCTTGCTTCAAAGCAGACAGAAATCAATTGGTTGTTAGCAGAAAACGGTGTAACCTATAATGTTTATAACGATCCAAAAGGATTAAACAGACCTTGGGATCTCAATGTGGTACCGTTTGTTATTCATCAAAACGAATGGAGTGAGGTTGAAAAGGGAATTCAGCAACGTGCCGAACTGTTAAATCTTGTTTTAAAGGATTTATATGGAAAACGAGACCTGCTTAAAAATGGTATTATTCCACCGGAAGTCATTTATGCACACAGTGGTTTTTTAAGAGCTTGCGATCAAATTCAATATAAAAACGCAAAACAACTTTCGGTTTACGCAGCAGATTTAGCGCGAGGGCCAGATGGACGAATGTGGGTGGTGAACGACCGCACACAAGCACCTTCTGGTATGGGTTATGCACTAGAAAACCGATTTTCTACAAGTAAAATTAGTCCTGAATTATTCAAAAATATCAACGTCACACAACCGTCTAATTTCTTTAATGATTTTAATGCCTTATTATTAAATTCGGCATCAACCAAAGTAGAACGGCCAATGGTGGTCATATTAACACCAGGACCGCATAACGAAACCTATTTTGAACATGCGTATTTATCGTCATTTTTAGGGTATCCATTGGTAAAAGGAAACGATTTAGTGGTGCGCCATGGTAAAGTATGGTTAAAATCTTTAAAAGGTTTAAAACAAGTTGATGTCATATTAAGACGTATCGATGATACCTTTATGGATCCTCTAGAATTACGTGAGGATTCTTATTTAGGTGTTGCTGGATTGTTGGAAGCTGTGCGTTTACAAAACGTTACTGTTGTCAATCCTATTGGAAGTGGTGTCTTAGAGAATCCTGCTTTGATTCCGTTTATGGAAAATATTTCTAAGTACTTTTTAAAGGAAGACTTAATCTTACCACAAATTGCGTCTTGGTGGTGTGGTCAAGAAAAAGAACGAAAGCACGTCCTTGCAGATTTATCAGCTTTTGTATTGAAACGTATCGATAGATCTAATAGAGAAAATATCTATTTCTGTGAATTTCTCGATAAAAAAGCCCTTGAACAGCTTAAAAAAGAAATATTAGAACATCCGCATAAATTCGTAGCTCAAGAAAAAATATCCTTTTCTACAGCACCAAATTTTGTCAGCCATCACTTGGAACCTCGTAAAATTTCTTGTCGTACGTTCGCTATTGCAAAAGGTGACGGTTATAGTGTAATGCCTGGTGGCTTAGTGCGCGTGGCTCCAGAACGCGAAGAGTTATTTGTGTCTAATCAACGTGGTGGTACGAGTAAAGATTTTTGGGTGGTAAATGATGCTCCGCAACCCACACTTCAAAATTATGCGTGGAATAAAACCAATTCTAGTCGCTCTACAGATATCAATGATGTACCGAGTAATACGGCAGAAAATTTATTTTGGTCGGGTAGATATATCGGTAGAGCTTTAGTGACTGCGCGCTATTTAAGAATGGTGCTCAGTCAAATGACACATGCGCAATACAACGACCGAAAACCAGAATCTGAAAGTTTAAAAATACTCTTTCAATCCATTACTAAAATCACGTCTACGTTTCCTGGTTTTATGGCGGAAGATGAAGAGGTGTTAAACAATCCTTTAGTTGAGATAAAAGATATCATTTTAGACGAAACCAAAATTGGAAGTTTTGCCCAATCCATGCAAAGTTTTAGTTCGTCGTATTATGCCTTACGAAATTTATGGTCTAGAGATATGTGGCGCGTTTTTGATGGTATTCAGAAACATATAAAAAACTTAAAAAAGGAAGAGGATTACACCGTTTACAAACTGACTAATTTTTTCGATAAGATCATTACAAGGCTCATCGCTTTTATGACGCTTACTGAAGAAAGTATTCTCGTTCGTCAAGGCCTCCTACTCTATTTTATTGGTTTACAGCTAGAAATTGGTGCCATGAATATTGAAAAATTCAGAGCCTTGTTAATTGTAAATCACGATGAAGAATTAGAATATGAAATTTTAGAATCCTTGTTAAATAGTCATGAAAGCTTAAATATTTACCGATACAGTTACAACTCGTATTTAAGTTTAGAAAACGTATTGAATTTGATTATTTTAGATAAAGAATATTCGAGATCCTTGACCTGTCAAATGCACCGCTTAAAGAAAGACATAGATAAGTTACCAAATATAAATGAAAACGCACAGCTTACTGTGTGTCAAGAAAACATCAATACAGTCATTTCTAAAATTGATAGTTTAAACGTTGCAGAACTTTTAGTTGTAGATCCTAAATCTAATATGCGCGAAAACATGGATACAGTATTGTCAGATTTAAGTGATTTATTACATGTCACATCCTTATCCATTTCAGATACTTATTTTAATCATTCGCAACCACAAAAACAGTTGGTTAACCGAAATATCACGACGTAATATGATTTTTGATCTCTGGCATAAAACGAAATACACATATGAACATGGCGCTTCGTTCTGCCATAATTTAACCACATTAAAACCTAAGAGTTTTCCAGGACAAACGCTTTTGGATTATAATTTAGAAATTACACCTACTCCAACCGATATTACTGAACGCTTAGATTTCTTTGGAAATGCTGTAACACGATTTTCAATACAACAGCATCATAAGGAGTTAATTGTTATTGCACGTAGTAAAGTAGAGCGAGATTATAGTAAACAGTTTGATGAAAGCCTTTTTTTACGAGCTAAAAAAGTCACTGTAGAAGATACGAAAGTACACTTAAAAGGTACAGATTCAGATCTTATTGACGCCAGACAATTTGTAATGCCTTCTCCATTAATATCAACATCTAGTGAAGACATCAAAGCCTATGCAGCACTATCGTTTAAGCCTGAACGTTCTCTTTACGAAGCTACTTATGAGCTAATGCAACGCATTTATACGGATTTTGATTTTGTACCAGGTTTCACCAATATCGCTACACCTTTGGAAGCTGTTATGAGTGCCAAAAAAGGGGTTTGTCAAGATTTTGCACAAATCGCAATTGCTTGCGTGCGTTCTATGGATTTACCAGCTAAATATGTGAGTGGTTATATTGAAACGGTTCCACCGAAAGGCAAAGAAAAGCTCGTAGGAACCGATGCTTCTCATGCTTGGTTTTCCGTCTACATTCCAACATATGGTTGGGTCGATTTTGACCCGACGAATAACCAAATTCCAAAAAACCAACACATCGTTGTGGCGCACGGTAGAGATTATTATGATGTCCCTCCTTTAAAAGGAGTGATTTATAGTATGGGTAAAAACACTATGGAAGTTGCTGTAGATTTAAGACCTGCAGTGTCTGACTTACATCAAATGCAGAGCCAGTCGCAACAACAATAATCATTTAATATCGCCTTACATTAATTACGCTTAAACAGGAGTAACCGATGAATGAATTTCAATTTCTCAATTATTGGTGGTGAAATCACAAACGGATAAACATCCGGAATTCCCATCGCTCTATTGATACTATTTACAGCCAAGGACAACGGAACACACTTTCTTAAAATAATATCAAAATTCGTTTTCGTATAAGGATCAAAGGACACTTTTGTTTTTAAGGCCTTCGATTTAAATTTCGGATTTACATTCAAGCGAAAGAAATAGGCGGTTTCTACCATATCCATAATATGTAAATAATGGGCCCAAGTTTCTGCCCAGTCTTCCCAAGGATGCGAAGTCGCATAGGCACTAATAAATGATTTTTGCCAATCTTTCGGTGCTCCTTCTTTATAATAGCTTTGAAGCGCTTCAGAATAATCCTGGCTTTCATCACCAAAAATAGTTCTGTATTCAGCTAAAACTTTAGCATCATCTCGTACTAAAACATTCCAAAAATAATGGCCTACTTCGTGTCGTAAATGTCCAACTAATGTTCTGTAAGGTTCTATCATCTCCTTTCTAGCTTGCTCTCTTAAAACAGAATTGCCTTCTCTAATTAATATGGTTATGACTCCATCCGCATGACCCGTCATTAATTTTGGGTTATTGAGTTTTTCTACGAAATCAAAACATAAGCCATGTTCATGCTTAAGTTTGCTCGCTAATGGCAAACCTATTTTCTGTAATTGATAGATTAAGCGATGCTTGGCAATTTCAAGATGCTGCCAGTTTTCAAAGTTATCGGAATCGGGTATAGAAAGATTAGGAATCGTTCTATTGAGTTGGCAGGCACTACAATAATCTTCAGGATCATCCTTCTCTAGCACCCAATTGCAAACCTTGTAGGTATTATTCTTGCAATACTTATATTCATCATGCTCTCTTTCTGAAATAAGTGCAGCTATATCTGGAGAAAAAGCAAGCATTGTACGGTCTGTTGCTCTATAGCCTGTTAAATGACCACAGGTATCGCAACTGTAGTTTTCAAAAAACACAGAAGCATTACAATTTCCACATTGAAATATTTTCATGACAAATCAAAGTTATTTAATCTTGCAAAGAACGGTTATTTTATGAATCGATTTCAAAATTTTATGAACTGTATCACTTCTACAATGGTAATCCTTAGTTATAATGTCGCGATGGATAAATTCGTCTTTAATGTGGAATTAGCGCTACCACGTATACCGCCTGAAACTGGCATGGTTTGCTCAAAAAATGCGCTAGAAGCGATAGGAAAATGCGTGTTTCCGGTTAACATACCATGACTAGGATCTAAGCCTATCCAGCCCGTTCCAGGTAAAAAGACTTCTACCCAAGCGTGCAATTCGTATTCTGGCTGAAGCATTTCAAAATAATAGTAGCCACTTACAAAGCGCGCTGCAAAACCTTGCTGTCGTAATAAGTGAATTTGCATCCAAGACAAATCACGACACGACCCTCTTTTGAGTTGAAATGTGATATCTGGAGCTAAAGGCGATCCAACTTCTCTATATTCAACCTTAAAGTCATCATGTAATTGTTGGGTAAGATGTCTTAAATAGGGAATGGTTTTAAACTGCGAATTTTTCACAATTGCAGCTCCATAATCCAATAACGCTTGCGAAATAAGCTGACCTTCTAAAGCTGAAAACAATATTTTTTTCTGAAGCGCATCATATTGAAACGGCAATTGGTTAAACGCTAAAGGATACACCAGAAATTCAAACGGGTTAAAGTCCTTAGTTTCCAACACACTAGTGGCTGTGATTTGAAGTTGATTCGTCATACCTTCATACCAACAGAAGTTAATGCTATTGTGATCTTCATCTAAAATCACTTTATGACCTATTGGCTGCGGTGAAATTTCTAATGAAAAATTTGTTACATCGAGATAAGCAGTAGCTCTTGGTCTAAATCTTAAATAATGGGGTTCCAAAAACACGTCTGAATCAAATGTATAGTGGGTTTGATGTGTGATTTTGAATGTCATTAAAAAACAGCGTTTAAAATTTAACTTATATCAACAAAGAGTAAGACTAATGGCGAATAGCTAAGAGCTAAAGGCTTCCAAACTAATTATTATAGCTGACTCTGCGACTGCTGCTGAATATAAGGTTCTATAGAAAAGAACGAATTATAAATAGCAGATGAAATGTCGTTCAACTTACCTTGAATATCATCTAAGTACTCATGCATACCTTCGGCAATTATATCATTAATATCGGCATATTCTAATTGCGACTTTAAAACACCTAGTTTCTTTTGTGCGATATTACTAAACCCAACAGAACTACCTGATAAGGTAATTAAACAACGTTCGGCACTTAGTAAACATGCTAATATTGATCTTGGAAATTCTGTGTCTAAAATCAAGAATTCAGCAATGCCCGAAGAAGTTAGTTTTCCATTCTTTTTTCTGTACATATCATAAGCACTCACCGATTTTAAAAGGGCGGCCCATTGAATTAAATCTAAAGACGATCCCACTAATTTTGGGGATTTTAATAATAAATGATATTTAGCATCTAACACACGAGAGGTTTTATCGGCACGTTCAATTAATTGACCTAATTTGGCAAAATGCCAACCATCGTTACGAGATATAGTCGCATAATACATTCCATATACCAATTGACACCCATTTTTTATATCCGTAAAAAACCGTCTTAATTCTTTATCTGACTGATTCTTTTTGGCTGCGGCGCCTTTAACTAAATAATAAAGTGCATTGATTTGTTCCCAAACCTCTTTTGTAATTTCAGCGCGGACTGCTCGGGCATTTTCTCTTGCGTTAGAAATACAATTAAAAATTGAGTTCGGGTTCTCTTTATCGAAGGTTAAAAAATAAATTACCTTACATTTTTCAACTTTAGGATATAACGATTCATAAAGTTCCCAATCTCCTGTTATTAAAACAAGCGGTTGCCACTGCTCTACTTCATTAGGTGGTAACTCTAATGATAAATTATAATTTACATCCATAAAACGCGCATAGTTTTCTGCACGTTCAAGATATCTGTTCATCCAATATATGGTATTTGCGACTCTGCCTAACATAGAATATTTTTTAACTGTTTAAAACCCAAGTATCTTTACTACCTCCTCCTTGTGATGAGTTCACCACAATAGAACCTTTTTCCAAAGCCACACGTGTAAGTGCTCCCGGAATAATTTTTATATCCTCCCCGTATAAAGCATATGGCCGTAAATCCACATGGCGACCTTCAATTGTGTTGTCAGATATCGTTGGGACGCGAGATAAATTAATCATCGGTTGTGCAATATAATTTCTTGGCTTTTGTTTAATTTTTGCGATGAATTCTTCTTGCTCTTTTTTAGTCGATTTAGGACCAATCAGCATACCATAACCACCAGAAGCATCGGTTTGCTTCACGACCAATTTATCAATATTTTCAATGACATATTTACGATCAGATTCTTCATCACAGATATAAGTTTTTACGTTCGGTAAGATCATATCCTCACCTAAGTAATACTTAATGATTCTTGGAATGTAAGCGTAAACAGCTTTATCATCTACCACTCCTGTGCCTGGTGCGTTAACCAAAACAACATTACCTTTAAGATAGGCTCTAAAAAGTCCAGGTGTTCCTAGTAGTGATTTCTTATTAAAGACTTCTGGATCTATAAAATCATCATCCACACGACGGTAAATCACATCCACACGTTTAAGACCATTAGTGGTAATCATATAAACGATATCATTTTTCACGACCAAATCCCGACCTTCTACCAACTCTGCTCCCATTTGTTGGGCCAAATATGAATGTTCAAAATAAGCTGAATTATACATCCCAGGGGTCATCACTACAACCGTTGGTTTGTCTATATCGACTAATGATTCTAAAGTATCTCTTAAGGTATGCGTGTAATTATAAACAGGTTTGACATCGAGTTGTTCAAATAACTCAGGAAATGTGCGTTTTAAGATTTCGCGATTTTCAAGCATATAGGATACGCCAGATGGACATCTTAAATTGTCTTCAAGAACATAATACTGACCATCTCCTCCTTTTATTAAGTCCGATCCCGTAATATGACACCAAATATCTTTCGGTGGCTTAAAACCTTCCAATTCCTTTAAATAAGAGGCACTAGATAAAATCATTTCCTTAGGAATAATTTTGTCCTTAATAACCTTTTGATCATTATAGATGTCTTGAATAAACAGGTTTAGCGCTTTGATACGTTGTTGCAACCCTTTTTCAAGTTGTGTCCATTCGTCACTGCCAATAATTCTGGGGATAATATCTAAATGAAGAATCCGCTCTACTCCTTGGTTATCACTGTAAACATTAAAAGTCATTCCTAAAGAAAGCTGAGCGCGATCTGTAGCATGTTGTAATGTATTTAACTTCTTCTGACTTAAACTTTGCAAGCGTTCGGCAAATAGTTTGTAATTAGGTCTAACGTTATTGTTTTCATCAAACATTTCGTCATAAAAACCTTTAGTGTCATAAGCGGAGAAATCTAGTTTTGGCATAAGCGGTTTAAGTATCTGTTAATTTTAATTAGCATATTTAAAGCTGAAAAGCTTAATGAGTTTTAATCCGAAATTAATTCTAAAATTGATGTGATTAGGCCTTATGAGGCATTGCACCCCAACAAAGTACAACAAATATTAACTAGAATCTAATAACTAGATTCACTTTACGATTCCGATAATTAACAAGAAGAAAAAATATTAATACAGAAATTTAATATTCCTATAATTGAGATTTCTTGAAAATTTGCATGAGGACAGGGGCGTCTAGCGCCTCGCACACCCTTCAGCTATGGCTGTAACAAGATTAATTCGTTTGCAAGTACTTAGTTTGTACTGAGTAATACCATTAAAATTTTGTTTGTCTCAGTCAATACCCAAGGCTAATAATTTTTAAATTTGAGTAAATCTTAAAATTAAAAGTTATGAAAAGCGAAGACAAAAAAGCAAAGTACAATTCAGATATTACAAAAGAAGATGAAAAGATTTTAGGAGATAAATCTGGAAACCTAAGACAAGACAATGGAGATGACGAAATACTAAAAAAACGTGAAAATGAGCCTGATTTCGCAGCAAAAAATCTAGATATACCAGGAGGTAGAAATGCAAGACCATTAACTAATGAGAGATATGCAGATGAAGAAAATAGGCATCACAGTTTAGGGAGTGACCATAATGAAAATTTAGAGCTAGATATTGAAAATACTAAAGACAATTAGTTTAAAGCTTTGCTTAAATCGTCATACGTTTAAGCACTATATAGAATAAATACAATCAAAACCGCAATAATAGCAGGTATAATAAGCGCTGTTTTGGGTTTTGATTTTTTTGTTTAGTCTATGTGATGGTGAAGTAGCAAAGCTAAAAGAGACAACAAGAAACAAACAAAAACAAACTGCAAGCAAACGAGCAACACCCAAATTCCGACATAGTCGGAAAGGCTGTCGGCAATATATATAATCAAAATCCGTTAAAAATAGCTGAAGCCTTGGAAGCTATTTAGGATTTTTTTTATGGTTTTAATAGCACCAAAGTGCTATTAAAAATACCTTCGACAGCATAGGACTTTTTGGTTCGTTTTTGGTCCTTCAAAAATGAACGTATTAAATCAATAGATCAAATATCCCGATCTTCTCATCGAATTATTACAAGAACCACGATCAAAACTAAAACACAAATAAGAATAGAAGTTCTCAATACTAATTTCATTCATTACAATCGTAAAATTCACTCGAACTGACGAACTTCATCAAAAGAACATATCAAGAAAGAAAAAGAAAACAAACCACAAGCAAACAATCAACACCCAAATTCCGACAGCGTCGGAACCAACGATTTTCAGAAATAATGAGTTAGAAATAAAGTTCATTTACACAATCAAGTATTAAAAATTTAATCTTCATAAAAACCTCAAATTTTTAATGTATTAGCGAATGGTGCGTAGACAAATGCGATAGCATTCACGAATTCCAAACCTAAACAATAGAAACCCATGAGTAAATTCCTAACAAATCGTTTTGACTTTTTGGTTCGTTTATTCGCCTAGCTTATTTTATGGATCTCATGATGTGCTGCGCAGTTTGTGTCAAGACAAATGCGATAGCATTCATGAACACCGATTTAATAAAATAGAAACCTAGTGAACTAAAATGAACGTATAAAAATTAAAAGCAAACAAAAAGGCATCGCAAAACATAAGCTTCACAATGCCAATTTAAACCTCAATAAGAACCATAACAATTACTCAGAAGCAAACGAATAATCCGTATACCCTTTTTTACCAGGAGTATAGAACGTATCCTTATCCCAATCCGCTAATTCAAAGTGTTTCTCAAAACGCTCTACTAAATCCGGATTAGAAATAAAAGGCTTTCCATAAGCCACTAAGTCAACATCACCATCAGCAATGACTTTATTTCCTTCCTCTTGATCGAAATTAGTATTAATCATTAATGTCCCATTATACAACGGACGAAAATGCTTCGCAATATCAGTCACAGCATAAGGCACGTCCGAAACATCCGTAAATGGTTCTGACAAATGCACGTAGGCCAAATTATAATCATTCAATTTTTTAATAATATATTCAAATGTCGGAATAGTTTCTTCATCTATCGTAATCCCAAATAATCCATGTAACGACGGATTAAATCGTACTCCAATTTTTTCTTGAGGAATTACTGTTTTCATAGCGTCTAACACCTCAAAAAAGAAACGCGTTCTGTTTGTGATAGAACCACCATATTCGTCAGTCCTAGTATTAGAACAGCCGTTGAAAAACTGCTGAAATAAATACCCATTAGACGAATGTAACTCAATACCATCAAATCCGGCTTCCACAGCATTAGCGGCTGCATTTTTAAAATCATTAACAGTGCGTTTAATATCACCAGCTGTCATCGCTTTTGGCGTTACCGTATCCTTAAATCCGTTGGAAGTAAATGACTGCGCATTAGGGTTAATCGCAGATGCAGAAACAGGTAATTCACCATTGTGAAAATCGGGATGAGAAATTCGGCCAACATGCCATAGTTGAAGAAAAATGGTGCCTCCTTTGTCATGTACACGTTTAGTAACCGTTTTCCAACCATCCACCTGCGCTTTAGAGTGGATACCAGGTGTATTAATATACCCTACAGCTTCCTTAGAAACCTGAGAACCTTCTGTAATAATTAAACCAGCCGAAGCACGCTGTTCGTAATACAAACCTTGCAAGTCGTCTGTAGGCACTTTTTCTTTGTTATCAGCGCGACTGCGCGTCATCGGTGCCATAATAACACGATTTTTTATAGTAATGTTTTTATGATAAGGAGTTAGTAAATATTGTGTTTGCATAATGTTTTATTCGAATTAATTTGAAGTATAAAGTTACGATTTTAACGCACTAATTTGACGGATAGAAATCAATTAAGATACATTTAACCTTTCTTAAAAGCATTAAAATTTTGTTGTTTTAAGTCAAGAATAATAGGCTGTAATCTTTAAATTTGAATCATTTTTATCATTAATAATCATAGAACGATTGATTAATTATAATAAAGTGAAATATAAGGCAGTTATCATTTAAGCAAATGATACAATATAAAGCGATAAATTCTTAGGATTGTGGTAAGGTAATCCAAAAGACTAGCTGAATCTTTCACTTAAAATAGCCTAAAAAGGCTACATCTAAACTCAAATCTTAACAAAAATAGACCATATCATTATGAGAACCATTAAATTTATCCCAATAGTATGCAGCGTGTTGTTATTGTTTTCGGGCTGCAAGGATGACGAAAAAAGTAATTCAAATAACAATAATTATCCAGAGACAGAAGGTATTGGATATATCGAAACCGATGCGTCGCCTTCGGATATTTACGATGCGATTATATCTCAGTTAAATAGCAACGAGAACATTGGTATTATTGCCGAAATTAACCATTCTGAAAATGCTCAGAACGTAGGATTAGATTTAGGTTTTACGCGGACCGTTTATTTCGGTAATCCAGCATTAGGTACTCCAATTATGCAAAATAATATTAAATCAGGATTAGATTTACCCCAGCGTATTACTGTGTATACTGATGAGGATGGCGATACTGTAGTGGCTTATAATTCCGTAGACTATTTAATTAATAGACATAATATAGGCACGGTGTCATCTTCAGATATGATTACAGCTGCGCTATCAAATATAGTAAATAGCACAACAGAGCAAGCGGTTATTTTAAACGCAGTAACTCCTCTTGAAAGTGACGGAATTATTTCTGTGACGAGCACTAACGATTTCGATACTACCTATAATTCAATAGTAAATACGTTAAATAATTTAGAAGCAATAACCATTATCGCAGAGTTAGATCACCAAGCTAATGCACAAAGTGTGGCTATGGATTTAGTACCTTCCAAATTAATAATTTTTGGAAACCCTACTTTAGGAACACCGTTAATGTCAGAATCAAGAACTACAGCTTTAGACTTGCCTCAAAAAATGTTGATTTATGAAAATAGTGATGGCGACGTAACTGTCATTTATAACGACCCATTTTATGTTGCGGAAAGACATTATTTAAATAATAATGATGATACATTAAATACGATTTCTCAAGCACTACAGAATATATCAGCTTCTGGTACTTCAGAGAATTAATATACAGCTGAGCCAAAACCCTCATTTTGGTTAGCGTTGTGAAAAGCTTGTAAATAATTTATTTACGAGCTTTTTGCTTATATAGCATTAACGATTTTATTGAAATGTTATGACATGTGGAATCTCATTATAGAAATAAGTCTGAACGTAGTTATTAAATAAAGGATTTATAGCTATCAAAATATTAAATAACTATTAAATTATCCTCTCCTCTATTGTTTCTTCTCACTATTATTAAGACCTTCGTAAAAAACCAACCCGATGACAATATTCGTAGACATGGACGACGTCCTCGCAGACACTTACGGTAAACACATAGAATTATACAATAAAGAGCATCAACAAGAATTATGTATTTCTCAAATTTCTTCTGGTGAAATGTGGCATAATGTCCCAAAAGTACATCAAGAAAGTATTAGACAACACGCCTTGCAACCTGGTTTTTTTAGAGACTTAAAACCTATTAAAGACAGTATATTAGTTATGGAAGCGCTCTATAATAGACATGAAGTCTACATTGCAACAGCAGCAACTCAATTTCCGAATTCGCTATTTGAGAAAAGCGAGTGGTTAGATGAGCATATGCCTTTCATTACATGGCAGCATCGTATTATGTGCGGTGATAAATTTATATTAAATGGCGATGTTCTTATTGATGACAGATCTTATAACTTGGAAAATTTTCAAGGGGATACGCTATTATTTAATTCTCCTCATAATGTTGAAGATACCGGATACAATAGAGTGGCCACTTGGGAGGATATTGCTAAACTTCTACTTTAAAGGAAAGACAAACCGATATGACTTTCTATAACTATTTAAATAGCTAGTTTCAGTCGTCCCCATACAATAGATTGTTTTATGTTGGTAAGGCGACTTGCTTCAGTCGTTTTCGAATATTAAAAATACGTTCTTCGTGTTGTAACCCATCCTCTCCCGCTTTTTTATATCGAATTAATGAAAGCTTCAGTTGATCTATTCCATATAATATAGCAAGTACGATGTTATCATTACAAGCCTCAAATCGAACCGGTTGTTGATTTTTGCCTTCAAGATTAGCGATGAATACACAACGAATGCTTTTCAATCTGTTTACAGTATTGAATACATATGATAGATGAACTTTTATTAGGATGATATTGTATATATAATGCTCTAATCTAGACGTAATTAGACCTGTAAAATAAGTCACGTCTTTTTCTGTAATATGAATCGTTTGATTAAATGTAAGTTGAGTTGTATTAAATTGAATTCTCATGATCCTATTTGTTTTAAAATGATTAAATTTTACGTAATGGAGTCGGAGATATTAAATTCAAAGCCATACTAAAATAGTGATGAATTTTTATTGTAATTTAACTTGAATTGGGGTATCATAGGTTTGGGGTTTGGTGAAGAGCATCAGTACTTAGGTAGAGCACTACACGCTATTCATAATATAGTGTTTTACTTACGGAAAAACACTAATTTGAGGTTAAGCTTATGTTAAAGAATACCAAATGCATTGATATTCAATTATCGTCGTCATAATAGCAAGTCGGATTAAAATAAATGGCTTCATCTTTTTAGAGAAGCATGGAAACACGTGAACGGGTGTGGTTTAAAACGCAGAAAATCCTGAGTTGATCAGGATTTTCTGTTATTTTAAAATGAGGAAGTCTTAAAACTTTAAATCATTTAAGAAGCCATTGACGTTCTCTTTTGTTTCTCCGGTTCGTTTCTGAATTCGGCCAACAATTTCATCTTCTTTACCTTCTTGGTAATCCAAATCATCGTCAGTAAGTTCTCCCCACTTTTGTTTCAATTTTCCTTTTGCAATATTCCAATTGCCTTTTGCTTTATCTTGCCATGGTTTAGACATAATTTCTATATTTTTAAGTTATGAAAGTAAATCACTGTGATCTACTACTGTAAATTTACAGGAAATATAAAGCACCTATTAACGCAATGCATTAAGATGTTAATTCAATTAAAAGCGCGTTATGAAGATAATGAGTTCAACGCGTCTTATAGCCTTGTTGGAGTCTAAAACTCAACACCAAACCATGCGTGTTTCCTAAGGGAGAATTGTTAGTAGCCATATTGTAATGGTAAATAACACGGAACGTTTCAAATAAATAGATACCTGCTAAAACATTAAACGATGAGTTCGTTCTATAGCCTGCGCCAAGTTCAAATTGGTTTCTATGGCTAACAGACATATTAAAATCGGCTATCAATGGCGCACCTTTTTCATGCTTTACAAAAACGCTCGGTTTGAGCATATAATTCTCAAAACGATTGTTAAAAAAACGATAGCCTAAATAACCATAAACAGGAGAATTTAAGTCTACAGCGTCATCAGAAGCCAAACGTGTCCCTATAAGATTGGGTGCAGATAGCCCCACATAAAACTGGGAATGATTAAATAGAAATCCGGCACCAACTGTTGGAATTGTAGCATCAATATTTTTATCGAACTGAATATCATCCATAATATTAAGATCTAATAAATTATCTTGATACTGTTGTAACCCTGCTGTTATTCCAAAAGACAATGAGCTTGGTTGATAATTCTGCCAATAAGGACGATCATTTTTAATATCGAAAAATAGTTTATAAGAATATGCTATAAATGTGCTTGTGGAGCGCGTAACTCCAATCTCATCCCTTATGATAGCAGCACCCAGTCCCATTTTACCATCTTGTAATGGGGAATGAAAACTTAAGCTAAAGGATTTTGGCGCTCCATCAAAAGAACTAAATCCTGTATTAGCAATTGTAGCTTCTGTGGTAGGTGACAACCCCGCATAAGCTGCATTTACGATGAAAGGATTAAAATTATACTCTGGAAACGACGCAGTTTGCTGTCCAAATAAAGTGCCAGAGGTTAGTAGTCCGATTAAAACAGCTAACACTGAGTGATTGTATGGGTTTCTTAATGTCATCATGTTAACGTTTTAGAACCACAAAGCCTTGTGTCTTTTTTAAATGGTGATTACCATCGATATGAATATTGAAAAAATAGGTCCCTGAAGGTAACTTGCCTGCTCCCATTTTGGTGTTTTTGTTGGCATCGCCTCTAAACACTTTTGAATTATTATCGTAACCTTTTATGCTGAAAACGAGATCACCCCAACGATTATAAATCATAACTTCATTATTAGGATAATTTTGAATGCCATCAATTTTCCAAAAATCATTTATACCATTACCATCTGGAGAAAAACCATATTTTGTAGTATCCTCTTGTGGAATCACAGTCACCGTTTCAGTATTAAAACTTTCGGATGCACATCCTGTGGCTATGCCATCATTATTAAATGGAACTACAGTAACATAGATTTCAGTATTTTCTGGTAAAGGATCTAATAAATTATAACTAGTGTTGTTACCAACGTTAACAGCATCTAAAATTTCGCCGCCATTTGGACTCAACCCAATGCTTAAATAATAGCCCGTAACACTGTAGGTATTAGGTTCAGGTGGATTCCATGATATTGCAGCAATATCAATAGGGACCTCAATAGCGCCTGGAGAAGGAAATGTCATATAAGCACAGTCCGGAGGATAACTGTTTCTAAATGTAAAGCTATCTTCTGCACATCCGAAAGCGACACCGTTGGCGTTATAAGGTGAAATTAGAACATAAACGGTCGAACCTTGTGTAAAATCTATAGTCGGAAGGTAAGTTGTACTCGTCCCAACATCAAAATTATCTAGTAAATCGGCATTTCCTAAGCTTGTGCCGATTGAAATAAAATAACCTGTTACATTATCTACGGCTTCCCATGTTATTTCCGTTGATAAAGAAATATCTGTAGCGCCATCTAGTGGAAATGTCAATGCCGTACATTCTGGAATTGTTGGTATGGTCCCAGTGGTAAATGATTCATACGCACACGAATGATTTTCGTTACCATCTGCGTCATAAGGTATAATTCTAACATGAACCAATGTGTTTTCTAGTGGTAAATCGTATGGTAAATCGTATGTAAGCGCATTACCGGCATCATATTCACCATAAAAGTTATCATCATCTCCGATGTTAATTAAGTAACCACTCACATTGTCAACAGCATTCCAAGAAAAATTGGTAGACACCGAAACGTTGGTCTCTCCTTCTAAAGGCATCGTTAACGTTGTACATTCAGGAATTGTTAAAATGGTTTCCGTTATAAAGCGTTCTTCCACACAACCTATGGCATTTCCTGTTGAATTATAAGGAATGATCGTAACAAATATTTCTGTACCCTCTGGTAAATCATTAGGTAAATTGTAAGTGGTATTGGTTATGTCCGTTTCGATTAAAATCTCATCACCTCCAGAAGTCGTACCAACTGTAATTAAAAACCCATCGGCATTTGAAACGGCATTCCAAGTAAAATCAGTTGTTACCAAAACATTGGTTTCTAAATGTAAAGGAGATATTAATGAGGTACAATTGGGAGCATCTTCAATCATTCCGGTGGTAAATGATTCTGAGGTACAGCCGCCGATAGCATCTCCTGCGTCATTGTATGGAATTAGTCTAACATAGATTAATTCGTTTTCTGGTAAGTCGAATGATAAATCATATGATAAATTGTTGCCTACGTCAAACTCTCCATAAAAATTAAAATTGTCAGCAATATGTATTCTATATCCTGTCGCGTTTGGTGCAGCATTCCAAAAGAAATCGGTCGTTATTGAAACGTCAATAGCACCATCTAATGGTAAGCTTAACGTTGTACAATTTGGAACGATAGGAATGCTTTCAGTACCAAAACTAGTTTCATTACAACTTAATGATGTGTTTATGCCATCATATGGTGTGATTAATACAAAGATTTCTGATCCTGCAGGAAGATCGTTAGGCAAATCATAAGTTGTTGTGTTTCCGACATCAAAACTATCTAGTAGATCCCAAACCCCAGAATCGGTACCAACATTTAAGAAATAACCTGTAGCATTAACTACAGCATTCCAAGTGATAGCTGTGTCGATTGAAACATTGGTTTCGTTTTCTAATGGCGATACTAATTGTGTACATTCAAGAACTGAAATAAGCGATTCTGTCATAAAGCTTTCTTCATTACAACCAATAGCATTACCTGCGGAATTATATGGTATTATTGTAACGAAAATTTCGGTACCCTCTTGTAAATCGCTTGGTAAATCAAAAGTCGAATCCGTAACGTCTGTTTCTATTAAAATATCAGTACTACCAGATGTTGTTCCAAGTGAAATTAAATAACCATCTGCGTTTGAAACGGAATCCCATGAGATATCTGTTGAAGTTGAAACATCAATTGCTCCGTTTAAAGGAGAAGATAAAATGGTACATTCTGGAGTATCTAGAATCGTTTCTGTAGTAAAACTTTCTTCAACACAACCCATTGCATTTCCTAAAGAATTATAAGGAGTTATGGTGACGAAGTATGTAGTGTTTTCAAGATAATCGGCAGGGAAATCGTAAGTCGTAGCGTTTCCAACATCAAAATTTAGAAGTATGTCATTACCTCCAGATGTTATTCCTATGCTCAATCGGTAACCTTCTGCGTTTGGATCTGCATTCCAACTAATATCAGCATCTACAGCAACAGTTATAGAGCCGTCAATTGGTGCAGTGAGATTGGTACATGCCGTTGGCAAAAGTGTTGTTTCAGAAACGGTTGTAAAACTATAAGTCGTGCAACTTTGCGCAGGTCCTATGCCGTTATAGGGAACGATCTCAACATATATTTGTGAATCAGCAGGTAAGTCATTTGCTAAATTAAAATGGGTAGCACTACCCAATACTTGGTCAAAAATATCCCAAGTTCCAGGTGCTGTACCAACACGAAGTGTATAACCAACAGCATCAGAAACCTCCGCCCAACTTAAGTCGGTATTTATACCAACATTAGTGGCGTCATTAATGGGTAATGTCAGCGACGTACACAATGGCACCTCTGGTGTATTACAAACTGAGCTTGTAAAATCTTGAAGCTCATAAGACCCCATATCTATAGTTGTGTCAAATACTCTTGGATTATTTAAAATATCCATAGTCTCGCTATTAAAGCTGTTATCACCGGCATTTACGGTAGGAGAACATACTAATGCTCTAAAATCTAATTGTGTTGGATTTACAAAACGAGGTCTGTTATTAATAACTGTACCGTCTAAATTTCCTATACCTGTAGGGTTTTCTCCTTTAATTAAGGAGTTATCAATAGTTAAATTTGATGTGTTTCCAGAGAATCCACTTTGCGCAAGATTGTCACCAGACCAAATAATAGAATTGCGAACCCAAGAAGGTAAATCATTATCAAAATCTACGCTTACATTGGTATCTTCATAATTTGCGGCACTAATAGTAGTGTTTAGAAGGTTCAGTGAAGAATCACTATTCATATCTATTACGGTATGTGTACCAGTAGGTAATTTAGATATAAACGTGGAATTACTTATAGTGACCTCTGATCGATCTATCAATATAAATTCTGAATTGGTGATATTCCCCTCAAAATAATCATTATGTAATGTTGCAGCTGCAGATCTATCAATCTCTACTAATATATGATCCCCATAAAAGTGATTATTTGAGGATGTATAATCTTGTACTCTATCGGCGTTAATATCTTTACCATTATTGTTTCTAAATAGGTTATTTTCAATAACAGCACCATTAACATACATGTAGCCAATATTGATAACAGCTTCATTACTCGTGTTATTTAAAAACGTATTATTGGTAATTAAAGCACTGTCTAAATACCATAAATCTAAGTCTTCACTAGCATTATTTCCATTATTTTCAAACAAACAATTGTTTAAGATAAGATCAACGTAATACTCTATTTCTAAAGCTGCATTACCTTCAGAAATATTATCCTTAAACTCGCAACTATCTATGTTTATTAAGATATCATAGTCTTCATTACCCGTAATATCCATTACAGCGTTATTAAAACTGCCTTCACTATAGTTATTATTAAATTTTGAGTTACTCAGACTAGTATTAGTTCTGTTACTATTTAAAACAGCCACACCTCCACCTGTAGACGAATTGTTAGTAAAGATACTATTTTCAACATTTAGTAAATCTGAATTTGATGATCTAATACATGAGGATTGCGCTCCATAATTATCCGTAAATTTTGAGTCATAAATATTTAATATTGATTTCGAATGATAAATTATCCGAGATTCAAAATTATTGACAGCGACCATATTAGTTATGTCAGTAATATTATCTGTAAAGGAAAATATATCAGCGCTGTTATTAATAACAGTAATATTTGTAAAAGCTGTATATGGACTTCTTGAACTTCCAAGCGTGGTAGTTGAAGAGTAATTTTTCAGGGTACAATCGGTCATAAAAAAGTTGCTGACCGTATCATTTATAGAAAACGCTCTATTCGTACCATTCTGAAAAATAGTATTAGATAGGGTTACCGTATCTATCGTAGTACTATTAATGGAGAGACTAGTACCCGCACAATTAGAAAACAGGCTATTAAAAATAGCGATAGTATTAAAAGAACCATTACTACTTATATCGCTGGTTGTAGAGCCATAAAATTGAACCTGATCTAAAGTTAGACTAGATTTTGTCTCTATCGCTGATCGCACGTTATAAAAGCGAAGTCCTTCAATTGACGTATCTGCATTAACATTAATATTAAAAATGCGGTATAATAAATTAGAAGAATCAAAATCTGCTTCAATTTGAGCAATATAAGCTGGAATATTCTGGACACCTCCTCCTTGAGGATAACCTCCTTTAATGGCTAACGGAATTCCAATATTAATGGTGTTCTGAGGTTTATAAGTTCCTTCTGCAATAAATATAACATCATTTGCGGCCGCAGCATCAACAGCGTTTTGAATAGTGTTGAATGCCGTTGCCCAACTTATTCCATCTCCTCCACTAGGGGCAGATTGATCTACATAAATATCTGCAGAAAAGGCATTAAACGTCATCGAAATGAATAGAATAAAAAGAAGTCTTTTAATCATTTTGGGGCTAATTTTGTGGTTGACTTATAACACAACTATGCAAGTATAAGGATTTTAGAAATAGTGGCAAGTCTTCAATTTCTAATTAACAACAAAAGTGATTACCTTTCGGTATTCAAATGTAAAACCTACTGTATTAACAATTAAAAAAGAACACCTCATAAATGATTTACACCATTATTGATGTTGAAACCACAGGACAGAGCAATCGCATGACTGAGATTTCAATTTTTAAATTTAACGGAGATACCGTAATAGATGAGTTTACATCATTAATAAATCCGGAAACTTACATCCCTCAACACATTACCGCACTCACCGGAATCGATGATCATATGGTTGCTGAGGCTCCGCGATTTGCAGAAGTAGCACAAGACATTCTAAACATTACAGAAGGTGCCATATTTGTGGCGCACAACGTTAATTTCGATTATAAAGTCATTAGTGGAGAATTTAGCAGAATCGGTTTAGAGTTCACTAGAAAGAAACTTTGTACTGTCCGTTTATCGCGTCGCTTATTACCAGGACATCGGTCTTACAGTCTCGGGAAGCTATGCAGCGCTTTAGAAATTAATTTGGTAGGCAGACACAGAGCCAGAGGCGATGCAGAAGCCACAACCATTCTATTTGAATTGCTATTACAACAACCCGAAGCTTCAGATGTTTTTAAAGAATTTTTAAACAAGAATTCTAAAGAAGCGACCTTACCTCCTAACCTACCTAAAGAAACGTTTGAAGCTTTGCCAGATACCGCAGGTATATATTACTTTAAGGATAAAAAGGGAGTTGTTATTTATGTAGGCAAAGCTATTAACATCAAAAAAAGAGTGCTCAGCCATTTTTATAGTAAAACAAAAAAGGCACAAGATATGGTGAGAGAAACGCGCGATATTGATTTTGAAAGTTCTGGTAGCGAATTAATAGCACTCCTTATGGAAGATGCAGCTATTAAGCACCACTTTCCAATGTATAATAAAGTGGCAAAGCGAACCATTCAAACCGTTGCAATTTTTTCTTATGAAGATCGAAGCGGCATTTTGCACTTAGCGAGTAACAAAGGACGGTTAACCCCAAATCCTATAATTACCTTTTTTAATGTGAGAGATGTACGGTCTTATATGGAAAAGATATGCGCTAAACATAATCTGTGTCCTAAATATTGTCATTTACAGGAAGCCGTTGCCGAATGTTCACATTACAGCATTAAAAACTGTAAAGGCGTGTGTAGAAACGAAGAATCTGTTGAAGCTTATAACAATAGAGTTCTTGAAGCCATACATGATATGTCTAATCAGAAGGAAGATTTTATATTGAGAGAAAAAGGTAGAAATCCGAATGAAGAGGCCTTCGTTATGATTAAAGATGGAGATTATCTGGGCTATGGATTTGTAGATAAAGATTCACAGATTAATCATATGGATGACTTGAATGCCTTTCTCATTCCGCAGAAAAACAGTGTTGATATTCAAAAAATCTTACGCCCCTACATTCTAAACATATAAAATGAGGTATTAAGAATATACTACGACTAACTATTAAATGAAGAAAACAGCACTATACGTGCTGTTTTCTATTTAGAAAAATAAATATAAAATACTAAATGGTTAGGGAAATAGATTTTTGCTTATTCTCCATTTTTAAATTGATAGTATAAGTGATTTCCGATCCGCTATGATGATCATAACGAACATTACATTTGCTATTCTTAAACGCCCATCCTGGATAATCTTTTGCTAATTGACGGCCAAGTGTTAATGGGATTCTCACATCCTCATAATATTCTTCCGAACTCAGAATAATACCTTTAGTATCATAAATTGCAGTTATATGATTGTCCTTAGACTGAAAATTAACCGTATAAGTAATCGCTTTATTTTTGCTGTACACAGGATCTTTGGTGACATCAAAATTTGCTGCTGTTTTTTGTAATTTCCTAATACTAAGAGCCAAAGGTTGTGCGGCTTCTAGTTCTAAGTTTAAGTAGTTTTCATTCTGAATAGCAATCGTGCGCGGTGCGAATTTGTCATCACCAAATTGAGACGTTTCCATTGCTAATTCATTTTGTGCAGAGCCAAGGGTGGTGAGTCCTAAAAATAGTAGACCAAATAGACATGTTTTCATGAGTGATACGGTTTTAGAGTTATACTGATGTAATTAAAATGGTTTAAGCTTTTTTCTACAGAAATACGTGGTTTAAGTAGAACACTGCTAAAGTATAATCTAAGACGTTTATTACCGAAAAATCGATATAGACCACTGATGTACAAGCGATAGACATTTAATAGACACTCTCATAAAGAGATGCTCAAAACATTAATAAACAGCGATTTATATACTTTGAATAAAGAAATCCAAATCGGTGTCTTCGGAGAGGTTTAATTTTTTTCTTAAGCGATAACGACTAGTATTTAAAGAGGCCAATGTTATATTTTGTAGGGTAGCGATACGTCGACTTTCAATTTTTAAACGAATTAACGAGCAAAGTCTAATCTCGTTTTTACTCAAATTAGGATAACGCTTCATGAGTTGACTATAAAACGCATCACTTAATTTATCTAAACGTTCAAAAAATTCTTGAGTATCACTATCAACGCTTATTTTATTTGAAATCGCTACATCGAGGTCATTAATCAATTTTGGACGCTCTTGGGAGTTGGCTTGCTTAATTACCTCTAATTGTTCAGCGAGTTCTTTGGCCCAATCTTGATCTTGCGTCAGTTTAATCGCAAAATCAGACAGATCGCGTTCTTTAGATTGTATTTCAGAATTAAGTTGCTCTACTTTTAATGCCGAATTTTCAAGCTGCTGTTCCGCAAGTAATTGCTTGTTCTTAGCATTGATAAGATGTTGTCTTCTACTGATAATAAGTGCCACTAAAATAATAATAAAAATAGACGACAAAAGCCCAATAAACCAAAGCTTAGCGCGCTGATTTTTAATCATATTCTCTTTTTGAATACGGTCTATTTTAAAATTTAATTCAATTTTATCTATGGTAATATCATTCAATTCTTCCTGCCACTTTTTGTCGGCATAATTGGAAAGGGCTTGAAGACTATCAGATACATGCGCTATTTGTTTTGCAGTGATATAGGCTTCCGAAATATTATTCTGAGTACGTAATAACAACTCTTTTGCACTTAAAAACTCTAATTTAGAGCTTGTGGATAAATTATGAGTTGTCTCGTCTAATTTTACAACAGATTCTAAATCGTTAAAAATGTGTTGGGCAGCTTCTAACCGATTTAAATGCGTGTTAGCTGTTATGAGTTGGGTGCCCGCACTAATTAATCGTGGTATATCTTTGGTTAACGTTTCTTCATTAATAGCCGTTTTATAAAACTTAAAATTCTGCGCATATAAAGGATGAGCTTTGTCATACGCCTGCTGTTCCATATAAATATCAGCAATATTATCGCGTATACTTCCATTTAAAGTATGTTTGGGGAATTTAGCTTGTGTAAGTGCATAAGCACTCTCAAAATAATACATGGCAGAATCGAGGTCCTTTTTGTGCCAATAAAAAAAGAGCCCATAGTTATTTATAGAAGACGGATGATAGATATAATTTAGGTTCTTAGAAAATGCCATATTGATTTTATGCCGACTAGTAGCATTATCTAACAAGCCTAATTTAGCATAGTTTTCAGCAAGTATACTTCCAGCATAACTGCGCATTTCCTTAAACTTATCGCGTTCATCGAAAGTTAATAGATGTTCATGTGCTTCGTAATATGCAAAAAAATCGAGATAAGATTTTATAGATTCCTTCGGAAAGCCAACTTCCCTAAACCAATTTCCCGAATGCAAATAACTGTCTAAAACAAATTTTGTATGTCCTTCAATATGCTTTAAGACATCTAAACGCTTAAAATGTAATGACAAATACCATTGCATTTCAGCATCAGAAAAGGAAACACGTCGGTACGTTTTAATATCATTCTCAGGGAAAACAGACGCCATAGAATCACTAATCTGTTCGTACTGCCTAAAATAGGTTTCAGTAGTAAGCGCAGTACTTTGAGTCCACAATGGGAGAATTGTTACCGCGACAATACATAAGAATGACGTATAATACTTAAGCATTAATTATCAATAGGTTGGATCGGTCTAAAGATACTTATTTTTTAAGAACCTATAAGAGATCTTTTATTGGAGCCAACCCTTAAAAAAAAGATATGATACGCACACTCGGGTCATAAGCGTATCTTAAGCGGGTCATAAGCGGGTCATAAGCGGGTTTGCTATTGAAAATTCTTACATCAAATAAAAAGGGCTACGTTGAGCTTACAGATTATGGTTAAAATGGCATTAGGCTTCTTTCCGCAGCACAGCCAAAGGAGAACTTTGTAACACAGATCGTATATTACTCAAACCAATTCCTAAAACCAACAGAGTAATACCTGGTAAAAACACTAAAAACGGAATCAATGACGGTGTAAAAGGTTCTTTAAATAATAAAAGTGCCAAACAAAGACTACTCACTAAGGCTAATAAAATCCCAACCAAACTACCTAATAAGCCTAAAAACAAATATTCTAAAGCTGAAATTTTTAGAATCTGCGCATTTTTAGCACCAAGGGTTCGTAAGAGTACACTTTCTTTAATACGTTGGTATTTACTAGTCCGAACAGAGCCTATCAACACAATTATCCCTGTAATAATACTAAAGAAGGCCATAAAATTAATGACCCAAGACACTTTATCTAAGATGTCCTCGATAATGGTGTAAACCTGTCGTAAATCTATTATAGAAACATTTGGGAATTCTGCTACCAAATCACGCTGCAATGCCGCAGAAGTATTGTCGTCTTCAGCATACGTAGAAATCACACGAAATTGTGGTGCTTGCTCTAAAGCGCCTACTGGAAACACAAAATTAAAGTTAGGTTGCAATTGTCGCCAATCTACTTTCCGTATACTACCAACCTTAGTTTCCATAAGTACACCTTGAACATTAAATGTAATGGCATCACCAATATTAATACCATCCTCTACAAGGTTGTCTGCAACAGAAACAAGTATAGGGGCATCAGGAGTCGTATGTGTGGTCCATTCTCCCTCTAAAAGTTCTTCGGATTCAATCATTTCATCACGATATGTATTTCTAAATTCGTGATTAAGGATCCAATTACGCATTTGTTTGGTAGTATCTTGGCGCAATTCATTGGCCAATCGTCCCTTTATTTTATGAATGCGCATCGTAACAATAGGGATGCTATTTACAATAGGTAAACCTTTTGCTTTTATACGTTGTTCTATGGCGTCTTGCTGATCCGTTTGTACATCTAAAATGATAATATTGGCATTGTCATCACTCTGAGCTACTTCTGTTTTGGCTAACAAAATGTCTTTCGTAAAATATAACGTACTAATTAAACAGGTGCCTAAACCAATAGCGACCACCAAAACAACGGTTTGATTGTTAGGTCTAAATAGGTTCAATAAACTTTGTCGTGCTGTAAAACCCCATCGCTTCGGAAAATAGGTTTTTATGCCTTTAATGAACAGTAAAGCAACGCCTGTTAAAACAGCAAAAGCGACTAATGTAGCCAACATAAAACCTAAGGCATAAACGGCGTCATTCAACAACCAAAACGAAAATAAAAACAGAAATAACAACACGGCTCCTATCACTGCTACTCGAACTTTAAGTGGTTCTTGCGCTCCGTTTTCATCTACACGCAAAACATCTAGCGGCGAAACGTACCATGTTCTAAGCAATGGTAATAACGCGAATAAAACAGACATAAATAAGCCAAGAAAGACACCAATAAGTATCGGTTGTAGCGAGATGGAAATTTCAACAGAAAAGGGTAAGAAATCCTTTAATAAATACGGAAATAATTCCTGAACTCCAACACCAATCAGTGATCCAATTAAACCACCAACAATACCGATACCTGCAATTTGAATCAGAAAAATGAGAAAACTTTGCAAGCGAGAAGCTCCCATACATTTTAAAACTGCAATGGCTTTTAGTTTTTCTTTAATATAAATATGAACCGAGCTTGCAATCCCAATACACCCTAATAGTAAGGCAATAAAAGCAGCCAAATTAAGAAATTTACCTACATTATCATAACGTCTTCCCAAACGTTCACTCGTGCTAGTATGCGTATCTAAATCGGCATCTTCCGTTTTTAATTGTGGATTTATAATTTTTTCAAACGCTTCTAAGTTAAAATTTTCAGCTGTCTTATAGAAAAACTGATACTCTTTACGGCTACCAAATTGTAAGAGTCCTGTGTCTTCCATTAATGCATAAGGAATTATAATTGGAGGCGCCACAGATGTAGAAATAGCAGTGCTCCCCGGAATCGCTTTTAAAGCTCCTAAAACAGGAAGTGTTAAGGCGCCTACTTTAATAGAATCCCCTTCTTTTACATCAAACTGAAGCATTAAAGTTGCATCAACTAATGCTCCATTTAAGTTTTGGTAAGTATTTGATGCAGAAACAGGTTGGGTGTCTATAGTTCCGTAAAAAGGAAAGTCGCCATCCAACCCTCGCACTTTAACTAATTTGGTGCCTCCATTCTTAGGAAAAGCAATCATAGATACAAAGTTAATTTCCTTAGCATCGGGTTGTAAGGAATCTATAATGGCTTGTGCGCGTTCTGTAGGTTCTTGCTTTGTATCAATGGTATAATCGGCGCCCATTAAGGCTTTAGATTGAAGCTTTATATTGTCTTTAAGATTAGAGCTAAATAATTGTATAGATACTACAGCCGCAATACCTAAAATTATAGAGGCCATAAATAGCAATAAACGTACTCTACTCGCTTTGGCATCTCTCCAAGCCATTTTAAAAAGCCAGGTTGTATTTTGATTCATATTTTGTGGAATATTTACAGCACTGCAGTACGTTCGTTGGTTAAAATTCGGCCACCCTTAAGTCTTAATATTTGTTGCGTTCGGTTGGCTAAATCCAAATCGTGTGTAATAATCACCAAAGTCGTTCCGGCTTCTTTATTCAGCTCAAATAAGAGTTGAATGACTTTTTCTCCTGTTTCTTCATCTAAATTCCCCGTTGGTTCATCAGCAAATAAAATGGAAGGTGTGTTAGCAAAAGCTCTCGCTAAAGCCACACGTTGTTGCTCTCCACCAGATAACTGTGACGGATAATGATGCACACGATCTCCTAAACCGACTTTCTCCAGTAGCTCTAAACTCTTTTTAACAGCGTCTTTATGACCTTGAAGTTCTAAAGGCACACTGACATTCTCAAGAGCGGTAAGGGTTGGTAATAGCTGAAAATTCTGAAATATAAAACCTACATTCTTATTTCGTAGTTGTGCGCGTTGGTCTTCATTTAGGTCCTTTAAGTCTTGTCCACAAAGTTCAATACTACCAGAGTTAGGCTCATCTAAACCTGCACATAAGCCTAATAAGGTCGTTTTTCCACTTCCCGATGGTCCAACAATAGAAAAAGTTTGTCCTGTTTCTACTGCAAACGAAATGTTTTGTAAGACTGTTAATTGTTTGTTACCGCTAGAATATGTCTTTTCTAGACCACTAATCTTTAATATATTTGGCATACTAATTTTAATTTATAAGACCATTTATGTCGAAGGCTCAAAATACTCATTTGCTTTTAATTTCGCCAATATCTATGGCTTCTAAACTCTTAAAGTTTTGTTATTTTATAGCAGCCTTTTTATTGGTGGGCTGTGGTAACAACAAATCAGAGAATACAACAGAAACCCAGTCTGAGACACCAACAGAAGAAACTGTAACAACTGAAACCAATAGAAAAACTATTCTATGCTTTGGAGACAGTATTACAGCTGGCTACGGATTAGACGATACCGATGATGCCTTTCCTAATATTCTACAACAAAAAATAGACGCGTTAGACTTAAATTATACCGTGATCAACTCAGGCTTAAGTGGAGAAACTTCAGCAGGAGGTAAAGGACGAATCGATTGGATTTTAAATCAGAACATTGATATCTTTTTATTAGAATTAGGTGCGAATGATGGCTTACGTGGAGTACCCCTATCAGAAACGAGAGCAAATCTACAAGACATTATAGACATCGTAAAGAAGAAAAGCCCTAAAACAACTATTGTCCTTGCTGGTATGCAGTTGCCGCCAAATATGGGACAAGATTACACCACGGGATTCAGACAAATTTTTTCAGATTTAGCAGAGAAAAATGACTTAGAGTTTGTTCCTTTTATTTTGAAGGATGTTGGAGGTATTAAGGCCCTCAACCAGAATGACGGAATTCATCCAACGGTTGAAGGTCATAAAATAGTCGCTAATACGGTATGGGAGGTTTTAGGTCCTTTAGTTAAATCTTAGATAATAGTAACGCGAACTTTCTTTTTCTTTAAACGTGAATTATTTAATTTATCAACTAAATCACCAGCTATACTAACAGGTACGCCAACAAAAGCACAATCTTGTTTCAATTCTATAACACCGAGCTGATCTTTAGAAATGTTTCCTTGTTTAAAAAAAAGCCCTGCAATATCACCTTTAGATATTTTATCTTTTCGACCACCAGAAATAAATAAAGTTGTCCAAAATGGAGGTTTAATGTCTTTAGCAGTATTAACGCGAATGATTTGAGATTTCCCTACAAAATCAGGAAACACTTCACGTTCTCCTTTTATTAAATACGCTGTTCCTTTAGAATTTACTCTGGCAGTTCTACCATTTCGATGCGTATATTCTTGAACAGCCTCGGGCATTTCATAATGAATAATATAATTCATTTCTGGAATATCAATACCGCGAGCTGCTAAATCGCTCGCCACAAGTACCGATACACTTCCATTTCGCAATTTTATTAACGCACGTTCGCGATCATGTTGCTCCATACCACTGTAAAAACAAGTATGCAAAATATTCTTTTTCTCTAAAAAACGACTTAAATCTTCTAGACGTTCTTTTTTATTACAAAAGACAATTCCTGGAACATTGCCCACATGGTGCAATAAATCTATTAAAGTATTATGTTTGTTAACTGAAGGTGAAATGACAGTTTTTACTTCTAGCTTAGAACTAGGCCTTTCAGATAAAAAATTTAAGGTCTTAGCTCCGTCCATCTTTAAATATTTAGGAATCGATGCTCCTTCAGTGGCAGAGGTTAAAATACGCTTATTGACGTTGGCCAAATAACTCATTATGTTTTTCATTTCTCCACCTGCTCCTACTTCAATAGAAATATCGAACTCATCAATAACTAAAGTTTTAATGAATTTGGTGGTAAAACGGGCTTGCTCAAAATGATCGGCTAAACGTCCTGGTGTTCCAATTAAGATGGCAGGTGTATGTTTCAATTCTATTTTATCTTTTGAAATAGCGCGACCTCCATAAATAGCATTAGCCTTATAGCCCGATCCCATATTACGAACAACCGTTTCAATTTGAATGGCTAATTCTCTAGAAGGTACTATAATTAGAGCTTGTACGTCTTCACATTCAGGATCTAAGGTTTCTAAAAGCGGCAATAAAAAAGCTAGTGTCTTCCCTGTGCCTGTTGGTGATAATAATATTGTTTTCTCGTTAGCTTCAATTGAAGATAAAGCAGACTCTTGCATTGCATTAAGCTCGTAAATGTTTAATTTCTCAAGAATATCTTGTTGTGCTTTAATATTATTCGCCATAATTATTTTTTCTTTTTCTTAGGTTTAGAATCCTCTGATTTCTGAATTCCAAAAGTGGTTTGTGCCAACTGATTCGCTAATACTTTTTCAATTAACTCTTCTTTTGTTAAATGATGAAATACGGTTCTAACGTCTTTTCTTAACTGCTCTGAAATAGTACGATTAGGTTTGGTCTTAAATATTTTCTTAGCCCATAATAAAGCTTTGTTTTCTTCTATGCTTTGTGAATCTGCTTTTTTGTACTCCTTAAAGGAAATGCCTAATTCATTTTCAAAATCAGCTATATCAATAACTTCTTCTTGCTGTAAAATAGTTAACGCTAAACCCTTTGCCCCTGCTCGGGCAGTTCTACCACTTCTATGGACATAGGCATCGTAAGTATCTGGTAAATGATAATTAATTACATATTCCACACCCTTAATATCTAATCCACGAGACGCTAAATCCGTGGCCACTAAAATATCTATATGACCTTCTCTAAATTGTCCCATAATACGATCGCGTATACCTTGCGATAAACTACCATGAATAGCACCTGAAGAGAATTTATTAATCGCTAAATTCTTAGCTAATTTATTAACGGCGGCTTTCGTTTTACAGAAAATAATACCACGTTGTCCTATTTTTGAATTTAAGAAATGTAGTAAAACATCTAATTTTTCTATCGGTTCTACTACTACAAACTGATGATCGATACCTTGATGCCCAACAGTTGCCATATCGGCTTCAATATGCACAACATGTTTAGACATGTAATTCTGAACCAATTGTTTTATGGTTCCAGGCATCGTCGCTGTATACAATAATGTACGTCTTTTTTTCGGAATTTCTTTAATAATAGCGTCTAATCCATCTTTTAAGGCACTAACCATTTCATCGGCTTCATCTAAAATGAAATAAGCGATGTTTGAGATGTCTACTGCATTTCGTTTTACTAAATCGGCTAAACGACCAGGAGTTGCCACCACGATGTGGGTACGACTTTGCAAACGCTCTATTTGCGGTTTTATCGGCACTCCCCCACAGACGGTAGCTATAGAAATTTCGGGAATATACTTTGCGAATGACTCTAAGTTAGTACTAATCTGCTGACCTAACTCTCTTGTTGGAGCTAAGATTACAGCCTGAATACTTGAAGTATCTGTATTGATAAGTTGTATTAATGGAAGTCCGAAAGCCACTGTTTTTCCGGTTCCTGTTTTGGCCAAAGCAACCACATCATCAGTTTGTTGCAATACCACAGGAATCGTTTTTAATTGAATATCTGTTGGAATTGAAATTTGTAAATCAGCTAACCCTTTTTGTAGCTGTTCATTAATTCCTAAATCGGAAAAACGTTTGGACATAAAAAAAATATTTTTGCAAAGGTAAGAATACCGTTCTTGGTAATGGAATAAATAAAGACGTTACAAAATTAAAATTAAACCAACCGAAATAGCGCGCAAGCACCATAAACCCTTAATAATTTTTATTAAGAGTTTAAAATGAAAAACATTCTAATAATTGTGTAACAAAAAAACCATCAATTAAGATGGTTATGAAGAATATAATTAAGTCATAATTATTTTATGACACGCACATTAGTAGCTACTAAACCTTTCTTACCTTTCTCTATATTAAAAGTAACTTTGTTTTTTTCTCGTATTTTACCAACAACATTAGTCGTATGAACAAAGATCTCTTCTTTAGAATCGTTAATTGTTATAAATCCAAATCCTTTTTTAGCATTAAAAAATTTAACGACACCTTCCTTTGTCTCGCTTTCTTTGTTAAGATTAAATAATTTATTTATGAAATTTCTAATCATCGTTCTGTCTTAAATTTTATTTATAGGTTTCAAAAGTAATATCATATTATTATAATCACTTTCCTTAATTAGTTACAAAAATAGTATAAATAATAGATTTTGTAAGAAAGTCTTAATATATAGTTGTTTTCTTCTTAATTTTCATTTTAAACATTATATGAATTTATATCTTTACCAGCTCAATAACTAGTCTCACATAACTTGGAACAAATAAAAGCATACTTAGAGCAACTGGCTGCAATATCTCAAGTGGATTGGGACTTTTTTACGTCCAAATTACAACGGCATGTCATAAAAAAGAAGGCTATTTTCTTACAGGTAAATGAGATTGAGAATCATATTTCTTTTATTGAGTCTGGTGTCGTCCGTTTATTTATTCCTAAGGAAAATCCAAATAAAGAAATCACCTTTGGTTTTAGTTTTAAAGATCAGTTTGTTAGTGCTTATGATTCATTTTTAACACAAACGCCTTCAGCTTATCAATTACAAGCACTTACAGAAACGACTTTGTTACGTATGACGTATTCTGATTTACAAGAAGTTTATAAGAACACACAAATCGGAAATTTGGTAGGAAGATTAACAGCAGAACGCTTATTTTTATTAAAATCGAGTCGCGAACAAAACCTATTGAACTTAACTGCTGAAGAACGGTATTTAAAATTATTTAAGGAACGACCAGAGCTACTAAAAATCATTCCGCTTAAGTATATCAGTTCTTACATTGGTGTTACTGCACAGGCTTTAAGTAGAATTAGAAAACGTGTTTAGTTATCTATTTAAAAACCATTAAGTTAGCATCTGTCTTCCAAAAATTAAATCTATTTTATTGATTTAGATTCATTGTTTGGCACGTATTGTGTCATTATCTTTGTAAAAAAATAACTATGACTATAATTCTTTTTGTTTTAATACTTTGGTACGGAGGTTTGTTTTTTCAATCCTTCTTTTTGCATCGTTATGCAGCACACCAAGTGTTTACAATGTCTAAAACTATGGAACGTATCACCTTTATTTTAACTTGGATCTTTCAGGGATCTAGTTATTTAAGTGCTTATGGCTATGGTATAATGCACAGAATGCACCACGCCTACACTGATACAGAAAAGGATCCGCATTCACCGTCGTACGATGCAAACGTATTTGCAATGATGTGGAAAACTAAAACAATCTATCAAGATATTAATAAGCAACGTATTGAAGTAGATGCACGTTTTACTAAAAATGTACCGCAGTGGAAAGCTTTTGATAGTTTTGCGAGCTCTCGTTTTTCGAGATTACTTTGGATTTCTCTTTATATTTTATTCTTTGCTCTTTTTGCAACAGCTTGGTGGCAATGGTTATTATTACCAATCACCTTCTTAATGGCACCAATTCATGGAGTCATTATTAATTGGTTTGGTCATATTTATGGTTATGTAAATTTTAAAATGAAGAATACGAGTAAGAATTTATTTCGATTTGATTTTTTAATGATGGGCGAAGGTTATCACAACAATCATCATAAATATGCTAGCAGAGCTAATTTTGGTGTTAAATGGTACGAAATAGATCTAACATATGTTATTATAAAAATATTAGATGCGGTTGGGTTAATACAATTAAAGCCCATCAGAATTAAAGATTAGTTACTTTTAATAACTAAATAATACCATAAAAAAAGCCCATCATAACTGATGGGCTTTTCTATTAAACTTTGAAGTATATGTATTAGATAACTTTTACGTTTACTGCGTTTAATCCTTTCTTACCGTCTTCAAGATCAAATTCAACTTCATCGCCTTCACGAATTTCGTCAATTAATCCAGAAATGTGTACAAAATGATCTTTGTCAACTCCTTCTTCAGTGATAAATCCAAATCCTTTGGCATCATTGAAAAACTTTACTGTTCCTTTACTCATTGTAATGTAATTTATATAATTTATTAAAAAACAAAGATGATGCCATTTTTTAAACCTGCAATACTTTATTGCATTTATTTTAAGATTTAATTATCAGCCACATTACAATTATTATTCAAAGTGAGTTCTTTGCAGCCACAATATCAAAATATTATATAGGTTTCAGAACGATTTAATCAATTGTATTTCCGTATCAATTGTATTTCATTAGTACTTCAAATCTTGAAAAATTAAGTTGATTTTAAATCAAAACTATTCCAAAACATGATATATCTCATAAGTTAATATCCTAGAACTCCTAAATTTGCACTTTATAATAACACATTGTATTCAACATTTATAGACCCGTAAAAAATGGATAAGAAAGCAACCAATAAAGCGATTTACATAACGACTACAGAGCCTAATAGTGGAAAATCTATAATTTCATTAGGCTTAATGCAATTATTATTAGGCAAGGCAGCAAAGGTCGGCTATTTTAGACCTATTATCGATGATTTTATCGAAGGTGAAATTGACAATCATATCAATACGGTAACTACATATTTTAATCTCGATTTAAAATTTGAAGAAGCCTATGCGTTTACAAGAAGTGCCGTTATAAAAATGAAAAATGACGATAAAGATGATAAAATAATCAGTACTATAATAGATAAATATAAAGCTATTGAAGAGCGTTTTGATTTTGTATTAGTTGAAGGTAGTAGTTTTATTGGGGAAGGCTCAATTATGGAATTTGATATTAATATCTTAATTGCTAAAAATTTAGGTGTTCCTGCTATTATTCTTACAAGCGGTATTGGTAAGACGATGAATGAACTTGTAGGTAATATTCATATGGCTTTCGATTCTTTTAGAGATAAAGGAGTTGAAGTTTTAGCTGTAATCGCGAATAAAGTAGACCCCTATAATCAAGCTTTTACGATTTCAGAATTAGAGAAAGAATTACCAGCAGGTGTGGTTGTTAATGCTATTCCACTCAATCCGATATTAGCTAACCCGTCTATAAAAGAAATTGTTGATGCCCTTGATGCGGACGTGTTATTTGGGGAGGCTCATATAAACAATCAAGCCGGAAATTTTAGTGTTGGCGCAATGCAATTACACAATTATTTAACGCACATTAAAGAAAACGGTTTAGTCATTACACCCGGTGATAGAGCAGATATTATCCTTGGTGCTTTGCAGGCAAATATTTCTGAAAACTACCCCTCAATTTCCGGAATTGTACTTACTGGCGGTTTAAAACCTGAAGAGTCTATTATTAAATTAATAGAAGGACTTTCGGATGTTGTACCAATTCTATCCGCTAAAGGAGGAACATTTGCTGTAGCTAACCAAATTGGTACTATTAAATCGCAAATCTATGCTGAAAACACAGAGAAGATCAGAACCTCAATAAAAGAATTTGAAGACCATGTTAAAGTCGATGAGCTCTTAGAGCGATTAATCACGTTTCAAACCAATGGTATTACTCCTCGCATGTTTCAATATAACTTATTAAAGAGAGCGCGTACACATAAAAAACACATCGTATTGCCAGAAGGTATAGATCAGCGTGTACTAATTGCTACAAAACAACTTATAGAATTAGGAGCTGTAGAGATTACCTTATTAGGTAACAGAAAACAGATTGAGGAACAAATAATAACACATGATATTGGTTTAGATCTATCCCTCGTAAACGTTGTAAACCCTATTGAATCTGATAAGTTCGAAGTGTATGCCGAAATACTGTATGAACTTAGAAAGCATAAAAATGTAAACTTAGCTATGGCTAAAGATTTAATGGAAGACGTGTCTTACTTTGGAACTATGATGGTGCATAATGGAGATGCAGATGGTATGGTTTCTGGAGCCATTCACACCACACAACATACCATTAGACCTGCACTTCAATTTATTAAAACCAAACCAGAAACGTCTATCGTATCTTCTGTGTTCTTTATGTGCTTAGAAGATCGTGTTTCGGTTTATGGTGATTGTGCTATTAATCCTAACCCAACGGCTGAGGAATTAGCTGAAATTGCAATCTCTTCTGCAACCACGAGTATAGGATTTAGTATTGAACCAAAAATTGCGATGCTCTCCTACTCTTCGGGTGCATCTGGTGTTGGTGAAGATGTCGAAAAAGTTAGAAAAGCGACAGAAATTGTGAAACGTATGAGACCCGATTTAAAAATAGAAGGTCCTATTCAATATGATGCTGCTGTTGATATAAATGTCGGAAAATCAAAATTACCTAATTCTGAAGTTGCCGGGCAAGCCAACGTCTTTATTTTTCCAGATCTTAATACTGGAAATAATACTTATAAAGCCGTGCAACGTGAAACTAAAGCGTTAGCTATCGGACCAATAATACAAGGATTGAACAAGCCTGTTAACGATTTAAGTCGTGGTTGTACTACAGACGACATTTTTAACACCGTAATCGTAACAGTGATTCAGGCACAAGGTCTTTAAAATAGAAATAGAATGAATATATTAGTCATAAACTCAGGAAGCTCATCTATAAAATTTCAATTAATTCAAATGCCTTCCGAAACATTATTATGCACCGGATTAGTAGAACGTATTGGTCAAATAGATGCCATACTTAATTACAAAACAGAACGCGTTGATATTAAGCAAATAGAACAAATAGGAAATCATTCTCAGGGTTTGCAAAAAGTGGTTGATTTATTATTAGATCCTGAAAAAGGAGTCATAAAAAACACCAATGAAATTGAAATTATTGGGCATCGTGTGGTTCATGGTGGTAATTCATTTTCTAATACCATTTTAATTACAGACGCTGTAAAACAAGACATTAACAAATTTGGATCATTAGCTCCGTTGCATAATCCCAATAATCTCGAAGGTATTCTTGTAGCTGAGCAACTTTTTCCTAATTCAAAACAAGCTGCCGTATTTGATACAGCCTTCTTTCAAACCTTACCAGAAAAAGCAAAACGATATGCCATTCCTAAAGCACTTTATACAGAAGAATTAATTCAAGTGTATGGTTTTCATGGTACAAGTCATAAGTACGTTACAGAAAAAGCACTTGACTATTTAAAACTAAAAACCTCTAAAATTATCACCATTCACTTAGGGAATGGTTGTAGTATGACTGCTGCTGTTAATGGCAAAAGTATAGATCACAGTTTGGGATTTACACCTTCTAATGGCTTAATTATGGGAACTAGAAGTGGAGATATTGATCATGCTATTGTGTTTTATTTAGTAAATAGTCTCGGTTATGATTTGGATAAAGTAAATATGCTATTAACTGAAGAAAGCGGTATGTTAGGTTTAACAGGCTACAGTGATTTAAGAGATATTGAAGCGCACGCCGCTAAGGGCAACGCCGATTGTAAATTAGCTTTAGCAATGAATGCTTATAGAATTAAAAAATACATAGGAGCATATACTGCAGCTATGAATGGCTTAGATGCCATAGTATTTACTGCAGGTATTGGTGAAAACTCTAGTTTAATCAGAGGGTTAGTCTGTGAGGACATGGATTACTTAGGTATTAATTTAGAACCGAAACGAAACAATATTAGATCTAAAAGTATAAGAGAAATAAATACGGAAACTTCTAAGACCAAGATAATGGTTATTCCAACCAATGAAGAATTAGAAATAGCAAAGCAAGCTTTTGATTTATTTAAGTGATACTAAATGAATATATTAACTACATCTTTCGTTTTTTAAAATCAGCTTCAATTTGCACCATAACCCATTTTGTTATTTTACTAGCAAAGACACCTCTAAAAACACTAATAATTGGTCGCAGTACCCAACTGCTGATTCGCCCGTTAAGTTCTGCTTTTAAAATAGCATTAATTCTTTTTTTAATGGGTTTCTTAAGATCTTTAAAAGCCTTAAAATCAAACTTTGGAAAGTCTTCAACCTCATAACTTGTGGGATTGTTTTTTCCTTCAATTTTACTAATGTCTGGTATAATTGGCATGTATACTTTTACACTTCCATCATCTTGCTTAATAAGTCTCCTAAATTCGGCTATAGCAGCGTCACTTACACCATAAAATAAATTATTAGGGTCGTTTTTATCACATTCTAAAAAGAGTATCCCTCTTAAGAAATTCCGTGCGTTATCTCTACCGAGAAAAAAATCATGTTGCCTAAATTTAATATCAATAAAACCACCAAAACCTTCTAAAGCCCCTGTAGCTAAAGGTGGATGATCTCTAACTTCCATTTTTCCGGGTTTCAACTTTCTAGGGAATGACATCAATTTGAATAAACCGATGCCATACGTATCGGTCTGTTTATGGCGCGCTTGGTTGAGAATTGTGGGTACAAGAGCGCCAAGTATGCCCACAATGCTAGATATTTTATAATTAATTTCATCTGTTTTTGTAGTGTCAAAAAAACTAGGAAAAGGATCAATAAGTACTGTTCCAAACTTTGGATTTTCTTCATTAGGCGCACCATGTGTACTAATAAGATGTCTTAATACTTCATCAAAAGGTTCATTATTTATTGTACCACCATCTATAGCTGTAAATTGAAAATTAGGAGTCGTCTCCTTGTCAATTAAGACATCTAAGTCTTCCAATAGCGATTTACGAACCTTAAGACTATTGTTTAGATATTGGGCAGTAAATTCATCATTAAAATATCGCGGTTTTAAACCAATGGGAAATGCACCTGTTGCTTTTGTTACTTTGATTAAAAAATTTCTAGAATCTAAATTATGCGGCAAAAATGGTAAATATTGCCCTCGGTCAGTTTCATTATCGTAATTCAGTTTAAAATGCGCCACAACATCATGACTACTCACACGATGAGACGGCGTTTCATCTAAGAATTTCGATTTGATTCTACTTAATTTCACCTTATAATCCAAAGGTCTTAAACTTGTAAGCGTAATTAATAACCTAAGATCTTCAGAAATAAAACTAGGTAATTTCTCTAGACCTGCATTTTTTGGTAATTCATTAAATACACGTTCTGCAATTGCATCAATAGGTGTAGAGTTTAAAAGCGAAGGTGCTCCATTTTTAGTATCAATATCTGAGGTATCTAACATTTTTTCAAATGTTCCCTTACCTCTTCGCTTTTCAGCATTTGAATTTGCTTCAATATCATCATCTAAAAACACCCAACTATCATATAGAAAATTACCTGTTTTTACATTCGATACTTTCTTCACAGGTTTCCAATTACCAGAATAAAGTGCAAGTGTAGAAATCATACCCACCATTCCACCTGCAGAAGCACCACCGATTGCATCAATAATAACGTTGTGATTTGGAATATTACGATGAGAAGTATGCGTCTGTTCTAACTTTGCTTTTTCCCATTCAGAAAGTGCTTCAAGCAAATAATCCATAAACCCAGCTGTATAAGCACCTGCTGATACAGCGCCAGCTAAAGAAAGACCTAAATGAAACGTCTGATTACTCATTATTTTGATATCTATAATTCTTATGACTAAAAGTAGAAATTATTATTCCTAAATTAGGTATAATTTAAACATATTCGAAATATGAATAAAAAAAACGCCCTAAACAATGTTAGGACGTTTCAATAATATTTTAGGGGTTCAATTTATGATTTTGCTAAGGTTTCATTAGCTTTTAAAGTGATATTACGTTCCGCTACAAACATTCCGTCTTCAGTTTTTAGCTTAAGTATGCGGTTGGTATCTCCTTTTTTAGCCATACGTTTTCTGCATGTTTTTGTAAGTAAAGGATCTTCATCAAATAGGAATGAATCTACTTGGTATTCTTGTTTTGATGGCTCTTTTACTAACGGAAATATTTGTTGCATCTGATTATACCTTCTATCACCGCCAGGAACAAATGTATATAAAGTATATCTGCCATCTGCATCTGTTTTAACCCAACTTCTATGGAAAACATAACGAGCATCACCTGTATTTCTTAAATCAAAATCACCATCTTCATCTGGTTGTTCAATAAATAGGATGACATCATTTGCTGGTGTTACACCATCACTTTTATATATAATACCAGTTAACTTCAACTTACTTTTCTTTGATCTAAAATCAGGAATCGTATCTGTATTACTCAACTGATCTTCTGCACGATCATATATAGGACTATTAAAATTGACGTCTTGAGCTACAACAACATTAAATGCACTATTGAAGCATATAATACATAATAAAGTTATTAGATTTTTCATAAGAATTGGTTTTTGGGTTACACCAAAATTGATGCTTTTACATTCTAATACCTTAAAAATCACATCAATGATTCATTTTTACGATAAACAGAAGAAATGAGCAAAATTTACCGATGAAATACGGTTTAAACACTAAAATTAGAGCACAAAAACAGTTTTAAAAAAGCCATTTTCGATGTTTATTTTAGTCACTTAAATGAGATGAAAAAAGGTAAAATAAAACAGAATCTAGAGCTTTAATTTGTTAGGTATAATTAAGCTTGTTTTACAGCAAAACTCTACTGCTTTTTTAAATCAAATTACACCTTTAACTTAGTGTTTAAGCTACCATT
Source organism: Winogradskyella costae (assembly GCF_013403865.1). Lineage (GTDB taxonomy): Bacteria > Bacteroidota > Bacteroidia > Flavobacteriales > Flavobacteriaceae > Winogradskyella > Winogradskyella costae. Next base: position 274,096 of record NZ_JABFDK010000003.1, read on the forward strand.
TTTAAGTAAAGATTATTGATTATTAGAGGAAAATAGACTTAAAAACCCAAGAAGTATTTCGTCGATAAAATTTGCGTTTAATCAAGCAAAGACGCAGTTTAACCTTGAAATACGTATTTCATAAGCATAAATGTTTTACGAAAAATGCACGGTTATAGTTGTTATATTTAATAAATTGTATAGATTTGTGCCACTAAGATTAACTAAAAAGCGTGAATATGAAAACCAAATCTACTTTATTTTGTGCTCTATTTTTTCTAATGATCAGTATGGGTTTTGCTCAAAAAAAAGACGACTCTCAAAGCATCATTAGTGGCAAAGTAAATATATCGAAATACCACAGTCGAGAAGATCTAAAAAAGATGAAGAAAGGTGAATTATTAGTTCTTTATATAGAGCGAATAGAAGTCATCGTAAATATTCTTCCAAATATTGCATTTGCAACAAAACCTGGAGTGACTATGGAAAATCTAGGCATCCCAGATACAAAAGACAACAGAAAAGCATTAGAAGATAATATTGATGCTTCTACTTCTTATTTTGACAGTACTATTGAATTTCAAAAAAAGATATTACCCTATTCTGATACCACAGATTTAATTGCTGCAATTCTTTTTTATGAATCCACTTTAAAAGCATTGCATACTTACGAAGATTACAAAAAGGATTAGTTAGTTTTTTTTATTATATCTATTTATAAAAACCTTGACCTGAAAAGCGTCAAGGTTTTTTGTTTTTATTTTTATTTCAATTATTGTTAAAATACCCGTTTAAAAGAGTTTAATTGTAGTCTAAATGATACATTTTAGTTAAAGACGTGTATTTTATCGATATTATTTGTGTTTCATAGATAAAATGTATATGTTTGAACTTAATTGATTAAACGCCCTCTAATACAAAAATTTACCTACTATGAAAAAAATTACTTTTACTACACTTTTCTTTCTTTTAGTGTTTGGTAATTTATTTGCCCAACAAGAAAAAGGAATTACTGGCTATAATAATTGGCTAGACACATGGACAGATTTTCAGCCTAATAAAGCCAACTACGAAGAGCCTACTCAGATATTATCTGGGAACATTTCTGAAAATACAACATTAACAAAAAGAAACACCTATTTATTATTGGGTGATGTTTTTGTTATTGATAGCACAACGCTAACTATAGAGCCAGGTACTGTTATACTCGGAGACTTTAAAACTAAAGGAACCTTAGTTATCGCAAACGGTTCAAAAATTATAGCTGAGGGTAAACCAACGGATCCAATTGTATTTACTTCAAACAAAACAGATAAAAAACCAGGAGACTGGGGAGGAATATTTATTCTGGGAGATGCGCCAATTAACACCTTTGGGAACGTAGCATCTCTTAATTATGGCTTCGATCCATCTTCGACCGAGAGTATCAGTTATGGTGGTGACAATTCTGAGAGTAATTCAGGGAGCTTAAGTTATATTAGAATTGAATACGCAGGAAAAAAGACTAAAGAATTTGGGAATTTCAGTGCGCTTACACTTGCAGGTGTTGGATTAAAAACAGCAATAAGCAATGTTATGGTGAGTTACTGTGAAGGAAACTCTTTTAATATTTTTGGCGGTGAGGTCGATTTAACTAAGACCGTTTCTTTTAGATCAAATAAAAATGATTATAATTTTAACTACGGTACCCAATGCAATATTGAAAATGCTTTAGCAGTACGATCTCCTTATGTTTCAAGTGCAGATGGTTCGCGTTGCATGTATGTAAGTTCTTATGACTTAAAAGAGAAAGCCGATTCTTCTAGAAAAGAAACTTTTGTAAAAGCAGAAAACCTGACGTTAGTTAATATCAGTAATGATTTAAAATATGACATTAAAATAGGTTTGGTTCAAGAGGCTATTTTTATTGGTCCAGATGCCTCATTTAATATTCATAAAAGTGTAATTTCTGGATTTAAGCCTGCTGTAATTTTAGATGATAGAATTGAAATTAATAGTAAAAATTTAGACCGAATAAAATTTACTCGTTCTTACTTCAATAACTGTAAGGGAAATATTTTCAAAAAAGGATCAACAAATAACGATGATTTAGAAAGTTGGTATGGTAGTAGAGCTTTTGATAATGTTTATTCTAAAGGTCCAGATCATGAAACTTTTATCGATTCAGAAAACAGTAGAAATCCAGATTATAGATTAAGAATCAATAAAATCATAGCATCGAATGATTTATTTGATGACGAAGAAGAAGATGATGAATAAGATTAATCAGAGATAACAACAAATTTTAATTCATAACATGTTTAAATTAAACATAAAACATGTTATGACATTGATAAACCCCAAACAGCTTATAGATTAAAAAACTACAACTCCTAATCAATGCTTAAACCTACTTCCCTAACCCAGTTTATATACGGTATTTGCCTATGCCTTGTTATTGTGTCCCAACGAGCTAATTCGCAGATTATAATTGGTACGCCAAATTTAGGATTTACGCAAGCATGTGCTAGTGAGTCATTCAACACTTACAATACTACATTTATATTTTCTCCAGAATCTGCGTTAAACGCATCTAATCAATTTTCTATTGAAATGTCTGATGCTGATGGTGATTTTGCAAACGCAACAATTATCTACACTACTGCAGCAGGGTCTGTAACCACTTCTCCAGCAACTTTGTCGTTTTCTCTTCCTGAAACAACGGCTGGCGAAAACTACCGTATTCGTATTAAAAGTAGTTCACCTGTAGCCACGAGTTCAAGATCTATTCCATTTGCTGCTTATTATAAAATTCAAGATTCTCCATTCACTATTAATAATTTAGTATCTACTGGCGCTTATTGTGCAGGAGGTAGTTATTTATTATCTATAGATAATCCTGGTAATGAAACTAATGATTCTCCACTTCTTTATCCAAGCCTTACATTTAAGTGGTATAAAGAAACTGGTCCAACAACATCTGCTTTTGTGGCTGATGGCCCAACCTTAGCTGTTACTACAGAGGGTACTTATTTTGTAAGGACTAACTACGGTACGTGTACGTCAGATTCTTTTTCTAATCGAGTTACAATTAGTGAAGCGATATCTGGTGAAGCTAATGCTACTATTGTTTCAAGTTTAGGTAATCCATATTGTCCTGGAGAAGGTTTCACCTCTTTAAGTACTATAAGTGGTATCTCGTACCAATGGTATAAGGATGGAAATATAATATTAGACGCAACAAATCAAATGTATCAGACTAATGAATCTGGTACGTTTTCGGTACAAGTAAATTTGGGAGACTGTTCTGCTTCTGGTTCAATTGATTTAATAAGTGAATTGTTTGATAGTTCTATTAACGTCCCAGAATTTAATGAGATGTCAGATGAGGAATCATTAATAGTTACTGTAACAACTACAGCTATAAATCCAGAATTTACTTGGTATTTAAATGGAAGTATCATAACAGGTGCAACGGATGCTTCTTTCGAAGCTACTGAATTTGGTGATTATGAAGTAAATATTACTCAAAACACAGGCTGTACCACATCTATAGCGTATTTATTCTCAATAGAAGAAGCTTTAGATCTTTTTCCTGAAGTAGAAAATATTCCAAATCTTATCAGTCCTAATGGAGATAGTATTAATGATACTTGGATTATACCAACTCAATATACAAGTGGTACAAATACAGAAGTAATTATTATGAGCAACCAAGGCAAAGTTGTATTACAAACTAAAGATTACTTAAATAATTGGCCAGAAAACGATTTAAAATTAACGAGTATCAACCAAGTGTATTATTACATTATCACAACATCTGATGATAAAACAAAAAAAGGTTCAATAACCGTAGTGAAATAATATGAAAGCATATTTATTACTTCTTATATTTTGTTTCTGTTCTTTACAGACATTCTACGCTCAAGAAGATGACGGTGTGGTTTCGTTTGCTATACCAACACGAAATTCTTTAACCTTTAATCGCTATACTATAAACCCTACATTCAGTTTTGTAAGAGAGCAAACCAAATACATTAGTATCTACAATAAAAGAGAATGGGTTCAATTTGAAAACGCACCACTCACCTATTTAGCAAGTTATTCTGGTCGTTTTGGAGAAAATATTGGAGCTGGCTTAGGATTGTTTCAACAAAATTATGGAGTACTAACCACCTTTGGTGGTATTTTGAATTTTGCATATAATGCACAATTAGGGTATGATAACAATCTAACATTTGGACTTAATATCGGAGCTTATAAAAGTGGGGTTAATACGGCAAACGTCGTTACAAATTTTGATGATCCATCCTTACAAAACATACCAGAGAATTTTCTATTAACGGTTAATCCAGGAATTAATTATGGGACTGAGTTTTTAGATTTTGGTTTGTCAATCAATAATTTAGCCTTATATAATGTAAAAACTTCAGCGATTATTGAAGATAATCCACAACAAAGTGTTCAAGCACATATCATGTATACTGGCTATATGGATAGCAGAGGCTTTTTCGATGAAAGTAAGTTTACAGGTTTATTACGATCAGATTTTCAAAAAGAAGAAACTATTGTTTCTGCTGTTGCAATGGTAACCGTTCCTAAAGGTATTTGGGCACAAGCAGGTTATAATACACTTTATGGAGCTTCTGGTGGACTCGGTATTAATGTTACAACCCAAATAGCGATAGAATATAATTTTGAAACCGCATTTGGTGATTTAAGTAATTATGGTCCTTCTCATGAAATCACATTAGCGTACCGATTTAAAAATAATAATTATTACGATTACAGTCGCGAGGACGAAGTGAGTAGTATTCTGTCTTCAGGTGGAAATAGGAAACGTCGTGTGGTTAAAAAGGCTAAACCAAGTGTAGCAAGTAATAAAACAACTATCGATACTAAAGCAAAAGCCGAAGCTGACGCGCAAACAAAATTAGTTGCAGAGAAAAAAGCGGCAGCAAAAATTGAAGCAGACAAACAAGCTGAAATTTTAGCTGAACAGAATGAAGCAGAAGCTGAAGCAAAGTTAATAGAAGAACAGAAAGCGAAAGAATTAGCTGAGGCACAAGCCGCAGCTGATAAAATAGAAGCAGATAAAAAGGCCGCAGAACGTGCTGAAACTAGAGCAATATTACTAGCAGAACAAAAAGCTAAAGATGAAGCTGATGCACAAGCTAAACTAATAGCAGAACAAAAAGCCAAAGACGAAGCTGAAGCACAAGCTAAACTATTAGCAGAACAAAAAGCCAAAGACGAAGCTGATGCACAAGCTAAATTATTAGCAGAACAAAAAGCTAAAGACGAAGCTGATGCAAAAGCTAAACTGTTAGCAGAACAAAAAGCTAAAGATGAAGCTGATGCACAAGCTAAACTATTAGCTGAACAAAAAGCTAAAGACGATGCTGATGCACAAGCTAAACTGTTAGCAGAACAAAAAGCTAAAGACGAAGCTGATGCACAAGCTAAACTATTAGCAGAACAAAAAGCTAAAGATGAAGCTGATGCACAAGCTAAACTATTGGCAGAACAAGAAGCTAAAGACGAAGCTGATGCACAAGCTAAACTATTGGCAGAACAAGAAGCTAAAGACGATGCTATTTCAAACCCAACTGATGCACTTGCTAAATCAATGCAAACTTTAGCTAAATCGACTGAAGATTCGAAAACAATTCAAAATGAATTATTAAAGAAATTCGATGATATTATTGCCATAAAAGATCAGGATTTGAAGGATATGAAAGAAGAAAATGATTTGAGTGATCAAGGTATAACTGTTCAGCCAAAACCATTTAAAAGTGTCACTGCAGAAAACAATGCGCTTAGAGCAATTAAGGCAGATTTAGACAATGTAATTAAAACCCGTAGCGAAAAGATTGATGAATTAAATAAGCTTTATGATGAACGCGTTGCTAATGGTTCGTTTGCATTAGATGAAGTTACCATCTATTACAAGAAAGAAATTAAAAGATTACAGTCTGAGCAGATAAAAGCGAAAGAGGCAAATGCACAATTAGAGATAAAATTAGAAGCAATAAAAGTAGCCACTGAAGTGGAAAAAAGAAGACGAATCAAACGTGCAGCCTTTAACAATGAAGATGATAGGTATAGCCAAGATAGAGCTATGTTGAAAACCATAAGAGAAACAACAAAATTAGCTGAAACACCTTTAAAGGCTGAAGATTATGATTTTGGTGAAACCCAAGGTAATAATATCAAAATATTAAAAAACATCAATCATATTGAAAGCGGATATTACCTCATAATTGCAGTTCATAGTGATGCGAAAAGTAGAGATGAATTTTTAACGAAAGTAATAGCTTCAGGAAGAACTAACGTTGATTTCTTTCATGACGTAAACACTAGTAAATATTATATATACTATGATAAAGTTAACGATATAGGAAGTGCCAATAGAGCCTTAGAGGCTAAAGGAGATAGACCATATAATGGAAAAATGTCAATAGTAAAAATAGAAAATTAATAATAGTTAAGCCAACCATCACTTACGTCTTTGCCCCAAGAAATAAAGTGATTAATTTAAAGAAGTCACCATGAAAAAACCTACTTTTTCTAGAATAGTTGTAATTGTTTTGTTTCTCATTTTGGGACAGCAAATATCCGCACAAAATCTTGTGCCGTTTTCACCTCGGTACGACCAAGCCATCAAAGGAGACATCCTTTTAATAGGAAACAGTAATGTGGGATTACATGTTTCTAATCCTTACAATGGAAACTCTACTAATGACGGAGTAAACGCAGCGGTATATGTAGATATAGATGGAGATGCGAGTACATTTAACTCTAGTAGTGCCGATTTAGATGTGCCAAGTGATGATAGCTGTTATGTCATTGTTTATGCGGGATTATATTGGAGTGCGGTTGTTGATGGTGATGAACCAAAATCTGATATAAAATTTAAAGTCCCAGGAGGTTCTTATCAAGATATAACAGGAACTGAAATTTACTATCAAAATGCTTCAAATAATAACAGATCTAACACCTATGCCTATTACCATGATGTTACGGACATGCTTACAGCTTTACCTGACCCAGAAGGCACCTATTCTGTCGCTAATATTTCATCTCTAGTTGGTCCAAAACCAAATTCAGAAGGGTTATCTGCAGGGTGGTCTTTATTCGTGGTTTATGAAGATCCACTTTTACCTAGTAAGTACATCACTTCTTTTGATGGGTTTACTAAAATTACTAGTTCTATAAATGAAACTTTCCCTGTTAGTGGTTTTACAACTATACCAACAGGTCCTGTACGTGCTAAATTTGCATTTAGTACTATTGAAGGAGATAGAGGTTACACAGGAGATTATTTAAGACTTAATGGAACTACAATTAGTGCGACTAATAATGCAGGTACTACTATTCGTCCGGGTAATAACTTTTTTAATAGTTCTGTTTCCGATATTAACCCTCTAACAAATACTTCTGAATTGTTTACCAATAGAACTCCAAATAGTTCGAACACTTTAGGGTTTGATGCCGGTATTATTAATATACCAAATCCAGGGAATTCATTAATTGCCAATAATGCGACCTCAGCAAATATTAGTTTAGGAAGTAATTTAGATATCTATTATTATTATTTTAGTGCTTTTGCCATTGAGATTATAGCTCCAAATATAGTATTAACAAAAATAGTTGAAGACGACTTAGGAAATGATATTGGTGGTCAGCTTGTAGGTTTAGGATCCTCTTTAAACTATGTTATTGGGTTTCAGAATACAGGTAATGATGACGCTACAAACTTTACAATTAGAGATATTCTACCTATAAATATTATCTATAATCACCCAACAGATTTGGTTCTACCGAGTGGTGTTACGGTACAAAGTTATGATGCAGCGACACGAGAACTTATTTTAGATATAGATAATTCACTTGTTCAAGAGAATGACCCTGTATATGAAATTAGAATAGAAGTACAAGTGGTTGATGATTGTGGGCAATTAGAAGATGCTTGTTCTAATATTGTTAATAACCAAGCTTTTGCTACATATCAAGGGACAATAAATCCAGATTTTACGATTACGGATGATCCAAGTTTGAGCAGTAATACGGGGTGTTTAATTTCACCTCAAGCGACAAACTTCTTAGCTGATCTTGACTGTACTTTTGAATACGATGAAATTCTTTGTGGAGATAGTGTAGAATTAACAGCAGCTAATGGTTATGATTCTTATGCATGGTCTACAAGTCCTACGGGAGTTCCTGTGATAGGAAATTCTCAATCGATTACCGTTACTGAAACAGGTACATATTATTCTTATAATACTGCTGTGGCTCCATGTCAATCTATTGTGCAGCAATTTAATGTGCAACTTTTTGGTTCAAACACAACAAATCCTGCAATTCCTTACGCGGATGAAGTTGTTACATGTCCTAACGATGGTAAATTATTACCTAATATATTTCTATGTGGCGCTGACGATATAAGATTTATTCAAACAAATGTATCCGATTCTACTTCAATTATTTGGGAAGTTCTAGATGAAACAAGTTGCGACGCGGTTTCAAATTCAGATTGTGCCAATGAAAGTCCTTCATGTACATGGAATGCCATACCTAGTGAATCTGGATTGTTAGTTGATACAGCAGGACAATACAGAATTACAATAAATTACCCTGGTGGATGTAATGTTCAGTTTTATTTTAATGTATATAAAAATGAGTTAAATCCAACGGTTAATTCAACCGATATTATATGTGAAACTAACGGAAGTATTACAGTTAATAATGTGCCTTCTGGTTACGAATACAGTATAGATGGAACGAATTTCCAAAATAGCAATATCTTCTCAATTGATACGGCAGGAACATATACTATCTATGTAAGACAGTTAGATTTAACAACAAACCCTTGTGTGTTTACTGTTCCTAGTGTTCAAATTAGAGATAGAGAATTTACAGGTACTACGACTATTACCCAACCATTGTGTCATGGAGATAAAGGCAGTATACATTTATCTGCTAATGATGCTGATCCACAATACGTATTTACGCTTTCTCAAGGTGCGACCACAGTGAATACAGTTGGTCCTATTATAGATAATAATTACACCTTTCAAAATTTAAATCCAGGAACGTATACAGCAACTATTGAATCTGAAAATGGGTGTATTTTCACTGAAGATATTACAATAACGGAACCACCTATATTAACAGCAACAATAGCTTTAACAAGTCCTTTAAATTGTTCTGATGGTGAGATTACAGTTTATCCTGTAGGCGGAACGCCTCCTTATTATTACTTTGTAAATGGAGCCACAGATTTTCAGCCTACACCGCAAATTACAGTGAGCACAACCGGAGTTTATAATGTTGTTGTCACAGATTCTAATAACTGTAGTACAGATGTTACTATAAATGTTGATGCTATTACTGGTCCAGATTTTACTGTAAACACAACTGATATTGCGTGTGCGGGTTCTGATGGGACAGGAATTTTAACAGTTGATGTTACCAATCCTAATGGTAGTAGTATTGCTTATAGTATTGACGGTGGAGCTACATTCGTTAGTTCAAACGTGTTTACAGGCTTATCTATCGGAAATTATGAAGTTGTTGTAGAATACACCTCTGGCGCTGATGTTTGTGAATCAAGTCCACAAACTGTTTCAATTGATTCCGCACCAGCGATTATTGGCACTGTAGAATTGTCTGCTCCATATACGTGTCTTTCAACAGGAACAATAGCCGTAACAAATGTTACCGGCGGACAAGCACCTTACACTTATAGTATTGATGGTGTAACATTTCAGAATAATGCTAATTTCAGTAATCTATCAGCAGGAACATATACGGTGATTGTAATGGATGTAACTGGTTGTGCTTCTGCACAAGATGAAATCACAGTTGAAGAATTAAATCCACCAACTGATTTAACGTTTAGTAATTCACCAGTGTCTTGTCCTTCTAATACAGCCACGATTTCAATTACAGGATCAACTGGTGGCGTAGGCATATTAGAATATCAAATTACAGCACCTGCTTCTGCTGTAACTGCTTATCAAACATCTACTGATTTTTCAGGTTTAGAACCAGGAACATATACATTTCAAGTTACCGATGAAAATGATTGTGTTTATAGCGAATCATATACGATTGTTCCTACTCCATCACCAACTTTATCTGCTGTATTGACAAAAGACTTAGATTGTGCTGCATCACCAGATGCGATAATAACAGGAACGGTTACAGGTGCTGCACCTTACACATATGCAGTTTCTATAAACGGAGGTGCTTATACCGATTTAGGTACAACCGGAACGCCATTTACTTATAGTGCCGCTACTGCCGGAACATATCAACTTCAAATTACAGATGCAAATGGTTGTTCGGCTGAATCCTCGGTATTTACTGTAACTCCTATATCCTTACCAGCTTTAAGTTTAGTTGTGCAATCACAAGAGATCTTATGTAATGGGAATACTAATGGTGCTATTGATGTTACTATCGATACGACTGTAGGTACACCTCCATTTGTAATAAATGTAAGTGATAGCACAGGAACCGATTATGGTACACAAACATCTAGTTTACCAGCAGGAATATATACTGTTACTGTTACAGATTCAAAAATGTGTACAGCGACCGAGATCATAACCATTGACGAACCAGATGCGATAGTAGTAGATTATGAAACTATTGATATAACATGTGGTTCTGGTGGAATATCTCAAGGGTCAGTGATTATAAACTCTGTAACAGGTGGAACACCTCCTTATAACTATTTTGTTACAGGTACCAATGGGTATTCTAATTCTGAATTTAATAATATCGGCTCAACATCTGTTAGTTTTGATGTGGTTGATTTTGGACTTTATCAAATTAATGTTGTTGATACCAATGGTTGTTCTATTTTAGTTCAAGATGTATTAGTAGCATCGCCTCCAACTGATTTAGATATTGATATAGAAACTAACGTTGATTGTTCAACAGGCGGAGAAGCTGTAGTTAGTATCGGTTCAACCTTAACGAGTGCGGGACCATTTTTCTTTAGTATATACGAAGGTCCAGGTACGGTATACCCTGCAGGGACATGGCTAAGTGAAGATGCTCCTGGTAGCGAATCTGCTACATTTACAGACTTAATTCCTGGTGCGATATATACATTTATTGTATACGATGCCTCTACACTTTGTAGTTATTATGAACCTTCAACAATTCCAATACCTACAAATTCTACATTAACAGCAACAGCGGTTAGTTCTAACAATATTACATGTACAGGAAGTGCCGATGGTAATGTTTCATTTACTGTAACTAGCACATACGGAAGTCCTGTTTCTATCACTTATGAAATTTTCAATACTTTAAGTTTATCATCTACAGGAATTAGTGATTCTGCTGCTTTACCTGCAAATGGATCATTAAATATATTAGATTATGGACCACTTCCATTTGGTAACTACTTTGTATCAATTCGTGAGACCTCAGGACCTAACGCTGGTTGTGGTATAATTACAGTGCCATTTAATATTACGGAATCTGCTTTTCTTTTAGAGTTAGATGCTTCAGTTGATCAAAATGCAAACTGTGCCCCTAACTCTGGCGTTATTAGCGCAGTGGCTTCAAATGGAACACCTCCATATCAATATCAAATCACAACAACTCCTACTACCCCACTTCCTACTGATGCATCTTGGAATAGTTCAAGTACATTTAATAGCGATGCCGGAAGTTATTATGTTCATGTTAAGGATGCCTATAATTGTATTGTTACAAGTCCTGTTTTAGTTATAGATACGGATCCTACTCCAGCTATTTCTGCAACTTTAAATAATCAATGTACTGTTGCGGAGGGTGCTTATGAAGTTGATGTAACATTAGATACTGTTGGTACACCACCTTATAGTATTAGCATAAATGGTGGTGCTTTTCAAACACAAACATTACCATTTACTCTTTCAAATTTATACTCAGGTACCCATACTATAGCGATAAATGACGTTAACGGTTGTGGTAACACTGTTTCAGTAGATATTGTTGCTCCAATAACAATAATACCAGAAGTAACAGCTTTGCCAACATGTAATGATGATGATGGTGAAATTACAATGACTACTATTGGTGGATCTGGATCTTATACTTATGGTATTTCACCTAGTCCTGCTTCAATTAGTTTTGCTGGAGATGTATTTTCAGGTGTACCATCAGGAATGTATACTATTACCATTACCGACACAGTAACTTTATGTACCGAAGAAGTATCTATTTCAGTTGCCGAAGCTATACTTCCTACAGTAACATTAAGTCCAACTAACATTACTTGTTTCGGAGATAATTCGGGATCATTCGAAATTAATATTGCAAATTATACAGGAGCTTATACTTATGAAGTATTTGATAGCTTAGGAACATCATTAACAGGGACTATGACTGCAAACACCTCTATTAATCCTGAAATAGTTACAGGAATGAGCGCAGGAACATTCTCAGTAGAGATTACTGAAACAGATATTCCACTCTGTTCTGCCACAGCGAATGTAACTATTGCATCTCCAACAAATGCGATTTCTCTAGATGTCTCAGAAACATCAAATGTAACGTGTAATGATAATGAAGGTACAATAACTGCAATCGCAACTGGTGGTTGGGGAGATTTAGAATATGAATTAACAGGTGCTGCAACGGTGGCTTATTCTAATAATGGTTCATTTACTGATTTATCTGCAGGAACTTATACGGTAAACGTTAGAGATGCAAGCGGTTGTATTGCTTCAGAAACGATTACATTAGAAACCCCAGATCCAATCGCAGCAACATTTACGCCAAGCACAACAGTTTTATCTTGTTTTGGGGATCAAGATGCGAGTATAACAATAACAAATGTAACTGGTGGACAAGGCACAAATTATACATATACCTTAAACACTGTGTTACCAACCCCAAGTGTTTCTGGTCCACAAACATCTAATGTGTTTGAAAACCTAGGACCTGGGACTTACTTTGTAAGAATTACAGATGGGTTTTATTGTGAGTTTACTTCAATAAATATTGTGATTACAGAGCCTTTACCAATTGAAGCTAGTTTAGTAAGAACGACAACACAAACCTGCTTAACTGAATCTACATTAACATTGAGTGCAACTGGTGGCACAGGATCTTATTCATATAGCGAGAATGCTTCGTTTGCACCAATAATAGGAACGTTTACAACATCAACTACATTTTCTGTTCCGGATGGTACGTACTCATATTTTGTACAAGACGCTAACGGTTGTGTTACTAACGTATCTAATGAAATTACTGTTGATCCTTTACTTCCATTAGAGGTAACTTTAGAAGCTTCTAACTTATTTATTAATTGTTCTGGTGATAATAACGGTTCTATTTCTGCTAATGCAACTGGGGGCTTAGGCAACTATTCTTACACTTTACAAGATGATTTAGGAAATATTGTTACTGCGACGCAACCTAGTCCTGGATTCTTTACTGAACTTTATGCTGGTGATTATGTTGTTCTTGTAGAAAGCGGTGATTGTGATGTGACGTCTACTCCAATAAGTATTACAGAACCTGCGACACCAATTGAAGCGACTCTAGTTGTAAATAATGTAAGCTGTGCCGGTAATAATAATGGTTCGGTTGAAATAACTGCATCAGGTGGTACAGGAGTTATTAAGTATGCTATCTCACCACAGTCAAACCAATTTTTTGAAACTAATACTTTTGAGAATTTAGCACCTGGGGATTATGATATCATTGTAATGGATGAGTCCGGGTGTTACTTAAGATTTGATGTTACCATCACAGAGCCTGAGCAAGTCGTATTGAGTATAGTTCCAGGTTCATTCTTCCCAGAAGTATGTTCAGGAAATTTAGATGGAGAATTTAGTATTGCTATCTCAGGAGGAACACTTCCTTATAGCGTGAGTTTAGATGATTATGATGGTGTTTATACAACAGGAAGTGCTGCACAAAATGAATTTGATTTTACAAATTTAGAAGGTGGTGATCATATTGTATTTGTTAGAGATGCTGCAGGTTGTGAGTCTGAATGGAATATTACATTCCCAGAATCTGTTACCATTTTACCAGAAATAATAATCGAAAGTATTTGTGAAAACAATATACAAGGTAATCGTATAACAGTAACAGTGGATGCCTCTATTGAAGATCTTACGCAACTAGATTATTCATTAAACGGTGGTCCTTACCAATCAAGTAATACATTTATAAATGTACCAGTAGGAATCGATCATTTTATAGATGTTAGACATACAAATGGATGTATTCAGACAACTGAATTCTTCGATATTGAAATGGCAGATCCCGTAACCTTAACTCTTACTGAGGGTGGACTAAATGAATATATCATAAATGCTACTGGAGGTGCTGATGATTATCAATTCACTATTAACGATGAGGATTATGGAAATGAAAATTCATTCTTCATTTTTGAATCAGGCTTATATACTATTAGAGTAATGGATAGTAGTGGTTGTTATGCCTCTTTACAAATAGAATTAGAGTTTCAAGAAATCTGTATTCCTAATTGGTTTACACCAAATGGAGATGGTGAATTTGATACTTGGGCACCAGGTTGTACTGAGAATTATCCAAATCTAACCTTCGATATTTTTGACCGTTATGGTCGTAAAGTAGCAACATACCATGTTGGTGAAGTTTGGGATGGAAAGTATAAGGGAAGAGAATTACCTTCTGGTGATTATTGGTTTGTAGTTCAAACTAATGACGCCACACACGATAAAGAATTTGTTGGACATTTTACATTATACAGATAAAAGACAGAATATTAAAAAGATAACATTATGAAAAAATTCGCACTATATATTCTTTTTTTGGTCTTCGTAAACGGTTATGGCCAAGAATTAAATCTACCGGTATTTACACAATATTTGGCAGATAACGATTTTGTAATTTCTCCGACTTATGCAGGAATTGGAGATAATCTAAAAATTAGAGCAAATGGATTAACACAATGGGTTGGAATTAAAAATGCGCCAGACAATCAATCTGTCTATGCTGATTTTAGAATATCGAATCGTACCGGAGTTGGTATATCAGCCTATAATGATAAGAATGGAAATACAAGTCAGAAGGGAGTTAAGATTTCTTTTGCGCACCATTTAACATTAGATTACAAGACCAAACAATTTTTGTCTTTTGGATTATCTTATAATATTAATAGTTTTAGACTTGATATAGAAAACTTTAATACCACTTATGATATTCCGACAATAGATCCTGCTATTACGGACGACCGAGGGGTATCGAATAACAATTTTGATGCAGGGGTACTATACCGATGGAAAGCATTTTATCTAAGTTTTAATGCTAACAATATTGTAAAAAAGGATACTGATGGCTTTCTAGGGTTAGAACCAAGTAGACTATTAAATTATCAATTATACACTGGTGTAGTTATTAAAAACAAAAACAACAAAGATGTAGAATTTGAACCTTCTGTTTTTTATCAAATGTTTGATAGTGATAGACGATCTAGTACTGATATCAATTTTAAATTTAGAAAATTTGATAGAAAAGGAGATTATTATTTTGTAGGGGCTTCTTATCGTTTCCTTAATGATCAATTTATGAAGCCATTAAATATTGGACCAATGGCTGGTATTACATTTAACCAGTTCTTTTTTGCGTATTCATATCAGTTAACATTAAATGATTTATCTGGTTTTAACACAGGGACGCATATGGTCACTATTGGATTAGATTTTCTTCAAGGTGCTAGCAATTGCTCATGTACAAAAGGAACGAGCCAAAGTTATTACAGATAGGTTTTATTTCCTTTTACAAGGTAATAATACATTAAAATATAATTTTAATATAAAATAGTTACAAACGATTGTTTATAAAAATCCCATTCAATAATTTACAACATTAACTGTAACCAACTCATTATGTAGTCCTTATGCTTTAACGGATTAACTAATACATATAACGAAATTATTAACTTTTAAGATTATTAATTAGTATGTTTACTATGCTACTAATCATATATCTTAACAATGAAAAATTATTTCCATAAGGAAACGTTTGGATCTGCGTTTTTATTTATTAAATCCAAATCATTTAAGATAAGATCAACTATAATAATTTTTGGATCTATGTTATTGTTTGGAGCCTTCCCTTACTTCAACGGAGAAGGCTCTGGTTTAACACTACAAGATCATGGAACGATTGGACCGTATGCAAATTTAGCTTTTCCTGATGAAGCTAGTATCGACTTATCAATAGCACATAGAATTGCTTATCCTAATTTATTCTTCAACTCTCCTATTGTGTTTAAGCCCGTTCCTCAACAAAATAGAATTATTGTTGCACAGCTCGATGGTGAAATATATTGGTTTGATGATGATGAAACAACCTTAGTGAAAAACCTGTTAGTGGATTTAAAAGATGAAGTTGGAATCGTTCATGACGGTGGTTTTCTTGGATTAGCTTTACACCCTGATTTTAATGCCGCACTAAATCCTAAAAACTATATCTATGTTTATTATACGTCCAAAAATAGCGCTGGACAAAATAGTCCAGCAGTTGGATCTCATACTGGTCAGGGTTGTACGTTTAGTGAAGATAGAAATGAATATCAAGGCAACTCATTAATTCTAGAACGTTTTGAAGTTAATCCAACTAATTTATCTTTTATTTTAGGCTCTAGAACAAATCTTTTTGATATAAGAATGTATGGAACAACCCACTATGGTGGTGGTATGGACTTTGGTGATGACGGATTTTTATATTTAACGATAGGAGATCAAGCGTCTTGGCGAAGAGCACAAGATATGACTGATAATCTAAATGGAGGTGCTTTTAGAATAGATGTAGATAAAGATCCAACTAAGAGTCATGCACCAATTAGAAAAAAACAAAATGTAGGTTTTGCCGAGGAATCTTCAGGAATTAATTATTGGATACCAAATGATAATCCATTTTTAAGTCCTGATGGATCACGTTACGAAGAATATTATAGTATAGGATTAAGAAATCCTTTTAGAATGACTAAAGATCGCGTTACTGGTCAATTCTATATAGGTGACGTGGGTTTAAATAGTCACGAAGAAGTAAATATTTTAAAAAAAGGAGCCAATTATGGTTGGCCTATATATGAAGGATTTGGGTTTCGTAATACAAACTGTGCTTCTATGTTAGACGGTATGCCACATGAAGAACCATTAACAGAATTTTCGAGAAATGATGCTAGGGCTCTAGCGGGTGGATTTGTTTATAGAGGATCCTCAATTCCTGATTTATATGGAGAGTATGTATGCGCAGATTATACTAGAAATGGAATTTTCACTGTTAATATAATCACAGGGGATTACGAACAGATATCAATCTTACAAAATGTTATCTCATTTGGTGAAGATAAAGACGGGGAGCTCTATCTTCTTCGTCATGGTAATAACCGAAATATTCATAAGCTTATAGAAGGTGTTGACGATGGCTATATTACGATGCCACAATTATTATCGGATACAGGAGTGTTCTCTAATTTATCAACTTTAGAGGTTATAGATGGCATTGTTCCTTATGAGTTATATGAATCATTTTGGTCCGATGGCGCTTTAAAAAAACGTTGGATTGCAGTTCCTAATAACGATGGATTGCATAGCGGTCCTAATGAGCAAATAAAATATTCTGAATATAATGATTGGGAATTTCCTCCTGGAACGGTTATTATCAAACAGTTTAATTTACCAGTGGACGATACAGATCCTTCAATTACTAAAAAAATTGAAACCCGATTTTCTATTGTCGATAAAGATGGTGGTTGGTATTTTCTAACATATAATTGGAATGACGCCCAAACAGACGCTGTACTTCAAAAAACGAGTTTAAATGAACCTGTAACTATTTCAACAGATAACTTAGGCGGCACCAGAACTCAAATTTGGCACTTCCCATCAAATACAGAGTGTATAACCTGCCATAATGATGTAAATAAAGGTAATCTAGGGTTAAAGACAAGATACTTAAATACAGATTATACTTATGAGGAAACAGGATTAGAAAGAAACCAGCTGGTAACTTTAAGTCATTTGGGTATTATTGACCAATCTATAACTGACCCAGATACAGAAAGTATTGTAACAAATAAATCAATTGAAGATCCTACAGCTACATTAGATGATAGAGCACGTTCTTATTTAGATTTAAATTGCGCGTATTGCCACAGATTGGACAATACTATAAGAACCAATTTTGATTTGCGTTTTTATAATAGCTTAGAAGCTACAGGAATATTAACAACAGGAATACTAAGTCCATTAGATGTTGATCCTGATGAAAAAATTATTTATCCAGGTGATGCTTCAAAATCTATATTATATCATAAAATTAATAGTATAGACCAGTCCATTATGATGCCTCCTCTAGCTAAATTAGAACTAGATAATCTTGGTATAAATTTAATTGAGACGTGGATAAACCAATTAGACACGGATCTTATAGACATTACCAATAATCCCAATCCTATGAGTAATTTAGCATTATTACCATCAGCTGTAGTTACAGGAACCGTTGGTCCTAATGCAGATGTAGGGAGAGGTGCACCAAATGAAATTTTATACGATCCAATGATCCACGCTTACAAAACATATTCACAATATGCGGAATATGGATGGCCATACCAATCTAATGCTGGTACTGTTGATGAAACCAATGGATTCTTTTTAAATGTAGAATGGCCAAATCCAAAATTTGTGAATTACATAACTATTGGAGGTGCCTACAGTAGCCAACCACAGACAGATACAATGTGGCGTGTTAGTTATTTAAGAGAAGGTAATTGGATAACTTTAGACCAAGGCAAGGGAGGTTGGATAAAATCTGGAATTTATCAATGGGGAGGTTCTACTCAAACACCTATTTTTGCGGAAGCTATTAAAGTCGTGTTATATAGCGACGGAATCAATGACCTGGTTAGCATTCACTTAAGAGGAAGAGGAGGAAACTCAGGCGTAGGAGATCACAACCCAGGAAATCCTTACTACAATGATGTTAATACTCAAACTAAAGCTACATTATTTCAGTTTTTACCATACCAGACCAAAACAACTATAGATAGTGTTGTAGCCGGGCTTCAACAATCGGCATGTGACGCAAACACCAATACATATTCTCAAGATTTAATTGTAACCTATACCAATGCTCCTACTACTGGCTATTTAGTGGTAAACGGTCAAAACTTTCCTATTACAGAGAGCCCACAAGCAATTACCTTAACGGGATTACTAGCTGATGGACAAGATGTAGAAGTTAATGCGGATTTTACTGATGGTTATAAAAGTGTTTATTTAAGTGGTGACACCGTTTTCACAGCACCCGAAAATTGTGTAGACTTAATCATTGGTGTTGACGAAACTTTAATCATTGATGACGATTATACTGTTTCTGCTGTGGGAAAAATAGAAATATATGAAGGAGGTGGTCTAACCATAACCGGGAACTTAATCATAAATGGTGAAGTCGTTTTAAACTCTATATCTAATAAGTATTCAAGTTTAATTGTTGAAGGAACAAGTGTAGGAAACGTGACCTATAAACGACATGTAAATGCAAATAACAGTATTTCTGGAAACGATTTAATAGCTACACCTGTGAGTGGTGAAACTTTTGGTGATTTCGCAATAGACAACAATCCAAATTTATATGAAAATGCCAATGATACTACTCAAAAATTATTTGGTACATTCGATGAAATAGCAGGAGTTTATAATATCTTTGAAACAGATACAAATGCTTCTACTCCACTAGAATTAGGTATAGGTTATAGAGCGGCAAGAGATAGTTTAGAAGATGCATTGTATGGCACTACACTCAGCTTTTATGGTGGTGTTGAAACCAATGCGGTAATGAGGACGATAACGACATCTGGTTCTTCATTTGATGGGTGGAATTTAATAGGTAATCCATATACCTCTTATATTGACTTTGACACTTTCTTTATTCACAATAAAAACCAATTGAATAGTGGTGTATACCAAGCTATATATGGCTATGATGGAAATGCTTCTGATGGTTGGACTGTTCTCAACAATGTAACAACGCAACAATTAATTGCACCTGGTCAAGGTTTCTTTATAAAGAGTCAGCCTGGAGGTGGTTCTATTGAATTTACACCAGAAATGCGCGTTATTGGTTCTAGCGATGATTTTGTATTGGGAAGAGGAGTTTCTTCAGCTCATGTGGGTTATTTGAAACTTAAATCAAATACTACGGCTTCAAACTACTATACTGACATTTACTTTAATGGTAATGCGACTTCTGGTTTAGATCCTGGCTATGACGCTGCACTCTATAATAGCAATGCCCCTGCATTTTCAATCTATACACAGTTAGTAGAGGATAATACAGGTGTGCCATTTATGATTCAAGCGCTTGGGGATACAGCAATAAATAATGTTACTTTAGCATTAGGTGTTAATGCTAATCAAGGTGAAGAGGTTACCATTGCTATTTCCGAAACAGATATTCCAGAAACCACTCATATTTATTTAGAGGATACTTTTAATAATACATTTACGCTGCTTAATATTAATAGCTACACATTTACAGCAACTAATGAGATGTCTGGTTTTGGTCGTTTTTACCTTAGGTTCGAAACGGGTCTGCTAAATACTAACACCCCTACGTTTGAGATCTTAAAAATTTCAACAAATCAAGCTAAACGAACCATTGAAATTACAGGTCAATTAGACGCGCAAACATCGTTTATCCTTTATGATCTACATGGACGTATTATGGTTACCAAAAAATTAGATACAAACTCTACAAGTCAATCTGTAGATGTAGCGCACCTGAGCACAGGTATCTATATTGTAGCGTTAAAAACCGATTCAGGAGATGAACGTATCCAGAAATTAATAATTAAATAGTCACTTTTCTTAACTAGTATTTAAAACGTGAAATCTAAACTTGATTTTGCGTTTTTTTTGATCTAATTTTTATTATAAAATGAGTTTGTTTGATTTCAAAACATCGAAAACAAGTATTCTTTGCGGCAAAAAGGGATTACGTTAAGGAATAATTCTTTTAAGCTAAATCTACAATAGAACAATACATACCTTGTATTAAACTTTTAAAAACGATAAAATGGAAATATTATTTGAATATCACGATGTTGCGACGAGCGAGCGATTAGAAGCACATGCTAAGGAAAAATTAGAAACATTATTAATACGATTTGATTTTGTTGTTAGGGCTGATGTCTTTTTTAAAACAGAAAATACAACGAGCGATCAGACAGGAAAAATATGTGGCATAAGATTAAGTGCACCAGGCCCAAGATTATTCTCGGAATCTTCATTTGATAATTTCTACGATGCTGTATCTAAAACAGTTAGTGAATTATCGAGACAATTAGAAAAACGTAAAGATAAAATGAAAACATATTAATAAATGGGAAACACAATGGGAGTAATTAGTAGAGATAAAAAACAGATAAATTGTATATATGCGAGCGATTCTGATTTTGGAAAACAACTTGAAGGCTATTTAAAAGCTTCAGGGAAAGACATTTTAATGATTAATATCAACGAAACAATGCCAACCCCAACCCAGTGGCAAGAATTGTCGACTGATTTAAATATAGGAATCGATAATTTTCTAGATTTTTCAAAAATTAAAAATATAGATAATGATTCTAAATTTGACGCCAATGATTATGTCACTATTTTAGAGAATAATCCAAAAGCATTTCAAGGAGCAATCATAATAAATGGTGAAAAGACAACACATATAACCACAGTAACTGAAGTTCTTAAGTACTTTGACGTAGATAGTGCTGATATTAAACATACATCCCACAGTAAGACTATGGATAATAAAGCTGAGGACAAGGGCAACTTTATCTAAAATAGTTATACTTTTATTCCGTCATGAATAAAAGCACGCTTTTACGTTATAAAGGATATACCAAAACTCCCGAACTCTTTAAGAGTATTGATATACCAGGAATTGATCAAATTAAACTTAGCTCAGAATCTGAGCTTATTAGTGATGAGCTAAAGTTTAAAAATCAGCGCTTAGGTAAACTCGTAGAAGAATTTGTTTTTTACCAACTACAACAGCAAGCTTCAGTTAAATGGATTGTTGAAAACATACAAATTCAAAAGGAAAGAAGAACCATTGGAGAATTAGATGCACTATACTTTCTAAATGATCACCCTATCCATCTCGAAGTGGTGTATAAGTTTTATTTATACGATACTTTAAAGGACTATGACGAGCCACTCGCCTATTGGATTGGCCCTAATCGAAATGATTCGCTTTGTTACAAGTTAGAAAAACTACGATATAAACAATTTCCTCTTCTTTTTAAAAGTGAAACAAGTATTCAGCTTAGTGAACATAACCTTAACACGGCAGAAGTCTCTCAAAAACTTTGCTTTAAAGCGCAACTATTTTTGCCATATCATAAATCTAATATTGCGATAGAACCGCTTAACAAGGATTGTATTAAGGGTGTATATCTATCGTTTAGCGCCATTTCAACTTTCAAAGAGCTACATTTTTATATCCCTCAAAAATTAGATTGGTTGGTCAGTTGCCATAATAATGTTATTTGGCAAGTTTACAAGACAGCTAAACTACTGATTCAAGAAGAGATTGAAGCTAAACGCTCACCATTAGTTTGGCTAAAATATAGCGAAACCAAATTCGTTAAATGTTTTATAACTTTCTGGTAATAATGAAAGTACAGAACTACTACAAAATATACAAGCCTTACGGATATTTAAGTCAATTTGTAAATTATCAGAATAAGCGAAAATCTAAAAAGCTTTTAGGTGAATTATTTCATTCTCCAAATGGCGTCATGGCCGTGGGTAGACTAGATGAAAAATCTGAAGGCTTATTATTATTAACCACAGATGGTAAGTTTAGCAATTATATAACGAGTTCTGAGATTGAAAAAGAATATCATGTTATGGTTGATGGTATTATCACCCCTAAAATAATATCAGAATTAAGACATGGTATTGAAATTTCCGTTGAAGGAAAGGCGTATAAAACTAAACCATGTAAAGCTGAAATTCTAACCGATACATCACATATTGTAGAACGTTTTGTCCGTGATGAACGTCATGGTGTTACATCATGGGTATCCATTACAATTACAGAAGGAAAATTTAGACAAGTACGAAAAATGACAGCAAAAGTAGGTTTGCCCACATTGAGATTAGTACGTGTAAGAATTGGAGACTATAGATTAGGCCTTATGAAACCTGCTGAGGTTTTACCTATTAGTTATTAGAAGCTTCTGCTGTTTCTTGAGGAGTTTTCTCTTTAATTGTAACTTTTTCATTCTGAAAAATAATAGTCGCTTTTACACCTGTCAAAAGGTTCCATTCTTTTGAAGAAATCATATTGCCTTTATCATCGTAAACAACAAATTCAGCAGTATTTGGTCCTGATTCACCTTGATTTAGAGCTACAATATCGACGGTATTTGTGCCGTCTACTAAGTTGACTTCTACCCTTCTATAACTACTCGTTAACACTAAATTACTTTTTACAACTGCACCATTTATTAAAATCTGAACACGGTCACCATCAGGATATTGGTGGTCTCTACAAACAATATTTACAAATTTTGTATCTACACGATGTTCTCCAAGAAATTGATCGGACATTGTTCTAATAATACCACCCTTAACAGCTTCTTTGGTCCAGCGTTTTTCATAAATTTCACTTGGACTTTTTAAACCATCATCATCATCAGTCATTGAAAATGGTTTTTCGGTTTCTCTGATCACAAATTTTTCTTCGCCTTTGTTAGCGCTACCACTAGACTTTTCATTTTCTTTCTTTAGAATTGGTGCCACCTTAATTTTAACTAAAGCAGAATCCGTTTTCTTCTTAGATTCTTCGGCCGGTATACGAATAGATTTATTCTCTTTGTCCTTAATAACTTGGGCAGAAACCGTGATGCTGCAAAAAATGCAGAAGATAAATGCTATGAAATTAGTGGTTTTCACTTTAGTATTTTTATTATTAAATATTCGAGTAGTAAGTTACAATAACCGTACCTGCTTCAAAATAAAGATATAAAAATAGAAATCTTTACAAAAAAAAGTTAAAACTTTCCATTAAAACTAATTCTTAACTTTCTATTATACTCTTCAAATAACCAGTCCTTATAGTTTTGTGTACTATTCATAATACAATAACAGTATTGTTTTATTCTAAAAGCTATTTCATCTTGAAGATCTTTAATTAGCTCTCTTGCGTCATAAACGTCCTCACTGTTATCAATACAAATTTGAGAATGTTGCGCTATAGAACGCTCTATTACAGTAAATGATTTTTTACCTTCACTAATGACCTCCTTATACTCTGCTTTTACATCAAAGTTTAAAGTATACGATTTTTTAAATTTTACTTTTAATGAATCTGGCATGGTGTAAACAAAATCGCGCTCTAATAAATCATCATCTACTATATTTTCTAAGTAGTAATCTGGGTGTTTAAAAATGTGTTGCCAGTCTACCGGTTGATTCCAAGCTCCGAAACGCGCTTCGTTATTTCCTAAATCTATGACTTGAAACGTTTTTCGATCTTTATAAATTCGACTACCTCTACCAATCATTTGAAAATATAAGGTTAAAGAACGTGTGGCTCTATTCAAAATTATAGACTCTACAGATGGTTCATCAAAACCTGTAGTTAAAATACTTACCGATGATAGCACGGCATCTGGAGTATGTTTAAACCATTTTAAAATTTCTTTACGGTCTTGCTTAGTCGTTGTATTATCTAAATGCTGTACATTATAACCTGCCTTTTTAAAGGTATGGTAGACTTCTTTAGAGGTATAAATTCCATTATTAAAAATAAGTGTTTTCTTTCCTTTTG
The DNA here is from genome assembly GCF_013403865.1 of Winogradskyella costae. Classification (GTDB taxonomy): domain Bacteria; phylum Bacteroidota; class Bacteroidia; order Flavobacteriales; family Flavobacteriaceae; genus Winogradskyella; species Winogradskyella costae. The sequence goes on from NZ_JABFDK010000003.1 coordinate 298,909, forward strand.
CTAATTCTTCATAAGCCATTAATAACTTAGACTGCATAAGGCTGTTGGTATATAGGGCTTCGGATGATTTTACCGTATAATCACCATTGACACCAATTTTTAAGGATGTTAATCCAACATCGTAATTATGAACATCTGCATTGGCAAGAAATCCATTCTTAATTAATGTAGAAATATCATCACCGACAATTAACTTATTATAATTATCTTTCATTGGTAGTTTTATATTACTACTCAATGGGGTTGCAGTTACACCTAAAATAAAGCAATTTTCAAAAAACTTAAATAGCTTTCTAAATGAATTATAATGGGCTTCATCAATAATTACTAACCCAATATTTTTTAAATCGAAATCCTTGTCTGACAATCGATTATTTAAGGTTTCAACCATCGCCACAAAACATTGAAAATCGTCTTGATCTGGAAGTGTTTTAACCTTACTATTAATAACTTTATTCTTTACATTAAATCCAGAAAGTACGTTTGAGGTTTGCTTACAAAGTTCAATTCTGTGTGTAAGAATAACTACTTTCTTTTGGTGTTGCTCTGCATAGCGTCTAACAATTTCAGAAAAAATGACTGTTTTTCCTCCACCTGTTGGTAACTGATATAAGAGGTTGAAATCATCAGCTTCATCTCTCATTACATCAAAAATGCGATTAAGGTCTTTGATTTGATAATCATAGAGACTCTTCTCACTTTTTTTTTGTTGTATAGTTCTGATTTCTGACGACATAGATTGAATTTAGCACTTTATTAATTTTGCAAAAATAGCACATTGTAAAGGTTTATGGAATGAATTTTTGAGAAGATTTAAAAAGAGTGGTACTGTTATTGTGATTAACATAGCATTAACATTTAAATCAATTATTATGAAATCATTTAGAAGACATTCTGCATCGGTCAATGCAGGATCCATGGCAGACATTGCCTTTTTATTACTAATTTTCTTTTTAGTAACTACGACTATTTCTGCAGACAAAGGAATTTTGCGAAAATTACCACCTGTTTGTGATACCGCTGATTGTATTGCTAATATTCCCGAACGAAATTTATTGCGTATTTCAATGAATGAAACTCAAGAAATTATGATTGAAGATGCTGTTGTGGAATTAGCTGATGTTCAAAAAATAGTAGAAACTTTTATTGATAATAATGGAGCTGGAAGTTGCAATTTTTGCACAGGTAACCAATCAAAGGAATCCTCAGATCACCCGAAGGTTGCTGTAATATCTTTACAACATGTAGCGTTAACAAAATATAGTAATTTTATTTCCGTGCAAGATGAAATTACGAAAGCTTATTATAATTTAAGAGCACGTTATGCCAAAGAAATTTATAATAAAACCCCAGATAGGTTAAGCAAGGAAGAATTAGTGAATGTACAAAAAGCCTACCCTTTTATAGTCTCTGAAATTTTGTTAAAACAAACTAATTAGAAATTGAATCTTTAGCGAGAATGCAGTATTCAATAGTTAGTTTTTTTTTGCCCCATTTCTTAGCTTTTTTTACATCATTACCCATATAAATATCGATACGATTTTTATAACGACGATTCATTTTGTCTTTTACCATATATAAACTGTCAAAACCTTCAATTTTAACTTCAGTATTATGAACTAAGCCTGAGTCTATTAAATCACGTGATACAGCAATGTATCGCAATCCCGGTTTTAAACTATCTCCAAAAGCTGTAATATTTGGATTAGAACTTGTTTGGTAGGCTAATGAGTTATAAGCTGTAGCAATTACCTTCAATGTGTTTTTATGACATGTAGAATCTGTATCAGGCTTGCAATTAAGTAAGCTAAAACAGATTATAATACAGTATAACTTAGTTTTCATGATTATAAATATACATCTTAAATAACAAATTTTGTTTAAAATGAATTATGTTATGCATAGTACTGTAACAAATTGAGAATTTTGTCGTCTATTAAGTATAACCAATAAAAACACATTTATCATGAGAACTTTAAACAACAATCAACTATCTAGTACTTCTGTAGAAACTAAAAGCTTTGCTTGGAATCTAAAGAGACGTTATAGATAATACTTAAAATTTCATCAATCAATCAATCAATCAATCAATCATTCAATATGAGAGTTTTATCAAAAATAGTGAATACATCTAATAGTTTAGATGAAGACCTAAACACCATCAAAGCTTAAGTTTTAATTCATCCAATTTTATTTTAAAAAAAAAGTCAGTTTCCTTTTAAAGAAACTGACTTTTTTATGAAAAATTATCAACTTTATTTTTTAATAATCTTTTTGGTTATTGTATTTGTGCTCGTAGAAAGTTTTACAAAATATAATCCTGTCTCATACTGTGACATATTCATATTGTAGGTGCTATTAGGCTCTAAACTCCCTTCGCTAATTTTCTGTCCTAAGGTATTATAAATTTGATAATCTACGGTTTCATTAACATGCGTTAATTCAATATTTAAATTATCTTTAACAGGATTAGGATATATGTTAATAACGGTTTCTAAAGTAAATTCATTAACACTTAATGGATTTTGCACATTAAATGTTATAGATTCTTCTGAAGTAAATTCACTTCCAACAATTATCTCATTCCCATTTTCATCAGATAAGCTATAGTTACCCGAACCTGTAAAATTACTACAACAAATACCATCTCCGTAGGAATCAAATATTGTAAAAGTATAACACTCATTAAAATTTGGAATAGTTATAGTTTCTTGGTAAGATGTTGCAGCGCCATAAGTACCACCAGATCTACTATCCACTACTGTACCAGAACTGTTCACTAGGCTCCATGAAGTTTCTTGACCGAAATTATCCGTTAAAAGGTCAAAAACAACAGTTGAGGTTGCAAAAGCTGGTGAAACATTAAAGTTGAGAGCAAAATCATTATTTGATGGATTTTCATCTGTAATTCCGTTAGGATTAGAAACATTTATACTAAATGAATGACTTCCAGATCCTAAATTAGAGTATGTTGGTGTATCAATTACAATACTTCCACCAGCAAATAAATTTCCTGTCCAATTTAGTACAGTGCTTGTTTCAGAATCTAAAGAATAGGTTACAGTTGCAGAAGTCAGAGCTAAAACGCCTGAGTTTATTAGTGTGACTTGCGGTGTAAAATCTTCTCCACAAAGCTCTGCTGCATTACCAGCCCCGGCACTTGCTCTTGCATCAATATCATAAGTTTGTAAAGCAGGATATTGATCCAATACTTCAACACCAGAATTAGAAGGATCTAACCAATCACTAAGACGTGTTGAAGACGTACTACCAAAATCCCAAGCGACACCAAATCGTCCATAAATATCAAAACCGCCGTTATCATTAGTGCCAGAACATGCTGCATTACCCCCAGAAAGCATACCTATTAAATGACCTGTTTCATTAAACAAACCAGATCCAGATGATCCACCTTCAGTTACACCTAATTCCCAATCATTAATACGCCACATTTGCGCTGCAGAATTTCCATTAAATGTTGTTGTGGTTCTTACTGCACCTTCATCATTTCTAGAGACCTTCTGAATATCTCCACTTGGATGGTGAAATCCAAAACTTACAGCAGGTACTTGGGTTGTTGACCTATTCCATCCAGCCCAAACTAGATCATAATTGTTTTCAAAGAAACTTGTATCATTAATTTCCACTAACTCCATATCCGACTGCGAACTACTTGCTCTAAGCGTAGCACCACTAACCGTTTGGTTAAATGAGCCATTAGTGCTATTTGTAGTTGTACCACAAGATGGATTTGGACTTCTCCAATTAAATCTAAAGGACCATGTGCCTTCGCCACCACCACAATGATTAGCTGTCATGATATATGGTGTTCCATCATTATTAGTATTATTGATTAAGGTCCCAGAACACCAGTCCGAACCATTTCTTAAAATTAATGCTCCTGAAGTTTTTATACTTTCTTTTACTGCATTTAAACCATAAGGGTCACTTGCAGGCGTAATATCGCAATCGACATCAAAATTACAGTTTCCAGAATCTCCCAATGATTTTTCATACGTTTGAGCTGTACGGTACCCATGAACAACTGAGCCTACTATAATTTTAGCTTCCCCAACTACATTTGCAGGTTGATAATATTCTATATATGCAGAATTACCTTCAACTAACCACGTTCCCAAAACTTCTTCAGTATTATTATTGTGGTGCGTAAAAGGTCTCAATAAGTCTGTTTTTTCTTTATTATAAACATAAAGTTTTGCTCCTTCTGGAATTTTAAAGACGTCAAACATAAAGTTTAATGAATAAGCTCCTCTAGAGGTATATGCCATTCTCCAAATACGGTCTCCGTTTTCTAATGTAGTCCACTCCCCTACATCATTAAAGTTATGATCAACATAGATATCATGTCCAAATCTCCATGGCTTAGATTTGTTTTGATCATTAATTAGATCTTCTTCTTGCAATTTTTTTAAATCGAAAGAAGGAAGTTTAAAAGCGGTCAAATCAGATAATGATTTTTGGCCCCAACTTGGTGGTTTAATGTCCTCTGGTATTTGCTGCGCAAAAGAAAATAAGCAAGCAAATAAGAATACGAATAGTAATTTTAGTCTCATAAATGTATTTTTTTAGAAGCATAAAAGTAAGTATTTAATACCTTTTTAAAACCTATTTCACTTGTTTGGTATAAAAATTAACATATTTCGAACGCAACCCTCACGATTAGAATGTTTGTTTTTGATTCAATTTCTAATTATTTTTAGAGAAATAAAACCAACCATGCATAAAACACCTATTCTCTATTTTAGTCTATTTTTTTTAGTTACGTCAAGTTGTAAATCTGAACATTCACAAGAAGATGATTTTGTTGCTAGAGCTAAAGCCATACATAAACGTGTGATTACTTTAGATACACATTGTGATATCAATGTCAAAAACTTTACCGATTCACTTAATTATACTCAAGATTTAGACACACAAATTACGCTTCCAAAAATGGAAAAAGGCGGATTAGATGTGGCTTGGTTTATTGTGTATACTGGGCAAGATTCATTAAATGATACTGGTTATATAAAAGCTTATGATAATGCAATATCTAAATTTAAGGCTATTCATAAATTAGTTGAAGATATTGCTCCAAACGCCATAGAATTGGCGGTAACTTCTGAAGATGTAAGGCGTATAAACGCTAAAGGAAAGAAAATAGCCATGATAGGAATAGAAAACGGCTATCCTATTGGATTAGACATTAGCAATGTTGAAAAATTCTATAACCTTGGGGCACGTTATATGTCATTATCTCACAATGGACATAGTCAACTTTGTGATAGTAATACTGGGGAAGCAGACGATGTTTGGCTTAATAATGGTTTAAGCGATTTAGGAAAACAAGTGGTTTCAGAAATGAACCGTTTGGGAATGATGATCGATGTGTCTCATCCTTCAAAAGAATCCATGAAACAAATGATAGAATTAAGTAAAGCTCCAATCATAGCTTCTCATTCATCTGCAAGAGCTTTATGTAACCACAGTAGAAATTTAGACGACGAACAACTAGGTTGGTTAAAAGAAAACGGTGGTGCGGTGCAAACCGTTGCTTTTACATCATACTTGAATACTGAAAAATATAATGCGCGTAATACAGCTATGGAACACATTCGAGATAAAATTATTGATTCTTTAGGGGTAACTTGGTACGACTGGGATGAATTTAGAAATTTGGATGATCAGGCTCAAATGGAATTTGTAGAGAATAGAAAAAAGATAATGGACATAACTAATAAAGAAATTGACCAAATAGAAGATTTTCCAGCAGCTGTAAATGTTGAAGATTTTGTAAACCACATCGATTATTTAGTTCAAAAAATTGGTATTAACCATGTCGGTATTAGTAGTGATTTTGATGGCGGAGGAGGCATCGAAGGTTGGTCTGATGCTTCAGAAACATTCAACGTAACCTTAGAACTAGTTAAACGTGGCTATACAGAAAAACAGATAGAACAGCTATGGAGTGGAAATTTATTACGTGTTTTAGATGACGTTGAGGCTGTAGCGAAGAGCATTCAATCTTAATTTTGTTTCAACAAAACCTACAAAAAAAGAAAAGCTAGCAATTTGCTGGCTCTTCTTTTTAATATATGATATTTCTTTATCCTTAATTCTAATAGTGTAATAACTCTAATAAAGCGCTCTCAAACTTCCGTTTAGCTAAATATTGATCTTCTAACTGACCAATAAACGGAATTGGAGTCTCCATGCTTGCTACACGTTTTACAGGTGCATCTAAATGTTCAAAGCACTCTTCCATTAGCAGAGCAGAAAGATCACTAGCAATGCCTCCAAATAGAGAATCTTCTTGTAAAATTATAGCACGCCCCGTCTTTTTAACCGAGTTTATAATAGCGTCCTTATCTAGGGGTTGTAAAGTTCTTAAATCAATTAAATCAGCTGAAATATCAGAGTTTTTATTTAAAGTTTCTAACGCCCAATGCACTCCAGCACCATAAGAAATAATTGTTACCGCTTTACCTTCTTTTAATACCGCAGCCTTTCCAAATGGAATGGTAAAATAATCAGAAGGAACATCTTGACGAATACTTCTGTATAAAGCTTTATGCTCAAAGAATAACACTGGGTTAGGATCATTTATTGCTGTTGCCAACAACCCTTTAGCATCATAAGGAAATGCTGGATATACCACTTTTAACCCAGGTGTTTTAGTAAACCACGCTTCGTTGGTTTGTGAATGAAACGGGCCTGCGGCTACACCACCACCACAAGGCATTCTAACCACTACATCGGCTTCTTGTTCCCATCTATAATGCGATTTTGCCAAATAATTAACTACAGGATTAAAGCCAGAAGTTACAAAATCAGCGAATTGCATTTCTACAACCGATTTAATTCCTGAGATGGATAACCCCATTGCCGTTTCAACAATTGCTGATTCACAAATAGGAGTATTTCTAACACGATCTTTTCCAAATTCTTCTACAAAGCCTTCTGTAATTTTGAAAACACCTCCATATTCTGCAACATCTTGTCCCATAATAACAAGATCTTTATGCTTTCGCATGGACTGTTTTAAACTTTCTGAAATAGCATCTACAAAACGCAACTCTTTTGTTTCTTTACTATGTGTATATCCCTTATAATCAAAATGTTTGTAAACATCATTTAACTCAGTTGTTTCACTCGGAATTATATTGGGTTCAGCATAAGCCGACTCTAAAGCTGAATCTATTTCAGATTTAATGTCATTTATATAAGCTTCATCCATCTGCTGAGTAAGAATCTTTTTACTAAATAAAAAGCTCCTATAATTTTCTATAGGATCCTTTGCTTCCCATTGTTCCATCAATTCTTTTGGAACATATTTTGTTCCACTAGCTTCTTCATGACCTCTTCGTCTGAAGGTTTTAAATTCTACTAAAATCGGACGTGGTCGTTTTCTAATGCTTTCTGCTAATTTTTGAACCTTAGTATAGGTTTCAATCACATTATTACCGTCTAAAATAAATGATTCAATGCCATAACCTTTACCTCTATCTGCTAAATGTTTACAATTATATTGCTCATTAGTTGGTGTAGAAAGTCCGTAACCATTATTTTCAATACAAAAAATAACAGGTAATTGCCAAACGGAGGCAACGTTTAACGCTTCATGAAAATCACCTTCACTAGTCCCACCTTCGCCTGTAAAGACTGCTGTTAGATTGCCGTTTTTCTTCAGGAGGTTCCCTAAAGCGATTCCATCTGCAACCCCTAATTGGGGGCCTAGGTGAGATATCATACCTACAATATTAAACTCTTGAGTCCCAAAATGAAATGAGCGATCTCTACCTTTCGTAAATCCACTTGTTTTACCTTGCCATTGACAAAATAAACGATGAAGTGGGATCTTACGTGTTGTAAAAACACCAAGATTTCTATGCATAGGAAGAATATATTCGCTTGGTTTTAAAGCCATAGTTACACCTACTGAAATGGCCTCTTGTCCAATTCCAGAAAACCATTTTGATATTTTTCCTTGACGTAAAAGAATGAGCATTTTCTCTTCTATTAGTCGCGGCTTCAACATATTATAATAAAGTTTCAATAACGTTTGATCGTTTAAACTTCGTTTATCGTAAGCGATGTTACTTTTGGTAATTGTTGGCATAAATGTTATTTATCTAATGATTCAAATGTAAATAAAATTGCTTCAATAAACCATTAAACACTTCAAATTGTCAATAATTCCAACCCAATTTTTAGCACTATTATCGTTACATTTGTATATTGACAAAAATTTAAATATAAATCCATGGATAGAATACCTAGTGTAGATTTAAAAGATTTTATTTCTGAAGATCCTAAACGTAAACAGAAATTTATAAATGATATAGGAAAAGCTTATGAAGACATTGGTTTCGTAGCTTTAAAAGGCCATTTTTTAGATGATACCTTAGTTGATAATCTATATGGTGAAGTCAAAAATTTTTTCGACTTACCTGTAGACGTTAAAGAGCGTTATGAAATCCCTGGTATTGGCGGTCAACGTGGCTATGTGTCTTTTGGTAAAGAAAGTGCTAAAGGTAAAAAAGAAGGTGATCTAAAAGAGTTTTGGCATTTTGGTCAATATGTTGAAGACGATGAAGAGCGTAGAAAAGAATATCCTGAAAATGTCGAAGTAAAAGAGCTAGACGATTTTAATAACGTAGGAAAACAAACCTATCAAATGCTCGAAAAAACGGCAAAATATGTGTTGCGTGCTTTAGCGCTTTATTTAAATTTAGAAGAAACCTATTTTGACAATTACATACACAACGGTAACTCTATATTAAGACCTATTCATTATCCTCCAATTACCCAAGAACCTAAAAATGCAGTAAGAGCTGCTGCTCATGGGGATATTAATTTGATCACTTTGTTAATGGGAGCTCAAGGTAGAGGTTTGCAAGTACAGCGCAATGACGGCGAATGGATTGATGCCATTGCAGAGCCAGACGAACTAATGATTAATGTTGGTGATATGTTATCGAGACACTCTAATAACAAGTTAAAATCCACAATTCACCGTGTAATAAACCCACCAAGAGAGCTTTGGGGAACATCGCGCTATTCGATGCCATTTTTTATGCACCCTGTAAGCGAAATGAAATTAGATGTTTTAGAAAGCTGTATCGATGCTGATAACCCTAAACAGTTTGAGGATATTACGGCTGGCGAATTTTTAAATGAACGTTTAATTGAACTAGGCCTTATTAAAAAGTAGCTAGCAGTATGCAACCTTTAGTTTACAGACAACTATTGAGAACTGAACACTGAGAATTAAACACCAAATAAATGGATTTACAAGATCAATTAAAAAATCTCTTCCCAGACCATGAACCAGAACTTACAAATAATGCTGATTCCGAAAAGAATAGCTTATGGCTTCAAGATGATCCTATAATTTGTAAGTATGAAAAGCGAAAAGGAAAACCGATTACGATTCTTGAAGGTTACACCGGAGCTACCGAAGATTTTAAGAAATTAGCTAAAGAACTAAAAACTAAACTTAGTGTTGGGGGAAGTTTTAAGGAGGATAGAATAATAATACAAGGAGATTATCGCGATAAAATAATGTCTATTTTAAAAGATAAAGGCTTTAATGTTAAACGTGTAGGAGGTTAAAAAATATGACTAAAAATTGTTTACATATTACAAATGGTAATAACCTCACGGATTATTTAAGAGAATTAGATTTTAAAGAAGACATTTTAACATGGCAAGAAATGCTTTGCGAAGGACCAACTATTCCTGCTATAAACTCGAGAGCTTTTTTAAAACTTCGGGCTGAATTTTTAAAAGAATATTATGAAATTGAAGTTAATACTAGAGAAATTCTTACAGAACTATCTAAATTAGATGACATAAATACATATACCGAAATAAACCTTTGGTTTGAATATGATTTATTCTGCCACATTAATTTAATTGGGGTTATTAATCTTTTACACCAAAAAGAAATTAATAAACCACTTTATTTAATTTGTAGTGGGCGCGTTGAAGGTGAGAAACGTCTAAAAGGTTTGAGTGAACTTAATCCAGATCAACTAAAATCACATTATAAAGAAAAGATATTACTGACAAAAGAGGATATTGATATAGCCATCGCGCTATGGAGAACCTACTGTGGTAAAGATCATAATATTTTAAAACCTTACATCGTTAAAAATTCAAGTTTTAAATATATGAGTAATTGTCTAAAAGCGCATTTAGAACGGTTTCCATATCGAAAAAGTGGTCTTAGTGTAATAGAAGCGAATATTTTAACAATAGTTAAAGATAATTTTATAAGGTCTAAAGATCATCTTTTAGGTTATAGCCTTAATTACCAAGGTTACTATGGGTTCGGAGACATACAATTATTACGTATTATCGATAAATTAGATTTGTTTTTTAACGAAGATGACGAAGGTATAACGCTTAATAGAAAAGGACATAAAGCGCTATTAGGACAAAACAACTTTGCTAAAGAGATAAACGATAATATGGTTTATGGAGGTGTAAATCGTTTAGGTTTTCAATTTAATGTAGAGCAAAATAAACTTATAAAAACCATATTTGATGGCAATTAAAGACTCAGAACTAATTTTAAATTCCGATGGTAGTGTTTACCATCTTAATTTAAAACCAGAAAATATTTCCGATACAATAATCTTTGTAGGCGACCAAGATCGCGTAGAAAAAATCACTGCACATTTTGACAGCATAGAATTTAGTACGCAAAAACGTGAATTTAAAACGCAAACGGGATATTATCAAGATAAGCGACTAACTGTTATCTCAACAGGCATAGGTCCAGACAACATTGATATTGTTTTAAATGAACTCGATGCTTTAGTTAATATTAATTTAGAAACAAGAGAATTAAAAGAAGAATTAACAAGTCTAAATATTATTAGAATTGGAACTTCTGGATCTTTACAGAATGATATTCCTGTAGACGCCTTTTTGATTAGTACACACGCCTTAGACATTAATGGTATGCTACATTTTTATCAAATTGAAGGTATTAGTAACCCTGAAATAGAAGATGAATTTATTAAGCATACGGATTGGGATAAAAATAAAGCAAGACCAATTATTATAAATAACAGTAAGTACCTAGAAAAATATTTTGAAGGTGATAAGATCTACAAAGGCATGACAGGAACTGCTGGTGGGTTTTATGGACCGCAAGGTCGTGTTTTACGTTTACCGCTGCAAGATGCCGACCTTAACACTAAATTAGATAACTTTAGCTACAAAGACTTTAGAATTACAAATTTTGAAATGGAAACATCGGTTATTTATGGCCTTTCAAAATTATTAGGACATGAAGCATTATCATTAAATGCCATTATTGCAAACAGAGCAAATGGAGATTTTAGTAAAGACCCTAAAAAAGTTGTAGATCGATTAATTATCTATGCTTTAGAGCGTATTGTTAATATTTAATTAACCCCTTTTTTTAGAAGGGACTCAGAATAAAAATGAAAAAAGTAAACATTGGTGGAGTACCAGAACACTTTAATTTAGCATGGTATTTAACACTTAAAAATGGTGAATATAAAGATCAAGATATCAATTTAAGATGGCATGATTATTATGGAGGCACTGGCGCTATGACTAAAGCATTACGTTCTGGCGAAATTGATATGGCAGTAATATTAACAGAAGGTATTGTTAAAGATATCATTGAAGGCAATCCTTCTAAAATTGTTCAAACTTTTGTTGAAACCCCTTTAATTTGGGGAATTCATGTTGCTGCGGATTCTCAATTCAAAACTATTGATGATATAAAAGGAAGTAGAGCCGCGATTAGTAGGTACGGTTCTGGTTCACATCTTATGGCTTATATAAATGCCAAAAATAATAATTGGGACATAGAAAATGACTTGAATTTTGAAGTTATTAAAAATCTAGATGGCGCAATTAAAGGGCTAACCGAAGGCCAAGCTGATTATTTTATGTGGGAAAAGTTTACCACCAAACCAATAGTAGATGAGGGTGTCTTTAGACGTATTGACAATTGCCCATCCCCATGGCCATGCTTTGTAATTGCTGTCAGACAAGAATTTATTGATAACAATGGAGCTGATTTAAAAATCATTTTAGATATCATTAATGAAACAACTTCCGAATTTAAATCCATACCGCGCATAGATAAAACTATTGCTAATCGCTATGGGCAAGAGCTAGAGGATGTACAAGAATGGCTATCACTTACAGAATGGTCACAAAACCCTATGGATAAAAAGACTTTAGATTATGTACAAGAACAATTGTACGATTTGAACATTATTTCGGAGAAAGTAGAGTATTCTAAATTGATTCATAAAAGTTAAGAATTCTTTACATTTTTGAGTTAAGAATCAATACAGTTTTAACATTTAAAACGAGTTAAAAGCATAATATTTAGGTAGATAATTATTTAAAGTTAAAGTGTTTTGGGCTATAACTTTTAATATCTAAAAAAAATAATTATATTTGTTTTCCTCTGCATCAATATTATTGATAACCCAAATAGATAAATATGATCGTAAACATTATCCTGATTTTATTTTGCTTAGTTGCTATTAATTTTTTATTATTAGTCTTTAGCTGTAACAAAACGGCTAAAAAAGTTAATAATAAATTAGTCCAACCTGTTAAAACTGATACTAAGCGACATCATTCTTCTCAACCTGAAAAATATCCTACTTTAGTTCCCAGTCAATTACAGACACACCAACTTGCTCCAACTGGGAGTTAGTTTTACTAAAATGCTTATTACCAAACCAATACCCTCTATTAGCACTCAACGGAGATGGATGTCCACTTTCTAAAATGATGTGTTTAGACGTATCTATTAATTTCTTTTTCTTTTTAGCGAATCCTCCCCAAAGTAGAAACACAATGTTGTTTTTTTCTTCGCTAATCGTTTGTATTACAACATCTGTAAATTGCTCCCAACCGTTCTTTTGATGACTTCCCGCTTCATGTGCTCTAACGGTCAAAGTTGCATTTAATAATAAAACGCCTTGATCTGCCCAAGGCACTAAATTACCGCTTATAGGATACGGAATCCCAAGATCTAGCTCTATTTCTTTAAAAATATTAGTTAAAGATGGTGGATGATTTATTCCATCATTAACAGAAAAAGACAAACCATTAGCCTGACCGATACCATGGTAAGGATCTTGACCAATAATCACAACCTTAACATCATCAAAACTACAATGATTAAAAGCGTTAAAAATATCAGATGCTTTTGGAAAACAAGTATGCGTCTTATATTCGTGCTTAATAAAATCTACTAAATCCTTAAAGTAAGGTTTTTCAAATTCAGGATTAAGATAAGTTTTCCAGCTTTGATCTATATTTACAGTCATATTTTGAAACAGATTATATCTTATAAAATTTAAATTCACGAATAAGTAACTCAGAATGAAAAATTTAAAATTCCCTTCTGCACAGACCATATTATTTATAATTGCAGGGCTAGTAACGCTTTTAACTTGGTTTGTTCCTGCAGGAAAATATGATACTTTAAGTTATAACGCGGCATCAAACAAATTTACGCGTTTAAGTCTAGATAAGGAAATAAGCTTAACGGCAACTCAGGCGTCTTTAGATGATTTAAATATTAAAATTCCTATTAAAAAGTTTACTCATGGAGATATCTACAAGCCCATTAATATTCCTGGGACTTATAACAAATTAGAACCTAAACCACAAAGTTTTTTTGATTTTGTAACCTCCCCAATTAAAGGTATTATTGAAGCTGCAGATATTATTTTCCTTGTATTAATTATTGGTGGATTAATAGGCGTTTTAAACAAATCAGGAGCTTTTGACGCCGCTATATCACAACTAGCTATTGTCTTAAAGGGTAGAGAACCTCTATTAATTATACTAGTCACTTCTCTAGTTGCTTTAGGAGGAACCACTTTTGGTTTTGCAGAAGAAACCATAGCTTTTTTCCCTATTTTAATTCCTGTTTTTTTAGCGGCAAAATATGATGCACTTGTTGGAGTTGCTAGTATTTTTTTGGGTTCTGCAATTGGCACCATGTGCTCTACAATAAATCCTTTTTCTACAATTATTGCTAGTGATGCTGCTGGTATAAATTGGACAACCGGATTAAATGGTCGTATCTTCATGCTCTTTTTATGTTTAACGATTACCATTGCTTATATTATGCGGTACGCTAAGCGTGTTCAAAACGACCCAACCAAATCGCTTATTTACGACCAAAGAGACCAAATTGCACAATTATTTACTTTAAAAGACGCGACTCATATTAATTTTAATTGGAGATTAAAACTGGCTTTGCTTGTTTTTACAAGTAGTTTTATTTTGATGATTATCGGTGTTTCTATATTAGACTGGTGGTTTGTAGAAATGACGACTGTATTCTTAATTAGCGCTATTGCTATAGGGTTTATTATTCAAATCAGTGAAACCGACTTTATAGACACCTTCGTCAAAGGAGCGGGTGATCTTTTGGGTGTAGCACTCATTATAGGCATCGCAAGAGGTGTAACCGTTTTAATGACAGACGGTTTAATAAGTGATACGTTATTATATTATGCTAGCGATATTACCACCGGAATGAACAAAGGAGTTTTTGCGAGTGTTATGACCATCATTTATTCTGGATTATCATTCTTTATTCCGAGTTCTTCAGGAATGGCTGTTCTAACTATGCCAATTATGGCGCCTTTGGCAGATACCGTGGGTGTAGGTCGCGAAGTTGTAGTTAATACATACCAATACGGACTAGGCTTATTTTATCTTGTAAATCCTACAGGATTGATTTTAGCATCTCTAGCTGTCGCTAAAATTAACTTTAGTAAATGGTTGAAATTTATAATGCCTTTATTTATCATATTAATTATTGTAACCTTACTTGTATTAGCGGTGTCTTCATACTTATAGTATTACATAATATCCTAAATTTGCAATTCTAAAAAAAACGTACCATACTACATGATAAACATTCATGAAAAAACTTTAAACGATCTTGAATTCTTTACGGTTTTAGAACAAATTAGCGCGCATACATTGACAGCTTTAGGAAAAGAAGCAGTTTTGAGCATTCTTCCTTTCGAGAGTAAAGACGTACTTATGCTTGAACTTGTTTACGTTAATGAATATTTATCGTCTTTTGAAAATGATAACAGAATCCCAAGCCACGGATTCGATACCATTGCGAAAGAATTAAAGCTACTTAAGATAGAAAACACCTATCTCGAAGTGACTGGCTTGCAGAAAATAGTCAGCATGTCGTTGACCGTTAATTCTATTTTAAAATTTTTAGAAAAATTTAAAGAATATTATCCAAAACTTCAACAATTTGGCCAATATATTCAGGTAAACACTACCATCATAGAACAAGTCGACGCTGTAGTTGATCGCTTTGGGGATATTAAAGACAATGCGTCTCCTTTGCTTTCTAACTTACGAAAATCCATTAATCTCCTAAAGGGAAAAATTAATAGTAGTTTTTCTTCAGCATTACACACCTATCACAATCTAGATTACTTAGATGACATAAGAGAATCTGTTGTAGATAATAAACGTGTGCTTGCTGTAAAAGCTATGTATCGTAGAAAGGTAAAAGGCGCGATAATGGGAGGCAGTAAAACTGGAAGTATTGTTTACATTGAACCAGAAACTACATTACAACACACTAGAGAACTTAACAACTTAGAATACGAGGAAAAAGAAGAAGTTATTAAAATCCTTAAAGAGCTGACGGATTTTATACGCGAATTTCTACCCCTTCTTAAAGATTATCAAGAATTTCTTATCAATCTAGACGTCATCTCAGCAAAAGCTAAATACGCGCAGAGTATGAATGCGATTCTTCCTGAGTTTTCTGACGAACGTAGTATGAATTTGCGTGATGCCTATCACCCTCTACTCTATTTAAACAATAAAGAAAAGGGAGAAAAAACGTTTCCTCAGTCTATTGGGTTAGAAAAAGACAGTCGAATTATTGTCATTTCTGGTCCCAATGCAGGCGGAAAAAGTATTACTTTAAAAACAGTGGGTTTATTACAAACCATGATTCAAAGCGGTATGCTGATTCCTGTACACGAGCGCAGTCATGTGTGTTTATTTGATCGCATTCTTAGTGATATTGGAGACAATCAATCTATAGAAAATCATCTAAGTACTTATAGTTATCGCCTAAAACAGATGAACTATTTTCTGAAGAAGTGTAACAATAAAACGCTTTTCTTAATTGATGAATTTGGAACAGGAAGTGATCCAGAATTAGGTGGAGCTTTAGCTGAAACATTTTTAGAAGTCTTTTATGAACGTGAAGCATTCGGAATTATAACGACACATTATTCCAATTTAAAATTATTAGCTAACGAGTTACCCCACATTAAAAATGCCAATATGCTTTTTAATGAAAAAACCTTAGAACCGATGTATAAGCTGGTTGTAGGGCAAGCCGGAAGCTCATTTACGTTTGAGGTGGCACAGAAAAATGGTATTCCTTATAGTCTAATCAACAAATCGAAAAAGAAAATTGAACGCGGTAAAGTTCGCTTCGATGCGACCATTGCAAAGCTTCAAAAAGAACGAAGCAAATTAGAACGTACCGAACGCTCATTAAAAGAAAACGAAAAAAAGAAGATTTCTGAAGCTGATAAATTGGAAGAAGTCAATGCAAAAGTTCAGAAAAAATTAGAGAGCTTTCAAGAATTGTATGATTCTAACCAACGTCTAATTTACTTAGGACAGAAGGTGAATGACATTTCTGAAAAGTACTTTGAAGATCATAAAAAACGAGAGCTAATGGCTGAACTCTTTAGACTTGTTCAAATTGAAAACTCAAAACGTAAAAAAGTATCAGCAAAACAAAAACGTGCAGAAAAGCATAAAGAAAAACAGGTAAAGCAAGAAGCTGAGAAAAAAGTTGAGGTCATTCGACAAAAGAAGAAAGAAGCCAAAAAGAAAGCGGTTAAAGTAGAAAAACCAAAAGCCATTTTAAGACTTGGTGATCGCGTGAGAATGCAAGATGGTAGAGCTGTCGGAAGTATTGATTCTATTGAAAAAAACAAAGCTATTGTTAATTATGGCATGTTTACCACCAACGTAAGTTTAGATCAGTTAGAGTTGGTTGAGGCAAAAAAGAAATAATTAATAAACCATTGTTAAAATATAAATCGATTAGAAACAATAGGCTTATCTTTATATAGTGATTTCAGAAATTCCAAAAGACAAACAACTCATTCTTTTCGATGGTGTATGCAACCTCTGCAATAGCAGTGTTTTGTATGTGATAAAACGAGATAAAAAAAACAAGTTTCTATTTGCACCATTGCAGAGTGACATCGGTGACGCCATCAAAAAAAAATTCAATATAAATACCGAACAAACAGATTCCATTTTACTTTATAATCCCGAGAAAGATAGTTTAACTTACAAATCTACGGCGGCATTATTAGTAGCTAAAAATTTAGGTTTTCCAACCTGTATATTATCTGTATTCTTAATTCTACCGGTTTTTGCTAGAAATTGGGTTTATAATTATATAGCTAAGCATCGCTATCAATGGTACGGAAGGAAGGAATCATGTATGATTCCAACACCTGAGTTAAAATCTAAATTTTTAGAATAAAAAAAAGCCTTTTCACAACCAATGAAAAGGCTTTTTTAATTAACAACTTACTTAAAACTAATTTGAACAAAACATATTTTCAACTCCTATACTGAGGGTAATAATAAGTTGATTAATAGCACATTATTTTGTTACTGCAAATATATGCACATCCTTAATTTGTTCATAAAAAAATCGATATAAGACGCTATAAGAATGATTTTGGTCGTAAAAATGTCAATTATATCCATCAATAACCTTTTCATAGTAATTATCCTACTAATTAATAAGATAGGTTTACTTCTCAATTGATATGCTGTACTTATTTAGGGTTAAAGTATGCCTAGTAAAATCATAATTTTGGAATAAACATTAATATTCTAACATTATGACAACCCAACCAAAACCCTTAAAAACACTTCTTATTTTTCTATTTCTACTAGGAACACAATTAACCAATGCCTTTCAGCAACCTAGTAAAATTAAAATGGTTACTGTCTATTTAGATGGAGCCGAAATTAACCGTGAATTGTCAAGGCAGTTATTCAGGTAAAACCAATATTAATCCGAGTGCAACCACAGATAGTTTAACAATTTCACTTGGAGTAGACCCAAACATTATTGTAAAACGCAAGCAACGAAATGATTTTAAGAAAACTACATTTATCGGTAACAACAGAGTGATTCAAAAAGCTTTTGAAATTGAAATTAAAAACAACAAAACCTCTGATATTCAATTAACACTGTTAGATCGCATTCCTAAAAATCAAGATAAAACCATAAAAATAGATTACATAGAAACAGGAAACTCTAACTACGATGAAGACAAAGGAATTTTAAAATGGACTCTAAATTTAAAATCTAGTGCCACAGAAAATGTTAAAATTTCCTACACTGTAAAATTTCCGAAAGGTAAACGCGTTAACCTATAAATACACAGCCTCAAAACAAAATAGTTTCAATTAAACCCTAACTTCTGTTAGTTAGGAATGAATTTAATTCTAGTAGAAAGCTTGTCTAACTTTCTATCAGTGTCACTAATTTTGATAGAAATACTAGTTTCGTTTTGAGGCTTTTTTTAATGCTTTAATAAGCGCTCTAAAAAACGAAGCATGTTCTGTTCTGTGATATCAAAATCATCATCAGATAGAAATAGAACTTTTATATCTTCAAGTAGGATATCTATATCGTCTTTAGTATAATTATGCTGCTCTAAACTCGTCGTAATTTTCTTGATGCCTTGGTAATCGTTATCACGATTAAACTCATCATGAATATCTTGAAAAGTTTGCTTATCTACATTAGAAAGAATAAGGTTTCTTTCCTCTGTTTTTTCTTTAAAATCAGAATTTGCAGCAAAAAGTAAAATGTAGGCTACGAGTTCATCTCGCGTCCAGTCGATTGTGTTCATTGAATTAAGGTGTTAGGCTTCCATATTCTGTCCATGAACCATCATAGACAATTAAATTATTATAATTACATAGTGTTGCTCCTAAGGCTAAAATACAAGCCGTAATACCAGAGCCACAACTAAATACTATTTGCGTTTCATGTTCTACTAAACTGTCAAAGATGATCTGAAGTTCATCTATCGACTTCATTCTATACCCCTGAAATAATTCGGTGTAAGGTAAATTTTTTGAATTCGGAATGGTACCGCGTCGCAAACCATCTTTAGGTTCGTCTACCTTACACAGAAAACGATCTTCAGAACGTGCATCAACAACTAAAGTGTCCTTCTCATTGTGGAATTCATTAACGCCATTAAAGTCTGTCATTAAACTGGCATGGAATTCTGCTACAAAATCACCCAAATCATACACTGTACCTGTATAGTTTTCAATAGGAAAACCATCTTGTTGCCATTGTGGTATGCCGCCATCTAAAACTGCGACATTTTTAAAACCGAAAACTTTAAATAACCACCATACTCTTGCACTTGAATAAATGCCTTTATCATCATAAACCACAATTACAGAATCATTATTGATTCCTAATAATTGTGCTTCTGTTTGAAATTGCTCTTTTGAAGGTAAGGTGCTTGGGAAAGGGGCTGATACATCACTAAATTTTTGTTTAATATCAAAAAACCTAGCGTTGGGTATTCGTATTGAATCAGGACTAATCACCTTGTTAATCGTAGTATCTAGCACTATTAAATTGTTGGCATCACTGTTTTTATGAAGCCATTCAACCGAAACTAAATCTGAATTTAATTTTTTTATTTCCAACTGATTATACATTTAATCTATGGAATTGAACACGACATGCTAAAGTGCATTTCATTATTTCTTTGTTAATTTGAATTGTATAAAGTTAAAATAATTTATCATATTTAAATATACTGAAACTTAAGAATCTAAATCAAAAGTCTCCGTTGGATTTTTTTCACCCTGATAATCTAACATGTTTTCACCATCTGCAATAATTGAACATACCGTCGCATCACCTGTAACATTAACCACAGTTCTGAACATATCTAATATTCTATCCACCGGAAAAATAATAGCAATCCACGCAGGATTTAATCCTACAGAACTCAATACTATAATCAACATTACTAAACCAGCACTTGGTACAGCAGCCGAACCAATAGACGCCAAAGTTGCAGTTAATACTACAGTTATTTGTTGCCCTATTGTTAAATCTATCATGTGCATTTGTGCTAAGAATATAACCGCCACAGCTTGATACATACTTGTACCATCCATATTAACGGTTGCTCCGATAGGCAGCACAAAACTGCTTATTTTTTTATCTACACCTAAGTTTTCTTCAACACACTCCATTGTTACAGGAAGTGTAGCCGCACTACTCGATGTTGAAAATGCTAAAGTCTGCGCAGGACTCATTGATTTGAAAAAACCTTTATATGGTATTTGCTTTACAAAAAGCTTTAAAATTAAAGGATAAATTACAAAAATCATCAACAACAAACCTACTAAAACAGTAATGGAGTACCAGCTCAAACCTTTAAAAATCTCTACGACCTTACCAATATCATCACCTGCCATTTTACTTACAACACCTGCTAATAAAGCAAACACAAAAAATGGAGCCCCTTGCATAACAATATCAACCATCTTAAGAAAAACGTCATTAACGCCATTTACTAAATTTAGTACTGGCTGTGACTTTTCAACTGGCACAAATAATAAACACACACCAAAGAAAATGGCAAAAAATATAATTTGAAGCATCAATCCGTTGTTGGATAATGAATGAAAAAAGTTACTCGGTACAATATCTACTAGAGGCTGCAAAGGCGTAGTTTCTTTACGACTTTTAACAGTTTCCATTTTATCTGCAACGGCAGCTTCTTTTAACTCACTCTTAGATAATTCTGAAATCTCTTGAGCACGCTCAAAAAATTCTGGATCTTGAAGGTAATTTATGCCATCTTTAATGACATGGCCTTCACTTGCTGCCCAAATTTCATAACTGATACGATTATCGATTCTACTCTGTTCATCAATTAATTCTCCAGGTTTAATGACATTAACTAAAAGTAACCCTAATGAAATAGCCATAATGGTGGTTAGCAAATAAATCCCTAAGGTCTTACCTCCCATTCTACCTAAACTTTTTGGATCACCAATATTAGCAACACCACTTATAATTGAAAACAACACTAACGGTACTGCAATTAGCTTTAATAAATTTATAAAAATAGTACCAAACGGATCAATCCAATTAATTGTGAATTGACTCCACCCCATTGTACTTGATAGCAAAGCCCAAATGATACCTAGAACCATTCCTATTATAATTTTCCAATGTAGTGCTAGTTTTTTCATATGTTATAAACCTATAAAAATAGGAGTCTGTTGATTAATATTTTTTATTCATAATCACAAAATGATTACCATTCTTTAGATTCTTGTCTGCGTAAAAGCATGTTATCTGCAATGACCAAAGCAGCCATAGCCTCAACAATTGGTACAGCTCTAGGCACAACACAAGGATCGTGTCTCCCTTTACCTTGCATTTCTACAATTTCACCAGTACTATTTAAAGCATCTTGCTTTTGAATCACTGTTGCGACAGGTTTAAAGGCGACTCTAAAATAAATATCCATGCCGTTAGAAATTCCACCTTGAATACCTCCAGATAAATTCGTCTTTGTCGTGCCGTTTACGTTAAATAAATCGTTATGCTCACTTCCTTTCATTTTGGCTCCGCAAAACCCACTTCCATATTC
Source organism: Winogradskyella costae (assembly GCF_013403865.1). Classification (GTDB taxonomy): domain Bacteria; phylum Bacteroidota; class Bacteroidia; order Flavobacteriales; family Flavobacteriaceae; genus Winogradskyella; species Winogradskyella costae. The sequence goes on from NZ_JABFDK010000003.1 coordinate 320,679, forward strand.
AAAACCTTTGACAGCATTTATGGATAACATGGCTTTTCCTAATTCGGCATGCAATTTATCGAAAACAGGCTCGCCTAAACCAACAGGTACATTTTGAATAACACATGTGATTGTACCTCCAATGGTATCTCCTTGTTTTTTGATCTCCTCAACCTTAGCAATCATTTTTTCTGCTGTGGCTTCATCGGGGCAACGAATGACATTAGATTCAATTTTATTAAAATCTAAATCCTGATAAGGTTTATCTATAAATATTTCACCTACCGAAGAGGTAAACGCGTTAATTTTAATGTTGCTCACCATTTGTTTTGCAATCGCTCCAGCAACCACTCTAGATGCTGTTTCGCGTGCAGAGCTTCGTCCACCGCCTCGATAATCTCTTACACCATATTTTTTATCGTAGGTATAATCAGCATGACTTGGTCGATAAACATCTTTTATGTGCGTATAATCTTTAGATTTCTGATTGGTATTATGAATTACAAAACCAATTGGAGTTCCCGTAGTTTCACCTTCAAAAACACCTGAATAAAATTCAACCGTATCTGGTTCTTTACGTTGTGTAACTATTTTGGATTGTCCTGGTTTTCTACGATTTAATTCGTTCTGAATCGCATCAAAATCTAGTTTTATACCTGATGGGCAACCATCTATAATACCTCCAATCGCCTTTCCATGCGATTCTCCATAAGTAGTAAGCTTAAATAATTTTCCGAAGGAATTTCCTGCCATTGCAATTTATTTTACGCTAATGTAATTGTAAAATTATGAAAACGAAAATACCATTTAGTATTTCATGCCTAATCAATCTTATAATTACATTCAAAATTTAATAATACTAAGTTAATATAATGATAACATTTCACTCATAGTTAGTTAATTATAACATAACCTATATGTTTAAAATATTAAAGTTCTTTGTAAAAGAGATTTTAAATATTGTGAAAATAAGACGAAAAATAGAAATAGCGGTCATTTCAGATGTGCATCTTGGCACTTATGGTTGCCATGCTCAACAGTTATTGACTTATTTGAATAGCATAGAGCCAAAGAAATTAATTCTTAATGGAGACATTATAGACATTTGGCAATTTAAAAAACGATACTTTCCGAAATCGCACCTTAGTGTTATAAAAAAAATCATGGATTTTGCAGCCAATGGCACCGAAGTCATTTATATCACTGGTAATCATGATGAAATGTTGCGAAAATTTACCGATACTGAAATAGGAAATGTATCTATAGTTAATAAATTAGTTTTAGAATTAGATGGTAAACGCGCTTGGTTTTTTCATGGTGATGTTTTTGATATTTCTATACAAAACGCAAAATGGCTAGCTAAACTTGGAGGTTGGGGCTATGATTCTCTAATTCTCATTAATCAATTAACTAACTGGGTTTCGGATAAAATGGGTAAAGAGCGTTATTCTTTATCAAGGCGTATAAAAAACAGTGTAAAAGGTGCTGTAAAGTATATTAATGATTTTGAAGAAGTCGCCACGGATTTAGCAATAGAAAACGGTTATGATTATGTCATTTGTGGACACATTCACCAACCAAAAATGTTAATAAAGAAAAATAAGCATGGTAAAACTACTTATTTAAATTCTGGCGATTGGGTTGAAAATTTCACTGCTCTAGAATACCAATTTAAACGTTGGAAAATCTACAATTACAACGAGGATAAATTATCCGCTTTTTATGCCGATGAAGATATTAAGGATATGGAACTTAAAGATTTAATTGCTGCCATAACAATTGTAGAGCAACCAAAACCTGACAAAAAGAAACATAATAAAGACAACGACTAAAGTAAAGCGTCATTTAGTATACTAATCGGATGCCTTGCCAATCTCCCTGTTCCATCTTTAATCTGATGTCTACAACTTGTTCCATTTGCAGAAATAAGTGTTTCTTGAGATGCTTTTCTAACCGATGGAAATAACGTCTGCTCCCCAATTTTCATGCTGATCTCATAATGTTCCTTTTCGTATCCAAAACTACCAGCCATTCCACAGCATCCACTAGGAATAATAGTAACCGCGTAATTCTCGGGTAAATTTAAAATATCAAAACTAGATTTCTGATTCGATAATGCCTTTTGATGGCAATGGCCGTGAAACTTTATAGTTTTCGCTTCTGTTGTAAATTGTTCTGAATTGATATGTCCTAATTTAATTTCTTGTTGAATAAACTCTTCAATTAAAAACGTATGTTGAGCAATAGATTTTGCTCCGTCTTTATCATCTGCTAATCGGATATATTCATCTTTAAAAGTTAAAATTGCAGAGGGTTCAATACCAATTAACGGAGTGGTTTCTGATATTATATTTTTGAATTTTGATACGTTTTCATTGGCTACTTTTTTTGCATCTTTAAGTACCCCTTTTGAGAGCATTGAGCGTCCTGATTCTGAATTCGAAATGATAGTTACTTTGTAATTTAAACGACTTAACAACTCAATGGCATCGACACCTATTTCAGTATCTAAATGATTTGTAAATTCATCATTAAATAAAATCACCTCTTTAATATATTTTTTTGTAACTATTTTATTTTCAAAACTTTTAAATTCCTCATATAAACTCTTACTTGACACAAATGGTATACTGCGTTCTTTTGCTATACCACCAACAAATTTTATAATCGCACTTGTAAATCCATTTGAAAACATGAAATTTGTTAGCTTAGGAACGCGACTAGCAATACCATTTATTCTATTATTGTAAGCGAATAATTTAGTTCTAAAAGGCACGCCATTCACCTTCTGATATTGGTACTGAAACTCGGCTTTTAAGCTCGCTACATCCACACTACTTGGACATTCACTTGCACATGCTTTACAACTGAGACATAAATCGAAAACCTCTTTCAATTCTTTATGATCAAATCGATTTGCTTTTTCAGAATTCGTTAAAAATTCTCTAAGTGTATTTGCGCGTCCTCTCGTCGTATCTTTTTCATTTTTTGTAGCTCTATAACTTGGACACATGGTGCCTCCAAATTCTGGTAACTTTCTACAGTCACCAGAACCATTACATTTTTCTGCTTCGCGTAAGATACCTTCAGAGGCAGAGAAATCGAGCAAGGTTTCAATTTTAGGTTCTACTCTATCAATTTCATATCTAAAATTCTCATCCATAGGATAAGCGTCTACGATCTTTCCTGCATTAAAAATATTTTGAGGATCAAAAGCCGACTTGATCCGTTTGATAATTTGATAATTAGCATCTCCAATCATCATGGGAATAAATTCCGCACGCACAATACCATCACCATGTTCACCAGACATTGAACCTTTATATTTCTTTACGAGTTGCGCAACATCGGTGGTTATTTGACGAAATAAGACGACGTCTTCAGCGTGTTTTAAATCTAATATGGGACGTAAATGCAGCTCACCTGCTCCTGCATGTGCATAATAAACCGCATTTTGGTTATACGTTTTCATTAACGCTGTAAACTCTGAAATATAAGCATCCAAATCTTCCAAGGCTACAGCTGTATCTTCAATACAAGCAACCGCTTTTTTATCTCCAATTATATTTCCCAACAATCCTAAACCTGCTTTTCGTAGTTCTACAGCTTTATCAATATCTTCAGCTCTTAAAATCGGTGATGCATATGATAAATTGAGTGCGTTTACAGCGGTAATAAATAGATCAATAGCTAGTTGTAATTGTTCAGGAGTTTCTGCTTTTAACTCACACATTAAAATAGCTGCCGGATTGCCTTTTATAAACTGTCTATTTACCTGCTGGGTTTTATTATGTTTGGTTAGATTTAAAATGGTGTCATCCATCATTTCGCAGGTATGCAAATTGTGCTGCATAACGGTTTCGACAGACTTTAAGCATTTAGCTACACTTTCAAAATGCAAAGCTATAATCGCACTTTCATTTGGTGGTAAATCATCTAATTGCAATGTGATTTCTGTTGTAAATGCCAAGGTACCTTCGCTTCCTGTTAAAAGTTGACACATGTTAAAATTTACACTTTGACCACGCTCAGTGACCAAATTTGAAAAAATATCAGATTTAATTAATTCGTCTATAGCATACCCTGTATTTCTACGATGTATTTCAGGTTTAGGGAAATTATCACTAATTTGATTTTGAACACTTTCAGGTTTTAATTCTTTATAGATACTGTTATAGATAGTACCTTCAAGCCCATCTAATTTTAATTTCTGTTGAAATTCTTCTAATGTTACACTTGAAAATTCAACGTCACTTCCATCGCTTAATATCGTTTTCAGACTAAGAACTTTATCACGTGTTACTCCATATTGAATTGATGTGGTTCCTGAAGAGTTGTTTCCAACCATACCACCTATCATACAGCGGTTAGATGTGGATGTATTGGGTCCAAAAAATAAACCAAAGGGTTTTAGGTAATTATTCAGTTCATCTCTTACGACTCCAGGTTGCACTGTTACCGTTTTTTTAGACTCATTAATATTTAAAATCCGAGTAAAATACTTAGAAACATCTACCACAATGCCCCCCCCTACGCATTGTCCGGCTAAAGAGGTTCCGGCCGTTCTTGGTATTAATGACGTATTCTGTGAGTTTGCAAAACCTATTAGTTCTTTAATATCTTGAATACTTTTTGGCAGCGCCACAGCTAAGGGTAATTTTCTATACACTGATGCATCGGTAGCGTATAGCTTTCGCATTAAATCATCATAGTGCAAATCACCTTCTATAGTTGTTTCTAAGGCTTTAAGTGCCTTTATCATATCATTTTGCATAAGGGTTAACAATCTATGGTAATGAGTTATAATTTTGTCTTAAAAATAAAGCAGATCACCCAATTATATTCTAATTTTGTCGTTATAGAAATTAGCAACCAACAAAATGCTAAAACTAAGAATTTAAAACTCAATATTATTATGAAGAAATTATTTTTATTAGGTGTATTCGCCATAGGATTTGCAAGTTTATCTAACGCACAAGAAATAGCAGATAATGCTATTGGATTACGATTAGGTGATAGTGATGGTTTTGGTACGGAGATTTCATACCAACGTGCACTTGGTGACAACAACAGATTAGAAGTAGATTTAGGATGGCGAAGCGGAAGTAATTATGATGGATTTAAATTAGCAGGTTTATACCAGTGGGTTTGGAACATTGAAGGGGGTTTTAATTGGTATGCTGGTGCTGGTGGTGGACTTGGGTCTTACAGCTACGATAATAATGCTGGTGATGATTTTGATGATACCTTTGCTTTCGTTGCTGGTGATGTTGGTATAGAATACAGTTTTGATTTTCCTTTATTATTGTCTTTAGACTTTAGACCAGAACTAGGGTTTGGTGATTTTAACGATGATCTTGATTTGGACATTGCTTTAGGAATAAGATACCAATTCTAAAAAATTTAAAATTATATATTTAAGACCACCTTTAAAGAGGTGGTTTTTTTATTTTAATTCGTATGAAACAACTTGCAATCATAGGTATGGGACCAAGAGGTCTGTACGCTTTAGAAAGTCTTCTAACCGAGCTTAGCAAAGCTAGGGAGCGACCGATAATACATATTTTTGATGCAACGAGTAGTCCTGGAACTGGAAATGTTTGGGATAAATCGCAACCCGATTCTAACTGGATTAATATTACAGAACGTGCCTTAGCAGGAATAGAAAAGCGACCTCAAATAAACTATAGTAATGTTATAATTGGTGAATTCCCGTCTTACCATGAGTGGTGTCAATTTTCTCAAAATAGTGATAAGCCTGATTCATTTTCTGCAAGAAACAAACTCGGAAACTATCTTAATGCGCGTTATAAATCCCTAGAAGTTGTTTTAAACGAATTAGAATCTTTCAAATTTATAAAAGCGGAAGTCAGAAGCATTAATTTAAAAGATCAGAAACTAGAAATTGCTACTCATAATAAAGTTTGGACCTATGATGATTTACTTCTAACCATTGGACACCAATCTACAATGCCATCTGACCAATTAAAAAAATGGCAATCACATGTTGCGTCTTATAAATCATTAACGCTTTTTGAAAACGCTTACCCAGTTACCCAATTAAACATTGTTAAAGATAAAACGAATATCAATATAGGTTTAAGAGGTTTTGGCTTGGCCATGATTGATGTGATGCGTTATCTGACTATTAATGATTTTGGGAATTTTAAAGTGATTAATAAAGACACTTTTGAAACCATTTATTATAAAAGTAAAGTACAAGAATTAAAACTAATTCCGTTTTCTTTAGACGGCTTACCCTTGGTTCCAAAACCTCTAAACGAAAGCATTGATTTATGGTACCAACCTACGAAAGAAGAATTAGATTTTTTTAAATCTGAAATTGAAGCCGTTTCACAACAATCAACTGAAATAGATTCCATTGATTTTTTAACAAATCCTTTTGCCAAAATCACATCGCGGGTCTATTTAGACTTAAAAGGCAAAGGTATTGCGAACTCTTTAAGTCCATCGGATTTAGAGCGCCTAATCTTAAGTTGGTTAACTGATGAAAATTTTAGTCATCCTTTAATTCAAGATCATAATATTTCCACGTATAAGTTAATTCAGAATTATATAAATATGGCTTTAGGAACCATTCCTATTTCACTTGATTTCTGTATCGGACAAGTTTGGCGTCATTGTCAGCCGACGTTATATAAAGGTTTTTCTCATGCTAAGGTGAACACTGATATTATAGAAAAAGTGATAGCCTTAGATGAGCGCAGTAAACGCTATTCTTACGGACCACCAATTGAAAGTATGCAGCAAGTTTTAGCATTAATTGATGCCGATATTTTAACATTAGACTTTGTCACTGATCCTAATATAGACTTAGTAGCTGAGGGTTGGACCTTAACGAATTCTGAAAGTAAATCTGTTACTTGCTCTGTGATGATTAATAGTGTTTTGGATGCCCCAAAATTACTTGACATTAACACTCCTCTGATTAAAAATTTACTTCAAAATGATTTGATACAACCTATCCATTCAAAATTAGGAATTGAAACATCCCCTGATGGCTATGTTATCACACCAGAAGATAAAGACGATGTCCCTATTGCCGTTTTAGGTCGTTTAGCAAAAGGTAGTGTCATTGGTGTCGATGCTATTTTAGAATGCTTTGGACCGCGAATTGAAGATTGGGCAAAAGCTTACGTAAGTAAACTAAAATCTAATTAGGTTGCTTCTCACTTAAATATTTCCAATAACGCTTTGGTACATGTCTTATATGAAGTTTCATGTTTTTGCGCGATTCAATGTTGGTGGCTTTAAAATAATCTTGCCATAGTTTTTGAAATTCGAATTCTTGGTTGGCAAAAAACGCATCGTCGGTTTTAGTAAAGTTGAAATTCTCAGGAAACTCCATATTTATAAGTTCTACTTTTTCTAAGTCATAAAATAATCCATAGCCACGCTTTATATCATAAATCACCCATTTTTGATCGGCATAACGTCTTTTAAAATGTTTTTCTATTAAAGGCAAGACATTAAAATCAGGTTCAATACTCGCGAAATAGATGTCATCTTTGGTCAACCGAAAGCGCACAAAAGCTTCCATACGATGCTTTTCTCTACCTACAGATTTTGCGATTTGGGCTATTTTTAAAATTGAAGGATGTGAATAATCTTTATCTACTTTTTTCCTTTGCGAAAATGCATACTGTATATAATCTAAAAGCAAGTCCTCTACTCCTACCTCTTCACTTAAAAAAGCATAATATAATTGGTAACTGCCATTAGATGACAACTTCGATTTTATGCCATTCCACACACGATTAGCTTTAACTTCATTTGTAGAAATTGATTCATTCTCTGTAAATAAACCTTGTTGTACGGTAAATTCATTTTGAATGGTTACCCCTTTCAATTTAAATTCAAACACGTAAAAAACAGCTGATAAAAAGCCGTCAAAAGTGCCATCGTAAATAAGATTTTTTGCTTGCATCTATCCGAATAAGCTTAATTGATTACTCAACATTTTCTGGTACTTACTTGTTGAATTCTGAAGGATTAAGCCTTTAATCTTTTCTGAGGTTAAATCTCTTTTTTCAAACTGATTACTATCACAGACCATAAAATATTGTGCTCTATTTAAAGCAACCCCTATTTTTTTTAAATGTTCCCAATTTAATTTCCTAAAGCGTCTAGCATTTATAATTTTAAAAACAGATTTCATTCCTAAACCTGGAATCCTAGCTAACATCCGCTGGTCTGCGGTATTCACATCAACAGGAAATTCATGGAGATTTCGCAAAGCCCAACTCAATTTGGGATCTACATCTAAATCTAAATTTTGATGTTGTTCGTTTAAAATTTCACTGACATCAAAACCGTAAAACCGCATGAGCCAATCCGTTTGATACAACCTGTTTTCGCGAAGCATCGGCACAGCGCTTCCTATTTGCGGTAAACGATTATCATAACTTATTGGTACATAACCCGAATAATATACACGCTTTAAATTATAGTTCTTATAAAAATGATTAGACGTTTGCATAATCTGAAAATCATTCTCTCCACTAGCTCCAATAATCATTTGTGTACTCTGACCAGCAGGCGCAAATTTAGGAGTGCTTTTAATGATTTTCTTTTCGGCATTATACTGAATGATTTCATTTTTCACCTTAATCATCGGTTTTATAAAATCTTCACGCTTTTTATCTGGTGCCAGTTTTTTAAGTCCGGCTTCTGTGGGAATTTCAATATTAACGCTTAACCGATCTGCGTAGAGTCCGGCTTCACGCATCAATTCATCTGAAGCTCCAGGAATAGATTTTAGATGAATATAACCGTTAAAGTTTTCTTCTAATCTTAATTTCTTCGCGACAGCCACCAAGCGTTCCATGGTGTAATCGGCACTTTTAAAAATTCCTGAACTTAGAAAAAGCCCTTCAATATAATTTCTACGATAAAAGTTAATGGTTAAATCCACCACTTCCTGCACTTTAAAAGCAGCGCGCTTTACGTCATTACTTTTTCGGGTAACACAATAAGCACAATCAAAAATGCAGTGGTTAGTTAGTAAAATTTTTAATAAAGATACACAGCGACCATCTTCAGTATAGGAATGACAAATCCCCATGCCTGTAGCATCTCCTAATCCTTTATTGGTATTGGCACGTTTACTTCCGCTAGACGAGCACGATACATCATACTTTGCAGCATCTGCAAGTATTTTTAATTTTTCTTGGGTACGTTGAAAAGACAAATATTTTCCTCCTGAATCTTAAGTTAAAATCTTAAGCACAAAAATACTACATACAATAGCTATTCCTTGCTTCATTTTGTAGTAATTTAAATAATAGAGCTTATTAACGGTGTCTAACAGCTTTGAATTTAAATGGGTTAATATTTTGATGATATCATTTAAACGTCATCAGATTTAAACCTTATTTTTCAGGACTATGAAAAACTTCATAATCATCACCTTAATAACCTTAAACCAAACTATGAGTGCACAGCACATTATTCCTGAAGATATAAAAACGAACGTAAATAAAGCTTTAATGTATTATCCTGAATTAGGAGATACTAATATTGAATTCCGATTTAAAAAAAATATTAAGAAATCGACGATGCAAGCTAGACCAACATTTGGCAGTTTCTTTAAAAGTAGAAAGAACAGAGATTATGTGATTCTAATTAGTGAAAAGTTTCAAATTGCAGATAAAGAGTTTTTAACTCGGCATATACCCAACGACATTTTCATTGGTTGGATTGGTCATGAATTGGGACATATTATGGATTACCAAAACCGAAACAAGCCCAACCTTATATGGTTCGGTCTTAAATATCTATTATCGCAAAACCATATTGTTGAGGCAGAACGCGCCGCAGATTCTTTTGCTGTTGCTCATGGCATGGAAAACTACATTCTAAAAACGAAAGACTTTATTTTGAATAATGCAGATATCACACAATCATATAAAGATCGGATTAAGAAATATTATTTATCGCCTGAAGAAATAATGCATTTGGTAGAAGAACGGGATTCTGAATAGAATTATGATGATATTTTCATGGTTTAACTCAATAATAATTGAGTTTTATATTTTGAATAATACATAATTTAAGACTCATTAATAAATGCTTCCCAATCCGCAAATTTTTCTTCTCCCATAACGCGTTCCATTTTTACTTGGCCGCCTTTCTTTTTGTTTCGTTCGTTCCAATCATAAAAGCGGTTTGGTGAAATCACTTTTACTTTCACACCTTTAAGGGCTTTGCTCCTAGCCACTTTATAATTCTTATTTGCTGTTTTTAGGCTTTGATCTAAAGCGTCTGCAATAATGGAATTATCAACACCTTTTATATCCGAGCCTAGATACCAATAATGATAAAACTCGTCATCATCTCCTCGTTTGGCGCAGATGGTGTATTCCGGAATTGTAGTGTTAAATCGCTCTTCTAATTCTCGCATAGCTGCATCCATTTTATTAACTGATAATTGCGAACCTACTGTATTCATAAAAAACTTAGTTCTTCCTGTAATTTTAATTTCGGCACGTTCAACATCAGTAAATTCAATAGTATCTCCAATAAGGTATCTCCAAGCTCCACTGACTGTACTAATAATTAAAACGTAGTCTTGATTCAATTCAACTTGATCTAAAGTTAAGGCTGGGGCTCGGTCATTAAGCGAACCATCTTCATTGATGTATTCTGGTTTGAAGGGTACAAATTCAAAATAAATACCGTTATCCGTATTGAGCTGCATAGCATCCGTTTCTGGTCGTACTTGTGTAGCAATATAACCCTCGGAAGCCAAATACGTATCAATAACTGTGATTGGCTTTCCTAATAAGGCATTAAAACTTTTCTTATAAGGACCAAAAGCCACTCCACCCGAGGTATAAACTTGTAAGTTTGGCCAAATTTCATGAATATTATTAAGATTGTGGTAGTCTATTACTTTTTGAAGCATTAATTCTATCCAAGACGGAATGCCGCTTAATGCCCCAATGTCCCAATCTTTAGCACGTTCTGCAATGCGCTGCACGCGCTCGTCCCAATCTTCAATTTGTGAAATTTCTTCACCTGGTTTGTAGTAGCCTCTAAACCACGATGGAATATTACTTGCGCTAATACCGCTAATTTCTCCTTCGAGATGATCATTATTTTCCTCTAGGTCTGTAGAACTACCGAGCATCATGATTTCTTTTTCAAAAAAATCTGCAGGTAAATCAAAATTATTTAAGGCAAACACCTGTTTGATTCCTGCATTTCTTATCGCATCAATCATATCATCGGTAACAGGAATACGTTTGCTCGTTTTACCTGTGGTACCAGAACTCAATGCAAAGTATGATGGTTTCCCTGGCCAAGTTACATTACTTTCTCCTTCATGGTATTTATGCCACCATTGTGTATTTATTTTATTGTAATCAAAATACGGCACATGCTTGGCAAAACTATGTTGTAAGTTAGCTGCTTCAAGTATGGTTTCAAAATCATATTGCGCACCAAATTGCGTACTTTTTGCTGTTTCAAGCAATTCCTTAAGTACTTTTTCTTGAGCTTCTTCATGAATTACTTCAGATGTAAACGTATCCTTCAACTCTATAACTCCTTTAATTATATTTCCTAGTATGGCCATTTTTTGATTTCAATGTTAATTGTTTTATTATGCTGCAATTTTTCGACACGCTTCAGAACATGCTCTACACGATTTAGCACATTCTATACAATGTTCGTGCTTATGCTCTTCGCAATGATCTGCACAATAGTCACAAATTTCGGCACATAGTAAGGCGTATTGTTTAACGTAAGCACTATCTGATGTCATCATTTTAAGTAAGTTATCACAAGCATCAGCACATTGTAAGCAACACTTTGGACAATCGTTTATGCTCTCTTTTCCGGCCATTTCTGTAAGACAAATTCTACAATCTACTATACATTTCTGACAGGCTTCAATCACATCTCTATAAATCGCTTTCATAATTATTGTTTTAGATTTAATTTTTACTAATATCTAATATCGCATTAAAAGAAACTGTTCCGATTCGGAAAAGAATTAACGCATTTAGAAAAAGCATATCACCATTGAAACTGACATAAAGGGTAATCCACGAAAGGTCAACTAGATTCAACTTTAAAAATGAGAGGGATTATTTTTAAATATATGGCTACGCTTTTACTACTACATGGCTATAATTAAAAATCCTTTAATATTAAATTATGATTTTTTAAAATGTCCGTTATAATTTCAACCTTAAAACTTGAGACTGATTTCTTTAATAAACCCTAAATTTCCTTAGTATTAATTTAGGACGTTCTTCGTAAAATTTATGTAGTTTTGCACATCTAAAATTAAAACAACTCAGAATGAAAGATACTGCTTTATCGTCTACTCACGAAGCACTTGGTGCTAAAATGGTTCCATTTGCGGGCTATAATATGCCTGTTCAATATGAAGGTGTAAATATAGAACACGAAACAGTTAGAACATCGGTTGGTGTTTTTGATGTCTCTCATATGGGTGAATTTTTAATTGAAGGTCCACATGCTTTAGAACTGATTCAAAACGTATCGAGTAACGATGCCTCTAAGTTAGAAGTTGGCAAGGCGCAATACAGCTGTTTACCAAATGATGATGGTGGTGTTGTAGATGATTTAATTATTTATAAATTAAAGGAAGAAACGTATTTATTAGTCGTTAATGCGAGTAATATTGAAAAGGATTGGAATTGGATAGCCTCTAAAAACGATGTTGGTGCTGAGATGCGAGATATAAGTGAGGATTATTCGTTATTGGCTATACAAGGACCAAAAGCCGTTGAAGCAATGCAGTCGATAACGAGTCATGATTTATCTGCTATAAAATTCTATAATTTTGTAGTTGGTGATTTTGCAGGTGTTGATAATGTTATTATTTCGGCTACAGGCTATACTGGTAGTGGTGGATTTGAAATCTATTGCAAAAATTCGGAAGTAAAACAAGTTTGGGATAAAGTTTTTGAAGCAGGAGCTGATTTCGGAATTAAACCTATAGGTTTAGCAGCGAGAGATACGTTGCGTTTAGAAATGGGCTATTGTTTATATGGTAATGATATTGATGATACTACCTCGCCCATTGAAGCTGGTTTAGGTTGGGTTTGTAAGTTCAACAAAGACTTTACTAATAGTGAAGCGTTAAAAGCTGAAAAAGAGCATACACCAGAAAATAAATTAGTAGCCTTTAAATTAGATGAGCGCGGTATTCCTCGTCACGGTTACGATATTGTAGATAGCAGCGGAAAAACGATTGGAAGAGTGACTTCTGGTACTATGAGTCCTAGTTTAGGTATTGGTATTGGTATGGGTTATGTACCTACGGTATTTTCTAAAGTAGATAGTAAAATATTTATTCAGGTGCGTAAAAAAGCGATCCCTGCAACTGTTGTAAAGGCCCCTTTTTATAAAGGCTAAAATTTAGAGTGTAGTTTGATTAATGACGAAGACACATTTAGATCCTCAAAAACACCGTATTTTAATACTTGGAGTTAGCGGTTATATTGGTAATGCCATTTATAAGGAATTAGGCCCCTATTTTAAAACCTTCGGAACTTATAGAACGCCTACAAAAGCCTTTGAAGCCAATAAACATTTTTTTCATTACAACTTGGAAGAAGATGATGTTTATGAGGTTTTAGAGGCAACTAAACCGACTATTATTATTTCTGCACTTCGTGGAAATTTTAATGCACAGACTATTGTGCACCAACACATTGCAGAATACGCACTCAGTTTTGGTTCTAAAATCATTTTCTTGTCCTCTACCAACGTATTCGATGCCTACAGTAAATTTCCGAGTTATGAATTAGACAAAACATTAAGTCATAGTATTTATGGACATTTCAAGATAAAAATTGAAAATTTAATCTTACGTCTTCCTGAAGAACAAGTTGCTGTTATCAGAGTTCCGATGATATTTGGTGCGACTTCCCCACGAATAGAAGAACTAAAACAAGCCATTTTAGAAAATGAATCTGTTGAAGTATTTCCGAATTTAATTATGAATGTGATGCTCGATAAAAAGCTAACACAGCAAATTCATTATATTATTAATAGAAATAAATCTGGAATTTTTCATTTAGGAAGTACCGATTTAGTACATCATGATGATTATACCAAAGAAATTATCAGTACTCTCACAAATAAAAAAGTGGTATTAAAACAGGTTTATACCACTAATGAAGATCGGTATTTGGCTGTGCTTCCTAAGTTTAATAAACTTCCTAAACATCTTCAAATTACGAGTCAGGAAATATTAGAGGAACTTGGGAAGTGAGTGGTTAGTGTGAAGTGTGAAGTGTGAAGTGTGAAAAATAATCTCATTAAAATTACTTGAAACGGTTTATCATTTTATTACATTTAAACTTATAAAATCAATATTATGAAATTAGATGAAACTACCATAGAAAAGAGGCTATTACATTTACCAGATTGGGATTATTACGACAATGCGATTCATGCCGAATTTGAATTCGATAATTTTAAAGACTGCTTTAGTGCCATGAGTAGAATTGCTTTTGAGTGTGAAGCACAAAATCATCATCCTAATTGGAGTAATACTTATAATATTTTAAAAATAACGCTCTCCACACATGATGAGGATGGTGTAACACTTAAAGATTTTAAATTAGCAGAAGCGATTGAGGCTATTGTGGAGGTTGAGGACTAATTGAGAGTTGATAGTTGGAACTAAAAATTTAAAGTAATAACGCATTTAGGGCCTGACTTTAGTGTGCCGAGTGAAATTATTGATAGACAATTTTCTATTTAGGAATCATATATCTTATTTTGAGTGTTTTTTATCTTGAAACTTATATTTTTTTTTACATTTAGCTTCATTCCTATTCAAACAATTTCAATATTTTCTTAGATTTGCTATTGTAAAAATTTTACCACGTCTAATTTCAGTGTTATTGAAGGCACGAGATAAAACATAATCGTTAACAGATTCCTGCTTTACAGGAACTAAAAATATAATTAAGATGGGAAGAGCTTTTGAGTTTAGAAAAGCAAGGAAAATGAAACGTTGGTCTGCTATGAGTAAAGCCTTTACACGTATTGGTAAAGATATTGTAATGGCCGTAAAAGAAGGTGGTTCAGATCCTGATAGTAATTCACGTTTAAGAGCTGTTATACAAAATGCCAAGGCTGTAAATATGCCTAAAGATAACGTAGAGCGTGCTATAAAGCGTGCTTCAGATAAAAGTTTAGGAGATTTTAAAGAAGTTCTTTTTGAAGGTTATGCTCAACATGGCATTGCTGTACTTATTGAGACTGCAACAGATAATAATACACGTACCGTTGCTAATGTACGTTCTTATTTTAATAAAACGGATGGTAGTTTAGGTACCTCTGGCTCGGTGGTTTTTATGTTTGATCATACCTGTAATTTTAAAATTAAAGGTGATGATTTAGACTTAGAAGAATTAGAATTAGAGTTGATTGATTCTGGGGTTGATGAAATTTTTGAAGATACCGACGAAGATGAAGACGGAGTTGAACATACAAGCGTTATGGTCTATGCGCCATTTGAGAGTTTTGGTAAAATTCAGGCCTATTTAGAGGAGAACACTATTGAAATTATTTCTTCTGGTTTTGAACGTATTCCACAGGTCACAAAAAAGATAACAGCAGAACAAGCGGAAGATGTTGAAAAGCTTCTAGAAAAGTTAGAAGAAGATGATGACGTTCAGAATGTGTATCATACTATGGAGGAAAGTGCTGAGTAACAATTTTTGATTATAACAATTACGAGAGGGCTTCTGCCCTCTTATTTTTGTCTAACATATAGCTACAATTTGTAGCTTCTTTATTTATATCTCAAATAAACCATGATTTTAGCGTAATTTACATCTTTATAACAACTCCGTAAACGACTAATATCATGAAGATTACATTATCTAAATTGCATCATAATAATGACAATCAAATAGCCATAGGTTTTGATGATAAAGAAATAACAAAAGCAATTATTAAGGAGGTTGAAGGGGTTGCGTGGTCACAGACTCACAAGACGTATTATGTTCTATATTCGAAAAGTACCATACATACGTTATTCAATTATTTTAGAAGCAAAAGTTATTTTGTTGATTACAGTCAGTTTAAAAAACCTATTCGAAATACGTATCAACCTCTAATAAAAATTAAACCAAGTCTGAACATGATAGAAATGTTTAAGGCTCTTCCGCCAACGTATAAAGAGTTGTTAAAGGATTATGCTGGTTTTCTTAAAGGCAAACGGCTAAGTGAAAGTACGGTTCGTTCTTACGGCTATTTTGTATTACGGTTAATGAATTTCTATAAGCCAAAAGATATACAAGACATTAAGAAAAAGGATATCGATTATTTTTTTGAAATTGTATTGGCAGGTGAGAATTTTAGTATTAGTAGTCATAGGCAATGTGTTAGTGCTTTAAAATATTTTATTGATTATTGTAATTTACCTTCATTGGAACCCGATGACTTAAAACGTCCAAAAAAGAGTAAAAAACTGCCAATAGTGTTATCTAAGGAAGAAATTCTTGACCTTATTCAAGTGACTAAAAATCTAAAGCATAGAGCTATTATTGGACTTTTATATTCTTGCGGCTTAAGAATTGGAGAATTATTAGATTTAAAAATCAGTTCTTTGGACTTTGACAGGAATTTATTACGAGTAAATCAAGGTAAAGGCCGAAAAGACCGCAGTGTTGTAATGAGCGAAGTTTTAAAACCTTTAATATTTAATTATTTAAACACCTACAAGCCAAATATTTTTATCATTGAAGGGCGTGACGGAGGGCCATACTCTGCAACTAGCGTACGTCAGTTTTTAAAGAAAAGTTGTGGTTACGCTGGTATAAAAAAGCAAGTGACACCACATGTATTACGCCATAGTTATGCTACGCATTTAATGGAAAACGGAGTAGATTTACGTCATATACAACTGTTATTAGGTCATGCTAAGCCAGAGACGACTATGATTTATACACACGTCGCTCATAAAGATTTAATGCAAATTAGTAGTCCTTTGGATACTATAATTCAGTCAATAACAAAATCCAATAAAAACAATACAGAAGTTTTGTTATCCCGAAATTATAATATGTAAACTGTTATATTTGTTTTTATATAACAAGTTGCCATTAATTTGAATGAACTACACGAACGAGAAAATAATTGAACGATTTGAATCAGGCGAAAACCTGAAATTCC
>NZ_JABFDK010000040.1 GCF_013403865.1 Winogradskyella costae
ACCATATGTGGTTCTTCAGCAATATGCAGCATAAAAAATAAAACTAAATATTACTAGGATTTGATCTTGGAATACGTGTATGATTAGTTGCGTGGTTCAGCAACTAAGTTAGCAAACTTTTACGAACCCGTGAATATTCCGCAGGAATATTCGCAAGTAGGGAAGAACCTAGCAATTAATTATACACGGTGTTGTACACAGTTTTTATTTATTCTTTTAATGGAATTCCATATGCTCCGCTTTTCGAAATTCCTTTAGAATAGGACATTTTGGTTTCCAAATCCATTTTTAAATATTCAGTTCCTTTTATTAAAATTCGGACAATGCTGTCTTTCCAATCAATTTTTATATCGCTTTCAACAAGGTCATTTATAATAGAATACTCATTTTTATATTCACTTAATAATGGTGGTGCATAACCTTGGTCGTGATTTATATAAACCTCAATTTCGTTACTATCATTAATTAAAGTTCCACGAGAACATATAAATCCGTCAAATTCTATTTCATTTCTATTGTCAGTTATGTCAATCACATATGCCCAAACTGAATGAATGTCTCCTTGAACGAGAACACATTTATTCATTTCGTAATTATATTCCGATTGCAATAATGCTTCATTCATACTTATATGATTTGAAAGATGATAATAGCAATTAAGATTAAGAAAAAGTAGAACAAAACTCCAGCAATTTGTGCAGTTTCAGCTTGTTCCATTTTCTTTTCAAAACCAAACTTTTTATATCTGTCGTATTCAATTTGATTCGCACTTTTTGAATTCAGCCGTGAGTTTGGATTTACAGGGAAAATGAAAAAATTAAACCATTCCTCTTTTGTAAGTGGTATGGTTTTTCTCTTTTCTTTATTTAATTCTTCTTTGTTCAGGCGTTCTCTTAAATTGTGTACAACGGTCTAGTATATGGTTTGTTGCGAGATTATAATTCTAAATTTAGTAAATAAAACTATAAGATGAAATTCCAAAG
>NZ_JABFDK010000041.1 GCF_013403865.1 Winogradskyella costae
GGAATTTCAGGTTTTCGCCTGATTCAAATCGTTCAATTATTTTCTCGTTCGTGTAGTTCATTCAAATTAATGGCAACGTGTTTGTGTATGATTAGTTGCGTGGTTAAGCAACTAAGTTAGTAAACTTTTACGAACCCGTGAATATTCCGCAGGAATATTCGCAAGTAGTGAAGAACCAAGCAATTAATTATACACGGTGTTACCTACAGTTTTTTATTCCGATTAATTGCTATAACCAAAGTCGAATTCGGTAAAAGTTTTATTGCTTTTCTAATTTTGCTATCATAACGATTCATTAATTCTATTTCTTTAGTAATTCTTATAATTAGATATTCAGCACTATTTTCAGATTCATAAGAGTATTTAAGTCCATTAATAACTAAATCACACGCTCCATCGATTAACGATAAATCATAATATTCTCCTTTGAATTCAATTCCGATTGAGTTTGCGTAAGCGTAAGTTTCGTATTTAATTTCCGTTTTTCCGCTCGTTGTTTTTCCAGTATATTTTTTATAACTCACATCATAAACTTCGTCTTCATCTTTTTCTATTTCCAATTTTGCGTAACTGCCTTGAAAATCTAATAAAGATTCCTTGTTTTCAGAATCTCTCACAATTAAAACTCCGTTTATAGTTCCGCTAAAATTTCCTGATTCCATATTCTGAAAAACAGAATCAAATCCGTTTCCATCAATTGCACGTGAAGAATATTCTTGTCCAAAACATTGAAAAGAAGCAAAAATCAGAAATGTTATGATTAGTATTCTCGGTTTTTTCATAATTGTAGGTAACGGTTTTGTGTATGGTTAGTTGCGTGTTTAAGCAACTAATTTAGTAAACAAAAACGAACGCGAGAAAATTCCGAAGGAATTTTCCAAATAAGCAACGACCAAAGCAATTAATTATACACGGTGTTAGCATACGTTTTTATATAATTATTCCAATTCCTAAATTCAAAGTTGTCGGTTC
>NZ_JABFDK010000042.1 GCF_013403865.1 Winogradskyella costae
GTTGCCATTAATTTGAATGAACTACACGAACGAGAAAATAATTGAACGATTTGAATCAGGCGAAAACCTGAAATTCCTGCTATTTTGGGGACACACGAAATCTGATTTAATAACTAAATCTTGTTTCAGTCAATGGTACGAATCAAATTTTGAGGTTAACGGAATTGAATATCAAACAGCCGAACATTTTATGATGGCTGAAAAAGCTTTGTTGTTTAATGACAAAGATATTTACGAACAAATAATCAAAAGCTCAAAAGCTGGAAAAGTAAAAGAACTTGGTAGGCAAGTCAAAAACTTCAACCAACGGATTTGGGAAGAAAATAGATTTGAAATAGTTGTAAGAGGTAATTTTCACAAGTTTAGTCAGAATCCAAAACTATCGGAGTTTTTAAGAAATACAAATGACCGAATTTTGGTTGAGGCAAGTCCTGTTGACAATATTTGGGGAATTGGACTCGCTCAAAATAATGAAGACGCTGAAAATCCATACTTTTGGAATGGACTGAATTTACTCGGATACGCTTTAATGGAAACAAGAGACATTCTGAATGAAATTGGAGAATTTAAAACGCTAGAAAATCCGATTTTGCCACCTTGGTTAGCTTATCCAGAAATAGACAAATATAGTATTGGTTGGAGAATGGGTTATGGAGAAACTCATATAATGGAATTGAGTAAATATTTGGACTGTTTAAGTGAATCTGAAAAGAGAATTTATGAACTGACTTATCCCGAAACTGGAGAATGGAAAGGTTGGTACAATGATGATTACGAATAAAAAAACTAATGGCAACAACGTATATAATTTATTGCTGCTTCTCGCCTACTCACGAAAAGTCCTGCGGATTTTCTATTTCTGTCTTTTATTTGCTAAATTAGGTGCTTGAGACACGCAACAACTCATATACCAAACCGTTAG
>NZ_JABFDK010000043.1 GCF_013403865.1 Winogradskyella costae
AATTGACATTAGTCATTTAGTTTTCGATGTCACCGATTCTGATGGTAATTATTATCAGTTTAAAAACAATGAATTTGGCTTTAAAAAGTTCACGAAACTTTTAAATAATAAGAGCTATTGCGTTATGGAAGCTACAGGCTATTATCATTATCAGTTAGCGTATCATTTGCTAGAATCGGGTATAAAAGTATCAGTAGAGAATCCATTGTCAGTGAAACGTTTCATACAGATGAAACTATCGAAAGTTAAGACAGATAAGAGCGATTCTAAACTTATTTGTGCTTACGCTGAGCAAGTAGAATTAAAGCTGTGGCAAGGCAATTCCAAAGAAGAAATAGCATGTCTTCAAATCGTTAGAACTCTTTCTGTGTATACAAAACAAAGCACTATGCTAAAAAACAAACTACATGGTGAATCGGTTTTGGGAAATCCCAGTAAGCTTGTTGTTACGTCTTTAAAACGTAGCTTAAGACAACTAACAAAAGAGATAAAAACGTTGGAGGATAAGCTGTTAATTTTAGTAAAACAATCGCATCAAGATTTGTTTACCCGTTTAAAAACCATTCCTGGTATCGGTCCCAAAACAGCCATAATGTTAGTAGTATTAACAGGTGGCTTTGATCGATTTACAAGTGCTAGTGAATTATGTAGTTATGCTGGTTTAACACCAGTGATTAGACAAAGTGGAAGTAGTGTAAAAGGGCGACCACGAATCAGTAAAATGGGAAACCAAAAGCTGAGAAATTTATTATTTATGTGCAGTTTTAATGCTTGCAAATACAACAAAGCTTGTCGAGATCTTTATGAGCGAATCGTAGCCAAAGGAAAGAGCAAAAAATTAGCATTAATTGCAGTATGTAATAAACTATTAAAACAGGCCTTTGCAATCGCTAAATCAGG
>NZ_JABFDK010000044.1 GCF_013403865.1 Winogradskyella costae
CCTTCGGCTTTTCTATTCCGTTATTATTTGCTAAATTACGTGCAAATACCACGCAACAAACCATATACTAGACCGTTGTAAGCAATTTCCCAAAAATCAACATATGAAAATAAAACCGAATGCTTCTTCTAATGAGATGTCTTCACCATTTTATAAAATGAATGAAAATTTTTGTACTGATTTTGAAAATTTTATCGCTAAAAAAAACGGAAAAGTGAAAGGTAAATATAACGCTTGGTCTTATCAGGTTTTCGGAAAAATATACTCACCAAAAAACTGGAATTTGATGTATAAAAAAGCAACCTTTACATCAAGCGGTAATTTATTGCTATCATCTAAAGATCAAAGTCTATTAGTAATCGTAGAATGGGAAACTGAAAGAAAAGGGACCCATAATTCTGAATTTCGAATAAGAAAAAAAACAAGAACTGATTTTTTTAAAAAAATTGTAAACAAATCCATATCTGACTTGAATTTGTCTGAAGAATATATCTTGGAAACGAAAAATAATAAACCGAAATTGATTTCTAAACTTACTGAAATATTAAAAAGTCTTTTCTTATCAGGAGAAATATATAAAATTGAACATCGGAATGACAAACTGAAAATTGAAATGAGAACAGAGAAACATCATTTCGAAATATTTGAAAGATTAATAACTGAAATATAAAAACTGCTTACAACACCGTGTATAATTAATTGCTAGGTTCTTCCCTACTTGCGAATATTCCTGCGGAATATTCACGGGTTCGTAAAAGTTTGCTAATTTAGTTGCTTAACCACGCAACTAACCATACACAATCACGTTAGCACACATTAGATGAATGAACTTTCCTGAAATAGGTTGACTAAAAATTAAACCATTAATTATAGTCACTTATGAAAACACAAAATGAACA
>NZ_JABFDK010000045.1 GCF_013403865.1 Winogradskyella costae
CGTTAGCATACATTTACCACAAAACTCAAATTAAACAATGAAAAAAAGAATTCTACTAATTTTTATGGTTAGTTTTTTAACCAAAATTTATTCGCAAGACAAAAAAATTGAATTTCAATTATCTCTCGGACCAACATTATCAGTGCCAAAAACCAGTGAACTAACAGATACAAATGTTGATGGAAGTCCTGAAATTAAATCCTCGATTAATATTGGAGCATTTGTCTTACCAAGTTGGAACTATTCTTTTAATGAAAAATCATCAATTGATTTTGGTATTGGATTTTATTTAGATAGGTTTTCTATCGAAGATAAAATAGGTGCAGTTACAAATAAAGGAAATCGAAATATTAGTCAAATTCAAATACCAATAAACTATAATTTTCATTTCAGTCAAGATAAATCTTATCAATTTGGAATTGGAGGATTTACAAGTTTTTTAGTATCTGCAAAAGAAAAAGGAGATACCATAACAGACGTATCTCAAATTGACATAATTGACCCAAATGACCCAACTTTCAGTAATGCAACTATCAGTTACGAAAATGATATTAAGGATAATTATAATTCAGTAAGTTTTGGCGCCTACATTCAGTTAAAGAAAAGTTTTTCCTTTTCATCAAAAAAGAAAGGATTCATTCTTTTGAGAATTAATCAATATTTCAATTCGATAAAGAACAATGACTTTGATTCTGATTTGAGCCAATATATTGACTTTAAGAATGAAAAAGAACCGACAACTTTGAATTTAGGAATTGGAATAATTATATAAAAACGTATGCTAACACCGTGTATAATTAATTGCTT
>NZ_JABFDK010000046.1 GCF_013403865.1 Winogradskyella costae
AACCACGCAACTAACCATACACAAAACCGTTACCTGCAAGCTGAAAAACAACATTGAGAATGCCGAAAACTTTATTCATTTTATTAACTCTGTTTCTTTTTTCGTGTGATTCGAAACCTGACATAAACAATCCAAAACATTGGACTTATGAAATTGATTATGAAGTTGAAAGTAGGGATTCAATAAAACCAATTGGACGAATTGAATTTCGCAGAATAAAATCTATAAAAGACAAGTTAAGAGAAGAAACCTACAATGAAAACTGGTATCCATCAATGGCTTTTAACATTTATAGTATTTCGGACTTAAAACATTGTGAAGAAATATCAAGAAAAATGATAATGTTTTCAAGTTGTCTCGACTCGCATCTTGGCGGAGATTTAATTATAAATGAGAGCTATATCTTTTATAATGATTCTGGTTGTTTGAATTGCGCTGGAAGTGAAAACGACATTGATTATTGCAGACCAGTTACGAATAAAATATTATCGGAATTGAATTTAACTGAAAACAGTACATTAAAAGACCTTGAAAAAGAAATTGGAAAAAAATTAAAACGAGCGAAATAAAGCCAACAGGTAACACCGTGTATAATTAATTGCTTTGGCAAGTGCTTATTTGGAAAATTCCTTCGGAATTTTCTCGCGTTCGTTTTTGTTTACTAAATTAGTTGCTGAAACACGCAACTAACCATACACAAAACCGTT
>NZ_JABFDK010000047.1 GCF_013403865.1 Winogradskyella costae
TAACGGTTTTGTGTATGGTTAGTTGCGTGGTTAAGCAATTAAATTAGTAAACTTTTACGAACCCGTGAATATTCCGCAGGAATATTCGCAAGTAGGCAGAAATAAAGCAATTAATTATACACTGTGTTAGCTACAGTATTTTGTTGTTATTAAATCAATTAAACTTCTGTGAAAATTAATAATTAATTCT
Source organism: Winogradskyella costae (assembly GCF_013403865.1). Lineage (GTDB taxonomy): Bacteria > Bacteroidota > Bacteroidia > Flavobacteriales > Flavobacteriaceae > Winogradskyella > Winogradskyella costae. The sequence goes on from NZ_JABFDK010000047.1 coordinate 191, forward strand.
GCGCTTTCAATATTTTTTTCATATTTCAACGAGAATACAGTTCGGATTGAGTATTTCTCATTTTTTTGTTTGCCCAATGTATTAAGTTCAAAAGCCGTATTTTCAATAAGTTCATTTAAATTTAATTTCATGATTAAGTATGCTATATTTTCTTTAAATAAAATATCAGAAGATTTAATATTCCAATTTCGTTTCTTAAATAATATCAGTTTACTTAAATGGTCAATTGTTTTTATTTCAAATTCAGGAATTTTGTTATTATTTAACTTATTAATTTTGAATTCTGCTGTATCTGAATTTCCAAAATCATATAAAACATCTATATCGAAGTTTTTATAAAATATTTTTAATCTATATTTAGAAATATGGACAAATGAACCAATTTCGCCACCAACTTTATAATCTTCGTACTCAAATACACCATTATAATTTTCACAAATTCGTTTTAATTCAGTTTCTGGATTCATATTGTAGCTAACGGTT
>NZ_JABFDK010000048.1 GCF_013403865.1 Winogradskyella costae
CACGTTGGCATTCATTGCGGAACGCACTCAAAATCAATAAATAATATGACCAAATTAAATAAATGGATTCTAATAAACTGTTTAGTTTCGTTTTTAATGTTTTGTTTTATTTTTTATAAAAACATGGGAGTTTCTGGTGGAGATATGGCCATTTACGCTTTCAATATAATATTCGGAATTCTTCAAATAATAATAGTATCAATCCTTATTTGGAAAAAAGAAAATACATTTTTAAAGTAATATTTTTTATTATACTATTTCAAATAATTGAAATTACTATCATGACAATTTGGGGTTATAGAATAAGAGCATTTCTTTTACCCTATTAGTTATCTGAAATGAAAATCAAAAACCGAATTATATGCGGAATTTAGCAAGTTGCGAAATTGCTCACTCAATCGGAATTGAAAAAGTTTACGGAATAAAATGCTGACTGAATAAAATGCTGACTGAATTCACTCAAGCGTTGGAAAAACTAAAAATGGAGTTAAGCCAAATAACAGGAAGTCTGAATAAAAAAACAACGAAATGCCAACACCGTGTATAATTAATTGCTTCATTGAGCTTACTTGCGAAAATTCCTGCGGAATTTTCACGGGTTCGTAAAAGTTTGCTAAATTAGTTGCTTAACCACGCAACTAACCATACACAATCACGTT
>NZ_JABFDK010000049.1 GCF_013403865.1 Winogradskyella costae
CTTCTAAACGGCTAAAAGAAATCTTTTGAACGTCTAAATATTAACAAAAAAGAGTCAACCTATATCAGTATAATACACTACAATTTATACGTTTGAATTAAACAACTGAATAATAAAAACATAAAACTATGAGAATTTTATCCTTTCTACTTTTCATTTCGAGCTTTACATTAGCGCAAAGTCAAAATTCGACAAATCTTCTGACTGAAAAAGCGCCTTGTACTTTCGAAATGACAGTTGAGCAACTAACTGCTAAAGAACTGAATTTTAAATGTGAAGAACTTTTCGATAATAAATCATTCGGAATTGAAAAATTTAGAATAAAATTTAGAGGAAGTGCTTCAATACCTGTAAAAGGAAATACTCTAAATGCGAAATCACATATGATAGCAAAAAAACTGAAAGTTGGGGATTATGTGACTATTTTCCACGTGGAGAATCTTATTGTTAACGGAACTAAATCTCAAGAGTTTAGCACATTGAATATTAAAATAATTGAGCCTTAATTATTACTTGACAAAGAAAAACGTCTGACTTAAATAACCGAATAAAAATAGAACGGAATAAAAAACTGCGTACAACAAAGTACTGTGGTGAAAAACAAGTAAAAACTCATTAATTTTTCACTAAAGTACTTTTATAATTTCCATCAT
>NZ_JABFDK010000004.1 GCF_013403865.1 Winogradskyella costae
TCTCTAATCTAAAACACGTTATAGTTCTCCTCTTTTTCTAGTTAAAGATATTTAATACAAACTAAAGAAACACGTTGCCTGTAATATGAAAATCAGAATCTATAACAAAAAATGGAAGCCAAAAAAATATTAATAATAATTGGTGTAATATTACTCATCGTAATTGGGTGTTTATATTTCTACATGCGCGCACTTGGTTCAATGTGGGTTGTTAACACGCCTGATAAAAGTCCTTATTTTATAACCACTAAACCAATAGTTGTGAATAATATACTTTTGCCAAAAGAAACAAAAATAACGTATAAGAAACGTTACTTTTGGGAAAAGTATGAACAAAAAAAACCACTCAACGAGAAGGATATTACAAGTATTTCTTTAAAAGAAGGAAAAACAATAGATTGGGCAGGAGTACCAATAACTTCTATTCATAAATTTTTTAATCCAGAAATTAAAGGGTTTTCTGTTTATGCCGATTTCGATAAGTTGAATAGTAATAAAAAAACACGATTCTCTAATCTATGGTTAAGTTGTAATAATGATTTGGGAATAACTGTAGAAAACACAAATGATTGGTCTTTTAACAAAAATAATATTTTGGATATAGAATCTTGTGGTGTAAATAATCAAAGGTATTTTAAAGAAGATAAAAATCAACAAAGCTTTTTAGATGAATTATATAGTCAACTAATGAAAATAAAAGATTAATGCAAAAATACTGACAGGCAACACCGTATATAATTTATTGCTGGCTTCTTGCCTACTTACAAAAATCCTCTCGGACTTTCTTGGTCGGTAATTACCTACTAAATTAGTTGCTTAAACCACGCAACAAATTTTGGATTTAAAAAAACAACAATCAATTAACAATGTATATTCTCAATTAACTGAGACTAAGGTATTATGAAAATAAAAAATCTAAACTCATTTTATTATACAAGTTTAATATTGTATTTAATTTCGTTAACTCAAAATGCTTTTTATATTAATAATGAAAACGAAAATCAAGGATATTTAATTCTAATTTTTGGATTCTATGCGATTTTTGGTGCTGGAGTATCTTGGTTAGCGAATATATTAATCTTATTTTCTTGGCTTTTTCGTCATAAAAAGTCGTCAATATACTTTAGCCTCTCAGCTTTGATTTTAGGTATTTCATTTTTATTCTTTGACAAAGTTGTTATGGGAACGAATAACAAATATGAAATAATCACAGGCTATGATATCGGATATTATTGTTGGATATTAAGCTTTTTAGTTATGTTTATTGGAAATATTTTAAATTATAAAAAACGATTTGCCAACACCATGTATAATTAATTGATTTGTTCTTGCCTACTTTCGAATATTTCTGCGGAATTTTATCAGGTTCATAAATGTTTGCTAACTTAGTTCCTAAACCACGCCACACCCGAGCGCAGCGCACAGACGAAGTAAACCATTTACAAACACGTTTTAATACCCAAAAACATTGAAAACTGAATGAAATTAAAGAATGTAAATTTGAAATTATCCTTTTTTGGAATATTAGTTTTAATGTTTTTGGAGTCTTGTAATAAATGAACAAAATTCTACAATTTAAGCTTGATTTCATTTAAAAATGTACTGTAATTATGTAACTCATAAGGAACATCGGCATTTTTTTCCATATCATGAAAATGATGTGTGGCTAATAATTCCATTCCTGTAAAAGCATTCATCTTATGAAATCCAAACATCACTCCCTCATCTACACTTCTTTGATCAAAAAATTCATTGTCTAAAGTAAAAGCCGTTTTAGGAGCATTCCAACTTGTAGTCAATATATATTTCTTGCCGTGCATTAAACCACCAGTCCCGTAATTAATGTCTGGATTCTTTCTACTTCTACCATCACTGGCATAAATACCGTTTTGATGACCTTCCGTAAAAACATCATCTATATATTTTTTAAACCCAAAAGGTATTTGAAACCACCAAATTGGTGTATGATAAATCACAATATCAGCCCATTTAAATTTTTCAACTTCGTCCTTAGTGTTATAATTATCTCCTACTTGAGTAAATTTCACTTCAAATTCCTCACGCGTATCAAAATATGAAATAGTTTTATTGAAAAGTGTTTCGTTAAACCGTCCTCCTGAATGTGCAAATGGATGACTTCCATTAATTATAAATATATGTTTCATAAGTCTATTATTTTATTTTGGACAAAATTAAAACGATTAAACCTATTGCAAAAATAATACAAATCATACCTTTGTATTAATTTATTAATAGTTATGGTGAATTTAGAATGGTATAGAACGTTTAAAGAAATATATGAAAACGGAACTCTAACAAAAGCGTCCATAGCACTGTATGCCTCACAACCAGGTGTAAGTGTTCATTTAAATGCTTTAGAAGCCTATGTTGGTAAAAAACTATTTGAACGTACGTCGAGAAAAATGATTCCAACGGAAGACGGTAAATTTTTATATGAATACATTATTGAATCATTAAAAAAACTTGAGATTGCCGAACAGCATTTTAAAAAAACAACGCAAGAAAAGAATCCATCCTTAAATATTGGCATGTGCTCTGAAATGTTTCAATTGATTATTGAACCCGAAATTCCAAAATTAGACTTTGATTTAGTAGCCCGATTTGGGGCACATACAGATTTAATAAAAGACCTCAACAATGGTATTTTAGATTTAGTGATAACCCCTGAAAAACAGAATGAAAAAAAGTCATTAGTAGCATATGTGCCATTTTCAAAAGAAAGAATCGTTTTAATAGCAGGAACTAAAACAGATACAACAACAATACAAAAACATATTAAAGCAAAAGATCTCATTAAATTAGAGAATGAACTGCTGCAAAACATTTGGTATAGTTCCTCAAACGAAATGGAACATTTTAGGCGTTTTTGGTTTGATAATTTTAAGAAGAAACCCGCTTTCAAGCCCAACTATATTTTACCAAATCTTACATCTATTATCAGATGTTTAAACAATGGTAACGGATTAGCATTAGTTCCAGATTTTTTATGTCGAGAAGAAGTTTTAAGAAACGAAATAAATGTAGTTTGGGAAGGCAAAGTAAAAACGGAAAACACCTTATATTTTGCATCAAGAACGGATTTAAAATACAAAAAGGAAATAGATACAATTAAAAATATATTTACCTCAAAAATGAAATAAACCCAGTACAAAAATGCATATATTTAATTACTAGGTTCTAGCCTGCTTACAAACATTCCTGCGGAATATTCTATTCAGTTTTATTTGCTAATTTAGTGACTTAAACACGCAACACCCAAGCGCAGCGATCAGACGAAGCAAACCATATGCTAAACCGTGGTGTGTAATTACCACTCAAACCAAAAAGTATACAACATTCGAAAATCCGTATAAAGTATTTAAGCTACTTACAACCGACCTTTGTCTTATAATTTCGATTATTAAATAATAGACAAAAAATGAATACAAATCAATTTGGTAAAAAAGGGTGGACACCAGACAGAATTGGAGACTTGAATGGTAAAACATACGTCATCACGGGAACTACAAGCGGAACAGGTTTTGAAGCCACGAAAATATTGCTGTCCAAAGGTGCAAAAGTGGTCATGCTAAATCGAAACCTAAATAAAGCAGCAGACACCATTAAAACTTTAAAACAAGAACTTGGTAATCATATAGACGTTGCAAATATTGTAATGGATTTATCAGTACAAGCTTCTGTAAAAAAAGCAGCTGAAGAAGTATTAAAAACAGTTTCTCAAATAGATGCTCTTATTTGCAATGCAGCAATTGCACAAGTACCTAAACAGACGCTAACTGTAGATGGTTGGGAAAGTCAAATGGGAACAAACTATTACGGAAATTGGACATTGCAAGCTTTATTGTTCCCACTTATTGAAAAATCTAAAGGACGAATTGTAACTGTTGGGAGTATGGGTTATGATATGGGCATCAAAACGATAAAATTTGATGACTTGAATTGGGATAATGACTACACACCTAATAATGCATACAGTCAAAGTAAATTGGCTCAAATAATGTCTATGTACGAATTACAAGACAGATTGAAAAAAGCAGGAAAAACAGAGGTAAAAGCATACGCTTGTCATCCAGGAGCCTCAAGAACAAACCTAATAAGTACAAGCGGAAGTGTAATGATGCGGATGATGTTTTACCTAATGATGCCTTTAACACAATCAGCTGAAAAAGGGGCTTATCCACAATTGATGTGTGCCACAGAACCAAATTTAGACCAAAGCGGTTTTTATGGACCAACAGGAAGAAGCAATTGGGTTGGTCCTGTAGGAGCACACAAAATAGAACCACACGCTAAAGATAAAGCAGTTTCCAAAAGGCTATGGGAACTTTCAGAAAAAGAAACAGGTGTAAAATGGAATATCTAAATTTGTATTATGCAACATTTTAAAACACTGTCATCGTATTTAGATTATTTAGGGCTTCCTCGGCCGGAACATCCTATGTTGAGTATTTTCAACTCAAAAGGCGAAGGTTATTTACCTTGTCCAAGAGAAAGTTCCCCACCAATTACTAATGATTGCTACTCTATTAGTTTTAAAAAATATGTGAAGGGTGATTTAAATTATGGACGCACAAAATATGATTTCACTAATGGCGCTTTAATTTTCATCGCACCAAGACAAGTCCTACAATGGGACAGCAGCGTAGTTTTTGAACAAAAAGGCTTTTCGATAAACTTTCACGAAGATTTTTTGAAAGGAACAGAATTGGCTCAACAAATTAAAAAACATGGTTTCTTCTCATATGCCGTAAATGAAGCTTTACACCTTTCGCCTAAAGAAGAAAAACAGATAGAATCTATTGTTGAAAATATTGAAATTGAGTATCAAAATAACCAAGATGCTTTTAGCAAAGACATCATCATTTCGCAATTGGACACTTTACTAAAATATGCCAATCGTTTCTATGAAAGGCAATTTTTAAATAGGAAAGAAATATCGAACGACTTGTTAGAGCAATTCAATAAGCATTTAACTGAATATTTTGAATCTGGACAGTTGCAAGAAAAAGGTATTCCAAGTATAGAACAAGTCGCAAATCAACTATCGGTTTCTCAGCGATACTTAAGTGATACTTTGAAAAAGGAAACAGGTAAAACGACTACCGAACATTTACACTTACACTTAATAGATGAGGCGAAAAATATACTATTACAACCCAATAAAAGTATTTCAGAAGTGGCTTACGAATTAGGATTTGAATATCCACCCTATTTTTCGAGACTATTCAAAAAGAAAGAAGGAATAAGTCCAACAGAATATAGAGAAAAATATAAATTAAATTAAACGATGGAACTATTAAAATTAGCGACAGAATGGGCAAAAGCCGAAGTATTTTCAACACGTTTTTTTATCTTATTTGCGATAGGATTTTTAATCGCAAGTGTTGGATTTTGGCAATTAGGAAAAACAGATTTAGCCAAGGCTTATATCATTCCAACCTTGGTAGCAGGTGTATTATTGATGACTATAGGAATTGGTTTACTTTTCACCAATAAATCAAGAATTACCGAATTTAAAAAAGCATTTAACGCGGATAAAGTAGCCTTTTATCAGTCAGAAATAGAACGTACCGAAAGCACTTTAAAAGAATACACAGTGGTATTTAAAGTAATTCCAATCCTTATTATCATTGCAACCTCACTGATCCTATTCGTCAATATACCAACATGGAGAGCAATTAGCATTACAACAATTGCTATGCTGATAATTATATTATTGGTCGATGGAACTGCACATTCGAGAATTGAAGTTTACCATAAAGAATTAAAATTTTTGAATAATATAAACCAGAAACAATCACTTAAAGGTGATTTTTAAAAACAGTTAATCCTAAAGAATCTTACAATAAAAAATTGATCATTTTATTGGGAGAATTAGATAATGACAGTAGTTTAGGAACCTTCAGAACAACCGATTTAGCCATGGAACAAGGAGCACATAGACTAGAACGTGGAACGACGTTTTATAATCAAAATAAGGAATTAAAAACTAAAAACGATTGGACTTTTAATTGGAAAATGGACACTATCAAAGGTGTACGTCACGACTATAAGGAAATGTCTAAAAGTGCAATCGTATGGATAAAAAACTAACTTAAGAAGTACTGTGGCTCAAAATAAATTAAAACAAAGTCGCAATCGCTTAACCTCTACAAACATTTCAAAACCGCAATACCAACACTCCCTTTATCATTTAAAACATATAGAGCTCCATCAACCTCTTGGTAAAACCGCATACCAAGCACACACAGCGCAGTACCAAGACCACTAGGTAAAGTAGCAGGCCCTAAAGTCACCGTTGAACCAGTATAAGAACGATCTAAAACCAAAGGAGGTGCCAAATGCAGAGCATAATTTTTCAGGTGTACAATATCATGTCAGAATAAAACTCAAAGTTGTTGAGAAAAATTTCAGTTTTTATAGTATTGGAGTAAAAGAAGATTCTAAAATAAATTAGAAGGTTATTGTATTCAAATTCTATCAGACAGATACCACGATTCATCTATCTTAATTGATCTAATAATTAGCAAAAAAAAGCATGAATTATATACTGTGGACACCGCTGTATTTAATTCATAGTAAATTCTCAACAACTATCAAAAACCCTCAGAGGTTCTACACTCAATAAATCTGAGTCTACTACGTTATTATTTAGTAAATTAGGTGCTGTAAAAAATCAAACAACGCATTCTTAAAAACATTAGCTTCAGCATCATATGAATCCTATGTCTAATTTTATTAAACGAATCAATAAAGAAAATCTTTGGGACAAAGCCATTGAATTAGAGCGCAACGACTACTTAAAAACAAGAGGAACTAGCGACACCAATATCTACTTAGTCATACATGGAAGCTTAAGAATTTTTGTGATCGACAAAAATGAAGAACACACAATTAGATTCGGTTATAAAGATAATTTAATCGCTGCTCTAGATTCATTTTTAAATGAGCAACCTTCGGATTTATATATACAAGCGCTTAAAAAAACCAAAGTAAAAGTTATTAATAAAGCGAAGTTTAAATCATTTATGATGTCGTCTCCAGAGAATCAAAACATTTGGATGTCGATATTAGAAAATTTGGTATTACAACAAATGGAAAGAGAAAGAGACATCCTTACATCATCTCCTGTTGAACGTTACAATCGCGTTTTAAAAAGAAGCCCACAGCTATTTCAAGAAATACCTAATAAACATATTGCGTCCTATCTAAGAATGACACCCGAAACATTATCAAGAATTAAAAAATCTTAATTTCAATCAATTTTTAAAACAAATTATCTATTCAAATTTGCATTAAAATAAAAACCATGGCCATAGCTTCTCAAAAATTATTGCAAAACTTATTAAAAATCACGCAAGAAAACTGCACGGCTTCAGAAAATTTAAAAACGCAGCCAACAGCTATATTAAATTGGAAACAAGACCCTAAGTGCTGGAGCGTCTTAGAATGTATAGAACACTTAAATAGATATGGCGATTTTTATTTACCAGAAATAACCACTAAAATAAAGACAGCGCAACCTAAACGCTCAGAACTATTTAAAGGCAATTGGCTAGGATCATATTTTAGTAAATCGGTGTCCTACTCCGAGACCTTAAATAAAATGAAGACGTTTAAATCTATGAACCCTTTAAATTCTGAACTAAATAGTCAGACCTTAGAAAAGTTTATAAACCAGCAACATCAAATCATCGGGCTTTTAGAACAATCTAAAAACATCGATCTAGACAAAACCAAAACTGCTATTTCAATTTCAACATTAATTAAACTAAGACTGGGAGACACATTTAAAGTGCTTGTATATCATAACGAAAGGCACATCAAACAAGCAGAACAGACATTAAAAAAAGCTGTAATTAATAACCTTTAGAAACTTCACCTTAGTATAGTAAACCTAATAAATAAAAATCAATCAATGAAAACAGCCGATAAACACGTATTTCTATCCGCATTATTCTTAGCAGTCTATGTAATAATCGAGTTTACAGAAATTTTTGGAGATCCAACATGGTTTAAATTTTTTCTAATTATAGCCTTCGTCACATTTCTAATTAGTGGAGTGTCACAAAAAATAAAGAATCAAAAAAAGTGAACAATTTTACAGAAGCAGAAAAACAAATTATAACCGTGTTATCATGGTTTAGAACACGATATGCGTTGTTTTTAAATTTGGATATAAACAGACGCGCTGACAGAAAAAACCTTGAAGACTTCGGAAACATTTGGATTGGTAATTTTAAATGTAATTGGCAAAGCGCTTTTAGCGCACTTGTAAAAAAAGAAATCTTAGTATGTGCCCAGGGAGAATATCAATTTACGGCTGAAGGGGAGCGCATTAAGCAACAAATAGAAGCTAAAACACCTTTTTTTAAATACGAGTACGATCACTTTTTCGATTCAGAAAAAAAGAGCCATGCCCATTCCCTATTCTGTAAACAAGTATATGGCAAAGATTTGGCACAACATGGACTTATAGATATGAAAGAACTTTCTATCCTCATTGACAAATTAAACACCCAACAACCTAAAACGATTGCTGACGTTGGCTGCGGCAACGGTAAAATAACGGAATATCTTTCACAACAAATACAAGCACATATAACTGGTATTGACATTTCGCATCAAGGTATAAAACTGGCAAATGAACGAACTGAAGGAAACAATGCACTACTGTTCAAAGAAGGAAATTTAAATAACATAGATTTCGTTAACGCTTATGATGCCATCTTATTTTTAGACACACTTTATTATGCAGATGATTTACAAGACACCATAGAAAAAGCGATGAATGGGTTAACAAAAAATGGCCATTTATACGTCTACTTTTCGCAATGGATAATGGACACGGCATTTACAGATACCCTTAAACCTAACAATACCCATTTAGCAAAAGTACTAGCCAATTTAGGATTAAACTATGCATTTACAGACCTAAGCATTTCAGGAATCAACCATTGGAAAAAGAAACTAAAAACACTAGTCGCTATGAAAACCGACTTTGCAAATGAGGATAATATAGACCTTTGGGACTATCGTTACCGGGAAGCTTACAGGTATGCAAATTGGGGAGACCATAAATATACCAGATACTTATATGATGTAAAAAATTAACAGAGACAACAAAACTAATGTTTAAAAACCTATGTAAAGTCGCGTGTTGAAATACCCAAACGCCCCATAACGTTACAAACTTATAATAACAAATAAAATGCGGATATCACAAGCAAAAACAAACCATCAAACATATATAATTTGTCAATCAAAATAAAAACCTTACCGAATGAATAAAACAAATTTAATCATAGCTATACTTATCATTTATAGTCTTTTCAGCTGTAATGAGAAGGTGTCTACTGAAGATCTTAAAAGGTTTGTTCCTACAGAAAATTACCCTGCAGATGTATTTTTAGATACAGTCAGTAATAAACGCGCCGTTATTATAGTAGCACATGATGATGATGACTGCGCAATGTCTGGGACAATTGCCAAGCTTAAAGTAAATGGCTGGAAAATTAAACAACTAAGTCTGCAAAGTCATATTATCGAAAAAACAGGAAAAAACCCAGCAGATATTATTTGTGAAGGTAATGAACGTCTTCTTAAAAATGGTTTATATCGTATCGGTTTAGACACCATAAAAAATCCATATCTACCTATACCCTATCGAGATATTAGCGCACAATTTCTTACCAAAAAAGTTGCTACTGCCATTATAAACAAAGTAAATGAATTTAAGCCATCGGTTATTTTTACGCTCGACAATGTGAAAGGTGGCTATGGACACCCCGACCATATTTTTATTAGCCAATTAGTCAAGGACCTTTTTGAAAATGGAGCGTTAGAAATAAAAAAGATATACCAATCCGTATATACAGACCAAATGGAACGAGAAATTATTGATAATTGGTTAGGTGCAAAAATGAAAAAATGGGGATATCCTAGCCCAAGTGATATAGCTAATAAGATGTATGGAATTGATGGTATGCCTGAGCCAACAGTTCAGATCAACATTGCAGAAGTTGCTGGAATGAAAATGGATTACCTCAGAGCCTACGACGAGGATGTAAGGAAAAATCTCAGAAAATTTATTCCGTATTATGAAATCTTTGATGCAAAGACATATTTTGAAATTTTTGATAAAGAATTTTTTAGAGTATTAGAAAAATCCAACCACTAATAAAGCTGCTAACGATAAGTATATCTTATCCCAAGGCGTTAAAATCAAAGTAGACCCCGTATAAGACCGCTCTAAAACCAAAGGAGGAGCCAAATGCAAGGCATAATTCAAATGGTTAAAATCAAAATCCAAAACCCCATACGTCAATGCCATATGGGTAGCACCTTCCGCAAAGCCTACCTGCGCTATGTTAAAATCAGAAATGGTCAACGTATAATCCGTAGTAGTAATACCAAACTCAAACAAAAACGAACGAAAATTTGACGTTAATAGGGAACTTGGAGGAATGAGACACAAATGGCATAAGTTTTTCGGAAAATTAAAATACCATTTATGGTAAATCAACTATGACCGAAAAAAGAAAATTAGGAATAAAAACGTTGGGTAACACCGTATAAAAATTACTACTTCTCGTCTACTTACCAATCCCAATAGCAATCAAGACACAAATTTGCTGTGCCGTCGATATCTGCTAAACCAATCCTAAAAGTAAAAACCAGTGCTTTTATAACATGTTCTAACTATTAATTTAAAAACCACCTAGCAAAAGCCTAATGGTTTTTGGTGTTTTATAAGGTTTTGGTTGTTATAATTTAGTCATTACGGTTTACCGTAAATTATCTAGAACAGAAACTTTTAACTTAGCCATGATTTAGAGACATATACGTACAACTACGTATAGCTATATTCATAAATATAATTAACTTTAACACCCCTAATTTTTAGGACAAGTAACTTTTGTAATATCCCGCTTAATTTATGGGATATCACTTATAAAAGTTATGATATAACGAGTTGGGCTTAATTTAGAAATGAAAGAATATCATACAACAGAAATAACTTCTTTATCAGAGTTTGTTAAGGAATTGGAAACACGAATTGACGATAGGAATAGGATAATTCTATTTAGAGGTCAAACTGTCGACAAAGCTCTGATACCTAAAATCGCTAGACATATATTTCAGAAGAGTCGGGAAAAAGACGAACAAAGAATGTTAGATGAATTTAGTTCTAAATCTTTAGCTCATATCAAATACAACCCAACTTTGAAACTTGAACACCTAACTATAGCTCAACATTATGGAATTCCAACAAGATTGTTGGATTGGACTGAAAATGCTTTGACTGCTCTCTTTTTTGCGACAAATGTAGATTTAAAAGACACTGAAGAATTCGCTGTAGTTTGGGTTTTAAGTTTGCAGAGAAATAGCGATTTTTTATTAACTGATTTAAGTAAGAATCCCTTTAAATTAAATAAGCTAAAATTATTTAAGCCTGCTGATATAATACAACGAGTTTCTTCGCAATCAGGTTGGTTTAGCATTCACCCTTACGGAGGGCAAGGTTGGTACGAACGTATTGAAACTAACCTAGACGAATCTGTTAGACTAAATAAAATTTTGATTCCTAGAAAAAAAGTTAAAAGTATTCGTGAGACTCTTGAAAGTTGCGGAATTAATGAATATTCAATTTTTCAAGATTTAGATTCTTTAGGTCGTTATGTATTTAATAAGTATAGAAAAAACTAAGCCCAACAACGTGTATAATTCATTGCTAGTTATAGCTTGCTTACGAAAGTCCTCGCGGACTTTCTATCTGTGATTTATTTGCTAATTTAGTTGCTTAACCACGCAACTAACCATACACAAAACCGTTAGCGGTAATACGACCAAAAATCATCAGACAAAGTAGATTTGACTATATCATTCTTAGATTTGGAAAAGCGAAAAACTCTTTAATGAACCAATTTTGTACCATAATCTAAATTCAAAGAATATGAACACAAAAAAAGTATGGTTTATTACAGGAGCTTCGAAAGGTTTAGGATTAATCTTAACAAAAATGCTTCTTTTAGAAGGTTATAATGTTGCCTCTACATCAAGAAACAAACAATCCTTAATTAAAGAAATTGGAGAAGAAAATGAAAAATTCTTACCAATCGAAATGGATTTAACAGAAAATGAAAATGTTAAGAAAGCCATTGAAACTACGATTAGTCATTTTGGTAGAATTGATGTTTTAGTTAATAACGCAGGCTACAGTCAAATTGGAACTTTAGAAGAGCTTTCAGAAAAAGAAGTGGAAGATAATTTTAAAGTAAATGTGTTTGGTTCTCTAAACGTAATTAGAAATGCTACACAATATTTACGTAAACAAAAATCTGGACACATATTTAATATTGCTTCTATAGGTGGTTATACAGGTAATTTTGCAGGTTTTGGTATTTATTGTTCTACAAAATTTGCTGTTGCAGGTTTTACAGAGGCTTTAGCCGAAGAAATGAAATCATTTGGAGTATATACAACCTTAGTATATCCCGGTTATTTTAGAACCAATTTTTTATCAGAAGGCTCTGTCAAAACACCTAATAATCCAATTGAAGATTATAAAACAGCGCGAGAAATGGAACAAGCACATTTAAAGGATATAGATGGTAATCAACCTAATGACCCAGAAAAAGGAGCGGAAGTATTAATCGCTTTAAGTAAACAAGAAAATCCACCAGTACATTTTTTTATGGGTAAAGATGCATATCACTATGCAAACCTTAAAATAGATACGATTCAAAAAACGATGACAGAAAATTTAACTCTAGGAATATCTACAGAATTTGAAAATTAAATTTTGAGCAAATGACAATAGAAGAATCAAAACAATACATTGGAATGTGGGTAACGGAAGATGGAAATATACGTCACAAATTATTACCGAACAACCGATATGACGAGGCTAGAGGACATAATGAAAGTGCTTATCAAGGAAGTTATCAAGTAACAGGAAATCAAATTGATTATAAAGACGATACAGGATTCACAGCAGATGGAGAGTTCAGAAATGGAATCCTTTATCACGCAGGAATGGTATTATTTAAAGAAAATTAATTCTTAATTTTAAAGAATGAAAGAAATCCATCGATTTAAATCTATAAGTGAATTTCATAACTATAGTAATTTACCCAAGTCAGAACATCCACTTATTAGTTTAGTAGACTATAGTAAAGTAAATTATGCAACTGATTCAGATAAAATTAAATGGATGCAGGACTTTTATTCTATTGGTTTAAAAAGAAATGTAAGTGAGAAATTTAATTATGGACAACAAAAATATGATTTTGACGAAGGTGTATTTTCATTTGTTGCACCAAAACAAATATTAACAATTACAATAAATCAGAACATAAAAGTAAATCCGTCTGGATGGCTACTTCTTATCCATCCAGACTTTTTATGGAATACACCTTTGGCTAAATCTATTAAAAATTATGATTTCTTTGGTTATGATGTGAATGAAGCCCTTTTCCTTTCTGAAAAAGAAGAAAATATTATTGTAGAACTATTAAAAAATATACAGAGAGAATATCAGTCGAATATTGACAAATTCAGTCAGAACATTATCATTTCACAAATTGAATTATTGCTCAATTATGCTGAACGTTATTACGAGAGACAATTTATTACAAGAAAAATTTGCAATCATCAAATTCTTATAAAACTTGAACAAACGTTAAACAACTATTTTAACAATAGCGAGACACTTACTAATGGAGTTCCTTCTGTTGCTCAAATTTCAAATGATTTAAATCTATCGCCTAATTACCTAAGTAGCATATTAAAAATAATTAGCGGACAAAGTACACAACAACACATTCAGAATAAAGTAATTGAAAAAGCCAAAGAGAAATTATCAACTACAGAACTGAGTGTTAGTGAAATTGCTTATGAATTAGGTTTTGAACACCCTGCTTCATTTAGTAAATTATTTAAGAATAAAACTAATATTTCACCTATTGCATTTAGACAGTCTTTTAATTGAATATAAAGTACTACCGCTAACAATGTGTTTAATTAATTGCTAGTTCTAGCCTACTTGGAAAATTCCTGCGGAATATTCTATTCGGTTTTTATTTGCTAAATTAGTTGCTTAAACACGCAACTAACCATGCACAATCACGTCCCAAACAATTCCATAAAACTTAGCGCTATTCAATAACTGATCGCAACAAACTAAAACACCTCCACTACCCCAATCTTCCTACAAACATTTCAAAACCGCAATACCCACACTTTCTTTAGCATTTAAAACATATAGCGCTCCATCAACCTCTTGGTAAAACCGCACACCAAGCACACAGAGCGCAGTACCAAGACCACTAGGCAAAGTAGCAGGTTCTAAAGTCAAAGTAGAATCAGCATAAGAGCGATCTAAAACCAAAGGAGGTGCCAAATGCAAGGCATAATTCAAATGGTTAAAATCAAAATCCAAAACACCATAAGTCAACGCCATATGAGTAGCACCTTCCACAAAACCCACCTGCGCAATATCAAAATCAATAAGTGTTAACCCAAAATCACTGCTAGAAACACGAAACTCAAAAGGCAACACCTGCCGTACATCACATGCTGGCGTATAGCTAAACTGTTCCAACAATTGAAGGCCATGCGCCTGCCCTATCCCATTAGCAACAAGTCGTTCCCCACGTTTATGTGTCGTATCCAAAGACTTTATACGCGTAAACAAACCCATCAAACGACTATGAAAATGTGTAAACTTATGTCCCTTATAAAACGGATTCAAAGCAGATCTAAACGCTTTATTCACCGCAGAACAATGCCCAAACTCATTGGCATTTTCGCGCACGCGTTCCATACTAGACTTCGTTTTTATCGCTTTTCTAGTAAACCCACCACCCGCTTTTCGTGCAATCGGTTTACCATTTAAATAATAAAAATTAATACCATTTAACGTCCCTACTAAAGGGATAATTCCAGTCTGTTGTGCCATAGCATCACATTTTTAAGTTAAACACCTACAATACAGCAATATACAAAAAATTATAATACAGGTTATAGCGTGGTTATAGCATGCTTATAAAATGCTTAAAACACGCTTATAGCATCTTAGAAGTCAAATGAGACCTAAGCATACAACTTATAGTAATAAAAAATCGATTTATTGACTTAAGTCAAATAATCTGACTTTAGACAGTATTAGTTTTGCCTATCAATAATAAAAACAAAAATGGTACTTACAGAAATAGAGACGTTAACAACATTTAATAAAGACAGTCAACAACGGTTAGAAAAAGCCCTAATACACCTACAAAACGGAAATGGAATAATCCTAATGGATGATGAAGACAGAGAAAATGAAGGAGATTTAATATTCTCTGCGCATCACATGACGAATAACCAAATGGCACTCATGATTAGAAAATGTAGTGGTATTGTTTGTCTTTGTTTACCTAATAAAAAAGCGGATGCGTTAGAATTACCGTATATGGTCAAAGAAAACACCAGCAGTTACCAAACCCCTTTTACCATTTCAATTGAAGCAAAGGAAGACGTTACTACAGGGGTTTCTGCTAAAGATAGGCTAACAACCATAAAAGCGGCTTGTAAAGAAAATGCGACAAGCAACGACTTAGCAAAACCAGGTCATATCTTTCCTTTAAGAGCGAAAAACAATGGTGTTTTTGAAAGACAAGGTCATACCGAAGGCAGCGTAGATTTAATGAAATTAGCAGGCTTACAACCAGAAGCTGTCCTGTGCGAATTAATGAACGATGATGGAACCATGGCAAAAATGGACACCATTTTAGACTTTGCAGATGAACATAATTTAATGGTACTATCTATTCAGGATATTATTCATTATCGTAAATTTGTAAGAGACTACAAATAGATGACAGACACTATAGAACTCACTAATTTCATAAAAAAGAATATAAATATTGATGATGAAGATTTAACAATCGTGTTGTCTTATTTTAAAACAATTAAAAAAAAGAAAAACGACATTTTGCTGTCCCATGGGAAAAATAGTCAGGTGAGTTATTTCGTAAACAAAGGCTGTTTAAGGCTTTTTTACATTAATGAAGAAGGAAAAGACGTCACACGTTACATCGCCTTTGAAAATCAATTTGCGACAGAACTGGTAAGTTTCATCACCAATGAACCTGCACAAGAAACAATTCAGGTGATTGAAAACAGTGAACTTCTATACATCACACACGATGATTTTAGACATCTTATGACCATTGTTCCTAAATGGAAAGATTTTTATAGCATCTATTTAGAAAAAGCTTATGTCAATAATGCGAAGAGATTAATCTCTTTTACGACACTAGATGCAGCAGAAAGATACAAGCAATTATTCAAGATAAACCCAAACATTGTGAAGCGTTTACCAAACAAAATTGTAGCCTCTTATATCAATATATCACATGAAACATTAAGTAGGATCAAATCTAAAATTTGACACTAAAATTTATAAATTATAAAACATGAAATACGCAGTATTACTCCCATTATTCTTACTACAGATGATGCTTCATGCACAATCGACTGATAGCCTTAACAGCACTGAAAAAGTGGATGACAAGTTATTATTAACCATCTTTCTTAAACACGATCAAAGTCTGAATTTAAATGAGATTGAAAAGATAAAAACCGATCAAGCATTTTATGAAAATTTCCCATCAGAAGGTGTATCAGTTGTGGATTGGTATGTGGTAATGGGAATTGGTCAGATGGTGGTATTAGAACTTCCTGCTTCCAAATTAAGAACGGTGAATGTGGCGCTTGAGAAAACGGCTTGGAAAGCTTTTAAAACAGAATTTTATACCACGTACAATTTGTATCCTATCATTGAACATAAGTTGAAAAATAAGTCAAAGGTGACGCTAGATGTAACACCCAGTTCTGAAAAAGAAGATGACAAGTTGTTATTAACCATCGTTCTTAAACATGATCAAAGTATGACTTTAAATGAGATTGAAAAAATAAGAACAGATCAAGGCTTTTATGAAAATCTCCCTCCAGAAGGGACTTCTGTAGTGAATTGGTTTGTGGTTATGGGACTTGGTCAAGTGGTGGTGATAGAACTTCCTGCTTCAAAACTATCCGCTGTAAATTTAGCTATTGAGAGAACGGCATGGAAGGCTTTTACAACAGAAATTTATCCAACGTACAACCTATACCCTATCATAGAAAATAAATTAAAGAATAAGTCAAAGGTAGAATACTAGAATTTTAGTGACCATAAAAGATCAAAAAAATAAAATCATTGAATAATCGACAGCACGCCATAAATGCAATCGAGCAAACCATATATAATTTGCTCGCAACGGTCACAGCCATTGAATCAGCGTTAAAGAACAATGGCTATTCACATGAATTAGGATTAGGAACAGCTCAACTATTAAAACACTTCTAACTAGACTAATGACACCATCACATCAACATTACGCCATTGAAGACACTGCACGTTCACCACAAAAGCAATGGTTACCGCTGCTACTTAGTGGTTCTTATAAATTACCAGGAATAGAAGGCAAACGAGGGGCTTTATTTTCAAATGCGGTGTTAGAAAAATATATTGAAGAGGAAGAAAAATACGATAATTTTGAATTAACATCGGGAGCAAACAGAAGCCTTAGAACATTATCTTCGGGTGAGCAAAAAAAAGCATTGCTCTCGCATTTACTCCAACAAAACCCAGATTTTATCGTCTTAAATAATCCTTACGAAGCCTTAGACAAAGCGTCTGTGTCTGAATTAAAACAGCAATTAATAGCATTGTCTAAAGATATGCCTATCGTCTTAATTATCAACAGACAAGACGACCTATTACCAGTAATAACACACTCCATTACCTTCGAAAAAGATAAGCTAAAAGCTGTAATCCCAATTGAAAACTATAGATTTAAAAAAAAGAAGTTCATTTTTGATAAAAACCTCCCTCTGGCGATAACAACGTACAACAATATTCCAGAAGTGCTCGTAGAACTTAAGAATGTAAACGTGAATTATGACGAGCGTTCCATTTTAAAAGATATCAACTGGACCATCAAAAAAAAGGAATTCTGGCATTTAATAGGCCCTAATGGCTCTGGTAAAACGACCTTACTCTCTATGATTTATGGGAATAATTCCAAAGCTTATGGTCAAGACCTATATCTCTTTGGCAAGAAAAAAGGCTCTGGTGAAAGTGTTTGGGATATCAAACAGAAAATCGGCTATATCAGTCCTGCGATGTTAGAGTTATTTAAACGTAGCTATACTGTAGAGCACATGATTATTTCGGGCTTTTATGATAGTATTGGCTTATACCAAACACCATCGACCGCACAAATACGTGCCGCTGCTCAGTGGATAGAGGTCTTAAATTTAAGCGACAAAAAAAACACCTCGTTTCTTAAATTATCGCCAGCTGTTCAACGCTTAATATTAATAGCAAGAGCGATGATTAAGCATCCACCGTTGTTGATTTTAGATGAACCCTTAATTAATGTTGATGATGACGGTAGAGCACTTATTTCCGCTTTAATAAACAAAATCGCCAAAGAAAGTGAGACCAGTATTTTGTTTGTTGCACATCGCGACGAGATTAACATTAATCCTGATTTTATCTATGAACTTCACCCTTCTCCACAAGGGTCTGTAGGTATTCAGAAATAACATACAGCGCGGTTTTGGGGCGCCAATGAGTTATACTCGGAACAATTTGGTTTTAATTTCCTAAATTAGGTGCTTAACCATGTAACCAACCACATTCAACAATAGTGTAAGTGATTTGAGAAAATGACAAAAAAAATATAGTGCTACTATAAAAAACATCACGCATTTTCTATTCTTCTTTTATTTGCTAACTTACGCGCTCAATCACGCAACGATTCTTTTACAAACCTACTGTAGAGAATTAAAGAAAACCAATATCTCATGAAAAAAACAATTTTACTTATCACCTGCCTACTATCAATTTTTAGCGTTTATTCCCAAGTAAATATTGGAAGAAAAAGAGGGCTTGGAAATTTATATGTTGTTGAACACAAAGACAAACTATTTGATATTGTAAAGAAAACAACGACTTACTTTGTTGTACCAGATAGTTTAGATTTCGATGAGACAAAAAAAACTATAGAAGAAATATGGACATTCAATAGTATTAAGTTTATATCTGAAGCTGATTATCAAAACGACAAGTTAATTTCAACGGACAATTCTATTATCAAATTTCAGGACCAGAATTACATCAAAACGAAAGAAACAATGGGCGCAAATGATAAGCGAATCGTCGGTGCGATTGATTTATATAAATTTCAAATGTTTTATTATGAAAACGTTTCAAAAAAGAATAACGGGAAAATCAAATCAGAGATAGGGCAAATTGCCGAGATCATATTTACGCCTGAAATCTACTATAGATTTTTAGCAAAAAAGGTTGACTATACTGGTGACTTTGAAATTGGTTATATCTCAAAATCAGATGCGTTTAATTCAGGGATTAATGAAATAACTAGTACATCTAAAGATGATGGTAATAGTTATAAATATATTAAAAACCCTTCATCATATAATTTTCACTTAGGTTATATTAAAAATTACTTTCAAATTTTAAATAATAAATTAACGGACAACGAAAGTTTAAAAATAAGAGATGATATTAAAAATAAAGACAAACTAAAAGAATTGAAATCAAAAACACTTTATGTTCCCAATTGGCTATTAAAAGAATATAGTACATTTAAATTAATGGTAACTAAAGTCCTAAAATCGGAAGAATTATTTGAAGACTATAAATATGATTATAAAGTGCTTTCAAATGAAGAATTAAATTCAAAAATTTTAAACAAAGATGATTTCTATTATTTAATGCACACGTCATATAATGGCGAGAAGGTAATAACAATAATTAATAGTCTGACTGGTGACGTCATTTATTCTGTAGTTGATAACTCTAGTAATCTTATTGAAAAATCTGATTTAAAGACTATCAGTAAGCTACTGAAGTAAAACAATCTATAACCAAGCGTATACATTACAATTTGTAGCTTAATCTAAATTTGGCAGTAGTAATTATGTCAATATCTTACTAAATTGCGTACGCTTCCAACGAATTAAATCCTTCATAAAACAGCAATGTCAAATTAGTATCTTTATGAAGTACTAAATGCTTTACACCTTATGATTTTTATAGATAACGAAGGCCACACCAATCCCAAATTAAACTTAGCATTAGAGGAATATGCTTTAAGACATTTTGATACGTCTACCGATTATTTGTTATTTTACATTAACGAACCTTCTATTATTATTGGTCGTAACCAGAATACCTTAGAAGAAATTAATCAAGAGTATATAGATGCTAATAATATACACGTCGTTAGACGCGTTTCTGGTGGTGGCGCAGTGTATCACGACTTAGGAAATCTAAATTTTAGTTTTATCACCAACCACGATGGTAAAAGTATCAGCAACTTTAAAAAGTTTACGGCACCTGTAATTAAAGTCTTAAATGACATGGGGGTTACTGCCGAACTTAAAGGCCGAAATGACATTTTAGTAGATGAGAAGAAAATCTCTGGCACTGCTCAATTTTCTACAGGTAAACGTATGATCAGTCATGGTACGTTATTATTTGATACAGACATGAGTGAGGTCGCAAAAGCGCTTCAGGTAAAAATGAGCAAAATACAATCTAAAGGTCATAAATCCGTAAGGAGTCGTGTAGCAAATATCAGTGAGTTTTTAAAGACACCGATTTCTATGGCTGACTTTAAAAAACAACTTCTCGTTGGACTATACGAAGCCAGTGAACCTTTTGAAACCTATAAACTAACGGAAGCCGAATGGCAAGCTGTACACCAATTAAAAGCGGAGAAATATGATTTATGGGATTGGAATTTTGGACGCTCGCCTAAATTTAATATTCAACGGAATAAACGTTTTCCTATCGGAGAAATTGACATCCGCATTTTTGTAGAAAAAGGACATATTACCGAGGTTAAAGTCTTCGGAGATTTCTTTGGAAGACAACCGGTGTCAGATCTCGAAAATAGACTTATCGGTGTGCCTTATGATAAACATGACATTCGTAAAACACTTGAAAACGTTTCAGTTGAAGACTATTTTGGCACTTTAGAAACATCCGATTTCATTGATCTTGTGTATGGAAATGATTAGTGTTAAGTGCAGTTTGCAATTCAGGACTGCAGTATCATCTTGAAAAACTATAATTTTACATAAGTTACTTTTAAAGCCTTAAACCTCAAAAATGATTGCACAAAATAGCACGACTAAAGACTTAAAACTCTATTCACAAAAATCAATTGGACTAGCTTCTTTTATTGGTGGTCCTTTGGCAGCCGGATATTTAATTAAAGAAAATTATAAAGCGTTAAACCAAGGTGAAAAAGGAAAAAAAGCTTTAATCATTTCGATAATAGCAACAGTCGCTATTTTTGGAACCATTTTTCTGATTCCAGAATCGGTAATGGATCAGGTTCCAAATATGGTTATCCCTGCCATATATACAGGGATTATATATTTAATAGTCGACAAAATTCATGGTACCATATTAAACAATCACGATCTCAATAATTATCCTTTTTATTCTGGCTGGAGAGCCGCAGGTATTGGTCTAATTTCATTAGTTATTTTAATAGCCATCATTTTTGCTTCTATATTCTTAATTTCTGATGAAATATATGATACCTATGATGCTGAAATGGAGCAGTTCTATAAAAACGAAGAGGTGTCACTACTATTTTACGACCACTTAAATACAGAAGATGACCTAACGCTTGTAAATGAAATTGATAATATATCTATTCCTAAATGGAAAGAGAATGTAGAGATTATTAATAGAACCAATAGTATTGAAGACTTACCATCTGAACTTATAGAGCAAAATAAAAAATTACTGAAATACGCTAAATTAAGATTAGAAGCATTTAAGCTATTTAAAAATTTAATTATCTATGAGACCGATAATTACAACATAGAATTAAATAGAGTTCATAACCAAATAGATGTCGTTATCCAATCCTTATATTAAAAGATCATCTATATAACGTAAAGATAAATCATAAAAAAGTGACAAATAGCACCACCTAGAACAAACAAATGCCATATGACATGGTTATAAGGCATTCTCTGCAAGGCATAGAAAATGATTCCAACGGTGTAAAACATACCACCTGCAAACAACCAAAGGATGCCATTAGGCCCAAGTGCTTCGGACACATTTGAGAAATCAAATACAATTAGCCACCCCATTACTAAATATAAAAGGGTTGAAAAAATCTCAAAGCGCCCAGTAAAAAACAGCTTTAAAACCACACCAAAAGCTGCAATTCCCCATACCGTCCAAAATAAGTGCCAACCCAAACTATTTGTTAGCAGTATCAATAAAACGGGAGTATAGGTCCCTGCAATTAACAGATATATACTCACATGGTCTACAATTCTAAAATAATGCTTGCGCTTCTCTCCTTCTACCGCATGGTAAAATGTTGATGCTAAAAAAAGAATGATAATAGAAAGTCCGTAAACAACAACACTAAATAAACTCCAAGGTTTTAGATTATCTGCATCTATAATTAATACAGTTAAAGCTATGATGCCTAAAAGAGCACCGAAACCATGTGTCCATGTGTTTAGCCTTTCTTCTCGCTTAGTTTGAATACGCATAATTACTTTTTAGGTTTTGGCGACCACTTATTTACACAATTGTAAAAATCGATTTCAAAAGCGGATTCTTGTCGCTTTAAACTTTCACTCTGAAATGCACGCTGCAGAATATCTTCTATGAGATAGTCTTCTTTTTCATCTATGGGGCTAAATTCTTTCTTTAATGAAATATCAAATAAACTTGCGGTACTATTAAACCAAAAGGCACGCCAACCACTGCGTAATTCTTTAATCAGCTGAAAAGTTGTTTTACCTGTTTGTCTATGGATTAATTTAACTAAAATCTGACCTTCGGTCTTTGTGAGTTTCTTGAGTTCTGCTGAAAACTCATCCTCAATATAATTCTGAATTATCTTAGCGTAGCGCTTCTTATCGCGTTTACGTTCTAACTCATCTAAGCGTGTCTGTAAGGCTTCTAATCGCTCTGCAGCTAATTTGGCATACGGATACACTTTTAATGTTTTTCGTCTTAAAATGATATACCGAATGCGTGCTTCCCTATCTTCAAACTTTAAATTTGGTAGGACTAAAACTTCACTTAATTCTACAGAGGTTACAGGAATAGAATCTCCTTCAATATACATGTAATGGACTTCAGTAGAATCTTGTTTTACAGGATCTTCTTGAGCGCTAATGACAATTGAAAAAAGCAAAGCTATGTAGGTAATGTATTTCATGTAATATTCTAATACTAAAATCGTTCCAATTTGAGATTCTTAGCAATTTCAAAATTAATAATATTTAAAGTCTATAACCTTAAATTCTTATTAATATTATGATACCTTTTCAAAAAACCTTAAATAAAAAAGACCTTTCAAATTAATTTTATCTGAAAGGTCTTCAATATTAAAACTTAACTCTAATTATAGTTTTTGACGGTTATCACCAGAGTTTCTATCAATTAACTTATTATATGGGTCTACACCAACTTCTGTCGGTTTCTCATCTACAATAATTGATATTTTATTATCAATAGCAGTAATTTTATGCTTCTTAAGATGCAGTTGCTCTTCTTTCATTTTTCCATCAACATCTTTCTCTGTAAAGATTCCGATATCAATATAATCTTGTAATTGAAGCGATAAGACAGGTTTCGTTTTTCCTTCTGGTAAATATGAAATAGAATCTCTTCCGACTTCAGAAAATAATTGTTTTCCTTTTTCGTCATTTCTGTATTTACTGACTTCAAATTCTATATCTACTTTATACTTACCATTATCTAATTCGGTAGATGTTGTGCTTGTAATACGGTTGTCATAAACCGTAATGGTTTCAAACATATCTTTAATGACATATTGTAAGCTATCTGGAGTTACCGCTTTAAAATGATTCACCATATCAATAGACGTTGTATAAGGTGGTTCTTGAAACTTCACTTTTTCAATATACGTTTTTAAGGCTCCATTTAAAACATCCTCTCCAATATAATCGCTAAGTGCATATAATACCAATGACCCTTTCTGATAATGAATATAACCTTGTCCGTCGTTATACATTAGAGCATTTTCACGTTTTCGCTCAAACGTTCTTCTCAATAAATAATCGTCTAAAGCTTTTTTCAAAAACTTACGCATTTGTGACATTCCTAATTCTTTTTCAAGAACCTTTAAAGACACATATTCCGATAAGCTTTCTGACAACATGGTGGCTCCTAAAACATCAGCTCCAATGACTTGGTGTGCCCACCATTGATGTGCTACTTCATGAACTGTAATCGCGTACGTATAATCTATTCCTCCGTCTTCACTATCATCTACTTCCGCAATAAAACCAGTATCTCCCCCAAATGGAATCGTATTTGGAAACGATTGTGCAAAACCACCACTTGGGAATTCTACAATACGCAATTGCCTATGTTGATAAGGGCTGAAATTCTCGCTGTTATATGCTAATGAGGCTTTCATTCCATCCATCATGCGATCTAAATTATATTCATGTCCTTTATGATAGTAAATTTCTAAACTCACATCGTTCCATTTATCTTTTTTCACTTCATACTTTGCGGAATTGAAGGCGTAAAAATTCAAGATTTTACTATCCATTTTATAATGAAAATAGCGTCTTCCGTCTTCTACCCATTCCTTTTGAAGATAACCTGGAGCAATCGCAATTTGATCTTCACTAGTACTCACTGTCGCTTCAAAATCGATCCAATCACTATCCTTTGCAATATAGGTGTTACCTAATGCTGTGGAATCTGATGGATGTGGTTTTAACTTATTTGGAGGTAAATCGTATTTTTTACGGGTTTTATCATCCGTAAGCTCACCTCCGTTATATCCTAAACTAGGAAACAATTGCATATTATTAATAAATGTTCCGTTTTCGATAATAGGTGAATTAGAAACGAGAAACGTATTAGGTTTATTTTTTACCGTGAAGTTTAACGTCATGGAGTCACCTGGCATCAATGCTTGTTTCAACCTATAAATATCAAAATTGTATAATGTATCTTCTGAAACCAAGGTGTTTTCACGATTAAATTTAAACGTACTTGGATAATCATTATGATTTAAGAAAATACTATCAATAGCAGTATCTGTTTTGTTAATCATAGCGTACTCACCAGACGATTCAAAATTACGATCATCTATAAATAAATCCATGTTTACTTTAACAGAAACAATCCGAGGTTGCGCATAGTTTTCGTATTTCTTATAGGTTTTTTCCCATTCAACAGTCATTTCTTCAACTTCTTTAGAAGAATAACGGTCGTTATTAATATTTGTAGCGTTATAAATAGTGTAACCCATTGTTAAAAAACCTCCTAAAAGCACTACAAACGTAATGGCAATTGGTGCTGTAAATCTTGCTATAGCAATCGATAAACGCTCTCTAAATGAATGCGGCAAACCACGTACCCAAAAGAGAGCAGCAATAAGCATTAGTACTAAGCCGCCAAGTACCCAATAAAATTTATAAGTTAAATAATTGGCTAAGGAATCCCCGTAACCATTCATATCATTGAACCCAAACCCAGGACCTTCGTTATATTTAAATACCGCTTGTTCTACACCCGCCAAACTTAAAAATGGGATGGCTATAGAAATCACTAAAAGTACAAACAGACCTAAGTATGGATTTCTAATTAATGTTTGAATAGATAAGGCCAAGAATGCCCAAATCACATAATTAATTAGTTTTAAACCGAAAAGCTCTTTTATATATAAACCAAGTTCAATATCGAAATATCCTTTATACAGTTGAAATAAAATACCTGAAACCATAATAACGGTAAGCAGTAGTATTTGCATTTTAACTATGGCAATAAACTTAGATAAGAATAACGACCAGTTTGGTATTGGTGTTACGTCCTCTAAACCATGAACGTTTGCTATTTTACTTCTGTTCACCAGCATACCTGCATATAAAAATGTACAAATATTAATAGCAAATACAAATGCACTACCCCCTCGTAGCATTAACCAAGTTCTAGGATACGTTGTTGTTCCGTATGGATTACTTACGTCTGCTAAAGCAATTAACACGACTATTAATCCGACTAAAACAATACTGATAAATGGCCAACTTTTAACGATGTACTTAAATTCTACATTAGAAATTTTCCATGTCGCTTTTAAATTCTGAACAAAAGAGTAATCGTTAACAACCTTTGGCAGATTGATCTTTGTGATACCCCCGAAATTACGTTTTATTGCACGTTCTCCCTTTGATTTTTTAAATAATGAAATGGTCATTGCATTTTGACTAAATGTAAAGAACTTAAACACCAAACCAAACACTAAACTAGCCACACCCAACCATATTAAACGGTTATACAGAATCACTTCTTTAATAGGAATATGTAATTCATTTTGTTCATAAACTGTCCAGTAACGCGTATAATAATCAGAAGCTGAAGACCCAAAAGGATCAAATAATGCCGCTAAATAACGACTATCAGGATCTGACAATAAATTATCAGTGACTCCCTGAATAAAAAGCAATAAAATTACCGTTATAAAACCTGCCGCAATATTTCGTGTAAAGGTGACGACTGCAAAAACAATAGCACCAAACAAAAGTATATTAGGCAGAATAAAAAGCCAATACGCATCGAAATACGATTTGAAATCAAACGCTATAATCAAATCAGAATTGGTACCCGGCAACCTAAAACCAATAAACATTCCAATTCCAATGGTAAAAACTATGAGCGTTACGACTGTAATTGCACTAAAGAATTTAGCAAATAAATAATTGGCTTTTGTAAATGGATACGAATATAAAATAGAATGCATTTCACTTTTAAAATCCCTATTAATAGAAGCTCCTATGATTGACGGAAATAGAAAGAAAATTAAAATAGTAAGTCCATTAAAAAGGTTAGAAATTCCGATTGGAGAATTCACAATCCTTGATGAACTTGTTGTGGCTGTAATACTATCAAAGATGCCCGCTGTTGTCGCAGCCATAAATAATGATAACATAAAGAAAATCGCCATATAAATATAAGTCGCAGGTCGTTTTAACCAGTACTTTAATTCATAAAAAAATATTGTAGAAAACATAGATGTACTTTTTAGGTTAAAAAATTAAACGGCACTTACAGGTTCGTCTTGCTTTAGTGCTATAAAGTACACATCGTCTAATTGTGGCTCAACAGATTTAAAATCATCACTGGGTTGCGAATCATTAAAAACACGAATATTAAGTGAATTATCTTCATTATAGTTAGAAGACAATATATTGTATTGCCCTTCATGCGCTTCTAAATCATCTCTATCTATAATCTTAGTCCAAATACGTCCTTGTAATTCTTGTCTTGCCTGAGATGGCGTAGCTTGTTTTAAGATACGACCACCATTTAAAATTGCCATATCGTTACAAAGTTCCTTTACATCTTCAACAATATGTGTCGAAAAAATTACGGTACAATTGGTACCAACTTCACGAAGTACATTTAAAAAACGATGACGTTCTGCGGGATCTAATCCTGCCGTTGGTTCATCTACGATAATTAATTTAGGATTGTTCAATAGCAGCTGTGCAATACCAAAACGTTGTTTCATTCCACCAGAATAACCCGCCACATGCTTTTTACGCATATCGTACAAATTGGTAATATCTAAAACTTCTTTTACAATAGCTTGTCTATCTGTTTTTGAACTTATACCTTTTAAAGTTGCAAAATAATCTAACAACGCTTCTGCTGACATTTTTGGATACACACCAAACGACTGGGGTAAATAACCCAATACTTTTCTCAAAGCCATTTTATCTTCTAAAACGTTGATATCACCAAACATTATAGACCCAGAATCTGGACTTTGCAATGTAGAAATGGTTCGCATTAATGAAGACTTACCAGCTCCGTTTGGTCCTAAAAGTCCAAACATTCCTGTCCCGATTTCAAGGTTAAGATTATCAATGGCTTTAACACCATTTTTATAGGTTTTAGTAAGGTTCGTTATAACTAGTTTCATGAGTTTATATTTATTTGATTTTTATGGTCACATGGAACATCCTAATTAATAATTCGAAGGATCATCAAATTTTCAGGATGGATGTTTCATGATTTTTAATTTAAGTTTAAGGTTCGTTGATGGATTAGTGTAAAAATAGATGAATTTGTTACAAAAATTTTTCAAAAGTCATTAAAAGCTTAGGAAATCCTTTTATTTTTACACAAATTCAAAATAGTTATTATGGCTTCTAAAAGCATACTCAATAAAAAATCACTCGATTTCCTCGAAAAATACCTAAACAACGCCTCTCCTACTGGTTATGAATGGGAAGGACAAAAAATTTGGATGGATTATCTAAAACCTTATGCTGATGAATTTATCACAGATACTTATGGTTCTGCCGTTGCCGTTATTAATCCGGACGCTAAGTTTAAAGTGGTTATTGAAGGACATGCCGATGAAATTTCTTGGTATGTGAACTACATTTCTGATAACGGTTTAATTTACGTGATTAGAAATGGTGGAAGTGATCACCAAATTGCTCCAAGTAAAATTGTAAATATTCATACTAAAAATGGTATCGTTAAAGGTGTTTTTGGTTGGCCAGCAATTCATACCAGAAATAAAGCCAAAGAACAAGCTCCAAAACCAGATAATATTACTATCGATGTTGGAGCAAAAGATAAAGAAGAGGTTGAAAAAATGGGGGTTCATGTAGGGTGTGTTATTACATATCCTGACGAATTTCATATTCTTAACAACGACAAGTTTGTTTGTCGTGCTTTAGATAACAGAATGGGTGGTTTCATGATTGCTGAAGTAGCGCGTTTATTGAAAGAAAACAAGAAAACCTTACCTTTTGGACTTTATATTACCAATTCTGTACAAGAAGAAATAGGTTTACGTGGTGCTGAAATGATTGCACAAACTATTAAGCCTAACGTTGCCATTGTAACTGATGTAACGCACGATACGACAACTCCAATGATTGAGCAAAAAACACAAGGTTATGCTGAAATTGGGAAAGGACCAGTTATTGCTTATGCACCAGCTGTGCAACAAAAATTAAGAGATTTAATCACAGATACAGCTGAAGAAAAAAATATACCTTTTCAACGTGCTGCATTATCTAGAGCTACCGGAACAGACACTGATGCCTTTGCTTATAGTAATGGTGGCGTCGCTTCTGCACTAATATCATTACCTTTACGTTACATGCATACCACTGTAGAAATGGTACATAGAGACGATGTAGAAAATGTGATTAAATTGATTTATGAAACATTACTTAAAATAGAAGACGGAGAAACGTTTAGTTATTTTAAATAAAAACACAAGACCTGTTAGGCTTTAAAAATCTGACGGGTCTAATTATATATGGACGAATATCTTGACATAGTAGATGAGAAATGTCGACCAACGGGTGAAACAGCTTTAAAATCTGAAATTCACAAAAACGGTTGGTTGCATAATACTGTACATGTGTGGTTTTACACTTTGGACGGTCATATACTTTTGCAACAACGTTCACATAAAAAATCAATTTGTCCATTACTTTGGGATGTCTCTGTTGCAGGACATGTAGATGCTGGTGAAACTATAGAAGCCGCTGCCGTTAGAGAAACTAAAGAAGAAATTGGTTTAGACATTCACCCAAATGATTTACGCAGAATAGGAACACATTACCATGAAGCCTCCTATTTTAATGGAGCCATTCAAGATAATGAGTTTCATCATATTTTCATTTCAAAACTAAAAGTGCCTTTAAAGAATTTACTTCCAGATCCTACCGAAGTTGAAGCCTTAAAATTAGTTTCTCTAGAAACTTTTGGCGATTTGGCACTTAATAGTGGCAAAAACATGCACTTTGTCTCAACTAATGAAGGCTATTATCATTTTGTCAATCATGAAATATATTCCGAACTTTTTCCTGAATGAATCTACTCCTACTAGCCGTCGCACCTATCTGTGCCGTTCTTCTATATATTTACGTTCAAGATAAACACGAAAAAGAACCAAGAGGTCTTTTGATTAAAAGCTTTCTTTTGGGAGCTATTTTAAGCATTTTGATTGTTTTTATATTATATTTTTTCACAGGGCGATTAATTCCTATCACTGATGAATTCAGTATATGGCAGCAATTCATTCAGGCCTTTATAGTTGTGGCGTTATCAGAAGAATTCAGCAAGTACGTCATTGTAAAATATTATGCACAACCCAAAAAAGCATTCAACGAACCTTATGATGGTATTATCTATGCTGTAATGGTTTCCATGGGTTTTGCTTGTACAGAAAACATTATGTATGTCATTGATGGTGGTTATCAAACTGCTATTTTAAGAGCATTCACTGCTGTTCCGGCTCATGCTGTTTTCGGTATACTTATGGGCTTTTACATGGGAAAGGCCAAATTCTCAAATAACAGATTAGTTCTTAATCTGACCGGTTTGGTATTAGCCGTATTGTTTCATGGAGCTTATGATTTCTTTTTATTTATAGGCTTTATTCCTGGTATTTCCATTGGTGCTTTTGTGTCTTTAATTATTGGTATTGTATTATCCCGAAAAGCGATTAAGCGACATCAAGAAGATTCACAATTTAAATCCTTGTAATATTCGTAATATTCATAAAATAAACCTTAAAAATTTCATATTTTGCAGTAGATTTAGTGATTTTTGATGAAAATCACGTAATAAACTCAATATTATGTACAAAATAAAAGTTAACACGTCCTATGTTTTTAATGTCACAAACGAAAACATTGAACAACTAGACGCTGTTGAAACAGCCAATAATAAATATCATATTCTTCAAGACCACACTCCTATAAATGCCGAAATCATAACATCTGATTTTAATCAAAAATTATATACAATTAAAGTGAATAATAACACTTATGAGGTTGATATTTATGATGCCTTAGACCAACAAATCGAGGCCTTAGGTTTTGAAATTGGTGCATCAAAACAAGTTAATGATATTAAAGCTCCAATGCCTGGCCTCATATTAGAAATCAATATAAAAGAAGGTCAACAGGTTAAAGAAAATGATGTGTTATTAATTTTAGAAGCTATGAAAATGGAAAATGTGATTAATTCACCTCGGGAAGGAGTTATAAAATCCATTCAGGTAAAACAAGGTCAGACTGTCGATAAAAACATGCTTTTAATTGAGTTTGAGTAAAATTAACGTCAGTTGGAGTGTTCTGCCTTTTTAGGCAGAATCTACCGAGAACCTTTCAATAAAACAAGTTTAATTAAAAAGATACCTGCTTTGGCAGGTAATACTATGAAAAAACTATTAGTCGCAAACAGAGGAGAAATCGCCATAAGAGTCATGCAAACCGCAAAGAAAATGGGCATTAAAACGGTTGCTGTATTTTCTGAAGCCGATAGAAATTCTCCACACGTTAAATACGCAGATCAAGCCGTTTGTATTGGCCCTGCACCGTCCAATGAATCGTATTTACGAGGAGATAAAATTATTGAAGTTTCAAAAAAACTCAATGTTGATGCCATTCATCCTGGTTATGGATTCTTAAGTGAAAATGCAGATTTTGCCGAATTGTGTGAAGCTAATGACATTATTTTTATCGGACCACGTTCTAAAGCGATCCGTGTTATGGGAAGCAAATTAGCGGCAAAAGAAACGGTTAAAGCCTACAATATACCTATGGTTCCGGGTACTGATGAAGCCATTACGGATATTCCTGAAGCTAAGGAAATAGCAAAAGAAATCGGGTTCCCTATCCTTATTAAAGCCTCTGCTGGAGGTGGAGGAAAAGGAATGCGTATTGTTGAAAACGAAGCTGAATTTGAATCGCAAATGGACAGAGCTATCAGTGAGGCCAAAAATGCCTTTGGAGATGGTTCTGTATTTATTGAAAAATATGTGGCATCACCTAGACATATCGAAATACAAATAATGGCAGATATGCATGGCCATGTTATTCATTTATTTGAACGCGAATGCTCCGTACAACGTCGCCATCAAAAAGTAGTCGAAGAAGCTCCTTCTGCGGTTTTAACGCCAGAACTTAGAGAAAAAATGGGACAAGCTGCTATTAATGTAGCACGTTCTTGTGATTATATCGGTGCCGGAACAGTCGAATTTTTATTGGATGACAATCTGAATTTCTATTTTTTAGAAATGAATACTAGACTTCAAGTTGAACACCCTGTTTCGGAGTGGATTGCTGGAGTCGATTTAGTAGAACTTCAAATTAAAATTGCTAGAGGCGAACATCTTAATATCAAACAAGAGCATTTAAAAATTAACGGTCACGCTTTAGAGTTACGAGTTTATGCTGAAGATCCGATGAATGATTTTTTACCTAGCGTGGGGAATTTAGAAGTTTACGTACTACCTGAGGGTAAAAATATAAGAGTCGATAATGGTTTTGAACAAGGTATGGACATCCCTATTTATTACGATCCAATGCTATCTAAACTAATCACTTATGGCAAAACACGTGAAGAAGCCATTGAACTGATGATAGAAGCCATTGACAACTATCATATAGAAGGAGTGCA
This sequence comes from Winogradskyella costae, assembly GCF_013403865.1. Classification (GTDB taxonomy): domain Bacteria; phylum Bacteroidota; class Bacteroidia; order Flavobacteriales; family Flavobacteriaceae; genus Winogradskyella; species Winogradskyella costae. The sequence continues at coordinate 32,615 of NZ_JABFDK010000004.1, forward strand.
AACTACCTTGCCTTTCGGTCGTTTTGTTTTTGAGCACGATGCTTTTAGAAGTGGAAATTTTGATACGCATTTTGTAAAAAAGTACTACTCACCTAGCCTTTTACAAGATCAGGAAACATTAGAAGCAGAAATTGCTGCAAAAATTGCCTTAAAGCATTTTTTAAAAGAACAAAACATTTTAAAAGTACCGCGTTAGTTTTAAGTCGCAGTTTCAGTCTACAGCATTTTTTATTCCACTGATAACAAAACGACAACTAACTAGACTATAAACAACATAATACACAGAGCGTTGCACAATTACGCATTTGCCAGAAACCATAGAGCATGAACAATAACATAAAAATCCTAAACGAAAAACTAGAACTTGCCAAACTTGGAGGTGGACAAGCACGAATAGACAAACAACATCAAAAGAAAAAATTAACAGCAAGAGAGCGCGTACTTTACTTACTAGACGAAGGTTCGTTTGAAGAGATTGGAGCCTTAGTGACCCATAGAACAAAAGATTTCGGGATGGCAGATCAGCAATTCTACGGAGATGGAGTTGTTACAGGTTATGGCACAGTTAATGGAAAATTGATTTACATATTTGCTCAAGATTTTACTGTTTTTGGTGGTTCATTATCTGAAACACATGCCGAAAAAATCTGTAAAATTATGGATATGGCTGTTAATGTCGGAGCCCCAATTATTGGCCTTAACGATTCTGGTGGAGCACGTATTCAAGAAGGTGTACGTTCGTTAGGTGGTTATGCTGATATTTTCTATAGAAACGTTCAGGCATCTGGCGTTATACCTCAAATCTCTGCAATTATGGGGCCTTGTGCTGGTGGAGCGGTTTACTCCCCTGCTATGACCGATTTTACAATGATGGTTGAAGACACCAGTTATATGTTTGTAACAGGCCCAAATGTTGTAAAGACAGTTACTAATGAAGAAGTTACTAGTGAAGAATTAGGTGGTGCAAGTGTACACTCTTCAAAATCTGGTGTGGCTCACATTACATCTACAAATGATGTTGAATGTTTAGAGGATATCAAAAAGCTCTTAAGCTATTTACCGCAAAGTAATAAAGAAAAAGCTGACGATATTCCTTTTGAACTTAACGATGAAGTCAGGGATAACCTAAATACGATTGTACCAGATAATCCTAATAAACCTTATGATATGCATCAGGTTATAAAAGGTATTATTGATGAAGACTCTTTTTACGAAATCCACAAAGATTATGCAGAAAATATCATTGTAGGTTTTGCGCGCTTAGCTGGGAAAAGTATTGGTATTGTTGCCAATCAACCTATGTTTTTAGCTGGAGTTTTAGATGTAAATAGTTCTAAAAAAGCTGCGCGGTTTGTACGTTTTTGTGATTGTTTTAATATTCCATTATTAGTATTAGAAGACGTTCCTGGATTTTTACCTGGTACGGATCAAGAATGGAATGGTATCATTGTGAATGGCGCAAAATTACTCTATGCGTTTAGCGAAGCTACAGTGCCAAGAATTACGGTTATTACAAGAAAAGCTTATGGTGGAGCCTACGATGTAATGAACTCAAAGCATATTGGCGCAGACATGAATTTTGCGTGGCCTAATGCCGAAATTGCAGTTATGGGCGCTAAAGGTGCGGCAGAGATTATTTTTAAGCGTGAAATCTCTAAAGCGGACGATAAAGAAGCTAAATGGAAAGAGAAAGAAGCAGAATACGCTAAGTTATTTGCGAATCCATACAGCGCTGCCGAACGAGGTTTTGTAGATGACGTTATTCTACCCGAAAATACCAGACGAAAGTTAATTAAAGCGTTTAGTATGCTCGAAAATAAGGATGTTGTAAGACCAAACCGTAAGCATGGGAATATTCCACTTTAGAAATTGAATCTGAACTTAAAATCGAAATTATATCTCACGTGAAAACTTAATTTCGATTTCAAGTTAGAGTATAGAATCAAGACCTTTCAAGTTATAACAATTTGAAAGGTCTCTTTAGTGTAACGCGTAATAATACTCATTCAACTCTAAATTTTACCTATTCAGGAAACTTACTTTTATCTATTCCTGGTACAATTCTCAACGCATTTTTATAATACACTTTTTTTAAAACATCATCTGATAAATCCAAACCATACATTGGCCAAAACGCGTGGTATTTTTTATGATAAGGAAAATATTCATCATCAGATTCCAACACTCTAAAATAGGTTGGGAATTCTTCAGGCTTCCAACTGTCTTTTCCAAATAAAATTCGGTCTTGGTATTTTTCAAAAAATGCTTTGGCAAATCTTGGTTGGCGACCAAGCTCTGCGATGATAGCTCCGATACCAACATTCATATTTGGCATGTCATCTAATAACTCACCTAAATGACCTAAATCATTAGCAAACCACCCCATATGCGCATTAATAAACGTAGTATTCTTATGCTTTTTAAACATGGTATGTTGCTCTTGTATAATCTGCTCCCACGGTACAGGATCTGTAGCACTCCTTTTACGTCTTGGATTTAATTTTAACTCTAACCAACGTTCATTATTACTATCAAAATCTGCCCAAAATAATTTAGGATCTGCTGAGTGAATTAAAACAGGAATACCTAGTTCTCCGCATTTTTCCCAAATGGCATCTAATCGAGAATCATCGACCGTCAATCGTTTACCATCAGAATCATTGTTACGTAGTCCTAAACTTTTATAGACTTTAAGTCCAACAGCACCTGCTTTTACATCGGCTTCTAATTGTTTTACCGTTTTTTCTATCCAACCTTTAGCTCCTGCACCTTCAAAATCGATATTACAAAATAACACAAAGCGTCCTGGATAGTTGCGTTTTGCATTAGATATTGCTTTTACTAAATTGTCTCCAGTTCTTCCACTCAAATTAACCATGACTTGCAAATTCAAGGAATCCATTGCGGTAATAACGGGTTTTAGATCTTGCGTCGCCATTTTATATTGGTGACCATGTACATCTATAAATGGGAACTTAGCGCGATTAATTATTTTTCCTGGAACGACAAGTGTGGATTCAGGGTTGTAATCTTCAAAGGTGACTTCTTGCGCACTACTGAGATTAAAAATTAGTAAGGACCATAAAAAGAATGATAGAATTTTGAATTTCATAGAATTGAATTATTAAATGGGCCTAAATTTATACAAAACGTTATAGGTTTATAGTAGTTTACCTTGTGTTTAACACTATATTTTTGCCTGAAACGTGTACAAATCATAATAGCGTCCTTCTATTTTTAACAATTCATCGTGTGTGCCGCGTTCTGCAATTCGTCCATTTTCTATCACTAAAATCTGATCTGCTTTTTTAATGGTACTTAAACGGTGTGCAATAACAATCGTCGTTCTGTTATTGGTTAATTCTGATAAACTTTTTTGAATTAAACCTTCACTTTCTGTATCTAAGTTAGACGTTGCTTCATCTAAAATTATGATTTTAGGGTCTGCCAAAATAGCTCTTGCAATTGCGATACGTTGACGCTGGCCACCAGACAGCTTTACACCACGTTCACCAATCAACGTTTCTAAACCTTCGTCAAAACGATCTGTAAATTCATTAACATAAGCGGCTTTTACTGCTTTTTGTAATTGTGCTTCCGTTGCATTAGGTCTTGGAAACATAATGTTTTCTCTAATCGTACCTTCAAACAAAAATTCATCTTGTAACACGACACCCAAATTCCGCCTAAAACTACTTAATTTCACTTTAGATAAATCCTGACCATCAATGGTAATAATTCCTGAATCAGGATTTAAAAATGTAGCTGATAAACCAGCAATAGTAGATTTACCAGATCCTGAACTTCCTACTAACGCTATTACAGATCCAGATGGTGCTTCAAAATTAATATCGTGTAAAACGGGTTTTCCTTTTTCATACGCAAAGGTGACATTATCAAACTTGATATCTCCTTTCATCGTTTCTAACACAATGGTTCTTTCTGCTTGATCGTCTTCTGTAGCCAAATTCATTAATTCTTCAGTACGATCTAAACCTGCTAATGCTTCTGTTAATTGGCTACCGATGTTACTCATTTGAACTATTGGCGCAATCATAAATCCTAGAATTAGGGTAAAGAATAGAAATTCACCTGCAGACATATCACCTATAATCATGTAATAACCACCAATTCCCATAATTCCTGTCGTTGCTACACCGATTAAAAAAGTTGACGAACTCGTCATTAACGCGGTTGCTGTTAAACTTTTTTTAACGTTTTCATACAAGCGCTCTACACCTTTTTCAAACACTTGGTTTTCCTGCTCTTCAGCATTAAATGCTTTAATTACGCGTACTCCTGCTAATGTTTCGGTTAACCGCCCGGTAACTTCAGCATTAATCTTTCCGCGATTTCTAAAAATGGGCCTAATGTATTTAAAAGCCTTTAAAGCCACGATTCCAAAAAGTGAAAGCGGCACAAAAACGAATAAAGTCATCCACGCATTTAGTTTTATTAATATCACCAAAGACACAATGGCTGTAAACGTACCCCCAACAAGTTGCACCAATCCTGTACCAATTAAATTTCTAACCCCCTCTACATCTGTCATTATTCTAGACACTAATGCACCAGATTTTGTATTATCAAAAAAACTAATCGGTAAGGCAAGTACTTTCTTTTGAACTTGTGCTCGTAATTCTGAAATAAGATATTGTGCTTGTACACTTAGAATTCGAGTTAATAAAAATGACGTTACGGCTTGTATCAAAATAGCAACTAATACAATACCAATAAGTGTGTAAAGTCCATCAAAATCTTTATTAGGCACCACATCATCTAGCAACACTTTACTTTGCCATGGTAAAATAAGCCCTGATAAACTACGAATTACAATGAGTATCAAACCAATAAAAACTAATTTCCGCCTTGGCCAAATAATGGTTTTAAAAGCGGTTGCCATGGTTACTTTTGGCTTATCTGTGTTGGATCGTTTAGGTGAATCTTTGAAGTGTTGCATCCTTAGTTTAAAATTTACACAAAGATACGTTTAGAAATCCCCTTAAATAGCAATCATCAAACTGAAATTTAATCTAACAGACGTCTGTGAAAATTAATCTGTCCTAAATGATAGGCCAGGTGCATCGCTAAATGTATTAGAACGTACGCTGTAGTTTTAGGTTCTTTAAAAACAGGAAGATTATAGTCTTTTTGTAAATCGGATTCACTTAAAGGTTGTAGCGTGTTTTCTATGACTATAATGGTTGCCTCAACTTGCTTTATCAATTCCATTCTTGAAACATATTTCAACGAAAACTCTAATTCACGTTGTCTAATATATTCAGTATTCCCAAGAGTTGTACCTATAAAATGGTTCAGGTTTCCAACAAGGTGAAGACATAAATTTCCGGCAGAATTAGTCACTGATCCTTCTAATTTCCATATATGAGATTCATCCTTATATAGATTAATCTCTTCAATTAATTTGTGAAGGTCTCTTTTAAATAAGTCTATTAATGTTTTACTGAGCATTATATGTCAATATTAAATGTGAGTATCCGATATTAGAATAACATCTATCCAAAAGTAGCTAATATATATATTACTTTTGCGCCATGGAAAATAAAAAAAGGTCGCAATTAGAATTTGTAGTATTAATGGCAGCATTGATGTCTATTGTTGCTTTATCTATTGATGCACTTTTACCGGCATTACCTAAAATTGGGGACTATCTAGGTAGTGTTAATGAAACGGAAAACCAAAAACTTATTACAGCAATATTTTTAGGCTTAGGATTTGGACAACTTATTTTTGGACCATTATCAGATAGTTTTGGACGAAAACCAATGGTTTATTTTGGATTTGGTGTTTTTATAATTGCTTCTATTATATGCATTACTACTAGAAATTTTGAAATAATGCTTTTGGGACGTGTGCTGCAAGGTGTTGGCTTATCATCACCTAGAACGATGAGTATTGCTATTGTACGAGATTCATATGATGGTGATCATATGGCAAAAATCTTATCTGTGGTAACTATGACTTTTATTTTAGTCCCTGTGATTGCCCCCATGTTAGGTCAGTTTTTATTAGGACATTTTGGATGGCAATCTATATTTATTGTTAATCTTATTTTTGGATCCTTGGTTATTCTATGGTTTTGGAGACGCCAACCCGAAACGCTTCACAAAAAATATCAGAAGACCTTTCGATTAGCCATTTTTAAATCTGGTGCCATTACATTCTTTAGAATAAAATCTGCGGTTATTTATACCTTACTTTCTGGTTTAGCCACAGGATCTTTTATGGTTTACTTAAGTACTTCTCAGCAAATTTTTCAAGTGCAATATGGTTTGGGAGAGATGTTCCCTTATATTTTTGCCAGTTTGGCTGTAACGATTGGACTAGCAACCTTTTTAAATAGTGCCATTGTAATGCGCTTTGGCATGTGGAATTTGGTAAATATTGCCTTATTGGTATTTGTGATTAACTCATTAACTTATGTCATCATATTTTGGTCTGGTGTAAATCCCCCTATAGAAATACTCATTATATTTTTAATGCTTCAGTTTGCGAGTGTAGCGTTCTTATTTGGAAATTATAGAGCTTTAGCTATGCAACCTATGGGACACATTGCTGGTGTAGGATCTGCACTTAATGGTTTTATATCTACCATAATGGCTGTACCAATTGCTAACTATATTGGTAGTTTTGTAAAAACGTCTGTCTTACCGCTTTTTATCGGTTTTTTTGTAACAGGAATTATTGGTTTGGTTTTATTCTATAGTGTAAAGAAACCAATAAGAGTGAAAGCATAATGTTTAAATTATCGCTTTCACTCTTATAGTTACATTTAATACATGGGTATACTCTGCTTATTTCAATATCACTTTTTGTGTTTTGTGCTGTGTTTTATTGTTTAATTCTACAATATAAACACCTGTACTTAATCCACTCACATCAATGGCTTGAGATCTGCTAGATGTCATTAAACTTTCCGAAACAATTACACGTCCTTGCAAATCGTAAATCGTAGCCTTAGTTGCACTTGCTAACTGCCCTGCAACAACAATTGTTTTATCTGCTTCGCTGGTATAAATATTTAACTGGTCTAAGGTATTATCTACTGTAGATAATGTGCTATTTGAAATCTGTAAGTAAAAGCGACCTGTACCACTTAAGTTAGTACTAGGTGTTAATGTATATTCTCCAGAGTTTAACAATGTAGATGTATTAGCTACAGTATCTTCTAAATACACTAGTGTTGTATTCGCTAAGTTAGATGTGTTTATACTAAATGTAATTGCTTCTCCTTGGTTGGCATTTACCCCTAATGGAATTGAAACAGACGTTAAATCTGTATTATTGATAGCTTGTAAAGCCATTGCTCTCCCTGTGTTTTCTTCAACTAAATGAGAGAATATAGGATAGTTTTCTGAATCGTCACCATACACTGCAGCATCATAACCAGGATCTAAACCTAAACTAGCGTTAGTATTAAAGAATATACTTGTAGAATAGGTTTCAGAACCTATTAAGTTTAACTTAAAGAATTCACTGTCATTAGACGTTCTACCTGCAATATAATCATCATCTCCACTTAATGTACGCATAGCAGGTGTAAACTCAATAGATCCTCCTGCAGCATTTGAAGCTACAAAAAAGCCTTGACCTGGTGCTATATTAAAGTTCTCTCCAGTTAATGCTGCGATAGTAGCTTTATTAATAACCGTAAAATTACTATTTGTTGGTGCTGCTCCTGAATAAATTCCGCTGTTGTAAGCATAAATAGCCACTGCAGAAGCATCTAATAAGGCGCCATTTGCAACACTTAAAAATAGATCTGCATCTACATAACTAGTGTATGGGTTACCAATAAGGTTCCATTCGCTTCCTAAAGCAGGATTAGCTATTGGGAAAGTTACAGTGCCATTCTCAGGAATTCCTGTAAAAGTTAAAAGGTCTCCATTATCTGTAGCAACTCTATAACCTTTAGCCTTAAGTAACACATCACTTGCTCCCATAAGGAAATTCTCATAAGCTGAAGCCGTAATATTATTATAAGGTGCAAAAGCGTAATATGTACCATTGTCTGCTATTTCAGTAGCATTTTCTCCATTAGTAATAAAGGTATCAAATGTTAAACTTGTTGGCATTAAAGGAAGCGAAATTAAATCGTTTCCTCCCGTACCTGTACTCAATGTATTTACGTAACGCTCATAATTTACTGTACCATTAATAGTACCGTTTAAAATTAAACTTGAAAAACTATCAGATTCAGATGTTAAAGTCATAGCCTCGGTAACTGTTAAAATAACTTCAGAATCAATAGTTAAGCTAGCCCCTGCTTCTACCAATACTGATTTAACCTCTGCATCTGCACTAAGAACTGCATCAGTACCTGATTTTATGATTAACCCATAACAAGTATCTGTAGCTGCTGGAGCACCTGAAACGACTGAACCTTTAAAGTAATCCGTACCATCCCAAACAATATCAGAAATGAAACTTAATGTAAAATAATCGCCGTCAGCAAAAGAAACACCTGTTGCTGTTGCTGTATTATCTAAAACTGTTAAATTATAAGCTGTTGATGTAGTAAAAGTATCATTATTAGCTACAACTAATTGTAAGCCTTGGCAACCTTCTTCAGCTGCACTAATAGTAGTAATGTCAAATTCTACTGTTACTGTACCTAAATCTCCGGTTTCACTAACACGCCACTTAGACGTTAACTCTTGAGAGTTGTTTGCTGTGTTTGTAGCAAAATCATATGCTGGATCTTTAGTATCTTCTCCCCAAAACAAATACTCGCTATCATTTAAATCTGAAGCAGCACTGATACTAACAATTCCTGTTCCTCTAGAAGCTAAATGATTAGAACCATCTGATGCTTGGCCAATACCTGCTACATTGTGGTCAAAATCTCCATTACCAGTATTATCTTGTACATAAAAATCTTTAGAACCGTCTAAAGCTGTACCATATTTTGAAGATAAATAATTTTCAACAATGGTAGTTTCAGCTAAATTAAGTGATTTTGTGTATAAAATAACTTCTGCGATGTCGCCGTTAAAACTATCACCTGACTGTCTACCAATACCGAAATCACTAAAGCTACGTAAAGTATTATTATAAGTAATAGAAGTAGATAATTCCGCATTTACATATTGATTTATGTCTGTACCGTTATAATCTTGCGTTATTACATACGGGGTATTATTTGCTAAGATTATTCCTGTTTCTTTGTCAAGAGTCCTTACAGTTTGATTAGATTGTGTTCCTCTTCCCCACAAACGTCCATTACTACTGGCCCAAATTCCAATAGATTTATCCTCTAATGCACCTGAAAACGAAGTTCCAGATGGCCCCGCTTGTATAATACCTCTAGTACCACCACTAAAAGATGTTGATTTTAGCACAACAAATACACTTACTTGATTACTAAATCCGACACCAGTGGCTAAGATTCTATCATCATTGCCATCAAAATTTAAAGCTGAATAGCCATTTATTGCGTTTGTCTTTAATTTAGGTTTATAACTTCCGCTACCTTGTAAAGCATCATTACCTTCACCAGAAGCATCATTCCATTGTTGTATCAATGAGTTATTATCAGCTGGAATTGTACCTGCATCTGTATAAGTACTATTTTCGGCCTTTAGCCATATTTCGTTATCTGTAGTGACTCCTCCTGGCCCTGATTGGGCGATACAAAAAGTTGATAATACTAAAAAAAGGCCTGTGTATACTTTTGTTTTTGTATTCAAAATTATAAGTTAATTAATTAATATAAAACAGCAATAATACAATAACTACTATTAAGCACAAAATAAATCCGACAAAATGATATTTTTTGTAAGAAAAGAAACACATAAAACACACTAAAAACACATAAACAACTCACTACTAAAACAGTAACAACTCAAAATTTAATCCGTTTAATGGTTCTAAAATGTAGCTATTAACTTAATAAAAAAGATATTTGTGTTAAAAAAAGAGACCATTAGCAAAAAAGATGGTGCTGCTCTCGCGTACCTTAAACGATTAAGAAACCGCTCTGAACAAGGCGTTCAATTTAAAAAATCTCTAAGCTCCCCTTACCTTCTCTTACAACAATAGGTGTATCTTCGGATAAATCGATAATCGTTGAGGCTTCATTATCTCCGTAGCCACCGTCAATAACTAAATCAACTAAATTATCCCATTTTTCAAGAATGAGCTCAGGGTCTGTTGTATACTCTAGTACATCATCCTCGTCTCTTATAGATGTTGAAACTATTGGATTACCTAATGCCGTAACAATCGCTAAGGCAATAGAATTATCTGGAACTCGGATTCCGACAGTTTTTCGTTTTTTAAAAGGGTTTGGTAAGTTTTTAGATCCTGGCAAGATAAAAGTATATGGTCCAGGTAAGGCACGTTTTAAAATTTTAAACGTAGTGGTATCAATTTGCTTTACGTAGTCACTTAAATTACTTAAATCTTCACAAACAAATGAAAAATTAGACTTTTCTAACTTAACTCCCTTTATTTTAGCAATACGCTCTAAAGCTTTTATATTAGTAATATCACATCCTAAACCATAAACGGTGTCTGTTGGATAGATTATTAATCCTCCATTTCTTAATACTTTAACTACTTTTTGAATCTCTCTCGGATTCGGGTTTTCTGGATATATTTTAATAAACTCGGCCATAATATGTATCTTTCAAATACGTTATACAAAGTAACTATATTTTTTTCAATATGAAGTATTTAAAATTTGTATTCATCTTTTTTATGTCAATTTCAGTAATGACATCTTGCTCTACTGAACGTTCTGATGAGGGAGGTATAGAACCGTTAAACACGTCAGAGTCTTACGAAGCTCTCAATATTTCTTATGGTGACGACGAGAATCAGGTTTTTGATTTGTATTTACCAGCCAATCGAACAACTATTACGAAAACAATTATTTTAGTTCATGGAGGGGGTTGGACTTCAGGGGATAAAGAAAATATGACTGCTATTAAGAATTTTATCAAAGATCAAATGCCAAGCTATGCTGTTGTAAATATCAATTACCGATTAGCGGATGAAAACAATTCACCTTACCCTATGCAAATTAATGATATAACGAGCGTTGTTAATTACCTAAAAACCAACCAAGAACATTATACCATTTCTAATGACCTAGGTTTTATCGGCGCTAGTGCTGGTGCACATCTGTCCCTATTATGGAGTTATAAATTTGATAGCAACAACCAAGTAGATATGGTTTGTAGTATTGTTGGTCCAACAAATTTTACAGATCCTGCCTACCTAAATAACACCAACGTAGTTCTGCAAGAACTACTAGACACTTACAGCGTTGATACCTCAACAGATTTTTTAGAAACGGTAAGTCCATATCATAGCGTCACAGCAACAGCACCTCCAACCATTTTATTTTATGGAGGAGACGATCCTTTAATCCCAATAACCCAAGGTACTGCTATGCGAGATCAACTAGAAGCGCTTGACATTGCACATCAATTTACACTTTATGCTGATGAAGGACATGGATGGACTGATCTTAATTTGATTGACACCACACTAAAACTAAAAGTATTTATTGAAACCTACCTTTAATCTTGCTTCGTTCTTAAAATTTCAAGTTTAGCAAAGCGCAAAAGTAATTTTTTAGTATCTCCGTTCAGAAATTTAATTTCAGCTTTTGCATCAGCTCCAGTGCCCTCAATTGTCATCACTTCACCTCTACCAAATCGATCATGATTGACAGTGTTACCAACTTCTAATTTAGTATTAAATGAGCCCGATACCTCGTCAGTATCTGCTAGTGGCTTCATCTTTTTTGGTGTACTAATTTGAAATTTCTCAGGTTTCTTCTTAGACTCTTTTCTCAAAATTTTTGCTGTTTTTGGTTTCGCGAATCGAATGCGATTAGGTTCAATATCTCCAAATATAGATTGATCTAACATTGGATTCGTTCGTTGTTCTCTTAATGGTGTTACTATATCTACAAATTCCTCGTCTATTTCTTCAATAAATCGACTAGGTTCTGCATCTATTAATTTTCCCCATCGGTAACGCGATAAGGTATATGTTAAATAAGCTTGTTTTTCTGCTCTAGTTAAAGCTACGTAAAATAAACGGCGTTCTTCTTCCAATTCACTTCGTGTATTCATGCTCATACCACTTGGAAATAAATCTTCTTCCAAACCAACGATAAATACATGACCAAATTCTAATCCTTTTGCCAAGTGAATTGTCATTAAAGCGACATGATCTGGATCGCCTTTATCTCCATCTAAATCTGTTGCTAGAGCAATATCTTCTAGGAATTCAGCTAAAGAATCGCCTGCATCTGCCAATTCTAATTGACCTTCAACGAAATCTTTAATACCGTTTAGTAATTCTTGAACGTTATCCATTTTTACCACACCTTCTGGTGTTGCATCCTTGTTCAGTTCTCGTATTAATCCACTTGTTTTAGTGACATGTTCTGCTAGATCAAACGCATTTGCCGTCTGATTCATTACTTGGTAACTTTCAATAAGTGTTACGAAGTCTCTCAACTTATTTTTAGTTCCGCCATTGATATTAATATCAATACTATCTAGGTTTTTTAAGACTTCAAAAATAGTTTTACCATACCCATTGGCTGCTACAATTAATCGATCTACAGTGGTTTGACCAATTCCTCTTGCAGGGTAATTAATAACTCGTTTTAACGCTTCTTCATCTGAAGGATTTAAAATTAAACGCAAATACGCGGTTAAATCTTTAATTTCTTTACGTTGATAAAATGATAATCCTCCATAAATGCGATAAGGAATATCACGCTTACGCAATGCATCTTCAATAGCTCTAGACTGCGCGTTGGTACGGTATAATACTGCAAAATCACTGTTGTGAAGTTGCTCATTCATTTTTGTTTCCCAAATGGTACTAGCAACATAACGCCCTTCATCACCATCCGTTAAAGCGCGATGTACTTTTACTTTTTCCCCTTCATCATTCGCCGTCCAAACAATCTTATCTAATTTGGTTTTATTGTGTTCTATTACAGAGTTTGCTGCACCAACAATACATTTAGTAGAACGGTAATTTTGTTCTAATCGGTACATTTGCACACCATCGTAATCTTTTTGGAAATTTAGAATATTACTAATGTTTGCACCACGGAAGGCATAGATACTCTGAGCATCATCCCCTACCACGCATATATTTTGAAAACGATCAGCTAATGCTCTAACGATTAAATATTGCGAATGGTTGGTATCTTGATACTCATCTACCAATATATATCTAAATCTATTTTGATATTGTGCTAGCACTGCCGGAAAGCGTGTAAGAAGCTCATTTGTTCTCAACAGTAAATCATCGAAATCCATGGCCCCCGCCTTAAAACAACGCTCTACATATTCTTTATAAATCTCACCCATTCTAGGACGTCTGGCCATAGCATCGGCCTCCATCAGTTCTGGATTTTTATAATATGCTTTTACGGTAACGAGGCTGTTTTTATAAGAAGAAATTCGGCTATAAACCTGCTTCGTTTTATAAATATCTTTATCGAGTCCCATTTCTTTAATAATAGAACCCATTAATTTTTGTGAATCTTGGGTATCGTAAATTGTAAAATTGCTAGGATAGCCTAGATGATGGCCTTCAAAACGTAAAATCTTAGCAAATACAGAGTGAAATGTTCCCATCCAAAGATTCTTAGCTTCACCATCTCCAACAATATCTGCAATTCTGCCTTTCATTTCTTTGGCCGCCTTATTTGTAAAGGTCAATGCCAAAATATTAAAGGCATCCACTCCCTTGCTCATTAAATAAGCAATACGAAATGTGAGCACACGTGTTTTTCCAGAACCTGCACCAGCAATGATTATCATTGGTCCATCAATCTGTATGGTAGGCGCTAATTGAGCCTCATTAAGTTGACTAAGATACTTTTCCAAGCTAAAATTTTTTGAAGGAGTAAAATTACGCATAGTCCTATAGTTTACCGCATGGAAATGGCATAAATTATAAACAAACTCATAAAATTTGTACTTTATTAAAATTCAATATCTTAGTAGAAATATTTATTCCATGAAAAATTTAACTATACTCCTCATCTTTTTAGCGCTATTTTCTAATGCTCAAAACTCTATAGAAAACGACATTAATGCAATTGAAGACAAAATGATAGCATGGAGACATCATTTTCATGAGAATCCAGAATTATCAAATCGCGAATTTAAAACGGCTGAAAAAATAGCAGAACATTTAAAAGCTTTAGGATTAGACGTAGAAACTGGTATTGCTAAAACTGGAGTTGTTGCCTTGTTGAAAGGCGATCAACCAGGGAAAGTTGTTGCGTTACGAGCAGATATAGACGCATTACCTGTTACAGAACGAAACGATTTACCGTTTAAATCTAAAGTAAAAACGACATTTTTAAATACGGAAACCGGAGTGATGCATGCTTGTGGTCATGATACGCACATTTCAATTTTAATGGCTACGGCTGAAGTGTTATCAAAACACAAAGACAAAATAAAAGGGACGATCAAATTTATTTTTCAACCTGCAGAAGAAGGCCCCCCACCAGGCGAAGAAGGAGGTGCTAAATTGATGATTAAAGAAGGGATTTTAGAAAATCCTAAAGTAGATGCTATATTTGGTCTTCATATTGACTCTGGAACTCCTGTTGGTTCTATAACTTATAAAACGGGTGGCATTATGGCTGCAGTAGAGCGCTTTGTCATTGATGTAAAGGGGAAACAAACACATGGCTCTCAACCTTGGTCAGGAGTGGACCCGATTTTGATTTCGGCAAAAATAATAGATGGTTTGCAAACGATTATTAGTAGAGAATCGGATCTCACTAACGAAGCTGCGGTAATTACTGTTGGTAAGATAACATCTGGCACACGATTTAATATCATTCCAGAAACCGCTGAAATGATTGGAACGGTAAGAACACTAGATCCTAAAATGCGCGCTCATATTGAAAAACGCATGACAGAAATGGTGGAAACAATCGCTAAAGCCTATGGAGGCGAAGCAACTATTACGTTTCAAAATTTCACCTCTATTACGTTTAATGATTCGGATTTAACAGCAAAAGTATTACCATCATTGCAAAAAGCAGCTGGTGACGCTAATGTTTCACTTATGAAAGCAACAACTGGTGGAGAAGATTTCTCTTACTTTCAAGAAGTCGTTCCTGGCGTATATTTCTTTTTAGGAGGCATGACACCTGGTGCAACAGAGTCGTTTCCGCATCACACACCCGATTTCAAAATTGATGATAGTGGCATGTTACTTGGCGTGAAAGCATTTACGCAATTGACTTTAGACTATTTAAATTCAAATTAATCCTCCTCTTCACCGTTTCCCGCCATAGCAGAAAGTAAAGCCGATTTGATATTTAACCATGTAAAGTTAAATACAGATTTGTTAGTTTCTCGTTCTACATTTTCGGATTGGCCGTAGCGGTAATCCTTTTTGTCGTCCTCACTATCTTCTGAGACAAATAGATTGACTAAACCCGATAAAAATTTATTCTTTTCTCTACCGTCTTTTTTTAGGATTGACACTTCAAAATCATCATATTTCATTTTCAAATCTATACGAGAATTTTGTGGGTTACCACTAATTGTAAAGTAGGTTTGTTTTAATTCCCCATTTAAATCCACATTAAGATTAGGTTTTGTAAACTGATCCATTTGAGCTGCATTGAAAAAACCTAAATCAGCTTTGAAGACAAATTGATCTGTAGTGTCAGCAACTTTAAAACTCCAATTCACTTTTAAAGGTGAATCATTCATAAAGGTTGATTGTATTTCAATAGCCGTATCATCATTTCCAAATGTGTTTCCTAAATTAGTAAATGTAGCATTTAGGTTGTTAAAATCTAAACGACCAGCTTCTTCATCTACATTTACTTTTTCTAAATATGAAAGACTTCCATCAGTGATTTCAACCGTATTTATTCCCAAATTAAAGTTTAAATCTCTAAGAGATGTTCCATATAATGGTTTATATGACAAATCATCTGCTACTAATTTATCTCTATATATCTCGGCTTTAGGTGCGGTTAAATTCACTTTTTTGGAATTGAAATAAAAGTCTTCAGAACTATCAAGTCCAAAATCCATATCTGAAACCAGTATCTCTTCTATGTTTAAGTTAAAATGGTCGCGTTCTTTAGTGAGAATTTTTGAATATTCTGATTTAGAATATTTCGTTTTTAATTTGAAGGCTTTAAATGTAGCTTTATTGTTAGTAATGTGTATGGCATCAGCCAAGATATCATCATAGGCATTGGTTGCCCATTTTAGATTTTCAGCCTTTAATTCAAAATTATTATATGTAATTTTCTTGTTTGCTGTTGATGCTTTAGGATCTATTTGTAAATCGAGAACTTCGAAATTTAAGTTAGGAATACTCAAAATTATAGAATCACTTTCATAATTCGTTATTAAAACATCGGCCTTAGTAATCGCGATTTTTTCCGCATGAATAACCTGTTTGATTTTATCTAGAAAGCTGCTTTGGTAATCCTCATTCTTCACAACTGAGTTATGTTTATATTTTGCTACTAACTCATCGATTACAAGGGATTCAATCGTTATTTTATCATTAAAAAGTAAATCCCAATAGCCAACATCATTGATTTCTATAGATTTAAGTTTTGCGTCTAAAATGGTTTTGTTAGTTGTTTCTCCTGAGACAAGGATTGTTGGGGATTTCACCTCAACATGACCTGTCCATATATTAGCATTAATAGTTGTATACTCGATTTTAGTGGATTCGGAAACATTTTGAAGCTCCTCACCTATTTTTTGTTCAATAAAACTATTTGCTAAGAATGATAGTAGCACAGTAACGATTACTATAATAGCTATTACAATGATCGCTTTTTTATGTTTTGGTTTTGTCATTTTATTCAGTCCTGAAATATTATGGATGAATCTACCTAAACGCTTTTAAAACCATTAACCAATACCCTATTTATGTTAACTCAAAAAGAGCCATTTCAAACTATGAAATGGCTCTTTAGGTATTATTCTTCTTTTTCTATTAACTATCTCTTAGCACATGAATAGTGATTGCTAAGTTTCTTACGGCACCGCTCGTATCCGTATAGGTCCCAGTTATAGTCATATCGACATAACCTCCTATCGGTCCAAAATTTGATATAGTAAATTGCAGCGTATCTGGTGCATTATAATCCATATCTAACATAGACGATTGTACCCAAAAGTCTGGAGTTGTATAGGTACCTGGTGTGGTTGTATCACCACCTACTCCAATTGAACCATCTTCGGATTGACTAGACACTACAAACATACCGTTTATTGGTCCTTCTTGATACGCATAGAGATCCATTAAAAGATATTCTGCAGGATCACTATCTACTTGCACAGAAATAAACTCCGTAACCGCACTACAAGCCATGATACTACCAACATTAGGTGTACTTAAATTAGAAGGCAAAACGGTTGTTGATTGAAACGCATCGTAATCTACTCCTTCTAATGAAAACGTATTTATGGAAGCACATTTAATAATATTCATTGCAAAAGCTCCATTAGTAACTTCAGCCAATGCTTCTTGATTTCCGTAATTTAAATTCACATAACCGTCCGTAACATTAGCATTACTACAATTTACTAAGTTACCTGATATTACTTCGGTTACAGTACCTGAAAGCACAATGTCGCCATAATTAGTATCCGTTGAAAATGGTCCTATAATTGTTGAAAATACGACTGCTCCACATTGATCATATGCTGTTAGCGTTATGGTTTCGTTTGCTGGAATTAGCCCACAAATTTCTCCATTTGCATTTGAGAATCCATATCTAGGATAGACTTCTCCTGCTCTTCCTAATGATACTTTTACATTAGAAATTGGCACGTTTACATCATCTACAACATTTAAACAAAATGATACGGTTTGGAAAGGGGCATCACAATTCCACCAAGAAAAATGAGAAACGTCTCCAATATATACACCACCAATTAAATTGGCTTCACCATCTTCTACCCAATAACCATTGACCTCATCAAAATGCCATAATGGAATTGTTGAAGGTGCTACTCCACTTTGTGCAGGATCTAATGGCATATGTATTTCAGCCAAATGACCATCTGCTATGTTTAATTTCTGACCAGAATCACCTTTTAATTCCACGTTTAACATACCATACGTTTCTAGTAATTGCTCATCATCGTCATTGTTTATAGCTTGTAAATTTCCAGGCATTACATCGTAAACATTACCATGTGCAGGGTCTAAATGATACATATACACATCAACATTACCAGAGTACGCATTTCCATCTTCATCTTTAAAAGCACCATCGAACTTTACTTTAGCACCGTTACCTAGAGACACTTCACTATTTGTTCCTGAAGACACAGAACCTGTTAGATTTTTAGCAACAAGCATAATTTGCACATTGCTCATACCTTCTGTAGGTACTACCGTTTTTAAGCCCGTAATAAAACCTGCTTTTTCTGCGATTACGTAGGCCTGTCTTTCTTTGACTTGTGCATCGCTAATCATAAAAACACCATTAGCGTCAGTTGACGCTACTTTGTTTCCAATTGTAATACTTACATTACTTAAAGGCATAGAAGATTCATCTACTATTTTCCCCATAAAATCTCTTTGAATATTTATACCTTGGTCTATAGCACCTATTTCATTATTGCCATTACCTGAAGGAATGTCTATACCTTCCTCTTTTTCACAGGATGTAAATAGAACGCTACACACTAGAACTAACCCTAGTGAAAGTTTTGAAATTGCTTGTCTTGTTTTCATATTGTTTTGAGTTAAGAGTGTTATTAATTTATTATCACCCTTATATCAAAACAAGCTTCGATTTGTTACCCTATTTTTTAAATTAAATTGAAATTTTAATTGCTAATGGCTTGAAATTGCATTGCGCTTCTATCTTATTTTGCTCGTAAGTCTACTTAATTAAATAGCTCTAGAAACGCTTTTTTATTAGCTCTAGAAATTGGAATACGTTGTTTATTTTCTAATACCAAATACCCTTCGTTTTCAAAATGTCTCACCTTATTGAGATTTACGATATGCGATTTATGGCATTTAAAAAAATTAGAGGACATCACTTTTTCAAACTTCCCTAAGTTATAAGAACTCATTAAAGTAGAATTATCTTCTAAATGGATTTTAGTATAACCTTCATAGCCTTCAATATGTAAAACTTCATCTTGAGGGATAAATGATAAGCCCTTAACGGTAGGAACAATCAGCTTATTATTGTCTGTAACTGTAGTTGAAATTAATTTTAACAACTTTGAATTTAGTTCTACATTATCTTGAGCTTCCACGCTTTTAATCGCTTTCTCAACGGCCAACTTTAATTCTATGTCGTCAATCGGCTTTAGAATATAGTCAATCGCGTTTTGCTTAAATGCTTGTATCGCATATTCGCTGTATGCTGTTACAAATATGACCTGAAAATCGATCACATCAACAGCTTCTAACAATTCAAAACCATTAATTCTTGGCATTTGTATGTCTAAAAAGACCAATTGCGGCTTTAACTCTTTTATGGCTGCTATAGCCAATTCTGGTTTTTGATAACTACCTACAATGTGAATATCTGGAAATAAATTTTTAATTTTTTTTTGCAGACCTTTAATATTCGAAATTTCATCATCGACAATTACCGCGTTAAGATTTTCAATCATAATTTTTGCATTATAAATATGGATTTATTCCCTTTTTCGTATTGATCTGGATAAAGTTCTTGCTCTGAATACGAGATATTCCATTTTTTAGAATTATTCAGAAAATGCAATCGGTCTTTTAAAACACTCGATGACTTCACCCCTTGACGTTGTCCCTTAGCTGTATTTACAAATCCTACTCCGTCATCTATAATTTCTACAATTAAACTATCCTCATCTCCTTTTTTAAAATTAACTGTAACTGTCCCGTTGTCTTCCTTATTGAATAAACCATGATTGATGGCATTTTCAATAATAGGTTGTAAAATCATGGTAGGCACTTTTATATCTTCCACAAATAAACCGTCATCAACATTAATTTTAAAACTTAGTTTCTCCTTAAAACGCAGTTTTTCTATTTCTAAATAACTTTGAAGCAAGCTTATTTCTGAAGCTAATGAGATTTCGTTTTCTTTAGAGAGTTCGAAAAATTGTCTGATAAGTTTAGAGAATTTCACCAGATACCTTTCTGATGCTTCAAAATCATTTTCGTTAATATAAAATTGAATTGCCGCTAAGGAGTTGAACACAAAATGGGGATTCATCTGTGAGCGTAAGGCTTTTAGCTGAAGCTCTATTAGACGTTTATCTTCAAATATTTTTTGATTCTTTTTAAATTCAGATTTTTTAACAATGAATCTCGATATTAAAACAATAAGAAAAATACCGATTAATACTACTATGAGTTTAAACCAAAACGTTTGCCACCACAAGGCTTTAACTTTGAAACTTATATCCTTTGAAATGGACTTATTATATACCTGAAACACATAATTTCCTGGCTGAAGATTATTATAATTTACGGAATTAATTGTGGTATGAACCCAATCGGTTTGCAAGGGTTCTAACTTATAGAAATACCCTTCATTTTTAAGCCTATCTTCGGAATAATCGATAGTTTCAAATTTAAAATTTACCGTATTGTTATTGTCATAACGAAATGCAGTATGACCTTTAGTAATGGATTGTTGATTATATGTGGCTTCAGTGATAAAGACATCAATTAATAAATCATTTTTTGTCTGATTAAGTGGTACAATGGCCAATCCATTATTAGTCCCAACAATTAAATCTTCTTTGACAACACTAACGGTATTAATATTGTTATTTGGTAAACCATCGTTACTATTATACGCTTTAACTAATTTGTATTCGTTGTTGATCTTGGTATAATGCAACACACCAGAATTAGTTGCTAACCAAATCGCGTTGTCTTGAATAAATGCGTCTTGAACGATTAAAAATTCAGAATATTCTAAAGGCTTCATCGTTCTTAAATCCGAAATATAGCTCCCAAAACCATCGGTATTAATTAAAATATCTGATTCCGATAATGCTTTAATACTGAGTATTGGTTTATTAAAAATTCCATCGTCGAACTCTATTTTTTTTATAGTATCGCTTTCTAATTCCTTTAAGCCATTATTGGTGGCTATGATCAATCGGGAATTAAAAACTAAGAAATCATTAGCTCCTTTTAGAATGATATCTTTTTCTATATTAAAGCTCTCAGCATTTATTTTAAAAATTCCAAAAGAATAAATACCATATAAATTGGACTTAAAAAAAGTCAGTTTCTTTACAAACGAGTTAATATGTCGTGATGATTTGGCATTTTCATTAAAGTTGATGTCTACTCTTTTTTGTTCTCCTTCGGAAATAATGCCTGAATATTTTAAGAAATACGTACGCTTAAGGCTATCAATGTAAACTCCGCCAAAATTATAATCGTCAGAAGCTATATAGGGATCAAAGGTTTTATTTATAGGATTGTATTTGAAGAATCCTTTATTATAAACACTTGCAAACAACTCGTTATTTATATAATTTAAGTTTTGAACTTTTTCATTATTAAAGTGGTAAACTATGTTTTGCTTTATGTAAGGTAATTTATAAACTCCGTTAGTAAACGTAGCTAGCCATACCGTATTCTGTTGGTCTATAAAACCAAAATGTGCATTTAACTCTGGCGGAAAGAAAAAAGGATTTGAGATATGTAGATCCCTATTCAGTGTGCCTACAAAGCGATCTCCTGAGATTTGAATTGAATTTCCAATTAAATTAATTCTAGGGTATTTTAAGGTTTCTATACCAACTTCATCTATAAATTTAAAACTTTTTAAAGCATATGTTTTTAGATTTAAAATACTATAAGTTTTTTCCGAAGCCCAAAAAAATAAGCTATCACTTATCTGACCTCGAGAACTATTTTGATTAATAATACCTTTAGTAGAGCTTTTACTTAAAATATGATTTTGGTTATCATAAACATTTAGGATTTCATCTTCTAACCTCATGCCTAAATAAGCCACCTTATCATTAAAAACAGTGGTATAATCTTCTCTTGTTTTATTTTCTATTTGAATTTCAAAACTTCTCCATACGTTATTTTCTAACTTATAAATCTTTTTGGGTCCTGCCGGATATACTTCATTATTTAGCTGAATTGAGTATATAGGGTTTATGGTTTCTTCTTCATTTTTATTAGGAAATGATAACACACTATCATTCTCTATATATCCCAAATGCGTTGATTTGGATAGGTACCAAATTTTACCATCTGGCGTGGGAAAAGCATCCCAAACATCATTATTAGGTAAACCTTGTTTTGTAGTAAAGGTTTTAAATGTTTTACCATTATATCTCACCATGCCTTTATCGGTTAAAAACCACATAAAGCCTTTGGCGTCTTGCATAATAGTATAGACGTGATTACTTGGCAAACCGTTCTTTGTAGCGTAATTGGTATATTGTTGTGCAAATGAAAAACTCCATATCAGAAGAAAATAAATTGAGATATGGAGCTTGTTATGTTTCAATAAAATTGTTTGTCTTTATGTCTTACTGGAATGAAGGCTAAATATAAGTGTAAATTTAATCTTTAATTATTTTTTTAGTCGAAATACAATTTCTGTTCTACATTATAAACTTAGCAATCAAGCTCTATGTAACGTTTGTTTGTTTTTATTGACCTAATGCTATAAAATTTCCGAAACCAGTTCCTAAAGAAGATTCTAATACAAAATCATTTCCACTGATATCATAAATATGAAGTCCATTTGCATCTGTTACATAAGCGTAATTCCCATTTAATGCTACACCACTTGATCTCGATAGTATTTTCATATCCTGTAAGGAAAGTGTAGCCAAATCATACATTCTAACACTATCAGAACTATTTTGCAGAGGAGCATTTGCACTAGCTTTCATGGTTACATAAGCATTACCATTATGAATTGCGAAAGCTGTAGGATATCCTTCTATATTAACCTCGTTAACTAACGCAAGCGTCGCAGCATCGAATTGTTTTATTTTCTTATCTATTGTATTAGCAACGAAAAGATAAGTTCCATCGGTTTCAACCCAAGAATGATATTGACCAAAAGGAGCATCACCATAAGAAGCCGTATCAACATCTGTGGTATTTGTTGTTCCTGTTGCCGAAGGAGTTCCTGGTGTTGTAACATCGTAAGAATGTAAACCGTTAGCTTGATCGATGACAAATAATTCATTTTGAACCTTTGTGAGGCTCATAGCATCTCCACCAGAATTTAATTGACTAGTAAAATTAAAACTAGCGATATCTACAACATGTAAACCTCTATAAACATCTGTTAAATAAGCCACATTATTAACCGTGTACATATCACTTAATAAACTAAAAGCAAGTGTATTAATTTTTTGAATCTCTGCCTGAATACTTGGTGCCGCTACATTACTAATATCTACGATACTTAAATAAGGTTCAGTAACATCATATTGAGCAACATAAGCCACATCCGGAGATACACTTACAAAGTAAGAGGTATTTACCGCAATACTATTTACTAAAGTTGGTGCGGTTGGTACAGTTATATCAATAATTTTTAAATCTGTCCCATCTGTTACATAGGCATACTCCGCATTTATTGTGCTTCCAGAACCGCTTGAAGAGCTATTATCACTACAACTAAAAGCCAATAACACGACTAATGTTGATACTATCGTTTTTATATTTGTTTTCATGTGTTTATTTTTTTCGAAGGTCACATGCTGTTCGTTATTAATCAGATCTTTGTTATTAATAATTTTAACATGCTCGTTTCATAATTTTTATTATTTATTTGAATAACTTATTCTCTCAACACTCTACCCTCTCCTATTATTGATCCTTGAATAGAATTATCTGTCGCAAGTAAATAATCACCTTGAAAAGAAAATTCTATATAGTCTCCTACGTTCACTGGGTGTACGGTAATTGTGCATACAACGGGATTACTTGGCATGACCGTCCAACTAGTCAAAAACGTATGACCAGGAGTTAATTCTGTGAAATAAAAATTAGCTGTTAGACCATCCGATACTCCCCAATTAAAATTAGTTGTATTAGTAAATGACGTGAAATCTTGAAACGTAAAATCGGCATCAACTATAACAGTCGAACCATCGGCCGTTGCCGCACCTGCTCTAAAATAAAATTTCTCAAACGTAGAATTGGGATTTGGCTCATACCATCCTCTAGCGTAAGCATCAAAAATACGGTCAGGACCATTATTTATTGAATATTTAAAATACTCACTCGTATTTAAGGTTGGTATAATTGTATCGTCGTCACTACTACAGCTAAAACTCAAGAGTACTAATGCCATTAAAAGCATCGATTTAAAAAATGATTTCATAGTATTGTTTTAATCTAATATTATTCCTAAAGTGCCTTCGTAATGCCCCGTAATGGAAGTGCCATCTGAAGCTAAAAACGTATAGTTTACATCGATTGTGCTATTTGCTGGTACATTTGTATCAATGTTTATTGCATTTATAATCACCGTCGGGCCTATAGTTCCTACAGCATACCAAACTCCACTTGTTTCTGGAAGGTGACCATAATCGATTCCATTTTCTGTTCCGAACGAAGGAGAAACAACTCCATCATAAGCTATTAAAGAATCTGCTGAGTAATTAGGTACACCAGTACTTAAGCTAGAACCAATATACGTATTACCAGTAGAAATTAAATCCGTAGATAAACTTGCATTATCATCTACGGATATTTTTATTAAAGCCAATTTTGAAGTTGTATTAACCGAATAGGCATACGCATAACCAAGACCTACATCTCCAAAAGAATCTGTGATTCTCCCATCAGTAAACATAAAGTTGTAATGATCAGGATTACCATCTGCATTGCTGTCTAGTTGATCTATAGTGACGTATGCATTTACAGTTTCATAAAATGTTGAATTTATTGTAAATCCATCTGTTGAAGCTGCTGACGTCGCATCATCGTTATTATCACAATTAAAAAAAGTAAGGGCAACAACTAGAATTAATAAGGTGTTTATTCCTAATTTCATTATCTACTTTTTTAAGGGGCTACATAATCAATTACAACACATAATTCTACCTCTTCACCTGAGGCTAGTACAATGTCTAATCGAAGCTCATCTCCTAGAGCACTTCCCGCTCTTTGACAAGTTACCACACCTGAATGAGTGGTACCATTGATTACTATTTGTGGACTTGAATCTACAGCCCCCACTGTAAGTGCTCTTGTTACTACAAATGTACTTCCTGGACTGACCGAGTGATATACCTCAACTGCGGGAATACCTGGCCCATCATTATTTGGAAAATAATCTGTAACTAAGTCCGATTCTGGTATTAAAGTTATTGTGCCTTGTATGTCTGCCGTAAGTCCTTCATAACTACAAACACTCATGTTTGGTGCATTGCCATCATCATTATCACAGTTAAATAAAGTAAGTGTAATGGCTAGTAATAAAATTGATTTTAAAATTGATTTCATAATTATTATATTTTAGTTTTTTATAATTCAGTTAACGCTTTGAAAACTGACATTCGAGGTTATATCAAGTGAATCGGAAAATTGTTACCCTCTAATTCTTTCTTTTTTTGAATTATTTAAAAAAAAAGATTATTTCGTGTAAGCAATCGAAAACGATTAGATACTTTTCACGACGTAAAAATCAATAGCTTATGCAAAATAAGCCGTACACTATAAAATGCACGTTACCATATGCCTTAAAAGCGACTTCATGAAATGAAAGACAGACTTCATTCAATTATCGGTTTTGTTTGTACAATAGATTGAAAGGTTTTAAGTTTGTGTTCTAAATTTACACTATGGATATTGACAACATTATCGAGTTACTTTTCAGCATTGCTCCTGCTGCTATCGTTGGCGCAGTGGCTTACTATTTTTTTAAGCAACATGTAGAAAACGAAAACAGTAGAAGACGCTTTTTATTGCAGAAAGATTTGCAAAAAGAAAGCTTTCCATTACGCTTGCAAGCCTACGAACGGATATCTCTTTTCTTAGAGCGTATTGCACCTTCTAAACTTTTAACGAGGGTCCAACCTACGTCTTCTAATAAAACAGATTATGAAAGCTTACTAATTGCAACTATAGAACAAGAGTTAGAGCATAATTTATCGCAACAAATTTATGTTAGCGATCAATGTTGGTCAATTACTTTAGCTGCAAAAAATGCAACCATTCAATTAATTAGAAAAGCTGCCATGCAAGAATCAACTGATACAGCTAATAAACTTAGAGAGGTTGTTTTAACCGAACTGATAGATAAGCCTGCCCCAAGTAAAGCGGCTTTAGCGTATATTAAAGAAGAAGTTAGTGATATATGGTAAAACCATAGACATTAAGCTTATACAAAAAAGTCTTCCAAATAGGAAGACTTTTTTGTATTGTATTATAAATTTTAAAAGAATATAAGTGTATTCATTTTAGTTATCTACTAAAAATTCTTTCAAGGTTTCTTCATATATTTTTTCATACATAGGTACAATAGTTCTTAAATCGAATTTTTGAGATTGCACTTTTGCATTGGCTTTAAATGTCTCTAAAGTCTTAATATCCGATAAGATTTTCACGGCATTCTTAGACATATCCTTTATAGCACCAACCTCACTTAAATACCCTGAAAAACCATCTTCATTAACTTCAGACAATCCTCCTGAATTAGTAGATATGACAGGTACACTACTCGCCATAGCTTCAAGTGCTGCTAAACCAAAACTTTCTGTTTGTGATGGTAATAAGAAGAGGTCACTAAAGCATAAAATACGATCAATTTCATTGCTATTACCTAAGAAGATAACACGATCACTCATTCCTAACTCTTCAACTAACTGCTCTGCAGCTTCCTTTTCCGGACCTTCACCAACCATCATTAGTTTAGCTGGTAATTCTTTTTGAATATTATAAAATATTTTAATAACATCAGGAATTCGTTTTACTTCCCTAAAATTACTAATATGTGTTATGATACGCTCATCATCATCAGCCATCATTCCTCGCTGACAGTCCGTAAATTTATGATTATGCTTCTCTAAATCTATAAAATTAGGTACCACATGAATCTCTCGTTTTATACTGAATAAGCGCATGGTATCCTTCTTCAAACTTTCCGAAACAGAAGTTACCGCATTAGATTTATTAATACTAAATGTTACTGCTGGTTTATAAAACGGGTGACTGCCTACTAAAGTAATATCGGTACCATGCAACGTAGTTACGATAGGAACAAAAATCCCTTCGTCCTTCAGCATTTGTTGCGCCATATATGCCGCGTACGCGTGAGGAATAGCATAATGCACATGTAATAATTCAATACCATGTAACTTTACCATATCTACTAATTTACTAGATAAGGCAAGCTCATAAGGTTGATATAAAAAAAGAGGATATTCAGGCACGTGCACTTCGTGAAAATGAACATTATTACTCAACAGTTCTAAACGTACAGGTTGACTATATGTAATAAAGTGAATCTCGTGACCACATTTTGACAGCTCTAAACCTAATTCTGTTGCAACAACTCCACTTCCTCCAAAGGTAGGGTAACAAACTATTCCTATTTTCATGTAAACCGTTTAATTTTTAAAGTTAGCAGTTTTTCTATAATCAGCTGTTAACTTTAAGTACATATTAACTTGTATCTTGGGTGATGCGTAATCATCACAACACCCTAAATACGATATTTAAAATAGTCTAATATTTGTGAAATTCCTTACAAGGCTATTTGTATTTAACCTAGTAAAAACATTAATCTATTATGGCCTCGTAGATTAGACGTTGTATTTCTGTTCTAATATTTTCTCTCAATAATAGATTTTTACCAGCTTCTGGATAGGTTCTATTAGCCAAAAACACGTATACTATTTCTTCTTCAGGATCTGCCCAAGCATAAGTTCCTGTAAAACCTGAATGCCCAAAACTAGTCATAGATAAACACCCACAAGTTGGACCTTCTTCACCTAATTGTGGCTTATCAAACCCGATGCCTCTTCTATTGTTGCTCCCACAATAATAACAGTAGTTAAACTTATCTATGGTTTTACTTTCAAGATAGCGTTTCCCCCCGTAAAAGCCTTTTTGCAAATACATCTGCATTATTTTAGCAACATCATTTGCATTACTAAAAATCCCTGCGTGTCCACCTATTCCATCTTGCATTGCAGCTCCCATATCATGCACGTATCCGTGTACCTCTTTAAAACGATAATAATCATCTATCTCTGTTGGCACTATATTTTTTAAACTGAATTTAGTTCGTGGGTTGTACGTTGTATAATTTGCACCTAAAGATTTATAAAAACGATCTTCTGTGATTTCGCTTAATGGCTTATCATAAAAATCTTCGAGATAACCTTTAAGAATATAATACGGTAAATCACTATATCGATATCTTAAGCTAGATAATAAATCACTATCTCGTATCACTTTTTGAATAGAATCCTTATAATCATCTCGCATAAAAAGCGTGTTAGTCACTTCTACGGTAAAGCCTTCTGAACGTTCTTTTCTGTAATATTTGGGGTCTGGTCGTTTAGTCACTGAATCTAAAGTAGCATAGTAAAATGGAATCCATGGCTTAAGTTGCGCATAGTGAGATAACATTTTTTTAAGCGTTACATTTTTCTTATTTGTGTTTTTATATTCTGGAATTAAATCACCCAATCTATCATCTAAAGATACTGAGCCTTGCTCTTCCAATTCCATTAAAACCGGTAAGGTTGCCAATATCTTTGTCAATGATGCCACATCATAAAGATCATCAAACTTTACCTCTTCTTTCTTCTCATAGGTATGATATCCGAAATTCTTATTGTAAATTACTTTGCCTTTTCGGGCAACTAAAAGCTGAATTCCTGGTGTCATTTTACCATCAATAGCACGATGAGCTACAGAATCTATTCGACTTAGCAATTTAGAATCCATACCAACACGTTCTGGTAAACCGTAGCTTAAACTCAATAAAGAATTATAATTCTCACCTGTTCCAACCGGAAAGAAAGGTCCTGTACTTACAGGCAATTTACCTTTTGCCTCAAATGCTCCGAAAAGAAGCTGCGCTGATTTTTCCTGAGCTATTGTACTATTTTGATAACTCATTACAATCCCTTCAATATTGTCTACTGTTAACAAATCATTCAGTGCGTAAGGTCTCGCAAATACATCGAGGACAACAGTATTCGTTCTCGCAATTTCATACAACCATGCCAATTCTTGTTGAGAAAACTGATAACTTTTCCAAGGGTTCGCATTCGATTTATGAAAACCTACAACTACCGTATTGTAATTCTGAAGTTTAGATATCACTTCATCCAATTTATCTGCTTTAATTTCGTGGACTTTGGTGTATTTTTTTAACTCATTTAAAAACGCAGAACCATCGTCATCACCTAATGATACATAAGCAATTTTCTTAGTTTCTAAATCTCTGAATGGTAACAACTCATTTGTGTTTTTTACCACTGTAATGGCATTTTCCATGAGTTCCTCATAGAGTAAATCGTCTTCTAATCGGTTTAAATCCTTTTCTAAATCATAAATTCCAATAGGAGAATAATTATTTAATCCAACTTTATATTTAGCCATCAATATTTTTTTAACTGAGTGCGCTAGTCGCTCTTCAGTTATAGTACCATTTGTAAATGCTTCAACAAATTTAGCAATCCCTTTTTCTGGATCTTCAGACATTAGCATCACGTCATTTCCTGCTAAGAATGCCATTAAATCAATCTCTCCTCCTTGTATTAAGCTTTTTACATTAGAGCCGTCAACATCGTTTTCAACATAATCAGCTGCACCTTTCATGGTTAAGGCATCCGTAAAAATTAACCCATTAAACCCTAAACTATCTTTTAAAATATCAGTAACGATATGTTTTGATAATGAGGATGGAAAATCTCTTCGAGATTCTAAACTTGGTACATTTAAATGAGCTACCATAACACTAGATAGTCCTTCTTTTATAAGCTTTCTATACGGGTATAATTCAATAGAGTCAATCCGTTTTGCACTAAAATTAATAGTAGGCAATTTTAAATGTGAATCTTCTTCGGTATCTCCATGACCAGGAAAATGTTTAGCATTTGCTAATGTACCAGCGCTTTGCATGCCCTTCATAAATGCTAATCCTTTTTCGGTAACATTATCTCTGTCTTCCCCAAAAGATCGGTTACCTATAATAGGATTTTTAGGATTGGTATTAATATCTACGGCTGGCGCGAAATTAAAGTGCACACCTAATCGTTTACAGTGTTCACCAATATGTCTTCCGGCTTGCTCCACCAATTTATTGTCTGTAATTGCTCCAAGGGTCATATTCCATGGGAAAGCATAAGTAGAATCCAAGCGCATACTTAAACCCCACTCTGCATCCATTCCTATTAACAATGGAATTTTAGAACCAGCTTGTAATTCGTTATTTAATTTGGCTTGACGAACAGGTCCGCCATTAGAATAAATTAGACCACCAATATGCTGACCTGTAATTAGCTTAGCAATCTTATTTTCATGTGCTTTTCCTTTATCAGAAAACACCTGTACCATAAATAGTTGTCCAATTTTTTCCTCAACAGACATTGAATTGTATAAACTATCTACCCATTTCTGTTGTTGAATAGGATCCTTGGATAGTAATGGATTTTTAGAAAGGTCTTGCCCAAAATTAAATTGAAAACAAGTACATATAAATATAAGGGCAAAGTAACGCATTAGCAAACTTTTATCGTTTATAGGTTGAACACATAATTCATAACGAATATTGTGCCAAATTAGCATATTTAAGAGGAAGTAAAAAGACTTTAAGATACTTTTATAACCTGTGCAATTGATATGGCAGACTTAACTTTATGATAGTAAATCAATTTGTCGATCATGATAGCCTAACAAATAAAGTACACCATCTAATCCTATGCTAGAAATAGAACTTTGTGCATTATCTTTTACTTTTGGTTTGGCATGAAACGCAATACCTAAACCCGCTAGATTAAGCATTTGTAAATCATTAGCACCATCACCAACGGCAATGGTTTGACTGATATCTATTTGCATATTATCCGCAAGTAATTGTAAATATTCGGCTTTTTTATTACCATCAACGATATCTCCAATATAGCCACCAGTTAATTTACCGTCTTTGATTTCTAATTGATTAGCATAAACATAATCAATATCTAATTTTTGCTGAAGATAATGTCCGAAATAAGTAAAGCCACCTGAAAGAATCGCTGTTTTAAAACCGTAATAATGTAACGTATCAATCAAACGCTTTGCGCCCTTAGTAATGGGTAAACGTTCTGCAACTTCTTGTAAAACAGACTCACTTAAACCTTCTAAAAGCTTCATACGTCTTTTAAAACTTTCATTAAAATCTATCTCCCCTTGCATGGCTGCTTCAGTGATCGCTTTAACCTCTAATCCAACTCCGGCTAATTCCGCTAATTCATCGATAACTTCTGTTTGAATTAACGTTGAATCCATATCAAAACAAACCAAACGCCTATTACGTCTAAAAATATTATCTTCTTGAAATGCAATATCCGCGTCTAATTCTCTAGAAATTTCCATAAATTTCTTAGTAAAATCAGACTTATCTCCTATTTTTCCTCTAATAGATAATTGAATAGATGCTCTAGGGTATTCTTCTTTTTTAACGAGTGACAATCGGCCAGTTAATCGTTTTATGGAATCAATGTTTAAGTTCTTTTCAGAAATTATTTTAGTGACTTCAGATATTTGCTCTGCAGCCAATTTTTCGCCTAAAATAGTAACGATGTAGCGATCTTTACCTTGTTCGTTAACCCAATTTTCATAATCTTCAAGCGAAATGGGAGTGAATTTGGCTTTAATTCCCAATTCATAAGCTTTAAACAATAAATCTTTTAGTACTGCTGAAGACTTTTTACCCTTTTTAATTTCAAACATGATACCTAATGATAACGTATCATGAATGTTAGCTTGCCCAATATCTAAAACTTTAGCGTCATATTCTGCCAATACACTTGTTAAGCTAGAAGTTAAACCTGGTCTATCTTGTCCTGAAATATTTAATAAGAAAATGTCTGTAGCCACTTTTGTAAGTTTGTATTAATCATCTTTTACTCGTTGTAAAAATGACTAATCTATTTGAAATATAAAATTTATTTATGTGAAGTCCTATTTAATAAAACGGTTATGCCAACTATCGCTCGCAGGGACTTCCCAATTTTCATTAAATTCTGCAATATTAGTTACTAAATTATTAAAAACAATAGTGTTTTTAGATACTGCTTTTTGTTGTGCCATTTTTTTAAAATCAATTAAAGATTTGTAAGCAATAAATTCACCTTGCTTATAGGACACGTTCATTTTATCCATTAAATCTACATTGTATTGTTGCTCTAATTGTTGAATAAAACTAACGGAAGAATCTATTGAGCAACCTGTTGCATTATTTAAACTTTGATCCATTGCAATAACGATAAATCGTTTGTAAACTAACTTATAACCTGCTTTTAAATCTTTTCCGTGAGCCGTCCAAGCCTCTATAAAAGTATCTAATTGTGTTGTAAGTTGTTCTAACTCTTCATCTGAAAATGAACGGTTAGATTGGTATATCCAAACTCTTGATTCTTCTGGTAAGGTATTAAAATCGACTAGCATAAATTCATCATTTTTCTGATTGTAAAAATACGGTTTTACATCCAATCTCTGTCTTGAGATTCTACCTTATATAATAAGTAATTATAAATAGTTAATGCCTCTTGTTTTGATATATAAGGAATCGTCACAGATTTTGAAGCTGTAGAGATTACAAGCGACGCTATATTTCTGGGTTTTTGAAAAATGGTCTGCTTTAATTTTAGACCTTGTATTTTGTGTGTTTCTAAAATATTGGTGGTTGTATCAATTACTCCGCTTCCAAGAGTTACAAAATTGTTAGAAATTATATAATACGCTTTTTTATATTCGAAATAGACATAAAATATTGCAAAAGGAAGGTAAATAACATTAATCCATAACATGCCTATCCCAAAAAGAAACAGCGCCAAGGCGTTGGCTAAAACAATAAAAAACAACATTCCTAAAGCCGAGATTAGCACAAAATAAGGTTTTGGTTTTCCAGTTTTACCCTCAAGATTATAGTCTGATAAAAGTTTATTTATTAAGTAATTAAGTTGTTCTTTTTCTAAAGCCACAATTTTAAAATTCTTTTGTTGCTTTACATTAACCATCGCTTGCTTAACTGATAAGCTATATAACCCAAAATATTGTTTTACACGATTTGTGGTGATTACCAAATTCTGAATTCTACTTGGTGTTAAGCTCAATGATATTTTATTAAAAAGACCTTTATTAATTTCTATGGTTTTCTGATTTTCTACGACCTCTAAATTGAAGTTTATAATAAACGTCTTAGCCACTGAAAATAGAAAAGAAAACAAAACCACCGCTATTACAAGAATAACATTAGTAATTATTAGATTGAATAAGTCAGTTTCATCTAGGTTTACAAAACCTTCTACACGTTTCTCTAGCTCTAACTCTTCTAAGAAATCTTTGAACTCATTATAAATTCCATAACCGAAAGTTATTATTAGTAGAAAACTCTTAAAATGATTTTGAGATAAACCTTCTAAAAGCAAGCGTTTTGGTGTGACTCTGAAGAAAACATTTTGTTTTTCTTCAGTTTCCGTATGTTGTGTTTCTTCTGATTCTACACTTATTTTATTAAATAATTTCTTCTTTAATAATAAAGCTGTTGGTTTATCCAAAGCACTAATTTCAATTTCAGATTTTTTGTCCCCCGCTGTTTCAATTTTTAGTGAAACTACATTGATCAACTGTTGCAGAAAATTTTGTTTGATATATACATTCTGAATTTTAGACTTCGGAATAATGGTATTGTCTTTATTTATTATTCCTGTAGCTAAATGAAAATCATCTTTACTGAGGTGAAACTTAAAATTGAAATACTTTAGAATCGCAATAATTAAAATAAGTACTATCACCGCTATCAACCCTAAATACATCATTGTTGGCGTCACACCTCCAAATGACTTTTTTCTTATAACTTGAATACCAAAAGCTATAAAAAATACAAGAAATTTTTTGAAAAATTTTAGCAGATTAAATGCAAAAATGACAATTATTCCTTTAGCTGATTGTCTTATGGGCTGCGAGAAATCAGTTATTTCCATCAACCCTAGCGCTAATAAAATCGTTGATACCTTTTGCTTCAAGTTGTTGAAGTCCTTTAATACTTAGATCACTTCCCGCTTCACCTGCAGTAAATATTTTCAGTGTAGACAAACCTAAGTGTCTTGCCAACCAACTTCGAGATTCCTCTACATGCTGAATTCTAGAAATTGGTACTGTAATTATAGACTCTACAATCAAACCCTTAGCATAAATAACATCGTTACCACGCACAGCGTATTTCCGCTTTTTAAATGCCAATACGGAAATGATAAAATTCGCAATGCAAACCATCACAGATCCTATAAGGATTAACCAAAAATTATCTTGAAAACCGTCTTCTTTAATCAAGTATTTCAAACCAATTACAGCACCTAAAATAAGACTATAAAAAGCAAGTCTATTCAGTATGATAATTTTTAAATATGATTTTGAAATTGGTTTTAAAACAACGTCTTCAATATTAGGTAAGTCTTCGATTTGTATTTGAGGATTTGTGAAGTTCATTGTATAAACATATTATTAACCTTTATTTTTAGTGATTTTATACCTAAATGCATAACTCATAACCAATCCAAAAAAGAAAGCATTAAATAGAAACTTTGGCAAAGAAAATGGTTCGTCGGTAAAATAGTCATAACCCGCCATTAATGAAGCATAAAATAAACCAATGGCAACACCTGAAATAATCCGCTTTTTTAATGGTAATTTTTCAATATTATTCCCCACAACCTTATTCTATTATGCATTAGCAATGAGCTCTGCAATATCCAATACCTTAATTTCAGATTCTTTTTCTTTGAACTTTACACCATCAGTCATCATAGTGTTACAATACGGACAACCAGTAGCAATTATTTCGGGTTGGGTTTCTATAGCATCTTCTGTTCTTAAGACATTAATTTCCTTATTTCCGGGTTCTGCATCTTTAAACATTTGCGCTCCACCAGCTCCACAACACAACGCTGTTCCTTTATGGCGTTTCATTTCTACTAATGTCGCATTTGTTTTTTTAAGAACATTTCGCGGTGCATCGTAAACTCCATTACCTCTTCCTAAATAACATGGATCGTGAAAGGTAATTCGTTTGCCTTTATACGTATTTCCTTCTAAAGTTAAACGACCAGAACTCATCAGTTCTTGTATATATTGTGTATGGTGAATAACGTCATAGCTTCCACCTAAACCAGGGTACTCATTTTTGATGCAATTAAAAGAGTGTGGATCGCAGGTTACAATTCGTTTTATCTCATAAGCGTTAAGCACTTCGATATTCATAACGGCTTGCATCTGAAATAAAAATTCGTTACCAGCACGTTTTGCAACATCACCCGTATTGCTTTCTTCAGTTCCTAAAACTGCAAAATTAACATTTGCTTTATTTAAAATCTTTACGAAAGCTTTAGTGATTTTCTTTGCTCTATCATCATAGCTACCAGCAGAACCAACCCAAAATAGAATTTCTGGTTGTTTTCCTTCTGCCATCATTTCTGCCATAGTTGGCACTTTTAGTTGCTCGCTCATACTTTAACGTTTAATCGTTTAATTGTGTAATTGTTTACGCATTTACCTATTGTACTAATTTGTAATATTAGTGACATTCAAAACGTTAACTTTTCAACCTCTAAACATTTTTAGTTTTCGTCTTTCCAATTTAAACGGTCCATTTGGTTGTAAGGCCAGGGTGCTCCGTTATTTTCTATATTGGTCATCATATTATTCAGCTCCATCGGTGCTGCACTTTGCTCCATTACTAAATAACGGCGCATATCCATAATTATGGATAGTGGATTAATACTCACCGGACAAGCTTCTACACAAGCATTACAAGTTGTACACGCCCAAAGCTCTTCGTTTGTGATGTAGTCTCCTAATAACTGCTTTCCGTCATCTATAAATTCACCTTTATTGGTTTCAATATTTTTTCCAACCTCTTCTAGTCGATCTCGCGTATCCATCATAATTTTACGCGGTGATAATTTTTTACCGGTAAGATTAGCGGGACATTCACTTGTACAGCGACCACATTCCGTACAGGTATACGCATTGAGTAACTGAATTTGGTTTAAATCCATAACATCACTCGCTCCAAACTTTGCAGGAACATCATCTTCCGAAGTTTCTGCTGGTGCAGCATAAGGATCTGCGTCTGGATCCATCATTAATTTCACTTCTGCCGTAACGGCATCAAGATTATTAAACTTGCCTTTTGGCTCTACACTACCTAAATATACATTAGGGAATGCTAATAGAATGTGTAAATGCTTTGAGAAGTATAGGTAATTTAAGAAAATTAAAATACCTACAATATGCAACCACCACGCGGATTTTTCAATAATATAAAGCGTTCCTACGGATACTCCCTCAAACCAAGGGGCAATGAATTGTGAGATAACATTACCAGATCCTGTATTTTGAAAGATTGTATCCGTAGCATTCATTAACAAGAACAAACACATTAAAACGACCTCAAAATATAGAATGATATTACCATCACTTTTTGGCCAACCTTTCATTTCCGAACTTAAGAAACGTTTCACTTTAATAACATTTCGCCGTAGCCAAAACACGGTGACAGAAACTAGAACTAAAACAGATAGTATCTCAAATGACCCTATTAAAAATCCATATAACCACTCTGGTAAAACTTGTTGTCCAATACGATGTGTTCCAAAAAGGCCATCAATTATAATTTCTAAAACCTCAATATTTATAATAATAAATCCGACGTAAACAATAGCATGAAGAAACCCCGAGACAGGCCGCTTTACCATTTTACTCTGACCAAGAGCAATATAGGCTACATTTTTCCAACGCTTCGCTTTATTATCTTTGGCATTGACTTCTTGACCTAATTTAATATTTCGAATTATCTTTTTGATATTTCTAACAAAATAACCAATACCTAATATTAGGATAACTGCAAAAATGATATTTGGTAAGTATGCCATGATTGATGGGGCTAATTATTGTTTAATTCCTCTTGTGTAGGTTCCTCATACGGAATCTCTCTTTTAGACAAAATACGTCTGTATCTTGCTGGGTGAAGCTTAATATCTAAAAGTAATAATTGTAATTCCTTTGATGCATTTTCTAAGTTATCATAGAGTGCATCGTCTTTTAATAGTTTTCCTATAGACCCTTCTCCTGCCTCTAAACCTGTAGCTAATTGATTTAGTTTTAAAACCATATCATCGAGATTTTTAACGGTATTAGAAAGTTTAGCCTCATTTAGATCTTTAATTAAAATAGCTAATTCCGAACTTGTTTTATCAAAGTTCTCTAAAACGGAAGCAATTTTTTCATCGTTATCACTAATGAGTGAATTGGCTTTAAAAGCAACATTCTTAAATGATTTTAACGTTGCGTTTAATTCTGCAATTGTTTGCTTTAAACCATCGTCGGATTCATCAATAACTAAGGCATTTAAATTGGTAAGTAAGGTATCTGACGAACGCAGTGTTGTACCTAAATCTTCACTAATACCTGAGAAATTCTTTTCTAAGGATGAAATCATTCCTGGTTTTACTTCTGATTTTATGAAATCACCAGATTCAGCAATGACACCATCACTTGCCTCTACAATTGATAAGGCATTGCCTCCCATTAAACCATCTTGGTATAAACGAACAATACTGTTTTTAGAAAATTTTAATTCTGGTGTTACGGAGAATGCAATTCGAGTTTTTCCAGAGTTAAAATCATATTTAATCTCTTCTATCTTACCTACTTTATTACCTTTAATTGTTACGGACGAGGACATGCTTAATGCATTATAGTCGAATTCCGTATAATACGTGTTTGAACTATCAAAGAGGTCTTCACCTTTAAGATATGTAAATAGGTATATGCAAAAAGCGATACCAGCCAACACTAATATTGCTGTCTTAACTTCTCTTGAAACTTTCAATGGGCGTTTTCTTTAGTTTGCTAACAAAATTAGGAATAAATATATTAATAATGTTTCTAATTAGAATCAGATTTTAACGCATCTGCGACATCTATTTTTTTATCATCTTTATAAGCTACAATAAAAGCGTCTGAATAGCCTGCTAATTTAGCTTCGTTCTGAAGTTGTTTTATTTTATTATAATCGGAAGTTTGTCCACTAAAGTATTTATAAATATCACCTATTTTTTCTGATGAAATATCTGCAAGACCTTTAAAATTATAGGATTTAGCTTCTAATTCTTTAGAACCTGCGGAAATCTGAACTTTAAATATCACGTCTTTAATAACTCTAGGAGTGTCTTCTACCTCTTCCATTGTTTCTGCTTCCACATTCAAAATATGGCTGCCAACGTTTTGATCTAAGACTTTTTTATAATCAGTTATCGCGGTTTTTATGGCACTTGCCATTTTTGATTGTCCGGCTTTAGTATTAAGATAATTACCTTCAATATTATTAGTTAAAAATCCAACTTCTACCAACACACTTGGCATATATGTATTTCTAATAACCAGCAGGCTTGCTTGCTTTAACCCTCTACTTTTACGCTTGGCATTATTTACAAAGTTATCTTCAATTTTTCGAGCTAATACAATACTTTGCTCAATATAGACTTCTTGCTCTATACCAATAGCTATTGTAGATTCTGGGGAGCTTGGATCAAACCCTGCATAATTTTCTTCATAATTTTCTTCTTTAAAAATAACTTCGTTTTCACGTTTGGCTACTTCAAAATTACGTCCTGTATTTTTCTCACCTAAAACGAAAGTCTCGGTACCACTTGCTTGAGAACTATGAGCGTTACAATGAATGGACACAAACAAATCAGCATCTGCCTTATTTGCAATGTTAGCCCGTTCGTGCAAAGCGATAAAAACATCCGTTTTACGTGTGTATATTACTTTAATATCAGGATTCTTTTCAAGCTCCTTACCTACTTCGAGCGTAATTTTAAGTGCAATATTTTTTTCGCTATGTCCATTACCAACATTACCTGAATCTCCACCTCCATGTCCGGCATCTAACACCACCACAAACTTTTCTTCTTGGGCGTACAGAGCTGAATAGGATGTTAAAGTACTTATAAATATAAGGATCGAAAATACTATTGTTGGTTTTAGTGTCGTTTGCATATTTGATTTAACGGTTTATAAATTCGGTTTATTACATAATGCCAATTAGTGAGACAGTATTTTTTAATTTCTAATTTTTAATGAATTAATCACAAAAAAATAGCTGTACTTTTGGCGATTCAAAAACCGAGCCATACTTTTACAAAAATACATTTAAAAGCATTGCATACAAAAAGCTTATACATACTTTTTATCTTGAGTTTTACAGTGTTTATCAACACTTTTAGCTTCGCTCAAGAATTACCAAAAAAGAACGGAACTATTCCGATAGAGCAACGCAAGGATTCGACCACTGTTGTAATTGATTCAATTATTAAACCTCCGATAAACACAAAGGAAGTTGATTCCACAAAAAAAGATTCGGTAAAACAAAAAGGATTATTAGAAGGCACGGTAAAATATAAAGCCTCCGATTATGTGTCTTTGAGTCAGAAAAAGAAAAAAATATATTTATATAACGAAGCTGAAGTACTATACCAAGATATGGAAATTAAAGCTGGAGTCATTGTCATTGACTACAGTAAAAACTTAGTCTATGCAGGTCGTTTAAAAGATTCTACAGGCTATTCTCAACGTCCCGTTTTTAAACAAGGAGAAAATGTTATTGAGCCCGATTCTATTGTGTTTAACACCGAAACTAAAAAAGCTTTAGTTTTTAATTCTAGAACAGAGCAACAAGGTTTTAAAGTCTATTCTCCTTTAACTAAAAAAGAAAACGATTCGGTTTATTTTATGCAAAACGGTCGCTTTACTACGGCTGAAAATGAAGAGGATCCAGAGTACCAATTTGTAACTACCAAAATGAAGATGGTACCTAATAAAAAAGTTATTGTAGGACCAACTTATATGGAAATATATGGTATTCCGACACCAATCGCGTTACCATTTGCATTTTTTCCAATGACGAAAAAACAAACTTCTGGTCTTATTTTTCCAACTTTTGGAGAGGATAGTAATAGAGGTTATAATCTACAAAATGGTGGTTACTACTTTGCTATTAATGATTACTTAGATTTAGCTGTTCTTGGAGATTACTATACCAATGGTAGTTATGGTTTACGCGTTGAAAACAATTACGCCTTACGCTACAAATATAGAGGTAATATAAGTTTCAGATATGAAAACTTACTGAATGAAGAACGTGGATTTCCAGACTTTACTCAAAGTACAGTATATAATCTTAGATGGTCGCATAGCCAAGATACTAAGGCAAATCCTAATTCTCGGTTTTCAGCCTCTGTCAACTTGGGTAGTAGCACTTATTACCAAGAATCAATCAACCAATTGAATCAAGCCAATTTTTTAAATAACACGTTAGCATCATCTGTTTCATATTCAAAAACATTTTCGGGAGAACCACAAGTTAACCTTAGTTTAACGGCAACTCATAACCAGAACACAAATACTGGTGATATTAATTTAACCTTACCAACGATGCAAGCATCTATGGGTAGAATCTATCCGTTTGCACCAAAAACAGGTACCAAAAAGGGAGCTATTCATAATATTAACTTTCAGTTGACTTCTAGAGGAGAATATAACATTCAGACCAATGACTCTGTATTCGGTAAAAGCGAAATGTTTGATGATGCAATAACTGGAATGAAACACACTCTACCAATCACCACGAACTTTAAGGTCTTTGATTATTTTAGTGTGAGCGCCAACGCTAATTTTGAAGAAACTTGGACTTTAAAAACAATTAAACGCTTTTACGATTCGGCAAATGAAGATGTTGTATCTATTAATCAAAATGGTTTTGACCGCTTTTTAACCTATAATGTTGGAGCCAGTATTGGTACAACTATATATGGTATGTACGATTTGGAAAACGAAGATAAAACGGCAAAGGTCAAAGCTATAAGACATGTTATAAGACCTTCATTGAGTTACTCAATTAATCCTGCATTTGATCAGTATTATGAAACCTACGATGTTATCGATGCTGATGGTACAACTTCTGACCAGGTAGAATATACACGTTTTGAAAATTCTTTGTTCGGTAGTCCTGGTAATCGATACTCTAGTAGTGTTGGTATGTCTGTAGGTAACAACTTAGAGGCTAAAATTCGTTCTAAGGATTCTACAAAAACGGAACCTGAAAAAATATTCTTATTAAATAACCTGAACTTTTCTACTGCTTATGATATCGCTGCAGATTCTCTAAATTGGAGTCCTGTACGGGTGAGTGGTGGTACTCAAATTTTAAATAAAAAGATGAGTATAAACTTTGGTATGACATTAAACCCTTATGCGTTAGACAGCAATAATAATGTTGTTAATACTTTTAATATAGATAACGGAGGAAGTCTTTTTAGATTAACATCTGCCAACGTTAATATGAGCTACACCTTATCTAATGATAGTTTCTCAGGCGGTGAATCTGAAGAAAAACGAGCCTCAGCACAGGAATCTGCACGATCTGGAGGACGAACAGACGACTTATTTGGTAGATCCGAGGATTTTGCTGACAAACGCCTCTCCGATCAGGATAACGACGAGGAAGAGGAGGAAAACAACGAATTCTATAACTATAAAATGCCTTGGAGTTTAAGGCTAGCATATTCGGCAAACTATACAAACACAAGGCGTGACAATGCTATATCCTCGCATTCTTTAATGTTTTCTGGAGACGTAGATATATCACCTAAATGGAGTCTAGGGGCATCTTCTGGATACGATTTCCTTAATCAAGGATTTACCTATACGCAATTACGTTTTGAACGCGACTTATTAAGTTGGCGTATGAATTTTTCATGGATACCATTTAGTGACCGAAGTTCTTGGAATTTCTTTATTGGTATAAAATCTAATTTACTTAAAGATTTAAAATACGATAAACGAAAACAACCAGATCAACAACTTGGTAATTAAAACGTGTTATATAATTTAGGTTTTATTAATAACACATATTCTTTCTCACGTGTATCGAAGGACTTTAACCAACCTTAGAGACTTATTTATTCAGCTTGTCGAAGTGAAATTGTATTACTAAATTTGTTATAATACTAACCATTAATAAAAATCCCATTTCTTTGGGTTATATGATGAAAAAAATAATAAATACAACAAAAGCACCAGCACCGATAGGCCCATATAATCAAGCCGTTTTATCAGGAAACACTTTATACACTTCAGGGCAAATAGCGTTGCACCCTGAAACAATGGAGTTAGTATTAGACGATATCAAAACCGAAACTAAACAAGTTATGGAAAACATGAAAGCCGTTTTAGAAGCTGCTGACATGACATTTGAAAACGTTATTAAGTCTTCTATTTTTATTAGTGATATGAATAACTTTAAGCAGATCAATGAAGTCTACGGTAAGTATTTTGATGAAGCTACTGCACCCGCTAGAGAGACCGTTGAAGTCGCTAATTTACCTAAATTTGTAAATGTTGAAATTAGCATGATTGCTATTAAATAGTTCAGCTATTTCATATATATCTGATAAGTCTTTTAAAACCTATTAACTACACTTGTCTCAAAACCTAACACTTAAGTTACTACGTACTAAATTTTTTAGAAATAGCAACTCATTAGATTTAATCACCTTGTTAGTTATTAAATTTCTATTTAAATGGTTCAAAATCATAACTGATAAAAAAGAGTGAATTACATCACTTGGTATGGTTGAATATCTAGACTTGTAATTATTACCATCTTTCTAAAAATGATGAGGAGTTACTTATACTTATTATATCTACTGATGAATAAACAGCATTTGTTGTGCCGCTACTGATACGAAATATTTCAAATTCTAAATATAAGATGCTTCATCTATTTTTAGGTATGTGCCCATTTTAAAAAGTTATATTGAAGCAGAATTTAATGAAGTGGATTTTCATAAAGAGCTTAACAATTGCTTTATCTGAATATAATATCATTGCTCTTTTTCAAGATTACATACCAATGTTAGAAGGGTATAAATAAACTCCTAATAGTTTAGGAAAAATTACATCCCTAAGCAAAGTCGTTAATTATAGACGTTACGGAAACTATCGTCAATTAAAGAATACAATAGAAGATTAAAGACCTACCTTAAACAAATTGCGCAGAACTTGCAATATAACTGAAGGAATCTGTCTTCAAATATAATAGCTAGCTTATACTTTTACTATTCATACTGAATTTCTCCTTCTTCATTCAAAATAGGTTTAAACCACTTTATATAATAAAATACATGTTTTCTTATGGAATACATTAAATAAATACCAAGAGTGAGAGTTACTGTGTATAGCATTATAAATATTAAAACAAATTTATAATCATAAGTTATAAATTCCGAACCCAATACATTAAAGGAACGCAAGATGGTAACAACAAACCATACTATTCCCGACAAGAAAAACCGACCGTCAAACTTCCAAATACTTATAGTGATATAAATTGAAAGTAAAAGAGAAATGAAAGTCATAATATTAAACTGCTCTAATAAATCAAAAATAGACATTAACTCAAAAAACAAATAGAAAGCCCAAATTACAGAAAGTAGTAAATGACGCTTTTTAAATTTTTTCCATAGATCATAAGAAGGTCTATTAGCTAAAAAACGTCTAAGGTTTTCAGTATCCATTTTATCCTTGTATTCATTATATATTAGAGATTTTGAATCCCCTTGACTTATTTTATTAACTATTTCTCTTTTAAAATCTTTTTCTGTCATAAGCAGATTTTCGCTAGTTTTATTTAATATTCAGACCTGCAATCAATAATACAAAATCAAATTTAACTTTTATCGTCATTTCCATTCTATGTAGAAGGCTTATTTTTACATTAAAATTCTATCATAAAATTGAAACTTAAAACTTCAGAACTTAAAGATTTCTTAGACGAAAAAGTGAAGCTTTACAATCATCCTAAATTTATTGAGAGTGACCCAAT
Organism: Winogradskyella costae; assembly: GCF_013403865.1. Taxonomy (GTDB): domain Bacteria; phylum Bacteroidota; class Bacteroidia; order Flavobacteriales; family Flavobacteriaceae; genus Winogradskyella; species Winogradskyella costae. The sequence goes on from NZ_JABFDK010000004.1 coordinate 76,761, forward strand.
ACAAATTCCACATAAATTCTCAAAAAAAGAAGATATTGAAATTGCTGCCTTTTTATCAGCAACCATTGCTTGGGGAAATAGAAAAAGTATCATTAATAATGCAAATAAGATGATGGAGTTGTTAGACCACTCCCCTTTTGAGTTTATAACACAACATCAAGAAACCGATTTAGAGCGCTTAGAGCCTTTTGTGCATCGTACTTTTAATGGATATGATTTTATGCAATTTATAAAAAGCTTAAAATACATCTACCAAACACAACAAGGTTTAGAAACTATATTTTCTTTGCATGCCGAAAAGGATTCACTTCAAAATAGTATTCACCACTTCAAAAAAGTATTCTTCGAGGTGCCGCATTTGAAGCGTACACAAAAACATATTAGTGATCCTCTTAAAAATTCAGCAGCCAAGCGTCTTAATATGTTTTTAAGATGGATGGTAAGAAACGACAATAACGGAGTCGATTTTGGGATTTGGCAATCATTATCTCCATCTCAATTAAGCTGCCCTTTAGATGTTCATTCTGGTAATGTGGCTAGGAAATTAGGCTTATTAGAGCGAAAACAAAATGATGGCAAGGCCTTAGCCGAACTAGATAAAGCATTACGAAAATTAGACGCTAACGACCCTGTAAAATATGATTTTGCATTATTCGGACTAGGTGTTTTTGAAGGATTTTAGAGTTTTATTTCAAATATTATACAGAAGTTAATTCTCATTTCTTGGGCATATACAACATTCATATACAGGTCGTTTCATTAATTTTTCTGCTATAAACAATTGTTAATAAAACATCGTATCACAAATGCAATTGTGAACTTCTTTTTTTAAATAACTTGTATTTTTGAATATCACCAAATATTCCCCAAAGATGCATATAGAAAACGATATAAAATTAGGCTTTAAAGATGTTATGATTCGTCCAAAACGCTCTACATTAAAAAGTAGATCTGAAGTCTCGCTAGAACGCAATTTTACTTTTTTAAATAGCACCTCTACCTGGACGGGAGTTCCTATAATGGCTGCCAATATGGATACTGTTGGTACTTTTGAAATGGCTTTAGCTCTAAAAGAGCAAAAATTATTTACAGCAATACATAAGCATTATTCCTCAAAACAATGGAATACGTTTTTAAATACAGCACCTAAAGACATTGTAAATTACATTGCGATTAGCACTGGAATAGGCACGCAGGATGCTGAGAATCTAAAAGCCGTTATTAAAAGTCATCCAGAATTAAAATTTATATGTATTGATGTTGCCAACGGCTACTCAGAACACTTTGTTAACTTTTTGCAACAGACACGAGAACAGTATCCAGACAAAGTAATTATAGCTGGTAATGTTGTTACAGGCGAAATGGTAGAGCAATTATTGCTCTCGGGTGCAGACATAGTAAAAGTAGGCATTGGTCCAGGTAGTGTATGTACAACACGCGTTAAAACTGGTGTTGGTTATCCACAATTATCAGCCATAATAGAATGTGCAGACGCGGCGCATGGCTTAGGAGGTCAAATTATTAGTGATGGAGGCTGTGCTACGCCTGGAGATGTAGCTAAAGCGTTCGGTGCAGGAGCAGATTTTGTAATGCTTGGTGGTATGTTTGCTGGTCATACAGAAAGTGGAGGCGAACTTATAACTCAAAATGGAGTAAAATATAAACAGTTTTATGGCATGAGCTCTGCTACTGCTATGGATAAATATGTTGGTGGAGTTGCAGAATATAGAGCTAGCGAAGGCAAAACGGTAGAAGTCTTATATAAAGGTGACGTTAAAGACACCCTGCAAGATATTTTAGGCGGCATACGTAGCACGTGTACTTATGTTGGAGCGCGACGCTTAAAGGAGCTAACAAAACGTACAACCTTTATAAGAGTTGCTGAGCAAGAAAATCAAGTTTACAATGGTTATAGTGTGTAAGTTACAATAGACGTTGGTAAATATGACTATAAGAATAGATCTGTTTAAAGAGTTCTAAATTCAGGTTTCATTTTAGTATCTTTAAACTTTTGAAATAAATCTATTTTTATGAAAAATCCTTTCGTTGTTCTTTTGTGTCTTAGTTTTACATTTTGTTTTTCTCAAAATTTGAAAATTCCTACCGATACTGTACATGTAACCAACCACTCGGTTACTATTAAAGGTAAACAAATCAATTATGAAGCGGAAACAGGGTTTCAACCTGTTTGGGATAACGAAGGCCAAATGATTGCCTCTCTTTATTATACCTATTATAAAAGAACCAACGACGCCAAAGACAAGAATAGACCAATTGTTTATTCATTTAATGGTGGACCAGGTTCTGCTTCTTTATGGATGCATATTGCGTATACGGGACCAAAAGTTCTCAATATAGATGATGAAGGTTATCCCGTACAACCTTACGGTGTAAAGGACAACCCAAATTCTATTTTAGACATTGCAGATATTGTATTTATAAATCCTGTAAATACAGGGTACTCTAGAAAAGTGGCTGATATAAATGGAAAAATGCCAGACGACAAACTATTCTTTGGTGTGAACGCTGACATTAAGTATCTAGCCAGTTGGATGAATACTTTTACCACAAGACATAACAAGTGGCAATCCCCTAAATACATTATCGGCGAAAGTTATGGTGGAACGCGTGTGATGGGATTATCGCTAGAGTTACAAGATAATCAATGGATGTATTTAAACGGTGTCATTATGGTATCGCCAGCGGATTACAAAGTTTTAAGAGTAGGCGGACCATTAGCGTCTAGCTTAAATTTACCTTATTACACTGCAGCAGCTTGGTATCATAAAATGCTCAGTCCTGCGCTTCAAAATAAAGATTTATTAGAAATATTACCTGAAGTTGAGCATTTTGCTATTCATAATTTAATGCCTGCACTCGCAAAAGGAAGTTCTATTTCTAATGATGAAAAGCAAGTTATAGCCAAACAAATGAGTTATTATTCTGGTTTGTCTGAAAAAGTGATTACGCAACAAAATTTAAATGTTCCAAATCGTTTTTTCTGGAAAGAATTACTTAGAGACAAAACAGGACAAACAATAGGACGATTAGATTCTAGATATATTGGCATAGACAAAGTCGAGACTGGCACAAGCCCAGATTATAGTGCAGAACTCACTTCTTGGTTACACTCTTTTACACCAGCAATAAATTATTATATTCAGAATGAATTAGGCTTTAAAACAGACATTAAATATAACGTTTTTGGTAACACTGGTCGGTGGGACGACTCAAATGATAACACTAGAGATGATTTACGCCAAGCAATGGCGCAAAACCCTTATTTAAAAGTATTAACTCAATCTGGATATTACGATGGCGCAACCACTTATTTTTCTGCTAAGTATTCCCAATGGCAAGTGGACCCAAGTGGAAAAATGAAAGATCGTTTTTCATTTAAAGGTTATAGAAGTGGACATATGATGTATTTGAGAAATGAGGACCTAATTAAAGCTAATGACGATTTAAGACAATTTATTGAAAATTCGCTCTCTAAAGGTAAATCCGCAAAATATTGATAGATCATAAATTAATTTTTTTAATCAAATCCATACAGATAAATCCTACGTAGTTTAATAGAATATTTAATTTTTTTTTAAATGAAAGCCCCAAAATTCCCTACAAATGAAGTCGAGCGTCTCAAAGCCGTAAACTCTTACAGCATTATAGATACGTTGCCAGAAAATGATTATGATAACTTAACAGAATTAGCTGCGACCATCTGTGATGTACCTATTGCATTAATAACTATACTAGATAAAGAACGAAATTTTTTTAAATCTCATTATGGGATTTCCTTAAGCGAATCTCCTAGGGAACTTTCATTCTGTGGGCACGCCATTTTAGAAAATGATATATTTATTATAAATGATGCCAGAGAAGACATCCGTTTTATAGATAATCCGTTACTAGATGAACAAAACGTTGTTTTCTATGCCGGAGTTCCATTATTGGATCCTTCAGGATACAAACTAGGTACAATCTGTATTTTTGACCACATACCGAGACAGTTAAATGAATCTCAAATAAAGGCTCTTAAAACGTTAGGAAAACAAGTTGTTAATCTGTTAGAATTAGGAAAAAAGAATACAAACTTAAATCTTATAAAAGGAGAATTAGAAGAACGTAACGCACAACTTAAATCTTTTGCTAGTCTTGTATCGCACGATCTGAAATCTCCATTATCCAATATTATAGCGCTAACCGATTTACTAAAAGAAGAAAATAAAAATAATCTCTCTGACGATTCACTTCAATACTTAGACTATATTGAAGATTCTACAACAGTTCTTAAAGATTATATTGATGGTATTTTACTGTACTACAGTGCGGACGAACTTTTAACTTCATCAAAAGTTAATATAAAACTAAGTGATATCGTAGAAGATATTAAGCATATACTTATTTCCGATCATGAGCAGCTTTTATTTACTGATGCCGTCATTAAAAATGTAAATAAAGCCGCGTTATCACAAATTTTAATAAACCTGGTTGACAATGCTCTAAAGTATAATGACAAACAAGACCGTAAAGTAGAAATTAAATATCAACTGCTTCCTACTCATCATAAATTTAGTGTTATAGATAACGGTATCGGTATTCCTTTAAATCAACAAAAAGAAATATTTGAAATTTTTAAAACTATAAAAAATGATTTTTCCAAATCCAATACTGGCATTGGGCTAAGTACCGTAAAAAACTTGGTTGAAAAACTAAATGGAGAAATTGCTGTTGATTCAGAATTAGGAAAAGGAAGCACCTTTAGTTTCACTATAGAATATTAATTTTCATAAAAAAAGCTGATAAACATAATGTCTATCAGCTTTATAGTTTTTATTAAGGTATTATCTATCCTTTTAACCAAGCTGCTCTTACAGCTTTTTGCGCTTCTGTAGCGTTCTCATTTTCTATAATAGATTCACCTGGTGCATAAGCTTTAGTAAGTGTTGTCTTTATCACTACTGGTTTACCATCACGTTCCAAATCCATTGTAATCTCATCACCTTCTTCCCATTCAAACATGCTTCTTATAACATCATTGGCATTTATTAGCGTTAGTTCACTACCATTTACTTTCTTAATAACATCACCAGCTAAAATACCTTCTGATTTCCAAAAAGAGTTATTTAAAGCCACAGGGGAAAAGAAAATTACTCCTTTCTCTTGGTCACCATCAAAGATAATATTCTGCCCTCCAGCAAAAATATAATTCGTTTCTGTTTGTGATTCTCCCATGGTTAATCCAACCAATTCTAAATATGAGTTGTAATTAATTGGCACATCACCTTCAACATGTGTTTTTAAGAATTCTCCAACACTTGGGTAGGTCATAGCTGTAATTTCAGCAATTAAATTATCGTCAACAAAAGGTTTATCCTTTCCGTATTTTGCAGATAATTCTTTCATTAATGACAACATACTTCTATTACCATCGCTTTCATTTCGCATTAAGATGTCAATACACATTCCTATTAATGCACCTTTCATATATACATTATAATATTGTGATGCATAAGGCTCATCTAAAACATTCTCACTCATAATAGTAAAACTCATCGCATCATCTAAATGCTTTGTAGATGTTACTATTTTAGACATCATGGTATTATAAAAAGTGGTATCATCTGTTAAACCTTCATATACCTGAAAATGTTGCGCAAAATATTCGGTTACACCTTCGTACATCCATAAATGTTTAGAAAATGTAGGCTGATCGTAATCAAAATAATGCACGTCTTCAGAATGTACAGATAATGGTGTTACGATATGAAAAAACTCATGAGCAACAACATCGATAATTGAAGCTTTAAGACCTTCTAGAGAACTGTTTTCACTAAAAACAGCTACTGTAGATGTGTGGTGTTCTAAAGCACCAAAGCCTTTTGGAGATGTTTCATCGCCTTTAGATAAGTACACATAAATATCATAACGCGGTGTGCTATTAACATCACCTAAATAGCTTTTTTGAGCTTCCATCATTTTGTAAACGGTCTCTTTTAAACTTTTTGCAGTGTGTTTACCTGTAGGAGAATAAAGACTTAAAACAATTTTAATATCTCCAACCATAAATTCTTCAACATCTAATTTTCCATACATCATAGGATTATCTGTAATATCAAAGTAACGCTGACCAAAATAGCTCGTTGTCATGGACATACCATCTTCACTTACCTTAGAGCCTTTATCTTCTAATGCCGACGTCTTAACAAAATCTACAGGTGCTGTTATATCTACGGCATACTGAGCATTCTTTAAAGAGTCAAAATAACCAATAAATCCATGAAGATTTAGAACATAATTATCTGTTTCAATATTTGTTCCTGCTGGTGAAAATGGTTGCTCTTCCCCTATTCCGCCAGTCGTTTCAATATCAAATGTATCATTAACATAATATTGAAGTTTATCTAATTTAGTTGCCTCAGTAATTGTCCATGTATTGTCATCAACCTTCGTTACTTCTAATTCATTTCCGTCGTAATCTAATGCTTTAAAATCGTCTACATATTTACCAAAATCACTAATAGAATACGTTCCTTGTACTACTCTAGGTAATCTATACGTGACAGTTTCAGTGGTAAAACGACCAGGGTTAATAATTACTGGTACTCTATCGTTGTTAACTGCTGTTAAATTTAATGCTGTTTCAATGGGATTGCTTACTGCTAAATCATTAACTGTTGGCTTTGCAGATCCACAACCGGCTAAAACGATACTCAAGCCAAGAATGGCAAAATAATTCTTCATGTAAATGTTTGTTTTTTTTAATAGACGCACAAATCTACAATCTGTTACTATTAAAAACCTAAAGGTTTTGTTAAATTCGCAGCATGTCGCAACCACTCGTTAGTATAGTAATTCCATTTAAGAACACCGATGCATTTATTAATGAGTGTATTAGTTCTATTTTAAACCAAACTTATCCTAACTGGGAGGCCATTTTTGTAGATGACAATTCTAAAGATAAATCGTACAAAATAGTTGAACACATCTCTAAAATAGATTGTAGAGTAAAATTATATAAAAATAAAGGCGACGGCATAATTGAAGCTATAAGAACCGCTTACAAGCATAGTTCTGGAAGTTATATTACCAGAATGGATAGTGATGATGTAATGACGCCTACGCGACTGGAGACCATGGTTTCTAATCTTGAGAAATACGGCAAAAAACATTTAGCTGTCGGACAGGTAAAATACTTTAGAGCCGATGGGTTGAGTGATGGCTTTGCACGCTATGAGCAATGGTTAAACTCTTTAACAGTTGAAGGTAATAACTATTCCGAAATTTTTAAAGAATGTGTCATTCCCTCTCCTTGTTGGATGTTACATCGCGAAGATTTTGATGCTTGTGAAGGTTTCAATTCTAATATTTATCCCGAAGATTATGATTTAGCATTCCGGTTTTACAAAGCTAACTATACGTGTATTCCTTGCAATAAAGTGTTACTTCACTGGAGAGATTATAGTACAAGAACCTCAAGAACACACAAGCATTATGCAGAGAATTCTTTTCTAGATCTAAAAGTAAAATACTTTTTAGAGTTAAATTATGATGCATCACGACCACTAGCAGTTTGGGGAGCAGGACACAAAGGAAAAACATTAGCCAAAATATTGTTGAAACTAAATATTTCATTCTATTGGATTTGCGATAACCCAAAGAAAATAGGAAAACATATATACGAACAAGAACTTTTTAATTTTGATTATTTAGCAGAACTTAAGCAACCTCAAAGTATTGTAACTGTAGCTAATTCAGAAGCTCAAAAAGAGATTAAACGTTATTTTGAAACTCAAAATATGCAAGCAATGATCGATTATTTCTTTTTCTGTTAAATTTCTCAAAAGCGGAACGAGGTAATCTCTTTGTATTCTATATATTTGAATCATTAAGACCTATCAGTTTTTGGAAATGGGACAGGTCTCTAAAAAAATCATAATTACAACGCATGCAGTTTAAAAACCCCGAATTACTTTACGCTCTATTTTTGCTGGTCATTCCTATTCTGATACATTTATTTCAACTGCGGCGTTTTCAGAAAGTTGAATTTACCAACGTGAAGTTTTTAAAATCGGTTAAGCTTCAAACTCGTAAAAGTTCTCAACTCAAAAAATGGATTACATTATTAACACGCATGTTGCTTTTAGCTTGCGTTATTATTGCATTTGCTCAACCTTTTATTCCGAATACAGACGATTTTAACGACGCTCAAGACACCGTTATTTACTTAGATAATTCCTTTAGCATGCAAGCTAATGGTCGTAATGGCACTTTGCTAAATGAAACGATTCAAGATATCATCAATACCTTACCAGAAGATGAAACGATTAGTCTATTTACTAATGATGCCACATTTAAAAATACCACGGTAAAAGCATTAAAAAATGACTTAATACAATTATCGCATTCATCGACGCAACTTAACTATGATGCTATTTATATGAAGGGAAAACAATTGTTTTCTAATCAATCTGCTGCGACACGAAATTTAATTTTAGTATCCGATTTTCAACAAAATGACACCCCTCTGAATTTTGAAAATGATAGTACCATTCAACTTAAATTAGTACAGCCAAAATCTACTTTAGCCACAAATATTAGCATCGATAGTATTTATGTTTTCAATAGCACTGCTGAAACATTAGATTTAAATATAAAACTATCTAGCGCCACTGCATCAGTTGATAATGTTTCAGTGTCCTTGTTTAATAATGACATTTTACTTACTAAAAGTGCTGTAGATATCGAAAGCGAAGCTGAAACAACGTTTACCATAGCCAACAATAAAATAATAAACGGAAAATTGGTGATTGATGATGCAGGCTTGCAATATGATAATTCATTTTATTTTAATATCAATTCGAAACCTAAAATTAAGGTGTTGACTATAAATGAAAATGCAGATGATTCTTTCTTGAATCGGATTTACACAGACGATGAGTTCGACTATCAAAGCTTCGCAATAAAGGAGCTTAATTTTAATTTAATTCCAGAACAGAATCTCATCGTTTTAAACGAATTGAATACCATTTCTAATGCCTTAAAAACAGCTTTAATAGCCTTTAAAAATGATGGAGGAATAATAGTTATTATCCCTTCAAATGATATAAATATAGAATCTTACAATCAAATATTTAAAGATTTAAAACTAAATGCTTTCGGTAATCAGAATACAACTCAAAAACAAATCACTAGCATTAACTATGATCATCCACTTTTAGCAAATGCTTTCTATTCTAAAGTCACTAACTTTCAATATCCTAAAGTAGAAAAATCTTATGGTTTTTCTTCAAATTCAAATGCCGTTTTATCTTATGAAGATGGCTCTCCATTTTTAATAGGAAACACAAATGCATATGCGTTTTCTTCTGCGTTATATTCAGAAAACTCAAATTTCAAAAACTCACAATTAATTATTCCTGTGTTCTATAACATGGGATTACAGAGCTTAAAGCTATCAAAATTATATTACACAATTGGCCAACCCAATACGATTGCTATTCAAACATCTATTGGTCAAGATGATATTTTAACTTTAGATTTAGACGACACTTCAGTTATCCCGCTTCAAAAAACATATAGCAAATCTGTCGTTTTAGAAACGGAAGATTTTCCAAATACAGCTGGCATTCTAAACGTAAAGAATAAAGAGACTATTATTCAGAATTTAAGTTTCAATTACAATAGAGCTGAAAGCAACTTAAGTTACTACGATTTAGGTACTTTAAAGAACGTAACCGTAGATAACAGCTTAGAAACAACCATTAATACTATAAAAAGTAGTACAAATATCAATGCGCTATGGAAATGGTTTGTTATTTTTGCACTAGCATTTTTAATAATTGAAATGTTACTTCTAAAATATCTTAAATGAACGCACTCATAAAATCTGCAACCATCGTTGATTCTAAAAGTGATTTTCACAACGAAACGGTTGATATTTTAATAGAAAAAGGTCGTATTTCCAAGATCGCCAAACACATTACCAATCCTAAAAATTACAAAGAAATAGAATTAGACAACTTGCATGTATCGCAAGGTTGGTTTGATAGTAGTGTATCTTTTGGAGAACCAGGTTATGAAGAACGCGAAACCATAGCAAATGGATTAAAAACAGCAGCAAATTCTGGATTTACAGCTGTAGCTTTAAACGCCAATTCTTTTCCTGTCATTGATAGCTATGCGGATATAACGTTTGTAAAATCTAAAGCTCAAAATAATGCGGTAAGCCTCTACCCTCTTGGCGCCTTAACCCAATTAAGTAAAGGTGAAGATTTAGCAGAACTATTTGATATGACTAATGCTGGAGCTGTTGCTTTTTACGACTATCAGCAACCAATTTCCAATCCTAATCTTATGAAAATTGCGTTACAATACGCAAGCAATTTTGATGGTTTGGTTTGTTCTTTTCCTCAGGAATCAAAAATTTCTGGACTCGGAGTCGTTAACGAACATATTAATAGTACCATATTAGGCTTAAAAGGAAATCCGGCTTTAGCAGAAGAGTTACAAGTGGCTAGAGATCTTTTTTTATTGGAATATACCGAAGGTAAACTTCATATCCCAACTATTTCGACTGCAAAATCTGTTGAATTAATTAGAGCTGCAAAAGCTAAAAAACTCAATGTTACGTGTAGTGTTGCTATACATAATTTAATATTTTCTGATAATGTTTTTGAGGACTTTGACACCAATTATAAAGTGCTTCCCCCATTACGAACGCAACCCGATTGTGATGCTTTAATTGAAGGGTTAAAAGATGGTACCATTGATATGGTGACTACAGATCATAATCCTATTGATATTGAACATAAGAAAATTGAATTCGATTATGCGAAATACGGAACGATCGGATTAGAATCCGCTTTTGGAGCCTTGCAAACATTATTTACCACTAAGAAAACCATAAGCCTTTTAACACAAGGAAAATCTAGATTTAGAATTTCAGAAACCGTGATTAACGAAGGTGAAATTGCCGACTTAACGTTATTTAACCCTGACACGACTTACAAATTTAGCATTAATAATATTACATCGCGTTCTAAGAATAGTGCTTTTTTAGGAACAGCATTAAAAGGTGAGACTTATGGCATCATCGCTAACGATATAATTGTTTTAAAATAATGGATCGAAATACAATAGACGAAGGTAAAACTTTAGGTTTAGTTGCTTACTTAACCCTATTTGGCACTTTAATAGCCTTTTTTATGAATCAAGATAAACGTAATCCGTTTACAGCATTTCATATTAGACAAGGTTTAGGCTTAGGTTTAGTTTATGTAGTTATTGGTTTTGTCATTACTGCTTTTAACAGTTGGATGATAACATATTCATTTTGGATCTTCTTTTCTGTACTTTATATATATGGCATTTTTGGCGCAATTACAGGTAAGCTTAATAAAATTCCTATACTCGGAGACTTTTTTCAAAATGCATTCAAATCAATTGGTCAATAATTATGTCGAAATTACACTACATCACTAAACCGTCTTCGCTAAAAGAAAACGCACCACTTTTAATAATGTGTCATGGTTACGGCAGTGACGAAAATGATTTATTTTCTTTTGCTTCAGAATTACCAGAAGAATTAATGATTATTTCATTAAGAGCACCATATGCCATGCAACCGTACGGCAATGCTTGGTATGCTATTAATTTTGATGCTGATAAAGGTAAATGGAGTGATAATGAGCAAGCCAAAGAATCAGTAGATTTAATTGCTGAATTTATTGATTATGCTTGTAGAACCTATAATGTAGACTCAAAAAATGTTACGCTGTTGGGATTTAGCCAAGGTACAATCTTAAGTTATGCTGTGGCGTTGAGTTACCCTGAAAAAGTAAAGAATATCGTTGCTTTAAGTGGTTATATTAACGAAGACATTTTACCAGAATCTATACAAGAAAGTACGGTTTCTCATTTAAATTTCTATTGTTCTCATGGTTCTGTAGACCAAGTGATTCCGGTAGATTGGGCTCAAAAAGCACCTGTGTTTTTAAAAGCTTTGAATATTAATCATGTATATTCAGAATATCCTGTTGGACATGGAGTTGCACCTCAGAATTTCTTTGATTTAAAAGCGTGGTTAGTTAAGTATATCTAATTCAATTTAGGGTATAAAAAATATTCAACCAATTTATACTTAAGCTCATTATTTTCGTCTATCGAATAGGTCAGGAAAATTTCGCCCCATAATTCTCCATCTGTAAAATTGGCAACAATCCATTTGTGATTCATTACTCTAATTTTATTAATCAATAGTTTAGAATCCGTAGTGGAAACATATGGAACCATTGGGTGATCTTCTCCTTCGTAATCATTCATATTATAAAGCCCTTCAATAATAGCAGGGATCAATTGCTCAGGATCATAACCAAAAGCTTCAAAATAATTATAGGCATCCTCATTTCTATCTATGCTAAAATAGCTTAACTCAAAGTTTTGTTCTTCTAACGTTTTTATAGTATTCTCTTTTTCGGCAACCTTAGCTTTAACCTTTACGATATCTGCTTCGTATTTATCAATAATATTTTTTGAATTCACATATTGAAAAACGAGTAGCAATAGGGAAAAAATGAATAAATACATTAAAATTTTATTCTTCATATCTAAATAGTGATTTGTAAATTATCGTAAGCCAAAAAAACGTTTTCTGGTAATATTTTTTGCACGTCATCATGAAAACCTAACAAATGGCTAATGTGTGTTAAATACGTACGCTTAGGTTTTACTTTAGCAATAAAGTCTAAGGCTTCTTCTAAATTATAATGTGAAATGTGTGGTTCTATTCGCAAAGCATTCACTACTAAAACATCTAAATTTTGAAGTTTTTCAATTTCAGAATCAGCAATAGTTTTCATATCAGTTAAGTATGCGAAATTATGAAATCGATAACCAAAAACCTGAAGTTTATAATGTAAGCCGTCAATGGGGATAATATTAAGATTTCCTGCTAAGAACGGCTCGTTCTTAATTTCAGTTTTAGTGACACTAGGAACACCAGGGTACTTGTTTTCTGTTGTAAAAATATAATCAAAACGTGTCTCTAAGGCATTAAAAACGCGTGGATGGGCATACAAATCAATATCCCCTTGCCTAAAAAAGAACGGTCTAATATCATCTAATCCCATGGTGTGGTCGGCATGCTCATGTGTAAAGATAATGCCATCAATTTTAGAAACATTAGCTCTAAGCATTTGCTGTCTAAAATCTGGACCGCAATCCACAACGAATGTAAAATCATCCCATTCTACTAAGATTGAAACACGCAAGCGTTTATCTTTAGGGTTTTCACTTAAACACACCGGATGATCGCTTCCTATAATTGGAATTCCTTGTGATGTACCTGTTCCTAAAAATGTAACTTTCAATATGTTTTAGTTTAATAAAATTTCACCGAATTGAAAACCTCTTAAAAAAACAGTCGTATTTTCTTTAGATATCATCATAAAGCAAAAAAATAACCTATTCAATTGTTATATTTTCAATTTGGCAGTGTGATGACAAAAATAAACTTATTTTTTTGTTTGCAATAGTAAAACAGTACCTTTGCTAAAACGATGCATACCCAATATCTATGAAGGACATAACGTACACTGGTGACTCAGATTTCGAAAATATTCCGTCGCTAAAAGACAAAGCTTTACGTATTAATCTTAATGCTGACATTTACGGTACGTTTTCTGAAATTGGAGCAGGACAAGAGACAGTGCGTCATTTTTTTAGAGCTGGAGGTGCATCTGGTACAATTGCAAAAGCAATGTCTGCTTACGACAAGGATTTCAGTGATGCCATATACGGAATTGAAGATGATAAGCGCTATGTAACTGAGGCGCGTCTTCGTAAGATGTTAAATCACGAAGTGAACCTAATGGAAGAACGTATTACCAGAGAGAAACATCCTAATAAAATATTTTTCTCTTATGCGAATACTGTAACCACCATTGATTTTGCGAAACAATTTAAAGGTCACGGTTGGGTTGGCATAAAATATCAGGTAGGACCAAACCAAGAGTACAACGATATAATTATTCATGTTCGTTTTAAGGAAAATGATGCACGTTTACAACAAGAAACGCTTGGTAAATTAGGTACTAACTTAATTTATGGCGCCTTTTATAAATATAATCAACCTCGCAAATTACTGCGCTATTTATACGATCATTTAGATAAAGACCAATTAGAAATTGATACTATTAATTTCTCTGGCCCAGTTTTTAAAGATGTTGACAACCGACTAATGAGTTTACAACTGGTTAAAAACGGTATGACGGATGCTGTGATGTTTGCACCAGATGGTAATAATGTTTTACCGGCTCGCGTGCTTTATAAAAAGAATATTTTAACTTTAAGAGGTAGTTTTAGGCCTGTAACCAAAGTAAATATGGACATGTTTGAGAAATCTTACGAAATGTTCATTAAGGAGAACAAGGTTGAAAAGGAAAAAACTCAAGTTATTTTTGAAATTACGCTATCTAACCTAAGAGCGGAGGGTAAAATTGATGAGCAAGATTTTATGGATCGTGCAAAACTTTTATGTTCTTTGGGGCAAACCGTGTTGATTTCTAACTTTCAAGAATATTATAAATTAGTCGAATATTTCTCTCAATATTCTAGAGCACGAATGGGATTAGCCATGGGAGTAAATAACCTTGTGGACATATTTGACGAAAAATACTACCGCCATTTAAGTGGTGGAATTTTGGAAGCCTTTGGGAAATTATTTTACAAAGATTTACGTGTGTACTTATATCCAATGGTAAATAACGATGGTAGCTTAACTACAAGTGAAAATCTAAAAGTACATCCACGTATGAAAGAACTCTACAAGTTCTTTAAATACAATGGTAAAGTTGTTGACATCACAGATTACGATATATCTAACCTATCTGTTTTCTCTAGAACAGTTCTTAAAATGATCGTTGATAATGAAAAAGGTTGGGAAAAAATGTTACCAGAAGGGGTTTCAAAATTAATTAAAGAAAAAAGTTTATTCGGTTGTGAATCAGAAGAGGTGATGCACAAGAATTAATCTTAAATAATAATAAATAAGCGACCATTTCTCTTAATAACAGAGTATAATGGTCGCTTTTTTGTTTTCTCAATATTTTATTATTCGCCTAAAATCTGCTCAGCATGAGCCTTGGTTTTTACTTTTGAAATAACATCTTCAATAACACCATTTTCATTTATTACAAAAGTGGTTCTGTGAATACCCTCATATTCTTTACCCATAAATTTCTTAGGCCCCCAAACCCCGAAGGCTTCAATAACCGCTTTATCTTCATCAGCTAATAATGGATATTGAAACTCGTATTTATTTTTAAAGTTAGATTGTCGTTTAGCACTATCCGCACTAACGCCTAAAATCTCGTAACCTTGCGCCTTAAAACGATCGTAGTTATCATTAAGATTACACGCTTCTGCTGTACAACCTGGCGTGCTTGCTTTTGGGTAAAAGAAAACAACTAATTTTTTACCTTTATAATCTGATAATGAAATGGGATTACCTTGTTCATCTTTCGCTGAAAAATCTGGTGCCTTATCTCCTACTTTTAAATGTGTCATAATTACGTAAATTTGTATTAAATCTCTGATTAGGTAAAAATACAAAATGACTAAACAAGAAAAAGTAAATTTCGTTATAAATACATTGTATAAATTATATCCTGAAATTCCGATTCCGTTAGACCATAAGGATCCTTACACATTGTTAATTGCTGTTTTAATGTCGGCGCAAAGCACTGATGTACGTGTTAATAAAATTACTCCACTGTTGTTTGAACGTGCGGACAATCCGTATGATATGATTAAATTAAGTATCGAAGAGATTAGAGAAATCATAAAACCTGTTGGCTTATCGCCTATGAAAAGCAAAGGTATCCATGGTTTGTCTCATATTTTAATTGACAAGCATAATGGCGAAGTACCAAAAACGTATGAAGATTTAGAAGAACTGCCTGCTGTTGGCCATAAAACGGCTGCTGTAGTTTTATCACAAGCTTTTGGTATACCTGCATTCCCTGTAGATACGCATATTCATCGCTTAATGTACCGATGGAATCTAACCAATGGTAAAAACGTGGTACAAACCGAAAAAGATGCCAAACGTATCTTTCCTAAAGAACTTTGGAATGACTTGCATCTTCAAATTATTTGGTACGGTAGACAATATTCACCCGCGCGTGGTTGGGATTTGGATAAGGATATTATTACCAAAACCATTGGAAGGAAATCAGTATTAGATGAATATTATAAAAAGAAAAAATAAAGTCAACAGTCGCAGACTTTTTCGATGGTTAGCGAAACCAGAGATTCGTTAATCTATTATAATTTTTAGAAATAAAATCACAAACTCTTTTTGGTGCAATTCTTGTGACGTTAAAAGAAACCGCTAACCCATGAAAAAACTTATTATTCTACTATTAGTAATTACAACAACCGCTTGTATTCCTGTGCAGATTGCTCCAAAATTTAAGAATCAGGATTACAAAATTATGCAAGCCAAGAAATTTCAGAAACAAATGCCTAGAGAGACAGCTTTTATTTTTAAAGACTCTAAAGATGCCGAAGAATTCTACAATTATATCAATAATAAATTCAGGCTAAATGGAAATGATGTTGGCTATAACGTCCCTTTTCAACTTGAAGGTCAAACACTTTATTTATCATATCACGAAGCAGAACGCACAGATAAAAATGTCAATCTTCCCTTTGCTGTAATTGATGCTAAAAGAGAAAGTAATGGAAATTCACGGTTGTTTGAAGGTAATTATTCCAGTCGAACAGGCCATTGGTATATTATTTTAACCGTTTTTGATGAAAACATCAAAAATTGTTTAAAAGAGAGTCACCCTCTAAAGGAAAAAACAATAGATTATTTAAAAAATATAAAACAAGAATATCTAACGACACAAAACTACGAAGCCTTGTTATTAACCAAAAAATCCTGATGCTTTCACATCAGGATTGTTCCATTAATTAATTGAGAAGTGCTTCAAACTTCAATTTATTATAATCTATAACACTTAAAGCCTTGGAATAATTTAAAAGGAAACGTATCGTTTCATCTTTTGGTGATAGGTTATTATGTTTTGGGGAAGCGTGAGAGTAAATTTTTGCCATTTTATCAATTTATGAGTTTATATATAGCAAAAACGTACTTCTATATACTTTATTGTATCAATTAGTTAAAATGATGTTGTTTTGATCAATTACTTTACGCATGTTAATTAAGGCATAACGCATTCTTCCTAAAGCCGTATTAATACTTACGCCAGTACGTTCTGAGATTTCTTTAAAACTCATGTCTTGATACATACGCATTAACAGCACCTGTTTTTGGTCTTCTGGTAATTCTTCAATAATACGTCTTACATCAGATTCCACTTGGTCTTTTATAAGTACTTTTTCAGCATTTAAAGTAGAATCGCTTAGTACAGAAAAAATACTAAATTCACCAGTATTATCAAATTTAGGCATGCGACTATTCTTTCTAAAATGATCTATAACCAAATTGTGAGCAATACGCATAACCCAAGGTAAAAATTTACCTTCCTCATTATATTTACCGCGTTTCAAATTTTTAATAACCTTAATAAAGGTATCCTGAAAAACATCTTCAGTGATATCTCTATCATAGACTTTAGAATAAATGAAACTGTAAATTTTTTGCTTATGCCTTTCTATTAATATTGAAAGCGCATACTCATTGCCATTAATGTAGTTGCTCACCAACTCTGCGTCTTGAATAAGTTCTTTTTCCATAATAATTACTTTAGTCCTTAGCAATTACTTACTAAGTTTGGGGTTACTAGCTGTTTTCTAAAAGTAATATTATGCTATACGCAGATGATTTTAAATTGTGAATATGTTTCAAATATAACAACAATCATTCCAATTACGCAAAAAAAAGATGTGAAATTAACATATTACCGAACAAAACTCGCGTTTAGCAGACGAATATAAAATACAATGACTGGCTGCTATTCACTGCAGGATGGCATTAACGAATTGTAGCAGTTATTTTAATCATTATTTTGTATTGTAGTATCTTTGCAGACTTATAGATTAAAATAAGCTATGAATACTACAAATTTAGACGTTAGTCCAAAAGAAAACATTATTATAAAAGGAGCAAAATTGCACAATCTTAAAAATATTGATGTGGTTATTCCTCGTAATAAATTGGTCGTTATTACGGGCTTATCTGGTTCTGGAAAATCTAGTTTAGCATTCGATACACTCTACGCAGAAGGTCAAAGACGTTATGTAGAAAGTTTAAGTAGTTATGCACGTCAGTTTTTGGGACGACTCAATAAACCCCAAGTAGATTATATAAAAGGTATTGCGCCAGCGATTGCTATTGAGCAAAAAGTAAATTCAACCAATCCACGATCAACGGTTGGTACCACAACGGAAATTTATGATTATCTAAAATTATTATTTGCAAGAATCGGTAAGACCTACTCTCCTATTTCAGGTGAAGAAGTGAAAAAACATACGGTTTCTGATGTCATTAATCATATTTCAAAATTTGAAGAAGGTACCAAATTATTACTCTTAGCTCCTATAATATTAGAAGACGGACGAACTATTGAAAACAAACTTCAAACTTTACAACAGCAAGGTTATGCGCGTGTAAAAGTGAAAGACGAGGTTGTTAGAATTGATGACGCCTTAAAACAAACTATTAAATCTGATAAAAACCTATATTTAGTTGTAGATCGAATTGTCTTTAAAAACGATGAGGACTTTTTAAATCGATTAGCGGACGCTGTAGGAACCGCTTTTTACGAGGGTGTTGGCACTTGTATTATAGAATCCCTATCGGACAACAAGCAAACAACCTTCAATAATAAGTTCGAAATTGATGACATGTCTTTTCTAGAACCTAACGCACATTTGTTTAGCTTTAATAATCCTTACGGAGCTTGTCCAAAATGTGAAGGTTATGGAGATGTTATTGGTATTGATGACGACTTAGTGATTCCAAATACCGAGCTATCTGTTTTTGAAAACGCTATTTTCCCATGGAGAGGGGATAGTATGAGTTGGTATAGAGATCAGTTGGTTAATAATTCGCATGAATTTGATTTCCCTATTCATAAACCCTATTTTCAATTAAGTGATGAAAACAAAGCACTCATCTGGAAGGGTAATAAATACTTCGAAGGTTTAGATGATTTCTTCGCAGAACTCGAATCAAAAGCTTATAAAATTCAGAATCGAGTAATGTTATCACGGTATCGTGGTAAAACAAAATGTAATGTTTGTAAAGGCAAACGTCTCCGTGTAGAAGCAAGTTATGTAAAGATTGACAATGCTACCATCACAGATTTGGTCGATTTACCTATAGACGAATTAACTGTGTTTTTCGAAAACTTAAAGCTAAGCGAGAGTGATACTAAAATTGCCAAACGTCTATTAACTGAAATTAACACACGATTGGGATTTTTATCTAATGTTGGATTAAATTATTTAACCTTAAATAGAAAATCCAATACACTTTCTGGTGGAGAAAGTCAACGTATAAACTTAGCGACCTCTCTAGGAAGTAGCTTGGTTGGTTCCATGTATATTTTAGATGAACCTAGTATTGGCTTGCATCCTAAAGACACAGAACGTTTAATTGAGGTTTTAAAATCTTTGCGAGATTTAGGAAATACAGTAATCGTCGTAGAGCATGATGAAGACATTATGAAAGCTGCAGACTCCATTATTGATATCGGGCCAGAAGCCGGAACTCTAGGTGGTGAAGTGGTCGCTGTTGGTAATTTTGAGGAAATCCTAGCTGCAGATACACTCACAGCGAAATACCTAAATGGCGACTTAGAAATTGAAGTGCCAAAAAAACGAAGATCTTCTAAATATAATATCGAAATTGTTGGTGCTCGTGAAAACAACTTAAGAAATGTAACTGTTAATTTTCCATTAGAAATGCTAACCGTGATTACCGGAGTTTCAGGAAGTGGGAAAAGCACCTTGGTTAAAAAGATTCTTTTTCCTGCGATACAAAAGAAACTCACTGGTTTTAGTGATAAAATTGGTCAGGTGTCTGAAATAAAAGGGGATCATAGTAATATTCAGCATGTTGAATTTGTGGACCAAAATCCTATTGGTCGTTCTTCGCGCTCCAATCCTGTGACTTATATTAAGGCTTATGATGATATTAGAGCGTTATTTGCGTCTCAAAAATTAAGTAATATCCGTAATTATGCTGCCAAGCATTTTAGCTTTAATGTAGATGGTGGTCGCTGTGAAACCTGCAAAGGAGAAGGAGAAGTTACTATTGAAATGCAATTTATGGCAGATGTGCATTTAACTTGCGATACTTGTGGAGGAAAACGCTTTAAAAAAGAAGTTTTAGAAGTTAAGTTTGAAGATAAATCTATTGATGATATTCTAAACTTAACCATTGATGACGCTATTGCTTTTTTCAAAACTCATAAGCAAGCTAAAATTCAAGGAAAATTGCAACCGCTTCAAGATGTTGGTTTGGGTTATGTCACTTTAGGACAATCCTCTTCTACCCTTTCTGGTGGTGAGGCGCAACGTATAAAACTAGCGACATTTTTAGGAAAAGGAAGTAAAAGTGATAATGCCCTTTTTATATTTGATGAACCTACAACTGGACTTCATTTTCACGATATTAAGAAGTTATTGAAATCATTTCAAGCATTAATTACCAAAGGCCATTCAATAATTGTAATTGAGCATAATATTGATTTAATAAAATGTGCCGATTATATTATAGACTTGGGTCCAGAAGGAGGAAAACATGGAGGACAACTCGTTGCTGCTGGTAAACCTGAGGACATCGCAAAAAACAAAAACTCAGTAACAGGAAAATATTTAAAAGAGAAATTATAGAATGGATTTGCCTAAAGGTTTTCATAAAGAAGTTATTGAAGTTAGCGAACAAATGCTCAGTAATGATACTATAAAATCTAAAGTTTCAACCTCTGCTTTAAAGCCTGGTGGAGCTAGTTTTAAAACCAATGTTTTGATTCAAGCCAATCCTTCTAAATTAATTTATAAACCTTCCATTGGAGCCGCAATCTTCAGTTTTATATTTTTAGCCGTTGGTTTAGGAGTTCTTTTTTATGCTTTATATCCATTGTTTCAATCCCATATTGAATCTGTTTCTATCCCTTGGTTTTTAATTCTTTTTGGACTCATTTTTTCTGGTGCGGGAGGTTTCATGTTTTACATATTTTATAAACCGCGGGTTTTCGATAAGCAACAAGGACTTTATTACACGACTTATGCATTTAAAAATCATCGATCTAAAAGAAATGTATCTGAAGACTATTTACGCTTAAAATCAATAATTGCCATTCAAATCATAGGTGAACACATAAAAAGTGACGATGGATCTTACAAAAGCTTTGAACTCAACTTAGTTTTGGATGATGCGTCTCGAAGAAACGTCGTTGACCATGGAAACCTTAAATCTATCATTAACGATGCTGAGATGTTAAGCGAATTTCTAAATATTCCTATTTGGCATGCTAGCTCTATTAAAAATTAATAGAACATAAAAGCAAAAAACATTATAAGCACTGCAGAAATAAAAACGACTGGAAAAAAGAGCATTGTTAAGAGAGACGTTTTAATAAAACTTAAAAACCATCCTTGATTATAAAAGCGTTTTATAGCTATAAAAAGATATATAAAACAAGATAATGCAATTAAGAAATCCACTATATCTGATAGTTCAAAAATCATGTTAATCCCAAAAATAATACTCAATACAGTAAAAATAAATGAGAAATAATAAAAGCCGAAGACTAGATGGTGTGAATAAGAGCCTTTCTTGTAATAAAAAAACTTAATAATAAACGCAAAAATTGGCAACAAGAAGAATAAGGCAATTGGCACAGTATCTATAAATGTTGCCCAAATGTTTCCAGCATCTTTAGCTTTATATAGTTTAAGACCTTGCTCGTAAACCTTTCGTTTAAACCAATTATCTCCTTCTTTTACATCCCAATGTTCATAAATAACTTTATCAGAGGCTTGAGCTTCTAATAAAGAATCCAATTCAACTTGAAATGAACCTAACGAAATATTATTCTTTTTAGGTAAAACATCTAATGATACAATAGAATCAATTTCTCGTTGAGACATTCCCGATAACAACTTTGTATTTTCTAAAGTTTCACGTATTTCAATACGATCTAAAGAATCTTTTGTTCTTTGAAGCAATGGATCAATTAATGCTATATTTTCAGAATCAAGAGCTTCCTTAAAACCTCTAGTTAATGAATCCGATTGTTCGCTTACAGTAAACGAAAAGATAAAGAAAAACACCACTGAAACAAACAAATACATCTGAGCAGGATGTAAATACAATAAACGCTTTCCTTTTATAAACTCTTTCGCTAAATAGCCAGGCTTAAATAATAAAGGAATAAAACTCTTAAAAAAGCGTGCATCAAACGAAAAGTAATTACTGATGGTATTATAAAATAAAACACCTATAGTAAGTTCATCATTAGCTTTCTGTCCACAATGCGGACAAAATTGAAAATCCGCATCAAAAGGTCGTTCACAATTTTTACAATTCACTTGATTTGGTTTCATGGTTGATGCTTAGTATCGGCTTAAAAGTAATAAAATATACGACATTATAGGTGTTCATGAGAAGACTGAATCTAACCAGAGTAGTATTATTAATTACCCTACAATCATAACACCTTGTTAAACAGCGGATTATTTTTTTGGCACGTTGTTTGTTTTATACTTAACGAGTTTAATTTAAAACCCAATTATTATGAAACGAATTGTATATTTATTTGCAGCTTTAGTCGCTATAAGCACAACTGCATTCGCAACTACCACCACAACATCAGAAGCAGAGACTTCAATTAATAACTATGTGAAAGGTTATGGCAATTCTTTCATATTTAATGAAGCCGGAATTGAATTTTCTGTTTTTGCAGATGGCCAGTTTGATTTTTATTTACCAAATTATGGACCAGATGTAAGCGTCGGAATTAACACCCCTGGTTTTAGTTTGAGTTTTAACTCTGGTTATGATTATAATCCTTATTTACAATACGATAGTTTTGGAGCTATTATTCAAATTGAAAACACACCAATCTATTATGATTATTACGGTCGTGTCAATCAAATTGGAAACATTTTTATCAACTACAATAATTTTGGTAGAATTAGTAACGTTGGAGGATTAAATGTGTACTATAGAAACAATGTGTTTTATAGATATGACGGCTTTATTAATGTGTATAATAGATCTTACATTTACAGACCTTGGCACCAATTTTATGCGGTACCACATGCTAATTACAGTATTGTACATATAAATCCATATAGGCAACATTACACCCCTGTAAGACATATTTATTATAGACCTTATACTAACAATGTAAGACATTATAATATTGGAAGACGCGATAATGGTTATGCGGTTAGAAGAACCACCACAACTACGAGAACACGTGTCAGTTACGCACAAACTCCGAGAAACAGTAGAGAGCGTAGTATTAGAAGTCAAGCACAACGCAATAATACGACAATTGCAAGCACAAGAGCTACACGTTTAAGAGATAACAATTCAACGGTTACTAGAACTACAACGACGCGAAGTACAACTGCAACACCTGCACGTTCTGCGACGAGAGTTTCAGCAACTACAAGAACAGTAACCCCTCGTAATAGTGTAACAACGAGAACGAATACTAGAGTGTCAACCCCAAGTAGAACACTTACCCAGAGTTCCACTAGAGTTACACCTACGAGAAGTACAAATACAAATGTGACTAGAAGCAGTTCTTTTGTGTCTAAAACTATAGAACGAGGAAATAGTTCATCAGTTAGAAAACCAACTGTTACTAATTCTCGTATATCTACTAAAGCAACGTCACAAAGCTCAAGAAAAAGTAAGGTGGCTCAAAATAGAACAACGAAATCGGCTGTAAAAGCAAGATCAAATACAAGTAGTAGAACAAGTAATCAAAGTTCTACAAGATCTACCTCAAGTCGATCTAGAGGATAAAAAGTTTTTTTTGGTTGGTTAGAAGTTCCCGTATATAGTGTGCCTCAAAGCGCTTTACGGGAATTTCTTTTATATGAAATTTAAAGATTTAGGTACTTCTTTATTTGTTGTGAAATATCTTCTGAGACATTTAACTTATAAATGAATATGAAATAAATGACACCTATTAATCCAGATTTGAGAATAATATTCATTATTGGATGAAAAGAGAAATCCCAAAAATAAAATGCTAACGACAATACGAATATTGCTAATACAACCTTAGCTGAACCAATTGTAAATGGCAGCATATTAAATTTTCGTTTCACAAAAATAATTTTAATAGTGTTATAAACACAAACAGCTAAAAATGTTGCAAAAGCAGAACCTTCAATACCATACACAGGAATGAAGACGGTGTTCAGCACAATGGCCATAATAGCAAGTAATACACCAAAAAACAAAACCATTCTGTAATAATCACTATTAAATAATATGGCATTATTGTTCCCTAGACTATTATCATAGAGTTTAGCAAGACTTACGATTAAAACTACAAAAAGTCCCCCTGTAAATTTCTCTGGAAGAATTTGATACAATTGATTGATGTTTAAAATAATGAGTAGAAAAATAAAACCACTGACCACCAAAAGTGTTACAGAGCTCCTTTTGTATAAATCTTCTAAAGCGACTTTGTCCTTTTCATTAAGATATTTTGCTGTTAATGGTAACATAATTTGATGCATGGCACGCTGCGGAACAGCAATAACTGTTGCAATAAAAATAGCCACACTATAATAAGCAACTTGTTCAATATCTGGTAACATTAGCCCAATCATAAATTTATCAATATCTAGAATAAGCATCGCCACCGAACCTGCAATAATCATTAATGATGCATACTTTAATATTGAAAATTGATTTTCTAATTTCTGAAACTTTAACTTCGGAAATCTTATAGAATAGGCATATAGCTGCATAATTACCATACGCAAGACATAAACAACAACCAGTGCGTTAATAAATTGGGCAACCGACAACCAATCTAAATACACTGCAAAGAGTAAGAATATAATGCAAACTCTGTGAAATATCTCTTTCATTACGTTTCCAAAAACCGTTTGCATTTGTACTTTTGTCCAAGCAAAAAAGATTTCGAAATAAGCCATTGCCACAGCCAGAATAAAAATATGCCAGATATAATTTTCTACAATTTGGTTTTCGTTTGAAAGCCAATCTACAATTGAATCATAAGCAAAATAGCCTATAACAGCCGTTGGAATTATAAACAATAATG
Source organism: Winogradskyella costae (assembly GCF_013403865.1). Classification (GTDB taxonomy): domain Bacteria; phylum Bacteroidota; class Bacteroidia; order Flavobacteriales; family Flavobacteriaceae; genus Winogradskyella; species Winogradskyella costae. The sequence continues at coordinate 102,059 of NZ_JABFDK010000004.1, forward strand.
GCAAAAACAGCATCAGCGTTAAAAAGCTATTGATACTATTCTTCGTTCTAAAAGTGGAATAAAATTTTACAATGGCATTATGCACTCCAAATGCCATAAAAGGCATCATAATATTAGCTGCTGAAAGTAGAAAGGCAACTAAGCCATAGTATTGATCTGTTAAAAAATTAGTGTAAAGAAAAAGTGTATTAATAGCACCAATACCAAAGCCCAAGTAAGTTGTAATAGTATTTTTAAATGATTGGCTTAATACAATTCCCATAGTCTAGCAAAATACAACTATAAAGCTTTAAATTCTATTACGAATTTCAAAAATTAACGCTTCAAAATTATTGCGCTTAATTTTTGAGTCAGAGCTTTTCGACTATAAGGTTGCAAACCTACAGCATTCACTTCTAAGGTATTATTCTGATAAGCTTCGAAATAGCTTAAAAGTTGCACCTTTAATTCGGGTTTCTGTTTGTAGTTAAAATAGGTTCCTGTATTTGTTGATTTAATTATTTGTTCTACATCTGAATCTTTTGGACCAATGGCTAATATAGGTGTTTCAGAAACGAGATATTCAAAAACCTTACCTGCTATAATGGCCTTAGTATCTTCTGAATCAATTTCAATGAGCAATAACAATTGAGATTGCATTTGAAATTTTAATGCTTCATCATGACTCACATAACCCAAAACATTGACATGGTTTTTTAATCCATTTTTGTGAATGGACTCAGTAACATCATCACTTACCACACCTATTAATTGTAATTTGAAGGCTTCAGAAAAAGCATCATTTTCTTCAATTAATTCTGAAAGGGTTTCCCATAAAACCACAGGATTACGTTCTGATAATAACGAACCAATATGAGATAGAGTGAACTTCTCATCCTTCCTCTCTACCCTGACTGAATGAGAATCGTAACCATTAGTAATTACAGAAATGGGTTGTTTAGTTTTGGTTTGAAATTCGTTTTTGGTATGATTACTAGTTACTATAATTTCATCAGCTGCATTTAGAACCTTTTGCTCTAAGTCGGTGTGTTTTGCCTTTGAAGCATCTGTCAATTTTAAATTTTTATGATAGCCAATAGTTGTCCAAGGATCTCTAAAATCTGCTAACCATTTTGCACCTAATCTTGCTTTTAATTGTAAACCAATTAAATGTAAACTATGTGGTGGACCTGTTGTAATAATAGTTTCAATTTTATGTTTTTGAATATAATCTGACAAAAACGAAACTGAAGGCTGTACCCAATTTTTGCGTGCATCAGGTATAAAATAATTACCTCTTATATAAAGCATTGTTTTTTCAATCAACGACTGCTTTTTTGCTTTTGGAATCACTCCTGAACTGATTTTTTTAGAGCGTCCTTTAGAAAACAAACGCGCTAAACCATAAGGTTCATTAATCGGTTGTTTTAAAATAGTAATTGTATTTGGGATGTCATTCACCAAACTTTCGTCCATAATGGGATAATTTGGATTTTCAGGACAATACACAATGGGTTCTATACCAAACTCAGGCAAATACTTCACAAATTTTAACCAACGCTGCACGCCTGGCCCTCCTGCTGGTGGCCAATAATAGGTTATTATGAGTACTTTATTTTTCATCGTGAATTCCTACGAAGATAGGAATCTAATTAATTAGTCTACTATAATTGAAATGAGTGAATCATTTTTAAATATCAAAAATGTATTATCTAAGAACAACGTATCTCCTTTTTTATCAACTGTGATATGAGCGTGATTTAGATTTAAGAAAGACTCTATTTCATTTTTATCATATAATCTTTTTGATGCTATTTCTCCTATTACATGAGTATCTGACTTTAAAAGCATAAAATTTATTTTCTTAAAAGCTAACTCCACTTCTAACGAATTTGATTTACCAAATTGATAAATTGCGAGAACAATTGAGAACACAAATAAAATCCAAAAACTTTTTTTATAAGTTAACTTCATAACATGAAAGATTAATATCAATTATTCTTCCTACGCTTTACCTCATAAAACAATCCACCTAAAAGAAGCAATCCTAATAAAACAGAACTCGCTAAAGCCACTTTACTTCCTGTTTCTACAACCTGCGGTTCAAACTTAAATTCTATAGTGTGATTTCCTTTTGGAACTTCTAAAGCTCTCAATACGTAATTCACATGGAAATGTGGAACCAATTCACCATCAATGTAGGCATTCCAACCATGACTATAATATATTTCAGAAAATACCGCTGCACCTTCGTTTCTATTGTTGGATTCGTATTTTAAATAGTTAGGTTTAAATTCTTTTAACTGAATTGAAGCTATTGAATCAACTTGATAGGATGTTTTTAAATTATATTCAGCCTGAGTCGTTTGTTCTAAAACAGCTATCGTCTTTGTATCTAAACTATCTAAAGCTAGGATTTCTTGATTAGCATCTTTCACCACCTTAAGTTTAGAAACAAACCAAGCATTGCCATTAGCATCTGTATTGGTATAAGGAAAAATTTGGCCTTGTTCTTCCGCTATGATATATTTAGTGTTAAGCATGTTAAGGACATTCATGTTGTTTTTATACACATGAAAATCTAACAACTCATTAACACGACCTAATTTAGCCGCATGATAACCAAATAATGAATTATGAAAATAGGCAGATCTTGCAGGTTTACGCTGTCCTTCATTTGACATATCTAAAACCCTGAAATGACTGTTATCATTTAAGATTTCTAAATCAGCACTAGTTGGTTGATAAGGTTTATCTACTTTTAAGGCAGATACAAAATTATCATTATTAACATATTCTCTATCTACCGTTACTAAATCGAAAAGAATTAGAACAGCAAATACAACCACGACTAAATTTTCAGACAATTTCTTTTTTAAGAACATAAAAATAGTACCTGCTGAAAGCAATACTAAAACCAGAGCTCTCAATGTATCTGCAGTCATCAAAGCTTTACGATCTTCAATTACAGCATCAATAAAAGACTGACCATATGCACCAATATATTGATCATCTCTGAAACTTTCAAAATCAAATAGAAAAGATTTAAATATTAAAAAGATTAAAGCTAAAACTGCTGTGATTGCAACTGAATATTTTAAAGTTTTAAGTTTTTCTTCATCATTCTGAAAATCATTAAATAAACGAACTAAAGCCATAATTCCTAAAACAGGAATACATAATTCTAAAATAACTTGAATAGAACTTACAGCCCTAAATTTATTATACAACGGCACATAATCAATAAAGAAATCAGTTAATAACCCAAAATTCTTTCCATATGATAGACATAATGATAAAAGCGTACCGCCAACAAGCCACCATTTTAATCTGCCTTTTACTAAAAACAATCCTAAAACGAAAAGAAAAATAATTACAGCACCTACATACGCTGGAGCCTCTACTATTGTTTGATCGCCCCAATACATCGGCGCATTTCTGGCTCCGTCTAGGGCTTCAATTGGAGAAGCCCCCAAACTAATATAAGCTTCATAAGTGTTAGAATCCCTTCCTACATCTTCAGAATTTCCTCCTCCCATAAATTTGGGAATAAAGAGATTGAAAGATTCTAGAATACCATAGCTGTACTCTGTAATATATTCCCTACTTAATCCTGAAGTTACCTCTTTAGGAGATCCATCTACATTTATAGTTAAATCACTCTTGCCTCGAGTACTTTCTTTAACATACTCTTGAGTCGCCATAATATTTGTAGCGTTTAACCCAACAGCTAAAATCGCAGCAATAGAAAGTAATCCTACAGTCTTAAAAAAATGCGGCAATTGTTGTTTTTTGTAAGCATCGACGAGATAAGCCACTCCTAAAACTAACACCAATAAAAGGAGATAATAAGTCATCTGAAAATGATTCGTTACGATCTCTAAACCTAAAGCAATAGTTGTTAAGAAAAATCCGAGTATATATTTCTTCCGAAAAGTGAGTACAATACCTGCCAAAACCAAAGGCATATAGGCAATGGCATGCGCTTTAGAGTTATGTCCTACACCAAGTATAATAATGAGATAGGTTGAAAACCCAAAGGCTAATGCTCCGAGTGCGGCAAGTTTAAAATCTACTCTTAGTGAAAGTAATAATATGTAAAACCCAATAAAATACAGGAATAAATAATCTGCTGGCCTCGGTAGGAATCGTAAGGTTAAATCGAGTTTCTTTATATAATTATGCGGATATTTTGCACCTAATTGATAGGTTGGCATACCTCCAAATGCACTGTTTGTCCAATAGGTTTCTTCTCCTGTGGTTTTGGCAAACTCTTTTTGCTGTTCTGCCATACCAATGTAATGCATGATATCACTTTGGTTGATTTTCTTGCCTTGTAAAACAGGACTGAAATAGGCTAAAGATAATGCTACAAATCCTACTAAAATTAAAATATGTGGCAACAAACGTTTAATAGAAAATGACATAAAAATGCTTTAAGTTGAATGATTCTGAAAAGTAGCTATTTTATTTGAAACATTATATGAGATTCCTAATTACAAAGGAATTCTATTAATCAATTTCTTCGTAATCTATATATTCACCGACTTTTTGGTTAGAAGAACCATTTTTGTTCGGCATTTTATCAATGACGGTTTCACCTTCCTTTTGCTTTTGCTCCTGTCTTTTTTGATTCGGATTTTGAAATCCACCAAATTGACCACCAAATTTTTCTTCAGCTTTCTTGGCTACAAACTTCAACAATAAAGGCGCAAAAAGACGTGATAATATCTTAAAGCCAAAGTAAACAAGTAAAATAATTAATATAGTTCTCAATAATCCCATGGACTAAGCTTGTTGTATGATAAACATGTTATAATATTCAAAAATACAATTATACTCATTTATAATCCGATTTAATTCCTTAAAAAAACTATAAAATATCTATATTTGACTTCAATCTACAATAGACCGAATGGTTTTAAATCCATATACAATGCGAATACTCAAATCTATACTTGTTTTAATTTTTGCCTTTAGTTTTAATTCTACCTACGCCCAATATACTGAAGTTATTAACTCTAATCGACCTGGCGTTTCTAAAAGTGCCTTTTCTGTCGGGACAGGGGTTATACAATTTGAAACTGGAGCTTACACAGTAAAAGAAGAGCATGCGCTTGCAAATTACGAAGTGTCAGGATTTGGTCTTGATTTTGCGTTGAGATATGGCTTATTCTTTGAAGAGCTAGAACTATCTCTAGACGGTATTTATCAAAATGATAAAATCACTTATAATAATGCTACAATTCCTCTTCCAGACAAACGCTCTAATTTTAAAAATTTCACTTTAGGTGCAAAATATTTGGTATACGATCCTTATAAAAATGCAGAAGAAGAAAAGCCTAACCTATATAGCTTTCACGCTAACAATAAGTTTAGCTGGAAATCTTTAATCCCGGCTGTTTCTGTTTATGCTGGCGCTAATTTTGACGCTAAAGACAATCCATTTACGGCAACAGATATTGAAGGCTTTAGCCCAAAAATAATGCTGGCGACACAGAATAATTTTAATGGAGGTTGGGTATTTGTAATGAACTTAATTAAAGATAGAATCGGAACAGATCAATCTGACTTTCAATATATTTTTACACTAACACATTCATTTACTCCACAGTGGGTTGTCTTCGGTGAAGCACAAGGTATTAAAAGTGATTTCTATGCGGATAATATTTTTAGATTTGGAGGTGCTTATCTCTGGACTAAAAACTTTCAGTTAGATGCCAACCTTGCCTTTAATACTAAGGACACACCAACTGTTTTAAATATTGCATTTGGAGCGTCGTATCGCTTAGATTTCCATCAAGATAAAAAGATAGATAATGGTAATGGCAATGACGGTAATTTCAAGAAAAAGAAGAAAAAGGAAAAGAAAACAAATGATTTCGATTCTTAATTTATAGCGTTCTTAACTACATGATAACAATTAAAGAAGCCACATCAAAAAAGGACTTAAAAGCATTTGTTCGGTTCCCTTTTAAAATTTACGAAAATTCTGAATATTGGGTACCTCCTATTATAAAACAAGAATTAGAAACTTTTAATAAAGACAAAAACCCAATCTTTAAAGATGCTGAGGCACGATTTTTCTTAGCCTACAAATCAGGAAAAGTTGTCGGTAGAATTGCAGCTATTATTAATTGGCTAGAAGTTGACAAGCAAGGCATAAAGAAAATGCGTTTTGGTTGGTTTGATTTTATAGATGATCTAGACGTCAGCAAAGCGTTATTAAATACTATTGAAGACATCGGAAGAACACAGCAACTTAGTTATGCTGAAGGCCCTGTAGGATTTTCAAATTTAGATAAAGTCGGTGTTATGACCGAAGGCTTTGATCAATTAGGAACAATGATTACGTGGTATAATCACCCTTATTATATCAATCACTATAGTCAACATGGGTACATTATAGAAAAAGAATACTCAGAAAATAAATTCCCTTTTGAAAATGTAAAGCCCGAATTTTTTAAAAAGGCACAAGAACTGATTAAACGACGGTATAAGTTAAGAGCTCTTCAGCTTACAAAAACAGAAGAGGTAATGCCTTATGCAGATCGTATGTTTGATTTGTTTAATGAGAGTTATTCATCTTTATCCTCTTTTGTTGAAATTACAGATATTCAGAAAGAGTACTTTAAAAAGAAATTTATTAGTTTTATTAATCCCGAATACATCAAATTTGTAGTGGATGAACATGATAAATTAGTTGGATTTGCTGTTGTTATGCCACGGTTTGCAAACGCTTTACGAAAAGCAAATGGCAGATTATTCCCTTTTGGGTTTACACATATTCTAAAAGCTAAAAAACAGAGTAAAGATGTTATTTTCTATTTAATAGGTATTCATCCAGACTATCAAAACAAAGGGGTCCATGCCGTTATTTTTAATGAGTATTATGAAACCTTCAAGCAAAAAGGCATTGAAACTTGTTATAGAACTCCAGAACTCGAAGATAATATTGCTATCAAGCAAATCTGGAAACATTTTGACCCTAAGGTTTACGTGCGACGAAAAACGTTACGAAAAAATCTATAAAAAGTAATTTTTAGCACCTAGAATGTTGGTTGCTAATTATATAAGTTAAAAAAAAAGGTCATCACTTATTGCGATGACCTTTTTATATTTATAGTGACTTATTTATTCGCCCATCGCAGCAATTAAGGCTGCTGACATTCTTTTATAAGTACCGTTTACTAAACGTTCTCTAATAGCATCAAAAGCATCTAACGTTTCTCTTACATCTTCTAATGTATGAGTAGCAGTCGGAATCATTCTTAACAAAATTAACCCTTTAGGAATCACAGGATAAACAACTATAGAACAGAATATTCCGTAATTTTCTCTTAAGTCTCTTACTAAAGCCATAGCTTCTGGAATACTACCTTTAAGATATACAGGAGTTACACAACTTTGTGTTGTTCCGATATCAAAACCACGTTCTTTTAAACCTGATTGCAATGCATCAACTATAGTCCAAAGATTCGCTTTTAGTTCTGGCATTGTGCGTAACATGTCTAAACGTTTTAATGCCCCAACAACAAGTTGCATTTGTAAAGACTTAGCGAACATTTGAGAACGTAAGTTATATTTTAAATAATCTATAATTTCTTTATCAGCTGCAATAAACGCACCTGTACTTGCCATAGATTTTGCAAAAGTTGCAAAATAGACATCAATATCATCTTGCACTCCTTGCTCCTCACCTGCTCCAGCACCTGTAGCACCTAAAGTTCCAAATCCGTGAGCATCATCTACAAAAAATCTAAAATTGAATTTTTTCTTAAGCTCAACAATTTCTTTTAAACGGCCTTGTTCCCCACGCATTCCAAAGACTCCTTCAGAAATTACTAGAATTCCACCACCTGTTTGCTCTGCCATTTTAGTAGCACGCTCAAGGTTTTTCTCTAGGCTTACAATATCATTGTGCTTATAAGTAAAACGTTTCCCCATATGAAGACGTACACCATCAATAATACAAGCGTGTGCATCAACATCGTAAACAATAATATCGTCTTTAGCAACCAACGCGTCAATAGTAGATACCATTCCTTGATACCCAAAATTTAAAAGATAAGCCGCCTCCTTATTAACAAAAGCAGCAAGTTCTTCTTGTAATTTTTCATGTAAATCTGTATGACCAGACATCATACGAGCTCCCATAGGATAAGCTGAACCATATGCTGCACCAGCTTCCGCATCTACTTTTCTCACTTCTGGATGATTGGCTAAACCTAAGTAGTCATTGATACTCCAAGTAATTACATCTTTACCTTGAAATTTCATCCTGTTAGAGATTTGCCCTTCGAGCTTAGGGAAAACAAAATAACCTTCAGCCTGAGCTGCCCATTTTCCAAGTGGTCCTTTATCTTTGTAAATCTTTGCAAATAAATCCTTCATGCACGCATACTTTGACATTAATTATTAATTCTATGTTTATAGCACATAAAATCAACGATTAATAATTGTTAATTTATCTAGTTAGTGTCTGCAAAATTAGGTAATAATATTATGAATGCATAATTTATTTAGTGAAGTATTCACAAGTTATAAACCACTTTATTCACCCTATTTTACGTAATTATTCTGCAAAAAAAAGCCTATTACAAATTTAGCAATAGGCATGTGTTTTTATATTATAATTTACTTTATGTACTCAATAGTAGCTTGTAAAGCACTTTTAGCATCAAAAAAGCCTTGGTCTTCCATCCACTTATCATTATAGACTTTACTCATATAACGCGATCCATGATCTGGAAAAATAACTACAATTTTATCCGTTGGCTTAAATTCACCTTCTTCTTGTAATTGTTTAATCGCTTGCATTGCTGCACCACTTGTATAACCAACAAAAAGACCTTCTGTGTTTGAAATTTCTCTTGCTGTGTGTGCACTTTCTTCATCTGTAACTTTGATAAACTTATCAATTAGATCGAAGTCTGTAGCCGTAGGAATTAAATTCTTACCCAAACCTTCAATTCTATAAGGATAAATTTCTTTATCATCAAACTCACGTGTTTCGTGATAGCTCTTTAAAACAGAACCATAAGCATCAACACCAATAACTTTTACATTTGGGTTTTGCTCTTTTAAAAACTTCGAAATTCCAGAAATTGTTCCACCAGTTCCACTACATGCTATTAAGTGTGTAATTTCACCACTTGTCTGATCCCAAATTTCTGGACCAGTAGAACTATAGTGTGCATCAATATTTAATTGATTAAAATATTGATTAATATAAATAGAACCTTTATTCTCTTCGTGTAAGCGTTTTGCAACTTCGTAATAAGAACGAGGATCATCAGCTTTTACATGTGCAGGGCAAACATAAACTTTTGCTCCCATAGACTTCAACATGTCTATTTTATCTGCAGATGATTTAGAGCTTACAGCAAGAATACATTCATATCCTTTAATGATACTCACCATAGCGATACTAAATCCGGTGTTACCCGAAGTTGTTTCTATAATTGTATCACCTGGAGTCAAAATACCCTGACGCTCAGCTTCCTCTATAATATGTAATGCAATTCTGTCTTTTGAAGAATGACCTGGATTAAACGCTTCTACTTTGGCATAAAACTCACCATCGAAGTCAGCAGTCATTCTATTTAATTTGATTAGGGGTGTGTTACCTATTAGTTGTAACACATTATCAAATACATTTTTGTTTTGCTTCATAAATAAAATTTTTCAGTAACTAATCAATTTATTAGACACCTAAAACCTCGCAAAAGTAACCTTTTTTTTTGATTTAACTTGAAATTCCTTCTAAATCAAGTAAAAATGCAAACTCTTCCGCATCCTCTTTTAAGCTCTCAAACCGTCCGGATGCACCTCCATGACCAGCTTCCATGTTCGTTTTAAGATACAATTTGTTAGTGTTTATTTTTAAATCTCTAAGTTTAGCTACCCACTTTGCAGGCTCCCAATATTGAACTTGCGAATCGTGAAGTCCGGTTGTAATCAACATATTAGGATAGGCTTTGGCTTCAACATTATCGTAAGGCGAATACGATTTTATATAATCATAATAGAGCTTATCATTGGGATTTCCCCATTCATCATATTCTCCTGTCGTTAACGGAATAGAATCATCTAACATCGTCGTAATAACATCTACAAAAGGTACCGCTGCAATAATACCGTTATATAATTCTGGTGCTGTATTAATAATTGCTCCCATTAACAAGCCTCCTGCACTGCCTCCCATAGCATATAAATGTTGTGAAGACGTATAACGTTCTTTTATTAAATGCACTGAACATGCTATAAAATCTGAAAATGTATTTTTCTTGTTCAGTAGCTTTCCATCTTCATACCAATGGCGACCGAGGTATTCTCCACCTCTAATATGAGTAATGACATATATAAATCCACGATCTAATAAACTCAATCTTATGGTTGAAAAATAAGGATCCATTGTAGAACCATAACTTCCATAAGCGTATTGTAACAACGGACTGTTCCCGTCTTTTTTCACACCCTTTTTATAGACTACAGACATCGGAATTTTAGTACCATCGTCTGCTGTGGCCCAAATGCGTTCTGATACGTAATTGTCTTTATCGAAATTCTTATCTAAAACCTCTTGCTCCTTTAATACAACTTTCGTTTTCGTACGCATATTAAACTCAATAACCGAAGACGGAGTCGTTATTGCATTGTAGCCATAACGCAATATTTCAGTATCAAAATCTACATTGGTGCCTGTATATGCAGTGTACGTTTCGTTATCAAAAGGTAAATAGTAATCTTCACTTCCATCCCAACGTTTTATTCTTATTTCGTTTAAGCCGTTTCTTCGTTCACTAATAACCAAATAGTCTTTAAAAATATCGATACCTTCTAATAGAACATCGCTTCTATGCGCAATCACCTCACTCCAATTTTCTATTTCTGTACCTGACTCAGGCGTTTTCATTAGTTTGAAATTGATGGCTTTGTCCTTATTGGTGAGAATATAAAAGTGATTATCATAATGAGAAATACTATATTCTAAACCTCGCAATCGGGGTTGAAAAACCTGAAATTTGCCTTCAGGATTATCCGCATCTAGAATATGATATTCATTCGTTAATGTGCTATAGCATGCAATTATGATATATTTTCTAGATTTTGATTTGTAGACCGCAGCACCAAATGTATCATCTCCTTCTTCAAAAACAAGTTCGTCTTCCGAATTATCTCCTAAGCGATGTTTATATATTTGAAACGCCCTAAGGGTAATCTCGTCCTTTTTGGTATAAAATAAAGTAGCATTATCATTTGCCCAACTTGAAGAACCTGTAGTATTCAATACGCGATCTAAAGCCACTTCGTGAGTTTCCAAATTCTTTATATGAATCGTATAATTACGTCTTCCGGTATTATCGATACCGTAGGACACTAATTTATTATCCGGACTAATACTGATCCCTGCTAATTTGAAATAAGGTTCTCCTTCAGCCATCACATTACAATCAAATAATAACTCTTCAGGATTATCTAAATGCTCTTTTTTACGTGTGTAAATAGGGTAATCTTTTCCTTTTTCGTATTTTGTAATGTACCAATAGCCGTTATATTTATAAGGTACGGACGAATCGTCTTCTTTAATTCTAGCCTTCATTTCTTCAAATAAATTGGCCTGAAAATCCTTCGTATGTGCCATTTCAGAATCGCAAAAGTCGTTCTCAGCATTCAGATAATCAATCACTTCTGGATGTTCTCTATCTTTCATCCAAAAATAATTATCAACACGAATATCTCCATGTTTCTCTAATTGATGTGCGATTTTCTTGGCAATAGGTGGATGTATATCCGATTTTTTTATCATTTGTTCAGGAAATTTAGTCCAAAAGGAGGCGCAATTTAGTAATTTTGCATCGAACTCATCTCGACTTTTTGTTTTTAACCGAAAATGAGATGGAATTTGTTTAGATGAGACTATTTTTGCAAAGCATAGCATCACTATTTAAAGTAAAATAGTTGAAAGACAACCTATTTTTAATCATTTTTTAGGAAACAAATAAAATGAAGATGCGTTCATAAAATAAATTTAAAAAGACAACAATATGTTTGGAGATATGATGGGAATGATGGGCAAATTAAAAGATGCTCAAAAGAAAGTTGAAGCGACAAAAGAGCGCTTACATACCGTTTTAATTGACGAAGCAAGTAGCGATAATAAATTAAAAGTAACAATTACAGCTAATAGAACAATCAAATCTATTGCTATTGCTGACGAATTACTTCAAGATAAAGATATGCTTGAAGATTATTTAATCCTTACTCTTAATAAAGCGATTGACAAAGCAACCAATGTTCATGAAACAGAAGTTGCTGCTGTTGCTAAAGAAGGTATGCCTAATATTCCTGGAATGGATATGTTTAAATAGATTTTAGCTCACTTAAAAGTTTGTCATGCATTTGGGTTGTATAATCCAAATGTGTGACCATTCTAAGTTTATTACTTCCCATTCCTATAATATGAATATTCTTTTCTTTTAAGTTATTCAGGAATTGTGCCTCATCCACGCCCTCATTTAATTCAAAAATGACAATATTGGTTTCAATAGGTTCTACCTTTTTAATCATGGATAATTTAGATAACTCCGCTCCTATATCTTTCGCTTTTTTATGATCGTCTGCCAGTCGTTCAATATTATTATCTAAAGCATACAAACCAGCAGCAGCCAAATAGCCAACCTGTCGCATATTACCCCCAAAAAGTTTTCTTAAACTTAAGGATTTTTTCATAATCTCGGCATCACCTATCAATACAGAACCTATTGGGCAGCCTAAGCCTTTACTTAAACAAACGGAGACCGTATCGAAAAGCTGACCGTATTGTAACGCCGTTTCATCTTTTGCAACCATAGCATTCCATAAACGCGCTCCATCTAAATGAAAACCTAGATTATTAGTTCTACAGACGTTTTTAATGTTTTCAAGCTCTTGAAAATCCCAACACGCTCCTCCACCCTTATTTGTGGTGTTTTCAACCTCAACTAAACTGGTTTGACTATAATAATATTCAGAAGGGTTTATGGCTTCCTTTACTTGTTCTGCCGTAAACATACCACGATCACCATCAATGAGTTTACAAGATGCGCCACTATGAAAAGCCACTCCTCCAACTTCATAATTATAGATATGAGCATATTTATCGCAAATCACTTGTTCACCAGGATTGGTATGCAATTTTATAGCAACTTGATTCGCCATACTTCCCGATGGAAAAAATAATGCTTTCTGTTTTCCAAATAGTACAGCCAACCGTTCTTCTAATTCATTAACCGTTGGATCTTCTCTAAAAACATCATCTCCAACTTGGGCAGACATCATAGCATCTAACATCCCTTTCGATGGTTTTGTCACCGTATCGCTTCTTAAATCTATTATCATATTCTTTCCCCGAGAAAGCGGAAATCTTTTATTAAAATTTGAATCCTATTCTAAATACTAAACTAGACTATTTTTCTCTTTTCGATTGAGAAGAATTAAAATTAAAGTCTCATTTTCTAAAATATAAAACTACGAAATTTCCAAAAAACCGATTCAAAATTATGGCACTTTAACAACGCACCTTATATTTGTATAAAATTCTACTATATGATTACATCAGATCAAATAAAAGATCTCAATTCCCGTCTAGACGTACTTAGACAATATCTTTGACTTAGATGCTAAGCTCATAGAAATCGCTAACGAAGAAGAGCAAACTTTTGACCCTAATTTCTGGAATGACTCCAAAGCTGCCGAATTGATTATGAAATCCATTCGAGAGAAAAAAAGTTGGGTTAATGACTATAACGATGCCAAGTCTCTTTTTGAAGATTTAGAAGTCATTTACGAATTCTATAAGGAAGACGAAGCTCCCATGGAAAATGTTGAGACACGCTATAAAATGGCAACTGATTCTATTGAAAAATTAGAATTTAAAAACATGCTTTCGGAAGAAGGTGACAGCTTAAGCGCTGTACTGCAAATTACAGCCGGCGCAGGTGGAACCGAGTCTTGTGATTGGGCAAACATGTTAATGCGAATGTACTTAATGTATGCTGAAAAAAGCGGTTATAAAGTTAGAGAGCTTAACATGCAAGAAGGTGATGTTGCTGGCATAAAAACAGTAACTCTAGAAATTGAAGGAGATTTTGCCTTTGGTTGGCTAAAAGGTGAAAACGGCGTTCATCGTTTGGTACGTATTTCTCCTTTTGATAGTAATGCTAAGCGCCATACCAGTTTTGCATCTGTTTACGTTTACCCATTGGTTGATGACACTATTGAAATAGACATTAACCCATCTGATATAGAAATCACAACAGCCAGATCTAGTGGAGCTGGTGGACAAAATGTAAACAAGGTTGAAACCAAAGTTCAACTGTTACATAAGCCTTCTGGGATTCAAATTCAATGTTCAGAAACACGTTCTCAGCACGATAACCGAAATAGAGCAATGCAAATGTTGAAGTCTCAATTGTACGAGATTGAGCTACAAAAGCAAATGGCACAACGTGACGATATTGAGGCTGGAAAAATGAAAATTGAATGGGGAAGTCAAATTAGAAATTACGTGATGCATCCTTATAAATTAGTTAAAGATGTACGTTCTGCCCATGAAACGGGAAACGTAGACGCGGTTATGGACGGTGACATCGAGCCTTTCTTAAAAGCCTATTTAATGATGATGGGGCAAAAAGAAGATTCAACACTAAAATTGTAATAAACTCAGACTATGATTAAAATATACCACAATCCAAGATGTTCTAAATCGAGACAAGGACTTTCTTTATTAGAAGAATCCGGCAAACCATTTGAAACCATAAAATATTTAGATGAAAATTTAACATCGGTAGAACTTCAAGATATTATTATAAAATTGGGTATTGAACCTATAGATTTAATCCGAAAGAACGAAGCTATTTGGAAGTCTGAATTTAAAGGTAAAACTCTTACTGATAACGAAATTATTGCAGCTATGGTCAATCATCCCAAACTCATAGAGCGTCCTATTGTAATTAATGGAGATAAAGCTGTGATAGGCAGACCACCAGAAGCAATCAAAGATATCCTATAACGTTACAACCATTAACGCGCCTGTTCTAAATTTTATCATAAACTAAAATGATTTAAAGTGAGCAGCATGTGACTATACAATATTAAACACAAACACATGAAAAAGATAGTTTTAATCACTTTTACCATACTCTTAAGCTTAAACACTTTTGCCCAAACGAATAGAGAGCCAACAAAGCAAGAAATTGCTAAATATGAACGCGAGGCGGAAGAACGCAAAGAGGAATATATTGCAAATTTCTTAACCACTCTAGAAGCTGATGATTTTCAAAAGCAAATCGTTAAAATAAATATAAACAGTTTTTTTGATGAGAAAATAGCCATCTTAAAAACAAATTTTGAACGTTCTATAGATCGTAATGCAGCGATAAAAAAATTAGAAGACAATCACTTTTTAGAGTTAGAGGAGCTCATTTCGGAAGACGATATGACTAAAATAAGAGAACTAATTAAAGGTGATTTTAAAGAAAGGGAAGTTATAAAAAAGAAGCGCAGAAAGAAAAAAAAGAACAAAGACTAATGTTTTGTTAAAAACGACTCAACACCTATTGTCTTTAACACAAGATTAACCAATTTCAACTAAACTAAAGGTATTTTTGCAAATCTAACAGACTAATAACCTTTAAATATTTGTGATGAAATTACACCTTATTACCGCTTTTTTTTCAATTTTTTGTTTTACGCTTTCTTTTGCTCAAGAAGATATAACGATTGAAGGTACCATTCTTGAAGAAGATACCAATATCCCTTTAGAATACGCTACAGTTGTTGTTAAAACTAAAGCCGATAGTAAAATTATAACTGGTGGTATTACAGACACTAAAGGTAATTTTAAAATTGAAGTTCCGTCTGGAGCTTATATTATCTCTGTAGAGTACATCTCTTACAAAACAAAAAATTTCCCAGAACAAAATTTTAACGAAGATACCAATTTAGGTACGATCAGTTTAGCCTTAGACGTAGCGTCTTTGAATGAAGTTATGGTTGTTGCAGAGCGGACTACTGTCGAAATAAAATTAGACAAAAAAGTTTATAATATCGGTAAAGATCTAACTACTGCAGGCGGAACCGTAAGCGATGCACTAAATAATGTACCATCTGTTGATGTAGATGTAGAAGGAGCTATAAGCCTTAGAGGTAATGAAAATGTCCGTATTTTAATTAATGGAAAACCTTCCGCGATGGCAGGTTTTGGTGACAGTAATATCTTAAGTCAGTTACCTGCAGAAGCTATTGAGCGCGTCGAAGTGATTACCTCACCATCTGCGCGATATGATGCTGAAGGTACTGCAGGAATACTGAATATTATTCTTAGACAAAAAGAAACATTAGGCTTTAATGGGTCTGTAAATTTAACCGCTGGTAATCCTGATAATTTAGGAGTTTCTGCGACTCTAAACTACCGTAAAGAAAAGTATAATTTGTTTTCTAATTTTGGTTGGCGTTATTCTGATGCACCACGCACCACCTTCACTGATGTTGACTATTTTGATACCTTAGATGACGACGATCAAATTGACGAACCAGAATTCAGAAGAATCCGTGAAGACCAAAAAGTTGATCGCTTAAGCAGAAACTACAATGCCAATATTGGTATGGAATATTTTTTAAATGAATCTTCCTCTTTAACAGGTAGTTTATTCTATAACTTTGGAAACGATTCAGACGTTTCTCTAAATAGTAGTGAACGCTTTAACAATAATGTCATTGTAGAAGAAACACTTAGGAGAGAAAGAGAAACGGAAAAAGACAACAAGTATCAAGTTGCACTTAATTACGTTAAACGTTTTGGCGAGAACAGCGATCATAAATTGACTGCTGACTTTCAATACGAGAAAAGTAAAGAAGATGGACTCACTTACTTAAATGAAGATTATATTTTTACCAATCAAACGTTACCAGAACCATTTCAGATTGAACAAGAATTCACTTACGAAGATCAAAAAGAATACCTATTTCAAGCAGATTACGTATTACCTTTAGGAAAAGATTCTCGTTTCGAAGCTGGGTATCGTGGCAACTTTAAAAATAGTAACACGGACTATCAACTAAATCAAGAAGATACAGATACTGGAATTATTTCGATCAATGAGGCTATTTCAAATATATTCGATTACACAGAAAACGTAAACGCTTTATATACGCAATACGGATCTAAAATTGGGCAATTCTCTTACCTATTTGGGTTACGATTAGAAAACACGCAATTAAAAGGAACAATTGATTCACGCCTTACAGAACAAGAATTAAATACTGAATTCGGTTTCCCTATTGATACTGATTTTAATAATAATTATTTAGGTCTATTCCCTACTGTTAACTTTATTTATAATTTAAATACAACCGACAATGGGAATGAAGAAAGTATTACACTTGGATACAATAGAAGAATTAACCGTCCTCGTGGTTGGTACATTAACCCTTTCCCTTCTCGTTCTAGTAGAACTAATATTTTTCAAGGAAATCCTAATTTAGACCCTGCTTACTCTAGCACTTTTGATTTAGGCTATTTAAAACGTTGGGAAAAGTTTACACTTACCTCGTCTGTTTATTACCAACACGAAACAGATTCTTTTGAACGTGTACAGGAAAACACTGGTCAAACAACCACAGATGGTATTGATATTATTAGAACAATTCCTATTAACTTAGCGACTAATAAAAGAGTTGGAGCTGAACTAGGAGCTATGTATAATCCTGAAAAATGGTTACGTTTAAACTCTAGTTTTAACTTCTTTCAATTTGAAACAGAGGGTGATTTTAATGGAGTAGATTACGGAGCTAAAAACACAAGTTGGTTTGCACGTTTCAGTTCTAAAGTCACTTTACCTCTCGCTATAGATTGGCAAACAAGCGCATTTTATAGAGGAGCAAGACAGGATGCACAATCTGATACCGAAGGTATTTTCTCTTTAGACTTAGCATTCAGTAAAGAAATATTAGATAAAAAAGCAACAATATCAGTAAACGTTAGAGATTTACTTAACTCTAGAAAATACGAATCTGTAACCACTACAGATTTCTACAGTCGATATAGCGAATTTCAATGGAGACAGCGTCAAGTTAATGTTTCTTTCATCTACAGATTTAACCAAAGGTTAAACAACAAAGACCGTTCTGATGATCGCAGAAATGGTGGTGGAGATGATATGGAATTCGAGGGTTAGAATTAAATTACAATTATTAAAAAAGCACAAATTGCAATGCAATTTGTGCTTTTTTTTATGCTAAATACTTCTTTTTATTTCACCTCTTTAAGTGCATTATCTATTAAAGTACGTAAATGTTCCTTATGAGCTTTACTAGAAATATTACCATTAGGCGTAGCCATAGTTCTAATTTGCTTTAAATTATAAAGTGTCATTGATTTAGCATTATTAGAATAACGACTACTTTGTTTTCCTGTTAACATATCAATAAGCGTATTGGTATAAGAAATTTGTAAATTTTGTCTAAACGAATTTATATTTTTATAGATATCTGCTTTAAAAATGGCAGAGTTCAAATCAGTCATAAACTGAGATAAAGTGTATTCATTACCATACAATTCACTATCGGTGATTCTCTGCAAAGTATTATAATGTAATACATGCCTTAATACATTCTGTTGATATGTTAAGACTTGTTCGTGTATTTTAGGGTCTTCTGTTCCTCTCATAAAGCCAAAACCACGGCGTTGCATCGCTAAATCATTATACAAATCATTTGGTGCACTAAACGCTGTAGGAGCAAAAGCATATGTGGTTAAGGCGCTCATTGCACGCTCTTGGTCTTCTAAACTGACAGGAGTAAATGGCTGCGAACCGCCTTCTTGTCCAATCATTGCTCTATCAACGTAAACACCACCGATAAATCTTGAAATAACAGTAACAGCAGTAGCACGTTGACCACTTAATAAATAATAAGCACGTCTTAATTCTTGATAAGATTCACCAGTTTTAGAGAACTTCGTTTTAACGTCGCTCATCATACTATCAACTAACTTAATTCTATCAATAGAATACCCAATTTGATCGTTAGACAAATCACCTATCATAACTCTAGGATCGATTGCTTTACCAGGAGAACGCATATCATCAGCATCATTACCAAATATTAATTCGGGTTCTGTACTTCTATTAAGCAGTGCTACTTTCTCTCCTTCAGAGTCAAAAGGTGTATAACCAAACTGAATAGCCCAAACATCGTAAGGACCAACTGATGTATCGTAATACTGACCCTGCATAGATCTGTCGTTAGTAATATTAATACCTGCATAATCCATTACAGAACCTGTTAGACATTTACCTTCAATAAAATCTTTATCTGCTAACTGTTCAGGTGAGAATAGCTGACTTGCTTTCATATTATGATTTAAACCCAATGTATGTCCTACTTCATGCATAATCAAAGCTAACATCGACTCTTTCTTCATACGAGCCATTTCAAGATCTGAGCCCGTTGTAGATTCAATTAATGCTTGCCCAAATAAAGTGTTTTCGTGCATTACATGCCCAAAAGAACATAATACTTCATTCTTTTTTAAATAATCTGATGGACTAAATTCGATATCGGCTTTTGCTAAATCAAACAACTGATCATAAAAAACGCGGTTGGTAAAATGCACATACTCTAACATAATATCTGCACCTATAATTTCGCCTGTTTTTGGGTTTACAAAACTTGGTCCATAACCTCCAAAAGGTGGGTTTGGTGAAGACGTCCAACGTAAAACATTATAATTAATATCTCCAGCATCCCAATCTGCATCATCTGGTTGCAACTTTACAACCATAGCATTTTTAAATCCTGCTTTTTCAAACGCTTTATTCCACTCTAAAACTCCCGCTTTAATTGTTTCTCTCCATTCTACAGGAGTTGAATTCTCCATCCACCAAATAATGGGTGTAATAGGTTCTGAAATGGCTAATTCAGGATCTTTTTTAATTAGATTCCAACGGTGTACTAAATCTTTATAGGGTGCTGAATTAGTAGCTGTTTGATCATTAACTTGCGTCGTAAAATAACCCACTCTAGGATCATCAAATAGTGGTTCATAGTCATTATTTGGAATGGCAATTAAACTATGGAATATCTTTATACTTACATTTCTACCATCGGCAATAGCTTGAGATCCTCCATTTATTACTGAAGGACTTGAATACACATATTCTACTTCAAGATTGGTGTTATCATCATAATTTTTGATACTATTAATTTTCGTCTTAGTCTTATCGAGATTACCTAAGGTAAACGCCATTGGGCTAGCACCCGGAAAACGCGGAGGTTTTATTTGAGTTAAGGTTTCTTTTAAAAATAAATCATCCGCTTTAATTAAATACAAGCCTTCTTTATCATCGTGTGCTTCAATTTTTACTGTTGCCATAATGCCTTCACTCGTATTGGCATCTTTAGATTTAGATATTGCACTTTCAGGATTGAAATAAAACGATGTATTTTGAGAGACAAATTCTATTTTATCGTAATATTTTTTCACTTTAAAAACTTTAGAACCACCATAAGCTCCTCTGAACCGACCAGCATCTACTACTCCATTTGAGATTTGATTAAAATGGATAAACTCTTTATCTAAATGATCTTCACTTATTAACATTTGCAAAGATCCATTAATGGTATCTCTATACATGGTAAAAAGACCTTCAATCTTTTTGCTAGATTTGGTAAGCTCTTTTATTGATTTTACCTTTTTAGGTGCTGAAGCAGGCTTTTCCGTCTTATTTTTTTTCTTTTTGCGCTGAGCCTCTACGTTTTGAGGCACTATAACAGCACAAACGAGCAATGCCAATGAGAACAGTCTAAAAATATGGCGTTTTCTGATAGTCATAATGATGTGGTATTTGTTAGTTTATAATGAAGAGATACAAGATAAGGAATATCTTTCTAACACAGACAAAAATAGCAACATTCTAATAGACAGCAGGTTAAACTAAAAAGAAAGAACAACTACAGGTTAACACATCATAAACCTGTAAAATGTATTAAAGCTTTAATAATTAAGTATATTCAAAAGTACGTCTCAAACGACAAAAGGCTGATTTTAGTGCTTAAAAAATTTAGGTGACTCAGAATACGCTATTTCCTTGAAACTGGAAATTACAACATTTGCTTTTGAATAATCTTGACCCGAAGAATGCGCACTTTTAAAACCTGCACAAAAGATACCAGCGGCATGTGCTGCTTTAATACCGTTGGTAGAATCTTCAATTACCATACATTCCGATTTTTCAAAACCCGTATGCGCTGTGGC
Source organism: Winogradskyella costae (assembly GCF_013403865.1). Lineage (GTDB taxonomy): Bacteria > Bacteroidota > Bacteroidia > Flavobacteriales > Flavobacteriaceae > Winogradskyella > Winogradskyella costae. Next base: position 123,339 of record NZ_JABFDK010000004.1, read on the forward strand.
TTTTAAAAAAATTTCAGGATGTGGCTTTGATTTTTCTAAATCGGCTCCACTAAATTTACCTATAAAGAATGGATTCAATTCAAAGCGATTGAATATGCGCTTAATATTTGGCATTGAAGCAGAAGATGCTACAACCAATTTTAAACCATTAGCATGATAATCTTTAATGCGTTCTAAAACCCCTTCAATTAAGGTTAAATCGGAATCATTTTCGAATAAATAGGTAAAGTGTTTTCTTTTGATACTTACTAAACTTTCAGGAGAGACATCCATCTTAAAATGATCGACTAAGCGTTTACAAATATTAATAGTAGATTGCCCTGTAAAGGATTCATATAGTGTCTCATCAACATCAATATTTACATCACTAAACATCTGATAGTAGGCTTTGCGATGCAAAGGTTCTGTATCTACAATTACACCATCCATATCAAATAAAACAGCCTTTAACATAACATTCTTTTTAATTTGAGGCGAAGATAAAAAAAGTAAATGGTAATGCAGAATCTAAGCCCCTAACAATAGTCTTACGTTTATATTAAATTATGCGTAGCTTTGCCTCTAGATATTTATTTCTTAAATCATGGCAAAAACAGGACGCGAAAAAAACACAAACAATAAGGCCAAGCATAGCAAACTCATTGCTCAAAAAAAGAATAAGCTAAAGTCTAAATCAGACGAACGTAAAGCACGTTTAAAAGCGATTATAGATAAAGCCAAAGAAGCTAAATCTTAAATAGTAATTTATATACTCAAAAAAAAATCCAAAACTAAATTGAAGTTTTGGATTTTAAAATTTGATGTTATGATGTGTTATTTCACATTATCAATTATGCTTTGCACGACTTCCGGATTTAGCAACGTACTTGTATCTCCTAATTGATCGACTTCATTTGCAGCAATCTTTCTTAAAATTCTACGCATAATTTTACCTGATCTAGTTTTTGGCAATGCTTCCGTAAATTGAATTTTATCGAGTTTGGCAATAGGACCAATTCTATCTGTAATTAGCTGATTGATTTCCATTCTTAAATTATCATGGTTTCGGCTTTCTCCAACATCTTTTAGGGTTACATAACCATATAACGCATTTCCTTTAACATCATGTGGAAATCCTACAATAGCAGATTCTGAAACTGCTGGATGCTCATTAATAGCATCTTCAATTGGTGCTGTTCCTAAATTATGACCGGAAACGATTATGACATCATCTACACGACCCGTAATTCTGTAGTATCCAACCTCATCTCTTAAGGCTCCATCTCCCGTAAAGTACATATTATCATAGGCAGAAAAATAGGTGTCCTTATAGCGTTGATGATTACCCCAAATGGTTCTTGCCATTGAAGGCCATGGAAATTTAATACACAAACGCCCTTCTACTTGGTTACCTTTTAATTCTTTCCCGCTCTCGTCCATTAAAGCTGGTTGTACGCCTATAAATGGCAAAGTCGCATAAGTTGGTTTAGTTGGCGTAGAAAACGGAATTGGAGTAATCATAATACCGCCCGTCTCAGTTTGCCACCATGTATCAACAATCGGGCTTTTCTTTTTTCCAACGTTTTCATCATACCAATGCCACGCCTCTTCATTTATTGGCTCTCCTACAGACCCTAAAACTTTTAAAGACGACAAATCATATTTTTCTACAAATTCTGCCCCCTGTTTTGCTAATGCCCTAATAGCCGTTGGTGCCGTATAAAACTGCGAAATTTTATGTTTCTCTACAATATCCCAAAAACGACCGTAATCTGGATAGCTCGGCACCCCTTCAAACATTACAGATGTAGCACCATTTGCTAAGGGTCCATAAACAATATAACTATGCCCTGTAATCCAACCAATGTCCGCAGTACACCAATAAATATCATCTTCACGATATTGAAAAACATTCTTAAATGTATAAGCCGTATAAACCATATAACCGCCAATGGTATGCACCATACCTTTTGGTTTTCCTGTTGAACCTGAAGTATAAAGAATAAATAACGGATCTTCAGCATCCATAATTTCAGCATTACAAACTGCACTCGCATCGTCTAAAAGTGGTTGTATCCAAACATCACGATCCTCTTTCATATATACCCCAGAATTAATACGATTGACAACTAGAACAGATTCTATACCTGGTGTATCATTTAAAGCTTCATCTACAATACCTTTTAAATCTATAGTTTTAGAACCACGATAAGATCCATCGGACGTAATAACCATTTTGGCATTACAATCATTAACTCGGGAAGAAACTGCAGTAGAAGAAAAACCTGCAAAAATAACGGAATGTATTGCGCCTATCCGTGCACAGGCTAATACTGAAATTGCTAATTCAGGAATCATGGGTAAATAAATACAAACGACATCTCCTTTTTTAATCCCCTTATCTTTTAATACGTTAGCAAACTTACACACTCGCTCATGGAGCTGCTTATATGTAATATGTTCTGCCTCATCATTTGGATTATTAGGTTCAAATAACAATGCTGTTTTATCTCCTCTAGTATGTAAATGTCTATCTATACAGTTTTCTGTGATGTTAAGTTTGGCGTCTTCAAACCATTTGAATTCAGCTTTCTTAAAGTCATAACTTAAAACATTAGACCATCGCTTTTTCCATGTAAAATGTTCCTCTGCTATTTCTTCCCAAAATTGTTCTGGATTACGGACTGATTTTCTATAAACTTGAAAATATTCTTCAAATTGCTTAATATGATAATTACTCATGCTTTTTTTAATTTAATATGATTTATTGGACTTTAACCACTTTTATATATGAAGTGTAAGAATGTTATGTTTTTATTTATATATCCCGATACTATAATTTTGGTATACTCGTTTTATTTCATCTATAATCGCAACATCATCAATGGTTGATGGTATATTATACTGTTGTTCATCTGCTATATTTCGCAATAGTTTCCGAAGTGTTTTTCCACTTCTTGTTTTTGGTAAACGTTCTACAACAAGTACATCTCTAAAGGATGCTACAGCACCTATTTCTCTCCTAACATCTTGTACTATTTCTTTTTCTACAAGTGTACTTTCATAGTTTTTATCGGTTTTTAACACAACTAAACCTAAAGGCTTTTGCCCTTTAATTTCGCAATGCACTCCAAATACAGCACATTCTGCAACAGCATTATGTGACGCTACTATTTCTTCCATTTCTGCGGTAGATAAACGGTGACCAGCGACATTAATTATATCATCTACACGACCTGTAATGAATACATAACCGTCTTCATCAATATAACCTCCATCCCCTGAAAAATAATAACCTGGAAAACGATTTAAATAACCGAACTTGAAACGCTCTGGATTTCCCCAAAGATTACTTAATGTTCCTGGAGGCAATGGTAACTTTACAGTTACGTATCCCTCTACAGTAGATTCAACCTCCTCACCATCTTCATTTAAAACTTTTATATCATAACCCGAAACAGGAAGACCTGCAGATCCTGGCTTTATTGGCTGTAAGCTTACGCCAACCATATTCGCCAACATTGGCCAACCACTTTCGGTTTGCCACCAATGATCTATTACAGGAATATTTAAATGATGCTCTGCCCAAGTTAAGGTCGCGACATCACAACGTTCGCCAGCTAAAAACAAATATTTTAAACAGGATAAGTCATATGGTTTTAACAGATCTCCATTAGGATCTTCTTTTTTAATTGCTCTAATTGCTGTTGGAGCTGTAAACATTGCTTTTACATTATGTTCATTTATAACGCGCCAAAACGTAGAAGCATCTGGTGTTTTAATTGGTTTACCTTCAAAAACAATAGTTGCATTTCTATTAAGCAACGGTCCGTAAGCTATAAAACTATGACCTACAACCCAACCAACATCACTTGCTGCCCAAAATACTTCACCTTCATCGACACCATAAATAGATTTCATAGAAAACTTCAAAGCTATAGCATAACCACCTGTATCTCTAATAATTCCTTTTGGTGTCCCAGTGGTTCCTGAAGTATACAAGATATATAAAGGATGTGTGGACTCTACTGAAACCGCCTCTATTGAAGGTGATTCTTCGACTAAAGTTCTATAATCTACATCATAATCTTTCTCAGGGATCTCGACACCCAATTGCCTATCGAAAACAATAACATGTTCTGGCTTATTTTCAGATTTTACAATGGCTTCATCTACAAACGGTTTGTAAGGAATAATACGCTTAATTTCTACTCCGTTTGATGCTGTAATAATTGCTTTTGGCTTACAATCATCAATACGAATTGCCAACTCATGTGGCGCAAAACCACCAAATACAACGGAGTGAATAACACCAAGTCTAGCACAAGCCAACATAGAAAAAATAGCTTGCGGAATCATAGGCATATAAATAATACAAGTATCTCCTTTTTTAAGGCCTAACTTTTGCAATCCACCAGCTAATTTTGAAACTTCGTAATGTAGCTGATTAAATGTAATATGTTGTTTTGTATTGGTAACAGGAGAATCATAAATAAGCGCATTTTGCTCTCCATAACCATCATTAATATGTTTATCTATACACAAATAACTGAGGTTAAGTTTCCCATCTTCAAACCACTGATTATAGTCATACTTATCCTTAGACAATATGATTTTAGGTGATTTAAACCAATCGATTTCATTAGCTTGAGTTTTCCAAAATTGTTCTGGATTACTGATGCTTTCGTTATAAAAATTTTGGTATTTCACGACTTTCCTTTTTTAGAGTTAAGTAAGCCAAACCAATTAGGATTGAGTATTTGAAGTTTGATAAGCACCCAAATAATGACCACAAAACAAATTCCCATAACTATTGAAAGCATAGGAGTTACGTTTGTAATATTTTCGTATTTAAACCTTAAAAACAGCGTAGCTATAACATAGATACTTATAATTATATCTGACGCTAATGGGTTAATGTGAAATTTCATGTCTTTAAATTTTAATTAAACTTAGTTTGTTTGCACACAAAACCAATTTTAAAAAAGACTTAACAGACTATTTCTAAGTCACAAGTTCCAATATTTCTGAAACTATTTTTTTTACTGAAAAAGGTTTGGTTAAATATTTATCCGCTCCAAGTTTTAAACCTTTTTCAACGTCTGAAGCTTTATTTTTAGCTGTCAAAAACACAACTTTTATATGTTTTAGACTTTCAGATTCTTTTATAAATGTTAAGGTTTGATACCCATCTACATTTGGCATCATAATATCTAACAAAACAACGTTAGGCGTATGATCTTTTAATATTTCTAAAGCCTCACTTCCATCTCTTGCAATAAACACTTCAAAACCTTGTTTTTTGAAGGTGTACTCTAACGACATCACAATATTTGGCTCATCGTCAACAATTAAAATTTTCTTCGTCATACTTTAGGGTATCAATTTACTCAAAAGGTATTGTAAAAACAAGCGTTGCACCATTTTTTATATCTTTTTTGGCCCAAATTTTCCCTTTATGCTTTTCTACTATTTGTTTTGTAATCGCTAAACCTAACCCACTACCCTCTGGTTTTCTTGTATTTTGATTTTTAGATTGGTAAAATTTATCGAAAATATAAATAAAATCTTCTTCCGGAATTCCTTTTCCATTATCTGCTACTGAGATTTCAACGACTTGGTTACCGATCTTATAATCGACTATAATTTTTCCTGTTTTTGTTTCGCAAAATTTAATAGCATTAGATAATAAGTTAGTCAACACTTGAAGAATACGGTCTTCATCATAGTTAATTACAAAAGGATGCATATTGTTATTTACAATTAAAACTTCTTTTTTTGATGCAATTTGAGAAACACTAGCAATAGCTTTACCAATTGTTTTTTGAATATCTTGTGGTTGTAAGTCTAAATGCAAACCACCTGTTTCTAATTTTTCAAAATCTAAAATATTCTTGATTAAGCGCCCTAAACGATCCGAATCTTGTAAAATATTCTTTAAAAATTGGACTTTAATTTCTTTAGGCATTTCCTCATCATCTAGAATGACTTCGGCTGCTGCACGAATTCCTGTTATTGGCGTTTTTAACTCATGGGCGACAGTATCTAAAAATTCATCTTTTTGCTTGTCTTTATCTATCAACTCTTCATTAGCTTCTTTCAATTGAGATGTTAATTGAGATAACTCATTCGACTTTTCTAGAAGTACTTTATTGCTAACTATGTTCTCTTTAGATTCCTCTAAAATCTTTAAAACCTCAACCAAACTAATCTGCTCTTCCTTAACCACACTTGCAATTAATATTTTTGCTGATGCAGAACCAATACTTCCTGTTAAGAGTTTTTCTGAAAAATTAATTAAACGTGCATCTGCCAACTGTGTATCTTGAGATAATTTATACTTTGTGAAAAATATTTTTAAAGCACGATTCGCTCTTTTTTCACCTAAGAATCGTGCTAAAACATTTTTAATATCTGCCACATAAGCTTCACCTTTCCAAACCAAGGCATTATCCTGAAGATTTGTAAAGTTTTTACTATCTACAAACATTTCAGCATAATTACGTTCTCTATAATTTCCTTTAGACATTAATGAAAACATTAAATAGCTAAACAAATTAAAGGTTATACTCCAGAAAAAAGCGTGAGCTGGTGGACTTAGAAAATCAATTCCAAATAAGGCATAGGGTTTTAAGGCTTCAATACCCATTAATCCATATTGACGAAAATCGTCTGTACCTGTATAAGCTTCCAATGTAAACGGCAAAACCAAGGTGTATATAGCAATACAAAAACCGACTATCATTCCAATAATGGCGCCTTTTGAAGAGCCACGATTCCAATATAAACCTATAAAAAAAGATGGTGCTAACTGAGATATAATCACAAACGATATTAAACCTATGGAATACAGCGATAGTGCTTTTGAAAAAATTACATAAAAGAAATATGCTGCGATAATGATGGTAAAAATAGAAACACGACGGATAGTCTTAATGTATTTTGAATTGCGTTCCGGTTGATTTTTTATGAATTTATCTAAGAACCCATATGGAATTACCAAGTTATTACTCACCATTGTAGACAACGCCAAAGTAGACACTACAACCATAGAAATCACCGCTGAAAACCCACCTAAAAACACAAGCGTTGCCAAAAAGGTATTACCATATTCTAAGGGCAATAATAGCGTATAGTATTCTGCATTTTCTGTGGACCCAAAAGTGAGTTTCCCTGCCCAAGCAATAAAGATGACAAAGATATTAAACAACAATAAATACAATGGAAATAACCAAATAGCCTTCTTAAGATGTTTTTCTCTGTTATTCTCTAAAACGGCAACTTGAAACTGTCTTGGTAATAAAAACACGACCATAAATGATAAAGCGATCATGAAGAACCAATTAAAACCATCCTCTACTTTACCAAGTGTAGTTAATTCTTTAAAGTTATCTGTTACAGAAATTTTCTCATAAATATCCGAAGTCCCATCAAACAAGTAGAATGTAATATACGTTCCTATTGCTAGAAAAAACAACAATTTCAACATCGATTCTAATGCTACTGTGGCAACAATTCCTTTATGTTTTTCTGAAGCATCTGTATTTTGAGTTCCAAAAAAAGCAGCGAATATGGCTAACAATAAAGCGATGTAAAATGTAGAATCGTCAATTACGGTGGTAGAAACATAACTATTATCTCCAGATATAATTTCGAAGGTTTCTGAGACGGCCTTCAACTGTAAAGAAATATAAGGCAAGGTACCAAAAAGACAAATCACAGTAACTAATGCACCTAAAAACCTATTATTTCCGTAACGTAAAGAAATAAAATCTGCAATAGATGAAATTTTATGTTGCTTAGATATTCTTATAATTTTCCGAAGCACAACAATCCATAGAGGTGCAGCAATAACAGGCCCTAAATAGATTGGTAAAAAATGGATTCCGGAATTAGCGGCAATACCTACGCTTCCATAATACGTCCATGCTGAACAATAAACCGCTAAAGACAAGGTGTAGACGTATGGATTATTTACCCATTTACTTTGTCGTTTCTTTTCAGCAAGAAAAGCAATATAAAACAACATTGCTAAATAGATAATAATGATAATGATTACGGCGTAACTATTCATAATGGCGTTTTAAAACGATATATGAAATCACAATTGAAATCATCCAAAACGTAAATAGCGAAAAGTATAGTGTTGGAATCCCAAAAATGGCGCCTTCAAAATTAAAAATGAGGACAAAGGGAATATTGAATACAAAAAACAAAGCTATTGATAACACAACTAGCTTTTGCTCGTGACGTTTTTTCATGAATTCGTAATTATTAATAGAAACAACTAAATATCTACTAATATAAGAAATCAGTATTACAAAAATTGCAATACTGATTCTCTAACTAAGTAAAATTAAAATAATGATATATAAACATTAACTTTTTAATGGTCTTGTGCTTCTCCTGCTCCTGAAGGTATTCTGATACTTTCAACCATATCTTGAACCTCTTGAGGTGGTGCAACTGATAATCTTGAAATAACTACAGAAACTACAAAATTGACACACATGGCAATAGTTCCAAAACCTTCTGGTGATGTTCCAAACCACCAATCTTCACTGGTTCCTCCTCCAAACATATCAAGTTTAAATCGCATCATGTAGTACATCATTAATGTAATACCAACGATCATACCTGCAATAGCACCTTCTTTATTCATTCGTTTATCAAAAATCCCTAAAATAATGGCAGGAAAAAAAGATGCCGCGGCAAGACCAAAGGCGAGCGCGACGACGGCGGCGACAAATCCTGGTGGATTAATCCCGAAGTAACCTGCAATTAAAATCGCTACAAAAATTGAAATTCTTGCTGCTCTTAATTCATTTTTATCAGAAATATCTGGTCGCAATTGTTTCTTAATTAAATCATGAGAAACGGATGTAGAAATTACTAAAAGTAATCCTGCAGCTGTAGATAAAGCTGCTGCAAGTCCACCGGCTGCTACCAATCCAATGACCCAGTTTGGTAAGTTTGCAATTTCAGGATTTGCTAATACCATGATATCTCTATCCACATATAATTCATTGACTTCACCGCTACTGTTAGCAACAATACGCTCACCATGTTCTCCCCTAGCATCTGTAAATTCTGGCTTACTACTAGACAATGCGTTTCCTGCAACATATTGAATTTTACCATCGCCATTTTTATCAGACCAAGCAATTAAGCCTGTATTCTCCCAGTTTTTAAACCAAACCGGAATTTCATCATAACGTTGGTTACTTACCGTTTCAATTAAATTAGTTCTAGAAAAAACGGCTACAGCAGGCGCTGTTGTATACAAAATAGCAATTAAAAATAATGCATATCCTGCAGATTTACGTGCATCTTTCACTTTAGGCACTGTAAAAAAGCGAACAATAACGTGAGGTAAACCAGCAGTACCAGCCATTAACGCTAAAGTAATTGCAAATACATCCCAAGTACTTTTGGTTCCGCTTGTATATTCATGAAACCCTAATTCTGTATGTAAAGAATCTAATTTATCGATAAGAAATGCTCCGCCTTCAACTTTACCACCCATTCCTATTTGAGGAATTATATTTCCTGTCATTTGCAATGAAATAAAGAATGCTGGCACCATAAAGGCAAAAATCAAAACACAATATTGTGCCACTTGCGTGTATGTGATTCCTTTCATACCACCCAATAAGGCGAAAGCCAGTACCACTGTCATTCCTATAATCACACCTACAGTAATATCTACCTGTAAAAATTGAGAAAACACAATTCCAACACCACGCATTTGACCTGCAACGTAAGTAAATGAAACGATTAACGCACAAATTACAGCCACCGTTCTTGCAGTGTTTGAATAGTAGCGATCTCCAATAAAATCGGGAACTGTAAACTTCCCAAACTTCCGCAAATAAGGCGCTAAAAGTAATGCTAAAAGTACATAACCACCTGTCCATCCCATAAGGTAAACAGAGCCATCGTAACCTGCGAAGGAAATAATACCTGCCATACTTATAAAGGAAGCGGCACTCATCCAATCAGCAGCCGTTGCCATACCATTTGCTAATGGCGAAACACCTCCACCGGCAACATAAAATTCTTTAGTTGAGCCAGCTCTAGCCCAAATTGCGATTCCGAAATACAGCGCAAAAGTAATGCCGACTAATAACCAAGTCCATGTTTGTACACTCATAATATTTTTATTTAATGTTGTTAGTTAAGGCTTACTCGTCGTAACCGTATTTTTTATCTAGTTTGTTCATTAATCTTACATAAACGAATATTAATACCACGAATACATATATAGACCCTTGTTGCGCAAACCAAAATCCTAGTTTAAAACCACCTAGCTTAAATTGGTTTAACTCTTCTCTAAATAGAATGCCACACCCAAAGGATACTACAAACCATATTGTTAGAAGTATGGCTAGATACTTCACATTTTCTTTCCAGTACGCTGTTGCGTGATCCTGTTTGTTACTCATAGTTTCTTAGTTTTTATAGGTAAATCATAGCCTGAAGCGAAATAGTACTAGTGTCTACCGATCCAAAGCTTTGATTCATGTATTCTAAAGTTAATTTTGAATTATGTCCGCTCATATAAGCATTGATGCCAACACCTAATGTAGATTTGTTATCATCAACAGCATCATAACTATGTGTTCCGTAACTGAAGTAAGGTTGAAATCTAGTTTTTAATTTATCACCATTGAGAACATAACCTACATGACCATAAAGCATACTTCCTGTTCCGTATGCGCTATATAAATAGTTTTTTCCGTAGTTACTATTTTGATAGACAGCATACGCAGTAATAGCACTTCCGTCTTCACCAATTGGTGTATCATAAAAAGCATCGACTGCAAAGATGGATACATCTTCACCTTCAAGATTTGGTGCAATAGCTGTGCCTGTATCAATTACTGAACCTTCAGGATGTAAAAAGAAACCTGCACCAATATTGAATACTTTTTTCTCTCCTAAATAGGTACCAACTTTATAAGGCAAAAAGTTTGACTCTTGATCTAAAAAATGATAATCGAAATAACCAGCATAGGTTTTTCCTGCAGCTTTAGAACCAAGATTAGAGCGACCATTATAAACGGCATCACCACCTGCAACAGCTGTACGACCATCTAAAGAAGATACAGATGCATCGTTTACAGCAACGCGATATTGTAATTTATTGAATTTCCCTTTCATAAACACACCTAAATGTCTTGCAAATTGATCTGACAAACCAATAGTTGCCCATGACTGACGGTTGTTATCTAGCGTCATGATATTAAGTGTACTTTGATTGTTTAATCTAGAAATACCATTGAAATAATGTAATCCTCCACCAACAGTATGATTTTCGCCTACATTATATTGCGCCCAAACATCGTGAAAGAAGAGTTGAGAACCATCACCTTTTCCAGTAGGACTTAACGTGGAACTTGTTAAACTATTTAATCCAAAATGAGTTAGAATTAAAAAGTCCTTGTTAATTTGAGCGAACATTAACACTCTAGCACGTCGTAAATTAAAGTTTAATTTACTGTTTTCGTTTCCGTTACTGTCAAATGTGTCATCCGTATTGTAATTGGCTTGGACTTGTGCCCAAGAAATGAGACGAAGATATTTAGAGCCATCTTCGTTGAATTTGAATTTAAGTCCACCAGAATAATCTGGCGAGCCTTGAGCAATCATAAATTGAAAGAACATGATAAACAGTCCTATCAATACAAAAGTTTGATTCTTCATTGTTTAAAAAGATTAGTTAGTACTTAAAATTAGTTTTGTGTGCACTACTAAGCTCTTAAAAACATCTCTTTAATTCATATTTTATATACTTATCTGTTAATTTAATATACTAATCTTTAAATCGCTCCCATTTTATGAGCATAAATTTATCACCCAATTCAGTGACAACAACACCTGCACCTTTTATATTTTCAGGCTCTGAAAAATAACGACCAAGCTCATTTGCATTTAAAATTTTATAAGTCGGGTGATAATTAGAGTTATAAGGGCGCTTAATATTGTATTTTTTTACCCAATTCATAACACTGACATGAGAAATTCCTAATATGCGCTCAATTTCTCGATAGGTGAGCCCTTCTAAATAAAGTTGCAGTGATTTATTAACATAGTAGTCATCTATCTTCTTTCCTATCTTATTAACTGTGAAATAATAATTACACTTTTTACACTTGTAACGTTGCCTTTTATTCACTATTCCGCTCTTAACATACTGATCGCTACTGCAATTTGGACACAAATCTATAGTCATATATAGTTATTTAGCATAAATATATCAAATTAGCAACATATACAATAATGAATAGTTAAAATATTTCATTTTTGATAATTTAAAAACGAAAAACATATCATATTCATGATAATTATAAGTTAAATTACGAAAACACAAAAAAGCCTATATACTGAATATATAGGCTTTCTTAATCGTAAACTCTTTAGATTATTAAACTGTAGAATTAAAATGATTCTCCTCTTCTTCCGTTAATAATCGTGAATGAATTAAGAACCGAAGTCCTAATGGGATTTCTAATGAAAAACTAGATCCGCGTCCTTCTGTCACATCTACAGTAAGGTGTGTGTGCTTCCAATATTCAAACTGATCTTGGTTCATGTAGAAGTTTACACCTTCTACCTCACCTAAAAGCACATCACTTTCATCGAGATACATATCTCCTTTCTCAAAAATCATAGGTGCAGAACCATCACAACAACCTCCACTCTGATGAAAAATTAATTCACCATGCTTCGCTTTTAATTGCTTAATAATCTTTACTGCTTTATCTGTTATTTCTACTCGTTTCATATAATTATGATATTAAAAAAGGCTGAATTAAATGGTCTAATTCAGCCTTAATTTGCTATTAATACAATTCTAAAAGAACCCTAATTTATTCTTATCATAAGAGATTAACATGTTTTTAGTTTGTCTGTAATGACTCATCATCATAAGGTGATTTTCTCTACCAAATCCAGATTTTTTATAACCACCAAATGGTGCATGTGCTGGATAAGCATGGTAGCAATTTACCCAAACACGACCTGCTTTTATAGCTCTTGGTATTTGATATAACTGGTGTGCATCTCTCGTCCATACGCCTGCTCCAAGTCCATACATGGTATCATTAGCAATTTCTAAAGCTTCAGCTTCATCTTTAAATTTAGTAACACAAACGACTGGTCCAAAAATTTCTTCTTGAAAAACACGCATTTTGTTATGACCTTCTAATATGGTTGGCTTAATGTAGAATCCATTTGCTAAATCTCCCTCTAATTTATTAGCCTCACCACCTGTTAATACTTTTGCTCCTTCATCCTTTCCAATTTTAAAATACGATTGAATTTTTTCATATTGATCATTAGACGCTTGCGCACCAACCTGCGTGTTTACATCATAAGGATTATCTTGAATAATAGCATTTGTTCTTGCCACTACACGCTCCATAAAAGCATCATAAATATCTTCTTGCACTAAAATTCTTGAAGGACAGGTACAAACCTCACCTTTATTAAAGGCAAATAAAACAGCTCCCTCGATAGCTTTATCTAAAAACGCATCGTCTTCATCCATTACGCTATTAAAGAATATGTTTGGAGATTTTCCACCTAATTCCATTGTCACTGGGTTTAGATTTTTTGACGCGTATTGCATAATTAACTGTCCTGTAGTTGTTTCACCTGTAAAGGCTACTTTATCTATTTTAGAACTTGATGCTAATGGTTTTCCTGCTTCGGGACCAAAACCATGAATAATATTTAATACACCTGGAGGAAAAACATCTGCAATTTTCTCCATTAATAATGTGGCTGAAGATGGCGTTTGTTCTGCTGGTTTTAAAACTACACAATTTCCTGTTGCTAATGCTGGAGGTAATTTCCATGACAACATTAATAAAGGAAAGTTCCATGGAATAATCTGACCAATTACACCTAGTGGCTCCTTAATATTCATGGATAAGGTATTCTGATCTAATTCTGTTGCGCTTCCTTCTTCTGCTCTAATGCATGCTGCAAAATAACGCCAATGATCTACTGCCAGTGGAATATCTGCATTCAGCGTTTCGCGGATTGGTTTTCCATTATCACAAGTTTCTACGATCGCAAACTCTTCTAAATTTGCTTCTATAATATCGGCTACTTTATTTAAAAGTGTAGCACGTTCTGTTGCTGATGTATTTCCCCAGGCTTCTTTAGCTGCATTTGCTGCTTCAACCGCATTTTCTACATCTTCTTTTTGTGATCTTGGATATTTTGCGATTACACTTCCATCTATAGGAGATGTGTTTTCAAAATAATCTCCACCTACAGGTGGCACAAATTTTCCATTTATAAAATTGGAATACTTCTCTTTAAATTTTGGTTTAGAATAGCTCATACCTTAATACGTTTTATTATTAATTATATATTTATTTAGTATAAAAATTATCTATACTTTAGTTTTGATAAAGTTATTTTATCATATCTTAAATATCTTGAACATATCCGTTATAATTTTGAACATATCTCTTATTAACAATTTTTAAGATTATTTTTTCGTAATATTGAATATGAGAGGTTTATTAGATCAACATAAAAGCCATAGAAAACTGAGTACATTAGTAGAAAATAGAACTACTTATAATGCTGAATATGCCGAATTAAATATTTATGAAACTCATGTTATTGCCGAACAAGTATCTTTAAAATTTGACTTTCCCATTATCGCTAGCATGCTCACCGGAAAAAAGGTAATGCATCTAGAAGGTTTTAATCCTTTTGATTTTTTTCCGGGAGAATCTGTGGTAATGCCTACCAATAAAGAAATGATAATTGATTTTCCAATAGCTTCAAAAAACGAACCTACACAATGTTTAGCGCTAGGAATTGATGCTTTTAAGATTGAAGAAGTTGTGGGGAAATTTAATCATCATGTCGCTATTGAAAATGAAAACAATAATTGGGACTTAGATGCCACCAGTTCTCATTTAATAAATAATGTAGATGTTAACCATTTAATAGAACGACTAACATATACTTTTACTAATAGCAATACCTCTAAAGATGTGTTATTGGATTTAATGATTCAGGAATTAATTGTAAGATTACTTCAAACAAAGGCCAAATCGTTAATTACGAATGACAATCATATATTTACGGATACCAGAATTGGAACCGTTATTAAATTCATAAAAGATAACTTAACCAATAGAGATATCTCTGTAGATCAACTAGCAGAGAAAGCTTACATGAGTACGTCTCATTTTCATAAGCAGTTTAAAAACACCTTAGGCATATCGCCTATTGACTATATCAATTCGGAAAAGATTAAGTTTTCTAAAAAGCTAATTAAAACATCGCAAAATTTGAGAATGTCCGAAATCGCTTTTAAATCTGGATTTAACAACACTAGTTATTTCAACAGACAATTTAAGAAAACGGAAATGATGACTCCTCAACAATTTAAAGCTTCTGTTAGCAAATAATTACTCGTTTTTTAATCGTTGAATATACGCTTTGAGCTCAATTAACACTTTTGGAGCTAAGATTAGCGTTGCCAACATAGTCGGTATCGCCATTAATGCAAACACTCCATCAATGAGATTAATCATCATACTTAAGCTCGTCGTAGCTCCGATAAAAATACTCAAGATATAGAAGTAATTATAATAGTGCTTTTTATCCGCTCCAAAAAGAAACGACATACATTTTGTACCATAATACGAGTAAGAAAATAGGGAGCTCATACTAAATACAGCAATACAAACTAGTAGTAGATATTTACCATAGATAGGCATAACATCATCAAAAGCTGATGCTGTAAGACTCACTCCGTTATCAGAAGTCGTTTCCCAAACACCAGTAACCAAAATTGCTAAAGCTGTAAGCGTACAAACAATTAAAGTATCTATTGCAGGTCCAAGCATTGCCACCAAACCTTCGCGAATAGGCTCATCCGTTTTAGCTGCACCATGTGCCATTGGCGCCGTACCAATTCCGGCTTCATTAGAAAATGCTCCACGTTTTATACCATGAAGAATTAAAGCACCTATAACACCTCCTAAAAAGGTATCATCTTTAGGAAAATAGTTAGCAGCGAAGGCGTCTGTAAATATAAGTTTCAAATAATATAATAACACATCGTTATGTGCTATAAGAATGATAATTACCAATAGAAAGTATAAAGCCACCATACTTGGCACTAAACGCGAAGCAACAGAACCAATTCGTTTAATACCTCCTAAAATCACCAAGCCAGTAATAAACACTAAAATAACACCAATAGTGAGATTGGTATATAAGCCTACTTGTACTCCATTCGGAATTAATAAAATATCATTTAAAGCTTGCGTCAGTTGGTTTACATTAAAAACAGGCAAGGCGCCTATAAGTCCACAGAGACTAAAAAATACAGCTAAAGGTTTCCATGATTTCCCTAAGCCTTCCATAATGAAGTACATTGGCCCTCCTTGAAGCTCCCCTGCACTATCCTTTCCTCGATACATTATTGCCAAGGTAGAAGTAAAGAATTTTGTAGACATCCCAACCACAGCACTAATCCACATCCAAAATACAGCTCCAGGTCCACCAATTGAAATAGCAACGGCAACACCTGCAATGTTGCCCATCCCTACAGTTGCAGATAATGCTGTTGTTAAAGCTTGAAAATGGGAAATTTCTCCAGGATCATTTGGGTCGTCATATTTTCCCCTAAGCACATTTAAGGCGTGCCCTAAATACCGAAACGGTAAAAAATGTGAACGTATTAGTAAATATAGACCTCCACCAATTAATAAAATAAGCAAGGGTAATCCCCAAGCCAAAGATGAAAAGTCGCTGAGTAGTTCGTTTAAAAATTCCATAGACGATAAATGTAGTAAACGGTTTTAATTTTATGAGTCTTCAGTTACGAATATTTATAAAAAAAAAGCATAATTAAATGAAATTCAATTTTCATTAATAAACAATCCTCTAGATTGTAATATGTTCAATTATAAGTTTTTTTATTTTCAAAAAACACAAAAAAGATATAGATAAACAGATTTGTAGCGGTTTTACTTGCATTTCCATTATAAACCGAATATATTAAACGAGACACTTAAGTCCCTTTTTATACTATGAAAAGATCCATTCAACTGACTATATGCCTCTTACTAATTCTAATAATTTTTAATATTGAAGGTATTATCAACTATATCAATTCACTTTCAAATTTTGAAGATTATGAAAGCTCATTGTTAGTTCCACAAAAACATAATCTCCTAATTATTTGTTTCGCTTGGTTATTAATAATTTTCCTAAAAAAAGGTAAAGCACTCTTCCTTAAACGTTATGATATTTCTGCTGAAGACAATCTTGAAGCCAGAAAGATGTATACGCAGATAAATCTTCTCGAAAAAATCATCATATTTATTATTGGGCTATTAGCTATAGGATTTATTTTACTCTCTTTTGATAGCATTAAAAAAATTGGATATGGTATTTTTGCTTCTGCTGGTTTAGCCGGAATTATTATTGGTTTATCAGCTCAAAAAGTAGTTGGCGCATTGCTAGCTGGTATTCAAATAGCTTTTACACAACCTTTTAGAATTGATGATGCTGTAGTTGTAGAAAATGAATGGGGTTGGATCGAAGAAATTAATCTCACTTACGTGGTAATACGATTATGGGATAAAAGACGCTTGGTCTTACCGTCAACTTACTTTTTGGAAAATCCTTTTCAAAACTGGACTCGCAATTCAGCTGACATAATTGGATCCGTTTTTTTACATACCGATTATCATGTTCCTTTTGATGCCTTGCGAACAGAATTAACCAAAATATTGGAAAACACTGTTCTTTGGGATAAACAAGTAAATGTTTTACAGGTAACAGACTCAAAAGAAACCACAATTGAAATTAGAATTTTAGTAAGTGCCAAAAATTCACCTACGGCATGGGATCTGCGTGTGCATGTTCGTGAAAAAATGATAGAATTTATTCAGAAAAACTACCCAGAAAGTTTACCGCGAACACGTGTTTATCTCGATAGTGATCATACCAACAACAAAGCCTCATAGTTCTAAATGCAAAAAAGATAAGGTTACTATATCAAAATTGTTTGATATTATTTATTTACAATTGTAAAATAGTACATTTGTACACCAATCAATTATTACTTGAGCACAAATCGACTATACTTCATAGATGCCGTAAGAGCATTTGCTATCTTAATGATGTTACAAGGACACTTTATAGATACCCTTTTAGACGTTTCTTATAGAAATCATAGCTATACAGCTTATAAAGTTTGGGAATACACAAGAGGTATTACTGCACCCACTTTTTTCACTATTTCGGGTCTCATTTTTTCATATTTATTAATAAGAGCGAAACTTAATGGAACAATTGAGAAGCGAATGCATAAAGGCCTAATACGAGGATTTATGCTTATTGGTATCGGTTATTTATTGCGGGCCCCAATTTTTGAATGGCTAACAGGTAAATTTCCCGATTCCTTTTTAGTTGTAGATGTTTTACAATGTATTGGACTCTCCCTTATACTAATTGTTTTTATTTACAGGCTCACACTAAAGAAAACCTTGGTATTTTCAATAGTGATGTTACTACTTGGTTTAACCATTTTTATACTAGAGCCTTTATACCGCCGTTTAGAATTAGCAGAGATTCCTACGGTGTTTTCTAACTATTTATCTAAAGCAAACGGTTCCATTTTTAATATAATTCCTTGGTTTGGCTATGTAGCCTTTGGTGCTTTTATCGCAACGTTATTTTATCGCTATATAGAACGTCCAAAATTTAAAATGGCCATTGTATCTGGTTTTTTTGTTATTGGAATTGCACTTATTTTCGGTTCTTCTGAAACATTAATGAAACTATACTATATTTTAGATTTATCGATTTTAAAAGAGGTTGCTTATTATAATTATTTATTTACCAGACTAGGAAATGTGTTGATTATCTTTTCTTTATTCTATTTAGCAGAAAATTATATTAAACAACCGTTAATTCTAAAAATTGGCCAGAAAACACTATCCATTTATGTCATTCATTTCATTATCATTTACGGTAGTCTTACTGGTTTCGGTCTTCACCAAAGCATCGGAAGAACTTTAGAACCTTTGCAAGCTGTAATTGGCGCCATATTATTTCTTTCTGTGGTTTGTTTTATCTCTTTTTATTACGGTAAAACGAATGAATTTGTATATGATAATTTACAGAAAATCATAGACAAGATTAAGAAATATACGCGCTAAGTTCACGGTTATTAATGACCTTAAATCAAGTCATTATGAATTTATACAACATACTAATTCCTCTTATCGCTTTATGTTTATTCTCTTGTAACCGCATCACAAACTAAATAAAAGAAAATTTAAACAAAGGAGGTAAAATGGTTGGGGAATTGGCTTCAGAATTCTTTGAAGGTGTTTCTGAAGGTGTAGACAAAATCTTAGAATGCAAAATTATATTATCCGATGTCTTACTAAAGAATGGTTAAAAAATGGAGGTTATAGTATTGACAACCACAATCGCACTAACAATACTAAACTCAAGTTATATTTAATTTTTTGAATCAACGCTTAATATAGAAGTAATTGCCAAAGCATATAATAAATATAGATTAGAAATCGGTAGAGCAAAAACCACAATACAAGGGGGAAGCAGTGAAACCGGTTATTTTTCAGTTTTTATTTGATGAGCAGACAGACATTGATTATAAAATCACAATAACTATCGACTAAAAAAAAGACCATCTCGTTAAAGATGGCCTCTCCTTTTCATAACAATTAAATCCCATTCGAATGAAAGAATATAAGCTAATAGCATTCTACTTACGTAATTTTGTGTGGCATGGTTTTATAAATAATTAAACTAACTTTAACCTTATGAAAAATATTGTAGAAAAATTTTATACAGCTTTAAGTAATTGTGATGGTCCCACTATGATATCTTGTTATCATGACGATATTACTTTTGAAGACCCTGCATTTGGAACTTTAAAAGGCGAGCGTGCTAAGGCTATGTGGTTAATGTTATGTGAATCCCAAAAAGGAAAAGGATTTAACGTTGAATTTTCAGAAATCAAAGCTAACGCTAAGACAGGTTCTGCGCATTGGGAAGCTATTTATAATTTTAGCAAAACAGGACGAAAAGTACACAACAAGATCGATGCGTCTTTTGAATTTAAAGACGGTTTAATTATTAAACATACAGACGAATTTAATTTGCGCAGATGGGCAAAGCAAGCTATGGGGGTTAAAGGCATTTTCTTTGGGGGAATGCAGTTCTTTAAGAACAAACTTCAAAGTCAGACGAATTCTATGCTAGATAAATTCATAAAAGAAAACAAAGCCGTATAAAATACGGCTTTGTTTAAACTTATTATAAGGCTTTGATTAATCCTCTAAATATACTGCTGATGCAGAAGCTAGTGCACTATTAAAAGAAGGGGCAATATTTCCACCAGCTGAAAAGTTAGAAAAACCTAATATACGACCACCATCGTTTCCGGCTTCTGCGATATAAATAACTTCGTTTTCAGAATCGTAAGCAACATCAACAGGATTTCCCATAAACGTTGAAGATCCAGAAACTCTTATTTGATTTCCTGCCACAGCCATAATATCACCGTTTGCAACGGCGTTAAATTTACTAGTAAAACCTGAAATGATATGAAACCCGCCATCATCTTGTACGTTAGTAGCATCTCCAATATCAGTCATAATTAGAGTATCTGAAGAAGCATCATAGGTTATACCATGCGTTCTTACAACACCTTCAATAGTAATTCTTTTAGTGGCGCTAACTGTAGCGTCAGTAGTATTGGACAAGAAATCATTAAATACCGCTAAATCACTAGTGGCATCCACTACTGCATATAAATCGTTGCCGATAAATGTAATTCCCCATAGCTTGAAATCTGTGGTAATAACATTCCTTAATGAGAAACTAGTCCCAGAATAGGTATAAATAAACAATTTTCCGTCAGCAGTTGTATCGTCTCCATCTGCATCTGCATTATCTGCTACAACAAAAAGGTTTCCATTTACAGCCATTTCTCTTGGACTAGACATGTCGTTTGTTCCTAAAAAATCTGCGTTTAATACACTTCCGCTAACCAAATCATCAATATTGGCAAAACCTTCTATACTATTGTTAGATCTTGATACTTGATAAACTGATTCAGAATCATCGTCATAAAATATTCCATCAGCTGCAGTAGAGGATGTTATTAAAGTTTTTGTTTCAATATTTTGTTCAGATTCAAAATCATAAACGGAAATATTTCCATTTGAATTATTGGAAGCATATAATGTAACAGAGTCGTAATTATCGCCCCCATCATTGTTGTCGTCATCATCACTACAAGATGTAAATGTTACACCAAGTGTTAATAATAAAACGAAAATTGAATTGAAATTCTTGTTAATCATAATTGTGTTTTTTTGAGTTAATACTTTGTACTTATATATACGAAAAAATCAAGTTTTGGTTTTTTTAAATTTAAAACCAAGAAACACAATACACACAAAAACCTAATTATCAATACATTGAGTTGATGGTTTTTTGCTAACTTTAACAAATAGAAATGTAAGAAATATCCTAAAAAATGATACTAATAAAAAAAGCCATCTAATTAAATCAGACAGCTTTTTGGGACAATGTTTCTTTTTAGGGACTTGGAGTTTACTTTATGTTTCATTGCAATAGAAATACTTCAATTCTCGTGCCAGAATCTACTTCATAAGTTTTAGCTGTATTCTTTCACTTTTCCTTCTACACCTTTAAAAAAAGCTTTCATCACCTTAAAATCAGCTTCTATATCATCTGTGAGATAAAATGGTTCTGAGATCTTGTTTTGCTTGTTCTTAAAATCTAGCGTGAACATTATAATTGGCACATTTGCCGTTTTGGCGATGTAGTAGAATCCTGTTCTCCACTTTTCTACTTTTTTCCGAGTACCTTCTGGTGCTAATGTTAATCGAAACTCATCTGTTTCGGTAAATAGTTTTGCAATAGCTTCTACTTTATTTTGACCAGACGTTCTATCGAGAGCACGTCCGCCAATAGCCCTAAAGTAGTAACCAAATGGCCATACAAACAGTTCTTTTTTTCCTACAAAATTAGTTTTAACATCAGTAACCTTGCGAAGAAGTACACCTATATAAAAGTCGTGCCAACTAGTATGAGGCACAGCAATAATAATAGATTTTTTAATTTTATCTTTTGAAAAGTTAGTGTTCCCAACAACCTTCCAACCCAGTAACTTAAAATACACAAATTTGGCTAACCAGCGCATGTTACATCTTTTTGTAAAGCTCTAAAAGCTTTTGTCTGGTGATAATGGTTTTCCAGTTTTTACCAATAGCATTTTCCCAAAGTGGTTCTAAACTCAATGCCACATCAATCATAATATCAAATTGACTTTGATCTAAATCAGCACAAATTCCTAATGGGATTTCAATATTATGTTTGGCTTTCATCTCTTTAAAAATGGCTACACCTTCAGGATAAAACTCTTCCAAATGATCAAAGACGATACAGTTTCCAATACCATGTTTTACACCTAAGAGGTACCCTAAACCATAACTCATAGCATGCGCGACACCAACCTGCGAATAAGCAATACTCATCCCACCATGCCAAGAAGCCATCATTAATTTATCTTGCGCTTCTTCGACACTTAACGTATCTCTTAAAAAGATTTCTTTACACAGCTCAAAAGCCTTTTCCCCATAACTTTCGCTAAAAGCATTAAGATATGTTCCTGTGAGAGATTCGACACAGTGCACAAAGCAATCCATTCCGGTATAAAACCATTGATCTTTTGGAACATCCTTAGTTAATTCTGGGTCTAAAATCACCTGATCAAATGGGGTGAAATCACTGTTGATTCCCAGTTTACGTACCGGACCAGTTAAAATTGTGGTTCTAGACACTTCTGCACCTGTACCAGAAATTGTAGGAATACCAACATGATAAATCGCAGCATGTTTTATTAAGTCCCATCCTTGATAATCTTTAGACTCTCCTTTATTAGTTAGCATTAAAGACACTGCTTTCGCAACATCTAAAACCGTACCGCCCCCAATACCAATAATCCCAGATGGAAGTTCACTATATTCTAATATAATGTCTTCAACTAACTGATCTATCTGATCGGTGCTTGGCTCATTATTAGTAGGAACATATATAATTTTATCCTTGTAGGATAATGTAATGCGAGACGTTAACCAATGATTGCCTTTAAAGACATCATCAACATAAAATATAAATGGTGCATTGCGTCCTTTACGCTTTAAAGAGAGGATCTCATCGAGTTGATTAAAACTTCCTCGTCCAAAAACAACTCTGGACACCATTGGATAATTTTTGAATATCATTTACTTTATATCTTTAACAAAAATAATAACTTAGTTTATATTTAATAACTATTTAAATGAAATTGTAACTTTTCATTAAATAGTCCAATATGATAGCCATCTACCAAGGCGTGATTTACACTGATAGCGACTTGCATTTCTTTTTTTGATCCTACACTTTCCATTTTGCTAAACGCCAATTTTGGTATAGATTCTTTACCTCCTTTGAACGGCTCTTTATGACCTGTAAAATTCACCCATGGCAAAGACGAGCAATGCACACAATCTATTGAGTTTACCGGTGGAAATAGTTCATTAGAACCAAATACTCTTTCTTTTTCTTTTAAAAAATTATTCTGAAATTTTAGAATATCTTTATGATACGTCACAAATGAAAATCCGAATGTTTTATTAGGCCTTAAGATTGTGGGTGATGCATGAATGGTATCACATACCACCACTTCATTACAGTCATTTATTCTGTATTTTAAATTCTCAACGTCATTTATAGCCTGCATTGTAGCATGCAAATAGGTGATAAAAAAAGAGGGGTCATTATGACGTGAATATTCATAAGCATTTGAAACATCTACTTTGAATGTCACTCCAAAATAAGGATCTACAAACGTATTAAAGAACTCAAAATGAGCTTGTCTATTCCATGTATGCTTATCAAGTACTTTCAAATTCTTAATTAAAATATTTTAAAATTTCAGTTAAATTATGTGCCGTCTTATATTCCGATCCATTGGATTCTTCTTTAGATACTGTTTCATGCTGCCACGTGGTATGAAATGGCACATGAATAGCTTTTGACCCAATCTTCACTAAAGGCAAAATGTCTGACTTTAAAGAATTCCCAACCATTAAAAAGGACTCTGGTTCTATATCTAGTCGTTTTAATAATTGAATATAATTAGTCTCATGTTTTTCACTTAACACTTCGATATGATGAAAATATTTTAACAATCCAGATTTTTCTAGTTTTCGTTCTTGGTCTAGCAAATCTCCTTTTGTAGCGACAATTAATTTATAATCTTTAGACAATATCTTTAGCACCTCTTCTACTCCATCTAATAATTCAATTGGCTTATTAATCATCTCCTTACCGATGACCAATATTTTAGATATAATAGCATTGGATACTGCTCCATTAGATAATTCAACGGCCAATTCAATCATAGATAAAATAAAACCTTTAACACCATAACCGTAGGTCGGAAGGTTTTCAATTTCCATTCTAAATAATTCTTGATCTATTTTATTAGGCGTCTCGTAATGCGACAATAATCGCCCTACTTCCTCTTCCGCTTGCCTAAAATAGGTTTCGTTCACCCAAAGCGTATCGTCGGCATCAAAGCCTATAACTTTTATGTTACTATAATTTATTTCCACAAACGCTTCGCTTTTTCTAAATCTTCAGGTGTATCTATTTCTACTCCTTGAATTTGAGTTTCTACCATTTTTATACGTTTACCATATTCCAAGTATCTAATACATTCAATTTTTTCAGATGCTTCAAGAAACTGCATTGGCAGAACGGTAAAATCTAATAAAGCTTGTTTTCTAAAAGCATAAATTCCTTTATGCTTAAAATAACGTGCCCCTACATTTGCATCTCTTGGATACGGAATTGGACTTCTAGAAAAATACAATGCAAAATTCTGCTGATCTACAATGACTTTTACTGTATTCGGATTTTTAATCTCCTCTAAATCATTAATCTCAACCATTAAAGAAGCTAAATCAATCTCTTTATTTTTATCGTCCTTAAAAACTTCAATTACTTTTGCTAAACTTTCCCCTTCCGTAAATGGTTCATCTCCCTGTACATTTATTACAATATCACAATCTACATTAGCAACAGCTTCTGCGATTCTATCGCTACCCGATTCGTGCTCCTTTATACTCATAATGGCTTTGCCGCCATTATTAACAATTTCATTAAAAATAATATCGCTATCAGTCACCACATACACCTCGCTAAACAACTCAGTTGCTACAGTAGCTTCATAAGTTCTTAGAATTACAGATTTACCTGCTAAATTCTGCATCAATTTACCTGGAAATCGGGATGCACTATAGCGTGCAGGAATCATGGATATAATTTTCATCTATGTAATTTGTATAAGGAACGAATTCA
This sequence comes from Winogradskyella costae, assembly GCF_013403865.1. Classification (GTDB taxonomy): domain Bacteria; phylum Bacteroidota; class Bacteroidia; order Flavobacteriales; family Flavobacteriaceae; genus Winogradskyella; species Winogradskyella costae. The sequence continues at coordinate 148,785 of NZ_JABFDK010000004.1, forward strand.
ATTTCAAAAATAAGGTTTTAAGATGATTTCGGTCTATTTGGTCGCATCTTTTTATAGAGTTTATAAATCAAATAAAATATAAATAGAACTAAGATTATTGCTAAAATCGGTAAGAATATAGAGACAATAGTCATTACAACGGAGGTACCTGTTTCAACGGTTGATACTATAGGGTTTCCAAAGCCAGCTGTAGAGACCGTAGACCCCACGCGTGTTGCACTAGCAGAGCTTTTAACGGCGGCTGCAGTTCCGCCTCCTGCAATAATCGCCAAAGCCCAAGTAATTACAGGACTTAAATCTGCCACGGTAGACACCATTATCGCTGTACCAGCGATAGTTGCTAACGGAATGGCGATGCTATCTAATAAATTATCTACCACAGGAATGTAATAGGCTACAATTTCAACCAAAGTTGCTATACCTAAAGTAATTACAGCAGTTATACTACCAATCCATTGCCACGACTCATTAAGCTCCCAAACATTAAAATAGGCTGCTAAGCTTAAAGCAAACAATGGCAAAAAGACTCTAAAACCTACAGAAGCTGAAAGCCCAATGCCTAAAAAAACACTTAGAATTGTTTCCATTATAACTACTTTAGTTTGATTCTTTTTCTACAAACATCTCATCCTTAAACCCAATTAAATACAGCTTTTCTTTTGCTCTTGTAATTGCTGTATACAACCACCTAATATAATCTCTATCCATACCATTTGGCAAATACGGTTGCTCTACAAAAATGGTGTTCCATTGACCACCTTGAGACTTATGGCAAGTAATTGCATACGAAAACTTGACTTGTAAAGCGTTGAAAAATTTATTGTTCTTTACTCCTAAAAAGCGCTTATATTTTGTCTCCCCTTCATAATCCTTAGAGACTTCTTGGTACAATCGGTTTGATTCTTCATAACTTAGTGAGGCACTTTCTACATCGATAGTATCTAAAAGTAGTACTGTTTCAAAAGGTGTCATATTAGGATAATCTACCATTCTTAATTTTACTTCCGCAAATCTAAAACCATATAATTCTTTGATACTAAAGATCTCTAAGACTTCAATAATATCTCCGTTGGCAATGAAACCAGCTTCACTTGTAGGTTTTAACCAAAAATAATTGTTCTTAACAACCATTAGGTAATCTCCTGCAGACAACTCCGTTTCATTAAATAAAATACGTTGTCTAATTTGTTGGTTGTATGCATTAGCGCGTTTATTACTTCTTACAATGATTGCCGTTTCTTCGTAACCATCTGCGCTATATGCATCGTTAATGGCATCCATAATTTCGTAACCATCTATTAAACGTACACTATCTGCATAACCATTTAAGTCGAATTTAAAGCTCTCGTAAAAATTAGATTCCAAAACCGCTCTAAGTTCTGTAGCGTTACTTAAAATACCTGAACCCTGTTCTTGTCTTACAACTTCATCTAACTCAATTCCTACAACATCTTTGCTGTAGTTTAAACTAAGCTTATTTTCATCTAACGCTGGACTCAAATCGGACTTCACCGGAGGCAACTGTGCTTTATCCCCTATTAATAGTAGTTTACACTCATGACCAGAATACACATACTGCATAAGATCATCTAGCAAAGAACTGCTATCAAATGATTTTGTATCTGAAGGAGTATCTGGTATCATAGAAGCTTCATCTACAATAAAAATAGTATTACGGTGCTTATTTGGTTGCATCACAAAGTTAACACCTCCTCCTTTGTCTTTTTTAGGAAAATAAATCTTTTTATGAATGGTAAAAGCCTCCTTTTTAGAGTAATTTGAAATAACCTTAGCTGCTCTACCTGTAGGAGCTAATAAAACGGCACTTTTCTTTACTTGCCATAAATTGGAAACTATAGTACCAATAATACTTGTTTTACCTGTACCTGCGTATCCTTTTAATAAGTAAATTGAATTTTTATTAGTATCAAAAATAAATTGAGACAACTGCATCAACACCATGTCTTGCTTAGAAGTAGGTGCAAATGGAAATTTAGATTTTAATAGCGAGTAGAATGCAGATGCATTAGAAATCATAGAGAGTATAAATATATAGCAAGATACTATTATTCTACCTTTTTAAAGCGCAAATTTCATTAAGTTCAATATTTTTAATGTTTTTTATTTTAGATAGTTTTAACCAACAAAAAAAAATTGTAGATTTGCGATAGACCTAATAGACTTAATAAATAAAAACTAATATGGAAGTAATTATAGCGATTGTAGTTATTATAGCATTAACCATTGGAATTGTATGGTTAATAGACAAATTTGTACCTAAAAAAATAAAACCAGTGATTAACATATTACTATGGGTCTTAATTATTTTCTTAGGCTATATAACTTACATGTCTGTTTATAAAGAAATACAATTTAACGAATTAAAACAGAAACGATTTGCTGTGGTAATTGACCGTCTTATTGACATTAGAGATGCACAATTAGCATATAAAGATGTAAATGGAACATTTACAGACAGTTTCGATAAACTAATCAGCTTTGTAGAAACTGGTAAAGTGCCAATTACACAAAGACGTGATACTTTAGTCTTAGATGAAGAGAAGACAAAAGCATTTGGTGGTGTTGAAACTATGAAAACACTCACATTAATTGATACGTTGAGTTTCTATTCTGTTAAGGACTCACTATTTAAAGGTAGTGATCGTTATAAAAAAATGATGGATGTTGGTGTTGGCAAAGAAGGCTCAAAATTCACTCTTAAAGCTGGTAAGTTAGACGAGTTCTCTGTGTTTGAAGCAAGCATTGAAAAATCTGTTGTCTTAAATGATCAAGAACCTTACTTAATTCAAAAAGAAAACCAAGTAATGTCTGTAGATGGTGTTAATGGACCAACTTTAAAAGTAGGATCTATGACCGAAGTATTCACTAAAGGAAACTGGCCAAAAAGCTACACAAATAAAGAATAGTTTGAAAATAAACGATATTAAAGAACTGTCCATTCAAATTAATTTGAATGGGCTTTCTTTTTGTATTCTAAATAGAACTCTTAATGCTGTTGAGTTTCTCAAAACCATTCCATTTGAGCAAAAAACAACTCCTGTTGAAGTTCTCAATCATTTAAAAACAGAACTCAGTAATAATACTGTTTTTTCAGAAGATTTTAATGCAGTTTTAGTAATTCATCAAAATGAACTGGCGACATTAGTTCCAGAAGAATTATATAATGTAGAGCATAAAGCGGACTACTTAAAATTTAACTCAAAGATACTGAGAAACGATTTTATAACAGAAGATGATATCTCCATAAATAAAAGTGTAAATATTTATGTACCCTATGTAAATATCAACAATTACATCTTTGATACATTTGGTGAGTTTGTTTATAAGCACTCTTCAAGTGTCCTTATAGATTCGCATTTACAACATATAGAAACTGAAGAATTTCCAACAGTCTATCTAAACATTAATAAAACAACTGTTGAAGTACTGGTCATTGAGAAAAACAAACTTCAACTCTTTAATGTTTTTGAATACTACAGTAAAGAAGATTTCATCTACTATATTTTATTTGTCTTTGAACAATTAAAACTAGACGTCGAAACTACCCATATTAAATTAAGCGGCAACGTTGAAAAGGATGATGAATTATACACTATACTTTTCACTTACGTAAGACATGTTGATTTTGTTGAAAACAACTATAAATTTTCAATTTCTAATGAGATCGATAGTCGTTATTTACATAAACATTTTTTAATTTTAAATTCCTTTTAAATGCGCATCATATCTGGATTATTTAAAGGCAGACGTATTACTGCTCCTAAAAAATTACCTGTTAGACCAACAACTGACATGGCAAAGGAAGCACTATTCAACATTTTAAATAATCAGTACTATTTTGATGATATTTCTGTATTGGATTTATTCTCTGGAACTGGAAATATTAGCTATGAATTTGCTTCAAGAGGCACCGAACAAATTACTGCTGTAGATGAAAATTTTGGTTGCATTAAGTTTATAAACGAAACTGCTGACGCTTTTGAGATGACTATCAGCACTATTAAAAGTGACGTTTTTAAATTTCTAGAAAAATCGAAGCAAAAGCATTCAATAATATTTGCTGATCCTCCTTATGATTTTGATTTGGAGGCTTTTTCTAAAATTCCTGAATTAGTATTTAAAAATGAACTTTTAGAGGACGAAGGGGTCTTAGTTGTTGAGCATTCAAAACATACCGATTTAAGTCAATTAGAACATTACTCACATTCTAAAAGCTATGGAGGTAATATGTTTAGCTTTTTCGATTATACAGCAAAAAGTTAATTCAATTAAAAAAACGATATAAAAACAAAGCTTCATGTGAAACCATGAAGCTTGTTTATTTAAGTAAATCTATAAGCCGAATTCTGTACATTTTCTTCTTAAGGAATAAATTCCTAATAAAGAAAAGCCCTTATCATTTATCTACGTTTACTGTTACCAGCAAACTTTAGCTGCCTACCCTCTAACAATCGCGCGTGTACACTCAAGCGTTAGTATACATGACATTGCACCACATAGAGTTTACCTGGTTTCACTACAGCATTACCTGTACATACTTTCTGTTGCACTTTTCCTCACCTTACGATGGATGGCTGTTAACCACTATGATTGCACTATGGTGTTCGGACTTTCCTACCCTAAATAAATTTAGAATCGATAAGGCGATCTACTTGGCGCAAAAGTACACAAATTGTTAATAACTCATGTTAAATTTCAGTCCTTATAAAGAGCTTTTAAATGGTTATTCTTAAATTTGTAATGCTCAAAAATTTGGCGTTAAAAAACACCAAATTAAATTCAGCAGTATCATGGAACATTTTGTAGTATCGGCTCGTAAATACAGACCCCAAACCTTTAAGGATGTTGTGGGTCAGCAGGCCATTACAAATACGCTACTGAATGCTATAGAAAATAATCACTTAGCCCAAGCATTATTATTTACAGGTCCTCGTGGAGTTGGGAAAACAACCTGTGCCCGTATTTTAGCTAAAATGATTAATAGTGATGAAAACACAAGCGAAGACGAAGATTTTGCTTTTAATATTTTTGAGTTAGATGCAGCGTCTAATAATGGTGTAGATCAAATAAGAGAGCTAACAGACCAAGTCCGTATCCCACCACAGGTTGGAAAATATAAAGTGTATATTATTGATGAGGTGCATATGTTATCTCAAGCCGCTTTTAATGCTTTTTTAAAGACCTTAGAAGAACCACCTAAACATTGTATTTTCATATTAGCAACGACTGAAAAGCATAAAATCATCCCAACCATACTATCGCGTTGTCAGATTTTTGATTTTAAACGTATAACGGTATCTGACGCTAAAGAATACTTAAAATATATAGCTAAAGAACAAGGTATTGATGCCGAAGATGATGCCCTTCATATTATAGCTCAAAAGGCTGATGGAGCCATGCGTGATGCTTTATCTATATTCGATCGCGTTGTTAGTTTTTCAGGTAAAAATTTAACAAGACAAGCCGTCACTGAGAATTTAAATGTTCTCGATTACGAAACCTATTTTACAAGTACCGATTTCATCTTACAAAATAAAATTCCAGATTTATTAATACAATTTAATACCATCCTTTCTAAAGGTTTTGATGGTCATCATTATATTGCTGGCCTAGCATCTCACTTTAGAGATTTGATGGTTTGTAAAAACCCTGCAACAATTCCGTTGTTAGAAGTTGGTGAAGATACCAGCCTTAAATACATGGAACAGTCGCAGAAAACAACACATACGTTTCTAATGGAAGGCATTCGATTAGCAAATGATTGCGATTTAAAATATAAGACTAGTAAAAATCAACGCTTACTCGTTGAGTTAACACTTATGCAACTTGCCTCTATCACTTTTGATGGAGAAAAAAAAAATCTTAAGCACTTCATAATTCCTCCGTCGTATTTTAAAGCGAGAGGCATTACACCTATTCCTGTTACACAACCGAAAACAGATGTTAAACTATCTGAAAACCCTGTTGCTACAAAACCAATCGAGGCAAAGAAAGAACCGGTTTCTGTAGTGGCAGAACCTTTAACTATTCCTAAAATATCTATAAATCAACCTAAAAAATCAACTTCAGGCTTATCCTTAAGAAGTATAAGAGAAAAGAAGGAGCATCAATTACGCCAAATGGAAGTGGTTATTGATGAAGAAAACCTTCCTAAAGAGCCTGTAACACAAGAAGCCTTAAGTGAAGCATGGAGACTTTACACCGAACAGATGGACAAGAAAGGTGAAAAAATTATGGCGTCTATTTTACAAATGGATCACCCTAAATTAGAAGGCACTACACTTTACTTAACGTATTCTAATAACACTAATAAGATTGAGTTAGAAAGGGCAGAATTTCCTTTAATGGCTTTTTTGAAGAAAAAATTACTTAATTACGATCTTAAATTAGATATCACAGTTAACGAAGAGGTTGCAAAAAAATATGCTTTCACACCTTTAGAAAAATACGAAAAGTTAAAAGAAAAAAACCCTAATATTGAAGTGTTGCGACAGATGTTTGGGTTAGATGTTTAAACAACAAGCAGTTTAAAAAATCAGAACGCATGAAAAAAAATTTACCTTTAATTGTTATTATTGCCAGCGCTGTTTTAATTGTTTTCAATTTTATATTCTCAGAGAAATTTGACCGTGGGTTTTGGATGTCATCACTCTCTAGTGTTTTGATTATTATATCGATGGCATTGACAATTAGAGAACGAAATAAGAATAATTAAATAGGTGGTTTTAAAATTCAAACAGATGAAACATTTATTAGGACTTTTAATAATTATTATAATTGGCTTTACAAGCTGCGAAGGTCGAAAAACACAAAGTCAAGCCCTATATGAGAGTATTGCCGAATTCAAAAAAACAGTAACTTTTGAAACCAATATTTATATTCCTGAAAACTACTTAGAACACCAAGTAGACACCTTGATGAGCAATGGTTTTAGAGTAAAAATAAAAACCTATTCTGATATGACTAAGGACGTTCTTTTTTCGAATATAAAAGACACTATTAATTATCAAACCCATTATAGAAATTTCAAATTTGATATTCGTGTTGAAAAAGAAGGCCAACTAATTTTTGAAGAAAGCTTTGATAAACAAAAAGCAAATAAACTATTTGGTTATCGAGATGACTTCGCATCAGACTCTCCTTTTTATAATTTTGATAAATTAGCCATCTTACACTCTATACAAGTAGATGATGAACCTTCACTAAAAAACAAAGTACTTATAGATGTAATGTATGCGATACCAGAAACTAATCGCACTGCGCTACACACGCTATTTGTTAATGATAACGGCACTATTAATATGGTACATGTAACACAAAACTAATTATGTTAGGACTAAAATTACCAACCGATCCAAGATGGGTAAATATCGTTGAAAAGAATATTGAAGATATTCTAACCGATCATGCCTATTGTGAGCAAAAAGCAGCAAGTACGGCTATTTCATTAATAGTGGGTTTTCCAGAATACACGGATTTGGTACAAGAAATGATAGCTTTAGTAGAGGAAGAAATGAGCCATTTTAAAATGGTACACGATAGGATTTTAGAAAACGGTTGGACACTTGGTAGAGATCGTAAAGATGACTATGTACTTGCGCTTATAAAATTTTTTCCTAAAGGAGGCAGTAGAACGACGCAATTAGTTCACAGATTACTATATGCAGCCTTAATTGAAGCACGAAGTTGTGAGCGGTTTAGATTATTATCTGAAGAATTAGAAGATAAAAAGTTAGCCAAATTTTACCGTAAATTGATGATTAGCGAGGCTGGACATTACACCATGTTTTTAAATTTCGCTAGACAATATGGGGACCGAAAAGACGTGGATGAAAAATGGGAACAACTTCTTGACTATGAAGCTAGTATTATGAAAAACTTAGGAGATAAGGAAACTATTCATGGGTAATTATGTCGGTTTACAAAGCTTATGACCTTATTTTTTAAAAAAAATCTACTTTGTTTTTCTTTTATTATCACCAATGTCTTATTCTCAAGATGACGCTTTGTTAAGTAACTGACACTTAAAATCGGTAATAAAAAATGGTATTATATATAACAATGTTATAATAATTTTTCTATTGCTTTTACAGATACTAATTACTTAGAGTTTTCCGCCTCATATTGTGTAGCGTATAGTGCGCAGTCTATAGATTCACCTAGTATAATATTAGGACCAGAAGGGTACCGTTTTTTTTGATCAATTTCCTTTAATGGTAGAAGAGTCTATAACACATTTAATGCAATTATTATATTTATCAAAGTAATGGCGATGAATTAATATTGAAAGCTTTACTCCAGCTACAAATGTTTGTCAACAACCTAGTGACTTTGAAAATGCTTGTTTTTCAATGTTTAACGATGACTCTACTAATACATTTGGTTCCGAAATTATCATTAATGGTGAGAACTTAATCCTAATTAGTATTTCTGATGACGGAGGTCGCTCTACCAATGACAATAGTAAAGTTTTAAGTTTGAGTAAGGAAGTACTTTCAATGAATGATTTTGATTATAATGCTAATTAAATAAGCATTGTAAAGAATACTGTTGAAGACCAATTATTGTTAAACGTAACTGATAACTTATTATTTTAAAATTTAAAATATACCATATTCAATTTAGAAGGAAAACTGATATTTACATCAGAATTTACCAAGGCAAACATGGATGCAAACCACTTATTATCTGATGTTTATTTCATAAATATTAATGATAGCAACAAAACATTATCCACCTTAAAATTTTAAAAAAAAATAAAGCCTCAACATCTGTTAAGGCTTATATATTATTTGAAGTAATTTCGTTTTATAATTTGATTCCAAAACCAAATTGAATCACATGGTTTTTAGCTTCAACATCTGTTAAATCCTCATCTAAGATATTAGTAATTCCATAATAATATCTTGCATCCAAGAACAACTCATCAGTAATCATATACTCTACCCCTGCAACTCCAGAAAACACAAATGTTGAGAAGGCATCTTCATATTCCCATGTTTTTAAAGCGATCTGAGGACCAACACCTAATAAAAGGTTATCTGAAATTGAGAACCTAAGAAGGATAGGTAATTTAAGATAATCTGCTCTAAGGTTTCTTTCTTTAGCACCCTCTGCAGACCATTGTAATTCTGTTAATAATGATAAATTATCAGACAAGCTAAAGTCGGCAAAACCAGCAAAGGCAAAACCATTTCTATGTTCGTTATCAAAATTAGCATCAGGATCAAAGTCTAGATTAGACACATTTAGAGCGCCTCTAACACCATATAAAATATCCTGAGACATTCCTACAGACGTAAACGCAACAAACAACAAAGCAACTACATATTTTTTCATAATTTTCAATTTGAGACTACGAATATAAATTAAATAATAATTTCATATCAATTAATAGGTCTATATAGTAAAAAATCGGATAAATGGATTAATTACAACAAATTATACCACCACACTAGACACCGTTTCATAATACATACTTTTAATTATACCATCTGATAGCCCTATTTTTGGTACATAGATATCTTTTGCTCCACTCCATTTCATCGCGGACAAGTAAATTCGGGTTGCTGGTATTATAACATCTGCTCTATCTTGATTAAGATTTAACTTGGTGATACGCTCCTCATAAGAATAATTTTGAAGCATCTTATAGTAGCTCGTTAAATAGAAATAAGTTAATGGCTTACCAATATCTTTTCCTGAAATTTTAAAAATCTTGTTGATGTTACCACCAGATCCAATCAATTCTATTTTCTCATATTTTTTAGTATTGTCTTTAATCCAATACTCTAATTCTCTCCAAGTTTCACTCTTCACAATATCGTTTAATAGCCTTACAGTTCCTATTTTAAATGATCTTGACATTTTCTTATCACCATTATGTATTATAGAAAACTCGGTACTCCCCCCTCCAACATCTACATAAAGGTAAGTTTTATTGGGGTTTATAAAAGATTGCAGATCTGTTGCCGCAATAATAGCGGCTTCTTCTTCCCCATCAATGGTTTCTATACTAATTCCGCAAGTTTCAAGAATTTTTTCAGATAGCGGTGCACTGTTTTTAGCCTCTCGCATCGCAGATGTTGCACAGGCTTTATAACGCGTTACTCCATGAGACTTTATAATTAGACTAAAAGCTTTCATGGTATCTATCATTCGTTCTTGATTGTACTCTGATATTTCACCTTTTAGAAACACATCTGCCCCTAATCTAATAGGCACACGAACTAATGAATTCTTTTTAAAAATTGTAGGCTCGTCATCTTGTTCTATAATGTTAGAAATTAATAACCTTACGGCATTCGATCCTATATCTATAGCTGCAAACTTCTGTATCTTCAACATACTTATCCTTCTAATTTATTTAAGTAATACTTATAGGTATCAAATTGTGCCCTTACTTTTGGGTTATTATTTCTACTATAGGTATTGTCTTGATTTTCATTAATAATACGTGCTTTTACGTTATCGTTCCAGCAAATATCAAATAAATCTTTTAATTCTTCTTTGATATCTTCATCATAAATAGGACAGCTAACTTCAACTCTATTATCGATATTTCTAGTCATCCAATCTGCAGAAGAAATATAAATTATAGGATCGCTTTGATTCGAAAAAATATACAATCGTGTATGTTCTAAAAATTTATCAATTATGCTGATAATTTCAATATTTTCGCTCATACCTTTAATTCCCGGCACCAAACAACACAGCCCCCTAACAATCATCTGTATTTTTACACCAGCCCTACTTGCCTCATATAACTTATCTATCATTTTATAGCTACTAACACTATTCATTTTAAGCTTAATATAAGCTGGTTTACCGTTTTTAGCACTTTCGATTTCTTTATCTATTAAAGCAAACAATTTGGACTTAGTGTAGTGTGGAGAAGTGATAAGATGTTTATATCTGTTAATTTTGTAATTCACTTCAAAAAAGTCGAATACCTTATTTACCTCTTTCAAGATTTTTGAATTTGCTGTCATTAAGGTAAAGTCTGTATAAATTTTTGCCGTAGATTCATTAAAATTTCCTGTGCTTATAAATCCATATCTCACTAATCGATCGTCTTCCTCTCGTTCAATAACACACATTTTACAATGCACCTTTAAACCCGTAACACCAAAAAACATTTTAATGCCTTCGTCTTGCATTTGTTCTGCATAATTAATATTGGCAGCTTCATCAAAACGTGCTCTAAGCTCTATGGACACTGTAACTTTTTTACCATTCTTAGCTGCGTTAATTAATGAACTGGCAACATGAGAGATTTGAGCTAATCTATAAATTGTGATTTTTATAGTTTTAACTTGTGGATCTAAAGCTGCTTCTCGTAAAAATTTCACGATATAAGAAAAGGTATGGTAAGGTGTGTACACCAAATAATCCTTCTTAGCAATAGTTCTAAAAATACTATCTTCTAAACTCAACCCTTTAACAGGTAGTGGTTTAATCTTTGCATAAAGTAAATCAGTCCTTCCTAAACTAGGAAAACTCATATAATCCCTACGATTGTGATATCTACCTCCTGGAATAAGACTCTCCTTTTCATCAACAGCCATCAATTTAAGAAGAAAATTCAGAGTTTCCTCTTCTATATTCATATCATAAACGAAGCGTACAGGATCTCCACTTTGCCTATCTTTTACGCTCTCTGAGAGTTTATCGATAAAACTTTTGCTCAAATCACTATCAAAATCTAATTCACCATCTCTCGTTATCTTTATCATATGAGCACTAATGCTATCATATTTAAAGATATTGAAAATATCATCTAAACAATATCTTAAGATATCATCTACCATAATAATATAGTTGTTACCATTTTTACTAGGCAACACAACAAAACGATCCATTGCCGTAGAAATCTCAATCAATGCGACTTGGTCTTTACCATGTTCACTAGACATTTTTACCGTTAAATAAGCAGAAATATCCATAAGTTCTGGCAGTGCAACATCTTCATTAAGCATTATTACTACTAATGCTGGACTTATCTCTTGAAAAAAATAATTCTTGATAAATTCATGATGCTCATCATCAATTTCGGTTTCATTAATGACATAAATATTCTCATTTTGAAGCTCTATATCAATCTCGTCTAAAATCTTTAAACTATAACTTTGTTGTTCGATAACAATTTTAGTTATTTCTTCTAAAAGATCACCCGCTTTGATTCCTCCTAATTCAGATTTACCTCCCTTGCCTGCTTCATAAATACGCTTTACAGTTGCATATCTAACTTTAAAAAATTCATCTAAATTATTAGAGAAAATACCCAAGAAACGTAATCGTTCTATCAATGGCACATCTTTGTCCGCAGCTTCTTGCAAAACCCGCTCATTAAATTTTAACCAACTTAATTCTCTATTGATATAAATGTTTTTGTCTTTTGTCATTCTCTTAAATCCTTTGGAATTATAATAAATTCTGTAGTTCCTTGTTTTAGGTCTTTCCAATCTTCAATATCAAAATTTAATTTTATTAAACCACTTGTAGGAAGATTATCTATTAATGTATCCCCAAATATATTAGAAATTGACGTGAAAGCATGATTGTGACCAAAAATCATAACCTCTTTTAATTCACTTGATAAACCTTTTATAAACTCAATTACATTTCTACCATCAAAATCATAGAGTTTTTCATCAATAATAACCTGATTTTTAGATAAATTAAGTCCATCCATAAAGATTTCGCAAGTGCTTAGTGCTCTATTTGCTGAACTTGAGAATATAGCATTAGGCACATAACCTCTCTTTTTAAGGTCTTTTACAACGCGTTTAGAATCCTCTATACCTCTTTGTTTCAAAGGCCTATCATGATCTATAACATCATATTCCCAAGATGATTTACCATGTCTTACTAGTGTAATAGTTTTCATATTTTATCGACTAAGTGTAATTATTTTCGACAAAACGTTGCGTATGTCCGTTTTGACGAGTATATTGCCGCTTCAACTTTAATATTTGCCTATGAATTTAGTTATAAGTTATTTTGCTTTGTAAAATTAATGTAAAACACCCCAAATTAAAAAACTATATTAATAAATCCATGTTTTGGTATTTAACCACCAAAAATCCCTCCCTCTATATATTTTGATTGCCCAATTGAACATAAATATATGTTTGATAAATGATTGATGTACTATATTATCAAAAAGAAAGACATCGCTAAGCGAACCATAAAATTTGTTAATCAATTTTAAATATGAAAATAATTTTACCTATAATGTTTATTACGTCAGGGTTTTCATCATCAAGTAAACTAGACTTTAAGCTATCTGATGCTAGTAATACGACTGATGACCTTGAACTAGCTTCAATCTATTTTTATTCAACAACATTTGACATTACAGAGAAAGGCAATTATTTAAATACAAATATTCACACCAACCATAATAAAAAATCAAACTATTTTCACAGCCATATTCCAACTTATATAACTCAAAATCATATTTTAAAGCAATCATAACCTGATTAACTTAAAAAAGCTTAAGATGAAACATTTATACAATCCCAAATCTAAAACACCTCGTAAACCTCTAATGAGATTGGTGTTTATCATGACTCTAGTTATGGTCAATTTTTATTCTTTTGGTCAAGCTATCTTGCCACTAAATAAAAAAGGATCAAAAACCCAACAGGTTTATTCAGAAACTTTTACTTCCACAAATGCGGACTTACTACATAAGGATTCAAATTATACGGATTTACAAAAAGCAAACATAGGTGAAGCAAATATTCCTTTCAATTGTGAAGATGGTTTTGGATATATTCTAACAAACGTACTAAGTGCTAATGGACGTGTTACTGGATTATATACATTTGATCTATCTACAAATTCACTCAATGTAATTAAAGACCCAATTATCTCAACTACTACAACCTCTCAGTTCGTTAATGCTATTGGTTACAATGTTCTCGATAATTATTTATATGGTTTATTGCAACGCAGTAATCAAGTGGTTAAAATTGATAGTAATGGAGATATAGAATTATTAACTGTTACTGGCTTAACTGATTTTACTAGCAATAATTATGCGGCTGGAGACATCGATGAAAATGGTATTCTATATATATATGGAAGCAACAAATTTGTATCAATTGACTTAAATCCATCTAGTACAAATTACCTAGTTGCCAATATTGTATTACAGCATTCTAATTCTTTTAATGATATGGCATTTAGTCCTATCAACAATAAATTATACATGCTAAGAGGGTCAGGATCAAGATCCTTGTATGAGTTCGACCCTGTTGCTAATACAATTACTAATATAGGAAGTGTCTCAGGCCTGCAATCTGAATCTTCTGATTCATTTGGTACTGCTTACATGGATGCTTTAGGTAATATGTATGTTGCAAATAATGAGTCTGGAAATACATATAAAATTACAACACCTCATTTAGGAGGTACAACAGCTACTTTCTATAGCAATTTGCCAGGCGTAAGTCCTGGTGACGGTGCACGTTGCCCTTCACAGCCAACAAAACCAATAGCTATTGCTGATGATGTTTGTATTACTTCTGACACTACCAATGTTACGCTTAACGTCGCTAATAATGATTCTGAAGGTACATACCCAATTGATCCAAATTCTGTACAACTTATTGACCCTAACACGTCGTTACCATCTAACAGTGTAACCGTTTCTGGTCAAGGTACTTTTACATTAGGTTCAAATGGAGACGTTACGTTTCAAGCTTTAACTAGCTTTACAGGTGCCTCTGTTGAGTATACAATTTTAGATGTCATAGGTTTTACTTCGACACCAGGAGTTATAACTATTAACTTAAACGATACAGAAGCACCAACAGGCTCAACAACTCAAGAATTTTGTGAAAGTGAAAACGCAACTGTAGCTAATTTAGTAGCTTCAGGAAGCAATATTATTTGGTATCCAAATGCAAATAGTGATACCCCATTAAATTCAGATGCATCATTAAGCGATGGAGATATCTATTATGCATCTCAAACAAGTTCGGCAGGCTGTGAAAGTACCGAGAGATTAGCTGTTACAGTTAATTACAGTGCTGAAATCGCTTTAGTTTCTCAACAAGAAACAAGCTGTACCGTTGTCAATGGAACCTTATACACTATTGAAGCTACATTTACTGGTACAGCACCATTTACAGCTTCTGGAGATGGACAACCAGGTACTTTTACAGATAACAATGACGGCACAACAACTTGGGTCTCTAGCCCTATTGAAAGTGTGGTTGAAACCTATAATGTAACGATTAACGATAATTGCAGTTCACTAATATTAACAGGAGCTTCTCCTGCTGATTGCTTAAACACTCCTTTTGATTGTGACAATGGATTTGCCTACATTATTGTTAATCAAAGAGATAACCAAAACAATCGTGTTTCAGGGTTATACTCTTATGATTTAGCAACACATGCCCAAACTTTAATTAAAGCTCCATTGATAACAGACACTTCTGTGTCTCAATTCGTAAATGGTATTGGTTACAATATTTTAGATAATAATATTTATGGAGTTCAACAAAATACTAATAACATCGTAAAAATTGATGCCTCTGCTAATGTGGAATTTCTACCTATAGTAGGCCCGTTTACTATTGGAGATTACAGCTCTGGTGATATTAATGAAAATGGTATTCTGTTTCTATATGGTGAAGGCAAATTTGTATCTATTGATTTAAATCCTTCTAGCCCAAACTATTTAACGTCAACAACATTGCTAAATTACAATGTTGCGATAAACGATATCGTAGTTAGCCCTGCAGATAGTAATATTTACATGGTTACGAGCACAAATATTAGAAAGTTATTACGTTTTAACGTTGCTACTAATACAATAGACGACCTTGGTGCAATTACCGGATTAAGTTCAGAAACGTCTAACTCTTTTGGAACGGCATATATGGATGCTCTTGGAAATATGTACATTGCAAACAATGATTCAGGAAATATTTATAGAATAGCATTACCACATACAGGAAATTTAATAGCGACAAATCATGCTGATTTAATTGATATTGAACCAGGAGATGGAGCGCGTTGTCCTTCACAGTTAATTATACCTGAGGCAGATGATGACTTTATTTGTGCTACTTCTGAGGAAATAGAGGCTGTAATAGAAATTAATATTTTAGATAATGATTCTGCAGGAACTTATAATATAGATGTAACTGGGGTACAGTTTATCGATCCTGTAACATTATTACCAAGTACTACTGTTACAATTTCTGGTCAAGGAACATTTACAGTAAGTAGTGATGGTATTGTATCATTTGAAGCAGTATCTAGTTTTTCTGGAACTTCTGTAGACTATATTATCACAGATGTTATTGGAACACCATCGATTCCAGCAACTATTACGGTTAGTTTAAATACAACTGATGCTCCTACCGGTGATGTAAATCAAGAATTTTGCGAATCTAGTAATCCAGCTGTTGCAGACTTAAATGTTACAGGTGAATCAATTCAATGGTATGTAAGTGAAAACGAAACAACTCCTATTAATCCTTCTGAGGCTTTAATAGATGGGAACACTTATTATGCGACACAAACTTCTGCTGAAGGTTGTGAGAGTTTAGATCGATTAGCAGTAACCGTAAGCTTGAATCCTGATGTAACTTTGGTAACTGCAGAAGTAACATTATGTTCAGATGATAATACAACATATACTATTGTAGCAACATTTACCGGTTCAGCACCATTTACGGCTACTGGAAATGGGCAGCCTGGTACTTGGATCTCTAACAATGATGACTCTTTTACCTGGACATCAGACGCTATTCCTTCAGACCAACCTTATAACGTAGTAATAACAGATGAAATTTCTTGTAATACCATTACACTATCGGGTGAAGCGGCTATCTGCTGTGAATTTATAGTAAGCTGCCCTACTTTCGAGGAAACTACTGTAGCTTGTTATGGAGAGTTACCTTCTGAAACGTCTTATACGATTGAAGAATTTGAAGCCTTAGGCAATGCAGATGGAATTATAGGTGATGATGCTTGTGGGATCATAGAGATTACTGCTCTAAATAGCAGCGATGAAAACACATGTAATCAAGTTATTACACGTACCTATACTATTATCTCTTATGAAGATACGAATGGAAATGGATTGCGCGATGGAAATGAGTCTACAGTTTTAAATAGTACAGAATGCACACAATCTATTACAATAAACGATACTGTTGCACCATCATTTACTGTGCCTGCAGATGTCACTATTGAATGTGATGGAGATGTAACAGACTTAACCATTACTGGAGATGTTACAGATGAAGCTGATAATTGTACCACTGCTCTTGAGGCTACCTTTATAGATACCTTGACTGAAGGTTCTTGTCCTAGCTTATCAGTTATTTCTAGAGCTTGGTCTTTAACAGATGATTGTGATAATACAACAACTCTTATTCAGACTATCACTATTCAAGATACCACGGCGCCGACGTTTACTGGTCCTGCAGATATCACAATTGAATGTGATGTTGATGTAACAGACTTAACCATTACTGGTGATATTACAGATGAAGACGATAATTGTGCTGCTGATCTTGAGGCTACTTATACAGATAGCGTTGAAGAAGGGACTTGTCCTGGCTCATCAGTAATTACTAGAACATGGACCTTAGCGGACGACTGCAACAATGCAACAACTCATATCCAAACAATTACCGTTCAAGATGCAACTGCCCCAACATTTAGCGTTCCTGCTGACATAACTATTGAATGTGATGTAGATGTTTCAGACCTCTCAATTACAGGTGATGTCACTGACGAAACTGACAATTGTGCTACCGCTCTTGAAGCTACTTATTCTGATAGTGTTGAAGACGGAACTTGTCCAAGTGCGTCTGTTATTACTAGAACATGGTCTTTAACTGATGATTGTGATAATACCACAACATTTGTTCAAACTATTACAGTACAAGATACTACGGCACCATTATTTAATGAAACGTTACCAACAGATATAGTTGCAGAGTGTGACGCTGTACCAACAGCAGAAACATTAACCGCATCTGATAACTGTGGAAATGCAGAAGTCAGCTTCTTAGAGGAAATAACTGATGGTTCTTGTATGGGAGATTATATTATTGAGCGTACATGGACTGCAACAGATGCTTGTGGAAATGACGCTGTACATACACAGATCATCAGTGTACAAGATAACACCGCACCGACTTCAGTAACTGCTTTTGATGCGACAGTAAATGTCTTCTGTGATAACATTCCTGAAGTGCCAAGCTTAGTATTTGAAGATTCTTGTTCAAGTGATATTGAGGTTAGTTTTATTGAAGAATCAACACAAACTAATAACTCAGAAAATTATGATATTATTAGAACATGGACTGTGACCGATGATTGTGGCAACGAAGCCCTATTTACACAAACGGTTATAGTACAACTAGCCAATACAATGCAAGTAACAGACGCAAATCGTTGTATTGAAGATTCTGAATTTGATTTATTCGACCTATTATCTGGTGACTTTGATAGTAACGGAACTTGGAGTGTAGTTTCGGGTAATGCCACTGTCAATGGTAGCTTATTTGATCCATCTTCTGCTGAAGTTGGAGAGTATACCTTTATGTACTCGATTACTGATGCTGCGTGTCCTGCGGATATTGAAGTTAATGTCACTTTAGATGATGATTGTGTTGTATTAGCATGTGGTGAAGATGATGTTGTTATATCTAAAACAGTAACAGCAAATGGAGATGCTTACAATGAAACATTTACAATTTCGGGTATTGAAGACTGTGGATTTGTAATTGAGCTTCAAATATTCAACCGTTGGGGTGCTGAGATTTATAAATCTAACAATTACTTAAATGATTGGCGAGGTGAAGCACACAGTTCTTCAATTGGAAGTTCTGGAAAAGTCCCTACTGGTACATATTATTACATTATTAACCTAAAAAATAGTGGATTAGAGCCATTTGCTGGTCCTATCTACGTAGCAACAAATTAACAAAAAACTTAACCAATGAAGTTATCAAAAATTATAAGTATTGCGATACTATTTTTGAGTGTTTCTACAGCTTTTGCTCAGCAGTTACCTCAATTTACGCAGTATATGTTCAACACTATTTCTATCAATCCTGCATATGCAGGAAGCAGAGAAACGCTTAGTGTAGTAGGTTTACACAGAAGTCAATGGGTTGGTTTAGATGGTGGACCAGAAACACAAACCCTGTCAGTTCATTCTCCATTACGTAACGAAAACATGGGGTTAGGAATTTCCTTTATCAATGATAAACTAGGTTATGAGAATTTCTCATACCTCTATGCAGATTACTCTTACACGATTAAAGCAAGTGAAACTGTAAAATTAGCCTTTGGTATTAAAGGTGGACTTACACATTACAGCTTAGATGAAGAATTATTAAATGATCCTTCTGTAATCAGTGATCAGTTTTTTAATGACGTATCAAACCGTTGGAGCCCAAACTTTGGTGCTGGTTTATATTTACATTCGTCACGTTGGTATCTTGGGCTATCTGCACCAAGAATATTAAATACCGACTATAATAATGGCGGAAGTGGTTCTGTTGATTATGTCGCTTTAGAACGCATTAGTTATTATGCGACTGGGGGCTATGTTTTTGATCTAAGTGAAAACACAAAATTAAAGCCATCTGTATTATTAAAAGCTACAAATGGTGCTCCGTTATCATTTGATGTCTCTGCAAACTTCTTATTCCATGATAAAGTTTGGTTAGGAGGTGCTTATAGAGTTAACCAAAATGCAGCAGCAATTGGTGGTATAGCTGATTTTCAAGTCTCAAAACAATTGAGAGTCGGTTATGCTTATGAATATCCAATTTCAGACATAAGACCCTACACTAGTGGTACACACGAAGTATTATTAATGTTCGAAGTCTTTAAAAGTAAACGTATTAAATCGCCTAGATATTTCTAAAAAGATCCAATTATGAAGACCAAAATATTAGCGTTCGTTATAGTTTTTAGTAGTACATTCTCGTTTGCCCAAACAAAATTGGCAGATAAATTTTTTGAGAATTATGGCTATGTAAAAGCCATTGAATTGTACGAAAAAGCTGTTGAAAAAGGAACAAATAGCGCCCATGTATTAACACGCTTAGGTGATGCTTATTACAATAATTCTAATTCTGAAAAAGCAGCTTATTGGTATGAGAAAGCCTTAGCTGAGCACGATAACATTGAAGCTGAGTATGTTTATAAATATATTCAATCTCTAAGAAGCATTGGAAATTACAAGGAAGCCGATGTATGGTTTAAAAAACTTAGTGAAGCTCAAAATGGAGATAGTAGACTTAAAGGTTACAATCCTGATGAAGTTGATCTTTTTGATAAATTAACTTCAAAAAACAATGATCTTATTGTTCAAATTGAAAATCTACCTTTCAATACTGAAAATTCTGATTTTGGATCGTACATGTTTAATAATACACTTTATTTCGCTTCATCAAGTAGCAGCGACAAAAAAGTATATAATTGGAACAAAGAACCATTCTTAGATATCTTTCAAATAGAAGTTACAAATGAAGACGATGGTTCTCAATCCTATGGAGAAACTTCTGAAATTAATGCAGATGGTATAAACACCGACTATCATGAAGCTTCAATTGCAATAACTAATGATGGAAACACCATGTATTTCACAAGAGACAATACATCAAAGCGCAATAGATTGAAGTACGATAAAGAAGGAACAACACACCTTCAAATATATAAAGCAACTTTAGTAGATGGTGAATGGACTGATGTTGAAGAATTACCATTTAATGATGATTTATATTCAACAGGACATCCAGCATTAAGTCCAGATAATAAAAGCTTATACTTTGTATCGGATAGAGATGGTGGTTTAGGACAAACGGATATTTACTCAGTTACTATAAACGAAGATGGAACTTATGGATCACCTGAAAATTTAGGAGATGATATCAATACAGAAGGACGCGAAATGTTCCCTTTTATCAGTGAGGATAATACCTTCTACTTCTCTTCAGATGGTCATTTAAACTTAGGTCTTTTAGATATTTTTCAATCTAACATACTGAAAGGAGATGCGACAAAAACACCTGTTAATATTGGTGCCCCTTTTAATAGTGGTTATGATGATTTTGCTTATTTCATAAACAGTGAAACACAAAAAGGTTATTTCTCTTCAAACAGACTCGGAGGTAAAGGAAGTGATGACATCTATAGTTACTCAGTAACAGAATGTCACCAACAAATTACAGGTATTGCAAGAGAACAAAGAACAGATATTATCTTAAGTGGAGTTACAGTTCAACTTATTGACGAAACTGGTAAAATATTAGAGAAAGTTGTAACGACTGAAGATGGTGCTTATACATTTGATGTAGAATGTGGAAAAACATATACTATCTTAGGTTCTAAACCAGATTACGTAGATGATAAAGGAACCATTACAACGACTAATGAGAATGAAAAAGTAAATTCATTAGATTTATCATTACGACCATTAATTATGGAAGATCAGATTGTGATTAATCCTATATTCTTTGATTTTGATAAATCTAACATACGAACAGACGCACAATATGAATTAGAGAATATCGTTGATGTCTTACGTAAGCATCCTGAAATGATTATAAAAATTGAGTCACATACTGATAGTAGAGGTCGCGATAATTATAATTTAAAGTTATCTGATCGACGTGCAAAATCGACTAGAGACTATCTTTTATCAAGAGACATCAGTCCAGAAAGAATAGAAAGTGCAATTGGTTTTGGTGAAACACAACTTTTAAATGATTGTGGAAATAATTCTAATTGTTCTGAAGAAGATCATCAATTAAATAGACGTTCATACTTCTATATAGTAGATAAGGATAGATAGTAAATTATATTTCTAATTATTAAAAAAAGAGTAAGCTTAAATAGTTTACTCTTTTTTTTGTCGGAAAAACTTCATTATTATCATAGAGAAGCAATTTAGCATTACATCAAAAATTACCTAAATGAAAATTGTAGTATTACTCTTAGCATTACTATTCAACTTATCTATATATTCTCAATCTATAAGAGGACGAGTTACAGACAGCCTTAATAAAGATAAATTAGCCTACGCTAACCTTGTTATTGAGCATTCAAAAACTGGTATATACTCTAATGAAGATGGAACCTTTAAATTAGATATATCAAAAACGACTTCATCAGACACATTAGTAGTGTCATTAATAGGATTTCAACAGCAAAGAATAGCATTATCTGGTTACAACAATATAAATGATTATGTTTTAAACATATCTCTGCTGCCAAAGATAGAAGTCCTCACAGAAGTGCTTATTTTAAGTAGCACTAAAGAATATGAAAACCAAAAAACTAGTCTATCAACAGGTCAAAGAAAACAAGTATTCCCAACATCTATTCCTTTTGGTTACGAAACAGCCACGTTAATAGAAAACACAAAGCAGCGTAGAGGTAAATTAATTGAAGTAGAATTAAAATTTAAAGATTCTAGTAGCGAAATGTATAAAACATATCAAACTTACTATAGGTTAGCTTTTTATAATGTAGACGACCTCGGCTTTCCTAGTGAACTTATATACCATGAAAACATCATTATAAAGCCCGAAAAGGACACGAAGAATTTTAAAATAGATTTAGAAGATAAAACTATACCTTTCGGTAGAAAAGGGATTTTTGTAGGTATTGAAACTATAAAACCAGAATATGTTGAAATCACCAATTCAATGTATTTAACAACGCCGAGCGTTCTAAATACACATGCTGAAAAACAACTAAAATTTACGCGTTTTCATTCAAACAATTGGTCAAAGCATACTCGGAAATCTGTTTTAAAAAAGAAATATTATGCAATTCCTTTTATAAAAACTAAAGTTGTATTTGAAAAACAGTAATTATTATTTAAAATAAGAGCCATTTAGCGCTTAATGAAAATATTTGTAAAGTACCACTTCCCTGCACTATTCTGCTCTGCTGAGACATCAAAATCTGTATAATCACCTTCAATATTTTCTCTATGGCTAGGACTAGCCAACCAAGCATTCACAACAGATTCTGCAGAACTAAAACCATAACCAACGTTTTCAGTAACGATATTAGCGCTAGCGTTAGCCTGTAAGCTTTGCTTTCGTAAAAAGAAATTATCATGAGAAACATTATTAACTTCAATCATGTAATCCGTATGTGTAGAGGCCACAGCTTTAACCGTATTATGATTATTGAGAGCATTTAATCCTTCGGTAATGCGATATGCATTAATAAGCTCCATGATTTCAATCTCTATAGATTTGGCTTGAGGTGTTACAGGAACTTCAATGGAATTTATAGCTTCATTTTCTTCACTGTCATTTGCACAAGATGTGAAACTAATAAGGGCAACAATAGCCAAAATAGGCAAGAGTTTAGCTGCTTTCATAATGTAGGTTATTTAGGTTTGGGACTGCTAAATTAACCACACAGTTAAGCTAAACTGTTAATAAAATGTTAAAATCGACAAACAACATGCTTTTAATCGATATTTAATGTAAATCATCGATGAAACGCATTTTTAAAAGTGAAAAAAGTGATTTTAAACCTAGATAAATGTATTTCGTCGACAACTCAACTTATTGATATATCTATTCTATATGACTAACTAAAAAAACCGCAATACTATAATAATTGACATAGCGATCAAGGTGCTAAACGCTCCATCTTCCAATTAAAATCGTCTTGAAGTTGATATCGAATTCTATCGTGAAGCCTATTTGGTCTACCTTGCCAAAATTCTAACTCTACGGGTTTAATTATAAACCCTCCCCAATTTTTAGGACGTTCTATAGGTTTTCCTTTAAATTCAGATTCAAGAACTTGTAGCTTATTTTCTAATTCTTGTCTGTTGGCCACCACTTCACTCTGATTAGAAACTAGGGCACCTAACTGACTGCCTCTTGGGCGTGATTCAAAATACCCATCACTTAGATTTTCTGATATCCTTTCAGCTTTACCTTTAATTATAATCTGCCGCTCGGCTGCATGCCAAAAAAAGGATAGACAAACATTAGGGTTCTCTTCAATAGCTTTACCTTTTTCACTATCGTAATTGGTATAAAATATAAATCCCTCATGTGTGTACTTTTTAAGTAGCACTACTCTACTTTTTGGATAACCATCTATTCCTACAGTAGAAATGGTCATTGCATTCGTTTCACCCACGTTAAAATGCGTATCTACTTCTATAAACCAATCTCTAAATAGCTCTATTGGATTTTCTGGTACACTATCTAATAATAACTCACCTTTTTCGTAAGATTTTCTATAATTACCTAAGTCTGCATCCATTACGTTTTTATTTTAATTTTTCTTCTTCTATTATTTTTTACATCGTAATTTTCACTATAAATTTAAGGATTAAAATATATAAATGAAGTTTGAAGACAGTAAATATTCTAATCAAATAGCTTACAAAAAAGAAGTATTTTCTTTTGGTTCCATATACGTGACAAAACATTTTTTATTATCTGAATTTAACGAAGGGATACATGTTGATTATGACATCGCCATAGAGTTAATTTCTAGATTTAGTCCATTACTCTCTAAAGGCGTTAAAATAGGTTATATAGCCAATCGTTACAACTCCTATTCTTTTGATCCTCAAATTTGGGTGGATTTTAATAAAGACTATGATGCTTTTGTTGCCTCTGCAATTGTTACTTACTCTAACTTTAGTTACCTCAATGCTTCTTTAGAAAAGCAATTTTTTAATAAAAGTCTAAAACGTTGTAAAAGTTTAGAAGAGGCTGTAGAATGGATTACAAATTTAAAAGAATTCAAAAATGAGATTAATCAAAATTAAAGGTCTTACCATCTTTAGATAATAGGACGTTTTCGAATACTGTTTTAGCTTCTCTTTTAAACTCTTCATAACCGTTATAACGTGTAGAATAATGTCCAAGTATTAAGGTTTCTACATTAGCTTTCTTAGCAATAGTTGCGGCTTGTTTTGCTGTACTGTGTTTTGTTGGAATACAAAGTGATTCGTTTTTATCTAAAAATGTCGATTCGTGATATAATACTGTACATTCCTCAATAATTGGAATTATAGCCTCATTATAGACAGTATCACTACAAAAGGCATAGCTTTTTGCTGGTAGTGGATTTTTAGTTACCTTTTCGTTACTAATTAATACTCCATCTTCATTTACGACATCAAATCCTTGTTTTAACTTTCTGAAATACGCTTTATCAATATTAGCCTCGGTAACCAAATTAATATCAATCTTACGTTCATTTTCTTTCTCCTTAAATAAAAATCCATTAGTGTAAATACGATGTTTTAATGGAATCGTGTGGACTTCAACTTTATCATCTTCGTAAATTAATTCAGATTCGTTAGCGCTTAATTCATGAAAAATAAGTGGATATTTCGTCCAACTAGCAGATAACTTCATTTGAAGCAGTATCACTTCTTTTAATCCTTTTGGTGCATAAATATGAAGTTCTGTTTCTCTAGTTAAAAGACTAAATGTATTCACTAACCCCACTAAACCAAAATAATGGTCTCCATGGAGGTGTGAGATAAAAACATGTTTAATCCTTGAAAACTTCACCTTATTTCGTCGCAATTGAACTTGCGTACCTTCCCCACAATCAATTAAAAACATATGGTTTTTAATCTCCAATACCTGAGCTGTTGGATTACTATTAATACCTGGAGTGGCACTGTGGCAACCGAGAATGGTTAGTTTCATTAATTGTGCTTTGCGAAGTTCTTAATCTGTCTAATCGTTAATTAAAAGTGACTAGCATCTTAAAAAAACAAACGTGATTTTTACAATTCTAAATCGCGTTCAATATCTTCCATTTCAATAATATCAAAAGCTTCTTGCATCGTTGGTACGACAACTATTTCATCTGGCATTTGACTTAAATCTACGTTTTCAGACACAATTACAAAGCTCTTTTTATCGCCTCTGTGATTATTACTTATTCGTAAAAACTCTATGACATCTTCTAGTGTAATTTTATCTAAACTCGATAAGTTTACAATAAGATGATCATTTTTATACGTATCATACGCTTGTTCAATATTTTGAACTAGTGTTTTTACAGTTGCTGATTCTTGTGTTATTATGGCAATGTTACCATCTCTATCTATTATCATAATCTATTGTTTTATTTTAGAAGCTAAAAGATAAATCACTGCCATCCTAACGGCAACCCCATTCTCTACTTGATTTAAGATAATGGCTTGCTTAGAATCTGCCACGTCACTTGTAATTTCTACTCCTCTGTTTATTGGCCCAGGGTGCATTATTACAATCTCTTTATTTAAGCTGTCTAATAGTTCTTTATTAACGCCAAATTGCTGTGTATATTCTCTTGTCGAAGGAAAATAACTGATATCCATACGCTCATTCTGTACGCGTAACATATTGGCTACATCGCACCATTCTAAAGCTTTCTTTAGATTGGTTTCTACTTTTACACCTAAATCTTTAATATATTTTGGCAATAACGTCTTAGGTCCACAAACCATAACATGGGCTCCTTGCAATTGTAAGGCATAGATATTTGAAAGTGCTACACGACTATGCAATATATCGCCAACAATAACGACATTTTTGCCTTTAACGCTTCCTAATTTCTCTCTAATTGAATACGAATCTAGTAAGGCTTGAGTCGGATGCTCATGTGCTCCATCACCTGCATTGATAATACTAGCGTTTACATGTTTCGATAGAAATACACCTGCTCCAGGATTGGGATGGCGCATCACTACCATATCTACTTTCATAGATAAAATATTGTTAACGGTGTCTATAAGTGTTTCCCCTTTTTTAACTGAAGACTGCGAAGCCGAAAAATTAATAACATCTGCAGATAATCGTTTTTCTGCCAATTCAAAAGATAATTTTGTTCTTGTTGAATTTTCAAAAAATAGATTGGCAATAGTAATATCTCTAAGTGATGGTACTTTTTTAATAGGTCTATTAATAACCTCTTTAAACTGATCGGCAGTTTCAAAAATAAGGTCGATATCTTGTTTGGTCAGATATTTAATTCCTAATAAGTGATTGACACTTAATTCGCTCATTTTTATTGGCTTTTGGCTATTAGCTATTGGCTAATAGCAATTCACTTTATGTGGTAATTTTATTTATAAACGTTTTCTTATTATTTATCTACTAAATAAACGGCATCTTCTTCTTCATTCTCAACCCACTTCACTATAACTTTCTGGTTGTCAATAGCATCTACTTGTCTACCTCTATAATTCGGTTGAATAGGTAAATGTCTGCTAAAGCGTCTGTCTATCAATGTCAGTAATTCTATGTCTTTAGGTCTTCCGAATGATTGAATGGCCGTTAGCGCAGATCTTATGCTTCTCCCAGTATACAAAACATCATCGATAAAGACGACATTTTTATCTTCAACGATAAAATCTATTTTGGTTGTGTTGGCTTCTAGCGGTTTATCTCCTCTTCTAAAATCGTCTCTAAAAAACGTAATATCTAAATGACCAAGTTGAATATTTTTAATCTTATAATCTTCTGTCAAGACCTGAGCTAAACGATTCGCTAAAAATTTTCCTCTTGGCTGAATACCAATTAATACGGTTTCAGAAAAATCATCATGATTTTCAATGAGTTGACAAGCCAATCTATGAAGGGTAATATTGACTTCTTTAGAGTTAAGTAGTACTTTGTGACTCATATTATTTCCAAACGTTGTTGGCTTACAAAGTTAGGATAAAATTTGCGGTTTGCAATAGCTTTTCACCCAAAGAGATTACGATCTCAGAAGAATTTAAGTAATTATTGTTTTCTTTTTATACGAAATATTGAAACCGATACTCAGACATTAATGATAAGTCCTAAAAAGAGATAGTATAAAGAATGAAAGTTACTCATGAAATATGAAGGTTTTGCTTAGTCTTGAAAGTCAAAATTAGCTCTCTATAAATGAAAAAATAATCTTAAAATCCAAATAAAGATGCCTGATACACTAATTAAAATGAAAAATTTTACGTCTTGGTATAAACAGCAAATCTTTTTGATTATCTAAATTACAAAATAGCCAATTGGAATGAAGCCAATTACATTAGCAAATATAAAGCTTGAATTAAATCGTCCTAAAATAATGTTATACTATAAGATAATACTCTCTTTATTAACTTTAGATAACGACAACTTCAAAAAGGGTTTACAGACTGTAAATTTAATATAAAAGCATAATGTTTTTTAATCGCCTCTTAATAGATAACATAAAACATTAAATATATAAAAAAGCCTCTCAAAAATTGAGAGGCTTTAAATTATAGATTAATGGGTTTCCTTTTTTCAAAGGAATTAGGATTATTTCTTCCCGTCCATTTTATCTTTAAGCGCTTGTAAAGCATCATTTGCATCACCTAAAGTTGGTTTCGCTTCTGCCGCTTGAGCCTCCTGTTTTCTAACAGCTTGCTTAACGATTTTAGCTTCTTCTTCTCTAAATACTGCTGTATGAGATGCTACAACACGTTTGAATTCTTTATTAAATTCAATAATCTTGAATTCAACTTCTTCACCTTTTACAACTTTCGATCCGTCTTCCTTCTCTAAATGACGTGCTGGTACAAAGGCAACGATATCTTCGTTAAAATCAATTGTTGCTCCTTTATCTACCATCTCTGTAATAGCTGCTTTATGTACAGTATCTAAAGCGAACTCAGTTTCGTACTTGTCCCAAGGGTTTTCTGTAGTTTGTTTATGACCTAAAGATAATTTACGTCCATCTACATCTAACTCTAATACAACTACATCTAAAGTATCACCTACGTTACAGAACTCAGATGGATGCTTTATTTTCTTAGTCCAAGATAAATCTGAGATATAAATTAATCCGTCGATACCTTCTTCTAATTCAACAAATACACCAAAGTTTGTAAAGTTACGTACAATACCTGAATGCTTAGAACCTACAGGATACTTAGTAGTGATGTCAGTCCATGGATCTGGTGTTAACTGCTTAATACCAAGAGACATTTTTCTGTCTTCTCTATCTAAAGTTAAGATAACAGCATCGATTTCATCTCCTACAGATACGAAATCTTGAGCAGAACGTAAATGTGTTGACCAAGACATTTCACTTACGTGAACTAAGCCTTCTACACCTTCTTCTACTTCAACAAAAGCACCGTAATCAGCGATAACTACAACTTTACCTTTTACTTTATCTCCAACTTTTACACCTTCACCTAAAGCTTCCCAAGGATGCTTAGATAATTGCTTAAGACCTAATTGGATTCTTGATTTGTTTTCATCAAAATCAAGGATTACAACATTTAATTTCTGATCTAATTCAACAATCTCATTTGGATGGTTGATACGAGACCAAGATAAATCTGTAATATGAACTAAACCATCTACACCACCTAAATCGATAAACACACCATAAGAAGTAATATTTTTTACAATACCTTCTAAGACTTGTCCTTTTTCTAGTTGACCAATGATTTCTTTCTTTTGTTCTTCAATATCAGCTTCGATTAACGCTTTATGAGAAACAACTATATTCTTGAATTCGTGGTTGATTTTCACAACTTTAAATTCCATAGTTTTATTCACATACTGATCGTAATCTCTGATAGGCTTCACATCAATTTGAGAACCTGGTAAGAATGCTTCAATACCAAATACGTCAACGATCATACCACCTTTAGTTCTGCATTTTACAAAACCGTTTACAATTTCACCTGTATCGTGTGCATTATTAACACGTTCCCATGCTTTAATTACACGCGCTTTTCTGTGAGATAATACTAATTGACCAGTTGCATCTTCACGCACATCAATTAATACTTCAACCTTATCACCTACTGCTAAGTTTGGATTGTAACGAAATTCGTTAAGTGAAATAACACCTTCAGATTTTGCGTTAATATCAATAATTGCATCACGATCTGTGATAGTAATTACAGTACCTTCTACAACTTCGTCATCTAAAGTGTCAACGAAATTTTCTGATACTAATTTTTCAAATTCTTCTAATTTAGTATCCGCTACTTGCTCAATTCCTTCTTCGTAATTGTGCCAATCGAATTCTTTTAAGAATTTTTCTGGGTTTGCTTGAGCTTCAGATACTACTGGAGCTACTGCTTGAGTTGCTTCAGTTGCTTCAACTTCAGCTTGGTTTGTTTCTTTTTCAGACATGTGTGCTGAATAAAAATTTGTATTCTGTATCTTTTGAAAGATTTGCGAAAAATCTACAGAAGTTATTATTAGATTTGTTTTTATCCCTTTCCTTACTTTCTTTAATTCGCTAAAAAGGAGTGCAAAAGTACTATATATTATTCTGAAAACCAAACACTAAATGATGTGACTTTATATTCTTTTAGGTGTCCAATATATGAGGGTATCAATTTGAGGCTTAGAACACTAAAAATTGGCGCATAAATTGGTATCTTTACGAGAGTATTAATATTTAAAAACATAGAAAAAATGGTTAGAGCTAAATACCAAGACGTTTTAGACTTAGGTGAAACATTAAACATTCAGAATGGAGATGTTAATGAAAAAGATGGTGTACTTCAAGTAACAGGAACTGCAGCAACTCAATACGACAAAAACTTAATCTGGGATAAGATTAAAGAAGCAGGTGGTGATAATCCATCTGATATTATGGCAGACATTAAGGTCGCTGACGAATCTATTTATGCAAAGCACACTGTAGCTTCTGGTGAAACTTTAGGGAAAATTGCTAAGCAGTATTATGGAGAGCCTGGTAAGTATCAGAAAATCTTTCAAGCTAATACTGACATTTTAAAGAATCCGGATGTGATTCATCCTGGTCAGGAATTAATTATTCCAAATTTATAATTAGGTTATATCACTAAAAAAAGTGACTTTATTTGGCCACAAATAGTAGCTAAATAAAGTCACTTTTTTAGTTTCTTTCAAATATTAAATCAGATCCACCGACTTCAGATAACCCTAATTTCATTATGCCATTGGTTAAATCATAGTTCCAATATGTTTGATCTATTTTTACAGTAAAAATAACCAAATCGGAAATACCCTCTACAATACCTTCCTCTATCTCGTACTCGTATGTTCCAGTGGTATGAACACCTTGTTCTGCTCCTGAGACGACCAAGGTTCCATCTTCACGAAAGTCGTAAATAATATTAACACCAGAATAACTAATGATGGAATTTCCTACAGTACTATAATATCTGATTTCAGTTAATTTCCATTCATCAACAATTTTATTGGCTGATGAAAAGTCGTCGTCTGAACAACTAAATAGGGTAATTAAAGTTATAATTAAAATAAGCCTGTTTTTCATATTACTCTTATTTAGTTAATTACGCAGATATACTTAGCAAAAGCAAAGAAATGACGCTACTATTATTAAGCAATCAACGCTTTAGCTAAACCAATAATGGTGTTCAACTGCGCTTCAATAGTTAACTCTGAATTATCAATTTCAATAGCGTCTTTCGCTTTCACTAAGGGAGAATCTTCTCTTGTAGAATCGATATGGTCTCTGGTGGTTACATTTTCTAGGACATCTTCGTAACTCAATTCGTGGCCTCGATCTGTTAATTCTTTGTAGCGTCGTTTTGCTCTTGTCTCCGCAGAAGCAGTCATAAAGACTTTTAATTCAGCATTAGGAAAAACTACCGTTCCTATATCCCGACCATCCATAACTATACCCTTGTCTTTGCCCATAAGCTGTTGTTGTTCTACTAACTTTCGTCTTACTGCAGATAAGGTCGCTACAGGACTTACATATTTAGAAACTTTAAGCGTTCTAATTGCGGCCTCAATATTTTCACCGTTTAAATACACTTCTGCAAAACCAGCTGTTTCGTTAAATATAAAGGTAATATTTACATCTTCTAACCTATTAACTAAATCGTCTTCTTTAAAAAAATCATCACCTATTAATTCATTCTCCAAGGCAAAATAAGCCACTGCTCTGTACATGGCACCAGTATCTACATAGATATAGTTCAGTTTTTTTGCTAATTGTTTAGCTACCGTACTTTTTCCTGTAGATGAAAACCCATCTATAGCGATAATTATTTTACTCATTTTATTGTAAATCTATTTGAAGTCCGAAAAAACTAGAATTTGAAGCACTAGTATATCTCGCATGCGTATAACTAAAACGCATTTTATTTAATTTAATACCAACACCTACCGAAAGTCCTGAAAAGTTTCTTTGGTCTACAATCCGCAATTCTTCTGCTCTCCTAAAGTTATATCCTAACCTTACATTAAAGCCTCCTTCTGGAAATAATTCAGCTCCCAAAATTAAATGACGTAATCCTTTGTTTAAAAATCCTAGTTTCTCTTCTGTTTGGTTACCATCCAAATCAGTTGTGGCTCGTGCTGGGTTAGACACTGCTATTGGCCATTTTTGTAAATTCTCTAAAGTTAAATGCCAACGTAAAGGTACATTTTCGAGAGTTTGTGACATTCCGAAATTGACTTCGAATGGTAATGGTTCATTTTGACCTGCATACGTTGAAAATTGAGTTCCTATATTTCTTACGGTTAGTGCGGCATGAAAATCGAGCTTTTCGTTAATATACATAGCTCCAAAATCTATGGCACCTCCCACTGAATTGTATTGTTCTAATGCCGATGTAATGACTTTAACATTGGCACCCACATAAAAATCCGTGTATGGAATTTTATAATTGTAACCTGCGGATATCGCTGTTTCATTCCCACTAAAAGTCCCAGTAGAATTCCCATTGACATCATACCCATCAAAACTGCCATAATTAATGTAAGTGACGCCAAAGTGAAACGTTTGCACTCGTCTATCCCAAGTGTAGGCATAAGCAGCAGTTCCGTAACTAATACCACCTAAATAGCTAGAATAGTTGACTGCCAATTGATTGTTCATTTTATAATTAATAGACGCAGGATTGTAAAGTG
The DNA here is from genome assembly GCF_013403865.1 of Winogradskyella costae. Taxonomy (GTDB): domain Bacteria; phylum Bacteroidota; class Bacteroidia; order Flavobacteriales; family Flavobacteriaceae; genus Winogradskyella; species Winogradskyella costae. The sequence continues at coordinate 181,700 of NZ_JABFDK010000004.1, forward strand.
CTTCGGTTACATCGTGGTCAAAATTGGTAATTATTTTCCCACCTAAAGCGGCCTGTCTAGGAGAAGATACAAGATTAAGAAATTGATAGGTTGCTTCACCACCCAATTGCGCAAACATTGGCAGTGTTAAAAGCATTAAAAATAAGGTCGTAATCCTCTTAATCATAGATTTTGCAAAATAACTAAATCTATCTTAAAACGATGATATGATTTTTTTATTTTTTGAGCGCTGTTATTTTCTATTATAATTGTAATTTTTGACTGATTTTAATAACATCGCTCTTTCAGTCATTGATACGTTTAAGCGCTTTTACTGTTGTTCTGTTTCTTTAGCAATTCTGTGTAAACTCTCGTTTAATATTACTAAAAGATATCCCGCCAACAACTATATGTGATTTTGCAGGCTATATATCTAATACAACATTGTTAAATTTTACTTCGTCTTAAGCGAAAATACTCATAAACGAAGTAAAATTTATTAAAATGTAAATATTAGTTTAAAGCTTTTTAGCATTCTCCACCTTTTGTTTCGTAAGTGCCAGTTTTAAAACATCACTCATATCCTTAACATAGTGAAATGTTAAGCCTTTTAAATATTCAGGTTTAATTTCCTCAATGTCTCTTCGATTATCTTCACAAAGTAAAATCTCTTTAATACGAGCACGTTTCGCTGCTAAGATTTTTTCCTTGATACCACCAACAGGTAACACTTTACCTCTTAACGTTATTTCACCTGTCATCGCTAAGCTCTTTTTAACTTTGCGTTGTGTAAACAAAGATACTAAAGACGTTAACATTGTAACACCTGCACTTGGACCATCTTTTGGAGTTGCTCCTTCTGGCACGTGAATGTGTACATTATATTTTCCAAAAACCTCTGGATCAATACCAAATTCATCTGCATTTGCCTTAATGTATTCCATAGCAATAGTTGCAGATTCCTTCATTACTTTCCCTAAGTTTCCGGTAATTGATAGGGTTCCTTTTCCTTTAGATAATATAGATTCTATAAATAAAATATCTCCACCAACACTCGTCCAAGCTAAACCTGTAACAACTCCGGCAACATCATTGTTCTCGTATTTGTCGCGCTCCAGTCTTGGGCTTCCTAGAATCTCAATAACATCTTCGTTAGAAATCTTAATGTTATACTCCTCTTCCATTGCAATATTCTTTGCTGCATAACGCACCATTTTTGCAATTTGCTTTTCTAAGCCTCTAACTCCTGATTCGCGCGTGTAACCTTCAACAATTTTTTCGAGTTGTGGCTTTGCTATCTTTAAAGCTTTGTCATCTAAACCATGCTCTTTTAATTGCTTTGGTAATAAATGACGTTTAGCAATCTCTACTTTTTCTTCAATAGTATAACCGGTGACATTAATGATTTCCATTCGGTCTCTTAATGCTGGCTGAATGGTATTCATGCTATTAGAGGTCGCAATAAACATCACTTTAGATAAATCGTATCCCATTTCTAGGAAATTATCATAAAACTCATTGTTTTGCTCAGGGTCTAACACTTCTAACATTGCAGACGAAGGGTCACCTTGGCTACCTGTGGACAACTTATCTATTTCATCTAATACAAATACTGGATTAGACGTCTGTGCTTTTTTCAAGCTCTGAATAATTCGTCCTGGCATCGCGCCAATATAAGTTTTTCTATGACCGCGGATTTCTGCTTCATCACGTAAACCACCTAATGAAATTCTCACATATTCTCTACCTAAAGCTTCTGCAACAGATTTTCCTAATGAGGTTTTACCAACTCCTGGAGGTCCGTAAAGACATAGTATTGGAGACTTCATATCGTTACGAAGTTTTAATACCGCTAAATATTCAATGATTCTTTTCTTTACATCTTCTAGTCCAAAATGATCACGGTCTAAAATTTTCTGTGCGCGCTTTAAATCAAATTTATCCTTACTAAACTTATTCCAAGGCAAATCTAAAAAGAGATCTAAATAATTACGTTGAATAGAATACTCAGCCACCTGAGGATTCATACGTTGCATTTTAGCCAATTCCTTATCAAAATGTTCTTTTACTTTATCATCCCATTTCTTTTTCTTAGCACGTGCACGCATATCTTCAATCTCTTCACCAGAAGATACGCCACCACCCAATTCTTCTTGAATGGTTTTCATTTGCTGATGTAAGAAATATTCGCGTTGCTGTTGGTTCATATCACTTTGAACCTTATTCTGAATATCATTTTTAAGCTCCAATTTTTGAAACTCAAGATTCATGAATTTTAAAGTTTGAAGCGCACGTTCTTTAAGATCATTAATCTTTAATAATTCTTGCTTCTCCTCTACTTTAAGATTCATGTTAGACGACACAAAGTTGACTAAGAACGAATCGCTTTCAATATTTTTAATCGCAAAACTCGCTTCAGAAGGAATGTTTGGACTTTCTTTAATAATGTCTAAAGATAAATCCTTAATAGAATCTATAATGGCTCTAAACTCCTCATTTTCTTTCGCAGGCTTTGCTTCAGGAATATCAGAAATTGTAGCCGTTAAATAAGGTTTTTCTGAAATCACTTCATTAATAGCAAAACGCTTTTTACCTTGAATAATGACAGTTGTGTTACCATCAGGCATTTTTAGCACTTTTAAGATTCGTGCAACAGTACCTGTTTTATAGATGTCTTTAGCTGTTGGGTTTTCAACAGATTCGTCCTTCTGAGATACCACACCGATTACTTTTCCGCCTTTATTGGCATCATTAATCAGTTTAATCGATGCATCTCTACCAGCAGTGATCGGAATCACAACACCTGGAAATAAAACCGTATTTCGCAATGGTAAAATTGGTAACGACTCTGGTAACGATTCGTTGTTTATTAATTCTTCATCTTCAGGAGTCATTAATGGAATTAATTCTGAATTCTCATCAAAATCCTGAAATGACAGATTGTCTAAGTTTAAAAAATTTGATTTTGCCATATATATTTTTGAGCCATTCTGTCATTATTAAAAACAGAGCAACATTATTTTAAAAGTATTAATAATTAACTTCATACTGAATATCAAAACATTAGAAGATATTCAAAGTTATTCACACTACTGTAATTTCAATTGTTATGCCATTACCTTTATATCCGTATAAAACTTTTTTCATATGAACTGTAACAATATATAAAAGTAGCGCTCTATAAATAAAAGCAATTGTTTTTTTGACATCAACCAATCAAAATATCGAACAGTTATTACAGCTTTGTCAATCTGGAAACCAACGTGCACAGTTGGAAATATACAACAGATATAACAAAGCTATGTATAACACAGCCATTAGAATTGTAAAAGATTCTTTTATAGCTGAGGACATTATGCAGGAGTCTTTTTTAACAGCTTTTACAAAATTGAACACGCTACAAGACACCAATTTATTTGGCGCATGGTTAAAACGTATTGTTGTGAACAACAGCATTGGGTACTATAACAAAGCGGTAAAACAAAACGAAGTATCTTTAGATAGTGTTATCTATAAAGTTGAAGACGATAACGGCATTAATGAAAATGAACAGAATAACGAAAAAGTAAAACTTATTTTAGACGCTATGAAAACCTTAAATCCAAATTATAGTTTGGGCTTATCATTACATCTGATTGAAGGTTACGATTACGAAGAAATCTGTGAGATTATGAACATTTCTTATGCCAATTGTAGAACCTTAATATCGAGAGCAAAAGATAGTTTACGCAAAAAATTAATACTAAATTAATTATGACAGACGATCATTTAGAACGCTTATTTAATGATTTAAAAGGTGAATTTAATATTGAAACACCTCACAAAAATCATGAGCAACGCTTTTTAGACAAACTGAAAGCTAAAGACTCGGTTGTACCTGAAACCAAAAAGCAATCTGGGTTTAACTGGAAACCTTTTTTAGCCATTGCGGCAAGTATTGTCATTTGTTTTGGTATTTACTCCGTTATACCAGGTGAACCTGAAACTTTAGATTTAGCTAGCGTATCACCCGAAATGTCCGAAACACAAGACTTTTTTACTATAACCATTGAAAATGAATTAAAGAAACTTAATAAAGAACGTTCACCTTTAACAGAACAAATTATTAATGATGCTTTAGTGCAAATTCAACAATTAGAAACCGATTATCAAAAATTAAAAACAGATTTAACCGAAAGCGGAAAAAACCAACGTGTTATTTATGCGATGATTTCCAACTTTCAAACACGAATAGATATTTTAAATACGGTTTTAGAACAAATTGAAACTGTAAAACAATTTAAATCCAACTCCAATGAGAACATTATATAAACTCTGCTTTTTTCTAATCTTGATGCCAACACTTTTGCTAGCATCAAATGAGACACCTAAAGCGGCAAAACACGAAAAACAGAAAATCCTAAAAAAATCTTTTAATGTAAATGCTGATGCTACCTTTAATATAACCAGTAGATATGGGAATATTGACATTATTACATGGGACGAAAACCGCATTGATATTCAAGTCACCATAAAAGTGGAAGGTAATAATGAGGATAAGGTCAATAAAAAATTAGCAGAACTCGATGTCGCTTGGCAAGCTGCACCTCATAAAGTTACAGCAATTACCTCAATTGAAGGCAATAGCGCTAGTACATCTTGGTGGAATAAAAAATTAGGGGACAATGTAAAGATAGAAGTTAACTATGTGGTTAAAATGCCTATTACAAACAACGTAAAGCTTTTTAACGATTATGGCTACATCAATTTAGACAAGCTTAAAGGCAATGCCTATATAAAATGTGATTATGGTAAGGTCACCACCAAAGAACTCATGGGAACATCTAACACCATACGATTAGATTACACAAAAAACAGTTATTTTGAATTTATAAACAACGGCACCATTGAAGCCGATTATAGCGAATTTACGGTTGCAAAAGTTAAAGATTTAAATCTTGAAGCCGATTACACCACCTCAATAATTGAAATTGCCGAGAATGTCGTTTACGAATGTGATTATGGCTCACTCAAAATTGATAATATCAACAATTTAGATGGTAATGGTGATTATTTAGCGCTACGACTTGGTACTGTCTTCAAAATTGCTAATATCAGTTCCGATTATGGTTCCATAAAAATTGATCGTTTGGTATCAAAAACTAAGACTGTAAACATCCATTCTGAATTCACCGGAATAACAATTGGGTTTGATACTGATTTTAACTTCAATTTTAATATTGGAATTGACTTTGGTACTTTTAGAGAACCTGAGGGTTTTATATATAAAATAAAAAACGTTGGTAACATCGGAAAACAATATATAGGACATCATGGTGATCAAAACACTGAGAATTTAGTTTTTATTGATTCGGAATATGGCAGCATAACTTTTAAAAAGAATTAAGTAAAAAAATCAAATATTACATCAATCAAATAAAATCGAACACTTATGAAACTTTTAAAATCAATTACAATCTTAACGCTTCTTTTATGTACTACATTAGTTTCGGCACAATGGGGAAAATCTAAAAAGATTAAAGGCGATGGCAAAATTACAACCACAACCGTTACTACAGATTCTTATGATAATATAAAAGCTTCAGGATCTATGGACTTTAAACTTGTTAAAGCTACAGAAGGCAATATTTTAATCAAAGGAGATTCTAATTTAATGGAGTATATAATTACTGAAGTTAAAGGCAATTCGCTACACGTTAAAATTAAAGATGGGTATAATTTAAAGCCGAGTGAAACTATCCTTATCACTATACCTTATCAATCTATTAGTTCTGTGTCGTTAGCTGGCTCTGGTGACCTTGAAAATTCTGGCACCATAAAAGCAGATACATTTAAAGTGGCTTTAGCTGGTTCTGGAGATATCGATTTAACGATTGAAGCGGAAGACATTGAAAGTAAAATAGCTGGTTCTGGTGACATTAAGCTTAAAGGCACAGCCAGAAATCTAACTACTATTGTGGCGGGCTCTGGTGACTTTGATGGGGATGCTTTAAAAAGCACCAATGTAGAAGCTAAAATCTCCGGCTCAGGAGATATATCTGTGGTTTGCAACGGAGAGCTTACTGTTAAAATAGCAGGTTCTGGTGATGTAAAATACTCAGGGAAACCAACAAAGAAAAATACCAGTATTGCAGGATCTGGTAGTGTTCACAATTAAATCTTGTCATTACATATTAAATAAAAAAGGACGAGCGTTTGCTCGTCCTTTTTTATTATAATAATCTTATACATCAACTTTTATCATTCAAGTGTTTAAAAACCTAAAATAGTGACATCAAACTCCTATGCTTTATTTTTCTCATCTAATCTTGGCACTCTAAACAAGAGTACAATTCCTGCCACAAAAAAGACGACCAAAAACAAAATAGCATTTCTCATACTACCAGTAACTTGGTCTATAGTCGCAAAAATGACCATTCCAATAACGATTCCTATTTTTTCTGCTACATCATAAAAACTAAAATATGAGGTGGTGTCTTCGGTTTCTGGTAAAAACTTAGAGTATGTCGATCTCGCCAAAGCTTGTACTCCCCCCATAACCAATCCTACAAAACCCGCTGCAATATAGAATTGAAATGGCGTTTCCATAAAATAAGCATAAAAACAAAGTAACATCCAGAAGAAATTAATAGCGATAAGCGTTTTAATATTCCCAAATTTAGAAGACGCATAAGAAGTTACCAATGCTCCGATTATAGCAACCAGTTGAATAACTAAGATACTTACAATAAGTCCAAAGGTTTTGGCATCATCATCTCCCCAAGCAATTTCTTCTTCTCCAAAATAAACTGCCACTAACATTATAGTTTGCACTGCCATACTAAACACAAAAAATGCGACTAAGTAGCGTTTTAATCTTAAGTTCTGTTTTAATTGAAGCCAGACTTGCTTCAATTCTCTTAAACCATTAAAGACAACGTCTTTTGTAACTTTTCCACCTTTTTTAACACCCTCAGGTAATACATGAAACGTATATTGGCTAAATAAAATCCACCATAAACCTACCATTATAAAAGAATATCTCATTCCGACTTGTGCTGCCGTTTCTATTATTTCCCCATTTTCACCTACGTTGTCAGCAATATGAAAAAAGTTTGGAAACATTACCATAGCCAAGTTCAACACTAGAAGTAAAACACTTCCAAAATAACCTAAACTAAATCCTTTTGCACTAATACCATCTTGTTGTTCCGGAAAGGCAATGTCTGGCAAATAGGAATTATAGAATACTAAACTTCCCCAATACCCTATTAATCCCATAAAGTAAAATAGAAGACTGATATGAATACTATCAAGGCTAAACCAATACAAGCCGATACAACCCAAGCCACCTACATAACAGAAGAATTTCATAAAACTCTTCTTATTACCAACATAATCTGCTATTCCAGAAAGAATAGGCGAGGTAAAAGCAACTACTAAAAAAGTAAATGCGGTAACATAAGTAATCAATGCTGTACTTTTAAAAACCATTCCGAAAGCAGGAACCGCTTTCTCTACTTGAGATATAAATAATGCAGAATAAAATATTGGAAATATAGACGACGCAATAGTTAAAGTATAAACTGAATTTGCCCAATCATAAAACGCCCATGCGTTAAGAAGTTTTTTACTTCCTTTTTTAAGTTCACTCATAAATGTTTGTTAGTTATCTCGTATAGATATTAGAAAATTTCATGAAAAAAGCTGCCCAAATTGAGCAGCTTCTAAAGTAAACAAATATATTTATAATCTTAGTTTATTGGTCTAAATGATGTGACACCAAATTTCTTTGCTTCAACTTTAGCTTTCTCAGATAACGATTTTAAATTCTGAATTCTAGAATCATTACTTGGGTGAGAGCTTAAAAATGCTGGTGGAGATTCACCTCCGCTATTTGCTTTCATACGTTCCCATAGAACAGAAGCTTCATCTGGATTATATCCCGCAATGGCCATTAAATAAATACCAATTTGATCTGCTTCAGTTTCATGTGATCTACTAAAAGGTAACATACCTGCTACGTTAGACACAACCCCATATGATTGATTAAAAATCCCTAAAGCCTGGTCATCATTTGACAAAGCAACATTTCCTACAACAGCTAAACCTTGTTGCACATAAGCTGCACTCATACGTTGCTGTCCATGGTTCGCTAAAGCATGTGCAACTTCGTGCCCCATAATTGCTGCAATACCTGTCTCATTTGCTGCGATCGGTAAAATACCTGTATAAAATGCAATTTTACCACCTGGCATACACCATGCATTTACTTGCTCGGATTCTATAAGCTTATATTCCCACTGATAATCTTCTAAATAGCCTTCAAAACCATTTGCTGTTAGATAACGTTCTGCTGCTACTGCAATACGTTGTCCGACACGCGTTATCATCTCGGCATCTTTAGTACCTGTAATTACACTACTTTCTGTAAGTACTTGGTTATACTGCGCAAAAGCTGATGGAAACAACTGATCGTTACCGACAAATGCCATCGTTTTTTTTCCTGTAAAAGGATTTGTTGCACATGAAGCCACAAAGGCGACTATTGCAAGACTCAATATTATTTTATTAAATTTCATAGCTAATTATTAATTAATCATTACTAAAACATTAAAATCACTTTTCCTATATCTTAGTATTAATAGGACACTAAAATAAGCAAATGGTCACTATGAGTTTGACTTAATACCTATTATATGTAGCTCAGAAAAGCTCTTATCTACAATAATAGACTCTAATCCATTAACTCTTAAGCTCTTATGAGCTATTTTTTCATTATCTAATTGAACCTCTACAATATCAAATGGTAAACCATGAAACTGAATATTAAAGGTTTCGTAAGGTGTTGTAAACTTCCCTTCTTTATGTTGATTGATTATTAACTCATTAGACTTTCCTGTTAGTTTAAAATTCCTTAAACTATAACGTCCTTTTGTATAATCGAAACCATCATTGGCATCACTATAAAGCTCACTTTCTTCTTTACCTTTTTTATAATACACATCTAAAGTCACTTCAGTGATTTCCTTCTCACCAACATATTGTTGAATAGGAAATTTAGGTATAATTGCTCCTTCTTTTATAAAAATTGGCATGCTGTCAATATCTGCATCAACCCACATTTCTTTACCTCCTTTAATGATGTTATCTGTCCAGAAATTATACCAATTTCCTTGTGGAATATACATACGTCTCCCCTTGGCATTTGGTTCTAAAACTGGACAAGCTAATATCTGTTCACCAAATATAAACTCATCCGTTCTGTAATGTGTTTGTACATCTTCCTGATCATACAGTACTAAAGACTTTAATAATGGTTTCCCATGGTCTGTATAGTTCCAAAAGGCAGTATATAAGTACGGTAATAATTGATATCTAATTTCTATAAATTTCTTAACAATCGCTGTTACATCTTCATCAAAAGCCCAAGGTTCTTGGTCGCCATGATCACCAGAGGAATGCACTCTGAAGAACGGATGAAAGATTCCTAATTGAATCCATCGTGTAAACAACTCTCCTTGTGGTTGCTCCGCAAATCCACCTATATCACTGCCTGCAAATGAGAAACCAGACATTGCCATACGTTGCGCTTGTATATTTGCAATCCATAAATGTTCCCAAGTTGCGACGTTATCACCTGTCCAAGTTGACGTGTAACGTTGTGTCCCAGAATAGGCAGCACGTGTAATAACAAATGGACGTTTAGGGTATGAATATTTCTTTAACCCTTGGTAGGTTGCCCTTGCCATCTGCATGCCATAAATATTATGAGCCTTTCTATGACTACACGGATTTCCATCATAATCGTGACGCACATCATCTGGAAATGTTTTATTTGGCACTTCCATTACTGCAGGTTCATTCATATCATTCCAAACTCCTTTGATACCGATATCCTCAATTAATTCTTGAAATAATCCAGACCACCAATCTCTCACTTTAGGATTTGTAAAATCTGGAAAATAACATTCTCCAGGCCAAACTTTTCCTTTCATATAATCACCATCTGCACGTTTACAGAAAAAATCGTTTTCTAAAGCTTCCTGAAATACCGAATAGTCCTTATCAATCTTAATACCTGGATCGATAATAGCCACCGTTTTAAATCCGTCGTCTAATAATTCCTTAACCATACGTTTTGGGTCTGGGAAATATTCTTTGTTCCAAGTGAAACAACGGAAACCTTCCATATAATCGATATCTAAATAAATAGCATCACATGGAATTTGAAGTTTTCTAAAGGTTGATGTAATTTCTTTTACTTTACTTTCTGGGTAATAACTCCATTTACATTGGTGAAAACCTAAAGCCCAAAGTGGTGGCAAATGATGTGGTTTCCCTGTTAAATCCGTATAACTTTCAACAACATCCATCATTTTAGGACCATAGAAAAAGTAATAATTCATTTCCCCCCCTTGCGCCCAGAAACTAGTAACATTTCTACGTTCTTGAGCAAAATCAAAAGATGATTTAAACGTATTATCAAAGAAAATCCCATAAGCTTTACCGTGATGTAAACCGGTATAAAATGGAATCGTTTTATATATAGGATCTGTATCCTTTCCGTAAGCATAAGAATCCGTAACCCAATTACTATAGCGTTTTCCCTTTAAATTTAAATGATTTGGTTTATCACCAAGACCGTAATAACTCTCACCATCGTTAGAGATTTTACTCATTTTAACGACATTTCCGCCATACTCATAACTTTCTTCCCAATGAAAGCCACTTTCATCTTCATTAATAAGCATACCATCAATGGCATCATAAATAGAGACTCTCATATCTTCTTTAGAAATCTTACATCGCAATTTGGAAGTTAAAATTTCAAAACAATCTGTCTTCTCTTCAATCTCTAATTTGTTATAACCTATACTTGCGTATTTAGTAATAGCGTATGAAAAATCATTATCAAAATTACCAACAGTAGTATATCTAAAACGAAGTAAACTATCTCTAACTACAGTTAATTCTAGGATAACGTCATTATCTGCTGTAAAATACAGTTTATCAACATCCTTTTTAAAATCTATTATTTTTGAAGGAAATAAATTTCCTTTATTTTCTAATTCTGTATTTATAATCATAGTTTAATTTTTTGGCAAAAATTACTAGCAAAAAAACGGAAAAAATTGAACATTAAAAAGGGTTGTCCATGCTTATTAAGAATTCTTACTAACTAAAACGTTTTCGGATTACATTTTTATGATTTCTCTAATTTTCTTCAAAAATTAAGTGTTATTCATAATAAAAAGATAGCGATAATGCAGACTTAATGAAACCCTACTTTGGCTATAATTAATGACATACAAATTATAATAATCATAGCATACAGCAATCTCAAACTAAGATTACGGCATAAAAACATGCCACAAATAGCTAATAACGCCATAAACCCCGTCTCTAATCTTGTACATAGAATACTTAAAATCAATACAATAAACAACAAATGCACCCATTTACTTTTGGGTTTCCATAATATAGCTATTGCAACAATAAATTCAACAGCCACTGTAATCCATGAAAAAATGCGACTAAAAAGACCAAGACTAGGGAAGATATTTGTTAACACAATGCTTTCTTTAAGATTTGGATCAGTAGCTTGCAACTCTATAATCTGATCCGAATTACTCTTAGCTACCTCTAAACTTTCAGAAAATAAAGGATGTAAAACATTAAAAATAAAACCTCTATTCATCATATAATAATAAAATTCACCGCTCATAAACTGGCTAGATATTAGTTTTTGTATCGCTGATGTAGCTACGACTATAACCAAAAGCATTTGAATGTTTTTTAAAAGAATATGACGCCGTTTATGATAAAAGTAAAGAATTACTGAAAGCACCATAAATGTCAGTACAAAATGATGATTTCCTACTCTAAAATAAAATGGATAAAGATCAAAAACGAGCAGTGAAAAAAGCGCAATCCAAATAACGATATACCTTGTTTTACCTTGTAAAAAGAACCAGCTGAATATTGCCAGTATCAAAATTGGGCTTTTCCATATACCGTATTGTTCAGCCATTATAAAAATATATGTCGCAAGGAAAAAAAGTAAAAACTTAGTGCCGAGTGCAATATTATCCTTTAATGTATTTTGTATGTCTGACCAATACTTCACAAATCTTGATTTTTCAGTTGAATTTCATTAATCAAAACTCTTGAATACGTGCCATTACTAGAGTTTATACTAGGCTCCCATAATTGCACTTGAACGCTATCTTTATCTGTAGTTTCTAATACTAGTTTCGCTGCATTATAAAAATTTGCGTCATTAGGCATTATCATTAGTTTTCGGAATGCATTCTTAATAACAATGTTATTATCCACTAAAGAATCTACTGACATCCCAGGAATATAAATTTGATCATAATAAAAATGAATTTTGGTATACATACCATAACCCCCACCTTTCCATCTATTTAGATTTTGATAATGAACTAAACTTAATTGGATAGCCACAACAATAACAGCAAGGCTAGGGACACCATACTTTAAGATAAACTCATTTTTTATCTTTATCATTAGTTAATTTATTTTAAGCAAAAACCCTTCTGACTTTTTAATCAGAAAGGCTTCTAAAATATCTACCTTCGTTATTATATTACTTAGAGTACTTAAAAGCCACCATTCCTAACGGAGGAATCGTAATATCCACTGAATAATCTCTAAAATGCCAAGGGTCTAATTTCGTTTTATTTGTTTTATTTATGTATTGACCAGTACCAAAGTATTTCTTTAAATCGCTGTTAAACAACTCTTTCAAATTTCCTTTTCGAGGGACTCCAATTTTATAATTTACTTTAGGAACCGGAGTCATATTACAAACAACAATAACATCCTCTTTTTCATCTTTTCCCTTTCTAATATAGGTAAATACAGAATTCTCAGCATCACCATGATCTATCCATTCAAAACCGTCCACATCAAACTGTTTTTGATGTAATGCAGGTTCTTTTGCGTAAAGTGCGTTTAAATCTTTAACTAATTGTTGCACTCCTTTATGTGGATCGTACTGCAGTAAATGCCAATCGAGACTTGTCTTGAAATTCCACTCATCACTTTGCCCAAATTCGGCTCCCTGAAATAATAAATTAGTTCCAGGATGTGTAAACATATAGCTATAAAGCAACCTTAAATTAGCAAAACGTTGCCATTCATCACCAGGCATTTTACCTAATATAGAACTTTTGCCATACACAACCTCATCATGACTCAACGGTAGCATAAAATTCTCTGTAAAAACATAGGTCATTGAAAACGACAAATCATTCTGATGGTACTTTCTATACACAGATTCTTTACTAAAATATTGAAGTGTATCGTGCATCCATCCCATCATCCATTTCATCCCAAAGCCTAACCCCCCAATAGATACAGGTTTAGAAACCATAGGAAACGCTGTTGATTCTTCTGCAATAGTTTGTACATCTGGGAAAGCAGAATACACCGCTTCATTCATTTCTCTTAAAAATGACATGGCTTCTAAGTTTTCTCGTCCTCCAAACATATTTGGTTCCCATTCACCATCTTCTCTACTGTAATCTAAAAATAGCATCGACGCTACGGCATCTACCCTAAAGCCATCTGCATGGTACTGATCTAACCAAAAAATAGCATTACTAATTAAAAATGATTTTACCTCGTTACGGCCATAATTAAATATTAAACTTTTCCAATCTTGGTGATAGCCTTTTTGTTTGTCTGGATGCTCATAAAGTGCAGACCCATCAAAAAAACCAAGTCCGTGTGCATCTTCAGGAAAATGCGACGGCACCCAATCGAGAATAATACCAATATCATTTTGGTGTAATTTATCAACTAATAATTTGAATTCTTCAGGATATCCAAAGCGTGATGTTGGTGCAAAATACCCAGTAACCTGATACCCCCAAGACGGATCATAAGGAAACTCCATTATTGGCATTAACTCCACATGCGTAAAATTCATCTCTTTAACGTAGCTCACTAATTCATCAGCCAATTCTACATAAGACATAAAACGATTTTCTTCAACTTTCTTTTTCCAAGATCCTAAATGCACTTCATAAACAGAAAACGGAGCATCTAAAGCGTTATTTTTTTTACGCTTTTTCATCCATTTGGTATCCTTCCACTTATAATTATCATCCCAAACGATTGAGGCTGTATTAGGATTGTGTTCAGCACGCCTTGCGTACGGGTCCGCTTTTTCGGATTTTATATTATTATTACTACTAAGAATCTTGTATTTATACTTGCTACCTTTACCTGCACCAGGAATAAAACCTTCCCAAATTCCACTAGAATCCCAGCGTACATTCAATTTATGCTCGCCTTCTGTCCAATAATTAAAATCCCCTATTACAGATACCATTTTTGCACTAGGAGCCCAAACAGCAAAGTACACTCCTTCTACTCCATCTAAAGTCGTAATGTGCGAACCAAAATTTTCATATAAACGATAATGCTTTCCAGATTTAAATAGATTAATATCAAAATCTGTAAAACGACTGTGTGCTATGACTTCTCCCATAGGTTAAAGTACGAAACCTTTAGGGATAACTGCACCTTTTTTAATGACTACAATACCTTCTTTTACAACATATGTCTCTGTTTCTGTATCATCAAGATGAGGACCTCCATTGATCCTTACATCATCCCCAATGCGAACATTTTTATCTATAATTGTATTTTTAATAAAACAACGCTCACCTATTCCTACTAGGATTTCAGTATTGTTTTGATGAATTCCTTCTAGCGATTCGTAATCATCATTACCCATCATATAGGTATTAATAATCGTAGAATCTTTACCAATCCGTGAACGAATACCAATAACAGACTTTTCTATTTTAGCTGCCCCAATAATACACCCTTCTGAAACTACAGCTCTATCTAAACTCGTCCCTGAAATCTTTGAAGTAGGAAGTATGCGAGCATTGGTATATACACGTTGTTTAGAATCGTAAAGATTAAATTGAGGGATATCGTCAGTTAGACCAATATTGGCTTCAAAAAAGGAATCTATATTTCCAATATCTGTCCAGTACCCTTCAAATGGATAACTCACAGTTTTATATTTGTCGATAGATTGTGGAATAATTTCTTTTCCAAAATCTACAGTACTTTCATCTGCCATAAGCTTAATTAGCAACTCTCTGTTAAAAACATAGATACCCATTGAACCTAAATATTCTCGACCTTGACTTCGCATCTCATCTCCAACATCAGATTTCCAATCGACTAATAAATCTGAAGATGGTTTTTCAATAAATGATGTGATTACATTATCTTCATTAGACTTTAAAATCCCAAAAGATGTTGCATCTTTTGCATTAACAGGATATGTTGCAACAGAAATATCAGCTTTACTCTCTATATGTTTTTGAATAATGTCATTATAATCCATTTGATACAATTGATCTCCTGATAAAATTAGTGCATATTCAAATTCATGCTGTAAAAAATGATCCATACTTTGTCTAACAGCATCAGCTGTTCCTTGAAACCATTTATCACTTTTTATAGTTTGCTCCGCAGCAAGTACATCTACGAATGCAGAACTAAAAAAACTAAAATGATAAGTGTTCTTTATATGTCTATTTAACGATGCAGAATTGAACTGTGTTAAAACATACATACGTTTCATATCCGAATTAATACAGTTAGAGATTGGTATATCTACCAACCTGTATTTACCTGCAATTGGCACAGCTGGCTTAGAACGTTTTTCTGTTAATGGATATAATCGAGACCCTTGGCCTCCTCCTAGTATAATTGACAATACTTTATCGTTTATCATAGCTCATATTTAGTTTTTAGATTAGCGTGAATTTTTTAGTTTAGTTTATAGATTTATATAAGTTGAGATACGCTTTTGCAGAAACCTTCCAAGAATGATCTATACTCATAATTCGTTTTCTATTAGCCTTAAATTCCTTCTTCTCATTATAAAAGTCTTTTCCTCTATTGATAGCAAGCACTATATCTTGCAGGGAGACATCATTATGACAAATACCAAAACCTTGGTCCTCTATATCAATCACAGTGTCTTTTAACCCTCCAATACGTCGCACGACCGGTACGGTTCCGTACCGTAACGCATACATTTGGTTTAACCCGCAAGGCTCTACACGCGATGGCATTAACAAAAAATCTGCACCAGCATAGATAATATGCGAGAGTTTTTCATCATAACCAATAAATGCATTATAATTTCCACTATGGCGAGGTATTAAATCAAACAATTGTCTCTCGGTATCTTTAGAGCCAGACCCTAAAACAATGACTGATATATCCTTTGATTGTAATGCATGGTCCATAGCATAAGGCAAAAGTTCTGCACCTTTTTCACCTACTAAACGACCAATAAAGGCAAATAAAGGCTTGCTTTCATCTAAATTAAACTGAGAACACAACCACTTTTTATTCTCTTTTTTGCCCGTTTCTACCGTTGTCTTCTTATAGTTTTTAATAATATATTTATCTACCTCCGGATTCCACACATCTGTATCTATACCATTTAAAATTCCAAAAGCTTTAGAGTTTTCATGAGACAATAAAGATTCTAGTCCGTTAGCGCTATATTTTAATTCTTCCATATAACTTGGTGAAACTGTTGTGACACGCCAAGCACATTTAATCGCGGCTGCTAATGGATTTATCACGTCATCCCATAATAATAGACCTACGTTTTCGATATTAAACCTTGGTATCTTATAAAGATTATCGTAAGCCATCCAGCCTTGGTATTGTGCATTATGAATAGTAGTAATGACAGGTATTTTATTTAATGATTCATATTTATAACTTTCTTGAGCCATAAAAGGAATTAAACCTGTGTGATGATCGTGACAATGAATAATATTTGGTTTTTCTTCTAAACCTAATATCCAATCTAAAGCTGCTATTTGAAATACTAAAAAGCGATCAATATCATTGTCTGTATACACTTGCTCAGTGTAAAGTAAATTGTCTACGTGAACAAAGAAAATATCGAACTCTAAGACCGACGCATCTTCAATTTTTAAAATATTATACGGTAACTCTTCGCTACCTAATTTTAAGTGAGCTTCATATACGGAAGCAAACTTATGTGATTGTGTGAATTTATTATTATAAAAAGGCATAATAACAGAACTATTGGCATCTATTTCATTTTGGTACTTAGGTAAAGCACCTACAACGTCCGCCAAACCACCTACTTTTGCAATTGGATAGCATTCTGCACTTATATGTATTATTTTCATTAAAAACCTATTCATTAATTGTTGCTGCTGTTAAATTTAACAATAATTAAAATAAAGTCAAGCTTATTTTGAATGTAATTTCAAATAAAACAGCGATTATTTCGTAATGAATAAAAGATCTTAACGACTTAACCAACAAACAACAATTTTAAAAATTTTTAGATTTTGAAAAAGATAGCATTATTAACGATTATTAGTTTATTTCTTAGCTGTAATAGTTCGGCCCAGAAAACAGAAAATAAAGCAAAAGACACCTTTGAGATTACAAAAACGGATGCTGAATGGAAAGCTCAACTCACCGATGCTCAGTATAGCGTTTTAAGAAAGGCAGGGACAGAACGTCCATTCTCTAGCCCATTAGATAAAACCTACAAAGAAGGAATTTACCATTGTGCAGCTTGTAACACCCCCCTATTTAAAAGTGAGCATAAATTTGACTCGGGTACTGGTTGGCCAAGTTTTGATCGTGTTATTGAAGGTAATGTTGCCTTTGGTACAGATACTAAAATAGGATATACTAGAGACGAAGAGCATTGTGCCACTTGTGGAGGCCATCTAGGACATGTCTTTAATGATGGCCCAACGGAAACTACAGGTAAGCGCCATTGCATTAATGGTGTCGCTCTAACATTTGTTCCTGCTGAAGATTAATTCGTTAAAACGACATTTTGTTTTCAATACCACAAGATGATGACGTTAGCGCGTATGCTTTTCTCAAAAAACAAAACGTAAAAAGCTCTAAAACGATTGTAGTAATTTAATAGCTGAAAAATACATTTCTGTACTTATAATTAGCGATATAACATCAAACTATAATATATTATAGTGTGTTTAATGTTATATCGCTAATTTTATACAACTAAATTAAACGTTATGGATCAGTCCTATTTACCTAGTGCCATCAAACAATTTGAATACTATAAATCTCTTGGAGATAAAACGATAGAACAACTTTCGTTTAACGAATTACAAAAAGAGTTTTCTAAAGGTTCTAATTCCGTAGCCATAATTATAACACATCTTGTTGGTAATATGCTAAGTCGTTGGACTAACTTTTTAACAGAAGATGGAGAAAAAAAATGGAGACAACGTGATGATGAATTTAATGATAATTTTGAATCAAAAAGGGAATTATTAGACACTTGGAACAGAGGATGGGACTGTTTATTTTCAGCTCTTGCTCCTTTACATCCATCAGATTTAGAGAAAGTCGTTTACATAAGGAACCAAGGACATTCGGTTACCGAAGCTATCAATAGACAAATGATGCACTATGCCTATCATGTTGGTCAGATTGTATTTATTGGTAAATTGATAAGAGGTGCTGATTGGGAATCATTATCTATAGCTAAAGGACAATCTAAAGCTTATAATACCGACAAGTTCCAACTAGACAAACGACGTACGCATTTTACGGATGAGTTATGATCATAATCCCTTAATAACAAGCTCTCAACTTTAAATATCCACTTTGAATACACATATCACAATTTAAACGTTTTGGAATTTGGCATTTTCTTTTTGGAATTTGTTATTTTTGTAACTTCAAAAATTCAATAAAAAAACTTACCCATGAGTAAATACGATATTATAGTATTAGGAAGTGGTCCTGGTGGCTACGTAACTGCAATTAGAGCGTCGCAATTAGGATTTAAAACTGCTGTTGTAGAAAAAGAAAGTCTTGGTGGTGTGTGCTTAAATTGGGGTTGTATCCCAACTAAGGCCCTTTTAAAATCTGCTCAAGTATTTGAATACCTTAAACATGCTGAAGATTACGGACTTAAAGTTTCTGGAGCTGAGCACGATTTTGACGCTGTTGTAAAACGTAGTCGTGGTGTTGCTGAAGGCATGAGTAATGGCGTAAAATTCTTAATGAAAAAGAATAAAATAGATGTTATTGAAGGTTTTGGTACCCTAAAAACTGGAAAGAAGATTGATGTTGACGGCACTATATATTCTGCTGATCATATTATAATTGCAACAGGAGCACGCTCTCGTGAGTTGCCAAGTTTACCACAAGATGGTAAAAAAGTAATTGGCTATAGAGAAGCAATGACTTTAGAAGCGCAACCAAAAAAGATGATTGTTGTGGGGTCTGGAGCTATTGGTGTAGAGTTCGCCTATTTCTACAATTCTTTAGGAACAGACGTTACTATAGTAGAATATTTAGACAAAATAGTACCTGTTGAAGATGACGATGTCTCTAAGCAATTAGAGCGTAGCTTTAAAAAATCTGGTATTAAGATTATGACCTCTGCCGAAGTAACTTCTGTAGATACGTCTGGATCTGGTGTTAAAGCTACTGTAAAAACTAAAAAAGGAGAAGAAGTACTAGAAGCCGATATCGTATTATCTGCTGTTGGTATTAAATCTAATATCGAAAACATTGGTTTAGAAGATGTAGGTATTGCTGTTGATAGAGATAAAATCTTGGTTAACGATTTCTACCAAACTAATATTCCTGGTTATTATGCTATTGGAGATGTTACTCCAGGACAAGCATTAGCACACGTTGCTTCTGCCGAAGGAATTCTTTGTGTAGAAAAAATTGCTGGTCAGCATGTAGAAGCTTTAGATTACGGTAATATTCCTGGTTGTACGTATTGTTCACCAGAAATTGCAAGTGTTGGTTTAACTGAAGCACAAGCAAAAGAACAAGGTTTAGATGTGAAGATTGGTAAATTCCCATTCTCAGCATCTGGAAAAGCAAGTGCTAGTGGAGCAAAAGATGGATTTGTTAAAGTAATTTTTGATGCTAAATACGGTGAATGGTTAGGTTGCCATATGATTGGTGCTGGTGTTACCGATATGATTGCAGAAGCTGTTTTAGGTCGTAAACTAGAAACTACAGGTCATGAAGTACTAAAAACAGTGCATCCTCACCCAACAATGAGTGAAGCTGTTATGGAAGCTGTTGCAGCTGCTTATGATGAAGTAATTCATTTATAAGCCCATTCCAACCTTCCCTTTAGGAAGGAGTTCTTATTCGGATGGTTCAATATATTATAAATGCGATTCAAAATTGAATCGCATTTTTTTTGTTTAAAACTTAAGTCCGGATTTTAAAATAAAGCTAGAATTATTGCCATAGTTATAATTGTAACCATAACCTGTGTTATTTATTTGGTAATTAAACCCTGCATTAATAAAAGCATCCTTATTTATATCGTATTGTAAGCCCGTAGATATTGAAACACCTACATCAGAAGACAGACGTTGCTGTACTTTGTAAAAATCTATTTTAGCACCAGACAGCAGACTCAATTTTTCTGATATCTTCACTTTAAATAACAAAGGAACCTCTATTAAGCTCGCTTCAGCATTTAAAAATTCAAACTGACTTGCGGTAAAAGAAACAGTTTTAGTTAAGAAAATCCCATTAACTGCTAAATCCCAATTTTGTGACGCTAAATCTTCTTGAAAGGTAGCAAATTGTGAGCTCTACTGTCCAAAACATGGTGTCGTAGACATTAGATACATACTTAAAAAAGTAATAAGGCATATCTGGTGTTTTAAAGAAAATGTCATGTAGTCAATAGTTATAGCACTATCAAAAATAGCTCATTTTCAATTATATCAAACAACTGCTTAGTTATAAATTAGTTAAATAATCTTAATACGTAATTTAAAGTTAAAAAGGGAACTTTAACACCGCAGTTAATCTCTTTTCGAATAATGGCCTTTCACTGATACTAAAATCGTGTAGCCTACTCCAAAACCTATGCTTCTATTTTTACCAAATTAGAAGGATAGCATTTCTATTATATTCAAAGGTTTAGCTGTAAAAAACAAAAAAGTTCCAGAATTATCTGGAACTTTTTTTATGCTATTTTTTTAGGATGGCTAGATTAAAACATGAATCCAACACCAAATTGCCAAACTTCATTTTTTCCATCTACGTTTTCAAATAAGGTATCGTCTTCAAAAATGCTAGTTAAGCCCATTGTATAACGTGCACTTAAAAAGAAACCACTGTCAAATTTATAAGAGGTTCCTAATGCTAAACTGGTGTCAAAATCCTTAACGTAAGAATCGTCTTCATCAATTTCAAAATCTCCACCATCAGAATTTGGTTCTAAATCAAATTCTTCGTGAATCTTAAATCCAAATTGTGGCCCCGCCTCTACACTTAATCCTTTTACTAAATACACTTTAAGTAATAATGGTACTTGGATATAATCTAGTTGGTATTCTACATTTTGATCGGTATCAAAAACGTTATCCTGATCTCTTTCTAAGATATCAAAACCTTGTCCTGAATAAAATACCTCTGGCTGAAATGAAATACGCTCAGAAAGTGGAATTTCTGCAATTAAACCAGCATTGAAACTTGTTCTTGAATCCACATCATCAAAATCGTCACCAGTAAGTTTAGAAAAGTTAACACCTCCCTTGGCCCCTAGCTGAATCGTTTTTGAATCTGATTGCGCACTAACAGATGTTAATGCAAATAAAAATGCTCCTGTAAAAACTATTAATTTCTTCATAATTTATGATTGTTTTATTGGGTTTAAAACAACAAAACTAATAGCCAAAACAGCAGTAACAATAAGGCTTAACAGCAGTTTAACAAGTTTTAAGATTTACCTAAAAAACAATCGGGAATGTTTAATAATTACATCAACTCAATGACTAAAATCATTGACTCTATTGAAGAAATTATCGGAATTTACAAGCGATACCCCAAACCTAAAAATAACCCATTTGGAGTAATTTCTTGAAAACCTATGGTGTATTTCATGTGTAAATCTACACTCGGAGTAAAATTATAAGCAAATCCTAAATCAGCTCTAATTTTAAGTTTCGCATTAAAAAAATCGAAGAAATAATTGATACTCGGACCGACGAGAATGTTAAATCGTTCGTCTATATTATATTTTAAATATATGGGCGCATTCAAAAAATTAAAATCGCCAAGACTTATAAAAAGTAATTCGGGTTGTAGGTGAAAATCATTTTCTACTTCAAAATCGGCAAACGCACCCGCATAAAATCCTAGTTGTACATCTGTATTTTCTCCAAAATTAGATTCGGCCACTTTAAAAAAGGTAAAATTAAGTCCACCTTTAATACCAAATTCAGTTTGAGCTTGAACACCAAACGAGCTACTTATAACACTAAAAATTAATAGGATTTTAATAAGATTCTTCATGCAAGTCAATTTAAATAGTTTCAAAAATTACAGTTCTCAATTCTTTGAGATTATTATAGTAAGCGTTAATTAGAGGTAAAACTCTCTATAGCTAACTCATAACTCTGTAAACCAAAACCTAAAATAACTCCTTTAGCGTTAGGAGAGATAAATGATTTATGTCTAAATTTTTCTCTTGAAAATGTATTAGAAATATGCACTTCTACAACTGGAGTTGTAATAGCTTTGACGGCATCACCAATACCTACAGACGAGTGTGTATAAGCTGCTGCATTTAAAATAACACCATCGTAAGTAAAACCAACCTCTTGTATTTTATCTATAAGTTCGCCTTCTATATTAGACTGAAAATGCTCTAGAGCCACATTAGGATACTTTTCTACAACAGAATCAAAAAACTCCATAAAAGTGAGGTTACCATATATATTGGTTTCGCGCTTACCTAATAGATTAAGATTAGGACCGTTGATGATAATTATTTTTTTCATATGTTTTTTCTATTTTTTAATTAACGTCACATGCTGTGTGCTATTAAACACTTCATTTGAGACAAAACTCTCAACATGCTAGTTTCATGTAGTAAATATATAAAATATGCGCATAAAAAAACCGAAGCAGATGCTTCGGTTTTTTTTAATATAATAAGTTTCTAATTAGAAATGTAGAGCGAAACCTACACGGAATTCTAAAATACCTTCGTCAGTAAAATCTTCATTCATTGAAAGATTGTATCTAAGACCTGGCTCAATAGAAATGTTATCCGCAACAAACCATGCATAACCACCTTGTAAACCAAGCCATAATGGTGTTTCATCACCAAATACATCGTCTCCAGAAGCTCCTGTTAAATCAATTTGCACAGGAAATTGACTAGCGATATAGTATTTTGCCCCAACTTTATAGCTAAATGAAGATGCACCATCGAAATCATTGTAACCTAAACCAAGTTTGATCGCTAAATCATCCATAATAAAGTAACCTGCTTCACCACCAACAGACCATACCGTAGTATCATCAACAGAGTATAAACCGATTCCCGTGTTAGCAGTATGACCGAATTCACCAGCACCAAAACCAGTGTTAGCTTCTACTAACCAAGAACCTTTAGTTAAAGCGCTTGAAGTAGATTCTTCTTGTGCACTTACATTTGCAAATCCTAATACTGCAACTGCAGCTGTAAACAATAATTTTTTCATAATTTAAGTTTAAATTTGATAATTAATTTGGTCGACAAAAGTAGACTTTACTCCCATAGTACAAATCCTAATTATGTTAAAATATAGTGCGTTTCGTCGATATTAATCGTGTTTCAGCTATAAAAAAGGCTAATTACCTCATTTCTAAAATATAAAAATTTCATAACTATCTTAATTAATAACCTAGAGTTAATTAAAAATCATCGATATCTTTATAACCATTATAAGCTGTTATTCACGCAAAAAAAGAGAGGAGCTTTACCGCTTTAATAGTTGCAGTTTATTACCAGTTTGAATTAGTAATCATTTTAACTAAAAGGCAAGATAAAATAGATGCTGCTTTTACACCTTTATATATCGCAAATTACTATTTTTAACCATGAATTGGCAACAAGCATTAACGGATTACAAACACTATCTTAGAATAGAACGTGGCTTGTCTCATAACTCTATTGAGAATTATAGTTACGACATAAAAAAACTCATACTATATATTGAAACACATGCCATAAAAGCATCACCTCTTACCATAGACATTCATACAGTTAAAGATTTTATTTATTCCGTATCAAAAAGCCTAAATCCAAGATCGCAAGCGCGGTTAATTTCGGGGCTTCGTAATTTCTTTGATTACCTCATTTTTGAAAATTACAGAACAACCAATCCTTTAGATTTAATAGAATCCCCTAGAATAGGTAGAAAGTTGCCCGATACCTTATCGATTTCTGATATTGACAACCTCATTAAAGCCATCGATTTAAGTCACCAATATAATGGAGTCAATCTTGGCGAACGCAATAGAGCTATTATTGAAACCTTATATAGTTGTGGTTTGCGCGTTAGCGAATTAATAGAATTAAAAATTTCGGATCTATTTTTTGAAGAAGGTTTTATTAAAGTTACTGGTAAAGGAGACAAACAGCGTTTTGTACCCATTGGAGGAACCACTCAAAAACTCATTAATATCTGGCTTGCGATTAGGAACCATATTGATGTACACCCCCATTCTAAAGACATCGTCTTTTTAAATTATAAAGGAGGAAAACTGACACGAGCCATGATATTTACCATCATAAAAAAGCTTGTAGAAAAAACCGGATTACAGAAAAATGTATCACCACACACCTTTCGGCATTCCTTTGCTACACATTTATTAGAAAACGGTGCAGACCTTAGAGCTATACAAATGATGCTTGGTCACGAAAGCATTACTACCACTGAAATATATATGCACGTCGACCGCTCACATTTAAGTGATATATTAAATAAGTACCACCCAAGAACATAATGTAAAAAAACATCATTATTTTTGTGACAATCGTATTGCTTTGGTGTCTTAAAACAAAGAGAAAATGATGAAACTTCCAAGTCTACATATAAGAAATTACAGGTCAGCCTTTTATAAAACCCGAGAAATCTCCGAACCTACAATAGAAGACGAGAAGTATAGAATAGCGTTAGAATTATCTAATGTTGGTATTTGGGATTGGAACATTGTTACCAACAAAGTATTTTACTCAAAAGAATCGAAACAAATCATAGGATATTCGAACCATGAATTAAAAAACACCTCTGAATTTTGGGATAGTAAAGTACATTTAGATGACAAAGAAACGTATTATAATGAATTTAAGTCTCTATTAAAAGGCCATATTGAATTATACGAGAACGAATACCGTATTCAATGTAAAGATGGTAGTTATAAATGGATTTTAGATAAAGCAAAAGTTGTAAAAAGAGATTCTAAAGGTAAACCCTCTCATATTATTGGTACACATACAGATATTACCAATTCTAAAGATAAAGAAGCCCAACTTAAGAATAACCTACAACTTATAACGAGCCAAAATAAACGTTTATACAGTTTTACCCATATTGTTTCTCATAATTTAAAAACACATATAGGGAATCTAAAAAACATATTAGAATTTTATGATGAAGCTGGTTCGGAAACTGAGAAAGTAGAACTGGTTGAGCATTTAAAGTCTATATCAGATTCTTTAACCACAACGATCGTCGATCTTGATGATATTGTAAGTATAAAATCTAAAATTAATATTAGTCAGCTTAACGAACGTGTAGACCTGCATGACTTTACAAATAAAATTATTGAAAGTCTAAAAATAGACAGCGACAAACAAGGGGTTACCATACACAATGCTTTGAGGAAAGATGAATCGATGTTAACGAATAGATCTTATTTAGAAAGTGTGTTTTATAATTTGATTTCTAATGGTATTAAGTATTCAGATCCTAATAAAAAATCTCAAATCGTCATTCAATCCATTCACACTAAAGATTCGGTTAAAATTCTTATCTCTGATAATGGTATTGGTATTGACATGAAGAAGTATAAAGATCAAGTATTTCAAATGTATAAAACCTTTCATGGCACTGAGCGATCCGATTCTAGAGGTATTGGTCTATACATCACAAAAACGCAAGTTGAAGCTTTACAAGGGGAAATTTTAATGGAGAGCACACTAAACGAAGGCACGGCATTTTCTATAACTTTCAAAAACAAAAAGAACTCTAATTAAGGAATCACTAACGATCCCACATTTTAATTAGCTTAAAATAAGACATAAAAAATCCGGTATAATACCGGATTTTTTATGTCATATATGTGTTTTACTATTTAGCAATATTCACTGCTCTAGTTTCTCTAATCACAGTAACCTTTACTTGTCCAGGATACGTCATATCTGTTTGTATTTTCTGAGAAATCTCAAACGATAAACTTGCAGCGCGTTCATCTGTAACTTTTTCGCTTTCTACAATAACACGTAACTCTCTACCTGCTTGTATCGCATAAGCTTTCTTTACACCTGTAAACCCAAAGGCAACATCTTCTAAATCCTTTAAACGTTGTATGTAAGAATCTAAAACTTGGCGCCTTGCTCCTGGTCGTGCTCCAGAAATAGCATCACACACTTGGATAATTGGGGCCAACAATGTTGTCATTTCAATTTCGTCGTGGTGTGCTCCAATAGCATTACAAACTTCTGGTTTTTCACCATGCTTCTCAGCCCATTGCATACCTAATATAGCGTGTGGAGTTTCAACATCAGTTTCAGATGATGGTACTTTTCCGATATCGTGTAATAAACCTGCGCGTTTAGCTAATTTAGGATTTAAGCCTAATTCTGCTGCCATTACACCACAAAGTTTAGCAACTTCACGCGAGTGTTGTAGTAAGTTTTGTCCATAAGACGAACGGTATTTCATACGACCTACCATTTTAATCAATTCAGGGTGTAAACCATGAATTCCTAAATCGATAACCGTACGTTTACCTACTTCTATAATTTCTTGTTCAATCTGCTTTTCGGTCTTCTTAACGATTTCTTCAATTCTTGCAGGATGTATTCTTCCGTCAGTAACTAATTTATGTAATGATAAACGTGCAATTTCACGTCTTACAGAATCAAAACACGATAAGATAATCGCTTCTGGTGTATCATCTACAATAATCTCTACACCGGTTGCAGCTTCAATAGCTCTAATGTTACGACCTTCTCTACCAATAATTCGACCTTTAACATCATCAGACTCTATATTAAAAACAGACACACAGTTATCTACTGCTTCTTCTGTTCCGATACGTTGAATAGTGTTAATTATTATCTTCTTAGCCTCTTGCTGTGCTGTTAACTTCGCCTCTTCTACATGGTTTTGTATAAAAGCCATTGCATCTGTTTTCGCTTCTTCTTTAAGCGATTCTACCAATTGACTCTTTGCCTCCTCTGCAGATAATGACGAAATGACTTCCAATTGTTTGATTTGGTTTTTATGGGCCTTTTCGATTTCCTCTTGTTTCTTATCAAGGAATTCTAGTCTAAAATCATAATCCTTGAGTTTATCATCAAGCGATTGATTAGACTTTTTAGACTTACTAAGCTCATTAGATACATGAGATTCCTTATCTCTAATACGCTTTTCGGCTTCAGCCATTTTCTTATCGCGAGATAAAATCACCTTTTCATGTTCTGATTTTAGCTCAATAAATTTTTCTTTTGCCTGTAATATTTTATCCTTTTTTAAAGATTCTCCATCTGATTTTGCCTGTTTTAAAATAGATTGAGATTCTCGCTCTGCATTTTCAATTATTTTTGAAGCCTTTCCTTTTTCTAAAGATTTAGCTATTATATATCCTAGTATTACTCCTAATATTACTCCTCCAACAATATATAAAATTGTGTTAGTGTCCATGTTCATTATTTAGTTTAGTGTATAAAAAAAAAGCCTACATCGGTTATCGGTTTTGTATAAACTCCTTAAAAACAAGTTTAGGGCTAACAAGCTGATCAAAAATCTGTCTAAGATACTGAAACGAGTTCAGCACTAACAGCACGATTTTACAACTTAAACTCACCCTTTTTAAAGAATTGATCGTTGAGTTTATCAAAAAATGTAACTAATGTAGGCAGTAACCTTATGTATTTAAAAGAACGTACGAGTTAAATATGTTGATTTAAAAGTTCATTTAAAGCTTCAAGCTTTTCCTGTACTTCTTCATTCACATACTCTTTATCTATTGACTTTTGCTCTACTTGAGCGGCAAATTGCAAGGCACACATGGCCAAAACATCTTGCTTATCTCTTACAGAATAATTCTGCTCAAATTGTCCAATCATAGCCTCAATCTTTTTTGTGGCTTTACGTAAACCTTCCTCTTGACTTGGGTTTATCGTTAACGGATAAACTCTATTTGCTATAGAAAGTTTAATTTTTAATTGTTCTGACATTATAATCTAAATTTACAATATTATTCTGATAATTGTCCAATACAATGGTCAATATCTCTAATAAGTGCATTTATTTTGAGCTTCGTTTCTCGTTTATTTTCGTCACTACCAAGCATTGAATTCGCCATTTTGAGTGTATCATGTTTTTCTACCCAACCAGAAATTTCTTCTTGCTGTTCTAAAAGCCTTTGTTGTTGCTGTTCTAATTGATCTGAGAGTTTAGCATTAGTTTGTTTTAAAACCTCCTGCTTGTGTAAAATCTTACTGATTTTATTCTCTAAAGCATCAACAATGTCTTCTATTTTACTCATTAAAGCAATTCAATACTGTTGAAACAAAGTTAACATACCTAATGAAAAAATACAATTCTTTTACATTTATTTTTTAATATTATAAGTTCAACGAAATTAAACCGTTAATAAAAATAATACAGTTTTAGAGTTTGCAAATCGTAATCAAATTGATATTTTAGCTGTAATAGTCGATTTTATGAAACAATTTTTGCTCCTTTTTTTAATAACATGTTCACTACATGGACAATCCGAATATCCTCAAGATTACTTTAGGCATCCCTTAGATATTCCTTTAGTGCTTTCTGGCACATTTGGAGAATTACGATCTACACATTTTCATGGTGGATTAGATATAAAGACACAACAAAGGCAAGGATTAAAAGTTTATGCAGCAGCAGAAGGTTATATCAGTCGGATTAAGATTTCACATTTTGGATATGGGAAAGCCATCTATATTACGCATCCAAACGGTTACACTACTGTTTATGGACACCTTAAAGCCTTCTCTAAACGTTTAGAAGATTATATAAAGCAGTGCCAATATGATAAAGAAAGTTTTGAAGTTGAAGTCTTTCCGCATACCGAAGAACTTCTAATTGCACCAGATGAAGTTATCGCCTTTTCTGGTAACACGGGGAGTTCTGGTGGACCTCACCTCCACTTTGAAATACGAGATAATGAAGAACGGCCTATGAATCCATTATTGTTTGGCATGGAGGTTAAAGACTCTAAGGCTCCTTATGTTTCAGGCGTTTTTGCGTATCCAAAAGATGAAAATGCTGTCATCAATGGAAAAAATGAGCGTGTTCCGTTGCGATTGATTCCTCAAAAATCTGGTGACTATGCTGTTGAAAAAATATCCGCCTATGGTAATATTGGTTTTGGAGTGATTTCTTTTGACAAGCAAGATTTAGCACCTAATAACAATGGCGTTAGTAATATTCAAACTTTTTTTAACGGGAATAAAAGTATCGAAATTGATTTTAAACGCATTAGTTTTGATGAAACCAAACACATAAAACGTATGGTAGATTATGAATATTACGTGAGAAAGAAAGCCAAAATCCAGAAACTTTTTATTGAACAAAATAATCCGCTAAGCATTTATAAAAATGCTTATGATAATGGTTATGTTGAAGTAAAAGATAGCACCTCATCTGTTTATAAAGTAAGAATTAGAGATTACCACCAAAATGAATCTTGGGTGGTAATACCAATAGACGGAAAACTTGAAACGATTAAGAAAGACAGCATTTCAGATATTTCAAAAAAATCTCTAGTTAGCAGTGCTAACACTACTAAATTAACATCAGGAAATATCACTGTGGATTTTTATCAAAATACGGTTTATGATGATTCTTATATTGATTTTAGAGTCAGTTCTGACACTCTCTTTCTAGGTGATGACAATATCGCAATGCAAAAAAACTTTTATATTAATTACGACTTAAGCAATTATAAAGCAGAGCACCAAGACAAACTATATATAGCAAGATTTTATGGAAATTACAAAAAACCATATTATGTACCTACCTCTAGAAAAGGAAATATCTTATCTGCAGGAAGTAAAGCTTTAGGAACTTATGCCTTAGCCATAGATACTGAACCTCCAACTATAACACCACTTAATTTTACGGATAAAAAATGGGTAAGTAATTATCGGTATTTAGAACTTAAGATTGATGATAAGCTTACTGGCATTAGTAAATACAGAGCGACAGTTAATGGTAAGTGGATTTTAATGGAATATGATTACAAAAAGAATACACTAACGCACGATTTCAATGATAATATCGTTAAAGATACCAAAAATGAATTAAAAATAATTGTAACAGATAATGTTGGAAATAGTTCTACATTTGAAGCAACGTTTTTTAGAAAATAGACACATCATTAATTTAAGGATTAAATTTATTACCCCTATTTCATCCTAACTAAGAAAATTAAAACCATTTGAAACGCTTATATTTTATAGTCTTAACAAGCTTACTTTTTAGTTTGCTTTCTTTTTCGCAATCCGGAATTATTAGAGGTGTCATATTAAACGAAGGAAGTTTACCCATAGAAGGAGTAAATATCACTACAAGCACTGGCGAAGGTGCTGCGACAAACAATAATGGCTTTTACGAACTAAAAATTCCTTTTGGTGTTGAAGTCACCGTAATTTTCACACATGTTTCTCATAAGCGTGTAGAACAAAAATTTAATTTAAAAAACGGGCAAGAAATTGAATACAACCCCGTGATGCTCATTGAAGTTGAACAAATCGCTACCGTGACTATTAATACAAATACGAGACAATCGGTTGATGGAGTTACCTCTATCTCACCACAAATGATTAGAACGATTAAAGGAGCACAACCTGGTGTTGAGAACATTTTAAAGACCTTACCAGGAGTAAATATTTCTAATGAATTAAGCACACAATACTCCGTAAGAGGTGGAAATTTTGACGAAAACCTAGTTTACGTTAACGAAATTGAAGTGTATAGACCGTTTTTAATTCGTTCTGGTAACCAAGAAGGTCTAAGTTTTGTAAATACCGACATGGTTCATAATGTTGATTTTTCAGCTGGTGGATTTCAAGCGAAATATGGAGATAAATTATCCTCTGTTTTAGATATCACTTATAGAAACCCTGTTGACTTTGGTATACGGACAGATTTAAGTTTACTTGGTGGAAGTCTTACGGCTGAAACTGTTTCTAAAGATGGTAAATTTTCGGGTATAGCAGGTGTACGCTATAGAGACAACAGTTTGTTATTAAATAGTCTTGAAACAGATGGAAATGTAGAACCTGTATTTGCAGACGCACAAACGTATTTAACGTATCGCTTTTCGAGTAAATTTCATTTAAACTTTTTAGGGAATATCTCTTCAAACAAATACAATTTCCAACCAGAGAATAGACAAACTAATTTCGGAACCTTACAAGATCCGGTGGCATTATTAGTGTTTTACGATGGTCAAGAAAAAGATCAATACCAAACTTATTTCGGAGCTTTTAAAGCTAATTATTTTGCTAGTGATGATTTAACGCTTAAACTCGTTGCCTCGGCTTATCATACCACAGAACAAGAATACTTCGACATCTTAGCACAATACCGTCTAGGGGAAGTGAACACAAATATTGGAGATGAAAATTTAGGAGAAGTAGAATTTAGTGAAGGTATTGGATCTCAATTAACACATGCACGTAACGATTTAGATGCGTTCATTGTAAATGCAGAACACCGAGGTGATTATAAAATTGACGACGAAAGCACTGTAGAATGGTCTGTAAAATACACTAATGAAGATATTAGAGATCGTTTAGTAGAATATGAAGTTATTGACTCTGCTGGTTTTTCAATTAGGCCTCCAATATTTAGCGAAACTAACCCACAGCCTTATACCCCTTTTACCGGACCGTTAGTGGCATTTGAAGATACTAGAGCCACAAATCGTGTGCAAATCAATAGATTTCAAGCATTTTTACAATACAGCAAACGAACAGATTGGAATGGCAACGACGTCTTCTATAACGCTGGTGTAAGAACACATACTTGGAACGTAAGTGGAGACGGCATTGCAGATAGTAAAACGCAAACCGTTATTAGTCCAAGAGGACAATTTGCTATTAAACCTAATTGGGAAAAAGACATGCTCTTTAGAGTTGCTGCAGGTTTGTATTACCAACCTCCTTTTTATAGAGAGTTAAGAGATTCTGAAGGTGTCGTTCAGCCTAACGTTAAAGCACAAAAATCGTTTCATATTGTGCTAGGAAACGAATATAGTTTTGAAATATGGGACCGACCATTTAAATTAGTTACCGAAGCGTATTATAAAGGGATGACTGATGTCAATCCTTATACAATAGAAAATGTTAGAATTCGTTACAGTGCAGATAACAATGCAGAAGCTTATGCTTATGGTCTAGATTTAAGGCTTAATGGCGAATTTGTACCAGGAACAGAATCTTGGTTTAGCTTTGGTTATTTAAAAACAGAAGAAAATATTGATGACCGTGGTTATATTGCCAGACCTACTGATCAACGTTTAAAATTTGGAGCTTTGTTTCAGGATTACGTGCCTAATATGCCAGATTTAAAAATGTATTTAAACTTAGTTTATAATACTGGAGTTCCTGGGGGGTCTCCGAGTTACGCTGACCCTTATAATTATCAACTTAGACTCCGCGATTATAGGCGTGCAGATTTAGGAATTTCATACGAAATAGTTAATCCTGAAAAAACATACAATTCTAAGTGGAAAGATTCGTTTAGAGAATTGTCTATTGGTTTTGAAATCTATAACATGTTTAATAACCAAAATTCTATCACCAACACATGGGTTAGAGATGTTTATAGCAAGCAACAGTTTGCGATTCCAAATTTTCTAACACCCCGTGTCTTTAATATAAGGCTCTCTGCTCGTTTTTAGAGTAGATCGCTGTTTTAGAACGAAATGAGTATGCTTTTGGATGAATTCAGCAAAGAGAGACCGATTTATATATTTAATTTTGGCTAGCTAGATCTATTTAGATTATTTTACTCTCTTTATGCTTTAGTTCAAAATTTAAGACTTATGAAACTATCCCTCTATTCATTACTACTACTTAGCTCCTACATATCTTTTGCCCAACTTAGTGTACAAAATGACGCTTATGTCTTTGTAAAAAACCAATATGTTTATGTTACAGACGATGTTAATATTGATGATGCTGATTCTAAAATATACCTAAGAGACGAAGCGCAACTTCTTCAAGGTAATGGAACAACTGGTAATTCTGGTCTTGGTCAATTGAGTGTCTATCAAACAGGAACAGTAAACCAATGGAGTTATAATTATTGGTGTTCACCAGTAGGGAACAATTCAGCTGCTTTCGGCAATGAAGATGCACGTGTTAATTTAATTAATGATGCTACTGGATTAACCTCTAGCGTAGATGCATTATTTGTGGGAGGTTACGACGGAAGTGCTAGCCCGTTGTCTATAGCTCAGCGCTGGTTATGGACGTATCAAACATCAGATCAATATCTCGATTGGGTTTTTGTAGGTGCCATCGGAAATATTAAACCAGGACTTGGTTTTACCATGAAGGGAAATGGAACTGGTTTAACAGGAAGCCAAGTTTACGATTTTAGAGGTAAACCCAACAATGGTACTATTGGTAATGATGTTGCTACTGGTTTAAATACATTAGTAGGTAATCCGTATCCTAGCGCTATCGATTCTGCTGCATTTATCCACGATATAGACAACCAAGCATCCATAAATGGTACGTTACAATACTGGGAGCAAGATGGTACTGTGGGCTCACATGTATTACAAGATTATATTGGTGGCTATTATTCATTTACAATAGATGCCACAGGAACTTTAATAACTGATACACCAGCTCCATTTATGACTTACAACGAGCAAGACGAAAGTTTCCCTTTACCAGTACCAGATAATGGTAATAAAGTTGCGGGAAGATACATACCAATTGGGCAAGGCTTTATGGTTGAAGGAAGCGCAGGGACACCTGCAGCACCTGCAACAGTATATGTAAGAAATGATCATCGAGCGTTTGTAAAAGAATCTGATGGTGAGAGTTATTTCTTTAGAAATAGTTTGGACGCTGTTACAGCTGAAAATACTGGAATTCAATACCAAGAAAATGGCCTTTCTATTATACCGGAAGATTATAAGCGCTTTAGAATTAATGTCGATTTTAGTGATGAAGAATCGCAATACACAAGACAACTGGTTTTAAATTTCCATGATTCTGCAACTGCTGGCTTTGATTATGGATTAGAATTAATTCGTTCAGAAAGCTACGACTCAGACGCCTATTTTTCTCTAGATGAAAAGGTCTATTCGGGTCAAGCATTTCCTTTTGAAGAGTCCCTTGTTATTCCAATTTCTATAGATATTGAGCAACAACAGCCGCTGCGATTTAGAATATTTGACATTCAGAATTTTGAGGATTCACAAGCTATATATATTCACGATAACGACACGGATACCTATGTTAATTTAAGGCATTTAGATTACGAACTAAATATAGAACCAGGTAATTATACGGATCGTTTTACTATTGTATTTACCTCTCAAACTTTAAGTGTTAACGAATTTGATACTAACACACTAACTCTAAACCAAAACAATACGCTTCACCAACTTTCGGTACAAAACCCTAAAGGCTTAGATATAAGGAGTATTGAGGTTTATGATGTTACTGGTAAACGTATGATTCAAGTCCAGTTTGATGCCATCGAAGATGAGTACAACGTATCGACGTTACGCTTAAGTGATGGTGTTTATGTCGTAAACGTATCTTCTGACATAAACCCTACTGCAAAATCGCAAAAGGTAATTGTTAAGAATTAACAAATTCCTTCAAAACAGAAATCACATAATCTAACTCTTCTTTGGTGTTATAAATACTGAACGAAAAGCGCACAGAAGGTTGTTTTAGTTTATCATTAGTTAAAATTTCAGTTAACACATGCGATTGTTGATTACTTCCGCTTTGGCAAGCACTTCCTTTTGAGCATGCAATCCCTTTTAAATCGAGTTGAAATTGTAACATCGGAGCTTTTGCAGGTGCAATTGGCAAACAGACATTAACTAACGTGTACGTACTATCTTCAACAGTTTCGCAACTACCATTAAAACTTGCGTTAGGTAAATATGTCTTTATTTGTTGAATGAAATAGTCTTTTAATCCGGAAATGTATTTTTTGTCCTCATCAAGATTAGTATAGGCTATTTTTAAAGCTTCATCCATACCAACAATATTGTGTGTCGATTCTGTACCAGCCCTATAACCACGCTCTTGTTCACCACCAAAAATCAACGGTTTTAAACCCGATTCTTTTCGGATAAAACAAAACCCAACACCTTTTGGTCCATGAAACTTATGTGCACTTGCTGCCATAAAATCAATTTGGATTTCTTTTAAATCTATTTTGTAGTGCCCAACAGACTGTACCATATCTGAATGAAACAAGGCGTTATGTATTCTACTAAGTTGCGCTACTTTTGCTAAGTCTAAAATATTGCCAACTTCATTATTAATATGCATTAAGCTTACGAGTGGCTTATTTGTAGATTGTAATAACTGCTCTAAATGCAGATAATCTACGACACCACAATCGTCCAAATTCACATAGTGAATATCTATGTTGTACTCTTTTTGTAATTGTTCGGCTGTATGCAAAACGGCATGATGCTCTATTTTGGTTGTAATAATATCTGTAATACCTAAATCTCTTACCGCACTTCGCATCGCCAAATTATCAGCTTCTGTGCCGCCAGATGTAAATACAATTTCAGAAGACGATACATTAAAATAAGCCGCTATATTTTTTCTACATTGTTCTAAAAGTGCTTTCGAAGAACGCCCAAAACTGTGTGTAGATGATGCGTTTCCATAATTTTCTTTTAATACTTGTGTCATACGCTCAATGACTTTTGGTCGTAAAGCGGTAGTGGCTGCATTATCTAGATATACTGAATTCATGTGTTTATGGGTATTGAAGTTTTAAGTACACATGCGGTTGGTTATTCATCATTTCCTTGAATGATAAAGTTTGGAACATGCTCATTTCGTTTTGCAAAAATATTGTAAATAAAATTATTTAGATAATGGAGCGTTATAATTTTACAAATCCGTTATTTTTGTTAAAAATAGAATCTATGATCCGTCGTTTTTTTATCCTATGTTGTTTTGCGTTTTTAACCACCTGCGATGATGGTGATATTTTGACTGTAGATTTAGAGTTTGATCAAGAATTAGACCAATGTGATAACTTTGAAGATTCCCATCTTGTTTACGATACGCGTGAAGACCCAAATGAAGCACTACTTTTAATTTTTCCAAAGTCTACGACTAATGATGCACTATTTGCGTTTGCTACTACAGAAGGTGCACCTGAAGAATTAACGATTAACGAGGGTACAATTCGTTTTATTTACAGAACCTATAATAGAGAATTAACTTCTGATGATATTTGTGCTGTTATTTCTCCTTCAGATTTAACCATAAGAGAAGATTATGAAGCACGTTCTGGTACTGTATTTGTTACTACTACTATTTTAGATGATGACAATGATGGAGTTCCTAATGAAAGTGAAGGCATTTCAGGATTACCAAACGAAGATGGTATCTATATGGATTCTTTAGATACTGACGGAGATGGTATACCTAATTATTTAGATATAGATGATGATGGAGATAATGTATTGACAGAAGATGAACTAGACGAATTGGATGAGGACGGAGATGGAGATCCTTTAACTAACCCTTTAAATACTGATGCAAATCATCCCACAAATAGTGATGATATTCCTGATTATTTAGATCCTGATGACGATGGTGACGGAATTCCAACGCGTTATGAGGACGCCAATGGAGAAAATGGCCCTAGTGATGATCGTATAGCTGTGAATGGAGTTCTTGTACAACTTTATCTTAATAGTGCAGAAGCTATAGCATATATACCAAACCCAAACGAGGATTACGTAGCCTTTGAAAACGTATATGCGAGAACAGTGACCATGACTTTTACCATTGAAAATACTGATTTAACAATTTTTAGAACAGAAAATATTGATCTAGGAACATTAACCTTTACTATTTCCGAATTTGATCCAGAAGATTACAATTAATAAACTTAAGGTTCTACGTTTTGAAGTATTCTAACTTCTGTGGCGCCTAAACCATAGGTTTTATAATCTGCATCGTAAAATTGAACATTATTATAACGACTAAAAAGTGTTTCTAACTCCTGTCTCAATACTCCTTCTCCAACTCCATGTATAAAAACGATTTTAGGAATACGTTTGCGCATCGCGAATTCTAATTGACCTCTTGCTGTGTCTAACTGAAGATTCAGCATATCATAATTAGACATTCCTCTAGACGATTTTGTTAATTGGTGAATGTGTAAATCCACTTCAAATTTAGGAATATGACGTTCTTTTGGTTTTACAGTCGGTTCTGATTTTCGTTTTTTAATTTCCTTTTCCCTCTTTACAGCTTCTATATCGGTATCGTAAACCGCATTTTCTAAACTATTACCGGAAGCCATTAACATGAGTTCTCTGGCTTCAAATTGAAAAACAAAACCATCAGAGTCTTCAACGGAAACTATATCGTCCGAAATTTTTGTGACAATTCCAGAAATTGCATCATCAATCGTTTCTACAGTATAGCCTATTTTAAACTTCATTTTCTTTTTCTGTTTTTACAAAAGACTCTTCTTCTTTGTCAAATTTGCTTGGAATATTTCGAGATGTTCTATAAATACCAAATATTAATAAAATAGCACCTGCCATCAATAAATACGTGTTTTGTTCTTGCTCTGCTTGCGCATATAATGCAACTAAGCCACCAACAACGATGCAAATAAAATTTATATTTCTAGACATATCCATGATTTAAGCGTTTAAAGCAGCTACAAAAATAAGGTTTAGAAAAATATTAATAGCAATTACAAAAGTATTTAGCAAATTGTTAATTTAGCAGCATGTTAATATTCGCAAAAAGTCTCGATGATTATATGTTGCCATGCTTATGGAAACAAACATTTAATGTAGATTGTATGGGGTGTGGTATGCAACGCTCAATGTCATTAATTTTAAAGGGCGATTTAGTTGCCGCTTTTTATATGTATCCAGCAATCTACTCACTGATAATAATGTTTTCCTTCCTAATATTGCATCTTAAATTTCAATTTAAGAATGGTCACAACATAATTCTTGGGCTTTTTATCTTAAATATTAGTATTATTGTAATAAGCTTTTTAATCAAACACTTTAACTAATTAAATCAACACAAATGGAAAAACAAATGTTACCAAACGCAACCCTAGCATTAATTATGGGTATTTTATCAATAGTAGGATGCTGCTGTTATGGATTACCTGGAATAATTTTTGGTATTGTTGCTATCATTATAGCGAGTAAATCAGAAAAGTTATACAAACAAAACCCTGAAGAGTATTTAGGATATGGAAATGTAAAAGCTGGGAAAATAATGGGAATTATAGGTGTAGTTCTAGGTATTTTATTTGCAGCATACATGGCTTGGTTCATTGGTCAAGTAGGATGGGATGCTTTACAAGACCCTGAAATGCTAATGGAAAGAATGGAAAATATGCAAAACCAATAGGTTTTACATAATATTTCTAACAATTAAAAAGCGATTTTCATTTAAGAAAATCGCTTTTTTTATACTTACCATTTAGAGATTTTTAAACCTCAAACTCTTTTAACGTCTTAGTAATAATAGATACACAATCTAATAATTGCTCTTTTGTCATTACTAAAGGTGGAGCAAAACGTATAATATTACCATGTGTTGGTTTTGCTAACAACCCATTGTCTCTTAATTTTAAACAAATATTCCAAGCGGTCTCACTATCTTCAGTATCATTTATTAAGATAGCATTTAATAAGCCTTTCCCTCGTACTGAATTAACAATAGAACTTGTTTCAATGAATTTAGACAATTCACTTCTAAATAATTCACCTAATACTTGAGCATTATTTGCTAAATCTTCATGCTTTACAACCTCTAAAGCTGCAATAGCTACTGCTGCTGCAATTGGATTTCCTCCAAACGTACTTCCGTGGTTTCCTGGCTTTATAACATTCATAATGTTATTATCTGCTAAAACAGCAGATACAGGATAAGCACCACCTGATAAGGCTTTCCCTAAGATTAAGATATCTGGCTTAACGTTTTCATGATCTACAGCAAGCATCTTACCTGTTCTTGCAATTCCTGTCTGTACTTCATCTGCAATGAATAAAACATTATGAGCTTCACAAATTGCTTTTGCTTTGGATAAGTATCCTTCTGTAGGAACATAAACTCCGGCTTCACCTTGAATTGGTTCTACTAAAAACCCAGCAACATTAGGGTTGTTTTTTAAAGTTTGCTCTAAGGCCTCTAAATTATTATATTCAATTTTAATGAAACCATTCGTATAAGGTCCAAAGTTCTTGCGCGCTACAGGATCATTACTAAATGAAATTATTGT
The DNA here is from genome assembly GCF_013403865.1 of Winogradskyella costae. Lineage (GTDB taxonomy): Bacteria > Bacteroidota > Bacteroidia > Flavobacteriales > Flavobacteriaceae > Winogradskyella > Winogradskyella costae. Next base: position 221,305 of record NZ_JABFDK010000004.1, read on the forward strand.
TGTTGTTCTTCCGTGAAAGTTGTTTTCACATACAACAATCTCAGCTTCATTCTCGTCAATTCCTTTGACTTCATAAGCCCATTTTCTACAGAGTTTTAAAGCAGTTTCTACTGCTTCAGCACCTGTATTCATTGGTAAAAGCTTATCGAAATTAAACGTTTCAGAAGCATATTTTTCATACTTCCCTAACATATCATTATAAAATGCTCTCGATGTTAAGGTCAGTGTTTGTGCTTGCTCAGTCATAGCAGCAACAATTTTAGGGTGACAATGCCCTTGGTTTACAGCAGAATAGGCAGAAAGAAAATCGTAATATTTTTTACCTTCTACATCCCAGACAAATACACCTTCTCCTCTGCTCAATACTACAGGTAGTGGATGGTAATTGTGCGCACCATATTTGTTTTCTAAATCTATCGCTTCTTGCGATGTTAATTGGTCTAAAACAGCCATTTTAAAAATAATTTAATAAATGAATAAAATATCCATTCCTTCATCACCTTTATTCTTTCAAAAGTATTGAAAAAGCAGCGTGGGAGAGAAATCATCCCTAAGAATGTGCAAATTAATAAATATTCTTTTCGATTTAAAACTTAGTCAGCAATTTTTCCTGACTATGCTAAAACTTGAGGCTTTAATCTTTTTATTTCGTGTAAAATCCCTTTTTATCCATTTGCATCCAAGACAACAATTTCAATAAATTAATCTCAACCCGAATTAATAACTATATATAATTGCATTTCGTAAGACTGCAGGACATCTTTGCACGCACGAATCGAATAGCACCAATACATAACGAGTCGAGAGAATAAATCGTTTAAACTTAATCTAAAATATAACAGACCCAATTCAGTCTAACTATTTATAAAATAAGAATATCTTTGCACTCAAATTATTATAAGAAATGCCAAAAAGAGAACGGAATAAATTTGTAAGACGCGGACAAATCATTGAGATTTTAATTGAAGACTACGCTTTTGGCGGCAAAGGTATTGGTCGTATTAGAAATGAACATGGAGAATTCGTTGTTTTTGTTCCTAATACATTGCCAGGTCAATTGGTTAAAGGACAGGTAAAAAAGACGAGTAAAAAGTATGCCGAATGTAAACTTTTTGAAGTCTTAAAACCATCGGAAGATGAAATAGACATGCCTTACCAAACCATTCCTGGTGCTCCATATATAAACTTACCAATTGAAAAGCAGCACGAATACAAAAAACAAAGTACTTTAGAGTTATTTAAGCGCATTGGTAAAGTTGCTGACATTGAAGATAAGTTTGACGAATTTGTGACCTCTCCAAATACGTTTCATTATAGAAATAAAATGGAATATGGTTTTTCTGCCATTGGCTATAATCACGAATTAAAAACCGATGTAGACGAATTTACATTAGGATTTAAAAAACGTGGTACATGGTGGTGTGGTGACGATCTTAAAAAAGATTCTGGTTTATTTGACGCTGAATTTGAAAACCGCCTAAAAGATATCAAAGCGTACTGCGTAGACACCGGATTAGCACCTTGGCATCCTCCAAAAAGAGAAGGTTTCTTTAGGTATTTTGTCGTTAGAAAATCGTTTAAAACCAATCAATTACTTTTCAACTTAGTCACAACCTCTCATGATTTACCAGAGTTTGACTTAGATAAATTCGCGAATTATTTAGTCGAATTATTTGGGGATCGTGTCGCTGGTTTATTACATACCATTAACGATGAAACTGGAGATCGCACTATTGCGACAACAGGGAGTATTTCTTTAGTATATGGAGATGATAAAATTGTGGAAGAATTATTAGGCTTAAATTTTGAAATCAGCATGAAAAGCTTTTTTCAAACCAACCCTAAATGTGCTGAGGAGTTATATTCTAAAGTGGTCGATTATGCTTTAGAAAATAAAGAAGCTATTGACAATACCGTTGTCTTAGATTTATTCTGTGGTACAGGAACGATTGGTCAAATTATAGCTAACAAATCCGAAAACACTAAAATTGTTGGTGTGGATATTGTGGCTGCTGCCATTGAAGACGCTAAAGAAAACGCTAAGCGAAATAATATTGAAGGCTTAAAATTCTTTGCTGCTGATGTTGGTAAATTTTTATCAGAACATCCTGAATACACCGATAAAATAAGAACTATTATTTTAGATCCTGCAAGAGCCGGAATTGCTCCAAAAACTCTTAAAAAAATAATAAACCTAAATGCAGAACGTTTGGTTTATGTATCTTGTAATCCTGCAACACAAGCTCGAGATACAGAACAATTAATGGAGTCTGGATATACTATTAAAAAATTAAGTTTGGTAGATCAGTTTCCGCATACAGCGCACATTGAAACCGTTGTGCTATTTGAGAAAAAGTAAATGAAAAACTTAAAATTTTTAGTCCTGTTTATAGCTATAGTGCTTGTTAATTGCGAACGCGATGACATCTGCCCTGCCTCCACACAGACCACACCCAGATTAATTGTTGAATTCTATGATGCATCTGACACTGATGAGTTATTAAATGTGCCGAGAATTACCGTTTATGGCGAAGGCCTTTTAGAAGAAGATGTGGATGGCAATCCTATTGAACCAATTGTATCTTCCGACGCAACATTACTCTTTAATGAAATTTCTAATACCGTTGAATTACCACTTATTATAGGTCTAGAGGGAGAACTTCAACCTCCAACAACGGTAAGATTTGTTTTAGAAAAAGATACCAATTTAAGAATTGAAGATGATGATCCTTTAACAAATTCAAATAAAGACATCATTGAAATATCGTATAACACAGAATTTATTTACGTGTCTAGAGCATGTGGATACTCTAGTAATTTTAAGTCATTAGGAGTCTCAAGAGTAACAGATGATGATCAATGGATTACCAATATAGAAATCGAAGAAACAACACAAGCACTCATTGAAAATGAAAATACAACACATGTACGCATCTATCACTAGAAGCGTAATCTTACTGCTGTTGTTTTCTACAATAGCTGTTGCGCAAGAAAAGAAAAAAACGGTCAACGATACATTAGTATTTAAGCAAAAGTATGGTCTTAGGCTCGGTACTGATATCAGTAAAATCGCAAGAACATTTGTAGATGATGATTATTCTGGTTTTGAATTTATGGGTGATTACCGTTTAACTAAACGTATCTATATTGCTGGAGAAATTGGAAATGAAGAACGTCTGCTAGAAAATGAAGTATTAAGTAATACCACAAAAGGTAGTTATTTCAAAGCCGGAATAGATATGAACTTCTATCAAAACTGGCTAGATATGGAAAACATGGTTTATGTTGGGTTTCGTATTGGCGCAAGTTCTTTCAATCAGACACTAAATAACTATACCGTGTATGATATTAATAATCAATATTGGGGGGATCGCTTGACTGTTAATGAAGCCAGAGAATTTAATGGCCTAACTGCACTTTGGACAGAATTACAATTTGGTTTAAAAGCTGAACTCTTTAATAATTTCTTTGCTGGATTCAACTTTCAGCTTAAAGTATTAATTACCGAAAAAGAAATCGATAATTATGAGAATCTTTATATCCCTGGCTACAATAGAACCTATGACAGTAGTGCCGTTGGTGGTGGTTTTGGGTTTAACTTATCTTATTTAGTACCTATTTTTAAGAAAGACAAAATTGTTATCCAAGAGAAAGAAGTTGAAGAATAGTTATTGATTGTTGGTTAATAAATTATACCAGACAATCAGTTCAGTAAAATTCCTTATCTTTTCTTTATTAAATAGTTTCAGAATGCATAAAGATGATATTGCCGATTTAGTTGACGTTAAGTATTCGGAACTTATTACTTGGTTGCAGAACCAAACAAACGAATCTTGGGTTTTAGGGCCTGAAGGGAAATGGACATCAGGTCAGCAAGCACTGCATTTACTACAGAGTATAGTTCCGCTTAACAATGCATTGAGTATGCCTAAGTTGTTATTGCGTTTTAAATATGGAAAATCTAATAGACCGGTCAGAACATACGATGCTATTGTAAAACGTTATCATGAGCGCTTAAAAGGTGTCAAAGGAACAATATTTAAAGGCTCTCGAAACATGAAAGCCCCAAAGCTAGAAGACAAACAGTACCTTTTAAACAGATTACAAACCGAAGCAAAAAAGCTACAGTACAAGACAAGACGTATTAGCGATGTAAATTTAGATACTGTAGTGTTACCACATCCCTTAATGGGAAAAATGCCAGTTAGAGAAATTATAATATGGACGGCTTATCACGTAGAGCATCATTTAGAGACTTTAAAGCACCATTATTTAGAATTAACTATAAATGAAAATAACCTTACATTAAAATAGTAATGTTAAGGTTATTTTGATTTTAAAACTAGGCTTCAAGCCGCATACTACTTTAAATATTCTAATACGTTCTTTTCTATTCTACCTTGGATATCAGAAACATCACCTTTTACAAACGCATCTCCAGTTATATTTTCATACAATTCAATATAGCGTTCACTTACAGATTCAATATAATCGTCACTCATTATAGGAACAGTTTGTCCTTCTAAGCCTTGAAAATCGTTAGCTATAAGCCATTGTCTTACAAATTCCTTAGACAATTGCTTTTGTGCTTCTCCTTTATCTTGACGCTCTTGGTAACCATCTGCATAGAAGTAACGTGAAGAATCTGGTGTGTGAATTTCATCAATCAATACTATTTTTCCGTCTTTAGTTTTTCCAAACTCGTATTTGGTGTCGACTAAAATTAATCCACGAGCTGCGGCAATTTCTGTTCCGCGTTGAAATAATTTTCTAGTATAATCTTCTAAAACAATATAATCTTCTTCTGAAACAATTCCTTTTTTCAAAATGTCCTCTCTAGAAATATCCTCATCATGGTCACCCATTTCTGCTTTCGTTGCTGGAGTAATAATCGGAGCTGGAAACTTATCGTTTTCCTTCATGCCTTGTGGCATTTCTACTCCACATAACATACGCTTTCCTGCTTTATATTCTCTGGCGGCATGGCCAGACATATAACCACGTATAACCATTTCAACCTTAAAAGGCTCGCACAAATGACCAACAGCCACATTAGGATCTGGAGTGGCGACCAACCAATTAGGAACTAAATCTTCAGTCTCCTTCATCATTTTTGTTGCTATCTGATTTAAGATCTGACCTTTATACGGAATACCTTTTGGCATCACCACATCAAACGCACTTAAACGGTCTGTAGCAACCATTACCAATTGCTCATCGTTGATATTATAAACAGCTCTTACTTTTCCTTTATAAAAACTCTTTTGGTTTGGAAAGTTGAAATTGGTTTCTATTATGGTGTTCATCTAATCATCATTTAATTATGAACTACAAATGTAATTTCTTTACTTGGCTCAAACAATAAACTAAATGAAAAAAGGAGAAATAAACTTTCTCCTTTTTAATAAATGTTATGTTATTTATGCTTATTTAAACCTAATGTTATAGGTTGCTCCAATACCTACAGACTGAATATCTAGGTCGTTCTCAGCAAAGGTATTTTGATAATATGCGTAAAAATTCCAATCACGATTATGGTATCCGATTTGTGGATTAACGTATAATCCCCCTTCATTGTCGTCTACTCCTGTTAAAAATCCGTAACCTATATCAGTTCCGAAGAAGAGTCCATCTGGTGTAAAATAATACCGAATAAATCCTGCAAGTGGAATGATACCAAAATCATCAGTATCATCTTTTCCAAAATAATTGGTGTAACCTGAAGCTAAACCAATTCCTAAGTTTGGATTGAACAAGTATTGTCCTCTCAAATCCAAACCTAAAGCAAATGAGGACGCATCATCTGCATCGCCCACTGGTATTCCAGCTGTTAAGCCCGCTTTAAGCCACGAGTTGTCTGAATTGAAGTCTATGTCTTCCTCTTGAGCAAATAAAGGGCTTAACCCTAATGATAATCCGATAATTAAAAATACTTTCTTCATGTTCTTTTTCTTTTAAGTTTTTGTTACGTTGGCAAATTTATACCAAGTTTGCTGTTAAAACTTTATACAATTTCGTTGTAATCTTATAAAATTAAAGGACACAAAAACTTAAATCACTGATTATCAAAACATCTTATTATTCCATGTTTTCAATACTCTTATAAGCCGCAATCACCTTCTTTACGAGCTTATGACGAATAACATCTTTATCATCTAAATAAATTATGCCAATGCCTTCAACATTTTGCAAGACTAAAAGCGCTTCTTTTAAACCTGAAATCGTACGACGTGGTAAATCGACTTGACCAGGATCTCCCGTTAATAAGAATTTGGCGTTTTTACCCATTCGAGTTAAAAACATTTTCATTTGGGCGTGCGTTGTATTTTGGCCTTCGTCTAAAATTACGAAGGCATTATCAAGTGTGCGGCCTCTCATAAATGCTAATGGTGCGATTTGTATGACGCCTTTCTCCATATAACTTTCTAATTTTTCATGAGGAATCATATCACGCAACGCATCATACAAAGGCTGCATATATGGGTCTAATTTTTCCTTTAAATCACCTGGTAAGAACCCTAAGTTTTCACCAGCTTCAACTGCCGGGCGTGTTAAAATAATACGTTTTACTTCTTTGCGTTTTAAGGCCTGTACAGCCAAAGCCACACCTGTATAGGTCTTACCGGTTCCGGCAGGTCCGATGGCAAAAACCATATCATTATTTCGCATACTTTCTACCAACTTACGTTGATTAGCAGTTTGTGCTTTAATGAGTTTTCCGCCAACACCATGGACTAATACTTCATCACTTTTAGCAGATGTAGAATAATCGTCACTACTTTGGCTGGTTAATACGCGCTCAATAACATTTTCATCAAGCTTGTTATACTTCGCAAAATGCGTCATTAACATGGTCATTCTGCGATCAAACTCTTCAAGTAAATCTTCATCACCATAAGCCTTTAATTTATTACCTCGGGCCACGATTTTAAGTTTAGGAAAATACTTTTTAAGAAGTTCAATATTAGCATTTTGTGCTCCGAAGAATTCCTTTGGAGATATTTCTTCGAGTTCTAGGATAAGTTCATTCAAAAGCGAGCTACATTTAGTGTGTTAATATGTTTTCTTTTATTAATTTTGTAATTCTGTTGTATACACACAAAGCTAATAATTTTACGACCATAATTCTTAAAAATATATCAACAATTAATTCATGGCTATAATCACTTTGACGACTGATTTTGGAGAAAAAGACCACTTTGTAGGAGCCATAAAAGGATCTATTTTTAGCGAGCTTGAGCAGATTAATATTGTAGATATATCGCATTCTATTTCGCCTTTCAATATTTCTGAAGCTGCATATATTATTCAGAATGCTTACAGTAGTTTTCCTAAAGGAACGATTCATTTAATAGGTATTGATTCTGAGTTAAGCCCTGAAAATAAGCATATTGCAATAAAACTAGATGACCATTACTTTATATGTGCCAATAATGGCATTATGAGTATGATTTGCAATGACATAGCTGCTGAAAAGGTTGTAGAAATTAACATCCATGACAAGGTTGAAACCAACTTCCCTGTATTAGACATTTTTGTAAAAGTCGCATGCCACATTGCACGAGGAGGGACATTGGACGTCATCGGAAAAGTTATTAACACTATTAAGCCAATTAAAAATTTAATACCCTTTGTTAATGATGAGCACAACCAAATTATTGGAAGTGTCATTTATATTGATAATTATGGAAATGTAATCACCAATATAAGACGTAAATTTTTTGAATCTATTCAAAAAACTAGAGCTTATGAAATATCTGCTCGTAGTCATAAATTTAAAACTATTTATCAAAAATATAGTGATATTATAGATTTTGACATGGAAGAATCTAAGCGTAACGTAGAGGGTAAAGGCTTAGTTGTTTTTAATTCCTCTGGTTACTTAGAAATTGCGATATACAAAAGTAATTGCAGTACTGTTGGTAGCGCATCTACCTTAATGGGCTTAAAAACTATGGATACGGTAACCATTAATTTTTTAAATCAATAAATTTTGTTAGTAAGAATTGTAAAAATGAGTTTTGAACCGTCTAAGATCGAAGAATTCTTGGCTAACTTTGAAACTGTAAAAGAGAAGATTCGAAATTTTAAAGGCTGTAATTTTTTAGAACTCTATCGCGATCAAAATAATACTAATATTTTTTTTACCTATAGCTATTGGAATTCTGAAGACGATTTAAATAATTACCGCCATTCAGAATTATTTAAAGGAGTTTGGGCGAATACGAAACCTTTATTTAATGCAAAACCTGAGGCTTGGAGTGTAAATAAAGTCGCATCGCTTAAGTAAGATATCTCAGTATTCAATTTGCAGTTAGATTGCGTACAAATTAATATTATGAATAAAAAGAAATAGATCAACACGAGGCGCAAAAAGACGAGTTTTAGTAATGACAGAACGAAAAAAGTTAAAAACTAAAGGTTAGAACGTTTTTTTTATTTACACGTTGTTCTGAAGACTAAACTCACTAAGATAATGAAATTAAAACTAAATAATTCAAACGTTTTACTGAACACTGAACACTGAATATTAATCTATGCTAGCAATACTTAAAAAAGAAATAAACACCTTCTTCGCTTCGCCAATCGGTTATTTGGTAATTGGCGTATTTTTATTACTCAATGGCTTGTTTCTTTGGGTTTTTAAAGGCGAATTCAATATTTTAGACAGTGGGCAAGCTAGTTTAGCATCCTTCTTTTTATTAGCTCCTTGGATTCTTATTTTTTTGGTGCCCGCAGTAACCATGCGTAGTTTTAGTGACGAGAAAAAACAAGGAACTTTAGAACTATTAGTCACTAAACCTATTTCACATTTTCAGATTGTATTAGGAAAATATCTGGGGGCTTTCGCGCTAATCCTATTGGCCTTAATTCCTACGTTAATTTATGTTTACACCATTTCAATATTAGGAAATCCAGAAGGCAATCTCGATATGGGAAGCACCATCGGTTCTTATTTTGGACTCTTATTTTTAGTTGGTGCTTATACGGCAATTGGAGTGTTTGCTTCAACACTTTCAGACAATCAGATAGTGGCATTTATTATTGCCATATTTATCTGCTTCTTTTTCTATTTTGGTTTTGAAGGCCTTTCTAATTATAATATTTTAGGTGATCTTGTTTACATAGAAAACCTAGGAATGTCTGCCCATTATAACAGTATGAGTCGTGGTGTTATTGATACTAGAGATTTAGTTTATTTTATAAGTATTTCCTTAGTCTTCTTATTATTTACAAAATTCAGAATCCAAAAACAATAATATGATAATTACACCTTTATTAGTTATATTCTTACTCATTGTATTTGTACTACTTTTTTTGTTTTTAAACACTGTTGATAAGCGCAAATGGCTTTCTGGATTAATCAGTTTAGTATTAACACCTATTGTGTTTTTCTTTATGTTTTATCCGTTTCTAAATATTATTAGCAGTTACCATCATCAAAAATATTTTAACAGCGAAGCTTGGATTGAAAATCCGGCATTACGTTACGAAATGATCGATAATACGATTAAGTCCGATACGTTAATTGGATTTTCAAAAGATAAAGTAACAGCACTTTTAGGTAAAGCCGAATGGCTAACTTGGGATAAGACTAAAGACGTACATTACAACAACAAATGGAATTATGGTCTTGGTATAGAACCTGGTGCGTTTACGGATCAAAGAGAATGTGTAGAAATTACGTTTAAAGATAATAAGGTTATTTCCTTAACACCTTATCAAGAAGACCTAACATACGAGAATGAAAAAGAATAAATCCATCCTATATATTATCGCTATTATTGTTGGACTCATAATCGTTAATGCGATTTCCGGTTCGGTATATCAGCGCTTCGACTTAACAAAAGACCATCGTTACACCCTTTCTGATGTTTCAAAAGCATTGATTAGCGACTTAGATTCTCCATTAATAATTGATGTGTTTTTAGAAGGTAATTTTCCTTCAGAATTTAGATTACTTCAAACCGAAGTGAAGCAGATTGTAGATGAGTTTAAATTAGAATCCAATCAAATATTCGTCAATTACATAGATCCAATTGAAGATGAAACCACACGCCAACAATACATCGAACAGCTTACTAGTGCAGGATTAGAGCCATATATTAATACCGACAACAGTACTGGAAAAGTAACACAAGACATTATTTTCCCTTGGGCTTTTGCCAGTTATAAAGACCAAACACTTAAAATCCCCCTTCTTAAAAAAAGCATTACACAAGGGTTGCCAGAGCAAATTAACAACTCTGTCCAATCTTTAGAATATGCGTTTGCCGATGGCTTTAGTAAGCTTGTCAATGCTAAAGCAAAGAAGATTGCGGTTTTAAAAGGAAATGGACAGTTAGATGACCTTTACATTGCTGATTTTCTAGAAACGATAAAGCCGTATTATAATTTAGGGAAATTCACATTAGATAGTGTGGCTACAAACCCACAAGGCACACTTGATAAATTAAATGCATATGATTTAATCATTGCAGCCAAACCAAGCATCCCATTTACTGAAAATGAAAAATTAGTTTTAGATCAATTTACCATGAATGGAGGTAAAAGCCTTTGGCTGACAGAATCTGTTATAATGGATAAAGACAGCCTTTACAATGATGCGGGCACAGGAGTTTCGATTATGCGCGACTTACAACTGAATGATTTTTTCTTCAAATATGGAGTAAGAGTCAACCCAACGTTAGTAAAAGACCTCTACTCTGCTCCAATTATGTTGGCCATTGGCGAAGGTAGTCAGGCACAAATGCAACCCATTCAATGGCAATATTCACCTTTGGCTGCATCAAACCCTAATCATTCCATTACTAAGAATTTAAGCTTAGTAAAGTTTGATTTTGCAAGTCCAATTGATACGTTAAAAAACGGCATTAAAAAGTCTATTTTATTGCAAAGTTCACCGCAATCAAAGCTTGAGGGAGCACCAACCACTATTTCTTTAGCTAATGTAACCCAAGCACCAGATGAAGCCAATTATAGTTTAGGCCCACAAAATTTAGCAGTCCTTTTAGAAGGGGAATTTTCTTCGGTATATGACCAACGCATATTACCTTTTAAGGTGAACAATTTTAAATCGAAAAGTGTAGCGACTAAAATGGTTGTGATTTCTGATGGAGACCTTATTAAAAATGACGTTATAAGAAACAGGCCACAAGAATTAGGCTTTGATCAACTCACCGGAAAATCATTTGGGAATAAAGAATTTCTACTTAATTCGGTAAATTACCTGTTGGATGATTCTGGACTTATAAACATAAGATCAAAAGAAATAAATGTGGCATTTTTAGATGCTGAAAAAATAAAAGACAGCAAATCCACATGGCAATTTATTAATATTGCTTTGCCACTCATACTTTTAGCACTGTTTGGATTTGTATTTAACTATTTAAGAAAGCGAAAATACACCTCGTAAATTTTTATACTTAACACAAATAAATATCACCCTTAAAATGGGTAATTTGTTAATAAGTTTGTTTTAAAAAACCCTTCTATTGAGATATATTTGTAATACGGATAATAGTATAAAACACATCTATTCAGCATGAAACATCTCACTAAATATGGTTGGGTTTTTCTTAAAAATTCAATTTAAGATGTTACATGTAACTTATAAAAAAAACAATTAAGATATAACGCATGAAATTTATTGTTTCAAGTACCTATTTATTAAAGCAACTCCAAGTATTAGGAGGTGTAATTAATAACAGTAATACATTACCAATTTTAGATAATTTCTTATTTGAACTAAGCCTGTCAAAACTAACGATTTCGGCTAGTGATTTAGAAACGACGATGTCTGCAACAATAGATGTTGAAAGTGATTCTGAAGGTAGCATTGCTTTACCCGCAAGATTACTATTAGATACCCTAAAGACATTTCCTGAGCAACCATTAACTTTTGTTGTTGAAGAAAACAATACAGTTGAAATTAGCTCTAACCATGGTAAATATGCTTTAGCTTATGCTGATGGAGCTGAATTCCCAAATGCAGTTTCTATTGAAGATGCGAGTACCACAACTATAATGGGAGATATCTTAGCAACTGCAATTAGCAAAACAATATTCGCTGCTGGTAATGATGATTTAAGACCTGTAATGAGTGGTGTGTTTTTTCAATTTTCTCAAGATAATTTAACCTTTGTAGCGACTGATGCTCACAAATTAGTTAAATATACAAGAAACGATGTGAGTGCAACCGAAACTGCTGAATTCATTATGCCTAAGAAACCTTTAAATCTTTTAAAAGGAATTTTAGCAGGAAGTGATGATGATGTGTTGGTTGAATACAATGACTCTAATGCGAAATTTACTTTTGAAAATTCTGTATTGATTTGTCGTTTAATTGATGGAAAATATCCAAATTACGAAGCAGTAATTCCTAAAGAGAATCCGAATAAATTAGTAATTGACAGAACTCAGTTTTTAAACTCGGTTCGTCGTGTTAGTATTTTCTCTAACAAAACTACGCACCAAATTCGTTTAAAAATTGCTGGTGCAGAATTAAATATTTCTGCAGAAGATATTGATTATTCTAACAAAGCCGAAGAACGTCTAACCTGTGATTACCAAGGAGACGATATGCAAATTGGTTTTAACTCACGTTTCTTAACCGAAATGATAAATAATTTAAACTCTGATAACGTGCAGTTAGAAATGAGTTTACCAAATAGAGCTGGTATCTTAACACCTATTGATGGTTTAGATGAAGGTGAACATGTAACGATGCTTGTTATGCCTGTAATGCTAAACAATTAAGACTTTCTTGCAACTTAATTCAATTAAAAAAGGCTCACCAATAATTAGGTGAGCCTTTTCAATTCCAAGTCTTTTACTTACTAACTAATAAAATTAAGAGACAATGGATAGCTAGGTAATTCTCCATTACTAGCTTTAACTGCATTTATAATTGGCATTACAAAAGCCAAGACGGCAACTAATATTAACGTTAAAATTCCTAATCCAACTACAAATATTAGAGGAATACTGATTATAGAATAGATAAGCATGCTTAATTGAAAATTCAAAATAGATTTTCCATGAACATCCATACCATCAACTTGCTCTTTCTGTGTCGCCCAAATAATCAAAGGTGCTAAAAGCCCTCCAAAACCGGTTACGTAAGTTAGTAATTGTGATAAGTGGGTAACTACTAATAATTGATTGTCTGTGCGTTTAAGCGTGTGATAATTTGATTCCATGATTGATAATTTTACATTAATAGGACGCAAATTGATTCAGTTTGTTACAGCAAATCATTAAAAATTAACAAGAGGAACAACTTCCACCCGCTTTCTTCACACCTAATTTCACTAAAATAGTCTCTAATAAACACCATTTAGTAAATGCAGACTGAATTAAATTCACTCCAATAAATACGGTAAACCACATCCAATTTGGACTTACGTAAACAGAAAGTACAACACTTAATAATACCATTATACCCACTATAACTCTAAAATACTTGTTTAACATTTTCTCTTATTTTTTAACCTGTTAAGCTTTGCGAACCTTATAGGTTTTTATTATTATTTCATTTTTATAACTGTCAGGTTTTAAAAACCAAACAGGAAATGTGCCTAAATAAATCTTTCAATAGGAACTACAACCGCTTTTATTGGGTTATTAGTTTCTATGTTTGAATTAAATTCTTTTATAATATCAAATAACGCATCAATCTTTTCCTTTTCTGTAAAGGAGAAAAACAAACTAGATTCATTACCTGATTTTTGTCCTGCAAACCAACTTGAAGCCATCAAAACAGATAATCCATTTTTATGACCATCAATATCTGAACTACTAAAATTTTCAATATTTGCCTTCTTGAAGAGTTTCAAAATAGCTGATTCAAATTCTTCAACTGCTGTAACTATGACTAATTTCATACTTTCTTTTTTTACAACCTGCAAGGTTTTGCCAACCTTGTAGGTTTTGATTAATTACTGCTTTTTATACCTATAAGGTTTTTGAAACCTTACAGGTGAAACTAGATTTATTTATAATTCTTCTTCTCTATCATATAATAAACCAATGGCACAACTAACAACGTTAACACTGTTGAAACAATAGTCCCTCCCATTAATGAAATGGCTAAGCCTTGGAAAATTGGGTCGAACAGAATTACAAAGGCTCCGATAACAACCGTTCCTGCTGTTAATAGAATTGGTGTTGTTCTTACAGCTCCTGCTTCAATGGCAGCCTGTTTTAATGGTACACCTTCTGCTGTTCTCAGGTTTATAAAATCTATTAGTAATACTGAGTTTCTCACCATAATTCCTGCTAAAGCAATCATTCCAATAAATGATGTTGCTGTAAAAAAGGCTCCCATAATCCAGTGTCCCAGAATAATCCCGATTAACGATAACGGAATTGCAACCATCATAACGATTGGTGCTTTGAAATTCTGAAACCATCCTACAATTAAGATATAGATTAGGATAATCGCTCCTAAAAAGGCAATACCTAAATCTCTAAAGACTTCTAGTGTAATTTGCCATTCTCCATCCCATTTTACGGTATAATTGTCTTCAAAATCTGGCTGACCTAAATACATTTCGTTCATTTCGTATCCTGCTGGCAACGGAATTTCTTTTAACTTTTCTTCCATTCCCAAAATAGCATACGCCGGACTTTCCAATTCTCCCGCCATATCAGCCAATACATAAACCACACGCTTCTGGTTTTTACGATAAATACTTTTTGCAGCTGTAGTTTCACTAATAGTTACCAAATCTGCAATCGGAACCATATTACCTTGTTTCGATTTTACTTTTAATTGTGAAATATCTGTAATGGTCGATTTTTCCTTTTCATCTAAAGTTAGGACTAAGCCAACTTGGTTTACAGCATCTTCATCATATAAGTTGGTGATGGCTCTGTTAGATAAAGCCAAATTCATAGTATATGCTATTTGCTGTGGTGCAACACCATACAACATTGCTTTTTCTTTGTTGATTTCGAATTGATATTCCGTTTGATCATCTTCAACCATCCAATCAATATCAACCACATCAGCTGTGTTTTTCAGAATATTTTGAACGCTATTCGCTACTTTGATTTGCTCATCGTAATCTGGTCCATAAACCTCTGCAACAATAGTTGATAATACCGGTGGTCCTGGTGGCACTTCAACCAATTTCACATTAGCGTTATATTTCTGCGCAATTTTCTGAATATCTGGTCGTAATAATTTAGCAATATCATGACTCTGAGCAGAGCGTTCTCCTTTATCAATTAAATTCACTTGAATATCTGCCATATTAGAGCCTCCACGTAAATCGTAATGACGAACCAAACCATTAAATGTAATTGGTGCAGACGTCCCAACATAATTTTGATAATTCACAACCTCTGGTCGTGTAGATAAATATTGAGAAATCTCTTGAGCTACAACTCCTGTGCGTTCTAGTGTTGTACCTTCTGGCATATCTATCACCACCTGAAATTCATTCTTATTGTCAAATGGCAACATTTTTACAGCAACCGAATTGGTAAAAAACAATACCATAGTTCCCATTAATACGGCGAACGTTCCTAATAAAAAGATCCAACGTTTTGCTTTACTCTCCATTAAAGGACGTTCAAACTTGTTGTAAATTCTATAAATACGTGTGTCTTCTAATGGCTTTTCTACTTTTTCAACTTTACCTTTTTTATCCTTTTCTCTCAAGAAAATTAATCCTAAATAAGGTGTAATTGTTAAGGCTACAAATAAAGACAATATCATGGCAATAGATGCTCCAATTGGCATTGGTGCCATATATGGTCCCATTAACCCAGAAACAAAAGCCATTGGTAAAACCGAAGCAATCACTGTAAATGTGGCTAGAATCGTTGGATTTCCAACTTCGTTAATCGCATATAAAGCAGCTTGCTTAAATGGTAAACGTTTCATTTTAAAATGTCGATGCATATTCTCGGCGATAATAATGGAGTCATCGACGACAATTCCTGTTACAAAAACTAAAGCGAAAAGTGTGATTCGGTTTAGCGTGTAATCCATCATATAGTAGCTCAATAACGTTAAAGCAAACGTAATTGGCACGGACAAAAACACCACTAATCCACCTCGCCAACCCATGGCTAACATTACAACAAGTGTTACGGCGACTATAGATCCAATTAGGTGCCATAGTAATTCGGACACTTTGTGAGATGCTGTTTCTCCGTAATTTCTAGTGATTTCAACTTTAACATCATCAGGAATTAAAGTTGCACGTAAATGATCTACTTTATCAATAATAATTTTCGAAAGTTTCATTGCATCTGCACCTTTTCGTTTGGCAACAGAAATGGTAACCGCAGGATATTCCGATTTATAATCCGATGATTTGACAGATCCTTTTCCAAAGCCTAAACTCACATAATTTTGAGGCACTTCTGGTCCATCAATAATTTGCGCTACTTGCTTTAAATAAATAGGCTGATTCTGTTGCACACCAACTACTAAATTTTCTACATCTGTAACCGACTCTAAAAACTTCCCAGTATTAATTAAGAATTCGGTATCGTTTTTATCAAAACTTCCTGAACTCATTTGGCTGTTATTCGCCTTTATCATTTCGGAAACGGACAAGAAATCTAATCCGCTTGACGCTAATTTGTCTTTATCTAAAACCACACGTAATTGACGATTTCTTCCACCAATTTTATGAGTCATGGAAACATCATTTACCTTTTTAATTTCAGCTTCCAATTCTTGCGCCATTTGGTTTAACTGATGATCATCGTAGTTTTCACTCCATAAGGTTAAACCTAACATAGGCACATCATCAATAGCCCGTGTTTTTACCAACGGAAACGTAACTCCTGTTGGCATTTGATCCATGTGCTTGTTAATTTCGTTGTACAATTTCACAAACGAGCGCTCAATATCTTCGCCCACATAAAATTGGACAATGACCATGCCTTGCTCTTTCATTGACGTAGAATACACGTATTCCACACCTTTGATATTCGAAATTAATTGCTCTAATGGCTTTATGACGCGCGACTCCACTTCTGTAGGACTTGCTCCTGGATAACCTACAAAAATGTCTGCCATTGGCACATCAATTTGCGGCTCTTCCTCACGTGGAATTAAAAATGAAGCATATACTCCAACAACCATAAACACAATCATTAACAACACAGTTAACTTAGATTGCATAAAGACTTTGGCAATTTTTCCTGCGATACCTTCTTTCATTATTTTAACTTTTTATAATTACCTCGAAAGAGATGTTTTTATTATTTTGGGCGTTACTTTTGGCTCATACCTGTCAGGTTTTTAAAACCTTACAGGATCGCAAAAAGGATTTCCATTACAAATGTTTTTGCATTAATGAGTTCATTAACTTGAAATAATAAACCACGAATAATCCTTAACGCAATTAATTTTCTGCTATTTACTCTTCTTTATATTATACCTACAAGGTTTTGACTTCGACTTCGCTCAGCCACCAAGAAACCTTCCAGGATACTAAAAACAGTGACTGAATAACTACCTACTGAACAATAATTTTAACTCCATTGAAAAGCTTTCCTTCAGCAGAAACGATATAAGCTTCATCTGCATTTAATCCTGATAATACTTCTACTTGATCTCCAAAAGTTCTACCCAAACGCAACCAACGTAATAGCGCTGTATTACTTTGGCTTACCGTATACACACCAGATAACTGTCCGTTTGTAATAATAGCTTCGGTTGGAACTAAAACCATTTCCGATTTTGCTTTTCTTTCTATTGGAAACTGAACTGTAGTAAACATACCTGATAAAATATTAGCCTCTGTTTTGTCTAAAGCTATTTTAACTAAATATTGTCCACCTGTATTTTTAGCAGATGTACTTACTTCTGTTACTTTTCCTTTTATAGTTTGGTTAATGGATTTTACTAAAACATCGACGGTTGATCCATTTTTAATTTCAGAAATTTCAGATTCAGGCACCATTGCCATGACTTCAAAAGCGCCTGGTGTTTCAATGCTTATTAATGGTGCTCCTGGATTTGCCATATTTCCTGGCTCTACATTTTTACTTGTAACAATTCCGCTAAATGGTGCGGTAATATTACTGTATGTAAATTGTGCGTTCACTTCGTTTTTCATTTGGTTAGCCGATTCTAAACGTGCTTTTGCCATTTCAAAATTAGCCGTCATATCATCCATTTCTTTTTGAGAGGCACTTTGCTCTGCAAATAAATTTTTAAAACGATTATAATCTTTTTGCGCGTTATTAAAAGCTGCTGTTGCTTCTGTAATTCCTGCGTTGACTTGTGCACGTTTGGCTTGTAAATCGGCATTATTGATAGACACTAATAATTGTCCTTTACTCACTTTATCCCCAACATTAACGTGAACCTTGTTTACATAACCCATCATTCTAGTACTTAAATCTGCACTATTTGATGCTTGAATTTTTCCGCTTACGGATAAAAACGGACTATTTTCATTAGCTTCCACCTGACTAGTTTTCACCGTAATTACTGGTGTATTTTCTACAACTGATTTTTTGTCTTCGCTTCCGCAATTCGTTAACAACAAGGCTAAAGAAAATGCTACGATGGTATATATCTTTTTATTCATTTTATATCTTTTTTAAAGCAAGCATATTTGTCTTTGCTCTTGGTTCTTTTATCTTGATTCTCTTTTTATTCTTTCGTTAAAAATTGTAAATAAGCTTGTGCGTAATTGTATTCGAAAATAGTTTGATAATATTCTAACTGCTTTTGTGCAAATTGAGTTTCAGCAATTAGTAAATCAGATGTTTTTTCTAAACCTTCTTTAAATCTATTCGTTCTAATTCTTAAAGATTCTTCGGATTGCTCTAAGGCTAAACTGTTTAATTTCAATTTATTTTCTGCATCAATAAAAGCGCGTTTAGCTTTGTTTAATTCTAAATTACTTTGCGATACATATTGTTTGTATTCTAGTTTCGATTTTTCAAATTCGGACTTACTTTTTTGTGCTTTCCCAAAACGTTTAGAGCCTTGAAAAATATCCCAACTTAATTGTGCGCCAAATAAATACCCACTGGCATCGGCTTGAAAAATTTGATCATCATATAACTCATAACTTCCAAAAGCGTTTAACCGTGGTAAAAAAGCCATTTTATCAGCTTTATTCATCGCTTCATATGCGTTTGAAGCTAATTGCATCGCTTTAATATCCGAACGATTTTCTGAAATACTTTTATCCCCTAATCCAAAAGTTATAACCGTTAAGTCATCTGTTGGTGTATACACCACATAGCTTTCGTCATTCATTAAAAACGACAAATAATTAGAGGCGTTTTGCACATTGCTTTTAGCTGACTGTAATTGATTTTGAACTTCCGTAACTCTTACTTCAACATTCAGCACATCGGCACGTTGCAAATACCCTTGTTTTAAACTATTATCGGCTAATGATTTGTTAGCATTTGCAGCTTCTAGAGCTTTTTCTAAAACATCAACTGCTTTATAAGCCAATTGTAATTGCATATATGCTTTTTCAACTTCAAAGGCTAAATAATCTTGAGTTCGCTCTGTTTTTAACGACATCGCTTCCATTTTAGATTTGGCTGCTTTTCTTTGAAACATGCCATCAACATTAATTAATGGCTGTTGAATTTCGAATTTTGTAGCGTAATTTTCAATTTGAGAAGGGTCGTTTAATAAGGCCGGATTGAAATCGTTTTGTGTTAAAATTTCCTGATTCAATTTAGAACCAAAAGCCATCAAAGGATTTGTGGTTGCCATTGCTGTATGACTTGCAGTAATATTTGGTAAAAACACAGCATTAGTTTGTCTGAAATCTGCTTTGGCTTGATTGTATTCTTCAACAGAAATTTTAATACTTGTATTGTTTTCTGATACTTTAGCTAAGACTTCAGTTTTTGTGATAGGAATGCGTTCTTGCGACTGCAATTTAATGCCCCAAAAACAGACAAAAGATATTACTATATAAATTATTTTTTTCATGTTTAAATTATTTCTATGACAAAAATAGTTCGATAAAAAAGTTTACTTGGTAACCTATGTTACCTAACAAAAAAAGCATCCATTTAAAAAATGAATGCTTTTTACTAATCAACCAAAAACTGAAAACCACTTCAGCTCAATTTTACAAACCCCTAACTATAAATCTTTTATATTTTGAAATGTTTCAATTCTGTATAGAAAACAAATTTTATGATTAGTATTATAACTCAACACAAAACACTTTACATAACAAAAGTAAATCAATATCAAACAACGCTTAGTAACTATTGTTACTTAACCTAAAACGTATAACTATTTGACATTTCTATTTTAGATATAGTTTGAATTTTCTACCGTTGGCGTCCTTAGAGTGGCAAAATATGCTTAAATTTATTCACTTTTTTTAAATAAAATCTTATACAAGATATCTATGTTTTGTTTCAGAAATCTTGTCAACATATAATTCGAATTTTCATGAATATTACTGCAGCATATACAGACCTTTATCAAATTACAATGGCTCAAGTTTATTTTGGCAAAAAGCCAAATGGACGTGCGGTTTTTGATTATTACTTTAGACATAATCCCTTTAACAGTGGTTACTCCATTTTTGCTGGACTAGAAGATGTTCTGAATAGTCTTGAAACCCTTAAATTTTCATCTTCGGATATGACCTATTTAAAACAAAAAGGGTTTGACAATGATTTCTTAGAGTATTTAGAAAATTTTCGATTTAAAGGCAGTATATATTCGTGTAAAGAAGGTGATATTGTATTTCCTAATCGACCAATCTTACAAGTCGAAGCAAATATTATAGAAGCTCAAATTATTGAGACTTTTTTGCTAAACATTCTTAATTTTCAAACTTTAATTGCGACAAAAGCAAGTCGTATTAGGTATAGCGCTAAGGATGCTATTCTCTTAGATATGGGCCTGCGTCGTGCACATGCAACTGGTGGCTATTACGCGTCTAGAGCTGCTGCGATTGGAGGTTTTGACAGTACTAGTAATGTGAAGGCTGCCGAAGATTATGATATTCCTTCTACTGGTACTATGGCACATTCATTTATACAAAGTTATGAAGACGAATTGCAAGCATTTAGAGACTTTGCGAGCGTGAGACCCGAAAATTGTGTGCTCTTAATAGACACTTATAACACGCTTAAAAGTGGATTACCGAATGCTATTACGGTCGCCAAAGAAATGGAAAACAAAGGTACGCGCTTATTGGGTGTTCGCTTAGATAGTGGCGATTTGGCGTATTTATCTAAAAAAACACGATCTATACTAGATGATGCTAATTTAGGTTATGTAAAAATTGTAGCGTCTAACCAATTAGATGAATATGTCATAAAAAGTTTGAAAGAACAAGGAGCACCAATTGATATTTTTGGTGTTGGAACTAACCTCGTTACCGGGAAACCAGATGCAGCATTAGATGGTGTTTATAAACTTGCAGCTTTTAACGATACCCCACGAATTAAACTCTCTGAAAATATTATTAAAACCTCACTTCCATTTAAAAAGCAAGTCTATCGCATGCTAGATAAAAATGGCATGTTCTACGGTGCAGATGCTATCGCTATAGCGTCTGAAGATAAGATTACTAAAATGGAACACCCTTTTGATACTACTAAAAACCTAGATCTAAGTCCTTTTAAACACGAACCGTTACTAAAGCAAGTGATGAAAGACGGAAAAAGAACCATTCCGACTCGAACCGTTTCGGAAATTGCAGACTATTCGCAATCGCGCTTGAACCAACTTCCTGACGAATATAAACGTTTTCAGAATCCACATATCTATAAAATCGGACTCAGTACAGAGCTTAAAAAAGAACGAGATGTTCTAATTAATAAGCATAAGTCTTAGACCCAACTAGTTAATTCAATTTATTCAACATAAAATTTTAAGTATGAAAACCCTATTAATCATTGATGTGCAGAACGATTTTATGCCAAATGGATCTCTTCCTGTTCCGAATGGTGATCGTATTGTCCCAGTAATTAATGCCATGCAATATAAATTTGATTTAATCATTGCCACACAAGATTGGCACCCAAAAGATCATATCAGTTTTGCAAGTAATCATAACGGAAAATCTAATTTTGACATTATTGAAATTCATGGTCAGTCACAAACCTTATGGCCAAATCATTGTGTACAAGGCACGGAAGGTGCAGAGTTTCATCCAAATTTAAAAACGGATAAATTTGAAGCTGTTTTTAGAAAAGGAACCGATAAAACTATTGATAGCTACAGCGCGTTTTATGATAACGGCCATTTAAAATCTACCGGATTGGCTGGTTACTTAAAAGACAAAGGGACTTCAAAATTGTACTTATGCGGTTTAGCTGCAGATATCTGTGTTTTCTTTTCCATTATGGATGCTAAAAAAGAAGGCTTTGATTGTTCTTTTATCCATGATGCTTCTGAAGCATTAGATAATAAAACGTTTGAAAAACTAAAAAAGGAGATGATTGGTATGGGAATTGAAATCGTGACATCAGAAACGATATAATATTCATTGAACTATTATTTCTCTGATGTCTTATTCATTTTAAAGTAAGTCCATTTGACAAACAAAAGTCCTAAAACCCCTCCTAAGGCTGACACAAACAAATTGACAGTCAATCGTAGACCATCAAAATCACCATTATTCATAATGTGCCAAGGATCAAAACCAAACCTCCCTAAAGTTTTGATTAACAAAATACTTCCAAAAACACCAACCAACGTATTTCCCTTAAACCCAAATGTATATTTTGTCTTTAAGTATCCAAATACATTCGCGGCTAATATTCCTACAAGAATACTAATTAATGAAATTAATGTACCTGTCATGATAGCGTCATTATATTAATGTCCATAATCCATGCGGTCTATTTTTCCTGCCGTTAATCTTTTCTGAACAATCATGTACACGAGAATGAGCACAAAGCCGATAATTCCCCATATTAAAGCAACAGATAACCCATATTCTGATGCTGCCGTATTATAAATGGTTAAATGCTCATGAGTATTATTTACTGAAGGTAATATAACAGGAAACAATGATGCTAGAGATGACGTAATTCCTCCAACAATTATTAACGTTGAGAGCAAAAATGCATGTCTGTCTTTTTTGATTTTTTTTATAAAAAATAATCCAATAACTCCTGTTAAATAAATAATAGGAAATACCATCAGGTAAGGTTTATGACTAAAATTATCTAAAGAATTAGGATTTACGAGCTGCCATACATATAAAGAAAATGCTGTAAGGATAGCAAGCGTTATATTCAATTTAAAAATGACACCTTTTAATTTACTATTAATGGATGAATTGGTTTTTAATATCACCCAATTTGCACCATGAATAGCCAAAGTAACAACGGATATTAAACCTATAATAATAGTAAACCAATCGATGACACCGGGATGTTCGGCTAAAGGACTAAAACTACTATCCCATAATGGTAAGAAAAAATAATGGCCTTCGTGAACAGATATACCATTATCAACACCTCCTAAATTTACACCTCTAACGATATTACCTAAAGCGATTCCAAAAAACAAGGCGAGCAATAAACTAGAAACCCCAAAAGATTTATCCCAAATATCTTTCCACATTTGATACTTAAACTGTCCTCTGAATTCAAGCCCAATCGCTCTAAATATGATGAGCCATAACACTATAATTAGAGGCAAATAGAAACCACTAAAAACAGAAGCATAAAACGATGGAAACGCCATAAAAAGCATTCCACCTGCGGCCACTAACCACACTTCATTAGAATCCCAAAATAGACCTGCAGATTTCGTTATAACTTCTTTGTCTTTTTCTTTTTTAGCAAAAAACAGATGGATGATTCCTGCTCCGAAATCATAACCATCTAAAACAAAAAAGATGGTTAAAACAACTCCTATTGCGATATACCAAAATAGTTCCATAATTAATGTGTTTGAGGTGTTGGACCTTGGTTAATAGTTTTACCGACTAAGACTAAAAACAATAAGCCTAGTAGCATATATAAAGCCACAAAACCTAATAAGGTAAATAAGGTATTACCAGAAGAAACTGTTGGCGAAACGCCCTCACTTGTTTTTAATAGGCCATAAACTAAATACGGTTGTCTACCCAATTCTGCTGTATACCACCCCGTAATATTAGCGATATAAGGAAACGGAACTAAAAACATAATAGTCCAAAGTAAAGGCTTAATAGTAAATAGCTTTTTTCTCCATAAAAAGAAAAGTGCTAAAGCCATAACGCCTATGAATATGGTACCTAATCCCACCATTATATGATAAGAATAATATAGTGCAGGAATATTATCTGGTAATTCTTCAGCTTCAAACTGATCCATCCCAGGAATTTGCTTGTCCCATTCTTGATAGGTTAAGAAGCTTAATATATTAGGAACGGCAATTTTATTATCTAACTTTTTTTCAACCATATTAGGTTGCCCAATAAGCACAATTTCAGCACCTGCATCTTCAGTTTCAAAAATACCTTCCATAGCAGCAAATGTTCCTGGTTGGTATTTTGCGACGTTTTTAGCATTCCAATCTCCTGTTGGGAAAGCTACCAAAAGACTAGAAATTAACCCGAATACAACCCCTGTTTTTAAAAACAATCTGCCATATTCAGAATGCTTATCTCTTAAAATATAAAATGCACCTATACTCGCCATCACAAAAGCCGATGTTACAACCGAAGCCATTTGATTATGTAAGAAGGCAGGCAACAGCCATGGATTAGTGAAAAGCTCAGAAAAGTTTTCTAATACAAACTTCCCATTATCTAAAATCTCATAACCTACAGGGTGTTGCATCCAAGCATTAGTCGCTAAAATAAACCAACCACTAGCCCAAGACCCTAAAAACACCAAAAAGCCTGTGAGGAAATGTAATTTTTGACCCATTAGTTTTTCTCCAAAAATAAAAAGGGCTAAAAATGAAGACTCCAAAAAGAAAGAGAACATGCCTTCCATAGCTAAAGTCTGACCAATGATGCCACCTGTTAGTTCAGAGAATTTTGCCCAATTAGTTCCAAATTGAAATTCCATAGGAATACCTGTGACGACTCCCATGGTAAAATTAATCGCAAAGATTTTCATAAAGAACTTTGCAGCGTTGTTATATTTTTCAATTTTAGTTTTAAGAAATTTCCACTTAAAGAAGACTATCATGAGTGATAATCCCATAGTCAGTTGCGGAAATATGTAGTGAAATGTGATAGTAAATGCAAATTGCAATCTATCGTAGAATAGCATGTCTTCCATATCTATTTTTTATGTTATTCAAAGATACGAAGCCTATAACATCCTTAAGTAACTTTTGTCACAAAAAAACGACTATTTTAAGCATAAAAAAGAGGGAGCTAATTACGTACTACCCTCTTTTTAAAATTTAAAATACTTATAACTAATACTCGGAACTTTCATCCTCATTGAGCGTGTTAGAATCTTCTGTACTTTTACCTTTCGAAATAAAATTAATTAGAATACCTACCAATGAGATACAAACTAATGCAAAAATTGCAATCATTACGACTCCACTCGTCCAACTATATAATGCTATTACTGTATTAATCATATTTGTGTTTCTTTAGTTTTTACCTTGTAAAATTAATACCAAAATTTATAAAGAAACATGACTTTTATCATCAATGAAGAAATTTATAAAAAATTCTTTAATAAACTAGTGAGATGATTTTATAACATTGATAATATCATCTTTTTGCAAGACTCCCGATTGCCTCCAAACCTGTTTACCATTTTTAAATAACAGCATCGTTGGCACACCTCTAACTTGATACTTTGAAGCTAATTCCTGATTTTTATCTACATCAATTTTAATAATGCTAATACCCTCTCCCATCTCCTCTTTTACCTGCTTTAAAATTGGACTCAACATTTTGCATGGCCCACACCAATCGGCGAAAAAATCAACTAAAACGGGTTGATCTTGATTTATTATTTCTGAAAATTTACTCATACCTGACTTGAATTTTATTAATTAAAAGTAACACCCCAAATCCTTCTAACTTCATTAATATCGTAACCAGTAGCGTTATCCATTGGATATAAACCATTAATTCTTGTTAGCGTTGAAGCTTCTATTGTTCATTAAGTTTACCATGTCATTAAAGACACATTAGGTTAGTCGTAATTGAGTATTTTACCCTTACTTGATCTTCTATTTCTTTTACGATAGAGCTTGCTTTTTATAATTCGCTACAACTAATAATCTTATTCAATTTTTCATACTGAACAAAATTCACATAAAAATATGAACGAAATACGAATACGTTGGTAACATATGTTAAAAGTTCTTAGTCATACTAAGAATGCATTAAAGCCTCTATTTCATTTAATGTCGGATTCGTTTGAAACGATATTTTATCAATTTCAACGTCGTCTCTTGTGATGGCTATGGCTCCTAAGTGATTAGCGTTCAATTTAAAACTTATAACCCTCAAATTTTCAAAATCACAAACCAACGAACTCGATATATTATGAAAACCATTTGTAACGGGAATTTTAATTAAATCTTCATCAATACCTTTTCCTGTTGCCTTTACAATAGCTTCTTTTCTTGTCCATAATTTGTAAAAGGCATGCCTATTAACTTCAGAGTCACGAATGAAATTTAATTCCTCTGTATTAAACACTGTTGGCAGAATATCTTTATATTCAAATTGAGGATTAATATACTCAACATCAACTCCTAATTCACAATCACCTATTGCAATTATCGCAAAATTACCAGCATGTGACACATTAAAAAACAAACCTTTATCTAAAGGAAAATATGGCTTATGATTATCACTTTTTTCAAAATACACTTGAGAAATTTCTAAGTCCTTTTGCTGTGCAATTATTATTTTAAGAAAGCTTCTACAAATTATAAATCGGTTTGAATCTTTTAAGTGATGGTACCTGTGTGCTCTTTGTACTTCATCTGGTGTCAATATTTTCAATAGCACATCTACCAGATCATAATATTGAGGTAATTCGATTTTAAATAATTTAATATTTGGGTCAGCATTATTTAAAAACACTCCACTCTTATCTGACACTTCGGAAGATCCACAGAATAAAGTGCTCTCAGAATTCTTAATTCTCATTTCAACTATCTAGTAAATTTTGCAAGATTCGACCTAACTTTTTATCATTCGGAGGTGAAAGCATATTTCTATGGTTTCCAGGTATATCATGCCTGTTAACACCTCCTTTGGCTATTGGTCCCCAACCTAACAGATCAGTATCGTGTGCATAAAAAATATCATCTTCAGTTACTCTTAATAAGTCTACTTTAATATCTAAAGGTAAAATTTGATAATTATTAACAGCTTTATTGTGCATCTGATCTAATTGATAAGGCCAGCTATTAATAAGATTATGTTGATTTTCTTTCCCTAATTTTATTTTTAAATAGTTGTTTTTTATAGCGTTTTTACACAATTGAATTCTTCGATTAAATTTCGCTTTACTACTTAACATTGTCTTGGTCATAAAAATAGCCATTCCTATTTTATACTTTATCTTAGCCATTTTTTTCGCTCTAGGATTTGAGCTATAATAATGTGGGTAAATATAACTATCTAATAAAACAACCTTCTTAACTTCCTTATTATTAGACATCAACAGCCTGGCCATTTCAAAAGCAATCACTCCTCCAAACGAATAACCTGCCAAAGCGTAAGGACCTTTTGGATTAGTTTTAATGATTTCGGAAATATAATATGCAGCCATATCATGTACCTTATCATGTGGTATGTCTGATCCATTGAGACCTTTTGACTGCAAACCGTACAAAGGTTGATTCTCATCGATATTTTTAACTAAGGCATTTAAAAACAAAACATTATGCTCTGCACCATGTACCACATATAGTGGTGTTTTATTACCGTTTGGTTTTACTGACACTAAAGACTTTAACAAAATTTCTTTATAATCCACAGCAATGAACTCGGCCAACTTGTTAATGGTTGGATAAATCATTAATGCCGATAGTGGTAATCGTTTTCCTGTTTTCTTTTCTAGCAGAGACATTACCTTAACCGCAATTAATGAATGACCTCCAAGTTCAAAGAAATCGCTATAAATATCAATTTTTTCTAGATTTAGACAATCTTGCCAAATGGAAGCTACAATTTTTTCGGTTTCAGTACGAGGAGCGGTATACTCTGTAATATTCGTTTTCTTAGGTACTTTACTTTTTAAAGCATTACGATCTATTTTCCCATTTAATGTAGTGGGAAATTCCTTTAGAAAATAAAAATTATGAGGAATCATATGTGTGGGAAGTTGCTCTGACAAAAACATTTTCCATTTGCTTATGACCTTATCAGAGACCTCTTCGCTGTTAGAAAATATAATATGTGCCTCTAATAGATTCTCATTTACCAAGACAACTGAGCTTTCAACTTTATCTAATTTATTAATTGCTTCTTCAATTTCTCCAAGCTCAATACGGTGTCCTCTTATCTTGACTTGCTGGTCAATACGTCCTAAACACTGAACTTCTCCTGTAGGTAATAACTTAGCCAAATCACCCGTTCTGTAAAGTAATGTGTCCGCCTCAATATTATATGGATTATTTATAAATTTTTCAGATGTTAAATCCCTACGGTTCCAATAACCTTTAGCCACACCATCACCCGCAATACACAATTCACCTATTTTACCAGGTGCCATCAATTGACCAGTATCATTTACAATATATAACTGCGTATTTGCTATCGGTTTTCCAATAGTGATTAAACCCTCTTCTTTCTTAATTTGTTTTATTGCGGACCAAATGGTAGTTTCTGTAGGTCCGTACATATTCCAAAGTTCATCAACTCTATCTAGTAATTTAGTTGCTAAACTCAAAGGGAGTACTTCACCCCCACTAAGCGCTTTTATAGGTAATCTTTTTTCCCAACCTATATCTATTAACATTTGCCATGTCGTTGGTGTAGCCTGCAATATACTTATATCTTCATCATCAAGAAGTTCTAACATTAAACGCGTATCCTTTGCAGTTTCATCATTAGCAATGACCAAGGTCGCCCCTTTTAACAAGGGTAAATATAACTCAAGACCTGCAATATCAAAAGAAATTGTAGTTATAGACAATAGTTTGTCAGTTTCCTCTATACCAGGTTTGTCTAGCATACTATATAGAAAATTAACTAGGTTCTTGTGTGTTACTTGAACTCCTTTGGGGTTACCTGTTGACCCGGAAGTATAAAGTAAGTAAGCCATATCATCTACACCAACAGGAAAATTTTGAGGTGTAGAAGGAAATTTTGACAAGTCATTAAACAAATCTTCCATTACTAACACCGTTGCAGATGTTTCTATATTTAGTATATTTTTATTGGATGAAATAAATACCGCAGCTTCAGAGTCTTTCATCATAAAGTCTAGTCGCTGTTGAGGATAACTAGGGTCTAATGGCAAATATGCAGCGCCACATTGCATAATAGCGGCCAAGCTTACAACCAACTCAATTGATCGCGGTAAAGCTACAGCTATAACAGTTCCAGACTTTACACCTTGTTCTCCTAGAGCATGTGCTAATTGATTGACTTGTTTTTCAAATTCTCGATAGGTAATTTCAGAAGATTCAAATTTTAAAGCAGTCTTAAAAGGAGTAATTTGCGCTTGTTTTGAAATAAGTTCATGTAATGGCTGTTGTGGATATGACGTGGTTGTATCGTTCAATTCTGAATAAACAGAAGGATCTACTTCTATTATATTTCCAATTTTGATACTTGGATTAGCGACTATTTCATTAAGAACTTCTTTGAAAGAAGCCATCATCTGTTCTATAGTTTCAGGTTTGAAAAGTGTTGTATTATATCTCCAACGAAAACAAGGTCCCTGGCTAGACATAAATATCTGAAGTTCAATTTCGAAAGTTCTATACCTATTTTCATTATGCTTTATTTCCGTTGATAGATCATAAAATCTATCTTTATTTTCTAATACGTCACCTAACTGAATATTTATAATTACAGGTACTAAAGGAATCCTTGATGAATCACGAGGAATGGAAATTTTTTCTAAAAGGTGTCCGAAGCTAATTGATTGATTGTCGTAAGCATCAAATAGTTGTGTGTTTCTTTGCGTTAAATAATCATTGAAATTTATTTTTGCATCAAGCTTACTACGAAGAGGTAGTAAGTTAACAGAATGCCCAACCATCTGCATCATATCATAATTTGCACGTGTTGAGCTTATAAGACCTAAAACTAAATCATTCTGACCTGTTTGTTGATATAAGAAAACTTCAAACGCAGATATTAAAGTTGTAACTATACTGGTAAACATGCCGGACTCAGGACTATTCCCGATTTGCTTCAACGAATTTAAAAGACTATTATCTATTACACAGTCTAGATAATTACTGTTATACGATCTTAATTTAGGTCTCGGATAATCTATTGGCAACTCAACTTTTGGAATAGACTCTTTATACATATTGATCCAAAACTCCTCTGAATCTTTAAATGCATCACTTTCGACAAATTTATTTTCTTTATCTGCAAACGAACTGAAGTGATCAGGTTCGTTTAATCTTGGTATTTTACCTTGAGCAAAAGCTGTATATAAAACACTAAGCTCTTCAAGCAATACACTAGTACTTAAACCATCGCAAATAGCATGGTTGACTAACAATAATAACTCATGCTCATGTTCATTTGTTTTAACTAAATTAAACTTTAACAAAGGACCATTAACGAGATCACAGAGATAATTAATATCATCATTAATAAAAGAAGAGATAGACATTTCTTTCTCTGATTCTTCTTGTTTTGAAATATCGTGATATAAAATGTCTACATGAAAATCAGTATAAATTTGCATCGTATTAAGATCCTCACTGAAGGAAGATCTTAAAGATTCGTGACGTTCTACCAAAGATTGAACAGCACGTTCTAAAGCATCATACTTTAATTTACCTGCAAATTTTAACGATACGGAAATATTGTAAGCTCTTTTTGCATCATCACCTCCAAAAATACAATCAGTTAAGATTTCAGATTGCGCTTTAGTAGTTTTAATAACTAGTTCTGTCTTTTTTTTATGTACAACATTAGTGTGTACTTCTTGAGGGTTTAATTTGTTTATGGATGCGGTTACTTTTGCATTAACAGTATCAGCAATTGTTTCACTCTTCTCTTCAACTTGTAAATTTTCACTTAAGGATTCCGCAAGCTGAGAAATTGTAGGATATTGAAATATTTTAATTAAAGGTATTTTTATATTTAACTTTTTTCGTAATGCCCCAATAACTCTTTGAGCTATTAATGAAGATCCACCCATTTCAAAAAAATTGTCTCTAACATCAATTACAGGTATTTGAAGGAGTTCACTCCAAATATTAGCTATATCTTTTTCAAGTTGAGTTTGTGCAATGTTAAGGTCAGAGTTAGAATCGGTTCTTACATATTCTGGACTTGGTAGTTTTGTTTTATCTATTTTCCCATTAGTTGTTAAAGGGAAATTTTCAACCCACATAAATGTTGAAGGAATTTGAAACTCTGGTAATATCTCTTTTAGTTGATCTCTTACTATATTTAAATTATCTTCAGTGTCAATTGGCTGTATATAAGCAACCAAACTCAGTTCTCCCGCAAGGTGATTGCTTGTAACAACAACAGATTGTTTAATGTTTGACAAAGATCTTAAAGCAGCCTCAACTTCTCTAATCTCAATACGGTGACCTCGTATTTTTACTTGGTCATCATTACGACCAATAAACTCAATCTCCCCATTAGGAAGCCATTTTGCAAGATCTCCAGACCGATACATACGTTCATCTTTCTTAAAAATATCAGGCAAAAACCGCTCTTTAGTTAATTCCGGACGATTAAGGTATCCCCTTGCTACACCTTTTCCTGCCACATAAAGTTCACCAACAACTCCTACAGGCTGTGGGTTTTTATATTCATCTAAAATATACGCGGTAAGTGTAGGAATACAATTACCAATAGTACTAATATTGCTATCTATAGCAAATTGATCGATTTCTTTAAAAGTTACATGTACCGTGGTCTCTGTAATCCCGTACATATTAATAAATTTGATGTTGGGATATTTATTATACCATGTTTTTAAATGCTTTGGAAAAAGTGCTTCACCTCCAAAGATTATATAACGTAAATTCAAACTTAAGTCTAAACTATTTGTACTCTCTACTAAGTTAATAAAAGCAGATGGAGTTTGGTTTAATACGGTAATACCTTCCTTTTCTATCATTGAGATGAACTCAAAAGGATCTTTAGCTGTTACTTCTGGAACAATTATTAATTTCCCACCAAAAAATAAAGGGCCATACATTTCCCAAACTGAAAAATCAAAACAAAAAGAATGAAACATGCACCATACATCATTCTCATTAAATTTGAAAAGATTTTTACCATTATAGAGCAAACTAACCACATTCCTATGCTCAACCATAACTCCCTTGGGATTACCAGTGGTTCCAGATGTATAGATGACATAACAACGACTTTCAGGAAGAGTTTTAACTGAATCATTTAATTTAGGTGAAAGCTCATCTAATTTGTTTATGAAATCTGTTATAAACTGGTTGTCTATTACAATTTTACATTCACTATCATCTATAATATACCTTTTTCTTTTTTCAGGATATTTCGGTTCTATCGGTACATACGCAGCTCCAGATTTTAATATCCCAATCGCGACCACAATAATCCATTCACTGCGTTCGATCATAACACTAATTAAATCATCAATCTTTACTCCATGGAAATCGATAAGATAATTTGAAAATTGATTGGATAAACTATCTAACTCTTTATAAGTAATTTTTTTAGACCCAAAAGCTACAGCTATATTATTAGGAGTCTTTTTTACTTGTGATAAGAACAAATCTACTATGCTTTTCTCTTTAGTATAATTTTGATAGTCTTCATCATCTAAAACGCAAGATTTATCAATTATTGAATTTGATAAAAATACATTAGTGTCGTTCAGTTTTGCCGCAGCTGAATTATCCTCTTTTATAATTTTACCTATCTCAATATTTGGGTTTGCTACTATGCCATAAAGCAATTCTTTAAAAGAAGTCATCATCTGCTCTATTCTTGTCGATGTAAAAAGAGCAGCATTATACGACCATTGTAAAACAAGTTCATTTTCTGTTCCTGAGGCATTTAAAGCCAGTTCGAAATTTTCAAAAGACCGTGGATTACTTTTTAACTTATAATTTAAACCCTCAAAAGCAACATTATTGGTCTTACCCATATCGATATTAAAAACAACCGGAACCAAGGGCACTCTTGAGAGATCTCTTGCAATATTGAGTTTTTGTAATAATTGACCAAAGCCAAATCGCTGATGATCGTAATCATCGAAAAATCTATTTTTTCTATTTTTTAAATATGTATTAAATGGCATATCACTTGCAAGTTTACTTCTCAAAGGAAGCAAGTTTACACAATGCCCTATTAATTGAATCTTCCCCGTTTGGGATTGACCAGCTGCAGGAAGTCCTACAACCAAATCATCCTGACCTGTTTGATGATATAAAAAAACCTCAAATGCAGATAGTAATGTTACCACAAAACTAGCGCCAGATTTAATCCCTACTTTTTTCAAATCGGATACCAAATCATAATCAAATCCAAAATCTAAGCGATTGCTTTTAAAGGTTCTTATTTTGGGGCGTGGAAAATCAGTTGGTAGTGATACGATAGGAATTGAAGCTTCATATTGTTTAAGCCAATATTGCTCAGTTTCTTTATACTCTTTACTTCCAATAAATCCATCTTCCTCTTCTGCATAGGCACTAAAACTAACAGGTGTTGCGACATTAGGTGTTTTACCATTCATAGTTGCAGAATAGAAACTACCCAATTCATCTAGCATAACTCCTACTGACCAACCATCGCAAATTATATGATGAGCTGTGAGAACTAAATGATGTTCCGTTTCAGAACATTTTATAAGTCCCACTCTAAAAAGAGGGCCTTTTACTAAATCAAAAACAGTATTAGCATTAGCAGTCACATTTGCCTTTATTGATGCCTTTTTTTCTAATTGACTCAATTTAGATAAGTCTTGAGTTTCTATCTCAATAGGTAGGTTCTTAAAAATAGTCATAAATTGGCCATCAGTACTAAATACTGATCGCAACGCTTCATGTCTAGATACTAAGTTTTGTACAGCATCTTTAAGCACTTCATCTTTTAAACGACCATTTAAAATTAATGAAACCGATTCATTATAAGACATATTAGCATCATCTCCTCCTAACTCACATGCGAACCAAATTTCTACCTGTGATGGTGTTGTATATATGACTTTTTCTATCTCAGGACCCGAAAAAGGATTAAAGTTAGTGGTAGTATTAGATATGTTAGTTTCTTCCATAATTTAAATTCAAAAAAACCGAATCAATGACCTAGCATTGAATTAATTGTAATTATTTTAATGATTTCATCTCAGAACTTATATTTCAATAATTGAGATGAGGATTGGTCACTTTTTATATTAAGGGACTTTGTTGAGATATTATGGTAAATACTACGGAAGTTACGGTATGTTTTTTATCTACAACGTGTTTTCTTTTAGTATCCCATTCTAAAACCTTTACACCCATAACATCTATTTATTACAAATCTATTTGTACAAATTTACCAAGCTCATTTGAATCGGGAATAAACCATGCAGGATTTCCTACTTCGTCTATCCCCAGACGCGCACCATTAACGGGTGGTTGATTTAGTCTTTTTGATGTTAGATTATTAATAACTTCACTACCATTCGTATTCGATTCTGACGTTAAAATACCAACTTCAATAAGTTCCTCAATGCTAATAATAATATTTCTAACTAATTTATCGATATCATCTTCAGTAAAGGCCTCTGTCATATAGCAAGGAAAACCATCCCAAATATGAAATCCTTTCTCTCTCATTAAAACAAAAAGTAATTCAGAATACGGAATATCTTCCAAAAACGTAAGTCGCCATAATGAGCCGTAATATTTGACTTCAATCGGTAAACTATTATTTTTAAAATAAGTATTTAGCTCTGTCGCCAAGCGATCGGTTAAAGATGATAAACCTTCTTGAAGTGCTACTCCTTTATTTTTAAAATGGTTTAACGATGCTTTCGCAGCTGCCAAAGCTAGAGGGTGACGCACAAATGTCCCTGCAAAATAAGTGACCCCTACTTCTGGAAAAGATTGATCTCCGTACTGCCAAAAACCACCATCAAGTGCATCCATATATTTTCGTTCACCGAGTATCGCACCAATGGACATACCACCACCGATAACTTTTCCGTATGTAGCCACATCTGCCTTAATCCCGAATAAAGCCTGAGCTCCTCCCGGGTGCATTCTAAATCCAGTGATAATTTCATCAAAAATAAGAACGGTATCTGAGGCTGTGGTAATTTCCCTTACCTCTTTTAAAAACTCAATTGGCTGAAAATCTGGACGTCGACTTTGTACAGGCTCTACTAATACTGCTGCTATTTCATGAGCCCGCTCTTTAATAATGGTTAAACTTTCTTCTGTTCCATAATCTAAAATCAACATATTCTTTACTGCTTCTGGTAAGATACCTGGTGCTGCTGGAAAGGTTCTTAATTTTTTTGAACCTCTAACAATCACCTCATCATTAATACCATGATATGACCGTGAAAAAGCAACGATAAGAGAGCGCCCTGTAACTGTTCTTGCGATTCGCATAGCACCTAAAACGGCTTCTGACCCTGTATTACATAAGGCTGCACGATCATGCCCTGTAAATTCACATAATAATTCACAAACCTCACCAGCTAGTGGATGCTGTGGACCAACTTCAAAACCTTGTTCAATTTGATGGTGTAAGGCTTCTTTTATAAAATCTGGTTGATGCCCAAATAAACAAGCACCAAATCCATTTAATATATCCATATACTCATTACCATCTAAATCCCAGAGTTTATTACCCAAAGATTTCCCAATTACTAATGGGTAAACAAGCTCTTTTGTTAGAGGTTTAAAACCAGTAACAACCCTCGGGTCAGCCATTTTAGCACGATGATTTTGCGCATAAGCTTTACTCTTAGCTGTTTTAATATTATAACTTCTTATTAAATTCTTTAAAAACAGACTTTGCTCACTACTTAAGTCTGAAGCTAGTTTATCTATTTTTGGAGCCGCCCCAAAAGGCTTTTCATGTTCTTTCTTTTCTTCTTCTGTACGACTATCAGTATTAGAGTCCGTTAATGGAGATACAGAATTGATTGTACTTTTAATTTCAACCTGAGGGGAACTCGGTGTATTTGAAACAACTGGTGCAGGTGGTGCTACATTATTTCCATTGTCTTGAAGCAACTGTAATTGTTGACCTAAAAGTTGTAACTGTTGCGCGATAATATTCAATGCAGAATTTTGTCCTGTCTGTGGAACTACATAATTATTCTGTGCACCATTAGCCGCAGGTGCTGTTGGTTGCACTGGAACTTGTTGCTGAACCGGAACTGGCTGTTGTACTGATTCTGATGCTATGACATTCACAACTGGAGCAAAGGCTTCTGCTGGTAATACCTTATCTAAATGTTCCGCCAATAAGTTTGGGGATCCAAACTCATCATTAAGCTGTCTAAATGTTACAGGAGTATTAAATTCATTTCTACACGTAATAGCCATTTGCGTTAAAACGAGTGAATCGAGCCCAAGTTCTAAGAAGTTTAAATCTGCTTCATTTAATTCAATTTCTATCCCAGAATTATCTTCAATTATATCCGCTATTTTTTTAAGTAATAAAGGCTTTCTCATAATCTCAATATTAGGTTTGGGAGCTATAATTATATGTTCTTCAATTTTAATTTCATTTGCGACAATTTCGGTATCTCTAACCCTATTAATCGTTGTTTCAACAATTGGAGGATCTAACCAACAAGGTTTACGATCAAAAACATAAGCTGGCAACCAAACTTTCTGTCTTGATTGTTCTCCGTAAAATGCTTTCCAGTTTGGCTCTAAGCCATTCAGCCAAAGGCTACCTAATGCATCTAATACAGTATGATAAGCACTTTCGCCCTCTTTAGGTATTTGCATACTAGAAATAGAAGCTAGAGATTTTAAACCTTTCTTTTGCTGAGATAAAGTTGTCAGTGCACGACCTGGACCTATTTCTAATAATATTGGATCATCTAAGCCTAAAACTGTTTCCATGGCGCCAGAAAAGTTAACCGCTTCTCTTAAATGATTCGTCCAATACTGAGAACTTGTCGCTTCTCCATCAGTAAGCCATCCT
This sequence comes from Winogradskyella costae, assembly GCF_013403865.1. Taxonomy (GTDB): domain Bacteria; phylum Bacteroidota; class Bacteroidia; order Flavobacteriales; family Flavobacteriaceae; genus Winogradskyella; species Winogradskyella costae. The sequence continues at coordinate 258,510 of NZ_JABFDK010000004.1, forward strand.
CCTGTCACAGTAGAAACGAGCGGTACACGAGGCACATTTAACGTCACTTTTTTAACTTCGGCTTCAAAAGCTTCCAAAACAGGATTCATCATGGTTGAGTGAAAAGCATGACTTGTTAATAAATGCATGTTCGCAATACCCCTATCAGTTAAAACCTTTGCGAAATTTTCAATGGCACTGTCAGGACCAGAGACCACGCACAAGCGATCTGAATTGATAGCTGCAATTGAAAGTGTTTCTGGTAATAAATTCTTAACATTATCTAAATCTGCTCGCACAGATAACATACTTCCTCCTGGAAGTTCACTCACTAATTTTCCACGAACAGTTATTAAATGCAATGCATCTTCTAAAGTGAAAATACCTGCTAAATGAGCTGCCACAAATTCGCCAATGCTATGACCACACAGCAGTGTCGGCTTAATCCCCCAACTTATCCAAAGTTGTGAAAGAGCATATTCCACGACAAATAATGCCGGTTGTGTAAACTTAGTATCCTTTAATTGTACCTCAGCTTCATCGCTATGATGTTCTGGGTATATAACATTTCGTATATCTAACTCTAAATCAGTCTTTAATAGTTCCGCGCACTGATCTACAGCGTCTCTAAAAACTTTTTCTCCGTCAAAAAGTGCCTTACCCATTTGGAGGTATTGCGAACCTTGCCCCGGAAATAAGAATGCGACTTCATTAGGAACAACTTTAAGTGTGTTACTGTTAATAGTCTTAGAATTATCAGTATCTAATACATTATGAGCTTCTAAAGTATTACCCGCTACTGTAAAACTACGATATCTAAAAACATCTCTTGTAGCATTTAATGAATAAGCAATATCTGCAAGTTCTGTATCAGGATTCGTTTTTGTATAATTAGATAATGCTTTTCGGTACCCATCTTGACTAATTTCTGATTTAGCTGACCACGTAATTAATTGTAAAGGTCTACCCGAGTCTGATGTTTTTTCTTCGGCTTTATATTCTTCTAAAATAATATGCACATTAGTACCACCAACACCAAAAGAACTGACTCCGGCAATTCTAGGGGTTTCAGATTCCCAAGAACTCAGTTTATCATTAACATAAAATGGACTATTTTCAAAATCTATAGCTGGATTAGGACTCTCATATCCTAAGGATGCCGGAATCTGACGATGCTTCATTGCCAAAACCGTCTTTATAAGTCCAGCAACTCCTGCTGCTGCTGTAAGATGCCCAAAGTTACTTTTAATAGAACCAATAGCGCAATACCCCTTTGTCTCTTGTTCTCCAAACGCCAAACGAAGGCCTTCAATTTCAATCGGATCACCCAAAGGTGTTGCCGTTCCATGGGTTTCTATGTAACTCACTTCGGATGGCTTAATATTTGCATCTAACAGTGCTGTACTGATAGCACCAGCCTCTCCTTCAATACTTGGGGCGGTAAAACTACCTTTATCACTTCCATCATTATTAACTCCAAATCCTTTTATCACTCCATGTATAACATCACCATCTCGTTTTGCTTCGTCCAAACTTTTTAGAAGGACCACACCAGCACCATCAGAAAACATAGTTCCTGTGGCATTAGCATCAAAAGGTCTACACCTTCCATCCGCACTTTTCATAGAGCCTTCTTGGTATAAATGTCCGCTGTACATAGGGGATGTTATACTAGAACCACCTGCTAAAGCAACATCACAATGTCCATTACGTATAGAGTCAACTGCTTGAGCAATTGCTAGTGACGATGTAGAACAAGCAGAATGCACACTAACTGCAGGACCTTTTAAATTTAAATGATAGGCAATCCGTGTCGCAACATAACCTTTATCATTGATGAGATCCGCCTGCATATCGCCAATTTGGCTCAATAACTCTTTATTTGGAAATACATTATTAAGAAAGTAGGTGTTTGATTTAACTCCTGCATATACTCCAACCCGACCATTGTAAAGGCTAGATAAATATCCCGATTGTTCTAAGGCCTCCCAACTTACTTCGAGAAATAAACGTTGTTGTGGGTCCATTGCAGAAGCAACCTTTGGATTAAGTCCAAAAAATTTAGCATCAAATCCTCTAGCAGATGGTACAATACCTCTTGCTCCCACATAAAGAGGGTCGTTACGTAAATCTTCTGGTATGCTTTTATCTAATTCATCTGGTGTAAAAAATGAAATCGTGTCTTTACCTTCTCTTAAGATTTCCCATAATTCTTGTATAGATTCAGCACCGGGAAATCGTCCTGCCATCGCAATAATGGCAATATCACTATTTGCTTGCCTTTTCTTTCTTTTTTGAGGTTTTAAAGCCGTTTTCAATTTATGATTTGGTTCGATAATTTTAGAAAGATCAGAAATTGTAGGGTGCTGATATATTTTTGTTATCGGCACATTCAAATTTAGGTTTTCGTTTAATATAACGGCCATCTTTTTTGTTAAGAGTGAAGTCCCTCCCATTTCAAAAAAGTTATCATCAACACCAACTTCAGCTATACATAATAATTCACTCCATATTTTAGCAAGGTCTTTTTCTAATTTGGTTCTTGGTTTCCTTAAAATTGGAGCAGATTCTGGTCTCACATGAGCAGGGTCTGGTAAATTTCTTTTATCGATTTTACCATTGGATGTATTTGGAAATTCGTCCATCCAAATAAATATAGAAGGTACCATATAAGATGGTAGATTTTCCACAAGTTCTTTCTGCACAGCAGCTGTGTCTCTAGTTTTATCTTCCGATTGCATATAGGCAACTAACCTATTCTCTCCTGCGACAGCATTATTAACTAAAACGACTGCTCTTTTTATATTAGGAATAGCATTAATTGCATTTTCTACATCGCCTAACTCAATACGAAAGCCTCTTATTTTAACTTGATCATCCTTACGTCCTATAATTTCGAGATTACCAGTTGGTAACCATTTAGCAAAATCACCTGTTCTGTATAATTTCTCTCCTAATTCAAAAGGATTATTTATAAACCGTTCTGAAGTAAGTTGTTCTAAATTTAAATAGCCTTTTGCTAAACCTACGCCGGAAATACATAATTCACCCGTTTCACTAATTGGACATAATTCTAAGTCATCTGATAAAATATAAATTTTAGTGTTTCCGATGGGTTTGCCAATTGATAAGGAATTTTCATTTTCATCTTCAGAGGAATACTTATAAATTGATGACGCTACAGTTGTTTCTGTAGGACCATATTTGTTGTAAAAATCACCATAGACAGATAATTTTTCTGCCAACTTAGTGGTGCACACTTCAGCAGCAGCGACAATACGTCTAATTGCTGTTGCTTGGGATAAATCTGAAATAGTTTCTAAATAGCTGGCTGTGGCATGAAGGTGAGTAATTTTTTGTTCTATTACAAACTCTTTAAGCCTATGTTCTTTTAATACCGCACCATCAATCATAACTAAAGTGGCACCATTCAATAAACCTAAAAAAATCTGTTCTACCGAGGCATCAAAATATGGATTCGCAATCTGAGAAATGCGTTCACCAGCTTCAATACCATAATAAGATTTTAACCAAGTTATTAAATTAACGACACCTCTATTTTCAATCATAACCCCTTTTGGGTTCCCAGTAGTACCTGAGGTGTAAATAATATAAGCTAAATCATTAGGCTGTGCTTCTGAGGTAAAAGTTAGCGCGTGATTATAACGTTCTTTTAAAGCCGCAAATTCTTCAATAACTGAATTATCCACTATAAATTTGCAATTACTATCCCCTTTTACATAGTCCTTTCTTTTCTGTGGAGCTTCAATATCGATAGGTACATATGTCGCTCCAGCCTTGAGTATTCCTAAAATACTAATAATAACCCACTCGCTTCGATCTATCATAAGACCTACGAAATCTCTTCGCAAAATGTTATGATTGTCAGTTAGATAATTGGCGAATTGGTTAGACATCACATCCAACTCGTTAAAGGTAATTTCTTTACCATGCCAAATAACAGCTGTATAATCTGGAGTACTTTGAACTTGCATCGAGAACAAGTCAACTATTGTTTTATCACTTGGAAACTCAAAATAAGTTGAATTAAATTCCCTAATTGATTCAAGTATTTCTTGATTAGTTGAGTCCATAATATAAAATTCTAATTTTTAAAAAGTATAACGGTTAAATTATTCTTTATGATAATTAATATTAAAATAGAGGGGATGCTATTATAGGGAAGAGTAAATCTATTACTAATTTTTCATATTATGAAAAACTTTTAGTCAAATAACACTTTTCTTAGTTTAATAACAGCGACTATAAAAAAAACACAAACCTGTTAATTTCTAAGCGATTAGAGTGCCCATTTATTATTTAAAAGTTTTTCTTCAAAAGAAACTAAATATTATAAAACGGTATAAAAACAAATGAGTCATTTGTAATCATTTACAAAGGGTTGAATCATAAATGAATAATGAGTCCCTTTAGTGTATGTGTAATTTACAATTATCTTCATTTTTAATGTCATTAATTATAAACAAGTTTTCTCTAAAAATTTTTTGCTCCAATTATTCTCATAATATTAGTATGCCAAGATTCTTTTTTTTGATCTGAATACCAAATTTTGAACCCTGCATCCTCAAAAAGTTTTTTATGATTATGAGAAAAAGATGCCTCAAAACCATAAACCTTAGAATCTGGATGCTCCTCAAAATTATGTGCAGAATCTGTAGGCTCTATAGCAAAAAATATAATGTTCCCCGACGTGTTCAGTTTTTCAAAAAAATTAATAAGCTGTGGTTGCGTAAAATATTCTAAAACCCCTCTAAATGTTAGGAAAACCATATTAGCTTGTTCTTGATTTTCGATCCAATCCAAAACATCACCACCCACAAATTCTAGCTTGTTGTTATTCTTATATTTCTCCTGATTAATTTTAGTCTGTTTTTCACTTAGATCTATTCCAATAAAACTGTCTATGTTAGAATAACGTGATGATAAATAATCTAAAACACTACCATTACCAGTTCCTATTTCTATCAGTTTATTAAATTTAATAGACTCATTGGACACTTCGTTTTTAAGAACATCGAGTATGGTCTTGTAGGCTGGCAAATTTGTGTTCTCTAACTTATTTTCTGTATAATTCACAAAATTATCTCCTTGTTTGGTCCAATAGGACTTATGTAATTCCGCAAGTTTATCATATTCTTGAGCTTTTTCAATTTTCTTAAGAAGAGCTCTTCGCATTAAACGTTCTGGGAAATTTAAATTATTACCTAATTCTAAAGTAAGACCTTTCTTAGATAACTGACGGACTTTTTTTGGACGTAAAGCAACTAGTATATTGCCTAAAGAATCTTTAATCAATTTTACAATAATATATTTCATTTTCCTATCTTAATAAAATTTAAAAACTCACTTACTAATATCTACAAATTATGATCATTATCAGCTACTTAAATATATAACACATAATAAGCGCTTACGGTTAACATGTCTTTAGGTTACTAACTCACTTGTTATAGATTCTTTATTGTTTTTCTTTTTTATGAGATAATCTAAACCCCATAATCCTAACATAATTACAAAATAAATGACAGCAAAAGCGGTGTAAGTTGGTGCTCCTCCTCTTGTAGGAATAATTGGAAATGAAATCAGAGTAAAATTCACAGCTGATTGTAATATAAGTACACAAATACCACTTTTAGTGCGACTATAAATAAGAGCACATAAACCTGCAGACCCAAACCTAAATATAAAAGAAGACACCAAAGGAATGTCAGGGAATATACCTTCTCCGAAAAGAATTACAGGAACAAACCATAAACCCCAAAAAACAGCAACAATTTGACCAGCATAGAATGGTTTTGTTTTTTTTGATAATTCACCAATACTGTAACTAACCCAGACTACTTCACCAAGAAAAGACCAAACTAATAGTCGCAGATACGCTTTAAAAATATAGGATTCAAAACTAAAAACCGCTGTAAAATCAACACTATAATAGAAAGACTTTAATAATAAAGCAATAACAGCTATTGTTGTTGGAAATAGCAAAGCCAAAAAATACCACTTAGGATGCACTTTCCAATTAAGCATAGGCTTAAATAAGTTTATTATTCCTTTAGTACCCTTAGTATATATTAGTATGCTCATTAAAAGTAACAACAACATTACGAAACGACCATTAGCATATACAGAAGCAGAAATGAGGTCGTGCACCCTAGCTTTAACAAAAATCACTCCCGAAATAGGAGCAAGAACTAAATATACCCAAATTTCATATTTTTTTATAAACTCTCTCATACCTTATTTACCTACTATATAAAAAACAATTAATGACACCAAACACATGCTATAAAAAAGAATTAAGACATTCATTCAATTTTAAACATGTAAACCTACACCAACTCAAACAACTCATAATAAACAACTTAAGCAATAGCTAAGTACAGATGTTGAAAGTTCAAAAAAAAGATTAAAAGAACAATACATTTCCTATGAAAAGCTATAAATCAAGTTGAGTGACTATGCATGAATCAATATACAATTAATCATCTTTATAAGTTTTATGTATATTTTATTTTGAAACCTTATCTTAGTGTTATATTATGGATTCACTCACACAAATCATTTTAGGTGCTGCCGCAGGCGAAGCTGTCTTAGGTAGAAAAGTTGGCAATAAAGCAATTTTATACGGAGCTATTGCTGGTACAATTCCTGACTTAGATATTTTTGCGTCGTATTTTACAGATACCGTTTCTGCATTGGCCATTCATCGTGGCTTTACACATTCTATTCTGTTTTCAGTACTATTTGCTCCTATTTTAGGTTGGCTTGTATCCCGATATGAAAGCTACAAGGATTTTAAAGGATGGTCATGGTTGTTCTTTTGGGCATTAATTACACACCCTATGCTAGACGCTCATACCACATGGGGAACGCAATTCTTTTGGCCTTTGGATTTAAGATTAGCGTTTAAAACAATTTTTGTAATTGACCCACTGTATACATTGCCCTTTTTAGTGTTTGTAATTTTGGCAATGTTTCAAAAACGTAATTCAAAAAAACGACGTTTGTATAATGGTATCGGGCTTACGATAAGCACCGCATATTTGGCCTTAACGTTCATATTAAAAGACGTCGCATTAACTCAATTTACAGACGAATTATTAATGCAAAATATAGATTACAGAGAAATAGACACACGACCATCTCCGCTTAACACTATACTATGGAATGCCAATGTTGAAACTAAAAATGCGTATTTATTGGGGGCCTATTCCTTTTTTGATACTAAAGATATTACATTTGAAAGCTACCCTAAGAACCATGAACTGTTAGGAGACTTAATCCATAATGAAAAAGTAAAACAAATGATTGCTATTTCTGAAGGTTGGTACACCATAAATAAAATAGACGACCAACTCTATTTTAACGATCTTAGATTTGGGTTACTAAGTATGGAACCTCAATCGCAAAATTTTGTGTTTAGATATTTAATAGATGTAGATTCCTATGGAAATGTAAAATTTATAGAACAAGAAAAAACACAAAGAGACGGTAAACAATTGATGTTAAATCTATGGAAACGCGTTAAGGGTAATTAATCAGTTTAATATTTATTTTTTGCTATTATTAAACCACCTAAATTCATTAGTCCTAATAACATAACCTAATCTAATCATGCTCTGTGATTGCTGATAATTCAGTAATCCTTCCGCTTGTCCGACATACCACTCTAACATTAAATATTGATTAGATATATTATTGCCAAACGGGTTATAATAAACTCGTGCTCTAACAGATCCTTTACCTTCAAAATTTAAACCTTTCCGTAATCTTAAATCAAATATTAACTTATCTGGCTTATAGGTATGCGATACGTTAACTTGTCCTAACCCAACGTATTCTAAAATATCTGGATTACCTTCGTCATAGGCAAATGGCAACCAAGCTTTAAAACTGGCCACTGTATTTTTAAAAATACCCGTAGTGTATTCTACATTTATACGGTTCCAACTACGAGATGCAATACTATCTCTACCATTAGACTCATGCTCAAAAGATAACGTCCCAACTCCTTTTAAACGATTATCTTTATCATAAAAGAACTTACCCAAAGCAATAGAAGGATTAAAATTAATATCCTTAAACGGAAAAGAGTCTTCGTATATATTCCAAAATGACTTCTGAGTATAGGTTAAAAACAGATAGGTGTCTAATGGCAACTTACTTCGCGTTAAAATTTGTTTAAAACTAATTTGATATTTCGCATTAGCTGTGGCACTATTAATTGCCTTATTTGTAGGGACACCTGTAACTAAAAAATTGTCTTTGTGTATTGAAAAATATGGCTGCTTAGCAATAGAATCTTGAAGTCTTTCTTTAGTATAGGCTTGTGAATGCACTGTACTTATAACAAAAAGCATTAAAATAATGAAGGCCGTTGTTTTAAGCACTTTAGTGTTGTCTATCAATTTTATCATAGGAAGTAGTGAAATTTCGGATTGTATAAATTTAGAAAACAAAGATGATTAATTCTAATCAACAAAAATAACTCATATACAGTTTACACTAATCCAGAACAACAAAATATTCCTTTTTTAGAATTGCAATAAAAGCAATCATAATTCTAAATGAGCACCACTCCTATTTTTTCTGTATTTACATTTAGATTTTATCTCAAAAATTTATGGAGCTCTCAATAATTTTAGTTTTCATCATCATTGGTGTCAGCATTCTACTTTTTATCACGGAGCTTTTTCCTGTTGATAAAATTTCATTTTTTATTATAGTAGCGCTGGTCTTACTTCAACTAACAACTCCTGAAGAAGCCGTAAGTGGTTTTGCCAACCCAGCAACGATAACCGTTTTAGCTTTAATGATATTAGCTGTTGGATTGGAAGAGAATGGAGTCATTCAATTGCTTTCCGACGGTATTAAAAAGCTAAAAATATTACCTCTCATTTTATTAACGCCTGCGTTTATGATTATATCTGCAAGTATCTCTGCGTTTATCAGCACTACCGCAGTCGTTATCATATTCATAAAAATTATAACCAGACTTTCAGAAAAATATGGCTTCTCATCGTCGCGGTTATTAATGCCCGTATCATTTGCTGGTATACTTGGTGGTAGCTGTACATTAATGGGAACCTCCACCAATCTTATTGTAAATGCTATTGCAAAAAAACAAGGTATTGAGGCTTTTAGTTTTTTTGAATTCTCATTATATGGTATTACTTTTTTTATAATAGGATTGATTATTATGACGTTTGCTTCTCGGTTTTTACCTAAGAACAAAAAAAGAAACTTATCTAGTGATTATAAAATTGAATCTTACGTATTTACTGTTAAAGTAACGGAAGACTCTCCGTTGATAGGCGAACGATTTGGGGAAATTGAATTTTTAAACCAAGAGGATTCTAAGTTACTTAAATTAATTAGAAATAACCGGGTTATTAACGATCCAGGAAAGTATATTAAACTTATGGATAAAGATAATTTAGTCCTAATGAGTAATTTAGACAATTTTCAATCCTTTATGAAGGAAAACGGTTTTGTATTAAATGAAAAACGGCAACGACAACAACTTGAAAACATTGGTAAAATTGATGGGGACAAAGATTTAACTTACATAGAAACCCTTATTTTACCTGGGTCCAATCTTATCGGAAAGACCTTAAAAAGCTTGCGTCGTATGTCTTTTGAAGGTGCATTTCCTATTGCTATAAAAAAGCGAAGAAACCTAAGAAATACGCAAGAGCGCTTACTGCGTAAAAACATAGAGGATATTAATCTAAAACCAGGAGACCGTGTGTTACTAGAAATGCAAGAGCACAAGATTTCAGATTTATATAATATTGAAAATATTGCCATTTTAAATGAGCATGAGTTTAAGCCTAACGTCTCAAAATCTAAAAGGCTACTGGCCCTTTTAATTTTACTAAGTGTAATTACGTTAGCGGCTACTAGTGTAATTACCATACTAACAGCGTCGCTTGTTGGCGTTTCGGCTATGTTACTTACTAATATTATTCAGCTAGAAAGCGTATATCAAAAGGTGAATTGGCAAATCATATTTTTACTTGCTGGTATGATTCCATTAGGAGTTGCCATGACCAATAGCGGTGCAGATATTTGGTTATCCAATCATTTACTGAATATAATGAGCAACCAAGATCCAACCATTGTTCTAGGTTTATTATTTGGAATTACCATAATATTATCTGGTGTTATATCTAATAATGCTACTGCAATTATTATGACGCCTATAGCTATTGCTGTTGCGAGTGGATTAAACCTAGACATAAAACCATTTTTATTAGCTGTGATGTTTGGCTCTAATTTTAGCTTTTTTACCCCTGTAGGCTACCAAACCAATACACTTATTTATGGCACTGGTGCTTATAAATTTAAGCACTTCTTAATCATTGGAGGTATTTTATCTATTACGCTTTGGATTGTTGGGACACTCTTACTATCAAGTAAGCTGTAGTAATTAAACGGTCCGAATTTCAGACATTTAGATTATGACTTCTCAATCTTATTTCCTTTAGCCATTTCCTTACGCATTTGCTTAATGGTTAACGTACTTCCATCATGACTCCATCCTGGAGGTGCAAATACATACATAAATTTGTGATACCAATTCTTAGATTTTTTCATATCCTCCCAAATGTTCTTGTATTCGTGAGTAAGAATTACGTATAAGTTATAGGAATTAGGTGGAGTTGAAACCCCATATTCAATCTCAATGTTTTCGTCTAACTCTTTCCATGTTCCAAATATTCTATCAAAAACATTTAAAAAGCCACCATGGTTTTTATCCATATATTCGATATTTCTAGCATGATGTACTTGATGCATTGTATGGGTGTTAACAAATTTTTCAATAAAACCCATTTTCTTAACATACTGTGTATGTAACTGAAATTGCCAAAGCGCTTCAATACCCAAACAAACCACAAGCATCTCTGGTGGGAAACCTATCATTACAATCCAAACATAAAAAAATGGTTTATAAAAAATAGTAAACCAACCATTTCTAACAGCAGTTCCTAAATTAAAATTATCTGAAGAATGATGCACGATATGTGCCGCCCAAAAAAACCGAACCATATGATTTTGTCTATGAAACCAATAATAGGTAAAATCATCTAACAGCATACAAATCACCCAAATATACCAGACATACCCAAAAGATTCATATCCCATTATATTTGTACGAACACCATCTACTAAGGGATTAAAAATGTCATAGGCAAATTTAAAAATCACGACTATAGAAACCGTTTTTATCAACGCAGCAACTACAGCTGACCCAACACCAAGTGAAACACTAGATATTAAATCTTTCCAATTATAAAGTTTCTTATTATCTAAAACCTTACTATAAGTAAGCTCTAATGCGATAAGACCTAAAAAACACGGAACACCGTAAACTAAAGGGTTTGTAAAATCCATTTACTACTAATTTTGAAAAATTGGGATTGTTTATATGAGTCTAAATTCCGAAGAAAACAAGCCGTTTAAACATTTCATTATAATTTGATAAAAATGACTAACAAAAAAAATTAACGTTTTGCTACTAAATTTAATTTGTGAAGATACGTCAACATCACTAAAAATCCGAATTTTCAATCTTGGTTTTTCAAATTTTAAGGATTAACATAAAAAATCATTATTAATCTATAGAGTTAACTCAATAAATCAACTTTTATTTTAGATACCTTAATAACTATATCTGCAAATCCACATTATCAAGTTGCCTTTAAGCAAATTTACGAGTAAACCGAATTAGAGTTACAAGAATAAAAAGGTACGTCACCATTGATCTTGGAACAAAAAAAAGTCCTGTAAAGGACTTTTTTTTTAAATTACACAATTACGATTTCGTTACTTTTACTTGGTTTAATGAACTTATTGGTTCATTGCCATATTGTGGTCGTACTTACAACATTCAGGTAAATCATTATACGCCTCTAAATTACCAAGAACTTTTTCAGTGTCATAACCCGAAGCTGAAATAGCATTATGAATAGCCATAGCATCCGTATGTGCATCCTCAAAATATACACCAATTTTCTTTTTTTCTACATCCCATATAGCATTTGAAACACCTTCTACTCCATTAGCCGCTTTCTCAATTGTAGACTTACACATGCCACAATTACCTCTTACTCCAAAAGAAATATCTGCCATTGCTATGTCTTTCGATGCTTCTGTTGTCGTTGTTTCTGTGACTTGTTTGTTTTCGTTTTTACAACCTGTAAAACCTAAAGCAAAAATTACAGTAACACTTAGCATTATTTTTTTACTCACATTGTTTAGATAGCTGTTTTTGTGTTCGTGATTTCTCTTTATAAAATTCATTGTTTAAAAATTTGATTGTTATTAATTAATTTCTATTTATTCTATTATTTGTTTCACTTCTCCGCAAGTCAACATTGCTCCTCCAAAATAAGGGTTAATCACTTTTTCTTCTTTGCTCAACCAATATGCTCCGTTGTTATTATCTCCCATTGGGCAATATTGATGATACACTCTTTCATTTATTCCAAATATTTCAAGCGCATTCGCTAGGTGTGCAGAAAGACTTTTAAAATAGCGACGTTGATCTTCTATTTTAGAGCTCTTTGATAGTGAAGTCGCATCAGTTTTTATCTTTTTTTCAATGGCCATCCAATGCTTATGCGTCTCTTTATCTGTTAATAATGCCATATTTACGTTAGATAAATTAGTCAATAGTTGTTTTGACTCTGCTACCACATTATTTAGATCATCTTGCACCAAAGCATCTTTTAATTTGATATAATCATCAAAAACCACTTTTAGTTGCTTTTGAAAACCTTCAGATACTTCCACTCTTTCATTCACATTAGAATGATTCTCATTGTTTTCCGAAGCCGTATTCCCCATTCCAAGATGCCCCTCGTGACCAGTCGATGTTTTACCACCTGTTTTATTCATCATCGATTTTTTGCCTTGCAATTGTGCTGCCGCATCAATAGTAAACGTACCATTTGTAACAATTTCGTCTCCATCATTTAAACCTTCTAAAACTTCATAATTATCTCTAATAGAATTGCCTAGAGTTATTTGTCGCATTTCAAAAACTGGTTCATTCGGGTCTGCTTTTATATACACAACTGAGCGTTCTCCTGTCCATAAAACAGCCGTTGACGGTATTACTAATACAGTTTCTTTATTGATAGAACTATTGCTTTTAATTTTACCTTCTACAAACATTCCCGGTTTTAATACATCATCTGTATTACTGAGCACGACTCGTAATTTTACAGTTCGTGTGTTAGTATCTAAAATAGGATCTATAAAATCGACTTTCCCTTTAAATGTTTTATCTGGATAAGCTTTAGTAGAAACCATGACCTCTTGACCTGTTTTAAATTGACCAATTTGATTTTCATACACATCAAAATTTGCCCAAACGGTATTTAAATTCGATACTTTAAAAATGGGTTTTCCATCCATAATATGAGACCCTTCGTTTATCGAAATTTCGGTAACCACACCAGAGACATGCGAGTAGATGGTAAAACTTGTTTTTACTTGCCCAGTTTGTTCAACCTCATCTAGCTGGTTTCCATGAATCATCCAATTCTTAAACTTATTTTTCACTGCATTATAAAGCTGCGGTTGCGACGCTTTTAACTTATAGGCTACAATTAATTCTTGTTGCGCTGCAATAAGTTCTGGTGAATATATCTTCGCTATAGCTTGTCCTTTATTGACCTTTTCTCCTAATGAATTGACATACAACTTCTCTATTCTACCATTAAAATGTGCTGGCATGGTTGCTGTTTCATTTTCGTTTTCTTTGATTTTTCCAGATAAAACAAAACCTGCATCTGCGCCTAAAGTACCACTACCAACAATGGACGTTTGAATATTGGCCAAAGCCATTGCGTTTTCCGTCAACTTAAATTGATTCGCCATTAATCCTTCAGCACTACTTTCCGCAGGAATTAAATCCATACCACAAATAGGACAGTCCCCAGCTTCGGGCTGCATAATTTGCGGATGCATAGAACAGGTCCACATTTGTTTAGTTTCCGCTACGGCATTGTGATTATGAACCGGTTCTTTAGTTGTATTACCTCCAAATACTAACCATCCTAATAAAACACCTACAGCAAGAATACCTAGATATATAATTATCTTATTATTTTTCATTTTCTAATCGTTTTATCATGGCTTTCATATCTTCTATTTCTTTACGCTGTGCTTTAATAATATCTTCCGCCAGTTGTTTTACTTCTGGGTCTTGAATATTTGCACGTTCACTTGTAAGTATTGCTATTGAGTGATGTGGTATCATTCCTTTTAACCAAAGCACGTCTCCAACAATTGGTGCTTGTGCTCTTACCAAACTTAACGCGCTCATAAAAAGCACTAAGCTTCCAACGAGTATTGCTGTGTTCTTCTTTTTATTTTTATACATTTTTAGCATAAATAAAAGCATTATCACTGCCATTGCTGAAATCCCTAAACAAACCATATAAAAACGTGTCATACTAAAATACACGTGGTCTATGGCATAAGTGTTTAGATACATTGTAATGTACATAGCGACAAATGATAGCCCTAACATTAAAAAAAATGTATTGTAATTTCCTTTGTTTGAATGTTGGTTTGAATGTTCCATAATTTTATAATTAAATTTTAATTCTTCGTAATCGTAAGGCGTTCGTAATAACAGAAACCGAACTAAAACTCATGGCTAAAGCCGCAATCATCGGTGACAATAAAATCCCGAAAAACGGAAACAAAACGCCTGCTGCTATCGGAATACCTACGGTGTTATAAATAAGTGCAAAAAACAGATTTTGCTTAATGTTTTTCATCACAGCATGACTTAAATTTTTAGCTTTAACAATACCATGTAAATCCCCTTTTACTAAAGTGATCATTGCACTCTCAATGGCGACATCTGTTCCTGTACCCATGGCAATCCCGACATCACTTTTGGCAAGTGCTGGCGCATCGTTAATTCCGTCACCTGCCATGGCAACGATCTTACCTTGTTTTTGTAGTTGCTCTACTTCTTTCATTTTATCTTCAGGTAACATACTCGCTTTAAAATCGGCTAGATTCAATTCTGAAGCCACCGCTTGTGCTGTATCATGGTTATCACCTGTAAGCATCACAACAGCAATCCCTTTATCTTGAAGTGCTTTAATCGCTTTTGCACTTGTCTTTTTGATTTTATCACCAATAACAACGTAACCAACGACAGAATTGTCTATTGATAAATAAGACACCGTTTTACCTTGTTTTTGGTAGGTTTTAGCTTCTTCCTCCATTTGGGATGAAATTTCTGCATTCGCATGTGCCATCATTTCAGGATTTCCTAAGGCTACGTTTTTACCATTTACGTTGCCTTCAACGCCTTTACCTGTAACGGCACTAAATCCATCGGATTTTAATAATTCTATTTGCTGTTCTTTTCCGTATTTAACGGTAGCTTCGGCTAATGGATGCTCACTATGACTGTTTAATGAGACAATATATTGAAGCACTTCGCTAACACTTAAATTGTCATTGAATGCACCAACTTTTTCTACGGTTGGTTTCCCTTCTGTTATGGTTCCTGTTTTGTCAATAATAAGCGTATCTACCTTATCTAACTTCTCAAGTGCTTCAGCGTTTTTAATCAGAACTCCA
The DNA here is from genome assembly GCF_013403865.1 of Winogradskyella costae. GTDB lineage: Bacteria > Bacteroidota > Bacteroidia > Flavobacteriales > Flavobacteriaceae > Winogradskyella > Winogradskyella costae. Next base: position 274,128 of record NZ_JABFDK010000004.1, read on the forward strand.
TTCTGAGCACCTTTCCCCACACCAACCATTACTGACATTGGTGTCGCCAATCCAAGTGCGCACGGACAAGCAATGATTAAAACAGATATCCCATTTACTAAAGCATAAACATAAGCTGGTTCTGGTCCCCAAATAGCCCAAACTGCAAATGTTATTAATGAAATAATAACAACCACAGGTACAAAATACCCTGAAACTTTATCGGCTAAATTCTGAATTGGCGCACGACTTCGACTAGCATCATTCACCATATGAATAATTTGAGACAATAAAGTATCACTACCCACTTTCTCTGCTTTCATTAAAAACGATTGATTACCATTGATGGTGCCACTACTCACTTTATCGCCTTCCGATTTGTTAACAGGAATAGGTTCTCCTGTAATCATAGATTCATCAATACTTGTATCTCCTTCGGTTATTGAGCCATCAACTGGTATTTTCTCACCGGGTTTTACTTTTAAAATATCGTTGAGTTCAATCTTATCAATACTGACTTCAATCTCTTCTTCATCTACTATTTTTATAGCTTTATTTGGCGCTAATTTTAAGAGTTCTTTTACTGCGGAATTAGTTTTACTATGTGCACGCGCTTCTAAAAGTTGTCCGAGTAATACCAATGTAAGAATTACAGCTGCGGCTTCAAAATACACATGTACCGCTCCTGATCCCGTTTTAAATTGACTTGGAAAAAAGTCTGGAAAAAACATTCCAAATACAGAAAATAACCACGCCACTCCTGCTCCAATTCCAATAAGCGTAAACATATTGAGATTCCATGTTTTTATACTATTGTAAGCACGTTCAAAGAACATCCACGTTGCATAAAACACGACAGGAATGGATAGTGCAAACTGCATCCAATTCCAGTTTTTTTGTTCTAAAACATCGTATAATGGATTGTTAGGAATCATTTCACTCATCGCTATTAAAAATATTGGCAGAGTGAATATCACGGCAATCCAAAACTTTTTCACGAGCTTTTTATAGGTTTTCTCTTCTGAAGAAATATCGGGTTGCATAGGGACTAAATCCATACCGCATATTGGACACGGACCGGCTTCATCTTTTACGACTTCTGGATGCATAGGGCAAGTCCATTGTTCTGAAGCGTACGTGGACAGATTCTGTTCTTCAACTAAATCCATACCACAAACTGGACAATCTCCTGCCTTATCGTAGGTTTTATCCCCTTCGCAATGCATCGGACAATAAAAGGTTCCTGTGCCTTTACCTTTTTTAATTCCCACGGAAGTGGGATTCTCATCCTTCACATGATGATGTTCACCGAGTTTATGAATACTATAGCGTCCACCATCGTTTTTTAAAGCGTCTTGAAACTTTTCTATAGGAATATGAGATGCCATTTCAATGCTTGCTTCACCTTGTTCTAAATCAACCGTAGCTTGCGAAACACCTTCAACTTTTGAAAGTATGTCTTCAACATGACTGCGACAACCCTTGCAAGTCATTCCGTGTATGTGATAAGTCTGTTTCATCTCCATTCCCACGGAAGTGGGAATCTCATCCTTCATATCATGATGTTCACCTAGTTTATGAATACTATAGCGTCCACCATCATTTTTTAAAGCCTCTTGAAACTTTTCTAAAGGAATATGAGAATCCATTTCAATGCTTGCTTCTTCCTGTTCTAAATCAACCGTGGCTTGGGAAACTCCTTCAACTTTAGATAATGTTTCTTCAACATGACTGCGACAACCGTTGCAAGTCATTCCGTGTATGTGATATGTATGTTTCATTTTATTCGTTCTTTATAATTCAATAACAAATGTATTACTGTTTTAAAGCATACGTTTTTCCAATTCTGATTATAATTTATACAATTTGGTCTAATGCTTTCCGATCCCAATCTTGCAATTTTTTATAGTCTGTCATAGACATTCCTGTTACCGATTTAAACTGTTTGGCTAAATGGCTACTATTGTTATAATTGAGTTGGTATGCTATTTCAGAAAAATTGAGTTGATTCAATTGAATGTACTCTTTTACCTTTTCAATTTTTAAATTGATAATATATTTCTCAAGTGTAAGGCCTTCAGATTTACTAAAAAGCTTACTAATTGCCGAATCATTCTTGCCTATTTCTTTTGTTATTTTTGAAATAATAGGTTCCGAAGTGTTTTCGGATATATACTGAATGACAAGAACTTTAATTTGTTCTATCAATGCTTTCGATTCATCTTCAATTAACTCAAACCCTAAGTCTTTTAGTTCACTTTTAATAAGGTCATACTTGGTTTTGAAATCCTGCTTGACAACCACTTTCCCAAGCGCTATAGATTCAATATCTAAACCATGACGTTCCAATAGATCCACTATAGTTGATTTGCATCTCGCACAAACCATGTTTTTTATGATTAAGGTATGTCCCATGTTATTGAATTAAATAGTTAATACGCGTTGTTTGAATATAATACAAAAAGATCGCTTCAATTTGATTCATTTGAAACTTTAATTGTAATTCCTGAATATCTAAAACATCATTAAAATCAATAGTGCCGGTTTCATAACTTCGCATCAAAATGTTTTCTGCATCTTTGGCTTGTTTTAAGTTCTTAACTTGTGTGTCATAACTTATTCTGGCAGAAATCCTATCGTTTATAGCCGTATCTAAAAGGGTTTCTAAAGTATTTAAACGTTCTTGTTTTTGGGCTTCAATTTCTTGTTGCTGTAAGTCGTTTTGTTTTGTTATCGATTTGTATTTTTTATTAAAGACAGGAATAGATAACGCTACGGTTGGCATGAAAATATCTTTGCCTTTTTCACTAAACGTAATATCAGAACCAGCTTGAATATTAATATAATCGAATCCAAAACCAATTGACGGATGACTTTCCTTCTGGATCAATAATTCGGATTGTTCTACAGATTGAAACAGTTTATCGTATTTCAACAATTCAGGATGTAATGCTAGATTTTTCGTATTAATTTCAAAATCTTCAGAAGGCATCATCAGCGCCTCAACAACAGCAATTTCAATAGTTTTTTCTCTATTCAAAAGCTTATTAAGCGTAGTTTGTTCTGTTAAATATTGTTGTTCTAAAACCAACCTTAGTTGCTCTAATTCATTCTGTCGCATTTGCAATCTAAAAACATCTACAGCAGAAGCTTTACCCACTTCAATAGAGGTTAATGCTAACGTTTCATAGGTTTTAAGCAGTTCACTGTTTTCGATTAAAACGGCTTGTTTTGCTTTGTTGACGTATAGTTTGTAATACGATTGCGACACAGAAACCATGAGTTTACGTTTTGCAATTACAATGTCTTCGTATTTTGAATCTGCCAAAGCACTGGCGTAGTTTTCGCGAGACGAAATCGTTCCAAACCAAGGCAACATTTGTTTTGCTGACACTTTAAAACGTTGTGTTCCTGTTCGGGTTTCTGGTTCTAACACAAAATAGCCTGCGCTAAATTCGGTGTTTGGCAATGTGTTAACTTCATTCACTTTCTCTGAAGCGATACGATACTGTAACTCGAATTTTTGAATTTCAGGATTGTTTTCTAATGCTTCATTAATGTGCTTCTCTAGTTCTTGACTTTGAGCTGGAAGAGCAAAGAGTATAGAGCCAAGAACAAAGACTGTTCTGAGTATGATATAATAATTGTAATTTCTCATTAGTGTTTCCTTTAAAATCTATATTCTATTCTCTTTTTTCTCTAATCTTTTTAATCGAAACTCTTCTCTCCAACTATATAAAACAGGCACAATAAAGTAAGATGTAATGTCAATCACCATACCTCCAAAAATCGGGATGGCCATCGGAATCATAATGTCACTCCCTTTTCCTGTGGACGTTAATACCGGAAGCAAAGCCAAAATGGTAGTCACGGTGGTCATTAAACATGGACGAATTCGTTTTTCAGCCGCCTGTAAAGCGGAAGCTCTAATGCTCATTTTATCTGATGGTTTTTCTCTATCAAACGTTTGTGTAAGATAGGTTGCCATCACCACACCATCATCCGTAGCGATTCCAAATAATGCTATAAATCCGACCCAAACTGCCACACTTAAGTTGATGGTTTTCATGTTGAAAAGATCTCGCATATTCTCACCAAAGAGACTGAAATTGAAAAACCAATCTTGTCCATACAACCAAATCATAATAAAACCACCTGCGAAAGCCACTGTGATTCCGGTAAACACCATTAACGATGTGGTTATCGATTTAAACTGAAAATAAAGAATTAAAAAAATAATGGCTAATGCCAATGGCACCACAACAGCCAATGTTTTTTCTGCACGTAACTGGTTCTCGTAGGTCCCAGTGAATTTATAACTGATCCCTTTTGGAACTATTAATTCACCAGAGTCTATTTTCTCTTGAAACAGCGCTTGTGCATTTTCTACAACATCAACTTCTGCAAATCCGTCTATTTTATCGAACAGAACATAACCGACTAAAAAGGTATCTTCACTTTTTATCACTTGCGGACCTTGCTCATAACGAATCGTCGCCAATTCACTTAAGGGTACAGGGCTACCTTTTTCAACAGGAATGTAAATGTCTTTTATATCTTCTGGATTGCCACGCAACTCTCTTGGATAACGCACACGGACTCCGTAGCGTTCTCTCCCTTCTACAGTTTGCGTTAATGCCATGCCGCCAATAGCAACTTTTAATACACTTTGAACATCTTCAATAGAAATACCATAACGCGCTATTTTTTCTCTATCAATATCGATGAGTAAATACGGTTTCCCTACAATTCTGTCCGCAAAAACGGCTTCAACTTTAACACCTTCAGCTTGTTTTAAAAGTGTTTCTAATTGCAATCCGAATGCTTCAATTTGTTTTAAATCTTGACCCTTGACTTTGATTCCCATTGGTGCACGCATTCCTGTTTGTAACATGACCAATCGGGTTTCAATAGGTTGTAATTTTGGCGCCGACGTCACTCCTGGTAATTTGGTGACTTTTACGATTTCATTCCAAATATCATCTGGACTGTTAATTTCTGGTCGCCAGTTACGATAGTATTCACCATCATTGTCTTCTATGAGTTGATTGCTTGTCGCATTGAGCGCCGTTGAAATGTTTTCCGCTTTGTTCTCGACTGCGCTCGAACTGACAGCTAAATTTGCATTATAAAACAGTCGTCCGTCTTTCAATTCAAACAACCCATCGTCATTAACTTTATAACGTTGTCGTTTCCCATCTGCATTTCGCATGTATTCAGATGTATACTGAATCATATTTTCATACATGGATAAAGGTGCCGGATCTAAAGCCGATTCTGTTCTACCAGCTTTTCCTACAACGGTTTCAATCTCTGGAATCGTCGCTACAGCCATATCTAATTGCTGCAACACACGCTTGTTTTCTTCCACGCCAGAATGTGGTAATGAAGTTGGCATCAGCAGAAAAGAACCTTCGTTTAAGGATGGCATAAATTCTTTTCCGGTGTTATTCATAATCCATACTCCAGAAACCAATACGAGTGTCGGAATCAATAAAAATAACAACTTATTCGCTAAAGCCCATGCCAAAATCTGACCATAAAAACGTCTTAACACAGAGAATATCCCTAATATTCCGAAGCAGATAATGGCCACGAAAACCAAGTTGATAAGGATACTACGATCAAAACCTAAAGGCCTCCAATAGTCGGCAAGAAGAAATACAATAGCTGCCGAAGACATGATGATGTTAATGAGGTTACCTTTTTTCGTGTCTAATTTTCCTAATAGCGTTAGTAAACCTGTGACTCCAAATGCCATCAGAACAATACCTAACCAATAACCGCTTATAACGATAGCAAGTCCGGCCGCGATTATCACACCATTTAAAATATGCCTAAATGATGTTTTAAGCGTCGTTTTTCTAAATAAATAGGCTGCGAAAGGCGGAATTAAAAATAAGGCAATCACTAAGGAAGCCGTTAACGCCATTGTTTTAGTAAAGGCTAATGGTCTAAACAATTTTCCTTCGGCACCGATCATAGTAAAGACAGGCACAAAACTGATAATTGTGGTTAATACGGCTGTTAAAATGGCACCAGAAACTTCGGAAGTGGCGTTGTAAACAACTTCGTTTATGGTGTATTCTGAACCATCATCTCGCAGACGCAATTTTTTATCATCGAGGTGCCGAATCATATTCTCAGCCAGAATCACTCCGACATCCACCATCGTCCCTATGGCAATCGCAATACCAGAAAGTGCCACGATATTGGCATCCACATCAAATAATTTCATGGCCACAAAAACCATTAAAACAGCCACAGGTAATAATCCGGAAATTAAAATGGAAGCACGCAGATTAAAGACCATCACAATGATGACTAAAATTGTAATTAGTATTTCGAGGGTTAAAGCCTCATTTAAGGTGTCTAATGTTTCTACAATAAGCTCGGTACGATCGTAAAAAGGCACAACTGTTAATTGAGAGGTGCGGCCGTCTGCCAAAACTTTGCTTGGCAAACCTCCTTTAAGTTCTGCTATTTTTTCTTTAACATTGGTAATCACTTCCATCGGATTAGCCCCATATCTCGCCACTACAACACCTCCGACAACTTCAGCTCCTTCTTTGTCTAAAATACCGCGTCGTGCTGCAGGACCTAACGAAACGTTAGCAATATCCTTAACTTTAATAGAGGTATAATCTTCGGAAGTCACAACAGCGTTTTCAATATCTTCAACCGACTTTACATAACCCAATCCACGAACTAAATATTCCGCCTGATTAATTTCTAAAGTCTGTGCTCCAATATCTTGATTACTTTCTTTGACCGCTTTTACAACTTGGCTTAAACCGATGTTGTATTGACGCATCAATTCCGGATTCACATCAATTTGATATTCCTGCACATAACCACCAATAGAAGCCACTTCAGAAACACCACTTGCAGACGATAAGGCATATTTTACGTAGTAATCTTGAATGCTTCGCAGTTCGTGCAAATCCCAACCACCAGTAACGTTTCCGTTTTCATCGCGTCCTTCAAGCGTATACCAATAAATTTGACCTAAACCTGTGGCGTCTGGTCCTAAAGCAGGATTGACATCTTGAGGTAATAAGCCACTTGGTAAGGAATTCAGTTTTTCTAAAATTCGGCTACGCGACCAATAGAATTCAATATCCTCTTCAAAAATGATATAGATACTCGAAAAACCAAACATAGACGAACTACGAATGGTTTTTACACCAGGAATACCGAGTAAAGACGTGGTTAATGGATAGGTAATTTGGTCTTCAATATCTTGTGGGGAACGACCATCCCATTTGGTGAAAACGATTTGTTGATTTTCGCCAATATCTGGAATAGCATCTACAGCGACAGAATCACTTGGTAAAAAGCCAGTATCCCCATTAAAAGGTGCATTTACAGTGCCCCATCCTACAAAAAGGACGAGCAATAAAACAGCTATGAGTTTATTCTCTATTAAGAATTTGATGCTCTTATTTAGCATGACGTTTGATATTTAAACAATTAGATATAGGTATTAGGAAAACACCGCATACAGAAAATTATCCTAATGAATGAGATCACCGGATAATACAGTCTATTGTTTAAAAATCAAATTAAATACGTCTCGTCGAGCTTGAAGAGTTGCTTCCGGACGAGTGGCGGTTTATAGTCTTCATAAGACGATGTATTAGTATCTAAACTTTCGAAAAGATTGATATACGTATAAACAAATGATGCTATAAAAACCTGCTGTTCTATAGAAATTTTATCGAATCCCAAGTGGAGTTCATCTTGGCCATCAACAACGGATTGTTCGTTTTTACAACAATCCTTTTTGGTAATTGTACAACCTTCCGTTGAAGGATTTGCCATATCCATACCACAGCCTTTGGCTTTGTTAAAGACAGCGGTTTCTACTAAAGTGTCTCCACAATAATGCATATTGATTGTGAACGACAGTGTAGAAAATAAAACTACAAACGCCATCACTAAAGACATTATTTTATGAGAGACTGCTTTCATATGAAACGCGAAGTTACAAAAATTGAACAAACTATTTTTTTGTTTAACAGAAGTTTAAATGACATAACGCGCTTTGAGGACATCTTAAAACGGTTTAAAGGTATAAAAACGCTGCACCACTCCCTTTTAAACTTATGAAGGGATTCCGAACCTGTTTACAAATTATTAACTATCAAGACACTACGTAAAGTTACGTATATAAAAATCGAAAGGATGTTGTAACTTTATAAACTTATAACGGCGTGTTAAAACATATCTTATTCGGAAAGAAATAAGGGATATGGAATGTTATTTAGTTGATATCACACGTTGGGCTTAATTTGAAACAACCGATGAAAGAAACAGATTACGGACATAAAAACCCTTTACGTTGCCCTAAATGTGACGACTATAGGTTTCTTGATTTTAAGGGAGTTCAATTTCCAAAAGAGAACAAATCAATTGGAATAAAAATTCCTTTTTTTGACTGTAGAAACTGTGATACTTCAACACCTGTTGTTCTTTTTCCTAAACCAATAATTGACAATATAAAGGAAGCTGAGAATTACTATAAAGAAATAGCAAATGAGCAACTCGAAAAGTTAAACGATGGAGAATTTATTGGATTAACAAATAGCACAGAGAACAAAGTATTTGAATCATTAAATACAGTTGGTTTTAAATATGACTCTCGAGATTATTATCATATTCCAGGACTATTTAGACAATGGGACGAAGGCTATTTGACGCCAATATTTTTTAGCAAGGATTTATTACTTTACTACAATTCACATTCGGATTATAAAGTAAAATTTGCATCAACTTCTCGATTTCACATTTTTAATAAAAATGACGAGACACTTATAAGACACGGTTTCGGAATTAACAGGAATGGAAAAATAATTTGTTGGTTGGGTGACCTTGAAAAAGATTTACAAGATGATGAAAATGATGTTCACAGAAAACTATTCTTAACTTTCAATATCGATTCAGACCACGATATAATTTCAGATTATTATTTTAATCAAATTGAAGCTAATTGGACAAGTTCCGACAATGAGACAGGGATTTTCTATTATCGAAACGAATTTGACAAAAAAATAAAGGATTTGTTCGAATTTGAATTAACACAATTAGATATTGAAACGCTTATCGATGAATATAAGCATCCAATAATAAATGAATCACATCAAATTGAAAACTCATATATAAAGCTTAACTCTCTTTTGAGCGAATCCTTAAATGTATCTGAACTTAAAAAATCATTAAGAGAAAATGGAGTTGATTCAAAATTAATTAAAGGACTGAAAGGTTTGAAATTGTTTGAAAAGTTTATTGAACATTGCTTAAAAATTGAAAACGCATCGGAAATAGTCAGTCCATTATTTGTGCTTTATGATTTACGCTTATTAGCAGGACATATCAAAGACAGTAAATATGATGAAAAATTTAAGTCTTGTAAGGAAAGATTAAACTTAACTGATGATGTTAACGATTTAGAAGTACATCAAGAAGTGTGTAAAAAAATAAAAGAGATGTATGAATATCTAAATAAAAACTAAGCCCAACAATGTATATAATTTATTGCTAGGTTCTAGCCTGCTTACGAAAGTCCTCGCGGACTTTCTATTCGGTTTTTATTTACTAACTTAGTTACTTGATCACGCAACAAACCATATACTAAACCGTTAGCATACATTTACCACAAAACTCAAATTAAACAATGAAAAAAAGAATTCTACTAATTTTTATGGTTAGTTTTT
>NZ_JABFDK010000050.1 GCF_013403865.1 Winogradskyella costae
TTGTGTATGGTTAGTTGCGTGGTTTAGCGACTAAGTTAGCAAAAATTGACCGAACCCGAGAAAATTCCAGCGGAATTTTCGCACGTAATCTAAAAAAAGCAATTAATTATACACGTTGTTAACTACTGGCTTTTTTCTATTTAGGCAGCGTTCAAAATATTTAAATTTTCCTTTGAATTCATTTTGGAACACAAATTCTCGCAAGAGTTTTAGCCTATTACTCCGTTTAGCGAATCCAGATTAGTACAGATTGGTTTTCCTGCGTGTAGTTCAGCCGTAACGATAAACGTTTGCTTTTGAATCTTGGTTTCCTTTATCAATCTTTTTAATCTCAATTTATCTTAGTTGTTTTAATTGTCAAATAGAGTAGAGTGAGTTGATATTTGGTTTCTATATTATTCTTTTTTAATCTTTAATTATCTTAGTTTCTTTTAATTCAAGCAGAGTAGAGTGAGTTGTAAGTTGGTTTACTTTCTTTAATTTTTTAATTCTAAATTATCTTGGTTATTTAGTCAAGTTGAGTTTACTCCGTAATGCTTTTGAGTTTGCATTATTCATCCGAGTAATCAATCCAAAGTTGTTAGTTTGATGTTTAAATTTTAGAAAAATGTTGATTTGGAATCAGCTTGTAGTTAACGT
>NZ_JABFDK010000051.1 GCF_013403865.1 Winogradskyella costae
ACCGCAACAGGCGATAGTCCAAGTGGAACAGATGATGTAAGTGATGTGAGTGATAATGGTGATGAAACAGTAGATGGTCCAGATGTAGATACGGATCCAACAAATGATCCAACAATAACACCAATTGTTCAAGATGCAGCATTAACTTTAACTAAAACGGTAGCTATCACAACTGATGCTTCACCAACAGGGACAAGTTTAGGAGATGTATTAACGTATACATTTAGTGTAACAAACACAGGAAACGTAACGGTAGACAATATTACTATTGCTGATGCTTTCACAGGAACAACAGGATTGGCCATTAGTCCATCAAGTTTAGTGCCAGGTGCAACAGGAACTGTAACGGTAACTTATACAATTGATCAAGATGATGTAGATTTAGGATCAATCACTAACAGTGCTACCGCAACAGGCGATAGTCCAAGTGGAACAGATGATGTAAGTGATGTGAGTGATAATGGTGATGAAACAGTAGATGGTCCAGATGTAGATACGGATCCAACAAATGATCCAACAGTAACACCAATTGTTCAAGATGCAGCATTAACTTTAACTAAAACGGTAGCCATCACAACTGATGCTTCACCAACAGG
>NZ_JABFDK010000005.1 GCF_013403865.1 Winogradskyella costae
ATTGATCAAGACGATGTAGATTTAGGATCAATCACTAACAGTGCTACCGCAACAGGCGATAGTCCAAGTGGAACAGATGATGTAAGTGATGTGAGTGATAATGGTGATGAAACAGTAGATGGTCCAGATGTAGATACGGATCCAACAAATGATCCAACAATAACACCAATTGTTCAAGATGCAGCATTAACTTTAACTAAAACGGTAGCTATCACAACTGATGCTTCACCAGCAGGGACAAGTCTAGGCGATGTATTAACGTATACATTTAGTGTAACAAACACAGGAAACGTAACGGTAGACAATATTACTATTGCTGATGCTTTCACAGGAACAACAGGATTGGCCATTAGTCCATCAAGTTTAGTACCAGGTGCAACAGGAACAGCAACAGTAACTTATACAATTGATCAAGACGATGTAGATTTAGGATCAATCACTAACAGTGCCACCGCAACAGGCGATAGTCCAAGTGGAACAGATGATGTAAGTGATGTGAGTGATAATGGCGATGAAACAGTAGATGGTCCAGATGTAGATACGGATCCAACAAATGATCCAACAATAACACCAATTGTTCAAGATGCAGCATTAACTTTAACTAAAACGGTAGCTATCACAACTGATGCTTCACCAACAGGGACAAGTTTAGGAGATGTATTAACGTATACATTTAGCGTAACAAACACAGGAAACGTAACGGTAGACAATATTACTATTGCTGATGCTTTCACAGGAACAACAGGATTGGTCATTAGTCCATCAAGTTTAGTACCAGGTGCAACAGGAACAGCAACAGTAACTTATACAATTGATCAAGATGATGTAGATTTAGGATCAATCACTAACAGTGCTACCGCAACAGGCGATAGTCCAAGTGGAACAGATGATGTAAGTGATGTGAGTGATAATGGTGATGAATTAGCAGATGGCCCCGATGCAGATACGGATCCAACAAATGATCCAACAGTAACACCAATTGTTCAAGATGCAGCATTAACTTTAACTAAAACGGTAGCCATCACAACTGATGCTTCACCAACAGGGACAAGTTTAGGAGATGTATTAACGTATACGTTTAGCGTAACAAACACAGGAAACGTAACGGTAGACAATATTACTATTGCTGATGCTTTCACAGGAACAACAGGATTGGCCATTAGTCCATCAAGTTTAGTACCAGGTGCAACAGGAACAGCAACAGTAACTTATACAATTGATCAAGACGATGTAGATTTAGGATCAATCACTAACAGTGCTACCGCAACAGGCGATAGTCCAAGTGGAACAGATGATGTAAGTGATGTGAGTGATAATGGTGATGAAACAGTAGATGGTCCAGATGTAGATACGGATCCAACAAATGATCCAACAGTAACACCAATTGTTCAAGATGCAGCATTAACTTTAACTAAAACGGTAGCTATCACAACTGATGCTTCACCAGCAGGGACAAGTCTAGGCGATGTATTAACGTATACATTTAGTGTAACAAACACAGGAAACGTAACGGTAGACAATATTACTATTGCTGATGCTTTCACAGGAACAACAGGATTGGCCATTAGTCCATCAAGTTTAGTGCCAGGTGCAACAGGAACAGCAACAGTAACTTATACGATTGATCAAGATGATGTAGATTTAGGATCAATCACTAACAGTGCTACCGCAACAGGCGATAGTCCAAGTGGAACAGATGATGTAAGTGATGTGAGTGATAATGGTGATGAATTAGCAGATGGCCCCGATGCAGATACGGATCCAACAAATGATCCAACAGTAACACCAATTGTAGCATTACCAAGTCTAGAAGCCGTTAAGACGGTAGCACTTACAACAGATGTATTACCAACGGGCTTAAGTTTAGGAGATACCATGACCTATACAATTACTGTAGAAAACACCGGAAACGTAAGCTTAGATAATGTAGCTATCACGGATACCTTTGTAGATGCTAATGGTAATACTTTAACTTTATTAACAGGCCCAACATTTAATAGTTCAGATGCCGGAAGTGCAGAAGGTTTATTAGCAGTAGGAGAAACGGCAACATATACAGCAACTTATGTTATAGAACAAGATGCAATAGACGCAGGTGGTTTTAGCAACAGTGTTTTAGTTGAAGGCGATAGTCCAGCAGGAACAACAGTTGATGATACCAGTGATGATGACGATGACGCTGATGGCAATACAGAAGATGATGCTACAGTAACAACAATTACAGCATCACCAAGTCTAGAAGCTGTTAAAACAGTAGCAATCAGTAATGATGTATTACCAACGGGCTTAAGTTTAGGAGATACAATGACCTATACGATAACTGTAGAAAACACCGGAAACGTAAGCTTAGATAATGTAGCTATCACGGATACCTTTGTAGATGCTAATGGTAATACTTTAACTTTATTAACAGGCCCAACATTTAATAGTTCAGATGCCGGAAGTGCAGAAGGTTTATTAGCAGTAGGAGAAACGGCAACATATACAGCAACTTATGTTATAGAACAAGATGCAATAGACGCAGGTGGTTTTAGCAACAGTGTTTTAGTTGAAGGCGATAGTCCAGCGGGAACAACAGTTGATGATACAAGTGATGATGATGATGATAGTGATGGCAATACAGAAGATGATGCCACAGTAGCAACGATAGCATCAAACCCAAGTATTAGTTTAATAAAAACCACTTTAGAGTTAGAAGATACTAATGGAGATGGTACAGCGGGAGGCTTAGGAGACTTAATTTCATACGTATTTACTGTAGAGAATACAGGAAATGTTACACTAACAGATATTGTAGTTGTAGATAATCTACCTGGTTTAAATTTAGTAGGTGGATCAATTGGTCAATTACTACCTGGTGAAATTGATAGCACAACATTTACAGCAACGTACGAGATTACACAGGCTGATTTAGATGAAGGCAATGTTACCAATTCAGCAACAGTAAGTAGTGAAGGTCCTAGAGGTGATTTAGGAAATCCTTCAGATGATATTGTTGACACTAGTGACGATCCAAATAATCTTGATAATATTGATGCAAATGGTGATGGTAATCCAGATGACCCAACAGTAACCATTGTTAATTCATTATATGATTTAGAAGTTACTAAAATTGTAGATGTACTAGAGCCTGTGATCGGTTCGCAAGTCATATTTACTATAGAGGTTGCTAATATTGGTAATGTCACTGCTACGGATGTCATTATCAGTGAGCAAATACCAAGTGGTTATGATTATGTGTCGCATATCTCAACAACTGGAAACATTAGTTATTCAGATATTACAGGTGAATGGATATTAGTACAATTAGATCCAGACCAAGTTGAAATTTTAGAGATTACAGTTGAAGTATTAGGATTTGGTGATTATCTAAATATAGCATATATAGATAGCTCAGTAGGCGGTATTGATGTTAATGAAGTTAATGATGAGAGTAGTGCCGAAGTAGACCCAATATGTTTAACAATCTACAATGAATTTTCACCAAACGGTGATAATGTTAATGAAACATTTGTAATAGATTGTTTAGAAAGATATACTGATAACAAACTAGAAATTTATAACCGTTGGGGTAATTTAGTTTACAGTAAGAGAGGTTATTTAAACGACTGGAATGGAAGTTCTAACGGTCGTTCTGTAATTAATAAATCTGATGAATTGCCAGTAGGAACTTACTATTATGTACTTGATTTAGGTGATGGTTCAGATCCAAGAGTTGGATGGGTATACCTTAATAGATAAACTAATTAACACGGAATTATAAAATATATTAGAATGATACATAAATCATCAATAATAAAAAGATTAGTAGTTTTAGTATTTGTACTTGTTAGTGCTCATAGTATGGCTCAACAAGATCCACAATACACACACTATATGTTTAATACCTTGAGTGTTAATCCAGCCTATGCAGGTCAAAGGGAAACGCTGAGTGTTGTAGGTATACATAGAAGTCAATGGGTTGGTATAGACGGAGCTCCACAAACGCAATCATTAGGTATTCACTCACCTTTACGTAATGAACGTATTGGTCTAGGTTTAAATGTTGTAAGTGATGCATTAGGACCAGCAAAAGAGACTTTTGTAGATGCTAATTTCTCCTATACTATTCCCTTAAATGTAAATGATTTAAAATTGTCGTTTGGAGTAAAAGGTGGGCTACATATTTTAGATACAGATTGGAGTAAAGGACGTTTTCAAAATCCAGATGTTGTATTTGATGATAATATAAATAGAACATCACCAATAGTAGGTGCAGGTTTGTATTTACACACTAGAAAGTGGTATTTCGGTGCTGCTGTTCCTAATTTCTTGCAAACCGATCATTATGATGACTATATAGAATCTGTAGCAACAGAGCGCATGCACTTCTACCTTATAGGAGGGTATGTGTTTAATCTTAGTGAGACAACAGAATTTAAACCCGCCTTTTTAGTTAAAGGGGTTTCTGGTGCACCTATTATAGCAGATGTTTCTGCTAACTTTTGGTTTCAGAAAAAATTAACAGCAGGCTTAGCTTGGAGATGGGATGATTCAGTTAGTGCGCTAGCAGGATTTCAAGTAACACCAGGAATGTTTGTTGGTTATAGTTATGATATGACAACTACAGGATTAAATAATTACAATAGCGGAAGCCACGAAATTACCCTAAGATTTGAAGTAAAAAGATTAGGTAGAATATTATCCCCACGTTTCTTTTAAAAATATGAAAATGAAAAACAAATCTACGTACGCACTGTTAATTGTAGCACTTTTAGTATCAACCTTGGCATTTGCGCAAAATGGAAAAATTCAAAGCGTTAAAGATGATTATGAAGATTTTGCTTACGTAAAGACAAGTGAAGTTTTATTAGAAGTAGCAAATAAAGGCTATAAATCTGTAGAATTATTTCAGAAATTAGGTAACTCTTTTTATTTCAGAAATGAAATGAAAGATGCCGCTAAATGGTATGCGGAATTAATTGCGCTTAAAGAAGTTATTGAACCTGAATATTATTTTAGATACGCATTAGCACTCAAAGGCAATGGAGATTATGAAGATTCTGATAAGTGGATGCAGAAATTTAATGAATTAAAGCCTGAAGATTTAAGAGGAAAAGCTTTTATGTCTAAAGTAGATTACAAAACGACTATTGAAGATTTAAGTAGAGATGATATAGAACTTGTAAATTTAGATATCAATACGGAGCTCTCAGATTTTGGGACAACAGAATATGAAAATACAATTGTTTTTGCCTCTGCTAGAGGTGGTGGTCGTAAATACAGATGGAATGAGCAACCTTATTTAGATTTGTATGCAGTAGAATATAAAGACGATGGCACTTTTGGTGAGGTAAAGGAACTTAAAGGAGAGGTTAATACTAAGTTTCACGAATCGAGTGCTGTGTTTTCTCCGAATGGAAAGTATGTTTTTTTTACAAGGAATAATTATTTCAATTCAAGATATAAAGAAGATGATTCAGGAATCAATAGATTACAATTGTACAGAGCAGCATTAAATGAAGATGGGGAATGGGTAAATATTCACAAGATACATTTTAATAGTGAAGATTATAGTGTAGCGCATCCAACATTAAATGTAACAGGGTCTAAGCTATACTTTGTATCTGATATGCCAGGAACTTTTGGTCAGTCAGATATATTTGTAGTAGATGTAAACGATGATGGGACTTTAGGAGAACCTTCAAATTTAGGACCTACTATTAATACCGAAGGAAAAGAGTCATTTCCTTTTATGAACACTAATGGTGATTTATATTTTTCATCAAATGGTTATCCTGGTTTAGGTGGTTTTGATGTTTTTAAATCAGAAGATTTAGATAGTCAACTTAGTATAAGTTTAAAAAGAAGTTTCAAAATAGAAAACGCAGGAAAACCTGTTAACAGTGAGGCTGATGATTTTGGGTACTACGAAAACTTAGTAACCAAGCGTGTTTATTTTAGTTCTAATAGAGAAGGAGGAAAAGGAAGCGACGATATTTATACGTTCAATATCACAGAATGTAATCAATTAGTTACAGGGACTGTTCAAGATAAAAATACAAACGCATTAATACCTAATGCAACGGTGGTTTTATATGATGGTGAAGGGAATGAAATCGAACGAAAAATAATAGATGACGATGCTACATTTGAATTTGATTTAGGTTGTCGAACAGAATACTTAATTAGAGGAGAAAAAGATAAATACGCTTCAGATGAAAAACGTTTTACAACTCCGTCAAAGCAACAAAAATTACAATTGCAGTTACTATTAGAGATTGATGAGCAACAAATAGAACCTTGTGATGATTTAGCTAAGGTTTTGGATATTCCAATCATCTATTTTGATTTTGATAAATCTAACGTTAGATACGACGCAGAGATTGAATTACAAAAAGTACTAGCGGTATTAAATAAATACCCTACAATGCATATTGATATTCGCTCTCATACAGATTGTAGAGGAACGGCTTCCTATAATGAAAAATTATCAGAACGACGTGCTAAATCTACACGTCAATATTTAATAGATAAGGGTATTCCAATAGACCGTTTAACTGCTAAAGGTTATGGCGAATCACGATTAGTAAATGATTGTGGTTGCGAACCGACTAGTGAATCTTCTTGTTCAGAAGAGGAGCACCAATTAAACAGACGTAGTGAATTTATTATCACAAGCATTGATGGAAAAACATGTGACGATTAGTAAAAAAACATATACTTAAATAATAATTTCAAAAAGTCGCTTATTTTATAAGCGGCTTTTTTTTGTCCTATTTCGTTTTAGTGCATCAAGTAATAATATTAACGGCTTTATATCTCAAGTTTTTTTAAACTATGATACGGTTAAGTTAATTGTAGACTGTTTTTATTTGTTGTCTTCTTCTTCTTCTTCTTCTTGAGATTTATCAATTATAAACAGATTGATCTGTTGGTATGCTGATTTTCTATGAGTTACGATAGCATCTAAAGTACTTAGTAATTGTGTTTTTTTCTTGATTATTAGAGGGTATATCATGTTAAATGTTAAAAAAACATGTATTTCAGCGAAAAAAACTACCAATAAACAATCCTTAGTTAATTAATGTTAATTTTATTGAGTATTGATAATGTAAGCTGTTTTTTATTGAATTTAATTCAATAAATGGTTATTTCATTTAAAAAATTAAGATAAAATTAACGTTTTCTTAACTCTTATTTCATCCTCAATACATTTCCATTTTTAATGATCTTTCCCCTACGAAACATTGTTAGTAAGACATAATTAATATTTCCCAGTATTAGAATCTCATAGGTTAGCTTAAGAGTCTTTGTGTTTTTTTTGATTAACAAGTTTACTGATAGTGATTCATTTATTATTAGTTGTTGAATAATATATACTAACTAACTATTATATACTTATAAATTATGAAAACACCTACTTACTCATGCATAATTATTAAACAGTTCTTTTTTCGTACAAAATCAATATTATCCTTATTAGGTTTAGCATTTATGCTACTTTCTTTTATACACCCAAAAGATTTAGATACTTACGAAATACTTAGCGAATATGTCGTCCCAATCACCAATCCATGTAATACAGATTTTCCTACACCTATTACAGCATTAAATTATGATGATTTATCGGTTACATCTGATACTGACGGTATCTGTATTTTAGGTTGTGGTATAGGTGATGAAGATTATTTAATTGATTCAAATGACAGTAATTATACCACTTTAACTACGCTTGTTGGTTTAGGGGTCACTCATACTTTAAGGGTGACTGATACTACTACGGATGAATTTTATACTGCAGGTGGTTTTGCAGGTTTTTTAATTGAAAACACCTCTGTGGTACGAGTTGATCTACTCAATAAAATGGTGATTACAACATTTTTAGATGGAGTAGTACAAGAGTTAAAGGAAAGTAGTTCGTTAGCTGCTGTAAATAGTGACTTATTATCGAGTAATCAATTTTATGTCGGATTTGAAACAACGCTAGATTTTGATGCTATTGAAATTTCGATATCAAGTATTGCGGGTGTTTTTTCTAGAACAAAAGTATATGCTGCTGTCACTGAAAATTTTTGTGCAGGACCAGAATTAATATGTAATACTCCAACCATGTTTACCAAACCAGAATTTCCTGCACGAATCGTGGAGGAACACACTGGGATGGGCGGATTTTTAAGTGTTGGAAATGTTATTGATGTTGAAGCAGCTGTAGATTCTAATACAAATAATTATGCGAGTATAAATATTGTTTTAGGTGTCTTAGCAACAGGAAGTTTGGCTATAAAAGATGAATTTATAAACTATCCAGCAAATACATATGCTGGTTTTGATATCGAAAATTCATCCGTACTAAATTTAGATTTATTTGATAGTGTTACTATTACAACATATTTGGATGGTTCGTTTCAAGAAAGTCAAACAGGGAGCTCAGAACTCATAGCTATAAATAGTGCTTTACTATTAACAGGTACAGAGCGCTCTCGGGTAGGTTTTGTCTCAACGTTACCCTTTGATGAAGTTCAAATCAGTATTAATCAAACCGCTTCAGTAAACTTAGGAAGTACAAGAGTTTACGGATTAGTTTTAGAATCATTTTGTGAAGGGGAATTAGATTGTAATACGGCAACAGTATTAAGCAATCCATCGCAACCGGTAATTATTAATAATAGCAATACAGGAGTAGACGGCTTAGCTTGTGTTGGTTGTGAAGTGGATAATGCTATAAATGTAATCAGCGAAAGCAATTCAGATTTTGCAATGATAAATGTTATTGCAGGTGTTGCTAATTCAGCTTCCATTTCAGTAGAAAATGTATTAAGTGCTTTTCCTTTAGGAAGTACGGCAGGATTTATAATTAGAGATACCAATGATTTATTAGAACTAGATTTATTAAATTCTTTAAAACTAACCACGTATTTAGACGGTATAGAACAAGAGTCTGAAACGTCGAGTAGTTTACTAGCACTCGAGGCTTTAGGATTAGTAAATATAACACCTTCATATACGGATGGATTTTATTTAGTAGGATTTGAAACGAGTCTTCCCTATGATGAAGTAAGAATATCAGTTAGTGCTTTGGCAGCAGTTATTAATAGTATAGAGGTTTATGGAAGTTATGTAGACACTTCAATTAAAATTGAAGAAACGATTATCAATGAAACTGTTCTTGGAGTCTCGGATGGTAGTATATCTGTATCTGTAACAGGTGGTACTCCACCGTATGCGTATCAGTGGAGTCCAGGAGGCGAAACTTCAAATTCAATTAGCGGTTTATCTCCAGGAACTTATACAGTAGCGGTTACGGATGCTTTAGGCTGTGTAGATACGGTTGAATTTATTGTTTATACAGATGGTGTTCAATATCCTGTACCTTGTAATACTCTCGATCCCGTAGAAATTACATCAATGGGTTTTACGGATTTATCAGTGTTTAAAAATACGACAGGGATCTGTGCTATAGGATGTGGTGTTGATAATGAAGGGAATCTATTAGATGAAGATAATAACAACTACGCAACCATAGCAACAGTCGTTGGTTTAGGTGTAACACATTCGTTAACAGTAACAGACGAAACGGTTGATGAATTTTTTACAGGAGGTGGTTATGCTGGTATGTTAATAGAAAACAATTCTGTTCTACAAGCAGATTTATTGGAAGCCATTGTAATCACAACCTATTTAGATGGTGTAGAACAAGAATCAGAAACAAATACAGCTTTAGCTGTAGTGAATAGCACATTATTAGGAACTGATAAATATTATGTAGGGTTTTATACAACCATGGATTATGATGCCGTTGAAATATCAATTTCAAGTTTATTGAATGTGCTTTCTACTACTAATGTTTACCATGCTGTGACCAACAGTTTTTGTGAAGGTCCAGATTTAATATGTAATACACCAACAGCATTAACAAAACCAGATTTTCCGGTAAGAATTGTGGACGAACACACAGGTACAGGTGGGGTATTAAGTGTTGGAAGTGTTAATAATACAAATCGTCTTTTTGATTCAAATACGGGTAATTATGCAACAATCGATCTGTTAGCAAGTGTTGCGGGAACTGCTTCATTAGCGGTTAAAGATGAAATAACGGATTATCCGGCGATGACTTATGCAGGATTTGATATTGAAAATGCAACGCTTTTAAATACACAATTGTTCGATGCTATAACCGTTTCGACCTATCTAGACGGCACATTTGTTGAGTCGCGCACAGGGTCAACTGAGCTTGTTCCTGTAAATTCAGGTTTATTACTAACTAGTAACGAAGCTTTAAGAGTGGGGTTTGTTTCAACAGCTCCTTTTGATGAAGTGCAAATCACGCTCTCTCAGCTTGTGTCTTTAAATTTAGGAAGTACACGCGTCTATAGTATGGTTTTAGAATCTTTTTGTCCTGGAACGATAAACTGTGATGAGCCTTATGTATTATCTAATCCAAACGATTCTGTAATTATCAATTCATACAAAACAGGAACCGAAGGCATAGCTTGTGTGGCTTGTGAAGTTGATAATTCGCAAAATGTAATTTCTCAAGAAGGAAGTGATTTTGCTCTAATTAATGTTGTAGCGGGAGTTGCAAGTACAGCTTCAATTTCTGTACAAGATGTACTTTTAGATTATCCGATTGGTACAAGAGCAGGTTTTATTATAAGAGATACCAATGATTTATTAGAAGTTGATTTATTAAACTCAATAACACTGACAACTTATCTTGATGGTCTTCAACAAGAGCAAAGAACAGCAGGTAATTTACTAGCTTTAGAAGCATTGGGTTTAATAAATATTACTCCATTAACTACTGATGGTTTATACATTGTTGCTTTTAATGCTGCCTTAAGCTTTGATGAAATACAAATTACCATCGCATCACTGGCAGGTATTATCAATTCAATTGAAGTGTATGGTGGTTATATCGATGCCACAAATTCAATTTTATGTGATACAGCTAAAATTGCTGTTATTAAAACAGGAGTATTTAATGATGAGAATAGTGATAGCTGTAGCGATTCTGGTGAAACGATCACTTATAATTTCAGTGTGACTAATGAAGGAATTGTTGATTTTGCTTCAGTAGAATTGACAGACCTAATGGTAGGTGGAGTACTTACTTTGGTTTCGGGAGATGTAGATGATGATAATGAGTTAGATGTTGATGAAACGTGGCTATATACAGCAGATTATACAATAACTCCATCTGATATAGATATTGGTATGGTAAGTAATCAAGCTACAGTTGAAGCTGTAAATGTTATCGATGGTACAATGGAAACAGACCTTTCAGATGATGACAGTGTTTTTGAAGATAATCCAACCGAAACAATTCTATGTCAATCAGCCGATATCGCAGTAATTAAAACAGCTGTTTTTAACGATGAGAATAATGATAGTTGTAGTGATTCTGGAGAAACTATAACGTATACATTTAATGTTACTAACGAAGGAAATACAAGTGTTACTTCAGTAGTGTTAACGGATGACATGTTAGGTGGAATTATCGCTTTAGCATCTGGAGATGATGATGCAGATAATGAATTAGATGTTGACGAAACTTGGGTCTATACCGAAGATTATACATTAGTACAATCTGATATTGATTCGGGTATTTTAAATAATCAAGCCACGGTTACAGGAATAGATAGTATCGATGGTTCAGAGGTAACAGATCTTTCTGATGATAATAGTGTTCTAGAAGATCATCCAACCGAAACAAATTTATGTCAATCAGCAGATATCGCAGTAATTAAAACAGCTGTTTTTAACGACGAGAATAATGATAATTGTACGGATTCTGGAGAAACTATAACCTATACATTTAATGTAACTAACGAAGGAAATACAAGTATTACTGCGGTAGAATTAACTGATACTATGTTAGGTGGAATTATCGCTTTAGCATCTGGAGATGATGATGCAGATAATGAATTAGATGTTGACGAAACTTGGATCTATACGGCGAATTATACAGTAGTGCAATCTGATATTGATGCTGGTATTGTCAGTAATCAAGCGACTGTTACCGGAATAGATAGTATAGATGGTTCAGAGGTAACCGATCTTTCTGATGACAATAGTGTTTTAGAAGATGAAGCAACTGAAACAGATTTATGTCAAACAGCAGAAATTGCCGTAATCAAAACAGGTATTTATAACGATGATAACGTAGACGGTTGCGGAAATGAAGGTGAAACTATTACGTATACATTTTCGGTTACTAACGAAGGAAATACGAGCATAACTACAGTAGAGTTAACAGATACGATGCTAGGAGGAATAATCGCGTTAGCATCAGGAGACGATGATACAGATAATGAATTAGATGTTGATGAAACTTGGATCTATACAGCAGATTATACGTTATTACAAACAGATATTGATGCTGGTGTTGTCAATAATCAAGCAACCGTAACAGGAGTAGATAGTATTGATGGTTCAACGGTAACAGATCTTTCAGATGATAATAGTGTTTTGGAAGATGATGCAACTGAAACTGACTTATGTCAATCTGCAGAAATTGCAGTCATTAAAACGGGTGTATTAAATGATGAGAACAATGATAGTTGTAGCGATGCAGGTGAAACGATTACGTATACGTTTAACGTAACTAACGAAGGGAATTCAAGTATTATTTCTGTAGAATTAACAGACACAATGTTAGGTGGAATAATCGCTTTAGCGTCTGGCGATGCAGATGCAGATAATGAATTAGATGCTAATGAAACTTGGATTTATACAGCAGCGTACACACTGACACAATCTGATATTGATGCAGGTGCTGTAAACAACCAAGCGACTGTAACAGGAATCAATATTATAGATAATTCAGTATTAACGGATTTATCAGATGATGATAGCGTTTTGGAAGATGGTGTTACTGAAACACTTTTATGTCAAACAACTGAAATCGCCTTAATAAAAACGGGAGACCTTAACGAGGCTAATAACGATGGTTGTGGTAACGTAGATGAAACAATTACGTACACATTTACGGTAACTAATGAAGGAAATACGACTATCACTTCAGTCGAGTTATCAGATTTGATGTTAGGTGGAGTTATTACTATAGCGTCTGGAGATACAGATGCAGATAACGAGTTAGATGTTGATGAAACCTGGATCTATACCGCAAATTATATACTTACCCAATCTGATATTGATTCTGGTGTTGTAACAAATCAGGCAACTGTCACAGGTTTAAATAGTATAGATGGCGCTATCGTAACGGACCTATCAGATGATGATAGTGTTTCTGAAGACGATATCACTGAAACATCAATATGTCAAACAGCTGAAATTGCAGTAATCAAAACAGCGGAAGTTAATGACGAGGATAATGATGGCTGTGGTAATGTAAACGAAACTATTACGTATACCTTTACGGTAACTAATGAAGGAAATACGACTATCACTTCAGTCGAGTTATCAGATTTGATGTTAGGTGGGATAATCGCTATAGCGTCTGGAGATACAGATGCAGATAACGAGTTAGATGTTGATGAAACCTGGATCTATACCGCAAATTATATACTTACCCAATCTGATATTGATTCTGGTGTTGTAACAAATCAGGCAACTGTCACAGGTTTAAATAGTATAGATGGCGCTATCGTAACGGACCTATCAGATGATGATAGTGTTTCTGAAGACGATATCACTGAAACATCAATATGTCAAACAGCTGAAATTGCAGTAATCAAAACAGCGGAAGTTAATGACGAGGATAATGATGGCTGTGGTAATGTAAACGAAACTATTACGTATACCTTTACGGTAACTAATGAAGGAAATACGACTATCACTTCAGTCGAGTTATCAGATTTGATGTTAGGTGGGATAATCGCTATAGCGTCTGGAGATACAGATGCAGATAACGAGTTAGATGTTGATGAAACATGGATTTATACCGCAGATTATACACTTACGCAATCCGATATTGATGCTGGTGTTGTAACTAACCAAGCTACGGTTACAGGTTTAGATAGTATAGATGGCTCTATCGTAACAGATCTTTCAGATGATGATAGTGTTTCTGAAGATGATATTACTCAAACATTACTATGTCAAACAGCAGTCATAGCAGTGGTGAAAACAGGTGTTTATAATGACTTAAATACTGATGGTTGCGCTAATGCGGGTGAAACAATTACTTATAATTTTACGGTAACTAATGAAGGGAATTCAAGTATTACTTCGGTAGAGTTAACTGACACTATGTTAGGTGGGATAATGGACATGTCTTATGGTGATGATGATACGGATAATGAATTAGACGTCGATGAGGTTTGGTTCTATACAGCAGATTATATAATAACACAAGCAGATATTGATATTGGGTTTGTAAATAATCAAGCGACTGTTTCAGGAGTAAGTAGTATTAACGGAGCTGTGTTAACTGATTTGTCGGATGATAATAGTGCCTTAGAAAATGATATTACTGATGTGTTTCTATGTCAGAGACCAGCTATTGCAGTGTTAAAAACAGGAGTGTTTAATGACGATAATTTAGATGGATGTGGAGATATAGGTGAAACAATCAGCTATACGTTTCAAGTTACTAATGAAGGCAATTTAAGTGTGCCTGCGGTGGAGTTATGGGATAGTATGTTGGGAGGAGTTATGATCTTAGCATCCGGAGATGATGATATTGATAATGAGTTAGATGTTGATGAAACATGGTGGTATATGGCAGAGTATGTTTTAACGCAGTCTGATGTTGATGCAGGTGTTGTAAATAATCAAGCTACTCTTACGGGAATGAATATGATGGATGGCACCATGTTAACAGATTTATCAGATGATGATAACGTGATGGAAGATGACGTAACAACGACTATACTATGTCAATCCGGATCGATATCTCTCGAAAAAGTAGGAGTATTTAACGATGAGAATAGAAACGACATTGCTGAGGTAGGTGAGACTTTAACTTACACATTTACTATTTATAATACAGGATCAGTCACCCTCACGAATATTAGTATAGAAGATCCTCTTCCGGGTATAGTAATTGAAGGTGGTCCGCTTGCTTCTTTAGCACCTGGTGAAATAGATGACTTCACTTTTACAGCTACATATACACTCACGCAAGAGGATATTGACAATGGAAAAATAACAAATCAAGCTATTGTTACTAGTACTGGGGCGGATGGAGAAACCTATTCTGATACATCTGATGATCCAAATAATTTTGATGATGTGGATAATAACAATGATGATGAACCAGATGACCCTACAGTTACAGACTTACCTGAAACACTCGGTACGGATTTTGAAATATTTAATGCAGTTACGCCAGATGGTAATGGTGAAAATGATTTCTTTAGAATAGTTGGGATAGAAGATTTTCCTAACAATAATCTTAAAATATTTAATCGTTGGGGAATTTTAATTTATGAAATGGATGGCTATGGTATAAATGGTAGAGTATTTAGAGGGTTCTCAGATGGACGGAGCACTGTTAATAGAGATGAGGAATTACCTACCGGAACTTATTTCTATATACTAAGAAGGTTTATCGGAAGCCAAACTTTAACTAATGAAGGATATTTATATATAAAAAATAACTAAACCCCAAAAATCTTATGAAACATTATTTTTTATTACTACTAATTTTTATGAGTGTTAGTTTGAGTTTTTCTCAACAAGATTCGCAATACACTCAATATATGTATAACACACAAGTCATTAATCCTGGCTATATAGGGTCTAAAGATGTACTCAGTTTTGGACTATTATATAGATCGCAGTGGGTAGGGTTTGAAGGCGCCCCAAAAACAGGAACATTCACAATAAGTTCTCCAATAGGCGATACTAAAAAAATGGGAATAGGACTTTCTATTGTGAACGATCAAATTGGGCCTGCTACAGAAACAAGCATTGTTGCTGATTATTCATATTCTCTAATGTTTTCCGATGTATCAAGATTGTCATTTGGTGTAAAAGCAGGAGTGAATTTCTTAGACGTCGATTATACTAAGCTCAACATTTATGATGATAATGATTTTCAGTTTGAAGAAAATATAAATAATAGGCTTTATCCACAAATAGGGGCTGGAATATATTATAATACAGATAAACTGTACTTAGGTTTGTCGGTTCCTAACCTTTTAAATTCAAAACATTATAATGCGGATAGTATAGATGATATTAGTGCTGATGCTCTTGCCATTGAACGCTTACATTACTTTTTGATTGCAGGTTATGTTTTTGACATTAATAAGAATTTAAAATTTAAACCAGCAACGATGATTAAGATGGTTGATGGGTCTCCGCTTCAAGTTGATATTTCTGGAAACTTTCTAATTAATGAAAAATTTACGTTAGGTGCAGCATATCGCTTTGATGCTGCGATTACTGCCATGGCAGGATTTCAAATAACCAATAAATTGTTTGTAGGTATGGGGTATGATTACCAAACCACAGATATTGAAACTTACAGTGATGGCTCCTATGAGGTATTCTTAAAATTTGATGTTTTTAAAAATGTCGAACGCATACTAACCCCTAGATTTTTCTAAATTTTTAAGATTATGAATACACATACATATAAATTATTACTATGTTTTTTATCAGTCATTTTCTTTATGAGTTCTTTTGCTCAAACAGGAACATTAGAAAAGGCAAATGTCAAATACGATAAATATCATTATATAGATGCTCGAGAGATTTATTTGAAGGTAGTTGCTAATGGTTATCAGTCTGCCGAAATTTATAGGAAGTTGAGCGAGACCTATTATTTTAATAGTGAATATTCCGGAGCTTCTAAATGGTATTATAAATTGCTAAATGAGTTTCCAGATGATTTGGTTGTGACGGATTATTTTAGAGCAGCACAATGTTTAAAAAGTTCAGGAGAACCGAGAGAAGCTGACCGACTAATGAAAATTTATAAAGCTAAAGGTGGCACAGCTCTTACTATAGATTCTTATAAAAATGTAGCGGATACGCTTTTTGAAAAAGGAGTGAATGATAAATTATTTGAACTCGATAAAATAACTGTAAATACTGAGTATTCAGATTTCGGTCCCGCATTTTATGGTGATAAAATTGTTTTTGCATCGAGTGATAAATCTGTAGATACATTTAAAGAAAAATCTGTTGATCTTGCAGGGTGGGATAAACAGCCTTTTTTAGATTTATATCAGGTTGTGGTAGATGAAGACTTGAATCTAAAAGAAGTAGAGCTTTTAAAAGGTGAGATTAATACAAAATATCATGAGTCTACTGCTGTTTTTTCTAAAGATGGAAATACTATGTATTTTACCCGGAATAATTTTTTAGATGGAAAGAAAAGGCGAGATAAAGATTTTGTGATAAGACTTAAGATCTACAAGGCGACTAAAACGGGAGATTCATGGGGAGATGTAAAAGAGCTTCCTTTTAATAGTGATAGCTATTCTATTGGTCACCCAGCATTAAGTATTGACGAAGATAGACTTTACTTTGCTTCTGATATGCCTGGTACATTTGGGATGTCTGACTTATGGTATGTTGATGTATTAGAAAGCGACAGTTATACCAAACCCGTAAATATGGGGGGTAAAATTAACACAGCTGCTAGAGAAACATTTCCATTTATAAGTACAGAAAATAATTTATACTTCTCTAGTGATGGTCATAAAGGTTATGGCGGTTTAGATATTTTTGTAACAAAACTAAACGAAGATGATTTTGGTGAAATAGCCACCTTTGGTGCGCCTATTAATAGTGTAAAAGATGATTTTAGTTTTATAATTAAAGAAGGACGAATCGGTTATTTTACGTCAAATCGAGATGGTGATGAAGGAAGTAAAAGTGATGATATCTATCAAATTTGGGAGCGGTGTGAAATAACAATTCAAGGACCGGTTACAGATGAAGATACAGGTGAATTAATACCCAATGCTGAGGTTACACTGCTAGATAGTAATAATGTCGAAATTCAGAAACTAGTTACAAGTGGTGATGCACTATTTACATTTAATTTAGATTGTAACGAACGGTATGTTATTAGAGCAAAAAAAGAGGGGTATAATCCGAAAGAAGAGATTTTTGAAACACCTAAGAATCCGAAAACAATTGAAATGCCTATTGTTTTAAATATGCCATTGATGCTAAAGGTTTCAGATCCATGTCCACCTAATGATTTAGGTTGTAAACTAACTCTTCAGCCTATTTATTTTGATTATGACCAGTCCAATGTTCGCTTAGATGCAGAGATAGAATTAGCTAAGATATTAGCGGCACTAAAGGAATATCCGCACTTAAAAATACATATAGAATCTCATACAGATTCAAGAGGTAGAGCTGCTTATAATCTAAAATTATCACAACGTAGAGCTAAATCTAGCTTACAGTGGTTATTAGATAAAGGAATTACTAAAAACAGATTGTCAGCAAAAGGTTATGGGGAATCGCAATTGATTAATAAGTGTATTAACAATGTAGAGTGTAGCGAAGTAGAACATCAATTAAATCGCAGATCCATGTTTATTATAAAAGAATAAAATCTAAATTGATTCATTATAAAAGACCTTGGCTATTTTTTATAGTCAAGGTATTTTGTAGTATTTCAATTCCTTTTTGTGAAAACATTGATGGATTTTAAAATTTTACTTGGTATTTTTGTGATATGATCGAAGAACAAGTCATCTTAGTAGATGAAAATGATAATAAAGTTGGTTTAATGCCAAAAATGGAAGCGCATGAAAAGGCGCTTTTACATCGAGCATTTTCTGTGTTTATATTTAATGATAAGAACGAACTGATGCTTCAGCAACGTGCTATGCATAAATATCATACCCCAGGTTTATGGACTAATACATGTTGCAGTCATCAACGTGATGGAGAAACGAACCTGCAGGCAGGAAAGCGCCGTTTGCAAGAAGAAATGGGTTTTGTAACAGACTTAGAAGAGAAGACCTCATTTATTTATAAAGCTCCTTTTGATAACGGGTTAACAGAACATGAGTTCGACCACATTATGGTAGGCTACTACAATGACAAGCCAAATATTAATCCAGATGAAGTGGAGCGTTGGAAATGGATGACATTAGAAGCTGTAAAGGCTGATATCGCTCAGAATCCACAACTTTATACGGCTTGGTTCAAAATAATTTTTGAGAAATTTTATGAATTTATAAACGTTAATAAATAATGCGAGTTACAGTTCATAGAAAAGCACATTTTAATGCGGCACACCGGCTTTATAGAAAAGACTGGAGTTTTGAGAAGAATGATGTTGTTTTTGGCTTATGTAATAATCCTAATTTTCATGGGCATAATTATGAGTTAATTGCAAGCGTTACAGGAGAAATTGATCCTGAGACTGGTTACGTAATTGA
The DNA here is from genome assembly GCF_013403865.1 of Winogradskyella costae. Lineage (GTDB taxonomy): Bacteria > Bacteroidota > Bacteroidia > Flavobacteriales > Flavobacteriaceae > Winogradskyella > Winogradskyella costae. Next base: position 19,305 of record NZ_JABFDK010000005.1, read on the forward strand.
TATTAAGATATTGAAGGATATAATTAAATCAGAAGTCGAAGATGCCTTTGATCATAAGAATTTAAATGTGGAAGTTCCTGAATTTAAAAACCTAAATCCTACGGCAGAGAATATTGTTGTAGTTATCTATAATAAAATTAAAACGAAGCTCGACCCGAAGTTTCATCTCGAAATCACATTATACGAGACACCTCGTAACTTTGTGACTTATTCAGGAAATTAATTAAGAAGCATGCTATATCCGCTAAAATTTCAACCGATTCTTAAAGATAAAATTTGGGGAGGAGAAAAACTGAATCTCCATTTCAATAAAGATTCGGATTCAAAAAATCTAGGTGAGAGTTGGGAGGTTAGTACTGTTCCAAATGATATTTCCGTGGTTTGTAATGGAGAATTAAAAGGTCAGTCACTACAAAACCTTGTCAATGCTCATAAGTCTAAGTTGTTAGGAGATAAAAATTGGAAACGTTTTGGCAACGAGTTTCCATTGCTCATCAAATTTATTGATGCCAAAGAAGATTTAAGTATTCAGTTACATCCCAATGATGAATTGGCAAAAAAACGACACAATTCCTTTGGTAAAACTGAGATGTGGTATATAATGCAAGCAGACAAAGACGCTAATCTTATTGTTGGATTTAAAGGAGAGGTCGATAAAGAGACTTACTTAAAGAATTTAGAAAATAATACGCTTACTGAAATTTTAAATTTTGATAAGGTAAAAGAAGGGGATACCTATTTTATAGAAGCCGGAAGAGTCCATGCTATTGGAGCAGGAGTATTATTAGCAGAAATTCAACAAACTAGTGATGTTACCTATCGTGTTTATGATTGGGATCGTGTTGATAGTAACGGTAATACACGCGAATTGCATAACGATATCGCTATTGATGCTTTTGATTTTGAAATGGAAAATAATTTTAAAATCGATTATCTAAAGCAGAAAAATGTATCTAATGAAGTGGTAAGTTGCCCTTTTTTTACTACAAATTTTATAGAGATAACGTCTGATATTGAAATTGAAAACACACACGATTCATTTTTAATATATATGTGTATCGATGGAGATGTTGAGGTTTCTACTGAAGATTCTAAAGAACATATTTCTAAAGGTGAAACCATTCTGATTCCTGCTGAAATTAAAAATTTTAAATTGAAATCGGGTTATGGTAAACTTCTAGAAGTGTACGTTTAAAACTTACGATAAAAAATAATAATGAGAATCAAATAACTAAAAGGATTTAGTACTTTTGCGGTTATTATAAAAATAATTATCATGTCGAATAAAAGAGATTTAAAAAAAGATATCAATTACGTATTAGGAGATATCATTGAAGCAGTTTACGTTTGGGAATTAGCGAATGCAGAAAAGCCAACAAAAGAAAGTGAAGCTGTTATAGATGAAGCTATCGTAACGTTTGATGAGTTAATTGCTCGTGTTAACGATAGAGGTGCAGAAAATAAAAAAGCTCATTTTAAGGCAATTAGCGCAGACCTTGAAACTAAAGGAAGAGCACTTATCGAAAAAATCAATAAATTAAAGTAAATTGATTTGCAAATTTGAAAATCTATTTTAAATTTGCGCTCGCTTACCGAAATAAGGTAAGCATGTTTTTGCCGATGTAGCTCAGCTGGCTAGAGCAGCTGATTTGTAATCAGCAGGTCGTGGGTTCGAGTCCCTCCATCGGCTCTTAATTAAAACTTCAATTACTGTAAAGTCGTTGGAGTTTTTTTTTTGTCCTATGAAATGGTGTATAGGTGTGTGGGTTGATTAGATGGGGCACGATAAAAGTTATTCCGCTTATCTAACCTTTATTAAATAAAAAATCCAATCATGGTTATGACTGGATTTTAAAATTGTAATTGCATGTTCTATGCCAAAATATACAGTGTTCTTATAACGTATTATTTAGCAGAGGTTCTATTTGCTATAAATTCACCTAGCTTTTTACCGTATAGCGAATTCTTAATTTCAGGATTAAGATTATTATAAATTGAATCTATATATATCGGATTCGTGTTTTGTGTCCCATACAACGCTAAATAAGGTGCAATTTCACTATCCTTATTATTCATAGCAAATTGAATAGTGTAGGCATACTTTCGCTTTATTAAGTTGTCGGCTAATCTATTCAACGAATCTAAGGCAATACTGTCCTTTTTTTCTTTAACCTTAAAACTGGCTTCAATGATATCTAGATTTCTGTCATTATAACGAGATAAAACGTCGAGGTATTCCTTTAGAAGATCTTGTTGCTTAGAGCCTTTAATTTCAGAATCATAACTAAAGCCTTTCAATGTAGAAGTTATTTCAGTAATTCCTTTATCTGCGAAAAATGGAATGTAATGTTCTTCACCATCATTTTTAAAAAGTTTTAAATAGAGAAGTATAGGTTCGTCTAATTGCGTATGTAGTGTAAATTCAGATTGACCTGTAATAGTCATAGAATCCAAATCAACGATACTAGAATCTCCATCTTTTTGAAGATACACCACGCCCTTTTTTAAGCCTTTAATACTTCCCTTTAGGGTAAAGTTAGCATCATTGTTTTTTCCACAAGAAACCGCTAATGCTATTAATATAATGAGACTAAATACTTTGTTTAATTTTGTCATGTTTGCTAAATAATTAGGTGCGCAAATATCTTATAATAGTTTAATAAATACTAACCTGCAGCTGCTAATTTCATAAGTTCTGCACATAGAATTGCTCCATAAGTTCCAACAACATAACCAAAGACAGCTAATAAAGCTCCAACGGTAGCTAAAGAAGGATGAAAAGCAGCAGCAACAACTGGAGCAGAAGCAGCTCCTCCAACATTAGCTTGGCTTCCAACGGCTAAGAAGAAGAATGGTGCTTTAATAAGTTTTGCAACTAGAATTAATAATAAAGCATGGATGGTCATCCAAACTAATCCAATTAATATAAGTCCAGGGTTTTCAAATATTTTACCTAAGTCCATTTTCATTCCGATGGTTGCAACAAGAATATATATAAAAACGCTTCCTATTTTACTAGCACCTGCTCCTTCATAATTTTTAGCTTTTGTGAATGATAATAATACACCAATTAGTGTGGCAATAGATATGAGCCAGAAGAAACCACTACCGAAAGATGATAAGGGGCTTTTAGGATTACTAACTGCTTCAAAGTTATTTTTTAGATAAACAGATATATTGTCGGCTCCGAAATGGGCAATGCCAACGGCACCAAAAGCAAATGCTAGAATCACAAGAATATCCGTTAGTGATGGATTACGTGTGATTTTATCACTAAAAGCTTGTACTTTATTTTGAAGTTCATCAATTGCGGTGTTATCTGCGTTCAACCAATTATCTATCTTTTTTCGTTTACCAATTCCTAATAATATTATGGCCATCCAAATATTAGCTACAACAATATCAACTAAAACCATGCCGCCATAAAGCTCTTGGTTAAACTCATAGATCTCTAACATTGCAGCCTGGTTTGCACCACCTCCAATCCAACTTCCGGCTAGTGTTGCTAATCCTCTCCACGTGGCATCAAACCCTGCCCCACCAACAGTTTCGGGAGAGAAGGATGAAATTAATAAAATAGCTATTGGTCCTCCTATAACGATTCCTATAGTGCCCGTAAAGAACATTACTAGTGCTTTCCATCCTAAATTAAAAATGGCCTTTAAGTCGATACTTAATGTTAAAAGTACAAGTGAAGCTGGTAATAAATAGCGGCTAGCAATAAAATAGGTTTCCGAAATTTCATCTGAAATTAAACCAAATGAATTAAATATGGCAGGAACTAAATAACACATTAGTAAGGCAGGTACGATGCGATAGAATTTGTACCAAAAACCAGTTTTTTTAGATTCTGTAAAAAAAACAAATCCTAAAGCAATCATTAATAAACCAAAGACGATAGCATCGTTTTTAAATAGAACCCACTGATTGGCTGTAGACTTTTCAATCTTTTGTTTTTTTAATGGAACATTAGTTCCATCAACAATAAAGTTAGTAGATATTACATTTATTAATTCTCTTTCCTTGAAGCGACTTACTGTTCGCATTTTTAAGTCGAATAAAGATGCTTTTTTTTCAAAAGTTACATCTGATAAACTTATATATTCAATAGTGTGAATATTATTGTTTTTATTATACAGATAAGTACCTTCAACTATTTTTTTACTAGGTATAAATTGAACAACATCAGCTAAATCGTCAGAAATAGTGAATTTAATTTTAAAGGCATTAAAACTAATAGAATCTATTTTTACCGGGATAATAAATTCTTCGGAATGATTTGTATTCGATTTTTCAAAAGTTAATGTCTGAGCAAATGAAAAATTGATGCAAAATAAGAATAGTATTAATAGTGTTTTAAATATTGATTTCATATTCTAGCTTTATTTAGTCGCAAAATACAAAAATTTAAAACGAAAGAAGTGACCGTTCCCTTCACTTTTTTTCTGTAGAATTATCTTTTGGCTTGGGTTGCCTATTGTGTTCTTTTAGATGCTGCATTAGCATCCATTCTATCTGACCGTTAGTACTACGAAACTCATCCGAAGCCCATTTTTCAATGGCTTTCAGCATATCTTCATTCATTCGTAATGCAAAGGCTTTCTTTTTAGACATTATAGTTTAATTAATTTAATTTCGATTTATAAGTCGCTAACACGCTTGTAGCGTCGTCTTTCTTTTGTGTTCCGATTAGAAGTTTTTTTCCGTTTTTTAAGATCAACTGAATACCGATATCTCCAGAGACATTTACGGCTTTTCCTTTGGATTTATTCCAAAGAATACCTCCTTTTAATCCCCAACCTCCATATTCGCTTAAGGGGTCATAAGTTCTTAGATATGCCTCTTTTATTTCTGCCCATTTTAATAGTTGAAAACTCCAGTGAAATGGAAAAAACTTGTAATGAATTCCTTCTTCATCAATACGTGTTGTTAGTTTAAAGAAAAATATCAATCCTGTAGCTAATAGTACCGCAAGTATTAATCCAAATAATTCTAAAACAGAAGTTTTAGATGGATCCTCTAAATACTCCTTTACATAAACTGAAATAGGAACTATGGCAGTTACTATTAAAAGTACAATTACCCATACTTGGTTAAAGCGTTGTTCTTCTTTAAAGATTCTCATTATCTATTTTTATCGCGTTCAAAAACTACAGTTGCCCAATTAACGGCTATATTCTTAACGACCCATCCTTCTCGCGCATACTGATTAAGCAGATCTTCAAAATTTTGTATGCGATTTCTAAAACCTAGTTTAGGGGTTATTACTTTATATTCTTTCATTTTTTTAATGGTTTAAAGTGCCTGTATTTAATACTGGAGATGCATCCTTATCTCCACAGAGCACCACCATTAGATTACTAACCATTGCAGCTTTACGTTCTTCATCTAAATCTACAACATTTTTTTTGCTAAGTTGTTCTATAGCCATTTCTACCATACTTACGGCACCTTCTACGATTTTATGACGAGCAGCAACAATTGCTGTGGCTTGCTGACGCTTTAACATGGCGTTTGCTATTTCTTGTGCATACGCTAAGTAACCAATACGTGCTTCTAAAACTTCGATGCCCGCAATAGATAAACGTTCATCTATTTCTTTTTCTAGAGCATTGCTCACTTCATTAACACTAGAGCGTAAAGTAATATCTTCGTCTACACCTTCATCTGCAAAATTATCATAAGGATACATACTTGCTAATTTACGAACAGCTGCATCAGTTTGAACACGTACAAAATTTTCGTAATTATCTACATCGAACGCTGCTTTATAAGTATTATGAACACGCCAAACTAAGATGGTACTAATCATTATAGGGTTTCCTAATTTATCATTTACCTTAAGACGTTCGCTATCAAAGTTACTTGCTCTTAATGAAATTTTCTTTTTGGTAAAAAAGGGATTTACCCAATAAAAACCATTCTGCTTGATTGTTCCGACATATTTTCCAAATAAAAGTAAAACTCTAGAACCATTAGGTTGTACCATTAAAAATCCAAAGGCTAATATTAAAGCTGCTATAATACCAAGTGTAGACCAGCCTGTTTTTGTTATAAGAATAAGTGCTATACTACCAAAGAATAATATTAAAAATAAAAATAGCATTAGGTAGCCATTGGCTGGAACGATGATTTTTTCTTCTTTCATAAGTTTAGAATTTAGGTGGTTAATCACTTTTTTTTTATTCAATATGATATTAAAATGATATCATAAAGATATTGTTTAATATATAAGTGTGCAACTATTTCTTTTTGTTACACTTTTTTAAATAATAAAAGTAAAATTAAAGTTTGGCACGAGGTTTGCAACTTAGTAATTGTAATGATTATTACAGCTGTTATCAATAGGTAACGCAACTACAAAGTCGTAACATTACATTGGTTGGTTAGTTAGAAAAAGCATCTCGTGGTTGGGATGCTTTTCATTTTATTTAGGTGAGTTAAGTTAAAAAAGCATCTCGTTTCTGAAAATTATCAGTTGAGATGCTTTTTTTATGTTATGTAGAAAGAATAAAAAAGGTTAAGACTTCATAAATGCCGTTATGCTAGTTAGAAGTTTTGGAGAAATTGCTCTAAACGATTCGTTGTATGATTTTGAGTTTTCTAAATCTCCACCTTCAATTTCAAATAGTACGTGATTCATGTTTTCTATAAGTAATATTTCGGCTTTTTCATTGGCTTCTTTTAATACTTTGGCTTCATCCACTGAAACTTGAAGGTCTTTTGTGCCATTTATTATAAGGACTGGCATTTTTAATTCTTTAATAATTTCAGAAGGATTGTGAGATATCCAATTAATCATAAATGGTTGTAAGTCTATATTAAATATAGAAGCTAGAGCAATAGGATAATCTGTAGTGGTTTTACCCTCTTTTAAACTCGCTATAACCCTTTCGGTTTCTTTATTAAACATAGGGGCTGTTTTGGCTACTTGTTCTATAATAACGTCTCCGATATTGTTTCCGGCACCAGCAAGCGAAATAAAGCCATCAGCTTTATCTTTTGCAATTAACATACCAACTAAACTACCTTGGCTATGGCCAATGATATAAATCTTATTATACGTGCCTTTCTCTTTAAAGTAATCCAAAACAGCTGAGGCATCACTAACAAAGTCATCAAACATCATGTTTTTATCGACGTTGTTTTCACGAATTTGTTTTACGATACGTTTATCATATCTAAATGTTGCAATACCATTGTTTGTAAGTCCTTCTGCTAATTTTTTTAAGGAGTTGTTCTTAAGAAAGTTCTGATTGCCATTTCTATTAGTCGGACCAGAGCCTGCAATTATAATAGCTAAATCTGGCTTATCTGTAGTTGTAGGAATCAATAGTGTGCCATCTATCCATTTTGAGATTGATAATTCTTCTTCATTATAAGTTTTATCTTGGCAAAACCCTAAAGTGCTAATCAAACACAGAACGAGAATAAAATAGTATTTCATTTTTTTATTTTTTTACGAAGTATAAAGTTACTCCATATTGAATTGAATTCTACATTGTTTTAAATTTTATGCGAAATTTACTATGCTATTTAATAGAATTTGTTAAAGTTTAGTGTTGTATTTCATCGTTGAAATACAACATTTCGTCTGTAAATGTTAAAATTACATGCATTACATCGATTAAATGTGTTTTTAAGCGTTGTAATTCAAAATGAATTATATATTTGACTCGTACTAAGATTTAGTTTTTAGTTCAATGGATTAATTAATTAATATTTGCCTTGTGTTTTGTTGACTTAGAGACCCTAAATCTACTAGCATAAAAAAAGCAAATAAACGAAAACCGAGATTGAGGGATCTCGGTTTTTTGTTTTTGCAGCTTCAGTTACGTTCGGTCTCCACACGCACTAATAAGAATTCCTTATATCTCAAAAAAAATAGCCTTTTAGATTGATTTCACATTTGGTAACGTAAAATGTTGCTTCTCTAAAGTAAGTTTATACTGTATTTTTTATTAATTTAGTCCTTCGATATGAATTATAAAACACTTCTATATATAGGTAGTTTGATCCTTTTTACTTTAGGATTTCAAGAAAAGCAAACATTGCCAAATGGTTTTGTGTATGCTAAATCAGTGATTCCGGATTTAGATGTGGAGTTGAGATACTTCTCTCAAAATAATTTTGTTGGAGACACCATTGATGGTTATAAGGCAAATCGCTTAATCCTAACTAAAGGTACAGTTGAAAAATTAAAACTAGTGCAAGATGAGCTATACCAGCAAAATCTGTGTCTTAAGGTCTACGATGGATACCGACCACAACGTGCAGTGAATCATTTCATAACTTGGGCACGCAAGCTTAGCGATACCGTCAATAAAGCTGTTTTTTATCCTGAAGTCAAAAAGAAAAATCTGTTTAAATCTGGCTATATCGCAACGCGTTCTGGTCACAGTAGAGGAAGTACCATAGATCTAACTATTGCCGATGGTGAAACGGGAGAGCCTTTAGATATGGGGAGTCCTTATGACTTTTTTGGCGAAGCTTCTTGGATTGCTTACGCAGCTTTAACTGATGAGCAAAAGAAAAATAGACAGTTATTACAAACGGTTATGTTGAAACATAATTTTAGAAACTACTCAAAAGAATGGTGGCATTTTACATTGCGATGGGAGCCTTTTCCTAAGACTTATTTCGATTTTGAGGTAGAATAAATTAAGTCCGCTTTAAATATATTAATCCAATTATAGGACCCAATGCTAACACAACAAAAGCATAAGGTGCAAAAGCGATATCTGTTATTAAGTAATTCAATAATTGAATGCTAATAATTGTTAGGCTAAATCCAATACAATTTACAATAGTTAAGGCAGTTCCGATGGACTGTACTTCGCAATTTTGAGCAACCATGGTTGAGAATAAAGGGGAATCTGCTATAACTACCATGCCCCAAATTATAAGAAACATAATAAATATCGGAGTAGAACCAATCATAAAGAATAGTGGTGACACGACACAGCACAATCCGGATAGTGTTAAAGCCCAAACGGCAGTTTTTTTAACCCCAAATTTATGAGCTATAAAACCTCCTATAATACAAGATAGCGTTCCTGACGCTATGATGATAAAGGAAATTAAAGGAATATTTAAAGCAACATTATGAAGCTTTTGGTGCATCATTAATAAGATGGGCACAAAAGTCCAAAAAGCATATAGCTCCCACATATGTCCAAAATAACCAAATGCCGCAGATCGAAAATTAGAATTTTTAAAAACCTTTAAAATTTTAGATATATCAAATTTGGCAGCGCGTCTTTGATAAGGTCCATTGGGGACAAATATAACAATTAAAAAGCCGCCTAATAATGCTAGTGCGGAAGTCGCCCATATAACAGATTGCCATTTAAGATTAAATTCAAAAGACTGAATAAGATACGGGAAAGCTGTGCCTAAAACTAAGGCTGCAATTAAGAAACTTAGGGATTTTCCCAATCCTTTTTCAAAATAATCTGCAGCGATCTTCATGCCTACAGGATAAATACCTGCTAAACTAAAACCAGTGAGAAATCTAAATACCAATAGCGTAAAAATAGTATTACTAGAATACAAGATGCCGAGATTAAATACAGCCCCAAAAATAGCACAGATAAAGAATACACGAGACGGAGAAAACCGATCACTAAGTGTTAGAATTGCAAAAACAAATGTGCCTATAATAAACCCAAATTGCACAGAAGAACTCATATAGCCAAGTGACTCAGGACTAATATTAAAGAATGCAATTAAATCATTAACAACAGCGTTGCCTGCAAACCATAAGGAAGTACAACAAAATTGAGAAAAGATAATTATGGGGAGCACCCATTTTGAAATCGTAGTCTGATTTTTCAAAAGTAACTTAGTTTAGATAGATCCAAGCCCAATACATCAAACCAAATTGAAGAGGAAGACGTAGTAATAATAGCCATTTCGGAATACCTGCAGATGCTCTTTTACTAGAAAGCATATAAAAATGCACTAAAAGGAATACCGCTAGCATAGCAATAATACCATAAATAGAAATTGCTTTTAAAACAGGAACACATAAACCAATCCCTAATACGATTTCTGCAGTACCACTTAAATAAACCATTACTTTATGATTTGGAATATATTTTGGCATAATCCGCATATACATTTTGGGCTTTATGAAATGTATGAGCCCTGCAAATATGTACATTGCAGCCATGATATAAAGTCCCATAGGTTCATTCATCTTTATACGTTTTAAAGGTCAATCCAATACCATAGTTAAATAGATTTTTATCTAATAAGCTAGATTTAAATTGATTGCCATTATCAAATTTTACCCAATTATTTTCATTGATGAATACCCGTTTTATAAAAGTGTTTTTAGTTTCCATCTGATCAGTAAAAGGCAATAATGGTCTAAAATTGGTTGGTATTTTTACAACGTCTCCTTGTCTAGATTTAATTTCTTTATATTTTTTATTTGGTAATAATTTGCCTTCATCATTAGTGTAGCCTAATACCTGTAAGGATACAAAAAAACCATTTTCAGGAATGAAGAGATTATAATCTTCAACATTTAAAGTGTAAACATCCCCATCTTTTTCAGTGGCTCTAAAGACAGTCGTTTCATAAGTTAAAACCTTACCAGGCTTCCCTTTTTCATTTTCGTAAAATTTCACCTTAAATAAGGTTGAGAACTTTTTTTTGTCACTATTAGAGCGGTTTCTTTGTTTCCAATCTTTTGATTCTAAGGCTATAGGGAATAGTACTTCAGAAAGTTGTTGATCTTTGTTTGTGGTTTTAGAAAAATAAACAGCAATCTCAGATTCTATCGTTGGTAACCAACAATTATAATAGTCATCATCTAAATAGGGTTTCAGTTCTTCTTCTTTAAATTTTCGATCTATTTTATTCGCAATTATAACGGCATCTAATTGATGTGCTTCTGGTTGCATTAATAAATATTGCGGTAAATTGTTTGTTGCAACATTGAGGTCCTTAAAACCTAAAGCGGATATAAATAACGAATCTATATCTGGATATAATTTTTTAGTAAACATAAATTGACCTTCATCATCCGCAAAAAGGCCATTACCATTTCCAAAGGATATAGTGGCATAACTAACAGGATAGGTTGTGATACTATCTTTAATTGTGATTTGGGCAAATGTGATTTGTCCAATAAATAATAGACTAAATAAAATTTTATACATGGTTAAGTTTATAGATTCTAAAGATACATTATTTATACAGTATGTTAATTTGGATAATACCAAAACGGTATAGAAGCTTCAATTTTAGATATTGTATCTGATTCTTTTAGTTCTCTTCGTTTTACATAAAGCATGTGTTTACCTTCTTCTATGTTTTTAATACCTATATAAGTTTCGAACCCATTTTGCTTTTTTATAGTTTTACCAAGGACAAAATCAGTTATATAAAGTGTAGAATCAATTTCAATAGAATAGATTGAATTAAAAGTGGCTAAATAGTCACTTTTTAATGAATTATTATTGGAGCCAGAATTCATGGAACCTATTTCTGATGTAATACCTCTAGTATCTTCTTCAACTTTTAAGCTTGGGTTGAAGAGGTAAATTTCATCTTCTATATATTTATCAAAAGCTATAAAAACTTTAACGTACGGATCGCTTATAACTTTACTATTAATAGCAATATTTTTAATAAAATCAGATTCCTCAACTAACATATCTTCGTAATTTAAAGAATTAGAAATGTTATTACTCGAGTCCTCAATAAAATTAAAATAATTAGATTGATTGTAATATAAAGAAGTCATCCATATCAATAAAATATAAATAGGAACTAAAAAAAGACTCAGGCGTTTTCCAAATTTATTGTCTAGAAAATTATAAATTAATGGTCGATATAAAAAGGAAAGTGTGATAATGCTAAAAACCCAGTAGAAAGGAAAATATACTTTGCTAAGCCATTTTTTCTTTTTTAAATAACCGAGCGTAATAAAGTCAATAAAAGTTAGTAGCATACCAATAACTACAAATGCTAAAAGTATAATACCAACGTACGTAGAAAAATCACGAAAGGTATGACCATTAAAAAACACTGAAATTATTGTAGCAATTGATCCTATGATTAGAACAAGAGCGAGTAAATAAAAGATGAGTAAAAACGTGATTGCGAAAATGATGCTACAGTAGTCTTCTAATCTTGCAATATACCTATCAAACGAGCCTACTTTTATTTTTAGATAATTGCTAAATCGTTTGGTGTAATTTAAAGTGTCGTATTCAATGTCTCCAGAAACATACCGCAATCCTAAGGCACCAATCCATAAGCCTCGTAAAAGCACATGGAGGAGTAAGTTGAAAATTAATATGGAACACGCAGAAAGAGCAAGAATTAAAATCAACGTAAAAAACAGATTATTATCGTTTTGAGACTGGTGATAGGCCATTTTCATTTCTAAAGCTGGATAGGCTGAGAATAGTCCAAAAATAGCAAAACCAGAAATCAGCAATTCTAATTGCCAGCTTTCTTCTTGTAATCGATCTAATAATTTTTTAAACGCAGGTTTCTTGTAATCGTCGCTCATCTTTATATTGGTAGATTGAAATTCAGGTTAAATTTAGACATATTCAATTAAAATCAATCTTTTTTATCCTATTTTGAAACCCTTTCCAAATTCCATCGTTTTTATAATAGAACTCATCTTGATTTTTTATTTTAAGCCGAAAATGAGAAGAAATTTATTCAGACGAGTCTATTTATGAAAGAGATAGCATAGCTACGCGTAAAAAAATAGATGAAGAATGTGTGAATTTCGGACATTTTTTGGAAATAGAAAAAGTCAATATGAGTTCTTAAAACCGCTAACCAACCCAATGCAGAAATTAGAGACTAAACTTATTAAGCTTTGCAAAAAAGGAAATCAAGTTGCGCAAATGCAAGTTTATGATAAGTATAGTCAAGCTATGTTCACCATTGCCTGTCGATATCTAAGTGAAGAAGATGCAAAAGATGCGATGCAAGAAGGCTTTTTAAAAGCCTTTAGACATATTGATAGTTATAAACCCGAAGCCACTTTTGGAGCTTGGTTAAAGCGTATTATCATTAACCAGTGTTTGGACGTTTTAAAGAAAAATAAATTAGAGTTTGAAGCGGTTGAGGTGTCAGAACTACAAATTACAAATGAAGATGATTGGCAATTTGATATTTCAATTACGAAACAAGATATTTTATTTGCCATTGAGCAGATTAAAGAAAAACATAGAATTGTAGTAAAGCTTTATTTATTGGAAGGCTATGATCATGAAGAGATTTCAGAGATTTTAGAAATTCCCGTAAAAACATCTCGAACACATTTAAGACGCGGAAAATTAAAATTACAAGACCTATTAAAACAAAAGTACAATGAAGCAAGATATTAGAAACCTATTTAATGAGGAAGATGATTTAAAAACGCTTCCGGAAAACCATAGAAGTGAATTTGCAGATAAACTTAAGAAGCAATCCAAACCAAAACCAAGTCCTTATGCTTGGTTAAGTGCTGCAGCTATTTTAATTATTGCATTAACTATAGGGTTTAATGTTATGGAAATGGAATCAAAACCAGATCTCAATCAAGTGTCACCAATTATAGCACAAGTTGAAGCTGTTGAAGCAGCATATCTTAAAGATATTGAAACCGAATGGCAGAGTTTTATAGCTATCGCAGACGACTCTGTTTTGGTAGAACGTTTCAGAAAAAAGCTGAAAGATTTAGATGAAGATTACCAAGCTATTTCTGTTCAGTTTAAAGAGGATTCTAATAATATTTTAGTCATTGAAGCACTCGTTGAAAATCTTCAAACGCGACTTCAAATTTTAAAAGACATTCAAAAGCACATCAACATATTAAATCAAAAAAACGAACAGTATGAAAACACCATTTAAACTTTTAGCCCTGATGCTCATCACATCAGTTATGCTAAATGCACAGCAACACAAGATTCATACGGAGTCTTTTACGGCCGATAGAAATACCACAGCCATTTTTAATTTAGATAACATTACAGTTGCGTTGGAGGAGTCTACAGATGGAAAACTCCATGTGGATTATATTATGGAATTTGATGGGTATTCTAAGACGGAAATCAATACGTTTTTAGAAGAAATTAAAGTAGAGGTCGGTAAATTTGATAATCATATTACGCTTAGTGCTAGTAGTAAAAATAAAATTTCAATCGAAACTTATGAATTTAAAACAACAGATGCTATTACTGTAAACCAATCATTTTTTGAGTCTAAAAAGGATTCTGTCAGTCGTAAATCATTAGACACATTACGTTTAGAAATAGAACAGAATAATCACAGTATACAAGGTAATTCTTTGAAATATATTAACGATCGTTTTAAAAAAGTCGACAAAAATGGTAAGGTGACTAATTTTAAAAAAGGAGGTATAAAAATGATGAGAAGTCGTTTTACAATTAAAATTCCACCGTATTTAAAATTAACAGTTAATGCGAAAGAATCAGGATTATACATAAGACAACATCTAAGAAATGAATTGACAGGAACGCTAATTGGTGGGACTTTAAAAACCAAAGAAATCTCAAATCCCTATAATAAGCTTAAAATCGAGAATGCAACAATGGAAGCCTTAGCGATCGATGGCGGTGATTTTGAATTTATTAATTTAAAAAACAGTAAAATAGGAAGTATTCAAAATACTAAAATTACATCAGAATTCTCAAAGCTTGAAATAGGAGAAATTCAAAAGAATGTGACAATAACGGACTTTAATAGTGAGTATTATTTTTATAATTGGGCTAAAGATTTTAAGCGTTTTAATCTGTATTCAGAATATTCTAAGATACATTTCTTTTATCCCAAATTAGATTATAGTTTTAAAGTGATAGGTAATAACACTAAGAATTTTATTGGTAAATATAAAATTGAAATGCAGCCTACCAAGAAAGGGGAGAAGTTTAATATGATGGAACGAAAATCACAAGGGAATGGTGAGTTTTCAGGTGAAATTTTCTTTGATATTATACATGGTATTATATATTCTTACGACGATTCATTCAAAAAAACAAACAATTAATTTATGAAGAGAATTCTAATTATGGCTGCTGCATTAAATTGTTTCAGTGGGTTGCTAGCACAACAAAAAGAAGCTGATTCTAAAACGGATTCAGATTTAAAAATGACAACTGAATATGCATCAGATATTGAAGAGATAAGTGATCTTTTAAGTTTTGAAGGCATTGATTATATGAAGTTGAAATTTTCAGGAGAACAACTTAAAGGGAAAAGTTATCAGCTCTCAGTCAAGGAAATTTGGGACGGTAAAATAGTGTCTGATACCACAGTTATTGATAGTAAGAGTATAGGTGTTAAACAGTTTGAAACGTTGAGTGATACCGTTTTTAAAATGAAAGTGATATCAAAACGAACCAATGATAACCAACTAAAAATGACTTTTAAATTTCCTAGGTTTAGTATCACTAAAAAATATGATGCTATCGACTCTGATAATTACAGTTTAAGAAATCTAGTAGACGAAAGTAACTTAGAAATAGGCTATGATAAGTCATTCTATTTGTTAGCTTATATTATACCTTACGAAAGAGAAGATGGTTCATTATCGTGGTGCGATGTTGGTACCTCTGGAGATAAGGTTGAAGAATGGGGAGAGAAGTTCGGCATAAAACATTATCTGCTTTTCGAAATAAAATTTGAGTAATTTCATTATGATATAAACAAAAAGCACTTAGGTTAACTAAGTGCTTTTTTGTTTTTTTGCCAACAGCCAACAGCCAACAGCCAACAGCCAACAGCCAACAGCCAACAGCCAACAGCTATTCTAATACCAACGTTTCTTCTTCTTCTTAGAAGCTTCACTTTTTCTCCCTTTTTTATACTTACTTCCTTGTCTTTTGTGCACAATAGGTTCTGCTTTAGGATCCAAAGGATAAGGATGTTCCGTTTCTACCGGAATCTGAACATTAATAGCTTGTTGTATCTTTTTTACATAATTTTTCTCATCGGCAGAACATAGGGAATACGCATTACCTGTATGTCCGGCTCTACCAGTTCTACCAATTCTATGGACATACGTTTCAGGTATGCCTGGCATATCAAAATTAAGAACGTTATCTAGCTCGTTAATATCAATACCACGTGCTGCAACATCTGTTGCAATAAGGATTTTAACGTAACCGTTTTTAAATTTATTTAAAGCCGTCTGTCTTTCACTTTGTGGTTTATCACCATGAATACTATTTACAGAGAACCCATTTTTTAATAAGGTTTCTTCAAGCTTATCCACACCATTTCTAGTGCGTCTAAAAATAAGAACATTACCTTCTATAGTGTTACGCATTAAATGTAAACACAATTCAATTTTATTTTGCTTAGGAACATAGTACAAGGTCTGACTCACATTTTTAGTGACAGATTTTGTTGGCGTCACATCAATACGTTCAGGATCTTTTAGTAACGTATTTGCTAATTCTTCAATTTTATAAGGAATCGTTGCTGAGAACAATAAGGTCTGTTTGTCTTCAGGGCAAAGACGTTCAATCTTTTTAACGTCATCGATAAAGCCCATGGCAAGCATTAAATCGGCTTCATCTAAAACTAGAGTTTCAATGAAATCGAGATTTATATAATCTTGTTTATGTAAATCGAGTAAACGACCAGGTGTAGCCACTAAAATATCTATACCTTTCTTTAAAACATCAATTTGTGGTTCTATAGATGCACCACCAAAAACCACCAAAGATTTCAACGTTGTAAACTCAGCATAAGTCTTAAAGTTCTTTTGAATCTGAATGGCTAATTCTCTCGTCGGACTTATTATCAGCGCTCTTATCTTTTTACCCTTTTTTGGTGCGTCTTGTTTATCGTACAATTTTTGTAAAATAGGTAATGCAAAAGCAGCTGTTTTTCCGGTTCCAGTTTGTGCAGAGACAATAACATCTTTACCTTCTATAATAAAAGGAATAGCACGCTGTTGTACCAAGGTTGGTTCAACATAACCTGAAGCTTCAACAGCTTTAAGTATCGGTTTTATTAAGCTTAAGTCTTTAAATGACATATGATTTTGTATTTATTAAGTTTGTCATTCCTGCGAGAGCAGGAATCCACTTTGTTAATCGTAGATTGTAGATTCCTGCCTTCGCAGGAATGGCAAATAAGGTAACAAAGGTAGAATAATTGTTAATTCAAACTTTGATATAAAAATATTAAAATTACAAACCACGTCAGTTCGAGTGATTTGTGTAGTATGAGCAAATAGTATCGAGAACTATACAAATTCAATGACATCTCAATAAATTCCAACAAAAAGTGGAATACTTAAAATGAAGAAAACGGTTCTACCAACGTTCCTTTATCCAGTCCTTTTGTTCTTGTTCTGTTAAAAAGGTCCATGCGATAAATCTACTGATTTTATGACCTTGGCCCATTTCAATTGTTTTTACAACAGTGGCATTTACTTTTTCTAAAACTTTATAAGTTGGTTTTAGCGTCACTTCTTTCGAAATTAAACTTGTAAACCAAAAACATTGTTTGCCAAAATGCTTGCTTTCATAAATCATGTCTTTTACAAAACGTGCTTCACCACCTTTGGTCCATAATTCGTTATGTTGTCCGCCAAAATTTAAAAGCGATTTATTAGGTCTTTTCCCTTTAAGATTCCTTTGTTTTTTTAGACTTGCTTTTTGAGCATCTTCTGCTGACGCATGAAACGGTGGATTACAAATAGAGAAATCTACTTTTTCTTCAGGTTTTAAAATGTCATAAAAAAAGTTGTTCGCTTTGTCTTGACGTCTAATTTCTAGAGTAGATCTTAAGTCATAATTTTTCTGTTCAATTTCTTTAGCAGATATAATAGCGGCTTCATCGGTATCACTTCCTATAAATGACCATCCATATTCATGATGACCAATAATAGGGTAAATACAATTGGCACCCACACCAATATCAATACCTTTAATATGATTTCCTTTAGGAATAACACTGCCTTCACCTTTTAAAAGGTCGGCAATATTATGAATGTAATCTGCTCTTCCTGGAATTGGAGGACATAAATAATGCTCAGGAATATCCCAGTAGTCTAATCCGTAATGGTGAATTAGTAAAGCCTTGTTCAATGCTTTTACAGCAGCAGGATTAAAAAAATCGATGGAATCGTCACCGTATTTATTAGGTGCAACATAAGGACTTAATTTTGGTGAACTTTTTATAAGTGCATCAAAATTGTAGCGTGATCTATGTTGATTTCTTGGGTGAAGTTCAGATTTTACTTCGGGATGTGATTTTTTCTTTTCCAATACTTAATAATTTATGGTGGCAAAGATAGTGGAAAAGAAATTGGGTTATTGAGACCTTAGCCTAAATAACCCAATTCATTTTGTATAATAATAACGATGAAATTAATCTACTTTTTTGAAACGTAGAATTTCATCACTAGCTTCATTGTAAAAGGATAAGGTTAGTCCTTCTTTTTTATAAGTTGAAATACTGTTAAATGCTTTATCAAAACGATCTGGAATCAACATATCCATACACATTTTTCGGGTTGAAGCCATAGCACCAAATTCAATAGCATCAGAAGTGATATTTTTTATTTGTCCACTGTAACTATTGCAACCATTAGTGCCAAATGCGCGCATTTCTGTTGTGTTGATTTCAAGTGTTGGAATATTGTTATTCGCGATTTCAATAGGGTCTCCACTAATATGTGTTGCCGCCCAAATATCGTGAATCTCTAATTTAGGATCTTGTTTTTTCTCTATCACGTTTACAAGATCGTATTGAATGGAAGCGGCATCAGCAGGCACATTTTCTGAGTTTAATGCGGTCTCAGTTACTTCAATTTTTTGTAAGTAACCAGGTTCAAAAGTAAAACCATTTATAGGTGCATAAAAGTTAGACCAGTCTGCATTGTCGTAATCGTCTGCTTTGGTTACTTGCAAGCATGTTGTTTTTCCTGCGCCAGCATCACAATCAACTTTAGAGCTATTTACCCAATAGGTGGATGTCGTCTTTTTTGAAGATCCACAAGAAGATAAAACTGTAGCTAGTATAATAATTGGAAGGTTTTTTAATAGTTTCATTGTTATGATTTAGTTGTTCAGACTATGAATTTCAAAAGTCTTGCCAAATGGGTTTCATAAAATGTTAAAAAAATATTAGAATGCGTTTTTACCTTAATTTCCAGCAATAATGAAGAGATAATCACCTAAGTCATTTTCATAAGACTTCATTACATCATTGATTTTTTTGTCATCAATATCGTTTTTCAATGTTGCTAAGCCAAGTTCTATCTCCTCCATGTTAGTTAAATCACTAAAAGAAGAAATGCCATGTCTTAAGCTGTCGTCAAAATATACTTCTGGATTAAGTTTGCCACAGTAAAAAAAATGATCTTCTAAATCGGGTTGAATAGTGTATGAATCCGTTTTTATAATTTTAAATCCTGAATAACTAATAGCCTTTTCAACGCGCTCCAAAGTTGGCATCTGTGCAATTAAATCTTCCATCATTTTTGGGAAATAATGATTTAACCAGTAGCCTTTCATTTGTTCTGGAGTAGAAGTGAAGATTACAATTTTACCTTGAGGTTTTAAAACATATGCTAATTCCGAAAACGCTTGCATTAGGTTAGACCATTGATGAATAGTTAAGGTTGAAAAAATACCATCAACACTATTTTGTGGTAAGTACGTTCTCTCTGCTAAGCCAATTTTCCATGATATATTTCTGTTCTTAGATAGTGCTTGTTTTAGCATCTCAATAGACGGATCCATACCAACACATTGAAATCCTTTGTCATAAAGTGCATTTGTATAATTGCCCGTTCCGCAACCAATATCTAAATACAGACCTTCTTTTTTAGGATTAAGATGTTTAATGAGTTGTTCGGTTAAATACGGATCTGCTTGATGGGTTTGGTTATAGTTGATTCCTATTTGGTTGCATATTGTTGACATAAATCTATTTTCTCACTCAAAGGTAACAATCAAATCATCTTGTTTTACCATGCTACCTTCAGATAAAGTCACTGATTTTATTTTTCCAGATTTATGTGCGGTAACGGTTGTTTCCATTTTCATGGCTTCAATCACAAATAATGGATCATTTTCTTTAACAGTTGTACCTTTCTTCACTAAAACTTTGTATAACGAACCCTGTAATGGTGCACCAATTTGGTTCGTATCTTCTTTATCAATTTTTACGTTTTCAACCTTTTTTATATTTAAAGAGGTGTCAAAAATTTCAACAAATCGGTTTTCACCGTTTACTTTAAAAAATACAGTTCTTACACCAGCATCATTAGGAATACTAACCGATAGTAACTTTACAATAATTGTTTTTCCTGGTTCTAAAGTGATATTCGTTTCTTCTTGAAGCTTCATACCAAAAAAGAAATCTTTTGTTGGGATGAGTGCTATATTTCCATATGTCTTATAATTTTCATGGGCACTTTCAAATACTTTTGGATATAACATATAGGAAAGAAAATCTTCCATTTCAATAGGTCTTGTAAACCCTTGTTGGAATTTCTTTTTAAAAGCAGCAAATTCTTTTGTGAAATCTACAGGTTTTAAATGCGCATTTGGGCGATCGGTATAGGCTTCCTTATTTCGTAGTATAATTTTTTGAAGTTCCTTAGGAAAACCTCCAACAGGTTGTCCTAAATCTCCTTTGAAGAAATTGATTACTGATTCTGGAAACGAAATACTGTCTCCGCGTTCCATCACGTCTTCAGGTGTTAAATTGTTAGTCACCATAAAAATCGCCATATCACCAACGACTTTAGAACTTGGTGTGACTTTGATGAGGTTTCCAAACATCATGTTGACTTTCGCATACATTTTCTTAACGTCATCAAAGCGATCTCCTAAACCTAAAGCAATGGCTTGAGGTCGTAAATTTGAATATTGACCGCCAGGAATTTCATGTTGATATACTTCTGCCGTTCCTGCTTTTAATCCCGATTCAAATGGGTAATACATTTCGCGTGTATCTTCCCAATAATTTGAAAATTGATTCAATGTTGTCATATCAAAATCGTGAGCGCGATCTTGACCTTTCATCATTTCTACAACAGCATTAAAATTAGGTTGTGATGTTAAGCCAGAAAGTCCACCCAATGCCACATCAACTACATCAACTCCGGCTTCAATAGCTTTTAAATAGGTAGCAGTTTGTAATGAAGAGGTATCGTGTGTATGCAACTGCACAGGAATATTCACGGTGTCTTTTAATGCACCAACCAATTCGGTAGCTGCATACGGTTTTAGTAAACCAGCCATATCCTTAATTGCAATCATATGTGCACCTGCATTTTCTAAATCTTTAGCGAGTTGTGTATAATAGTTGAGGTTGTATTTGGTTTGCTTTGGGTCCAAAATATCGCCTGTATAACTAATGGCAGCTTGCGCGATGCCACCTGTTTTATCACGAACATAATTAATACTAGGTTCCATCGCTTTTACCCAATTCAGTGAGTCAAAAATTCTAAAAATATCAACTCCGTTTTCCCAAGATTTTTCAACAAATTTTTCAATTAAATTATCCGGATAAGCTTTATAACCCACAGCATTTGAACCTCGCAGCAACATTTGGAATAAAATGTTAGGCACCGCCTTCCGTAATTCTCGTAACCGTGTCCAAGGACTTTCGTGTAAAAAGCGCATGCAAACATCAAAGGTTGCACCTCCCCAAACTTCCATACTGAAGGTATTAGGATGGTTTTTTGCGAAACTTTCTGCCACTTTAAGCATATCGTAACTTCTCATACGCGTGGCTAAAAGTGATTGATGTGCATCGCGCATCGTTGTATCAGTGTAATGTATTTTAGTATCGTCTTTCAACCATTCGCAAAAAGCTTCAGGACCCAGTTCTGTTAATAGATCTTTGGTGCCTTTTGGAAACGCCTCAGAGCGATTGTATTTAGGAACTTTAGCCGTTCTGAAAATTTTGGTCTGATCAATATTTTTAACATCAGAATTGCCATTAACAATAACTTCGGCTAAGAAATTGACGGCTTTCGTCGTTCTATCTTGAGGTAATTTTATTTCGAATAAAGCAGGAGTATTCTGAATAAAATTGACAGTAACTTTTCCATCTTTAAACGTATCATGTTGAATCACATTTTGAAGAAAATGAATATTAGTTTTAACACCTCTAATTCGGAATTCTTTTAAAGCACGTGTCATTTTCCGAACGGCTCCATCGAGTGTTCTTCCGTGGGCTGATACTTTAACTAACATAGAATCGAAAAACGGACTCACATTATAACCTTGGTAAATACTACCGGCATCCAAACGGATTCCCATTCCGGAAGCACTGCGGTACGTGGTAATGTTTCCGTAGTCTGGTGTGAAATTATTTTCAGGATCTTCGGTTGTTAATCTACATTGTAATGCAAAACCGTAGGTTTCTAAAGAGTCTTGTTCGTATATTTTTATCTGTTTATCAGAAAGTTTATAACCTCCAGCAATAAATATTTGTGTTTTTACCAAGTCGATTCCAGTAACCATTTCCGTAACGGTATGTTCTACTTGAATTCGAGGATTAACTTCGATGAAATAGATATTGTCTTGTTCGTCGATTAGAAATTCAACAGTTCCGATGTTATTGTAATTGACTTCAGACGTAATAGCAACGGCATATTTGTAAAGCGCATCTTTTACACTTTGAGAAACATTGTAAGAAGGAGCAACTTCAACTACTTTTTGGTGTCGACGCTGCACGGAACAATCGCGCTCAAACAAATGACGAATATTACCATGTCGGTCAGCTACAATTTGTACTTCAATATGTTTTGGGTTTTCAACATATTTTTCTAAAAACATCGTGTCATCACCAAAAGCATTCAGAGATTCGTTTCTCGCGGAATCAAAATTTTGCTCTAAATCTTTATCATTTCTCACCACACGCATGCCACGTCCACCTCCGCCAGAAGCGGCTTTTAGCATTAACGGATAACCAATGGTATTGGCTTCAGAAAGCGCGATTTTTAAAGATGTTAAGCTTTTTTTATTGCTTTCAATAATAGGAACGTTACACTTTACTGCGATTTTCTTGGCTGTAATTTTATCACCCAAAGCATCCATAACTTCAGGGTCTGGACCAATAAAAATGATATCATTTTCGGCACAACGTCTTGCAAATTCTGAATTTTCAGATAAGAAACCATAACCTGGATGAATGGCATCAACATTCTTTTCTTTGGCCAAAGCCACAATTTCTTCAATATCGAGATACGGCTTTAAAGGATCATTATCTTCTCCAATTTGATAGGATTCATCAGCTTTATTTCTGTGTTGTGAATACCGGTCTTCATATGTGTAAACCGCAACTGTTGCAATATTAAGTTCTGTGCATGCTCTTAAGACACGGATTGCAATTTCACTTCGATTGGCAACTAGAATTTTTTTGATTTTCATAATTGGAAGGATATCTTTATTTGATTTGTATTCAGACCATGTAAAGGTATTAAAAGATTAACTACAACGTTTGCGCAAAAATGATATTATTTAACGCTATTCAGATTTTTAAAGGCTTATGGCAGATTCATAGCCTTATTGAAAACTAATTTCAACCTGATATTTTTCTCTCATGTGAGACGGTTTTGAAATTTTGATTTTAATGTTATCGTGCAAAAAACTTTAAGCGTTTTCTGAAGCGTTTTGGTAAAGCATCATTATCTAAAAGTAAGTCAATATGCATTATATTTTTGTGTTCTGCATAGAGTAATTGAAACAATTGAAAAATAGAAATACTATCTTTTCCGCGTTCTTGCAATTCAAAAGTATCTCCAACTTTGACGTCTCCTTCTTTTAAAACTTTGACGTAAGCACCAGAGTAACCATGGGTAATAAATTGTTGTAGAACAATATCGGAACCAAACTTATGCGCGAATTTAAAACAAGGTTCTCTCGGTTGTGTAATTTGTACTAAGGAGTTTCCTAGTTTGTAGGTGTCTCCAATAAAAAGTTGTCGTTCATCTAAGCCTTCAACGGTTAAGTTTTCTCCTAACATACCAAACGTCCAGTCTAAATGTGGATATAAATCTTTCCAATATGGATACTGATTTGCAGAAAATAAATAACAAGCCTTAAATTCTCCTCCATGTACCTTTCGGTCTGAAACTTCATCTCCTTTCACATCTTCTTTTCCTAAAAATATTGGAGTATCCGTAGGTTTTTTATAGATACCTGTAGTGATTTCTTTTCCATTCCATAGGAATTTGGTGGGTTGTGCAATATTCGTTGAGATAATTTTCATCCTTTAAAAGTATAAAAAAAATAGTCACTTAGAAGGATGTTTTAAAATGGGTATTTTAATTGTACATACGTTCTGTCAAATTATATAAATCTTGTTAATTATGTTAATAAAATGTTAAAGCAAATAAATTTTAAAACCCACTCATAGATAATCTCGTAGGTATTTGTGCTTTCCAAAATGGAAGTGTTTTTAACCAGTTTAATCAAATACTAATCAACATGAAAAACAAAATTACTTACGTTATTGCAGCAGCAATGACATTATTTATTTCGACAAGTGCATTTGCTCAAGTCGTAACAAGCGGAGCAGATGATGGAACAGACGGAACACTGCGAAATGAAATTGCAGATACACCAATTGGTGGCATAATTACTTTTGACCTCTCAGTGACAACAGTAACATTAAATAGTGAACTTCTTATTGATAAAGATTTAATTATTAGCGGGAATTCAATAACTCCAATAACTATTGACGCTAGCAGTAATGGAAGAATATTTAATATCAGCTCAGGAGTAGTTGTATTAAACGACTTAGCTTTAATTAATGGTTTAGAGGTTGATGGAGGAGCTATGTATATTTCTAATGCCCTTGTCACAATTAACGACTCTTCAATAACAGGAAATACAGCTAACGGAGCCTCTGGTTCTGGTGGTGGAATTTTTAATGATGTAGGTGGAGTTCTAGTCGTTAATAATTCTGAAATTTCAAACAATACAGCAAATAGAGCAGGTGGAGGTATAGAGGATAATTCTGGAGCAGGATTAGCAATCACATTATTAAATGTCGCTTTAAATGATAACAATGCAGGTGTCGCACCTGCCACTGCAGCTCCAGGAAACGGAGGTGGATTACATATTACTGGTGCCGGAAGTGCGATTGTTACTGGAGGTACAGTTTCTGGAAATGTAGCCGGTAAAGAAGGTGGTGGCCTATGGAATGGTAGTGGTGTTTTAGATGTGGTTGACGTAACGATAACAGAAAACTCAGCTGTAGGTGATGCTACAGGTGGAGGTGGTATTTATAACAATGGTAACGGAACTATAAATATTTCAGCAGGAACAATATTATCAGGCAATATCGCTTCAGGAGCAACACCTGGAGGACGTGGTGGTGCTATTTTTAATAATACAGATGGGGTTCTAAATCTAGCAAATGGATTGGCAATTACAGGAAACTACGCCAGTAGAGCAGGTGGTGCCATTGAAGATAACTCTAATGGTAATTTAATTTTATCAGGTGTTACACTTACAGGAAACGCTGCAGGTGTAGATATTGGATTAGGAAATGCAATTACACCAAATCCTGGAAATGGTGGTGCTGTACATTTATCTGGTACAACAAATGCAACAATTTCTGGGTTTTCAACAGTTTCTAATAATTATGCAGCTAAAGAAGGCGGTGGATTATGGAATAACTTAGGAACTATGGACGTAAGCTTAACATTTTTGGATGCTAACATAGCGTCAGGAGATGAGGCAACTGATGGTGGTGGTGCTATTTTTAATAATGGTGGAACTTTAGTTGTTGGAAATGCAGCAGCAATAACAAATAATATCGCAGATGGAACTTCTGGTTCTGGTGGTGGAATTTTAAGTACAGATGGTGCTGTTACAATTACAGATGCTGTTTTGGCTTTTAATCAATCTAATCGAGCAGGTGGTGCTATTGAAATTATAGATGGTTCTATTGATTTCTCAGGAAACTACAATGTTAGTGGTAACAATACAGGTGTTGCGCCAGCAGTAGCAAGTCCAGGAAATGGAGGTGCACTTCATATTAGTGGATCAGGAACAGCAACACTAACAGGTGGTACAATGAATGATAATGTAGCTGCTAGAGAAGGTGGTGCATTATGGAACAGCACAGCGACAATGACCGTTGATGGTACAATGATTAGTGGAAATATAGCAAGTGGTCCAGCAGCAGATGATGGTGGTGCCGGAATTTTTAATAATGGTGGAACTTTATTCGTTCAAAACAATACAACAATAAGCAATAACAGCGCAGATGGAGCTTCGGGTTCTGGAGGTGGTATATTAACTATTGGTGGTGATGTTACTGTAACGAGTTCGAGAATTACAATGAATCAGGCTAATAGAGCAGGTGGAGGTATTGAACATGCAGGTGGAACTTTAAATCTTATAGATACAACTTTAGATATGAATAATGCAGGAGTTTCTCCGGCAATGGCTGCTCCAGGATCTGGTGGTGGACTTCATGTATCTGGTGCTGCGACAACGAACATTACAGGTGGTACAACAAATAGTAATATAGCCGCTAATGAAGGTGGTGGTTTATGGAATGGATCAGGAATCATGACTATTGTAGATCATACCGTAGACGGAAATACAGCCTCAGGAAATGATGCAATGACTGCAGGTGCTGCTGGTGGAGGCGGAATTTATAATGAAGGAGGAACACTTGATATTTCAGGAATGACTGAAATTACAAATAATATAGCTGATGGAGCACAATCTACTGGTGGCGGAATTTTAAACGCCGCAGGTACTTTGATGGCGAACGGAATTACAATCGCTTTTAATGAATCGAATAGAGCAGGTGGTGGTATTGAAACTAATGGAAGTGGACCAGTACTATTGACTGATGTTAGTTTGAATAATAATATAACAGGAGTTGTAACTGGTACAGGAGCACCTGGAAATGGCGGTGGACTTCACGTCAGTGGAGATAGCAGTGTTGATGTTGTAGGTGGAACTGTAAATGGAAATAGTGCTGCTCGTGAAGGTGGTGGTTTATGGAATGGTTCAGGAATAATGACAACTGACAATGTACTAGTAGATTCTAATAATGCTTTAGGAGGAGGAGCTGATGATGGAGGTGCAGGAATCTTCAATAATGGAGGAACATTAAATATTACCAATGGTAGTATAATTTCTAATAATATGGCAACAGGAGCTTCTGCATCTGGTGGTGGATTATTGAGCACGGCTGGAGATGTTACTGTTATGGATTCGACATTTGATGGTAATGCAGCTAACAGAGCAGGTGGTGCTATTGAACTGATTGATGGGAACTTGATGTTTTCAAATTCAACAATGTCTAATAATGATGTCAACGGCTTAGCAGGAACTGCTGCGCCAGGAAATGGTGGAGGCTTTCATGTAACAGGAATGTCAGGAATGATTACCATTTCTACAAGTACAATTACAGGAAACGCTGCTGCTAATGAAGGTGGTGGATTATGGAATCAAGGTGGCACAACAATGAGTGTTTTGATGTCTACAATAGATAATAATACAGCTGCTGAAGGTGGTGGAATTTATAACAACACAGGATCAATGACGTCTGTAATGACGAGTACTATTTCAGGAAATACAGCATCAGTTTCTGGTGGTGGATTAACAAATAATGGTGCAAGTTTAGACCTAAATGCGGTAACGGTTGCCATGAATTCAACTGATGGAATTGGTGGCGGTATCGATGCGGTTAACACCGTTTCTTTAAAGAATACAATTGTAGCTTTAAATACAGCGACTACCGGAACTGATGTATCTGGACTATTAACGTCAAATGATTTTAATTTAATTGGAACAGATGATTTGTCAGTATTTATAGCTCAGATAAATGATCTTGAAGGCGTAGATCCTTTATTAGGTCCATTACAAGACAATGGAGGAGTAACATTAACACACCTGTTATTAAATAACTCTCCAGCTTATGATGCTGGTGATGCAACGGATACTTTTGTAGATCAAATTGGTCAGATGGTATTTGGTAGTGCTAGAGATATGGGATCTGTAGAAGCGCAAGTCGCTTTATCAGTAGATGATTTTAATGCTGCTTCAGTTTTAAATCTTTATCCAAATCCAACAAAAGGACAATTTAATATTGTGATTGATAATTCGGTGTCGGGTGAAATAAAAGCTGAGGTTACTGCGTTATCTGGTAGAATCGTAAAGCAAGTTAAGATAGTGAATGGAACAAATTCCATAGACATTGGAGGGATGTCTGCTGGAGTTTATATTGTTAATGTATTTACAGAACAAGGAAGAGTATCACATAAGCTGATTTTGGATTAATAGTAATTACTTAATAATTAAAAAGACCATCGGAAGATGGTCTTTTTTTGTTTTTACTATTTTTATTTGAGAGCGAACCAAAACGGTAATACATTGGTTTTAAGTTTTTGGAACGCTTCAGGTAAATCAGTTAAAGGTTCCTCGGTAAACGTGAAGGGTTGATCAGCTTCAAAATTCCAGTACGGTTCTTCTAATATACCATCCGTAGATTTTGTATGTGATTTTGGGAAGTTCGTCATAGAGAACGTTCCGTCATTATTCATATCGATACCAAAGACTTTTAAATCTTTTAAGGTTGAATACGTTAGGCTCAGTTTTAAATGAAGCGATTTATGATCATCAGACTTATAGAATTCCTTCTCTTTTACGGAGAAGTTTTTAAGTTCAGAGCTCCATGACTGATTAGGGTGTACAAACTTTGACAGTTCATTTTGAATATTTAAACTATCACTTTCAGTTTTAATAAAAGTAACTAAGTTTTCTTGGCGGATTACAATCGTTTTTTCTTGAGGGTTTACGGTAACTGTTGTCTTTTCTGAAATGATGTTACTTTGATGAACACCGAAAAAAGTACCTACTACAAAGAATAGTATTTTAATTTCTTCCATGGGCTAATTTAAATAAAAAATCATTCTCTATAATCAGTATTAGGAATTTGAATATTGGTTAAAAAAAAAAGCGCAAGTTGTACAACTTGCGCTTTTTAGCTATTAATCCTTAGGGGGAATAAATTAGCACAATTAGTTAGGGATTTGTACTGCAGCAAAATTATAAGATTTTAAGCTCCTAAAAATTGATGTATGTTAAGAAATGATACAAAGCTTAAGAATTATATAATTCTTTTTTTATCCTGCTTAAACTTTCTGTAGTGATACCTAAATATGATGAAATATGATAATTTTTTAATTTTTTCACAATATGTTGATGGGTAATTAGGAATATAAGGTATCTCTCCTTGGCGGATTGGGATAAACTTACTAGTATTCTTTTTTGAAAAGCGGCAAAAGCAACCTCTAATTTCTTTCTGATAAAAGTTTCGGTTTGAGGAAATGCTGAGTATAAATATTCTTTGTCAGCACTAGAGATTGCGTACACTGTAGCATCTTCAATGACTTCAAGGTTCATGATGGCTTTTGAAGTAGAAAAATAGGCTGTAAAATCAGTGATCCACCAATCTTTTATCCCAAATTGAACGGTATGTTCTTTTCCTGAGCCATCCATGTAATACGTTCTTAAGCAACCATCATGGATGTAATACATGTCATCAACAACACTATGCGCTTTAAATATATGAGTTCCTTTTTTGAACTCCATTTTTTTAAATACGCTTGAAATCATGTTTAGCTCTTCATCTGAAAATGAGAGTCCTTTAAATATTTGCTTAATTATCGATTTGTTGTTTAGCACTTAAAATTTATGTTAGTGCTGTAATGTATGTAAATACTTTTTAATGAGTGGTTTATATTCGGTACTCTATTTAAAAAAATGTTGATGCGGTTTTTTATGTAGGAAAAAAGCACTTTTTTAAATTATATAATTTTATTGGCTTTGTGGTAGCTTTAAATAAAACAATAAGATTACTATTTGTTTCCAAAATTTAAATCACTTCGATAGTGTAGGTGGCAACAATATCATTCTTTATTTTTAGGTGAACGTCGTAGGAACCTTTCTGTTTAAAATTGTATTTAAATGTTACAATTCCATTTTTGCTTATAACATCATAAATTTTATAAGGTATCTTTTTTGTTTTCATAATGCGAACTAATGAAATAGTATTCGTAGAAATGTCTTTTAATGATTTAAACTGAAAGGTGATGTCTTTATTCTTTGTAATTGTTGTATTCAATTTCTTAGGACCAATAGGAATTATTTTGTGCTCAAATGTTTCTCCATAAACTATGGGTTCAGCTACAAACTTCGTAGTTTTTAAAGTGTCATTAAGAAACCATTTTTTTTGAAGTGGAAAATGGTTTTTTGCAAATAAAACTGGATCAGTTAGAAAGTAACCATCATTATAATCCGAAATAAAATAGCTTTTGTTAATCATATAACCACTAGACCAAGTGGCATCACATACATACCACTTGTTGTTTAATTTTACGGCATTCCAAGAATGGTTTAAGTTTTCCAGTTTTTCGACGTTAGTTTCAAAAGATCTGCCGTAGCCATCTACAATTATACATTCTATATCTGCAATAAAACATAATTCCTTAATAAGATACGCATAACCCGTACACATCGTTTTTTTCTGATTTAGTAGTTTTTTGAAGGCTATTTTCTTGTAGTAATTATTCCATTCTACATAACCTAAACTATCACTTTTAAATTTTTTTCGCGCTTTACTGACTTTATTATGCTGATTAGAATCTCCTTTAATATTGGTGCAAACCCAATTATAAATAGCTCTAAATTTTTCAACATCTGTGGTGAGATTGGATGTTAATTTATGCGCTAAAACAGATAAATTCTCTAAGCTATGACCTTCATATAATTTGGCTGTATTATCTGCTTTTGTAAAATCTATGTTTTTAAAATCTGATACTTGAGCGTTAGAAATATTAAACAACACAACTAAAAAGATGACAAACCAATTTTTCATAACATCAAAAGATTAGTCTCTTTTAGATTTGTAAATATCTTTGACAGCTACTTTACCCAAAATCATACAAGAATCAACTTTCATATCAATATTGAGTTCAATTTTTGAAGCTGAATTTTTATTTTCTATGACCACTTTTTGTGATTCAAAACCAAGATAGCTAATGACTAAAACATCTCCTATTTTTAGTTTTTCAGGAAAGGTGAAATTTCCGTCAAAATCAGTAGCAATGCCAACTGTCGAACCTTGTAAAACCACATTTGCTCCAGGAAGTGGTGAATCTCCCTCTGTTACATTACCTTTTATAATAATATTTTTTTCGAATTTATTGGCTTTAAGTTCAGATGTGTTTTGTTTTGGTTCAATCGTGTTCGTTGTGTCTTGTGCCTGTGAGGTAAAGCTAGCGAGGAATGTTACACAAGCTAATCCTATGCCTCTTAAAAAACTTAATCGCTTATTATTTTTCGGTTTTTTATTGTATACGGTTAACTGATTTTTATTAAAATGACCACACGTATTTTGAGAGGACTTGTTTTTAAAGAAAACGATAATTTCTTCTGCATTCATTTGCGTAAAGTCTATGACTTCTTTTTCGCATGAGTTGCAAAAACCACCTTTCTCAGTTGGTGAAAATTGGTTAAAGTTTTCTGAACATGGTGTTTTAATGTCTAAGTTAAATTGATTCTTCATGATATAAAGTTTTAATGTTAGTGTACATCAAATTTAGGTATCAATTAAAAAATAGAAAACGAAGGTTTAGCTAACGCTTCTTTTCGATGAGTAAAATAGAGCTTTCAGTTAGTTTGTGGAAAATAAAAAACCACTTTGAATTAACAAAGTGGTTTCAAATAGAGGAGATTGCCACGTCCTGCGTCTTCGCAATGACGTTTCAAATATTACTTACTTCAATAATTCGTAACTACGTTTAATAAAGTTTGTCAACTCTTCACCCTTCAAAAGACCTTGAGATAAACGTGCTAAATCTAAACTTTGTATAATTAATCGTTCTTTATTCTCTTTAGTTTCTGTTTCTAAAATTTCATTAACTAAAGGAGAGTTTGTATTCACGATAAGATTGTACATCTCTGGCATATTACCAAACATCTGCATTCCACCGCCACCGGTCTGTTGCATCTCTTTCATACGACGCATAAATTCTGGTTGCGTAATGATAAATGGAGACGCATCACTATCCATAGCTTCCAACTGTACAGAGAACTTTTCAGAAGGAATTACTTCTTTTAAAATGGTATCTAATTCTGTTTGTTGCTCTTCTGATAATTTAGAAATTGCAGTTTCGTCTTTCTTGATTAAATTATCAATATGATCACCATCAACTCTAGCAAAAGAAACATTTTCCTTAGTAGATTCTAACTTCTGAATTAAATGAGGTACAATAGGGGAGTCTAAAATTAATACTTCATAACCTTTCGCTTTTGCAGCTTCAATATAGCTGTGCTGTTGGTCTTTATTAGAAGCATAAAGAACGACTAACTTACCGTCTTTATCAGTTTGAGTTGCTTTTGTTTTGTTGAAAAGCTCTTCATACGTATAAAATTTACCGTCAACTGTTGGGTATAAAGCAAAGGCATCTGCTTTTTCAAAGAATTTCTCTTCAGAAAGCATTCCGTATTCGATAACGATTTTTATATCATCCCATTTCGCTTCAAAATCTTCACGATTAGCGTTGAATAATGATTTCAACTTATCGGCTACTTTACGAGTGATATAAGATGAAATTTTCTTTACAGCTCCATCAGCTTGTAAGTAAGAACGCGATACGTTTAATGGAATATCTGGAGAATCAATCACACCACGTAACATCGTTAAGAATTCAGGTACAATCCCTTCAACATTATCCGTTACATACACTTGATTTTGATACAACTGAATCTTATCCTTTTGCATGTTCATATCATTCGTCATCTTAGGGAAATATAATATCCCTGTTAAGTTGAATGGATAATCTACATTAAGGTGAATGTTGAATAAAGGCTCTTCAAACTGCATTGGATACAATTCTCTGTAGAAGCTTTTGTAATCTTCATCTTCTAATTCCGTTGGTTGTTTTGTCCAAGCCGGATTAGGATTATTGATGATGTTATCAACCGTAATCTGTTTGTGTGGCTCAATCGTTTCTTTTCCTTCTGCATCAGTAGTCGTTGCAGGTGTAAATTCTGGATCGTTTACTTCCTTTGTTCCAAATTTAATTGGAATAGGCATAAACTTATTATACTTATTCAGTAACTCACTGATTCTATTGTCTTCTAAAAATTCAGTAGAATCTTCAGCAATGTGAAGAATAATTTCTGTTCCTCTATCTGCTTTATCAGAAGGCTCTAGCGTAAATTCTGGAGACCCATCACAAGTCCAATGTGCTGCATCTGCACCAGTATGTGATTTTGTGATAATTTCAACTTTTTCTGCTACCATAAAAGCAGAGTAAAAACCAAGACCAAAGTGTCCAATAATTCCTGAATCTTTAGCAGAATCTTTGTACTTATCTAAGAACTCTTCAGCACCAGAAAAAGCGACCTGGTTAATGTATTTTTCAACCTCTTCAGCAGACATTCCTAAACCTTGATCAATGATGTGAAGTTTTTTGCCTTCTTTATCAATCTTTACTTCAATTTGTGGATCTCCATAGTCAGATTTAGATTCACCTATACTTGTAAGGTGTTTTAATTTTAGCGTGGCATCTGTACCATTACTAATAAGCTCACGTAAAAAGATTTCGTGATCGCTGTATAAGAACTTTTTAATTAACGGAAAGATATTCTCTACCGATACATTAATACTTCCTTTTGTCATGATATATAGTTTTTTGTATTATTAATTTGAATGATAAAATATAGTCAAATAAAATACCAATAAAATATTTGTGACAAGATGACAGATAAAGTGTTGAAAACGTTTTGACACTTTTAGCAGAGGTAAAACTCTGAATTATATTATGCATGCATAACGAATCTAAATTCTATTAAAAATAAATTGTATCTTATATCTTAAATTGCTGAACCAAATAATAAGTTTTCCGATGTTTCGGAAACGAAAATAAATTTTCGATGTACAATTCTAAAATAATAGGCTTAGGTAAATATGTGCCAGACAATATTGTAACTAATGATGACTTATCTAAGCTCATGGATACAAATGATGAATGGATACAAGAGCGGACAGGTATAAAAGAGCGTCGTTGGGTAGAAAAGGGTAGTGGAGACACTACAGCAACCATGGGTGTGAAAGCAGCTAAAATGGCTATTGAACGTGCGGGGATTGATAAAGATGACATCGACTTTATCATTTTTGCAACCTTGAGTCCTGATATGTATTTTCCGGGTCCAGGTGTACAAGTGCAACATGCTTTAGATATAAAAACGGTTGGAGCGCTAGATGTGCGTAATCAGTGTTCTGGGTTTGTATATGCCATATCTGTAGCCGATAATTTTATTAAAACAGGAATGTATAAAAACATCCTAGTTATAGGAAGTGAATTGCATTCTTTTGGTTTAGATAAAACGACGAGAGGTCGTGGAGTATCTGTGATTTTTGGTGACGGAGCAGGAGCTGCCATTTTAACTAGAGAAGAGGATAACTCAAAAGGAATTTTATCTACACATTTACATTCAGAAGGTGAACATGCTGAAGAATTAGTACTCATTGCTCCAGGAATGGGTAAACGCTGGGTAAGTGATATTTTAGCTGATAATGATCCTGATGATGTTAGTTATTTTCCACATATGAATGGACAATTTGTATTTAAAAATGCTGTGGTTCGTTTTAGTGAGGTGATTATGGAAGGTTTAATGAAAAATAAGCTTGAGGTTTCTGATATCGATATGTTAATTCCCCATCAAGCCAATTTACGAATTTCACAATTTATACAACGCAAGTTCAAGTTAAATGATGATCAAGTATTTAATAACATACAGAAATACGGTAACACTACAGCAGCCTCTATTCCAATTGCATTAACTGAAGCTTGGGAAGAAGGTAAAATAAAAGAAGGAGATACTGTTGTATTAGCTGCTTTCGGTAGCGGATTTACTTGGGGAAGTGTAATTATGAAGTGGTAAACAAATCCCTTTGAGAAAAGGGATCTTATGAAGTTTAAATCAAAATTATTGGTTGAAAATATTATATAAAAACGAGAAAGATTAATTATGAAAAATAACTTGGGATTTGTCGGATTTATCGCAATCATTTTTTTGACTTTTGGAATTACGTATTTAGATTTTGATAATCTAAATTTTGGAGATAATTACAAGGCATATGTTATGTTAATCGTCGGGATTTTATTGTTTTCTTTTGTGCTTTATGGACGTAAAAAGAACAGCAACAACTAAACCTCATTCTCAATGCACAAATTATTCCTCTTATTATTCCTAGCCCTTTGTTCACTAGCAAGTTTATGCGCCCAACAAAATGAGGTCTACATTAAAGCCGGACTTCTATACGACAGTGAACAAAATGTTATTATAAAAGATAAAGTAGTTCATATTAAAGGCAATACAATTATATCTATTGGTGATCTTAATTCCATTCCAGAGCATGCTGAAATTTTAGATTTAACTGAATACACGGTGCTTCCGGGGCTTATTGATGCACATACCCATGTGCTTTTTTCGCAAGATGCAAGCGAAGATTTTTCAGAACATAGCATTCACTCACTCACTATGGAAAGTGATGCCATAAGGGCACTCAGAGGTTCAAAACGTGCGAAATCTTATTTAGACGTTGGCATCACAACAGTGAAAGATCTTGGTAATTCAGGATTGTTTTTAGATGTTGCTTTACGTGATGCGATTAATGAAGGGACTATTGATGGCCCACGAATTTTTGCGTCAGGACCAATTATGGCCGCAACAGGTGGTCAAGTTTATGGTGTGTCTCCAAAACATCAAGACCTTATCGATTTAGAGTACCGGATTATAAATGGGGTAGAAGATGCTAAAATTGCAGTAAGAGAACACGTGAATCAAAAGGTTGATCTTATAAAGATCTGCGCAGACAACATTCCTAACAATACACATTTATCTATTGCAGAAATGAAAGCTATTGTAAAAACGGCCTATGGATATGATCTTACCGTTGTTGCACATTCTATAACCAATCAATCGGCATGGAATGCCATACATGCTGGTGTCCATGGGATTGAACATGGTTTTAATTTAGCGGATTCTACATTAACTTTAATGGCTAATAAAAAGGTGTTTTTGGTCCCTACCGAAAATAGTAACGCCTATATGCAAACATATAGTAAACTTGCAGGTTATGACAATGATGATTTAGGTTGGGTAGATAATTATTTAGATAGAATGAAAAGCAGACTTACAAGAGCTATCAAAAAGGGTGTCACCATTGTGGCCGGCTCGGATAACTATACAGATATTGGTGGTACGCGTGGCGAATCGTCAAAAGATATGTTTCGTGCTTATTTTGAAGCAGGAATGAAACCTTTAGATATTCTACAATCGGCCACTTACCTTTCTGCGGTTAGTTTAAATAAAGAAAATGAAATAGGGACACTGAAGTCTGGTGCAAAAGCAGATATAATTGCGGTCAAAGGAAATGTAACTACCGATTTTATAAATACCATAGAAGATGTTGTATTTGTAATGAGGGATGGAAAAGTATACCTCAATAACCTTAATTAATCATTTATAGTCAAAATTAAAAAAAGCCCAAACAAGAATCTGTTTGGGCTTTTCAGCTATTAACCAACTTAACTAACACTATTATAAAAATTAATTTATAATTACTATTACTTAAAACTTATACTATACTAGACGTAAAAAGTTCAATTATATTTCATCCGATTTGGCTTTTAACGTGCATTTAACAAAAACCTTAAATTTGCGTTTCGGTTTTTCCTTATTTAATAGTTACGTATTAACACTAGGCTCATTTAACTATTAAATAATTGATTTAAAACATGCCGCCCCCTTCTTTAACGTCATTATCACGCTGTTTACGAGATTTAGCTCTGTATTTTCCCCCACCAAAACGGTAAGATAAGCGTGCTGAGATTTGTTGACTTTCCCAATTAAATCGTCCCTCTTGTGCATAAGGTCTTTCACTTGTAAATTCTGCATACATAGTATTGAAGATGTCATTATAACTTAAGCTGAAATTAGCTTTCTTTTCCATAAAGCTATAGTTAAGACCTAGGTTAACCATAAGCATATCGCTCATTTCGAATTGAATATTTTTACTTTTTGCTCTATACATTCCAAAAGCAGAAAAGCTTAGACTTTCACTTACTTTAAAATTGTTAAAGGCTCTGGCACTCCAGGCAACGTTATCAACTTCTACGGTGTTTAAAACAATATCTTGGTTGCCATCAAATGATTCTGCTATACTTTTTTGGGTTTGAGAGAATAAATCGAAACTAGCATTAACACTCCACCATTTTGTGAAACGATAATTTGAAGACACTTCCACACCATATGAGGTACTGTTGTCAAAATTCATATTCGTCATAATCAAACGATTGATGTCTGTTCTGTCAATGAGAATGGCTTGTTGAATTTCATCTTCAATGATTCTATAAAATACTCCAGAAGTTATGCTTCCTTTTTCAAATTGTCTGGTATAATTTGTTTCAACAGAATTAGTGAATTGTGGACGCAATTCTTGATTTCCAAATTGCGAAATTAATGGTGTACTCCATTCTGGTAAGGGGTTTACTTGTCCAATTCCAGGTCGGTCTATTCTCCTACTATAACTTAATTGATATGAGTTTTTGTCCGAAGAGGTGTAGGTAATAAAGGCTGAAGGGTACAACTCAAAGTAGTCATTTTCAAAAGGAATAGTTAAGTCTTCATTTGAATCTAAATCTTTTTTAAAGGCTTCAGAAGTGACGTTTACTGTTTCGGCTCTAACTCCTACTTGATAACTCCATTTTTCTATTTTTTTGCCATACGTCGCGTAAGCAGAATAAATATCTCTCGTGTAATCAAATTGTGTGGTGGTTGGAATATAGGCGCCAAATATGTTTCTTTCACGACTATCGGATTCATAAAAAATACCAGTGTCAAACAAGCGGGCCTCTAAACCTAGTTCTAATTTTGTTGTTTCTGATATGGGATTAACATAATCTAAATTTATAGTCGTATTTGTCCTGTCTGTATCAGTGTCTTCTATAAAATTCGGACGTTGTGAATTGTAAAATATATTGTTGGTGTCACCTAAGCCCTCGTAAGTATTATAGTCAACTTCAAGCTCTATATTATGACCGTCTTCATTAAAACTATGTTTGTAATTAAAGTTGTATTGTTGTGAATCATTATCTACCTCTCCATTCATAAATTGAGATTCATTTAGACTTGGGTTGGTGAGATAAAGAATTTCAGAATTTACAATCGGTTTGCCATTGAATGTGTTTTGATTAGTGAAAATTGAAATCGTGTTCTTATCATTTAAATAATAATCGAGACCGATTTTAAATAGGTGTGATTTATTATTGTTTAAAATGTCGAAATTTTGCTGAATGTCTTGTTCAGTTCTGTTAAACCCACCATCATTCGCATTCTTAACAATGCTATTACTGTAAGAACCGTAAAAATTGAGTTTACCATTTCGATAATTGGCATCAATAGAGCTATTGAATTTTGGTTCAATATCATAAGCTAAGCCAAAATTAACATTCCCATTAAAACCAATTTGTGTGTTTTTATGAAGCACAATATTTATTATACCACTCATCCCCTCAGGGTTGTATTTTGCTGAAGGGTTGGTAATTAATTCAATACTTTTTATAGATGTGGACGGAATTTGTTTTAACAATTGTTCTGCTGGAATGTTAGACAATTTACCGTCGACCATAACGCGTACATTTTGATTACCACGCAAGCTTATAGCACCAGATTGTTGATCGACGCTAACTGAAGGTAAGTTGTTCATAATCTCACTTGCTGTAGCCCCTGCAGTTTGTAAATCCTTACCTATCGTAATTACTTTTCTGTCAACGCGCTGTTGAATGGTAGAGACATCGGCTACAATAGTAACTTCATCTAACCCTGTTGATTCTTCTACAAGCTTTATATCCCCAAGATTAGGAGTATAGTTACTTTTACCAACAATGACATTTTTATCTATGGTCTTAAAGCCAACAAATTGAATAGACACAATGACTTTTCCTTCGGGTATATTTGTAATTTCAAATGTTCCATCGTCATTAGTAATACCTCCTGTAATTATTTTATTGGTCATATCTTTTATGACAATATTTACATACGGTAAAGGTTCGTTGAGTTCCGCATCTAAGACGCGTCCTGAAACAGAACCGTTTTTAATATCAGAGATAGAGTTGGGTTGTGCACTTATAAAGGTTGATGAGACCATTATAAGTATGAGTAAGAAATGCTTCATTTTTGATTGAAATTTTAGTTATTTTTTGGATTGCTTTAACAGTTTGTTTAACAGTAGACGACTATATTTATGTTGTGTTACCTTAAAAAAATCACTTAACATTATTTTAACATTATGAAGAAAACAACATTAGTTATCGGAGCGTCACTAAAACCTGAGCGCTATTCTAACATTGCCATAAAACGATTAAGAAGATATAACCATGAAGTCAAAGCCTTTGGGTTAAAAACTGGCGTAGTCGAAGATGTATCTATTGATACAGAATTAATGCCTTACAAAGAAATAGATACAGTAACATTGTATCTTAATCCACAACGTCAAAAACCATACTATGATTATATTATTGGTTTAAGCCCTAAACGTATCATTTTTAATCCAGGAACTGAAAACCCAGAATTTTACAATATTCTAGAACAGCATAATATTGATTATGAAGTGGCTTGTACTTTAGTTTTATTGAGCACCGAACAATATTAAGCCTTCTTTTTAATAAGAAGTAATCCTAGGAACATTAATAAACCATTATAGATTAGTATCTCGAATCCGATTTCGTGGCCATTAAATAATTCTTTAGAATACAGATTTAGGATATAAGACAGGAGTGGTGCTACTAAGGCGATAATCCACACTAATCTATCTTTAATCTGAAATTTGGTAATTAAACCAAAAGCAAATAGGCCTAATAATGGACCATAAGTGTAACCTGCGGCTTTAAAGAGTTCCCAAATGACAGAGACATCAGTAAAAATGATATCGAATAATAATATGACGAAAACGAGTACAGCACTAAAGCCAATGTGTACACGTTTCCTTAAACCTCTTCGCTTAGTTTCAGGTTTGTTTTCAATATCTAAAATATCGAAACAGAATGAGGTAGTAAGCGATGTTAAAGCAGAATCTGCACTAGAATAAGCAGCCGCAATTAAACCGAGTAAAAAGAAGGCTGAGGTTACAATTCCTATTTCTGGAAGCATTGCTATGGTTGGGAATAAATCGTCTTTAGATGCTGTAATTCCATTTTTAGCGGCGTACTGTGTTAACATTAAACCGAGGACTAAAAAGAGGATGTTTACAAAAATGAGAACCACACTAAAGGTCACCATGTTTTTCTGAGCATCTTTTAAATTACGACAGGTTAGGTTTTTTTGCATCATATCTTGGTCTAAGCCAGTCATGGTGATGGTGATGAATATTCCAGATAGAAAACTCTTCCAGAAATATTGAGAATCATTACCATCTTCAAAGAAAAATACCTTACTAAGATTGCTTTCTTTGGTATACGTAATGATGTCTCCAATACTATTTAAATCTAAAGCAGATGCCAAAAACACAATGGTCACAACTACCGAAACTAACATAAATAATGTCTGAAGCGTGTCGGTGAAAATAATGGTTTTTATACCTCCTCTAAAGGTATACAACCAAATTAATGCAATGGTAATAATTACGGTTACCGCAAAAGGAATATCGAATAAATCAAACACTAAAAGTTGCAGAACTTTAGCAACTAAAAACAAACGAAACGAAGCACCAACAGTTCTAGAAATAAGAAAAGCAACAGAACCTGTTTTATAACTGACAATGCCAAAACGGTCTTTTAAATATGTGTAGATGGAGGTGAGATTTAGGCTATAATAAAGTGGTAATAATACATACGCAATTATTAAATATCCAAAAAAGTACCCAAAAACAACTTGTAGATATCCAAACTGTTTGGCTTCAATGGCACCAGGAACAGAAATAAAAGTCACGCCAGATAATGATGCGCCAATCATCCCAAATGCTACCAAATACCAAGGAGCAGATTTGTTAGCCTTAAAAAAAGCAGCATTAGAATCTTCTTTCCCCGTGAAATAAGAAATTAAAATAAGCAATCCAAAGTAGCATACAATTAAAA
The DNA here is from genome assembly GCF_013403865.1 of Winogradskyella costae. Classification (GTDB taxonomy): domain Bacteria; phylum Bacteroidota; class Bacteroidia; order Flavobacteriales; family Flavobacteriaceae; genus Winogradskyella; species Winogradskyella costae. Next base: position 60,445 of record NZ_JABFDK010000005.1, read on the forward strand.
GGAGGATTGATGTTGGTGACATGATAGTAAGTTTTAGTATAATTTATGAAAGTAATGTATTTCAAAAAATAAGACTGTCTTTAAAGAGAATTAATTATTAAAAATATTATGATAATCGGTAATTTACTTAAAAATAGACTTTTAAAACAACCTCTTTTTATGTCCAAAAATCTTTACCTTCGCGCCTATGGAATTTTCATCAAAACTCTTAGAAAACGCAGTTAACGAAATGTCGCAATTACCAGGAATAGGTAAGCGTACGGCTTTACGTTTAGTGTTACATATGTTGCGACAGCCAGAAAATCAAACCTTTCAATTAGCAAATGCGTTAACAAAGGTAAGAGCAGAAATTAATTTTTGTAAATCGTGTCATAATATTAGTGATACTGTTTTGTGTGAAATATGTTCAAACCCAAAACGCAATAGTGAGTTAATTTGTGTGGTTGAAGATATTAGAGACGTTATGGCGGTAGAAAATACAAGCTCATTTAAAGGATTGTACCATGTTTTGGGCGGGAAAATATCCCCAATGGATGGTATTGGTCCTCAAGATTTAAATATCACATCTTTAGTAGAAAAAGTAAAGTCAGGTAAAGTAAAAGAATTGATTTTTGCTATGAGTCCAACAATGGAAGGAGACACCACAAACTTTTATATCTTTAGGCAAATTCAAGAATATAATGTAGCGACATCAACTATAGCAAGGGGAGTCGCTGCTGGGAATGAATTAGAATACACAGACGAAATCACTTTAGGCCGCAGTATTATTGATCGTGTACCTTTTGAAGCGTCTTTAAAATCTTAATCTTATTTTGAAATATACTAGCTCAAAATATTATTTAAGTCTACTTATTTTATTTAGGACGTTCTATGTGTCCTTAAAAAAAACAACGAATATTAGCACATGAAACTATCTGTCATCATATTAAATTATAATGTCCGCTACTTTTTGGAGTTATGCCTAAGAAGTGTCGAAGTTGCCATTGCTGATATTGATGCTGAAATTATAGTAATTGATAACAACTCTCCTGACGATAGTTGTGCCATGGTGAAGGAACTATTTCCTTTTATAAAATTGATTGAAAATAAAGATAATTCAGGGTTTTCAAAAGGAAATAATATAGGAGTCGCTCAGGCTAAAGGGGAGTATTTATGTATTCTTAATCCAGATACAGTGGTGGCTGAAGATACGTTTATAAAACTTATTAACTTTACTGATAATAAGGCTAATCTCGGAATTGTAGGATGTCAACTTATCGATGGAAAAGGAAATTTTCTTCCCGAAAGTAAACGTAATGTACCAACACCAAAAGTATCTTTAAAAAAAGTGCTAGGGAATACTAATGACTATTACGCTAATCATGTCGGCATTGAAGAAATAGGCAAAGTTGATATTTTGGTTGGGGCTTTTATGTGGTTAAAAAAAGACGTTTACGAAACTGTGAGTGGTTTCGATGAAGACTATTTTATGTATGGCGAAGATATTGATCTGTCTTATAAAGTCGTAAAAGCAGGATATGATAATTTCTATTATGGTGAAACGACTGTAATTCACTTTAAAGGAGAGAGTACATTAAAAGACTCTAAGTACGCAAAGCGGTTCTACGGGGCCATGCAAATATTTTATAAAAAGCATTTTAAACAGAATTTATTATTTAATGCTGTGGTTTGGACGGGCATTAAAATGGCGCATCTTTTACGAAAGAATCCGGTTGCAGTAGAAATAAAGTCAAATCAATCTTATTTATATTCAGTTGATTCTGATTCGATTTTGGTGGAAAAATTACCAAAACCAACCCAGATAAAAAATATAATACAAGAGAATATTGAGAATAATAGTCTAATCGTTTATGATTTTAAAGTGTTGATTGCAAGCATTATAATCGCAGATATGAAACAGAAATCAACGCAAGAAAATATTGTTTTTAGATTTCTTTTAAAAAATAGTAAATTTATCCTCGGAAGCGATAGCGCTGTAAATAGAGGGGAAGTACTACACTTCTAAAATGTATTTGTTGAATAAAAACCAATAAAACATCTATTTTTTTAGTAATTTTGCACGCGATTAGCAAATAACGACCTACAAATTAAAGATATGGCAAAGTTTGAACTTAAGTTACCTAAAATGGGAGAGAGTGTTGCAGAAGCAACCATAACCTCATGGCTTAAAGATGTTGGCGATACTATTGAAGCAGATGAAGCAGTTTTAGAAATTGCTACGGATAAAGTAGATAGTGAAGTGCCAAGTGAAGTGGATGGCGTTTTAATTGAAAAATTATTTAACGTTGATGATGTTGTACAAGTTGGGCAAACTATAGCAGTAATAGAAACCGAAGGGGGGGAAACCGTAGAAGTTAAAGCTTCTGCAGTCGAATCTGAACCTACAGTCGAACCAGCGGCTCCAAAAGTAGTTGCTGAAGTTGCGCAGACTGTTGTGGCAGCAAAAGCTTCTGTAGAACCTGTTGTTTCTACGGAGGATCGATTTTATTCTCCACTAGTAAAAAATATAGCAAAACAAGAAGGCATTTCTCAAGCCGAATTAGATACGATTGCAGGAACAGGCAAAGACGAACGCGTTACTAAAAACGATATTAAAGCGTATTTAGAATCTCGTAGTTCTGCACCAAGTCCTGCTCAGAAATCAGAACCTGTTTCTGCAACGAAATCTGAAGATACAAAAACGTTAGACGTTGAGCGTAGTCGAAATTCAATTGAAAAAACTAAAAGTGATATAGCTCCGGCTCAGGAAAAACCAAAAGTAGACAAGCCTGTAGATAAACCTATTGCAGTTACAGGAGGTGATGAGGTTATTGAAATGACTAGAATGGGGAAACTCATTTCAAAATATATGGTAGATTCAGTACAAACGTCTGCACACGTGCAATCGTTTATAGAAGCTGATGTTACTAATATTTGGAACTGGAGAAAGAAAATAAAAGATGGCTTTATGAAGCGTGAAGGTGAAAACCTAACCTTTACTCCAATCTTTATGGAAGCGATCACCAAAGCTTTAAAAGATTTCCCGATGATGAATATTTCTGTTCAAGGGGATAAAATCATTAAAAAGAAAGCTATTAATGTTGGTATGGCAGCAGCTTTACCAGATGGTAATTTAATTGTACCTGTCATTAAAAACGCAGATCAATTAAATTTATTCGGCATGGTAAAACGTGTAAACGATTTAGCGAATAGAGCACGTTTAGGACAATTAAGTCCAGATGATATACAAGGCGGAACATATACCGTAACTAACGTTGGTACCTTTGGTAGCATTATGGGAACACCAATTATCAATCAACCACAAGTCGGAATTTTAGCTTTAGGAGCTATTAGAAAAACACCTGCCGTGATTGAAGGGCCAGATGGAGATTACATCGGTATTCGTTTCAAAATGTATTTATCGCACTCATACGATCACAGAGTGGTTAATGGAGCGCTTGGCGGTCAGTTTGTAAAAGCCGTTAAAGATTATTTAGAAGCTTGGGATATGGATAGAGAGGTATAATGAATTCTAAAAAACGAATTGATAGCAAAACGAAAGCGAAACTTCTTGAAGTAGGGGAAGTTATATTGTACTGGATAGGAGGTATTATTCTTATAGCTGTTTCTTCTGTTATTCTTTATTACCTAGTGTCATTGGTTATATTGTTTGTAACTTAGAAACGAAGAATTAATTTATAGAAAAAGCACAGTTTTGAAACTGTGCTTTTTTTATTAAAAAATAATACATCGACGAACAAGAGCGTTTTATTAGAAGGCACTCACGGTGTCTATTAATTTTATTAAGGATAACCTATAAGATTTGAAGCAAGTGTCTTTATAAATTCGTTAACCTTATAAGGTTTTACAATAGAATCATCAAATTGTGCACTTTTAAAGCGATCATCTTGTTCATCTTGTGTTACGGCCGTTAATGCGATAACAACTACAGGTTTTTGAAGTTCTCTAATTTTTTTAGTCGCTTCTATACCGTCCATTATAGGCATGTGAACATCCATCAATACGAGATCGTAATCCGTTAGCATAATTTTATCTATACCTTCTTGGCCATTAGTGGCAACATCGACTACTATATCATGGCTCTCCAATGTCTTTTTAGTCACCATGAGGTTGATCCTATTATCATCAACAACTAATACCCTCTTTCCGCGAATTTTAGCAATTGAAACAGTATCTTGAATATCTTTGTTTGCATGCTCCTTTTTTGCAATTCCAAATGCTATTTCAAAAAAGAAATTTGAACCTTCGTTAACAACGCTTTCTAATTGTATGTTAGATTTCATGTCTATGAGAAGTTTTTGAACAATAGTAAGACCTAATCCAGAACCTTGAAAATCACCTTCATGTTTAAGCTGTCCAAATTCCTCAAAGATTTTTTCTTGGTCACTTATAGGAATTCCTAGTCCATTGTCTTTAACTTCAAATTTAAGCTTCAACTCATTTTCTTTAATATCTAATAAGCTAACAATAAGTTCTACTTTCCCGTTATTGGTGAATTTTAAAGCATTTCCTAATAAGTTGATAAGAACTTGAGACATTTTAGTTTGATCTCCCTTTATCCATTTAGGAATATTAGGATTTAGAGTTATTGTAAGATCATTATTGGTTTGTCTAGTTAGGTATTCTAATGATTCTTTAATATTATTCAGAAAATCTTTGAGATGAAAAGCTTTTGATTCAAATTTAATTTTCTCGTCAGAATCCATCTTATTTAAGGTGAGTACATCATTCACTAAATTAAGGAGATAATCTGCGGAGAACTTCAACGATTGTAACTCTGTTTTATGAGATTTAAGGCTACTATCATTATTAAGTACAGTGCTTAAGCCAATAATTCCGTATAAAGGGGTGCGCAGCTCGTGACTCATAGTAGACAAAAAACGAGATTTAGCTTGTGCTAATTTTTCTGACTCTAATTTTGCTTCTAAATATTCTTGATTCTTTTTCTTTAAATCGATGTTAAGCCGTCTTCTGATTTTAACCACCTTAAGAAGGTATAATAATAAACATAAGAGTAAAAGGGAGACCAAAACACTAAAGATTAATATGTTCTTTTGCGCCTCAGCTTTTTCTAGAATAATTTCATTTCTCAGTTCTTCATTTTTTAGTTCTTCTTGGATTTTAGCATTTTTAAGAGTGGTTATAAGGTTATTAGCAGAATTTTTAATATCTTCCTTACTTTGCTTTATGAAGAGGCTATCTTTTATTTTTCCAATATCATAGACTTTTTTGTAATTGCCTTTAACGGCAAGACATTCAATATAGCCATTGTACGCTTTCTTTAATACATCGAGATTATTTGTTTCTTTTGCTAAAAGTATGGCTTGTTGATATAGGTTTGTAGCTAAAACATAATCTTTAGTTTCAAAAGCATAATGGGCTTTAAATAAATTAAGACCAGCAAGTCCTATCTTGAAATCTTTTGGCACATGCACATCAGCAGTATCAAGATATGGCTTTGCTTTTTCATAATCTTTATAGTGCTCAAAATATATTTGAGCTATATTATGATTTAAGAAGAAAAGAGCAAGGTCGTTACTTCCTTTTTGCGCAATAGGAATCGCTTTTTTATAAGAGTTTATGGCTTTGTCTGGTTCTCCAAAAGCATAATAAATGTTACTTATATCAATAAGCGAACCCACTAAGGAGGTATTGTCGTTTAGTTTTTTTGCTAACTGAATGTTTTTTCTAGCATACTCTAGTGATTTTAAAGAGTCATTTAAGTTGAGGTAAGAATTTGCTAGGAAACTACGAATGCCACTAATCTCATTGTTTAAATTATTGAGTTTTGCTATTTTGAGTATGTCATTTGCTTTAATAATAACCGAACTGTAATCTTCCTTATAGTAATCAGCTATCATCAAATTTTCAATAGAATCAATATGTGTTATTATGGTGTCCTTAGGTAGGTTTGGTAGCGCCTCTCGCGTGTTAATATTTTTTTGCGCATATATGCTGCTTTGAAACAAAATTAACGTTAGGGAAAGAAGTAAAAATCGCATTTGAATTGGGTAAGGTGTTTAAATATCGGTTAAATTATTAAAATGATGAAATTTATTTTAACAAGTTATCCGTTCCTTGTGTTGTTGGACTTATCTATTTGGATTCTTTTTTTATTTAATTCTGAAATGATTTGATGTTAGTTAAATACAATTAGCTACGAAGACATCAGGTCTATTTTAAAGAATCTCAGTACCTTTGTAGAAAATTAATTAGAAATGCAACTCAATCTCACAAAACCTATTTGTTTTTTCGATTTAGAAACGACAGGAATCAATATATCAAAAGATAGAATCGTAGAAATCTCAATTCTTAAAGTTTATCCAGATGGTAAGGAAGAAGCTAAAACTTGGGTTGTAAATCCAGAGATGCCAATTCCTGCGGAAGTAACAGCAATTCATGGTATTTCGGATGCGGATGTTGCTGATAAACCAACGTTTAAAGAATTATCTAAAGAAATTTATAATATTATTAAGGATTCGGATTTAGGTGGTTTTAATTCAAACCGATTCGATATTCCATTGTTGGCAGAAGAAATGTTAAGAGCAGACGTAGATTTCGATATGAAAAATACGCAATCTGTTGATGTGCAAACTATATTTCATAAAATGGAACAACGTACGCTAGTCGCAGCTTACAAGTTTTACTGTGACAAGGATTTAAGTAATGCACACAGTGCAGAAGCAGATACGAAAGCTACTTACGAAGTTTTAAAAGCACAGTTAGATCGCTACCAAGATTTAGAAAACGACACCAAGTTTTTAGCAGAGTTCAGTTCACGTAAAAAATTCGCAGATTTCGCAGGTTTCTTAATCTTTAATAAAGAAGGTGAAGAATGCTTTTCTTTCGGGAAGCATAAAGGGAAACGTGTTTTAGAAGTTTTAGATAAAGAACCTGGCTATTTTGGTTGGTTGTTAAATGCTGATTTTCCATTGTATACTAAGAAGGTTTTAACGGCTATTAAGTTAAGTCAATTTAATAACAAGTTAAGTTAATTGCAATTTCTGTGACGACAGGAATCCATATAAATTAAAGGTTAAATTAATAAGATTCCTGTTTTGGCAGGAATGATAGAAATATGAAATTAATCTGTATAGGTCGCAATTATACCGACCACATTAAAGAGTTAGAAAACGAAAAACCAACAGATCCCGTTGTGTTTTTAAAACCGGATACGTCGATTCTACTCAAGAAACAACCATTTTTTATTCCAGATTTTTCAGATGATGTACATTATGAGGTTGAGGTTTTAGTGAAAATTAATAAAGTTGGAAAGCATATCGATAAGAAATTTGCACATAAATATTACGATGAAATCGGACTCGGCATAGACTTTACAGCACGCGATCTTCAGGCGCAATTAAAAGCAAAAGGTTTGCCATGGGAAAAAGCTAAAGCCTTTGATGGTGCTGCGGTTATTGGTAAATGGGTACCAAAGTCTGAATTTCAAAATATAAACAGCATTAATTTTAGCTTAAAGAAGAATGAAGAGGTCGTTCAATCTGCAAATACAGAACTGATGCTTTGGAAAATTGATGAACTTATAGAATATGTGTCAAAATATTTTACTTTAAAAATTGGAGACATTATATTTACGGGCACACCAGCGGGAGTTGGTAAAGTTTTTGGAGAAGATCAATTAAAAGGATATCTTGAGGGTATAGAAATGTTTTCAATTAAAATTAAATAAATGTCACAACATTATAAATTACATCGCGTACGAGAAATGGCTGAAGGCGACGAAGATTTCGTTGCAGCTTTAGCAGCCGCTTTTATTGAAGAAGTACCAGAAGATGCTCAACGATTAAGAATTGCAGTACCGGCTAAAGACTATAAAGAAGTTTATCAAGCGGCTCATAAAATGAAGCCGACTATAGATTTATTTGAGCTTGGTGTCTTAGATACGTTAATTGAAGTGCAAGACTGGGGTAAGTTGGAGCAAACGGATAAAATTGTTGATGAACAACTTATAGTAGTATTAACCGCTGTAGATAATGCTGTTAATGAAATTAAAGCCGATTTCGGACTCTAAATGCAAGCAGAAATTATTACTATTGGCGATGAGATTCTCATTGGTCAAATTGTAGATACGAATTCAGCATTTTTAGGCAAGGAATTCAATAAATTTGGAATTTCAATCTATCAAATTACATCAGTTCAAGATGATAAAATGCATATCCTTAAAGCTTTAAAAGAAGCTGAAGAAAATGCAGATATCATTATAATTACAGGTGGTTTAGGGCCAACAAAAGACGACATTACAAAGCATACTATTTGCGAATATTTTAATGATACCCTAATAGAAAATAAGGCTGTTCTAGCTAATGTAGAGCAGATTTTTTTAAAATACAGTACAGCACCACTTTTAGAAGTTAATAAACAACAAGCCTTAGTGCCTTCTACAGCCACAGTGCTTATGAATCACAATGGGACAGCACCTGGTATGTGGTTAGAAAAAAACGGAAAAGTCTTTGTCTCTCTTCCAGGTGTTCCGTTTGAAATGAAAGCGTTAATTACAGAGCAGGTCATTCCGAAATTAATCGGAAAATTTAAATTTCCATATATAATGCACAAAACCATTTTAACCTATGGTCTTGGAGAAAGTGCATTAGCAGAGCGCATTGCTGCGTGGGAAGATCATTTGCCTAGTTTTATAAAACTAGCGTATTTACCAAGTTTAGGCCGCGTACGTATGCGATTATCTGCAAAAGCTTTTGATAAAGTAATGGTGGATGCAGAATTACATAATCAGATAAATCTACTGTTACCACAGATTAAAGATGTGTTTATCGGTTATGAAGAAGACGAGTCTATTGAAGCAGTAATTGGTAAGCAGTTAACTGAAATGGGAAAAACGTTAGCTGTCGCAGAAAGTTGTACAGGCGGGAGAATTGCAAAATCATTTACGGAGAATGCAGGTGCGTCCGCATATTTTAAAGGAAGTGTTGTAACATATGCCTCAGAATCTAAAGTGAAAATTTTAAACGTTTCAGAGAACGATATTAAAAAATACTCTGTGGTAAGTAAGCAGGTTGCAGAAAGTATGGCTAAGAATGTGAGAACATTATTTGGTAGTGATTATGCGATAAGTACTACTGGTAATGCCGGACCGTCTAAAGGAGATTCAGAAGCAGAAGTCGGAACGGTTTGGATTGCCATTGCCTCAAAAGAGGGGGTTTATTCTGAAGTTTTTAACTTCGGAAACCTTCGTGAGAAGGTAATTGTAAGGGCTTCAAATAAAGCTTTTGAAATGCTTCAGAAATTTTTTTTGAAAAAGTAGACTTTTATGTTTGCTGAAACCTAAAGTTTTACTAAATTTGCACCCTGTTTAAAATATCCATGTTCGGATTTTAGATTCTTACTGAGATTAATTTGAAGGAATTCCTTTAAATACAATAAGAGTTAGCAGAATAATAAATTATAGACCTAAAGAAAGAAAACAATGTCAAGAGTTTGTGAACTTACTGGGAAGAAAGCGATGGTTGGGAACAATGTTTCTCACGCAATGAATAAAACGAAACGCAAGTTTGATGCAAACTTGATCAAAAAACGTTTTTATATTCCTGAAGAAGATAAGTGGGTAACATTAAAAGTTTCTACATCAGCATTAAAGACTATCAATAAAATTGGTATCGAAGCGATGTTAAAAGAAGCTAAAGCAAAAGGATTTTACAAATAATAGCGTTTACGCTTAAGTCAATTTACAATGGCAAAAAGAGGAAATAGAATACAAGTTATCTTAGAGTGCACTGAGCACAAAACTTCTGGTCAACCAGGAACATCAAGATATATTACAACGAAAAATAAGAAGAACACGCCAGATCGTATGGAGATTAAGAAATTTAATCCTATCCTTAAGCGTATGACTGTTCATAAAGAGATAAAATAAGAAACCATGGCAAAGAAATCAGTAGCGTCTTTACAGACAGGATCAAAACGTTTGACAAAAGCTATAAAAATGGTGAAATCACCAAAAACTGGAGCATACATGTTCGTAGAATCAGTAATGGCACCAGAATTTGTCAATGACTTTTTAAACAAAAAATAATCTTTATTTATATAGAGACTAGCGGAACTGCTTTCATTTGAAAGCAGTTTTTTTATGCTTATATTTGAAAAACATCTGACATCTTAACAGTAAAATGTTATAGGCAAGGTTGTTGCAATGTAATAATTGTAAATAATACTGTCACACGGAGCTTATCGAAGTGCGATTAATAACCTAACTACCAAAATGAGTTTTTTTAAAAAAATATTCTCTTCCGAAAAGAAAGAAACTTTAGATAAAGGCTTAGAGAAATCTAAATCTTCATTTTTTAATAAATTAAATAAAGCCGTAGCCGGTAAGTCTAAAGTTGATGATGACGTTTTAGATAACCTTGAAGAAATCTTAGTTACCAGCGATGTTGGTGTAAATACTACATTAAAAGTCATTACGCGTATTGAAGAACGTGTTGCAAAAGATAAATATCTAGGAACTTCTGAATTAAACAAGATTCTACGCGAAGAGATCGGGGCCTTACTGTCCGAAACCAAGTCTGGTGAAGAAACAGAATATACCATTCCAGAATTACCAAAACAAGCCGATGGTTCTAAAACACCATACGTTCTTATGGTCGTAGGTGTCAATGGTGTTGGTAAGACAACAACCATAGGTAAATTAGCGTATCAGTTTAAAAAGAAAGGGTTAAACGTTGTACTTGGTGCAGCAGATACGTTTAGAGCTGCAGCTATTGATCAATTACAAGTATGGGCAGATCGTGTAGATGTGCCAATGATACGACAAGAAATGGGTTCAGATCCTGCGTCTGTGGCTTTTGATGCTTTAGAATCTGGAGTTAAGCAAAATGCAGATGTTATTATTATAGATACTGCAGGCCGTTTGCATAATAAAGTGAACTTAATGAACGAGTTGACTAAAGTAAAACGCGTTATGCAAAAAGTGGTTGGTGATGCACCTCATGATGTGCTTTTAGTACTCGATGGTTCTACTGGTCAAAACGCTTTTGAACAAGCCAAACAATTTACGGCAGCTACTGAAGTCACATCTTTGGCAGTAACTAAATTAGATGGTACGGCAAAAGGTGGAGTCGTGATTGGTATTAGTGACCAGTTTCAAATTCCTGTGAAATATATTGGAGTAGGTGAAGGTATTGAAGATTTGCAAGTCTTTAATAAATATGAGTTTGTAGATTCCTTTTTTAAATAGAGTTCCTTCCAAGGTAGGAATTTCAGTTTAATGAAAAAGAGTTTCAATTGTCGAGATCAAAAGATATTAAGGATTATTACAATTCTTATTTTAATTATCTCTTCTTTAAAAGTGCTACAACAGGTATATAAAGTTTTAAGTACCTTTATGTCACTTAAAAGTCCTTTGATACCGAAATATTTGTTTTACTATTCATCATTTCCAGGTTTCATTATAATGTCTTTTTTTAGCGTCATTATTTTCTTTTGCCTTAGATTTCTAAGATATAATAGTTATAACTTTCAGAGCGTATATGCGATGTTAGGTATGATTCTTTTTTTCTTATTATGGCAATGGAGTATTTATGAATTGTTAATGAGAGTCAATCCTTTTGCTTAATAGTATCTATTTTAACGGTGAGCAATACATATTTATGTATGCTTTAGCTCATATAGTGTTTCCTATCTTTTTAACGTAAAGTGTCCTGTAAAATTTCTTCCGTTGTCTCGGGTGACTACAAACCAATAATCACTTGTAGGCATTCTTTTGCCATTGTAAGTGCCATCCCAAGCTGACCTGGCGTCTAGACTTTTAAGGATTTTACCGTATCTATCAAATATTTTAATAGTCAGATTTGGCTCTTCATTAGAATACTTTATAGACCATGTGTCATGCTGTCCATCATCGTTTGGAGTGAAAAATTTAGGGTAATTTAAGAGATAAACTACTTCTTCTGTAGTGCCACAGCCATTTTTATCTCTAACGAAAACGGTATATTCACCTGTTGTTAATCCTGTAAATAGATTACTGTTTTGATAGGTGATATCATCTAAAGAATACTCATAATCACCATTATCTAAATCTGATAAATTAACTTGAATGGAATTGTTATTATTTGTCCAGTCATCAATATCTATGCTCGAAATTACAGCTGTGTTAGACAAAATAACCTGAAACTCTTTGGTTGTATCACAGCTATAAGTGCCGTAATCTTCAGTTACTGTAACCCAATAATCACCAATAGTTTCATTAGTAACAACTACGGTTTGAGTAGTTTCTCCGGTAGACCATAAATAACTATTAAAGCCATAGCCTGCATCGATAATTACATAATTCTCATACTCGCAAATGCTTTCAACGTCATTAATTGGAATTGTAGGAGTCTCACCTAAGCTCAATGTGATTTCTGAAGTTTGATAACATTTATCCAAAGAATCGATGCGAGCAAAAATGCTGGTAGTGTCTTCTGTCCATTCAAAATTAGAAGGTGTATAAATATGTCCTTCCTCAGAATAATTCTCGGCTTCCTCTTGTGATATAAAATAACTAATTATACAATCGCTACAGCTTGAAATTTCAGTTTCGTAAATCGTTAAATCTACAAATTCAGAATTGTTATTAGATGTATCACAAATAGTAGTCGCTATAGTGTTAACCACCAAACTAGGTGAAATAATAGTTGCTAAAACGGGAAATCTGACATCACTTTCACAATTACTTATAGTTAGTTTGGCAGCATAGTAGGTTGTTCCATCTACTAAATTAGTTGTTTCGCTTAAAACACTCCCATCAGTAGCAGCATCATACCAAATAGCCTCATCACTAACTTCAATATCGCTTAATATTGGATTTTGAGTGGTACAAAACGTTTGATTTGATTCGCCTGTTAGTGCTTCTGGTGTTTCAATGATTTCTATGGTATAGTCATCTGAAGTAATCCGACAAGAAAGTGAGTTTATATTGGTTCCATTTGCAACTGCTAATCGATATAAAAACGTGCCAGATTGACCTGTGTTTGTAAATATATAATCAGGAGTAGTTTCACCGAGAATATCTATCCACGTTGTGCCTAAATCGTCTGAATATTGCCATTGATATTGAGGATCTGAATACCCAGAAGAGACAATGGATTGAAATGTGTAACTTACATTTTCACCTTCGCAAATTTCTAGACTTATACTTGATTCGTTTTCAATAGCGCTTGTAATGGTTGGTCCACATGGTTTAAACGCAATATCATCTAAAGCGATATCATTTCCAGGATGTGCGCTAGGTGCTGAATTTAATATGGTTATTACTACTTCAGTTTCTGCTTCTAATGTAAAGAAGAAGCCGTATTGTTGCCAAACTCCAGAGGATGTTTGCGCAATATCTCCTGTATTATAAGATCCTAAAATATTACCAGACGTGTCGCTAATTCTAAACGTTACATCTGGATGGTATTCATCAGTGCCTACCGAAGGATTCATTAAATTGATTAACCAAGCAGAAAATTCAAAAGTCGTATTAGCACAAAGTCCAGTTACAGTTTTCGTATAAAATACTCCTTCGTTTGCTAAAACGGCACTGTTTATAACCATCATATGGCCATTGGTGTCGCCTGTATGGTCTGAAGTAACATGCCATGCATTCCCTTTTAAGCCGCTAGTTGTATTGTAAATGGTATATTCTCCTTCGTCTAATTCACCTGCAGAACTGTAAGTAAATGCTGTAATAGAACTACCTAGTGCACTTCCGCGTCCTGTGCCTGATCCAAAATCAATAGAAACGACAGGATCTCCTAAATTACCTTCGCATAATTGCGCATAAGTTTGAAATGAATAACAAAAAAGAAATATAAGTAGAAGTTGATATTTTATATACAAAGTAATATTATTTAATTAAATCTAATATTGTCAGTTATGAACTGTTTGTTTTTAGATGTAATTCTTCAATAAAACTTGCGTTACCGTTTAAATAAGTTTCAATATCAAAAAATAGAGGTTATTAAATTTAGATTACTTAATCAATTAAAGCAGTAATTTTTTCCCATAACTCATTATCAAAATTAGAGAGGGCAAAATTCTCATCGTCAGCAGCTTCACCCATTCTAATGACCACTAATTTTTCACTAGGCACCACATAAATCTTCTGGTCGTTTTTGCCTAAAGCGGCATACATATCGCTTGGTGCGTTTGGAGTAATTTCACCTGTAAATTCAAATTGCGTTTGAGGCAAATGATATGTTGATTTTCCGTTTAGCCACCATAAATAACCATAAGCTTCATTTATAGGTTGTGACGTATTTACAGCGTCGCTTAAATAGTTTTTAGGTATAATTTGTTCTGATTCCCATTTACCATCAGCATAAGTTAACAAGCCAAAACGTGCCATACTTCTAGTGGTACTCCAATACACACTCAAATCACCTAAAGGAATCCAAGAACCTGTCATGCCAATTCGATTTTTTAATTTTGAATCAAAATAGTTTGACCATGTAACATTACTCGCTTCTGCGACTACATCTTGAAGTTTTACAAACACATTATGATAAGCCCAACGGGTTCCTGCATCATCAATATATTGCAAATTATTAGGAGATACATCGTCTCCTAATGTGTCATCTAGACCAGAATTCATTGATAATAAATTTTTACTTGTAATAAGGTTTTCTTTTTCTAAGGGAGCGCTCGTCCAACCTGTGCCCAAATAATCAGAAACTTTATTTTCAATATTTAATAATCCTTCTTCTTGTGCAATACCCGTAATGGCTGTAGTTAATGTTTTTCCCGCACTTGCCCAATACCATGGAGTTGCGCTTGTATGACCATTAAAATAATGTTCTTCTATAATTTTTCCGTTATAAAGTATCATAAAACTTTTAGTGTTTTTCTCTTCGAGAAAATCTAATAAAGGTTGTAGTGCATTAGTATTCCAGTTTAATTCAGAAATAGATGTTGTTTCCCAAGTATCTGAATTGATAGGAGGAAAATAAATGTTTTCAGGTTCTGGTTCATTCGGAGTTGAATCATCTTCAGAAGAACATGAAATGTTAAATAACAACCCTAACATTAAAATGTAGAAATATCTAGATTTCATGATTTCGTTTTTAATTTGGACTATAAAAATAGGAAAAAGTTTAATCTCGCGAAGCGGCAATCGATTATCGTAAATCATTCCGTATCTTTGCAAACTGATTTATAAAAGCATGAGAACAAAAACCATTAAGAAGAACAAGATCAATGTTATAACATTAGGTTGTAGTAAAAATGTTTACGACAGCGAAGTGTTGATGGGACAACTAAAAGCAAGTGGCAAAGAAGTTGTACATGAGGAAGAAGGTAATGTTGTTGTAATAAATACATGTGGATTTATCAATAATGCTAAGGAGGAAAGCGTGAACACCATTTTGGAGTACATGCAGAAAAAGGAAGATGGCGAAGTCGATAAGGTTTTTGTTACAGGTTGTTTAAGCGAACGGTATAAGCCAGACTTAGAGAAGGAAATACCTAATGTAGATCAGTACTTTGGTACTACAGAATTACCAGGTTTATTAAAAGCGTTAGGTGCTGATTATAAACATGAATTAATTGGAGAACGTTTAACGACCACACCAAAGAATTACGCTTACTTAAAAATTGCAGAGGGTTGTGATAGACCTTGTAGTTTTTGTGCGATTCCCCTAATGAGAGGAAAGCATAAAAGTACGCCTATTGAAAACTTAGTGATTGAAGCAGAAAAGTTAGCAGCAAATGGTGTTAAAGAACTGATTCTTATTGCTCAAGATTTAACATACTACGGATTAGATATTTATAAGAAAAGAAATCTTGCAGAGTTGCTTGAGAACTTAGTTAAAGTTGAAGGTATTGAGTGGATTCGTTTACATTATGCATTCCCTACAGGTTTCCCGATGGATGTTTTAGACATTATGAAGCGTGAACCTAAAATTTGTAACTATTTAGATATTCCGTTACAACATATTTCTGATGACTTATTAAAATCGATGCGTCGTGGAACGACAAAAGCAAAGACGACTAAATTGATTCACGACTTCAGAGCTATTGTTCCTGAAATGACCATTAGAACAACACTTATTGTTGGTTATCCTGGAGAAACAGAAGCACATTTTCAAGAATTGAAACAATGGGTTTCAGAAATGCGTTTTGAACGTTTAGGCTGTTTTACCTATTCTCATGAAGAAAATACACATGCCTATAATTTAGAAGATGATGTTCCTGAAGAAGTAAAAATGGAACGTGTTAACCAGATTATGGAAATTCAATCTCAGATTTCTTGGGAATTGAATCAGGCTAAAATCGGTCAAGAATTTAAAGTGGTTATTGACCGTAAAGAAGGGAACTACTTTGTTGGTCGTACAGAATTTGATTCTCCAGATGTTGATAACGAAGTTTTAATTGATGCGAGTAAAACCTATTTAAAAACAGGCGAATTTGCGACGATTAAAGTAACAGAAGCAGAGGATTTTGATCTTTATGGTGAAGTGATTTAATCATAACTACTTTTATGCACTACTATAATAGTGTTCTAAGTTTTTTATGATGGTACAAGTTCTCGTGATTTAGCTTGTACCATCATTTGTAAAATGCAAGCGCTGTTTCTATCAGCGTTTTCGCTTTTAAAAAGGCTTGTAATTAGAATTTAGATTCTGTCTGGCCAAAAAAGTGGATGTTCTCCGCTAAATCCAAATTCAGGTAGCTCATTTATGGTATTCATCTCTTCATTGGATAATTCAAAGTTATCTAAATTTATATTCTCTTCAATACGCGCTTTGGTGGTTGATTTCGGAATTACAATCACATCGTGCTGAATGATCCATCGAAGACAAACTTTTGCGATAGTGGTATTGTGTGCTTTTGCAATGTCTTCTAAGACTTCATTTTCAAAAACCTTTCCTCTTGCTAAAGGAGACCATGATTCAACAACAATATGTTGTTTTTTGCAATAATTAACTAAATCTTCTTGCCAGTAACCTGGATGAAACTCTATTTGATTAACGGCTGGTTTTACCTTAGCAGTTTTAAATAAAGCTTCAAGATGTTCTTCAAAAAAATTACTGACACCTATAGATTTTATTTTTCCTTCGGCTTGTAATTCTTCCATAGCTCTCCAAGCCTCTGCATTCGCATTTTGCCAATTATCATAATTCTTAGCATTTGCTGGCCAATGAATAAGATACAAGTCTATATAATCTAAGCCCAGTTTCTTCAAAGATTTTTCAAATTCTTCTTTAGCCATGTCATAACCTAAATTTTCGCGCCATAACTTAGTCGTCACTAAAATTTCCTCTCTTGGAACTCCACTAGCTTTAATGCCTTTTCCTACAGCTTCTTCGTTATTATAAGCGGCAGCGGTATCCAATAGTCTATACCCATTTAATAACGCATGCTTAACAGATGCAATGCCTTCTTGTTCCGTAGCTTTATAAGTTCCAAAACCGATAATCGGAATGGTATGACCATCATTTAGAATTAGATTTTTCATAATTTATATCATTAAATTTTAGATATTCACTTTAAGGGTAAGATTAGGATAATAGCTATTCTTCTGCTCAAACACTATTTATTCACCTAATTTAAAAAAATGCTATTGTTTTAGAAAAACAATTAACGGTTTTATGAAACTATCAAACTTTTCGATGTGAGGCAAATGTCCAACGTTTTCTATTTCAACTAATTTGGCATTAGGGATTTTCTTTTGAGTGGCTGTGCCTAACTGATC
This sequence comes from Winogradskyella costae, assembly GCF_013403865.1. Lineage (GTDB taxonomy): Bacteria > Bacteroidota > Bacteroidia > Flavobacteriales > Flavobacteriaceae > Winogradskyella > Winogradskyella costae. The sequence goes on from NZ_JABFDK010000005.1 coordinate 78,131, forward strand.
ATACAATCCCATGGTCTCTTTTACGTCTTCTGAAACAAGTCCTTTGCCCAAGGCTGTTCGATCTCTGGTTCCAATAATTAAAAGTGTTGGAGCCGTGATATTTTTAAATTCGTAAACAACAGGTTGCGTGAAAATCATGTCGTAAGTTAATGCCGCATTCCAAGCTATGGTTTTATAGTCGGAATTTAACGTCCAACCAGCTAGTAAGTTGACCCACTGATCATATTCAGGTTTCCATTGGTTGTCGTAATAATTTTCTAGTTGGTATTTTTTAATGCCTTCAGAAGACTTTTTGAGTTCGTTTTTATACCACCATTCTACAGGTTGATACGGCACTTTTAATTTCCAATCTTCTAATCCAATGGGATTTTCTAAGATGAATTTTTCAACGGTCTCTGGATACATTAAAGCAAAGCGCGTAGCGAGCATACCTCCCATAGAATGTCCTAAAATCGTTGTTTTTTCAATATTTAAAGTATCTAATAAAGTTTTGGTGTTTTGTGCCAATTGCTGAAACGTATAATGAAAATGATCGGGTTTAGAGGATTTTCCAAATCCAATTTGATCGGGTACAATAACACGAAACCCTTCTTTAGTTAACGCTTGAATCGTCGTTTTCCAATAGGCACCATTAAAATTCTTGCCGTGAAATAACACGATGTTTTTACCATTATAATTATCAGGCTTTTCATCCATATAAGCTATCGTTAGATCTTGCTCTTGTATGGTCAACTCTAACTTAGAAACAGCATATGGATATTTGTAATTTGCCAATTCAATATCTAACCATTGTAAACTGTCTGTTTGTGCCTTTGCAATTTGAAAGACGACTAAAAGTGTTAGCCCTATTAATAAATTCTTTTTCATAATTTTATTTTTATTGTGGTTTCCATGCTTTGAGATCAAATAGCGTATGCAATCTTAATGCCACTAAACCAATTTCTAGGCATTCCGGGATAATAATAACGTGGTTCTGAATTGCCAAAGCCTACGGCATTAATTAATACCGATGATGCATACTGTTCATCTGTAAAATTATTAACACCTATATTAATTTCAATATCGAAGTTCTTCGCAATAGAATTCTTGTAGGATAACTTGGTATTGAAAACGGTATAAGCATCCGAAGATAAAGTGTTAGCATCGTTTAATGGCATCTCTCCGATATGGATAAAATTAGTGTTTAAGTTGAAGTTTTTAAAGCCTAACTGAAGACCTCCATTCATTTTAACCTTAGGAACCCCTGTTAATTGATGGCCTGAGTAATCGTTTTGATCATCAACAAAATCTATAAAACGATGGTCTGTAATTTCGGCATTAATGTAAGGTGAAAGTAAAAATCCATTTTTAAATTTCTGTACATAAGAAGCAGATAATTCAATACCTTTATGTTCTGTTTTACCAGCATTACGACCAATATATTGATCATCTCCAACGCGGTCTGCCACCAATAAATTATCAATATCTAATAAGTATGCAGTAAGCTGAAATCGCAGTTTTCTTTTAAATAAAAATAGTTCACTACCAACTTCATAATTAATACCTGTTTCAGGGCCTAGGTCTGGATTAATAACCCCTTCAGGCGTCAATGTTTCTTCAATAGAAGGGTAGTTAAAGCCTCTACTGATGTTTGCAAAAGCGTTTATGTTTGATGTAAATTGGTATAAGACGTTCAAATTAGGCGCAATTATGGGATCAAAATCACGATCCGCATTTTTGTTGTTTTCCCCCATATTAAAGTCATCTTTAAATTCGTAATTAGTGGTGTTGACATTAATACCTAATTGGGCTTTTAATTTTTTTGTAAAAGGTAATGTTACGGTAGCAAAGGCATTAAGGTTATTTCTGGTTTCTATATTATCACTAAGTAGTTCACCTTCTAAACTGCCATTGTTGGCGTTATTCTCGTAGAGATTTTCAATGGTTTTCCAATTATAGTCGTCTTTATAAAGTTCTCCACCAAAACTAAGTTGAGCGGTTTGATTTAAGAATTTAAAATCTTTGGCAAAGAGTGTTCTTATACCATAACCATTGGTGTATTCGTCTAGAATATTAAAAGGTCGCGGTTCATAATGATCGAGATAGTTGTAAAAAATTGACGTTGTATTACTAAAATGATCCGAAAAGCGATGGGTATAATTAAACCCTATTAAGACCTGTTTATTATCTTCAAAACCTTGGGCAGCATTCCATGTAAAAGCAGCTTGAGAAGGATCTTCATTAAATGCAGTTTCACCTATGGAACTCGGTATTTGTGCAAAATAATCAGTGAAGTTGATTAAAACTCCAATGTCATTCTTAGCATTAAATTTGTAATTTGAAGTCAGTAAAACGGCTTTTCGATTATAATTACTATTGTCACGAAATCCGTCTAATTTTAAATGGTCATAATTCAAGTTTATGGCTAATTTTTCATTTGCAGTAGCAACAGATACATTGTTTTTAATCAGTCCAAAACTCCCAATAGTAAGATTGCTCTTTATAAAGGTTTCTCCTTCTGAAGCTTGTGTTGAATTCAGTAATAAAGTACCTCCTAAATTGGTGCCGTATTGAGTTGCTTTTGGCCCTTTTACAATTTCTAAACTACCAATATCCTCAGGATCAAAAGCATCAATGGCTGTTTCTCCAATACCATTTGTAATGGGTATGCCGTTGAAATACGCGCGTATTTTATTAGTACCATAAAGTGTTCGAGAGCCCACACCTCTGATCACAATTCTGTTGGTGTTTAGGGCACCACTCTGAATATAAACTCCAGGTGTTTCGTTTAGAGCTGAAACCAAATCTACGGGACTATACTCGGCAAATTTTTGTGACGAAATTTTCGCTGTTGGAATTATAACTTGACTTTCTTTTTGATACGTTGAAGAGATGGTCACTTCCTCAAGGTTTAAAGTGTCTTCTAAAATAGAAAGTTGAAAAACACTGTTATTTTGAGTTAAGGTTACGGTCTTAATGTAATAATTAGGGTGTTTTAATTCAACAGATAATGGTAGCAGATAGGCTTTAGGTAAGGAAAAAACACCTTCCGCATTAGTTTTAGCAATGATTTTATGATTTAAGAGAACGGCAACATCAGATATGGGGCTGTTTGAATAATCATTTACATGACCACTAATATTTTGAGTATATAATGGATGAATAAAGGCGGTTAAAGCAATAACCGCCAATAGTTTTAAAGGTGTAAATTTCATGTAGTAGTTGTAATGGTTGGTTTCTTTTAGATGCCGCTATATTAATTATTGTAACTCACTTTCCAAATAGTATTACCAGAATCATCATTAACTAATAGGTCGCCAGATGGTGTAACAGCGACACAAACAGGTCTTCCGTAAACATCAGTGTCACTATCTTCACTTATAAATCCAGTTAAGAAATCTTGAGGTTTTCCTGTTGGTTTTCCGTTTTCAAAAGGTATAAAAACAACACGATATCCTGAAAGTACGGAACGGTTCCATGAACCATGCTGTCCAACAAAAATCCCATTTTTATATTTAGCAGGAAAATTACCTTCATCATAGAACGTTAGCCCTAATGACGCTGTATGTGGACCTACCGAAACATCAGGAACTATGGTTTTAGCGACTAGGTCTGGTGCTTCACCTTCTAATCTCGGATCTTCAATAGCCCCAAAATACGCATAAGGCCAACCGTAAAATCCACCTTGCTTAACGCTAGTGACATAATCTGGTACTAGGTTATCTCCTAATTTATCGCGCTCATTTACTGCGGTCCAAAGTTCACCATTAACAGGATTCCAATCCATACCTACAGGATTTCTAAGTCCACTCGCGTAAATTTTTTCATTCGTGCCGTCTAAAGCGACTTCTAAGATATTAGCACGTCGAATTTCTTCATCCATGCCGTATTCTGCAACATTACTAGCAGAACCTACTGAAATATAAATTTTATCTTGTGCTTTGTTAGTAATAATATTTCGGGTCCAATGATTATTATAACCACCAGCAGGAAGGTTCACTATCTTTTCACCTTTTGAAGGATCTAAAGCTGTTTGTCCTGTTTTATAAGGGTACTTATAGAGTCCATCTGTATTAGCAACATAGAAATGGTTGTCAATAATAAGCATTCCTAAAGGTTGTTTTAAATCGTCTAGAAAGGTTTCTCTAAGTTCAATGGTGCCATCATTATTTTTATCTCGTAGAACGGTAATAAGACCTGCGCTATCTTTAGTATTAGCTTCGCAAACAAATAAATCTCCGTTTGGGGCGATGTAGGTCCATCGTGGATTTTTAAACCCGTCTGCCAATTTGGTCACCGTAAATCCCTCAGGAGCTACTGGCATTTTGCCTTCTGGCCAATCGACTAAGCTATTTTCTTTTCTAACAGATTCTGTTGTGTAGGGTTTAGGTAGAATCAATTCGCCTATAGTGGTCTGCACTGTATCTGCGGATTCTTCTGATATCGCTTCTTTTTCATCATCAGATACGGTCATTTTTTTCTCTCTTTCAGATTTACAGGATAACATGGAAATCATAAGAGCTATAATTAAGAGAGTATTTTTTGTTGTCATAATCGTTATTTTTTGGTTTGTTCAAAATTAAAGTTTTTGTTGTTTTTCTTTAACTCATTTAAAATTCGAATGAACTCAAATAGAGATATAACATATGGTTAACATTGATTATTAGCACTGTAATTAGCAGCCTTTAATTAAACGCTGTTACTACTGAGGTGCCAGTTTACACTTCAAAGTTTAATCTTATTCTTATAATGATATGATGTTTATAACTATATTTTAGACTTTCTATAACACTTTTTGGTATAATTTATGGTTATTATTAAGTATGAAATTGAACCTTATTTTCGTATTCCTTTTTTTAATTTTAGCATCTTGTAAACAAGTGCAGGACGTTGCTGATGTTATCACAAAACCTTCTGCACGAGTAATTTTTGAACGTGATTTTAAAAATAACGATAGTATTTTTCAACGTTATGAATTAGCCTATCGCAATGCCAAGCGAAATAATCTTGAATTGGATTTACCGTTAATGTTACAATCTAAATCGGATACGTCGGATTTTAAAATTTTAGCCTATACTTTGAATTTACAGCAAGGGGAACGTTTTAAAATTGAATCGGATAGTGATGCCGATAGTTTGCAGCTAGCGATTGATGTGTTTTCATTTAAAAATGATTCGGTAGTTGAAGAAAAGCCAATGCTTTCGAATACATCGAGCTTAAATCATTTAGAGTTTGATGTGACCCAAACGGGGAGATATAAAATAGTAATACTTCCAAATCGAAAGCAACAGCGAAATTTTGGCCTGAAACTTTTCACTGAACCGACTTTAGCATTTCCAGTGAGTGGAAAAGATAATAAAGCGATTCAAAGTTTTTGGGGAGCCACACGGAGTGGGGGTCATCGTTCACATGAAGGTATTGATATTTTTGCGAAACGAGGTACGCCTGTGGTTGCCGCAACAAAAGGCTTTATTTCAAAAACAGGAAATCGTGGCTTGGGCGGTAAACAAGTCTGGCTCCGTGATGGACTTTTTGGACAATCGCTTTATTATGCGCATTTAGATAGTATTGCGGTTTCTGGGGGCAATCGTGTTGAAATAGGAGATACCTTAGGGTTTGTTGGAAATACAGGAAATGCTATAACGACAAGTCCGCACTTGCATTTTGGGATTTACACAAGTGGAGGAGCTGTAGATCCTTTGCCGTTTGTAAAACAGTCTGATCCTATTGCGATTGTAAGCCTTCCATTAGCTTTGAATGGTGAAACACGTCTTAAAAGAAATGAATTGAGAGTGGCGGCCAATGTGAGGTCTACAAAACTTCAAGATATAGCTGCTGAAAGACCACTTAAAATTCTAGGTAAAACAGACCGTTGGTTTCATGTTCGCTTGAATGATACCTTACAGGGTTTTATGCATGAGTCCTTGGTTAGAGAAATTGAATAAAGAGACTTCAGCATTGTTATCTGGTTTCAATAGTTTGAATGAGCCATTTATTTTCTTTCTGAGTAATAATTTTTTAAAATAGAATCCATTTCTTCTTCTCCTTTAGCGATACGATTAATTTTTAACCATAAATCATTTTTTATTAAGGGTTGTAAAGGCTGTTCGTTATCTAAAATTTTATTGAAAACAGACTTAATTTGAAGGTCCCAAATGTTATGGTAATTAACCAAATCATCAGGAAATACTATTTTTCTTTCTGTGCCTTCATCAAAAGCTTCAAAGGGTTCCGAAATATTTAAATAACCGTAATCATCTGTTAGTTGTTCGCCGGGTAGAATGTCTCTAACGGCAATTTCAAAGTCGTAAGCTGTAGTGAGGCAATTAGAATTAAAACTATGATTAACAAACCGTCCATTATCCCAACATAATACAAAGTTGCCTTTATTATTTCTATAAGAATAGGTGTCTAGAATCGTCTTATAAATAGAATCCATGGAGTTGAACATTTCGGGTGTGAATTCGCGATCTAACTGATCTAAAGCCCAAGTAATGGTGCCTGCTGGTATAAATTCAGTGGCAACAACTCCATAACCAATCTCTTGGCTTATAAATTTTAACTCTGTTTTTGGGTGAATCATATACTTTTATATTAAGTGTTTCCTTAATTAAAAATAATGTTTTTTTAGATTCAAAAACAAGTGGGTTGAAAATTATAATGGTAGTTATTTAACGATACTATTATTGGCATTTTTGCACCAATAATTTATAATATATAAAACATGTTGTTAAGTTTAAAATTCTACTTCAGTCATTTCATTATTAAGAAGTGCTCCAGCGGTAGTTCCTGAGGCAACAGCATGCGATACCGCTCGGAACGGACTTGAATTATCACCACAAGCAAAAATGTTTTCTACGGTTGTTTTTTGAAACATATCTACTTTTATAAGGCCCTGTTCTGTTAATTCGCAGCCCAATTGTTTTGGGATGTCGCTATGCTGTACAAATGCTGGTCTTGCGTAAATGGCTTTAAGTTGAAAGGTAGAATGGTCAGCAAAAATGATGTTTTTTAGATGGCCGTTTTTGTGATTTAAAGCTGTAATTTCTTTTTCAATAATAGGAATGTTATGGGTCTTAATTTTAGCAATTTGCTCTTGTGTTAAAGTCGATTTTCCATTAGTAAATATGGTGAGCTTTTTTGTCCAATTACTGATGAGTTGCGCATAGTGAAATGCAATATCACCATTAGCTAAAATACCTGTTTCTTCATTCTTTACTTCATAACCATGACAGTATGGGCAATGTATTATAGATATGCCCCAACATTTTGAAAATCCTTTTATATCAGGCATTATGTCCTTTACACCAGTGGCAAAAATGAGCTTTTCTGTTATAAATTTAACGTTGTTTTGAGTTGTGATTTCAAATCCATTGGGTGTTTTTACAGCACGTATAGCAAATCCATCATGGAATTTTACAGAAGAGTATTGTTCCACTTGTTCTTTGGCACTTGTTGCTATTTCTTTTGGTGTTTTACCGTCTTGTGTAATAAAATTATGAGAATATGGTGTCTGACGGTTGCAGGGGTTGCCACTATCTATTATTAATACATGTCGCAAGGCTCTACCTAAGGTCATTCCGGCGGAAAGCCCTGAATAGCTTCCTCCAATGATAATTATTTCAAATGCATTTTTAGCTGTCATAGTATCTAATTTTGAAAGTGAGATTAAAGGAAAAGGCAACGCTAAAGCTGTTAGCGTAAAACTACTTTGTTTAATAAATGTTCGCCTTGATAATTTTTCCATGGCTAATTTTTTAATGTGATATAATATTTAAAAATTCGTTTCGGATTGCAGTTTCGGAAAAACAACCTCCGTATTCTAAAGTGGTCGTAAAACTACTCTGGTCTTTTATTCCTCTTGTGGAAACACAAAGGTGTTTTGCTGTTACTGAAACAATAACATCCTTGGTGTCTAAAACATCTTGTAGATCATTTAAAATTTGAAGAACTAATCGTTCTTGAACCTGCGGGCGACGTGCATAATAATCAACTAAACGATTTATTTTAGATAGTCCAATAACTTTATCTTTAGGGATATATGCGACATGAGCATGTCCTATTATTGGAAGGAAGTGATGTTCGCAGGCAGAATCAATGGTGATATTTTGTTCCACAAGCATTTTTTTATAACCGTACTTATTTTTAAAGGTTGAAAGTTTCGGTTTATTTATTGGGTTTAATCCATAAAATAGCTCTTTTACATACATTTTTGCAAAACGATATGGTGTGCCAGACAAACTATCATCGGTTAAATCTAATCCCATCTCATGCATGATCATTTTAAAATGATGTTGAATATTTTTGATTTTTTCATCGTCAGATTTTTCGAATGCATCCGCGCGTAAAGGAGTTTTTATATTCGAGGTGAAATGATTGTCTCCTATAATTTCAATTTGTTCTTTATCTCTCATATTTAAAAAATTATTCATATTATTGGATGTTATTATTTACGGTAATATTTCATATTATAAAAATGACCGAGAATAATGAATGTTGAAAAAAGAAACATAGTATATTCAAAAACTTCAGCTTCTAATTGCATTGAAATAGAGAACCCTATAAAAGCTAACCATAAAAAAATGCTAATTGGTTCTAAAAAGCGGATATTAGTGGTTTTATAAATTGAAACAAACGCAATAGTAATTAAGAGATAGGCTATAATCGGATTGCTTATAAAGCCGATGCCGAGTGTAAGCAATATAAGTACAGTAAGACAGTGAACTATGCAGAGAAAAGCACTAATAGCACCTAATTTATATGCCCAATATATCTTTTTTGAATGAGTCATTTTAGTTATGATTTCTCTAAATTTTAGCGTTTTTAGTTATACTTATTCTCCCAAAGGATAAACGCTTTCGACTGGCCAATTATCCTGAAATCCGTTCTGCCATGCCATTGATTCGAGTTCTGATACCGTAAGCAGACAACTTTCTAACTGATTTCTGATTAATTGTTCATCTAAATGCTGACCAATAAAGACAATTTCATTTTTTCTATCGCCAAATATGGTATGCCAATCAGCTTCAATGGTGTGCTGGTTTTCTACAAATGCCATTTGCTCAATGCGTTGTTGAAAACTCATGCTGCTCCACCATACACCAGCATTGTCAGCTCGCAAGGATCCTCCTGCTTGTCCCCAAATTAGGGCTTGTTCGGGTCTCGAGGCGATCCAAAATAAGCCTTTACTTCGTAGTATATTTTGCGGGAATTCGTGTTGTGCATAATTCCAAAACCGTTCTGGATGAAAGGGCTTTTTAGTTCTAAAAACAAAAGAGCCAATGCCGTATTCTTCAGTTTCAGGCGTGTGTTTATCTTTTTTTAATTCTTCAATCCATCCGGCATTTTGTTCTGCGTCTTCAAAATTGAATAATCCTGTTTTTAGAATTTCCTTAGGATCTATTTGGCTAAAACTAGCTTCAATAATTTTTGCAGATGGATTCAAACGACATATGGTCGCTTTTAGAAGTCCGAGATGCGATTTAGAAACCAAATCGGTTTTATTTAATACGATAACATTACAGAATTCAATTTGGTCCGTGAGTAGGTTGACGATGGTTCTAAAATCGCCTTCAATATCTGAAAGTTTCTGTTGTGCTAAGGTTTCAGGACTTCCGAAATTCTGAAAAAAGTTAAAGGCATCTACAACTGTAACCATCGTGTCAACATAGCTAAAACGGGAAAGGTCTATACCATTTTCTTCATCTACAAATGAAAAGGTTTGCGCTACAGGTACGGGTTCGCTAATGCCTGTACTTTCAATAAGCAAGTAATCAAAACGGTTTTCTTTAGCCAGACGCTCTACTTCAATCATTAGATCTTCACGCAACGTGCAGCAGATACAGCCATTACTCATTTCAACGAGTGTTTCTTCGGTTCTAGATAGTACGTTTTCGCTGCTAACCAAATTAGCATCTACATTTATCTCACTCATATCGTTTACAATTACGGCAACTTTTAAACCTGCCTTATTGTGTAAAATATGATTTAATAGGGTGGTTTTGCCAGCTCCTAAAAAGCCGCTCAATACCGTAACGGGTAGTTTTTTAATAGTATGCATTGTTGGGTAGTGTTGAATTATATTCTAAATATTTTTCTTTATCTATGGTAATGTCATTCCAAGTATCAAAAACCATCATTTTAATACGCGTATCGACACTTTTTCGAATGTTATTTCTAAACGCTTCATAGTCCTTATAATCGGTATGAGTGAGTTGATTTAGTTTGTTTTGAAAGTAGGTGATAGGATTGTACCAATAGGTTTTTGAAATCAATTCATTTTTGATACGATTATCGGCTTCGATGCTTTGAGTTGCTTTTTTTATTTCTAAATTAATTAATGCTTCAGATGAATAACCTCTCACTTTCTGAACAATAATGGTGTCTTTAGCGACTTTAGTTTCCTTTAAAGCGGGATACAGTTGAAAAAGTTGGGCATCAATTACCGCTATCGGTTGTGCATTAATTTCACTTTTTTTGTCTCTACTCACATCAATGAGATCTACCATTAAATTGGTCGGTTTTTCAATCGCAATCCACTGTTGTACGGTTGCAGGAATAATGAAAGCAAATAGTAGCCAGACTCCAACCATTTGTAGTGTATTGGAAACTGTGTTTTTTCCATATTTTAAAATTAGAAAATATAGAGTTATCCAAAAGAAAAGATAGAGCGTCACCCAAAGCAGAAGATTCCAAAACATGGTATCTGCAACAAATACTTTGGTAAGCATCGCACCATAAACCATTAATCCAAATATTACAATTAGAAGAAGAACAGTGTAAAACGCCGTTCTTGATAGTAGCCACCAATTTTTTGATCCTGTTTGAACAAATATCAATGGTAAAAAGCCATGTTCTGATTCTTGGCCTTTTATGTTGTACAGCAAGACTAATAATAGAAGTGGTAATAGAAATAAGATGACGAATGAAAAATCTAGGGTGCCAGACTGTATGCGTTCTGGATTAGCAATTTCCTTAGTCATATCTGCATCATAACCGCTACTCGATGTGGTAATTAATTTATAAAATCCGTATTGTTCGGTTTGTCCAATATTATAAACTAATGTTGGTGATGGATTCTTAAAGTGATAAGTTGGTGTGTTATAAATCGCCCAAAATGGAGTTGTAATATCAACCCAAGGATGTTCACTCGGTCCTTTTTCATTGTTTTTAAAATAAGAAAGTATTGTCGCTTTTTTAGTTTCAACTTCTTCATTGATTCGTTCTATTTCAGCATTTTGTTTATGATATAAATCGGCACCATTATGTAAACCATACATACTTGCTATGATAAAAAGTAATACAGCTAAAATTTTAAAAGGACTTCCAACGAAATGTTTCCATTCGAATAAAAATGTTTTTAAACTTCTCATATAATTTTTATTTTTTTGGTTCCATAAACAATAAGTATAATCACAAGAATTGACCATAAAATCATTAAAAGAATATCTAACATATAGTTTGAAAGCACTTCTGAAATTTGAGTCGGCTTGTACTCAAAATCAGGAACAGATTTAAAAAAGGCATTGTCTTCTTTCCAGCTCCAGTTACCTGTTTTAGAACCGCCGAAAATTTGCTTGTCGTTTAGCATTTTAATAAATACTCTCCTGTAATTTTCTACTTGTAATAAAAACGCTTGATGATGTAAGTTATCGCTAGCCATAAAGCCCATACTTGTATTTTGTAGCGAAATAAACGGATTGACAATGCCGCCTAATTGAAAGCTTTGTTTCTGTTGTTTTAAGATAGCTCTGTTATTACCAAAATGCTTGTCCCAAACGCTATTGCCATAATCTTCATCGGCTTGCATTCGCATACCATCAAAGTTTATAGGAAGTTGAGAGACACTATCTACACCGTATTCTTTAAGTACTTTTTCCTTTAATTCAATACTTCGCTTGTCGGTAGGATTGTGACCATCTAAACCTTTTGAACGGTCTTCGGTCATTGCCGATTGAAATTCATTTCGGCTCGGAAGCGCATACCATTTTTCGGCAGAACTCATTAAAATATTAGGGATAAACATCGTCCAAATAATCCAAATACCCAACATTGAAGTCAAAGCAACGGTCGCGTTTTGCCAACGTGCAGAAAAGAAAACGGTGAGCCCGCAAATAATAAAATAGTAGAGGCTATAGGTTGAAAAAAATAGACCCGTTCGGATTACAATATCTGTGCTTAAGTTTTGCGAATTAAACAGGGCGTAAGCCGTCATTATAAAAGTTAATAGCAATATGCCATATAACCAAACGGATAGGGTTTTAGCGAAAATTAGTTGTATAGGTTTAGCGCCTTGTAAGACTAATAATTTAAGTCGCCCACTTTGTTTCTCATTACTGACGCTGTTAAACGCTAGAAATATTAAGAGTAAAGGGACAATATATTGAAGTAATAATGACGGTTTTAATTTTCCAAATCTAGAGACGGCTTGCATTTGTGATGCTTCAGAGTGAATAATCTCATTCTGTACATGGCCTTCAACCCGAAGCACATTTCCGGTTACATTATTTACACCTTCATCGAGACTGCTTAATAAATTGGAAGGTTTAAATACATATGTTCCGTAATGTGCCGCACTATGAGGATTCATTTCATCAATACTTACCCATTGCTGCCGAACATGGTCTTTTGCATTTTGATAGGTTTGCTCTTGTTTTTTTATTTGATAATTTCCCAAAAAAATAGAAAGTAACATAATGGCACTAAAGGCTATAGTTATGCCTAAGAATATACGGCTCCGCACTAAAAATCGCCATTCATTTTTTATAATTTGAAACATGATGGAAGTATTAATTTTGCATAAATTGTAGATATAAAGTTTCTAGTTCGTTAGCGCTTACATCTTTGCTGTTTAGCTCCTTTACTAGAATTCCTTTCTTTAGTATACCAATGCGATTACAAACTTCTCTTACACGGAAAATATCGTGAGAAGCCATTAAAATTGAAGCACCTTCTGAGGCGAGTTTTTGCAGTAGTGTTGATAGTTCGTTACTTGCAAGTGGGTCTAAACCACTAGCTGGTTCGTCTAACAAATACACTTTTGCTTTTTTAGCATAAGCGATAGCAATACCCACTTTTTGACGCATACCCTTAGAATAACCACTCACTTTTTTATGATGCGCATCACTCGATAAACTACACGTGCTGAGGTAATTCTCTAACTCATCTTTAGTATAGTTTAAACCGGCAAGTTTGCAGAAATAATCTAAATTCTCTAAACCGGTTAAATATGGGTAAAGGTTGACATTTTCAGGAATGTAACCTATAAGTTTTCTGGTATCGTGCGCATTAGTACTGGTATCAATTTCATTAATATAGACGTTCCCTGAATCGGGATTTAAAAATCCCAATAACATATTTATTGTAGTAGATTTTCCTGCTCCGTTAGCGCCTAAAAGACCTAAAATTTCCCCTTTCTTAACTTCTAAATTTAAGTTTTGAACAGCAAAATCACCCTTAAATGATTTACTCACATCTTGTATCTGTATCATAAAATTATAATTGTTAATGCAACTCAGTAGCGAAAGTAGAAAAATCTATTTGTAAATGCAACTTAATTGCATTAATTTTGTTTTATGGGAATCATTAGAAAAACAAAGTCAGTAACAACGGTATTACAAATATTTGAAGAAAAGCAAGAGGCTAAATCTGTTGTAAACCTTATTGAAATTGTAAAAGATAAGATGAATAAAACAACAGTGTATCGAATTTTAGATCGTCTTGAACAAGATGGAATTATCCATTCTTTTAATGGGAAAGATGGTTTAAAGTGGTATGCGAAGTGTAAAGGCTGTTCTGCGAGCCATCATTCTGATAAGCATCCGCATTTTCAGTGTACGGAATGTAATAAGGTGGAGTGCTTATCTGTTGAGATCAAAATTCCATCTATAAAAAATCATATAGTAGATTCTACCGATATTTTATTAACCGGACAATGTGAAGTTTGTAGCGCGTAATTAGTAATTTATCTAATTACTTTATAAACATATAAATTGTGGGAATGTAATTAGAGGTCTTAATGAGGTAAACAAGTCTGTGTGACATGATCACACTATAATGTCACCTTATGTTTAAGCATGCCATGCCTGATGGAATAGTGCAGTGTGTTCGCGTTTATTCAAGACATTTTAATGTGAATTTAATTGATTTTCTAGTTGAAACCAAAACATGCAGTCATGCTCTGTATCCGCAGTTGATGGTAAACACCAACTGCAGCAGAACGATTTGGATTTGAGATGCTTTAAATAAATTACTAATTCAATAGTACAGCCTCTCCAAAGCCTAAGGCCTTCAATTTATCTAATTGGGTTTTAGCGTCACCAACAATAACATAAATCATTTGGTTCGGTTTGATGTATTTTTCAACGAGTCCTTTAACATCAGCAACGCTTAGTTCCTTAACAATAGTTTGGCGCTGTTTGGCAAAGTCATCTGCATAACCGTAATTACTAATATTGCTTAGCATGTTTAATTTAGATTCTAAGGTTTCAAAAGCACGAGCGCTACTTTTTAACATGAATCCTTTGGTGATTTCTAAATCGTCTTCACTAAAACTGTTACCATAATTTTCTAAAATCTCTTTAACTAAAGCGGCAGATTCATAAGTCACATTTGTACGAACAGAACTACTAATTGAAAATTCTCCTGTTTGCGCATCACCATCAAATCCTGAACGAATTCCATAAGTATAACCTTTAGATTCGCGTAACTCTTGCGTTAATTGCGATGCAAAACTGCCACCTCCTAAGCGGTAATTCATTACAGTCGCTGCATAATAATCGGCATCAGTCGCTTTTAATGATGGATTCCCAAAGGCAATTACAGATTGTTTTGCTCCAGGAACATTATAAAAATAAATTTTAGAGGTTTCTGGCATTACGACTTGAGGCAATTCAGGAATCACAATTTCTTTAGGTTCCCAAGTGGAATTTATAGTTTCTAAAGCACTAATCACATCACTTTCTGAAATTGATCCTACAATGTGCAAATTCGTAAGTTTTGGAGTTAATTTGGTCGCATAAAAGTTTTGTAAATCTGAAATGTTAATCGCATTTACCGATGCTTCCGTGCCATTATTGTTATACGCTAAGATATTATCTTCTCCATATAATTGCTTCGCAAAGGCATTGGCAGCAATACTGTTTGGATTTGCTTTCTGACGTTGAATAGCACTAATAGTACTTTGTTTTAGTAAGTTGAATTCTTCCTCATCCCAACGTGGTTCTAACAGAATTTCAGTCACTAAAGCCATAGTTGCATCAAAATGTTTTGCTAGTGTAGTTCCAGAAATGGTGACACTGTTATTGGTCGCATAACTGTTTATTTGCGCTCCTAAACTTTCAATAGCATTTTCTAATGCTTCGGGTGTTTTGTTTTTTGTACCCTTGCTCATCAATCTAGCCATAAGATTAGAAACTCCAACCTTTTCTATATGTTCTAACAGTAAACCTCCTTTTATTTCAAGTTCAAATTCTACTAAAGGAACTTCTGTATTTTCGATACCGAAAACTTTAATTCCAGAAGCTAAATCTTGTTTCCAAACTTTAGGAATTATTAAATCCGGACTTTCTCCATAAGCAGGTTCTAGAGAGCGATCAAAACTACTTGGTGTTTTTTCATAATCTGCCGCAATACTAGCATCAAAAGTAGCTTCAGCACCTTCTATAATTTCTTCTTCAACGATATTTGCTAATTCAGAATTTTCTAAAATTAGGTTACCTTGTCCTTTTGGTACAACACTAGTTGCGATGAAATTCTTTCCTTTAATGTAAGTGTTATAAACACGCATTACATCTTCTGGAGTGACTGCTAAAATGTGTTGTACATCTTGATTAATAAAACCAGGATCACCTGCAAAAATTTCATATTGAGCTAACTGAAATCCTTTGCCTAAAACACTAGAGAGTCCTCTGTAAAAATCAGTTTCTTGTCCTGCTTTAATTCTATTTAAGTCAGCTTCAGAAATACCATGAGTTTCAAAATCTTTTAAACCTTCTTTTATTGCTGCTGCTACAGTGTCTAAATGAGTAGCATTAAAAGCGGTAACGCTCAGCATTAATTGTCCAGCAATTTCAGCATTGTTTTGATAAAATTGTACATTATCGGTAAGCTTTTCTTTTTCAACTAAGACTTTATTTAATGGTGCTTTTTTTCCATTAGATAAATAATCTGTCAGGACACTTAGGGCATAAGAATCCTTATCGTATTCCGGTACTCCTGGCCAAGCCATTGTTAACCTTGGTAAGCGCGCAAAATTATCTTCGTAGTATAATTGTTTTGTCGCTGTTAAAGTTACAGGTTGTTTTTTTACATCAAGGATGTCTTCACCTTTTGGGATTTCATCAAAATACTTTTTTACCCAAGTTTTCGTTTGTGCAATATCAATATCTCCTGCAATGGTTAAAGTGACGTTATTTGGTACATACCAACGTTTGTAAAACTCCTTAACATCTTCTAAAGTGGCATTTTGTAAATCTTCTAAAGATCCAATAACTTCCCAACTGTAAGGATGACCTTCAGGGTATAAATTACTATTTATAACACTAGAATTAAAACCATAAGGTTGGTTGTCTACACGCTGACGTTTTTCGTTTTTAACCACTTGTTTTTCTTTTGCTAAAACAGGATCTGTTACAGTATTAATAAAGTAACCCAATTTATCTGCTTCTGCCCAAATCATTTTTTCTAAGGCATCTTTGGGTACGGTTTGAAAATAATTAGTACGATCTCTACTTGTAGATCCATTAGCACCAGAGCCACCAATACGAGCACTCATTTGGTCTAAACCTCCTTTGCCAAGATTTTCAGATTCTAAGAATAGTAAATGTTCAAATAAATGAGCAAAACCTGTTCGTCCTGCTTTTTCACGTGCAGAACCTACATGTGCTGTTAAGGCTACAGCGGCTACAGGATCTGATTTGTCAACATGAAGAATGACTTGTAGGCCATTATCTAAAGTGAATTTTTCGAACTCTACTTTAAATTCGGGAGTGGTTTCTTTAGTGTCATTTTCTTTACAAGATGAAATTGTAAAAAGGACGAGTAAGACTAAAAGTGATGATTTAAAGTTTTTCATAATTATTTATTTGAGTGATGATGGTTGATGCCATCTAAAACTGTTTTCTAAAAGCTACTAATAAGTATATGATCTGAACATAGCAGCCACTTCCCATGATAACTTTGCCTAGAGTTTTCTAACTTATCTTTTTTAACGCTTCGATAATGTCATCTGGCTCAGAGCGTGTTCTGTAGTCGATATTAACATAATTCCATTTAACGATACCGTCAGTTCCTAAAATAAACGTAGCCGGAATTGGTAAAACACTAGCATTACCATTATTGACTTTTTTTAGATCAAGTTGTCTATCGACGCGCATGTGTTCCAATAAAAATTCAGGAACTTCCCAAGCCACACCAAACTGTGATGCCACTTTTGCATCTTGGTCAGACAATACCGTAAATTCCATGTTATTTATTTCGTTTTCTGTTAGAGATTCATCTGGCACCTCAGGACTAATGGCAACTAACGTCGCTCCTAATTTATGGATGTCGGCTAATTTTGCTTGTAGTGCTCTTAGTTGCAAGTTGCAATAAGGACACCAACTGCCGCGATAAAATGTAATAATTACAGGTCCTTTTTTTAGTAAGACAGATAATGAGATTAATTCTCCTTTTTGATTTGGTAGTTCAAAATTTACTGCTTTTTCACCTAATTTAAGGGCGTCAGCGCCTTGTTGAAATGCTTTTGCTTTATTAATGATGGCATCAACACCTTCCATGAATTCAGGTTTTGCTTTTCTTCCAGCAGCAATTTTAGCGTCAGTTTGTTCTTTTAAAGTTTTCATTATTTATATTTTATTTAGCAATGGTGTAAATTCGATTATTAAATCCGTATTCATTATGGTTTAAGAATTAAGCCTTGGCTTTAATGTTTGTAAGCGAAGTGGTCTCACATCTCGTTTCATCACAATTCATAAGCATTATTATTCACCATAAAAATAGAGTTGACTAAAAACAGTTTTCCATTTTCCCAGAAACTTCTAAAAAGCGTGTTATCTACCATGTAAATAAAACTACCACTGCCCATCGGTTCTTCGCCAAATACTAAAGTTTGATCTAAGCTTTTTAATGCATTTTGTCCTGCAAAACCAGAATATACTTTGATATTATCTAAGTAAGCCACATTGTAACCACTATCTAATAAACTGTACGCCGAACTCCCTAATTTTAATGTAAAATAATGGTCGTCATAACCAAAAGCCATAGGGTGTGTATTATCTACTTTAGTCTTAAAAATAGCTCCAGTAATTAAGTTATTACTGTATTCGCGTTCGCGATCTGCATAAGACGTTAGATTTTGTTTTTGTTCATCGTCTTTAGAATCTTTAGACGTCTTATAATTTAGGCTGAAACCATCTTTACCTGCAAAGCTTCGTAAGGCACCATCAATAGCAATCACTTTTCCACCAGCACGTACCCAATCTTTAAGTTTAGTCATGTTGTCGTCTGTAAATACTTTTCTGTAATTACCATTCGGAAGAATTAAAACATGGTACCTATCTAAATTTATGTCTCCAAGATCAGCCGTATTTATAGAGGTTATAGGATAGTGTAATTGTTGTTCAAAGAAATGCCAAACTTCACCATAGCTTAAAGATGATGTACCCTCACCAGAAAGTACAGCAACCTTTTGCTTGTTTACCAGTTTAATATCTGGCGACCCTATATCTGGTGTTGTTTGTGAAAATCCTGAATTAATTTCCGTCAGCGTTTGTGCCTGTTCTTGAGCAATTGTGTTTAAGGTTTCTAAGAAGTTTTTAATGTGTTTATTATCTCCTTTAGTAATGATTAATGAACCACGTTCAAATTTTTTGTTATTAGAGGTGAATGGTTTTTCTGTAAAACGGACTTTGAAATTATACTTCAATAATTCAGCTAAAAATTGAGCGTCCTCTATAGAGTTCCATTTACTCACATAGCCATAGGTATCGGTTAACGCTTGCAATGCTTTTTTACTCAAAAGGGTTTCACTCGGAACCTTAGTGATACTCGCCATCGCTTCTAATCCGTATGCATAAGGAAGTGACCAAGCGGTGATATCGTAAGTTAACGAATCCGAAAGTTTAGCGTTAGGCTCAAATAAGGCTTTCACCATTTTACCTTTTGGCTGATTGGCGTGTACCACTAAAGCCTTACTGTTAATGTTTAGAGAACCTTGCTTTCCGGTAGCATAACTGATACCCGAAACTTTAGACGTCGTTGCGTTTTCGAAGGTGATGCTGTGTTTATTTAATAGTGCTTTTAAACTATTCAGTTTATCTTCATTGCCTTTTAAAACATAACTTTTATATTTTAAGTTGGAATTGTCAAAGAATTTAGCAAACTCAGTATTTAGTTTTTTAGCATTTTTTGAAGCTATTTCAACGGTTGAAAGCCCAGTAGTTGTATGGTGTGTTAAACGTTCAATTAATGTTAATACATGGCCTTCATCGTTCAATATACCTAGACCTGCCATGCCATGGCCACCTTGCTCATAGGTCATTCCCATCGCCCCCATAAATGTTGGGTAGGTGTCACCATAACTCGGGTAGAATAAATCGAAACGTTCTCTAGTGAAAAATAACCAACCTTTAGCATCAAAATATTTAGCGTGATTTTTTCCGATTTCGGTTTGAAAATCGCGTTGCCAATCCGTGATGACTTCATGAAATGGTTCCGCAGCCGGTGCAAAATAATAGGGTTCATTAATTCCTTGTTCATGAAAATCGACATGCACATGAGGCATCCATTTGTTATATACTTCTAACCGTTGCTGTGTTTCTACTTGTGATGCCCAAACCCAGTCTCTATTTAAGTCAAAAAGATAATGATTTGGTCTTCCTCCAGGCCAAGGTTCGTTGTGTTCACTCGCTTGTCTGTCAATGTTGTAAGGCTGACTTGCTGTTTCGTTATACCAATTAATATAACGATCACGGCCATCGGGATTCATGGAAGGATCAATAATCACAACCGTATTTTTAAGCCACTCTTGTTTTTCTGTAAGTAATTTAAATAAGGTAAGCATTGATGCTTCAGAGCTCGAAGCTTCATTACCATGAACGTTATAACTTAACCAAACAATTGCAATATCGTCAGCAGAAGATTCACCGTCTAATAATCCAATATTTTTTAAATTGTTTTCTCTAATCGTTTCAAGTTTTTTTATGTTTTCTTCACTAGAAATATAGGCCAAATACAGACTTCTTCTCTCGTTTGTTTTTCCGTAGGTTTCTAGTTTTAATTGATTCGGAACTTGTTTTTCAATAGTTTTAAAATACTCTATAACTTGATGATTTCGACTAAATTGTGTACCGATTTCATAGCCTAAAAAGTCACTTGGAGATGCAATGGTTTGAGCCATTAGTGAGAGCTGAAAACAGAAAAAAACAACAAGAAAAGTAACTGGTTTTTGCATCGAATTTGGTTTTAATTTAATGCGAGTAAATATACGCAGCATAAGTGAATTAACTAAAAATTAGGAATTAAAATACTGAAGAGCCTTATATTTATGCCATAATTTGAGATTTGTATGCCAACCGACTGTATTCCGTTTAGGGAAACCCATTACTTTTCAGACTTTATATGTGATTATTTAGATCAGAAACCTGAATTAAAAGACTTTTATCATCGCTTTCCAAAACTAGAGAATTTTGAAGCTCAGATTGTAGAAAAACAATTAGCGGTTGAAGCGCAATCGAGAGCTGTTTTAGTCGAGAGTTTAAAAAAGCAATATAAAAATCTTCAAGCATCAGAATTAACAGCTGAAAATATTGAAAGTTTAAATGCTGAGAACACGTTTACAATTACTACAGGTCACCAATTGAATCTTTTTACAGGGCCACTTTATTTCTTGTATAAAATAATCTCAACTATAAATTTAACTAAGCAGTTAAAAGAAACATATCCTCAATATAATTTTGTACCCGTCTACTGGATGGCTTCTGAAGATCATGATTTTGAAGAAATTAATTACTTTAATTTTAGAGGTAAAAAAATACAATGGAATTCTAAGCAAACAGGAGCCGTTGGTCATTTTGATACCGAAGGTTTAGATGCTGTTTTTGACGTAATTTCATTAGAGTTTGGAGCAGGAAAAAACGCAGAACAATTAAAAAGTTGGTTTAGGGAGGGATATCTCAATCATTCGAATCTCGCAGATGCAACTCGTTATTTGGCAAACCAGTTATTTGGTGAGCACGGTTTAGTTATTTTAGATGCAGATGATAGAGAATTGAAACGTTTGTTTATTCCGCAGATGCAAAAAGAAATGTTAGAGCAAACGGCATTTAAAACTGTTTCTGAAACCAACAAGAAGTTAGAAGATTTAGAATTAAAAATTCAGGTAAATCCGAGAGAAATCAACCTCTTTTATATTAAAGATGGTTTACGTGAACGTATTATAGAAAGTGAAGGAGTTTATTCAGTATTGGATACTAATATTACCTGGAGTAAGAGTGAGCTACTAGAACACCTCGATGAGGCGCCTGAGCGATTTTCTCCTAACGTAATCATGCGCCCCTTATATCAAGAAGTAATCCTACCAAACCTATGTTATATTGGCGGTGGTGGAGAAATGATATATTGGTTGCAATTAAAATCTAATTTTGAGGCTCAGAATGTCACATTTCCAATGTTATTATTAAGGAATTCGGCTTTAGTGAAATCAGAAAAGCAGGCTTCTAAACTTAATAATTTAAATATTCAAAATAAAGATTTGTTTTTAGATCGTCATTCGTTTATAAATAAGCGTGTTCGAAAAATTTCTAATATTGATATCGACTTTTCAGAACAGAGGCAACAGTTAGAATCACAATTTAAACACCTCTTTGATTTAGCAGAACAAACAGATAAATCGTTTTTAGGCGCAGTAAAATCTCAAGAAGTAAAACAAATAAAAGGTTTAAATCATCTTGAAAAACGTTTGTTGAAAGCACAAAAAAGAAAACTTGCAGATCAGATTGAACGCTGTACAGAACTGCAAGAAGACTTATTTCCTGGTCAAAGTTTACAAGAACGAAATACTAATTTTTCGGAATTGTATTTAGAATATGGAAATGAATTAATTCCTGAAATAATGAAAGCCTTAGAACCATTAAAAGGAGAATTTCTAATATTAAATTTAAAATAATTAATGCATCACATTGATATTGATCTTATTGAAATGACTTTAGATGTCATGAAATATGTCATCGGAAGAGTTTCAGCGACAGAGCACCAAATAGGAAAACCTAAAAAATACGAGGAATTAAAAGCTTTAGTAGGAGATACTGTAACAGAAAAAGGGGTTGGTGGAGAATATGCTTTTAATTTATGGAAAGAACACTTATCAAAAGCAAACGTGCCTGTTGATCATCCACGGAATCTAGCTTTCGTGCCAGCAGCACCTTCAAAAGCTGCTATAATGTTCGATTTAATAACAGCAGCATCAAGTATACATGGCGCTTATTGGATGGAGGGTGCCGGAGGCATTTTTTGTGAAAACGAAGCTATGAGCTGGATTGTCTCTTTAACAGGCATGCCAGAAGGTGCTTTTGGGGTGTTTACAAGTGGTGGTACAGCAGCTAATTTATCAGCGATTGTTACCGCTAGAGAACATTGGAGAGAAAACCCAGAATTTAAGAATGAAAAAGGATTAATAATTACATCTATGGGAGCCCATTCTTCCGTAAAAGCAATGGCGAAAGTTGCAGATGTAGACATTATTTTGGTCGATTCTGAAGAACATTTAACAGGCGAAGCATTAAAAGAAAAAATAACAAGTTTAACAACGCATCAGCGAAAATGTTTATTTGCGGTTGTTGGTACAGGCGGAACAACTAATGCTGGTATCATTGACGATTTATCAAGTATAGCGGAAGTCTGCGAAAATGAAAGTTTATGGTTTCATGTCGATGCTGCTTATGGAGGTGGGGCTTTAGTTGCAGATTCTGTACGACACCTATTTAAAGGAATTGAAAAAGCGGATAGCATTACTATAGATCCGCATAAATGGATGTTTTCACCTTACGATTGTGGTGCTGTACTTTATAAAAATATGGAGTTGGCTAAAAATGCACATTCACAACAAGGCTCATATTTAGAGATTTTTAAAGATGAAGGTGCTCACGGATTTAATCCAACGGATTATCAAATTCAATTAACCAGACGTGTTAGAGGTTTGCCTTTGTGGTTTTCATTAGCAACTCACGGAACAGACCGTTATAAAGAAGCCGTGGAACGTGGTTTAGAATTGGCACAAATTGCTGGTCGTTTAATAGAAGCACACCCAAATTTAGAATTGGTGAGAGAACCAAGTTTATCTTGTGTATTATATAGAAGGATAGGTTGGGATCCCGAAGATTACACCCACTGGACTTATGAAAACCACGAAAAAGGTTTTGCATTAGTCACACCGACCAAGTGGAAAAATGGAGACACATACGAAACTTGCTCACGTTTTTGCTTTATAAACCCAGATACGACAGAACGCGATATCGAGATGATTTTAGAATCTATGGTTTAGCTTAATTCGTTGGTTGCTGTACTGTTTTATCAACCAAATCACGCTTTTCTTTTTTCAATAGTTTAAAAGTAGGCTTCACTTGTTAAAAAGTTAATACAAAAAATACTAATTGATAAATCGTAATTCCGAAAACCTTACTATTTTTGCGCATGCAACACAACAAAGTCCTAATACTAGATTTCGGATCGCAATACACACAACTTATTGCGCGTCGCGTTAGAGAATTAAATATCTACTGCGAAATTCACCCATTCAACAAAATTCCTTCAGATTCAGAGAGCTTTAAAGCTGTTATTTTATCTGGTAGTCCAAATTCCGTAAGAGGAGAAGCTGTGCTTCACCCAGATTTGGAAGACATCAGAGGAAAAAAACCAATGCTAGCCGTTTGTTATGGTGCGCAATATTTAGCGCATTTTTCAGGAGGACAAGTGGCTGAATCTAACACAAGAGAATACGGAAGAGCAAATTTAGCTTTTATAAAATCTGACGAAGATTTCTTCGAGAATATTCATGAAGGCAGCCAAGTATGGATGAGCCATAGCGATACAATTAAGCAGTTACCAACAGGCGGAGTACTTTTAGCAAGTACAAGCGACGTTGAGAATGCGGCTTATAAAATTGAAGGTGAGCAAACCTATGCGATACAATTTCACCCAGAAGTTTACCATTCTACAGATGGCCATCAGCTTTTGAGTAATTTCTTAATTAAGATTGCTAAGGTTGAGCAAGATTGGACACCACAATCTTTTGTTGAAGAAACCGTTGATAGTCTTAAGGAGCAATTAGGTGATGATAAAGTGGTTCTTGGTTTATCAGGAGGGGTAGATTCTTCTGTAGCCGCCATGTTATTGCATAAGGCAATTGGTGAAAACCTCTATTGTATTTTTGTTAATAATGGTCTACTGCGTAAGAATGAGTTTGAGGATGTACTGAATCAATACGAAGGCATGGGACTTAATGTAAAAGGAGTCGATGCTTCGGCACGCTTTTTGGATGCATTAGCAGGATTGAGTGATCCAGAGCTTAAAAGAAAAGCCATTGGATCTGCATTTATTGATGTTTTTGATGTTGAAGCTAATTTAATTCAGGATGTAAAGTGGTTGGCTCAAGGTACAATTTATCCAGATGTAATAGAAAGTGTATCGGCAACAGGTGGACCAAGTGCAACAATTAAAAGTCATCATAATGTGGGAGGATTACCAGATTACATGAAACTGAAGGTTGTTGAGCCGCTAAGAGCATTATTTAAAGATGAAGTAAGACGTGTTGGTGCCTCTATGAATATGGATAAAGAATTGTTAGGACGTCACCCATTTCCGGGGCCAGGTTTAGCAATTAGAATTCTTGGAGATCTAACCGCTGAAAAAGTACGTATATTACAAGAGGTAGATGCTATTTTTATTAATAATCTAAGGTCTTGGAATCTGTACGATAAAGTATGGCAAGCCGGAGCAATGTTGTTACCTGTAAATAGTGTCGGAGTCATGGGAGACGAACGTACCTATGAAAAATGTGTTGCTTTAAGAGCTGTTGAAAGTACAGATGGAATGACGGCTGATTGGGTTAATTTACCGTATGAGTTTTTACAAAAAACATCAAACGAAATTATAAATAAAGTAAAAGGTGTAAATAGAGTTGTTTATGACATTAGCTCAAAACCACCTGCAACTATTGAATGGGAATAAAAAAAGTTGTCAGTTTACAGTCTCAATAAGCTGTAAAAGAAAAAAAAATAGCTGATAGCTGAGTGTAATCGAAGTGCAGTTTTAGTCATTTTATAAAGTAAAAAAAGTAAATGGTTTTAAATAATTGTTTGCAGTAAAATAGAATTCATGAAAAATATCTTAACCATCATTTTAATTGCGTTTACAATTGGACTTAGTGCTCAAGACTATATAGAGCACACTGTTAAGCCAGGTGAAACAATTGAAAGTATTGCCAAAGGTTATCTAGTGACTCCATTTGATATTTACGCACTAAACCCTGATGCTAAACGTAAGTTTCAACCCAATTCAGTTTTAATTATTCCTAACTCTAAAGTTAAGAATGATGCTATTGTAGATGATAGCAGAGAATTAATTGGTTACAAAGATCATAAAGTAAAACGAAAAGAAACATTGTATGGATTAACTAAAGAATACAATGTTTCTGAAGATGAAATTAAAAAGGCAAATCGTTTTTTATATTCAGAAAATCTTAAAAAAGGTGATAAAATTAGAATACCTAAATACAGAACGGTAGTTTCTAAGCAAACGTTAATGAATACCGTAAAAAAATATACGGTTCAACCTAAGGAAGGTAAATGGCGAATTGCTTATAAATTTGGGATTTCTGTTGCAGAATTAGAAGCTTTAAACCCATTTATGAATGAAACTATTCAGCCAGGTGATGAGTTAAACGTACCAAATATTGACGATACTGAAGAAAAACAGGTTGAATCGACTTTTGGTTATTATGAAGTACTACCTAAAGAAGGCTTTTTTAGACTTAAGATTAAACTAAATTTAACTCAGGAGCAATTAGAAAAGTTAAATCCTGAATTAAAAGAAACAGGGTTAAAAGCAGGAATGGTGTTAAAAGTACCAGCTGATGTTGATACTACTAGTAGTTTAGAAGTTGTTGAAACTACAAATTTAAAGAGTAACCTAACCAATTTTAAGACTAAAAAAATAGCCTTGATGCTGCCATATCGTCTCGATAGGATAGATGTGGATGCGGTTGAAGCAACTAAAGACAAGATTAAAGAAGACAAAAGATTATCAGTTGTTTTAGATTTTCATGTTGGTGTTATGATGGCCTTAGATTCTGCTAAGCAATTAGGGATTTCAACAGATTTAAAAGTTTTTGATACGCGTTACCATATTTCAAGAACAGCTGATATTTTAGCTGAAAATGATTTTTCAGATTATGATGCTGTGATTGGCCCAATGGAGGAAAATAGTTTTAACCGTGTAGCAATGACATTAAAAGCGGATAATATTCCTGTAATTGCAGCTATGAATAAGCCAAAACAGGTCTACGGTAATGTATTTCAAACTTTGCCAGAAGATAAGTTGTTGAGTAAGACAATGATAGATTTTGTAAAAGCAGATAGTTTAAAGACTAAAGTGGTAATTATTTCAGATCACTTACATAGAACAAGTAGTGAAGCTTTACAGAAACAATTTCCAAATTCTAAATTAATTTTAACACAAAAGGACAAGAAGGATAAATCAAAAGACGCTTATTATATTTACCATGCTAACTTGCAAAATGTATTTAATGCAGGTAAAACAATAGTGTTTTTAGAAACTGAAAATACATCGTTGGCTTCTAGTGTTATTAGTATGCTGAATGGCTTTGCAGTAAATAAAACTGAGATTGTATTAGCAACTCTCAATAAAGGGAAGGCATTTGAAGGAAAGGATATCGATAATAATAACTTGTCTAACCTTAAGTTTCATTACCCATCTGTACACAAGGATTTTGACGAAACAAAATCAAATGGTTTTGTGGATACATACCGTAAAGAATACGGGGTGTCACCTAGTAAATATGTGTCGCGCGGATTTGATATTACTTTAGATCTTTTAATGCGTTTGGCTTCTGCTGAAAACTTATATGAAGCCTCAATCGATGCTATTGAAACGGAATATATTGAAAATAAATTCAGGTATAATAAAGCCTTAATGGGGGGGTATGTTAATGAAGCTGTCTACATAGTTAAATATGATAACCTTAGAATTGTTAAAGCTGACTAAGTTGCAATAAAAGGTCATTAATAGTGATTTCCTAGTCTTACAACGCATTTAGTAGTCTACTATCGAAAAAGATTTTACATTTAATTCGAAATAATTACTCTTGAAAAACCTACTTATAATTATATCTCTATTTTTCATTGGGGGTACATCTATTGAAGACTCTGTAACTTGGAATGAAAAAACTAAGCTAACTTGGGCTGACTTTAAGGCGGTGCCAGATTTAAAATCTAATGCTGCTGCCGTTACCGCTTCGGGTATAACTTTTGGGTATGGAGTAAAAACATCTGGAGAAAGAATAGTAGATTTTTCTACTACAGTAGAAGCCCATTTTTATCCCAATAAATCTTGGTATATAAAGGAGAAGGGTAATCATCATATATTGGCTCATGAGCAACTACATTTTGATATTACAGAACTTTATGCACGTCAATTTAGAGCGCAAATAGCAGCGTTGATTGTTAATCAGAATGTAAAAGAACAGATGAGCAGATTACATGCTGAAATTAATGAGGCTGTAAATGAAACTCAACAACGTTACGATGAGCAAACTGACCATTCTATGAATGTAGAGATGCAAGAGGAATGGGAAAAAACAATTCAAATTGAACTTAAGAAATTTGAAGATTACAAATCACACTAATTCAACGGTTTTTATCTACACTAAAATTTAATTAAAATGGAATTAGACGGTACAGTTTTAATTGAATTGGCACATTATAAAATGCCTTTTGGTAAATACAAAAATCAATACTTAATAGATGTTCCAGAGCATTATTACATCTGGTATCAGCAAAAAGGATTTCCTGAAGGAAAACTTGGTCGCATGATGGCACAAATGTGCGAAATAAAAATCAATGGCTTAGAGGAGCTGATATATACAATTCGTAGAGATTTTAGAAAGTAGGCATTTTAATTGTTCGCATTGAACAATGATCAGACTACCTTTCAACCATTAATTTCGAGTATTTTACAAAGCGTCTAATTTAGAATATAGACTAATGAAAATATAGAAATAAAAATCCATAGCGTTAACGCCAAAAAAATAGGTTTTATTCCGGTCGATTTTAAGTCTTTTATTGAGATAGATGTTCCTACAAGAAATAAGGTTATTATAAGTAATCTTTTAGACATTAAGACAATAACATGAGTCGCTGATGTTGGCAGAATATGAAAGCTATTAATTACAATAGCTGCAATAAACAAAAGAATAAAGTAAGGAATTTTAATTTTTTTACCTTTTGTTTTAAAAAGGAACATTGAGAAAATAGATAATGGAATAATCCACAACGTTCTAGATAATTTTACCGTTGTTGCTATACGCAATGCTTCTTCTCCATAACCTAATGTTGCTCCAACCACGGAACTAGTGTCATGTATGGCTACAGCGCACCATAAACCAAATTGTTCTTGTGATAAATTTAGATAATGACCAATTGCCGGAAATACAAATAATGCTATAGCGTTTAATAGAAACACAATGCCTAAAGCAATACTTATTGTTTTATTTTTGGCTTTAATAACTGGAGAAATAGCAGCAATGGCGCTTCCGCCACAAATTGCAGTGCCAGAGGTAATAAGATGTCCTAACTTTAAATCTAATTTTAGAAGTCTTGTTAGTAATAAACCTACTGTTACTGTTAAAAATATAGAGAAGATGGTTAAGCTTAGGCCGTCTTTACTGGTTTCAAGGGTCTCATTAATAAACATCCCGAAGCCCAATCCTACAACCGAAATTTTAAGAAAATAATGAATGGCTTTATGGCTATATTCCTGAAACGGGTTTTTTAAAATAAGCGTAACTATAAATCCGAGAATTAATGCTGTTGGGCTGTTTATAAATCCAAAAAGAATAATTACGATGATAAAGACGTAAACTGTTTTTGAGAAAATAGCTGTCATGTTATTTTAATAATCTATACAAAAGTAACATGCTTAAATAACTTTTCAGCAAATTAATTAGTTCTTTGGTATAACTAAAAGTTATAGTTTAGGCGTATGAATTTTTTGAAGTATTCAAAAGAATTAGAAATATAGCCTGTCCTTTTTACAAAATAAAACCACCTTTCGATACTTAAATTTTTGATGTCTATGATTTTTAGTTTGTTGTTAATTAAATCATCAGAAATAGAATTAATGGAAAGAAGTGCATAATGGTCTGAGTGGTACAAATAATTTTTAATAGCTTCAGTACTATTAAAAAATACAACAGCATTAAGCTTTGTAATGTTATGCTGCATTAGAAAAGTGTCTATTATTACTTTTGTTCCAGAACCTTTTTCGCGTTCAACCATGGGGATGGTTTGTAAGATGTTGATATCTATACTTTCTTTTTGAAACGTATTATTCTTAACATTAGTTACGAGGACTATTTCATCCTTAATAAATTTTTCAAATTGTATTTTTGGGTTCGAAGTACTTCCTTCTGTAATTCCAAAATCAATATCTTCATTTAAGATCAAGCTTTCAATGTTTTCAGAATTATTACTTACGATGTTAAACTTTGTTTCAGGATATTGAACTCTAAATTTTGCAATTATTTTAGGGATAATATAATTAGACAACGTGGTACTCACTCCAAAATTTATGATATCAGGAAAATCGTCTTTTTTATGAAGAAATTTCTCGTCCATATCTGTATAAATGGCCAGTATTTTATTCGCGTAAACAAGAAATGACTTTCCTTCTGCAGTCAATTCTATAGAATTCCGCTTTCTTATAAATAATGTGGTTCTATAATCTTGCTCCAAATTTTTAATGGCTTTAGATATGGCGGGCTGTGAAAGATATAATTGTTCGGCAGCTTTTGTAAAACTTAAATGCTTCGCAACAATTTTGAAAATGTGTAATTTGGTTTTCATTAGTTTGTGTGCAATGGCTGATGAATATAAAAGCGTTTCCCTGCTTTGATAAGTTGTATATAGGTGTTTTGTACTCAACTTATAACGAAGATAGCTGAAATTTTTCAAACATTCAACCACTCTAATTTCGAATAAAAGCCTGAAGTCGCATCAAAAATTTGAAGATATTTTATGCGTTTTAATCTAAGATTTTATATGTCCTAATATTGAAGTCTATTTTATAGTTCAAATATGAGAAATGATAATCAATGAGTTGGAATAGTTCAATGATAAAATTTATTGAGATTTCGCAAAGCAATGTTAACGTTTTTTCTCACATATAAATAGAGGATTAAACAGATAATTCGTAATTATTAGCATTAATCTTATAACAAAATCCTTTTGAGTTACAGCAAAAATGGAACGCAGTAATAAACTAACACTCTAAATTGTTTATTTGTAGCAAGACATAAATTATGAACTTCTTTATATGCTTACTTTTAGGATTTGTAGTTGCTGCATCTGGCAGTATTGTACCGAGCTTTTTAAATTTAACAGTTGTTAAATTCAGTTTAAAAAGTGGTCGGATATCTGCGTTGTATCTAATTGGTGGTTTTGCCACAGTACTGTTTTTTCAAGCAAATATTGGTGCTTACTTATCTAGTGTTTTAATGAAAAATTCAGAATACATTACGAGCATTCAAAAGATCGGTACAGGAATTTTGTTCCTTATATCTATTTATTTTTTTAGATTACATTTTATTTCTAGAAAACATAAATTAAAGATAAAAATAAAAAAGTCGAAAGCTTATTTTCATGGTATCGGTATGTCGCTACTCAATACTTTTGCGATTCCATTTTATTTTACATCTATTTCTTTTTTAATAGTGTTAGATTACTTCGAATACTCTTTTCTAAATGGTTTTTATTTTTCATTAGGTTCTACAATAGGTTCGTTTACGCTATATGCATTGTATGCCACAGTCGCTAGTAGAATTGAACATAAGCTAACTTTTTTCGCAACTAAAATGGACTTCATATTAGGTTGTTTGACAGGTGTAGTTGCAATCGGTAATCTCATTTATTTACTTTAAATGAATTGTAGCTTTTTAAGCGAGATGTTTAGAGCAGCCAGGTTTTTTGTATGCTAATAACTAAAAATAAATTGATGCTATTACTGTTTCTTCAAGAAGATAAATGTCTTATATAATCTGTTAAATGATTCTATGTATAAATTCCTTTCGCGTTTAAAAGTGAAGTAAGTCGGTCTTAGGATGGTGATGTCTGTATTGTAGTAATTCATAACGGTTTGTAAATCACTAACTAAGGTCATTATTTACATATGTTGCCCTATGGAAATAATAACATATTAACAAACCATAAACAAATAGAGAATAACTCATTAAATTTCGTAATTTTGCCTGCGTTTAAAAGCGTATCATGACCACAAACCCTAAGTATATTTTTGTAACTGGAGGCGTGTCTTCTTCTCTTGGAAAAGGCATAATAGCAGCATCTTTGGCTAAACTCCTACAAGCACAAGGTTACAGAGCAACCATTCAGAAATTAGATCCATATATTAATATAGATCCAGGAACTTTAAATCCATACGAGCATGGCGAATGCTATGTTACGGATGATGGAGCAGAAACGGATTTAGATTTAGGACACTACGAGCGTTTTCTAAACGTTCCAACCTCACAAGCCAATAACGTTACAACAGGTAGAATTTATCAAAGTGTTATTGATAAAGAAAGACGCGGTGAGTTTTTAGGAAAAACAGTTCAAGTTATTCCACATATTACAGACGAAATAAAACGTAGAATTCAGATCCTTGGTAACTCGGGAGAGTATGATATTGTCATTACAGAAATTGGAGGAACTGTCGGAGATATTGAATCTTTACCGTATATTGAAGCTGTAAGACAGCTGGAGTGGGATTTAGGAGAACATAATACCTGTGTTATTCATTTAACATTAGTTCCATATCTGTCTGCTGCAGGCGAATTAAAAACGAAACCAACCCAGCACAGTGTAAAAACCTTGATGGAGAGTGGAGTACAAGCCGATATTTTGGTATGTAGAACAGAACACCCACTTAATGATGGTATAAAAACTAAATTAGCGCGTTTTTGTAATGTGAAAAAGGAAGCCGTAATAGAATCTATTGATGCTTCTACAATATATGATGTGCCTAACTTAATGTTAGAAGAAGGTTTGGATAAAGTAGTTTTAAATCAGTTGCAATTAAAAAGTGATGTACCCGATTTAAAACGTTGGAATGAATTTTTAAAACGACATAAGAACCCTAAAAGTGAAGTTACCATTGGTTTAATTGGTAAGTATGTAGAGCTTCAAGATTCTTATAAATCTATTTTAGAGGCTTTTATACATGCCGGAGCTGAAAATGAAGTGAAGGTTAATGTAGAACCAATTCATTCTGAATACTTGTCAGAAAGTAATATCGAATTCAAACTGGGGCATTTAGATGGTGTTTTAGTTGCACCTGGTTTTGGTGAGCGTGGTATTGAAGGTAAGATTGATGCTGTACGTTTTGTGCGAGAACAAAATATTCCATTTTTAGGAATTTGCTTAGGTATGCAAATGGCCGTAATAGAATATGCTAGAAATGTACTAAACCTTAAAGATGCGAATTCTGTAGAAATGGATGAGCAGACTCCAGATCCTGTCATTAATTTAATGGCATCGCAAAAAGGTGTTGTTAATAAAGGGGGCACCATGCGTTTAGGAACATGGGATTGTAACATAGAAAAAGATAGTATAGCCTATAAAGTTTATAATTCCGAAACGATTACTGAAAGACATAGACATCGCTTTGAATTTAATAACGATTATAAAGTTCAGTTTGAAGAATCAGGTATGAAAGCTACAGGTCTTAATCCTGAAACAGGATTAGTAGAAATTGTAGAAATTCCTAGCAACGATTGGTTTGTTGGTGTGCAATACCATCCAGAATATAAGAGTACAGTTAAAAATCCACATCCATTATTTGTAGCATTTGTTGCTGCTGCTCTAAAATACAAGAAGAAGAAAAAGTAATCAATACTATGCCACTTTGGCGTAAAATAAATTTTGGACAGTTTTTTGGGTTGTTCAATTGTTACCTTATAAGACCTGTCAAATGTAAAATACATGACAGGTCTAAAATTGAAAATTAAAGATGGAAGAAAAGAAATTCGACGTTAAATCTATAATAGGTTTTGTACTTATTTTTGGTATACTATTGTACATAATGTACCAAAATCAACCGAGTCCGGAAGAACTTGAAGCTCAGAAAATAGCAGAACAAGAGCAGGTTGAAGCTGAAAAAAATCAAAGTAAGCAAAATGAAACTTTAGTAACGTCGGCTTCGGATTATTCCGTAAACACACAAGCTTTAGATTCTACTCAAAAAGTAGCACTTCAAAATAAAGTAGGTTCTTTTGCTTATGCATTAACCTTACCAAATGCGGGAGACAAATTTACGACTGTAGAAACAGATGTTTATGAGTTAAAATTTAATACTAAAGGTGGTCACTTAGCAGAAGTAAAGCTGAGAAATTTTGTAGACTACGATTCTGTACCAGTCTACATGGTAAAGGATAACAACAGTGCCTTTAATATCACCTTCGGAACGTCTGATAATAGAACACTAAATACACAAGACTTTCCTTTTCAACCAAGTGTAACTAAAAGTGGAGAGAACACTATAGTTTCTATGAAACTTAAAATTTCTGAAACAGCCTTTTTAGAATACCGTTATGAGTTGAAACCTAATGATTATATGATTGATTTTTCAATTAAATCTCAGGGTTTAAGTGGAGTATTTAATACATCGCAACCGATTGAATTAGATTGGAAGCAAAAGAGTATTCGTCATTCTAAAAGTATAAGCTACGAGAATCGCTATACGAGATTAACGTACATGTACGATGATGGTAAAGTCGATAAATTATCACAAGCTAGTGATGATGACGAAACCGTTGATGATGTTGAGTGGCTATCTTATAGACAGCATTTCTTTAGTTCTATTTTAGTGGCTAACAATAGCCCGTTTAAAAAAGTTACAGTTACATCTTTAGATTTAGTAGAAGATGAAGAAATAGATACTTTGTATACTAAGTTATATACCTCTAAAATGCCATTAGCTTTTAATGGTGGTGAGTTAAACGAAAACTTAGGTTTGTATTATGGACCTACAGATAACGCAACATTAAAAGACTATGATAAAGGTTTAGAAGAAAGTATTCCTTTTGGATGGGGAATTTTTGGATGGATCAATAAAATCTTATTTATTCCATTATTTGGTTTCTTAAGTCAACACTTACCATCTTACGGTATTGCAATTATTGTGATGACTATTTTAGTGAAAATTGTATTATCATTTGTACAGTATAAGCAGTTCTTATCGCAAGCTAAGATGAAAATCTTAAAGCCAGAATTAGATGCTGTAAGAGAAAAATACAAAGACAATAAGTTAAAAGCGCAGCAAGAAACTATGGCTATTCAAAGCCGAGCAGGGGCAAGCCCGCTGAGTGGTTGTTTGCCAGGTTTAATGCAGATTCCTGTATTCTATGCCTTATTTATGTTTTTCCCAACAGCTTTTGAGTTAAGACAAAAAGGATTCTTATGGGCAGACGATTTAAGTTCTTATGATTCGGTTTTAGATTTGCCTTTTCACATTCCATTATATGGAGATCACGTAGCTTTATTTCCAATTTTAGCTGCAATTGCTATTTTCTTTTACATGAAAATGACTACTGGTCAGCAAATGGCAACACAGCCAACACAAGAGGGGATGCCAGATATGGCTAAGATGATGAAGTATATGATTTATTTCTCTCCAATTTTAATGTTGATTTTCTTTAACAACTATGCATCAGGTTTAAGTTTGTATTATTTTATCTCTAACTTAATTAGTATTGGTATTATGTTAGTTATTAAAAACTACATTATCGATGAAAATAAAGTGTTAGCTAAAATTGAAGTCAGCAAAACGAAGCCTAAGAAACAAAATAAGTTTCAGAAAAAAATGGCTGAAATGATGGAGCAAGCTGAGCAACAAAAACAAGCACAACAAAAAGGGAAGAAGAAATAATTATTTCAGCTTTCCATTCTTACAAGACTTATAGCCTCAGCATTTTGTTGAGGCTATTTTTATTAAATACATGGATATAGATGAAAATTGAAATTTGTAATAAAACAGATATTAAAACCATAGTTGATGGTCTAAACGCTTATAATTTAGATAAGGTAGCGGCATTATCCTCTGTTTGGACTCCTTTAGAGTTTGGTGTAAAGAATGAAAAAGGTGATGTGATTGGTGGTGTTTTAGCAGGCATCAATTATTGGAATGGTTTAGAAATTAAAATTCTTTGGGTAGCTAAAGCATATAGAAATCAGGCCTTAGGAACTAAGCTATTAAATTATCTCGAAAATGAAGCAAAAAAAAGAGGTGCAAGTATAGCAATGGTCGATACTTTTGATTTTCAAGCAGAGGGTTTTTATGTGAAGCATAATTATGACGTTATTGGTGAAATAAAGGATTTTCCGATGGGTCACCGACGTATTTATTTTTCAAAAGTGTTATAATCAGAAAGACTCAAACCTTTTACAGTTTAAGCCTTTATCTAACTAATTAAACAAATTATTAAAATAAGGTTGTCAACCTTAATATTATTAGTTTTATTGCATTGGTAGAAGTACAGTATCTATAACGTGTACTACACCATTCATCGACTGAATATCCACTAAACTAGTTACAATATTACTAACTCGATTATTCGAATCAGTTAACGTAAATGCAGTATTATCAGCAGTAATTTCTCCACCTAGAGTCATAACAGCACCATTTGGTAAACCACTAGATTGTATGTTGCCACTTACGATATGATACGTTAAGACAGCGTCTACTGTTGCTGGTGCTAAATCGCCAAGAGCAGTATTTCCTGAAGGATCTAACTCTAATAATAAATTAGCGAAGGCGTCATTTGTTGGTGCAAATACTGTAAATGGTCCAGCAGAAGCATCAGATACGGTAGAAATATATGGCACTGTTGGTGTTCCTGAATCAGCTAATTCCAATGCTGCTACTAAATTTGATAAAGCGGGGTTGGTTGTCGCAAACGTCGCAATTGTTGGTAAGCTAATGACTTCATCAACAATATGTACAATACCATTACTAGCAAGGTTATCAGCATTAGTTACCGCAGAAGAACCATTTAGCATTACTCCGTTAGAAGTAGTGTAATATAAGCTTAAGTTAGCTTCGTTAGGGCCTGTTGCAGCTGTGTTTGTATAACCAGAGCCGGCGTCAACTAAGTTCGCTGATGTTACTGTTGATCCGATAATTACATGGTTCAATAAAATATTTTTTACTAAAGCATTTTCTTCGGTAGATAAGTTGTTTAGATCTAAACCAGTATCGGCTAGTAATTGTGCAAATGCAGCATTACTGGGTGCAAATACAGTAAAAGGGCCTTCACCTTGTAAGGTTGTTACTAAATCAGTGGCTTGCAATGCAGCAGCTAAGCTCGTTAAATTGTTTTCTAAAGCGATGTCAACTACAGTTGTAGGGGTTGGTGATGTTGTGTTATCATCATCATCACTACAAGACGTAAAACCTATAACCAATAGAAATACTGTAAGTAATTTGAAGTTTTTTGAAATAATTTTCATTGTTTTGAGTTTTTATATTGTTCAACATTTAAACCTTAATTGGTTTGTTTAATAAAAATACGAAATGATTAAACAAAAAGTTTTTACGCTTTTCACTTTAACACTATTTTTAACATCTGCTTATGCGCAAAATTCAGTCAATCAATTTGATGAAGATGGTTTAAGACATGGTAAATGGTCTAAAGATTATCATAATACCAAGCAGAAACGTTATGAAGGTTCTTTTAAACATGGTAAGGAAATCGACTCATTTAAATTCTACACGCTGTCTTCAGGAAAAAGTGTACTCAGTGCTATAAAAGTTTTTAATGAAAAGGATAGTGTTGCTGATGTCACTTTTCTAGCTTCAAATAAAAAAGTGATTAGCGAAGGCAAAATGAATGGTAAACGATTTATGGGGAAATGGACATTTTATCATAAAAATTCTACAGCTAAAATGATTGTAGAGAATTATAATGACGATGGATTATTAAATGGTGAGCGCTTTGTGTATTTTAAAAATGGTGCAGTTGCAGAAAGTGCCAATTATAAGAATGGTAAACTTGATGGCGAATCAAAGTGGTTTTCTGAACAAAGTGCGTTGCTAAGACATACAAATTATAAAGACGGTGAATTAGAGGGGGAAACTATTAACTATGATGCTAGTGGTAATATCACATCCGAAGGCAATTATATTAAGAGCAAAAAAAATGGTACTTGGAAATATTATAAAGGGGGTGAACTTTCAAAAGAAATAGACCATACCACACAAGAAGTCTTATTTATGAAAGAATAGCTTAAAGCTATGCGCTCTATAGAATTTCAGAATGGCAATCTTAATAGGATTGCCTTTTTTATTTGTAATTTTGCCGAAGTTTTTCGAACAAAAACATAATGAATATATAATGTTCATGTTTTTAGATTGTCCCCTTGACGGGACTTTAAGTGTGTTTTTCAAAAAGCACTAGTTATTAATTAAAAGAGATACCTGCTTTGGCAGGTAATTAATATGAAAAGAGTCATCGTAGGACTTTCAGGAGGAGTAGATTCTAGTGTTGCAGCCTATCTTTTAAAAGAGCAAGGATATGAAGTTATTGGCCTGTTTATGAAAAACTGGCATGATGACTCTGTAACCATCTCTGATGAATGTCCATGGTTAGAAGATAGTAATGATGCCATGTTGGTGGCAGATAAATTGGGTATTCCTTTTCAAACGGTCGATCTAAGTGCACAATATAAAGAGCGTATTGTAGATTATATGTTTAATGAATACGAAAAAGGACGTACACCAAACCCAGATGTACTTTGTAACCGTGAAATTAAGTTTGATGTCTTTATGGATATCGCTTTAGAGTTGGGAGCAGATTACGTTGCAACAGGTCATTATTGCAGAAAAGGAACCGTCGAAAAAGATGGAAAACAAATCCATCAGTTGTTAGCTGGTGCAGATGATAATAAAGATCAATCCTATTTTCTTTGTCAATTATCTCAACAACAATTGGCGAAAGCTTTATTTCCCATTGGTGAATTGC
Organism: Winogradskyella costae; assembly: GCF_013403865.1. GTDB lineage: Bacteria > Bacteroidota > Bacteroidia > Flavobacteriales > Flavobacteriaceae > Winogradskyella > Winogradskyella costae. Next base: position 116,415 of record NZ_JABFDK010000005.1, read on the forward strand.
AAAAACCAGAAGTGAGAGAAATTGCTAAATCCCAAGATTTAATTACTGCCGAAAAGAAAGATTCTCAAGGCTTATGTTTTATAGGAAAAGTAAGATTACCAGAATTTTTACAACAACAATTAAAGCCCAAAGAAGGTGATATTGTAGAGGTGTCAGATACGTTTGAAATTTATAATCAATCGGCTCCTCAATTCGATTCAAAAGAAAATGAATTAGAATTTTTATCTAAAAAACCAATCTATAATATAACAGACGGAAAAGTAGTCGGTAGACATCAAGGCGCACATTATTTTACCAAAGGTCAACGTAAAGGTTTAGGAGTTGGAGGTACAGTAGAGCCTTTATTTGTTATAGATACAGACGTAAAAGACAATATAATTTACACAGGTCAAGGTAAACAACATCCTGGTTTATACAGAAATGTGTTGTTTGTGACTAACGAAGAATTGCATTGGGTACGCGAAGATTTAGCGATAAGCGAAGGAGAAACCATGGAAGTAATGGCAAGAATTCGCTATAGACAAACCTTAGAGAAAGCCACTTTGTATAAAGTAGCTTCTGGGATGTATGTAGAATTTGAAAATAAACAATCCGCTATTACTGAAGGTCAATTTGTGGCTTGGTATATAGAAGACGAATTATTAGGATCAGGAGTTATTTCTTAACTTGCTTTCTGATTAGTCCTCTGATACGGGAAATAGAGATTATCAGTGAGAGTAATTTTTAATCTTTATAGATGCTAATTGTTGCGAAAACAAGTTAGATATATAGTCTTATGAAAAACAGTTTTACAGTATTATTCTTATTTTTTATAATTGGAAATAGTTTTGCACAAGAAGACGCATGGATTTATCTTACAGACAAACCAAATGTTTTAGCTGCACTAGCAAATCCTGTTAGTATTCTTACACAAAAAGCATTAGATAGAAAACAGCGTCACAGTATTGCTATTGATGAACGCGACGTGCCCGTTAATGAGGTTTATATTGCAACTTTAAAAACTCAAGCAGGAATCACAGTCTTGGCAAAATCCAAATGGTTTAACGCTATTCATGTCAGAGGCTCAGAAGACGATATCAACGCTTTAAGTAATTTAACATTTGTTGAAACTATTGATTTTGCTAATCAAAACTTCAATACTGCTTCAAGAAGTGCCTCCCAATTAAATAAAACAGAAATCGAAGATGAAACTGTTGCATTTACTTATGGTGGTACACAAAATCAAGTAGAAATGATTAATGTAGATAATCTGCACTTAGCCGATTTTACAGGAGAAGGTATTACTATAGCAATTATGGACTCTGGGTTTCCAAATGTAAATACGATGGGGGCATTTCAGCGGTTGCGAGATAATAATGATTTATTAAATGGATATGATTTTATAGATAGAACTTCAGATATTTATGCCTATACAGCTAGTAATCATGGAACAAAAGTCTTGAGTACGATGGCAGCGTTTGTACAAGATCAGTTTGTAGGGACGGCACCAGATGCATCCTACTATTTGTTTAGAACAGAAGATGCTGGAAGTGAAAATCCTATAGAAGAAAGTTATTGGGTAGAAGCAGCAGAACGTGCAGATAGTTTAGGTGTAGATTTAATAAATACATCTTTAGGATATACCACTTATGATAACTCAAATTATAGCCATACGCCAGGAGACATGAACGGGCAAACTGCTTATATTTCAAAAGGAGCGTCCATCGCTGCAGAGAAAGGTATCTTAGTTGTTGTCAGTGCAGGTAATGCAGGCGCTACAGATTGGCAAACTGTTGGTGCACCTGGAGATTCTCCAGATGTGTTGTCTATTGGCGCTGTAGATGGGGATGGAAATTATGTGGCGTTCAGCTCACAAGGAGGAGCAGCACAAATAGGATATCAAAAGCCAGATGTGGTCGCTAGGGGTGGAGCTGCCTATGTTATTAGTGAATTTAATAGTATTGTCCAAAATAATGGCACATCGTTTAGTGGTCCCATTCTTTGTGGAGGTATTGCGTCATTATGGCAAGCATTACCAAATGCTTCACCAACCGAAATAAAGGATTACGTTAGGCAATCGGCCTCACAGTTTACTGCACCAGATGACTTTCTTGGGTATGGTATTCCGGATTTAGATTTAGCAAAGAACTTAGCATTATCAATTGATGAGGAGCAGCTCGGAAATTTTGAAATTTATCCAAATCCAGTAAAATCGAGCTTAAATATTGTTTTACCCGCAACCGTAAATCACTTAGAGATTTCAGTTTATAATCAATTAGGTCAGGAAATTTTGAATCAGGTGATAACCGAAAATTCTAAAACGATAGATGTTTCAAATTTTACAGCTGGACTTTATTTAATTAAATTTTCGACTCAGAACATTTCAAAAATATTAAAATTCATCAAAAGTTTTAATTAATGCTAAATGTCAATTCGCGTAATTTCGATGAGCGAGAAATCGTATCGAAAATGGATGGAACGTTAATTCCCTTAGTACAATAAAAATTATCCTCATTTTCAATCGTGAAATTCACTTGAATTGCCGAAATTTATACGTTTTTACAACAGATATAATTTTAAACTATGGCAAATAGAATCACATCACTTTTCAATATAAAATATCCTATTATCCAAGCAGGAATGATTTGGAACAGCGGTTGGAAATTAGCTTCTGCAGCAAGTAACTCTGGAATCTTAGGGTTAATTGGCGCAGGGTCTATGTATCCCAATGTGTTACGAGAACATATTCAGAAATGTAAAGCCGCAACCGATAAGCCGTTTGGTGTTAACGTCCCAATGTTGTATCCAAATGTTCAAGAAATTATGGATATCATTGTAGAAGAGGGTGTGAAAATAGTTTTTACGTCTGCCGGAAATCCGAAGACTTGGACCAAATGGTTACAAGATAAAGGGATTACAGTGGTGCATGTGGTTAGTAGTGTAAAGTTTGCTCTAAAAGCACAAGATGCCGGCGTAGATGCGATAGTTGCAGAGGGTTTTGAAGCCGGGGGACATAATGGAAGAGATGAAACCACCACATTAACATTGATACCAATGGTGAAAGAACAACTTCAAATTCCGTTAATTGCGGCAGGAGGTATTGCTACAGGAAAAGCCATGTTAGCGTGTATGATATTAGGTGCCGATGGAGTACAAGTGGGCAGTCGGTTCGTAGCTAGTGAAGAATCTTCAGCTCACCAAGCATTTAAGCAAGTGGTTGTAGAAGCTAAAGAAGGAGACACACAATTAACTCTGAAAGAATTAGCTCCTGTTAGATTATTAAAGAATAAATTCTACACGGACTTACAAGAGCTCTATAAAACGGGGCCAACACCAGAACAACTCAAAGACTTATTAGGAAGAGCTAGAGCCAAACGTGGTATGTTTGAAGGGGATTTAGATGACGGCGAATTAGAGATTGGTCAAATTGCCGGATTGATTCATGATATAAAGCCGGTTTCTGTGATTGTTGATGAAATGGTCAGTGAATTTGAGGACGCCAAGAAGGCATCGCTTACATTATAGTTCGTTTTTTATATGTAAATAATAAAGACGTAGTTAAGTAACTATAAATATGGTAATTAAAGTCGTTGTGTTTTATTATAAAGATGTAATCTTACCCTAATTTTTATAAGTTGATAATTTATTGAGTTACTACGTTTTAAAACGCTTATTTACTTACTTTTTTTTAATAAAAAACCTAAATTTGTACTTGCTAATTTTAGCTAGTAACGTATGAATTTAACCACCGAAAACATCCTCTTAATAGGTTCTCTACTGCTTTTTATAAGTATCATAGTAGGAAAAACATCTTATAAATTTGGAGTACCAACATTAATACTCTTTTTAGCTATAGGAATGTTAGCTGGTTCTGATGGTATTGGTGGTATTCGTTTTGATGATCCTAAATTAGCACAGTTTATCGGTATTGTTTCTCTCAATTTTATATTGTTTTCTGGCGGTCTAGATACCAATTTCAAAGCTATAAAGCCCATTCTTAGGGAAGGACTTATTTTATCCACATTAGGTGTTTTTCTAACAGCAGCAACACTCGGTATATTTGTTTGGTTTGTAACAGATTTCACTATTTATGAAAGTTTACTATTAGGTTCCATTGTGTCTTCTACAGATGCAGCAGCCGTATTTTCAATTTTACGTTCTAAGAATTTAGCATTAAAAACAAATTTGAGACCAACATTAGAGCTCGAAAGCGGAAGTAATGATCCCATGGCTTATGTGTTAACTTTAGCGTGTTTAAGTTTGGTTATTAACCAAGACCAGAGTATTCCTACAATGATTTTTATGTTTTTTCAACAGATGATCTTAGGTGGTATTGCGGGTTTTGCCTTTGGTAAATTGAGTCGGATTATTATTAATAGAATTAAATTGGGCTTTGAAGGTCTTTACCCTGTTTTAGTTATTGCGCTGATGTTTATTACATTTTCAGCAACTGATTTTGTCGGTGGAAATGGATTTCTTGCTATTTATATATGTGCAGTTTATTTAGGAAATCAAGATTTAATTCATAAATCTACAATTCTAAAAATGTTTGATGGAATCGCATGGTTAATGCAAATTGTATTATTCCTTACATTAGGTTTACTTGTTTTTCCATCTCAAATTATTCCTTATATGGGAATCGGTTTGTTAATCTCAGTATTTCTTATTCTTGTTGCACGGCCGGCAGCGGTGTTAATAAGCCTCATGTTTTTTAAAATGAAAATGAGAAGACGCTTTTATATTTCATGGGTTGGTTTGCGAGGTGCTGTTCCTATAGTATTTGCGACCTATCCATTATTAGCCGGTATTGATAAGGCAAATATGATATTTAATATCGTATTCTTTATTTCAGTGACTTCTGTTTTAATTCAGGGAACAACCTTATCGCTTTTTGCAAAATGGTTAAATGTGGCTCTGCCAGAAGAAGTAAAACCTATTGCAGAGAATGATCGCTACATTCTTAATTTGCCTAAATCAGCAATGGAAGAACTCTTAATACCGCCAAATAGTTTTGCTGTAGATAAACGAATTATAGATTTGCATTTTCCTACCTCGGCATTTATTGTAATGATAAAGCGAAATAATAAATTTGTACGTCCAGGTGGTTCTACCGTTATTGAAGCAAATGATACTTTAGTCGTTCTATTAGATAATGAAGACAGCCTAAGCGAAGTGAATGAAATACTTAATAAAACCTTAATCGGTTAAGGAAAATTGTGGACTTTACAGCAGTAAATAATAATGTTTAATTTTATTTGAAATTTTAAAATTTATCAGTATTATTAAGTGTATAAAATAATGCCAATCGATTAGTTTATAATGACTTAATTTATCATATCATGAAAAGAGTAATAGTTTTATTTATAGTACTTTATGGTTTCTATTCTTGTGACGAAAGATTTAATGATGATGGGTACGAAAAAATTGACTGGAGTGCACGACAAGCAACTATTAAACTTACAGATTCTTTAGAATCAGGGGAGTCATATCTGTCGGTTTACTCTCAAATTTATAGTTATTCACAGCATAAGATGTATAATCTTACTGCTATGATAAGTATAAGAAATACAAGTGCGAAAGACACACTCTACTTATCTAAAATAGATTATTTTGATACACATGGTACTTTATTAAAAACGTATTTTGATAAACCGGTGTATTTAACTCCAATGGAAACTTTAGATATCGTTATTAATGAAGTTGATATCGCAGGAGGTACAGGTGGTAATTTTATTTTTGATTGGAAAACCCCTAAAAATTCTCCTGAGCCAATTTTTGAAGGGGTAATGACTTCTACATCAGGTCAACAAGGTTTATCTTTTTTAACACAAGCTAAAAGAATTGATAAATAACCTTTAACTACAGGTGGTTATAACGTCTCATTAAAATTTTAAAAGGCACCTACTATTTACCAAATAATTCATTCTTAAAACTAAATGGAAGTATTACTTTTGCGCCATGGTTTTAAGTAATTACACTAAAGAATTTAGATACAATCTTAAACTCGCTTCTCCTGTGATGCTAGGTATGCTTGGTCATACTTTTGTGAGTTTTATAGATAATATAATGGTTGGTCAATTAGGGGCAACAGAATTGGCAGCAGTCTCTTTAGGTAACAGCTTTATTTTTATAGCGATGTCTATAGGAATAGGTTTTTCTACAGCAATTACACCCTTAGTAGCAGAAGCCGATACAGAAGGGGATTTTGAAAAAGGAAAATCAATGTTTAAGCATGGTCTTTTTCTTTGCACAGTTTTAGGATTGGTTTTATTCGGTATCTTATTATTTGCTAAGCCTCTAATGTATATAATGGATCAACCAGAAGAAGTGGTAGATTTGGCTATTCCGTATTTAGATTTGGTAGCCTTTTCATTAGTACCATTGATAATTTTTCAGGCATTTAAGCAATTTAGTGATGGATTATCACTAACCAAATATCCAATGTATGCTACAATAGTTGCTAATTTACTCAACGTAGCCATTAACTATGTTCTGATTTTTGGAAAGTTTGGTTTTCCTGAAATGGGCATAGTTGGTGCAGCCGTTGGAACCTTAGTGTCTCGTTTTGTTATGGTGGCTTACTTATGGTGGTTACTAGCTAAACGCGAAAAATCAAAAGCATACGTAACTAACATAAAGTTCTTTGAATTAAGTAAAGAACCCATGAGAAAGCTAAGTAATTTAGGTCTTCCAAGTGCGATGCAGATGTTTTTTGAAGTTGGTATTTTCACCGCAGCCATATGGTTAAGTGGAACTTTAGGGGCCAATGCGCAAGCTGCTAATCAAATTGCCTTAAATTTATCTTCCATGACGTTTATGGTAGCAACCGGATTAAGTGTTGCGGCCATGGTTAGGGTAGGGAATCAAAAAGGATTAAAGGATTTTGCAGCCTTAAAACGTATTGCTGAATCTATATTTTTTGTTGGCTTTATTTTTGCTGTAATTTTTGCCTTACTCTTTGTGGCGTTCCATCAATTGCTTCCAGATTTGTATGTGGATTTAGACGATCCTGAAAATGCAATTGATACAGCAGAAGTTGTAAGTATTGCTGCAACGTTATTATTAGCAGCAGCTGTGTTTCAGATAAGCGATAGTCTCCAGGTTATTGCACTTGGAGCGCTGCGTGGTTTACAAGATGTAAAAATGCCAACTATAATTACCTTTGTTTCGTATTGGGTTATTGGTTTTCCCATTAGTTATTATCTAGGGAAAGCAGAAGCTTATGGAAGTCTTGGTATTTGGATTGGACTAATTGCAGGTTTAACTGTAGCAGCGATTCTACTGTTTATTCGGTTTAATGTACTGACCAAGAAACTGATTGTTAAATCATCAAAATAAAGTATAATCTTTAGGAGTGTTTTGATATTTCAATATTAATCGAGTAGCTCATTCAAAATCTATATATTTGCAGCTTAAGTTGAAAAACTGCAGACGTTCAAACACAAAATTCAAAACAAATGGAATTACCAAAATTCATATTAGGAGACAATACAGATTATCCTAATGCCATATTTATTATACATACTGAATTTCCTCGTTTTATTATTAATCTTGAAGATGACGAAGTAGAGTGGTTTGAAGAATTTGATCAGCATGATGAAAAGGAATTAGAGACCGAAACTGAAAATTACATTCAGCAAGCTACGGACTTTTATGATAGAGAAATTGCGAGATACGACGATTAATGCTAGAACAACTTATACAGTACGACAAAGAACTATTTTTATACCTTAATAATTTAGGATCGGATACATGGGATGGTTTATGGTTGGTTATTACCGATAAACTTACTTCAATACCGTTGTACGCTGCATTGTTATTTGTAATTTATAAGAAATTTGGCTTAAAAGCCCTATTATTAATGGTATTTGTAATTGCAGGTATGATTGCTTTTACAGACCAAATGACCAATCTGTTTAAAGATTCGTTTCAACGACCAAGACCTTGTAGAGCAGAAGGAGTTATGGATGTAGCTCGTTATATTGCACCACGCTGCGGTAAATATGGCTTTTTCTCAGGGCATGCGTCTAATTCAATGTCTACCGCAATTTTTGCAGGTTTGTTATTGAGACCCTATTTTAAGAATCTTATCTATGTGATGGTTATTTGGAGCCTAGTTGTAGCTTATAGTCGTATTTATATCGGAGTTCATTACCCTTTAGATTTAATCTGTGGGTTGAGTTTTGGAGCTATTGCAGGCTTTGGGTTTTATAAGCTAAACTTGTATCTTATAAATAAATTTATTTCAAAGTAACTAGATATAGTTGATTTACTAATCGCGATTTGTGATCTCTATCAGAAAAATTTAGATCATATGTATTTACAAATTCAATCGTATAAAGCTTCGCTAATTCGTTAATCTTTTCAGGATTTGTTGTGGACGTTAAGAGTCTAAATTGTTTTTCTTTAGGAAGTTCTATACCTTCTTTAGTTTTAATACTTGGAATTTTATCACCGTAATTATAAATGGCTTCAGGTGACACGCCTTCTAAAGTGTAGAGCGGTATATTATCTGTTGCTAATTTAGTAAATGATTTGTAATCTGGTTGTGATTGCACTTGCGCTAAAGGTAAAACCAAAACACCTACGCTGAGCATAAAGGCTATGATTAAATAGAATGTCGTTTTAATGTTTTTAGCCCTTAGATGTTTGAAAATAAAGAAACCGATAATTGCTAAAACGATACTTGAAGCGATAAACCTTATCAAGACAATTCCGGTTAAAAGCGGTCCCAAAAAGAAGCTGGTAATCCAAAATAATACACCGATACTACCTATTAAACCAAACTGAAAATATACAGGAATCTTTTCTTTTTTAGTCTTCAAATTTTTGAATTCACGAATTATATAGTCAATATAAAATCCAATATTTAAAGCTAATGGAATTAACACAGGCATTAGATAACGCGATTTCTTTTCAGGAATTATAGATAATAAAATCACGGCAAAAATTGTCCAAAAGAAAGTAAAGCGATATGCTTTTAGATTAATAACTCTTGTTTTTAAGTAGGGATACAGTAAACTAATAAATGCAGGTACTGTCCATAAACCACTCTGAATAAAGAAGCTCCAATAATAATAGAATGGCCTAACGTTATAGCTGTGCCAATTAGAGGTTTCGCGTTCTGCAATAGCCGAAAAGGTTTCAGGATCAGCAACTCTAACATGTAGGTACCACCAACCACCTAAAACAATTCCGAAGACCAAAAGACTAAATAATTTTAGAAGATGAAGCGCTCCTCCTTTTAATTTAAAAGCAATTCCATATGCTATTACAAAAGGTAAGAAAAGTACATAAAGCGAAACAGGTCCTTTAGATAAGACCGAAGCTGCTAAAAATAATACTAAGAGTAAACTCCTTAAAATTGTGGTTTTTTGACTTTGAAAGAGAATAAATAGTTGATATAGTGCCATCAACATAAATCCGTGTGTATAAATATCCCAAGGTGCCTCAATCGTAATGCCTAAAATATAAAAAGACGTTAACGCAATAAACCCATTGATTAAACTGTGAGATTTCGTTAATTCTAATTTTTTTGATAACAAGTAAGTTGAAATTCCAATACTAGCCACAAATAGTAGCGCCGGCCAGCGTAAAGCCAAAATAGATTTTATACCAAATAAATAGCCAAAAACAGCTGTTATCCATGTTGGTAATGGTGGTTTTTGGTAACGAGCTTCGCCGTTTAGGGTGGTTAATATCCAATTGTTATCGGTGAGCATTTCTCTAGCAGAGATGAAATTTCGGGCTTCCATAATGGTTACCGGAATCGCATCTATAGTGAACCCTAGCATTACAATTACAAAAAGCAATAGACTCGGTATCGGATATTTTTCAATCAGCTTAATCATTTGTGTGTCTAATTAAATATGCGTTACGAGCGTAGATCACTAAACCAAATAAATGACCTACAAATAGTACAGGATCTTTTCTTATAGTGGCATAAGTTAATATTAAACCCGCACCAATTAAACTTAGAACCCAAAAACCCATCGGTAAAGTCGATTCTTTGTTGCGTTCAGAATGAATCCACTGGTACACAAAACGTAATGTGAATACAATTTGAGCAACAATTCCTAAAACTAATAACCATGTCGGAATATTGGTGTTTTGAAACAGTAACTCTATATCTATCTGATTGTTATTGTAATAAAATACAACAATTAAAATGGGAACAATAAAAAGCAAATACTGTACAATTTTTGGGAATTTTTGCCATTGTCCTTGCAGTTGTAAATTCCTAATATATATGAAATAGGTTAAACTCTGACCTAGCATAATGGCAAAGTCTAAACGTAAATAACCATAAATAAATAATAAAAATGACGCAATTAAACTCAGCGTCCAAAAGGTTTTTGGAGTGATAACTTTACGTTGTTTTTCAGAAGTTATCCATTGTATAATAAGCCGAGAAGAAAATAGAATCTGGGCTAAAAATCCAATACTGTAAATTATCCAGTCTTTCAAATTAGAGTTTTTGTTTGCTTGATTTTGCTACCTCGTAATTAATATATTTTTTCTTCATCCACAGATATGCAAAACAATCCATTAAAGGCCCAAGTAATCTATTCCAAACCCCAAATTTTGCCGTACCGGCCATTCTAGGAAAATGTTGCACCGTAATCTGTGTAACACGTCCATGCTGTAGCATAATCATTGCTGGTAAAAAACGATGCAATCCTCTAAACATAGGAATCCGTTTAGCATAATCGGTTCTTATAACCTTAAGAGGACAGCCAGTATCGTCCATGCCATCATGAGTAAAAGCCCTACGAATACCGTTTGCAATTTTAGACGACATATTCTTAGTAAAAGAATCTTTTCGATTAGAGCGTACTCCTGTAACTAATTCGTAAGAATCTATATGTTCTAAAAGAATATTAAAATCTTCTGGAGCGGTTTGTAAATCAGAATCGATATAACCAACCAATTCAGAATCTACGTGGTCAAAACCTGCTTTTATAGCAGCACTCAAACCTCTATTTTCCTTAAATAATATGTATTCAAAAGCGTCGTTACGTTCGCAAATAGCTTCAATTAAAGTCTGGCTATTATCACTAGATCCATCATTTACAAAGAGTATAGATGTCTCAACCGTAGCGATTTTAATATATTTTAAAAGTTCCGATTCTACACGTTCTAAATTTTCCTCTTCATTATAAACGGGAACTATAATAGTGAATTGATACGTCATGCGCGATATTGCTTTGTCGGCACAAAAATATCGTTTTTTTGTGTTACAGCGCAAATCTTATGATTTAAAGTAAATGGTATTACTCTGTAGATTCCATTTTTAGTCTTGCGTCATCTGTTATTTTCTGTAATTCTAAATTCTCAGGGTCTTTCATTTCGTTTTTTACCGCTTTAACATACTCTGGGAAATCTCTGAATTTAAGCTCTAAAAGTGTTTCCGATTTTATGAAGAAAAACGAGATGCCAACCGTAGAAATTATAGAAAGACGAATTAAAAGTGTTCTGTAAAATCTATTTTTATGTGTGAAAAATTTAAAAATGACAACAATAACTATTGGTAATACACTAGCTAACCCTATCAGTAAAGTGATATTACCATAAGGCCATCTTTGAAATTTAAATAGAATACTTATTGAAAGTATGGATAAAACAAGTCCAGTTCCCATAGCACCAATTATGCGTAATATGCTAATGTCTTTGTAAGATTCCTTTTTAAATAAATTTCTAAATCTAATTTGATTTAAAAGCCCAAAGCCGAATACAAAGTAAAGCATTGATAATAGTAGCGCTAATAACGTAATAAGTAGAGCGGCATAAGGATACGTAAAGCATAATCGCAATACCATTAATAGGAATATCGCTAAACCAATACTAATTTCAGTCTGTTTCATTATTTTGGGTAGTTGTTTTGATGCGCAAATTAAAGAGAAAGCAAATACTCAGCAGCAGCAAATGGCGTTGTTTTTCCGACTTCAACTAGTTTGATTTGTAGTGGTAATTCCATTTTAATTTTGGAGGCGTTGTAAAAATTAGACTTTAAGCGGTCTTCAATAGTTTGAAGTAACCAAAATTTATTCTGATTATTTCTATTGGTTTCAAAATACTGATTCTCTAACGTGGTTTTGGTATAATCTTCAATCATGTGCCAAACGTCAGCTATGCCTTCGCGTTTAAGTGCACTACATAATGATACTTTTGGAGACCATTCAGAAGACTTAGCAGGATATAAATGCAACGCTCTATTAAATTCTACCTTAGCCATTTTTGCGGCTTTTAAATTATCACCATCAGCTTTATTGATTACAATGGCGTCGGCCATTTCTATAATACCGCGTTTAATACCTTGCAATTCATCGCCGGCGCCAGCTAATTTTAGTAACAAAAAGAAATCGACCATGCTATGTACAGCGGTTTCACTTTGACCAACTCCAACGGTTTCAATAATAATGGTATCAAAACCTGCTGCTTCACATAGAATAATAGTTTCACGTGTTTTTCTGGCTACACCTCCTAAAGAATTTCCGGAAGGAGATGGGCGTATAAACGCACTGTCATTCTTAACCAAATCCTCCATACGAGTTTTATCTCCCAAAATACTACCCTGACTTAGACTACTACTAGGGTCTACGGCTAAAACCGCTACTTTTTTTTGTAAAGATGTGAGGTGAATCCCAAAAGCTTCGATAAAGGTACTTTTTCCAACACCAGGAACACCTGTAATCCCTATTCTAATAGATGTATTAGCATAAGGCAAGCATTTGGTTATGATCTCGTTTGCTTTTTTAGTGTGTGAAGGATTTGTACTTTCAATTAAGGTAATAGCTCTACTTAAAGCGGTTATATTTCCCGAGAGAATACCAGAAACCAAATCATCGACTGAAATTATTTTTTTCCGATTCGCTTTTATGATTTTGGCAACATTAGGACTTAAACTATCTGGTGATGGAACACCATCTTGTTCATGCAAAGCAGATTTGTATGTCTTGTTTTTTTTAACCACCTAAAGTCCGTTTATCTCTCTGTTCTAGATTCTTTAATCTCAATAGGCACTTCAATTAGCGTATTATCCCATGCCATGGTTAAATTGAGATGACCAGTTTTATTATCAAAAGCAATAGTAAAACGTTCTACAGTAACGTCTAATTGTTGTGTTGGAACTTGGAATTCAAGCGCATCGTAATTAGGATCCCACATCGGTTCCATTTTTTCGTCAACACCCCAATCGTACTGTTTAGAGTTAAACATTACTTTCCATTTATCTTTCATGGGTACGGTCCAAATCGTATATTTTCCTTTTTTTAATTCTAAGCCATCAATGATAAGCGATTGGTTAGTTTCAAAAGTGGTTGCTTCATTTGCGCCTGTTCTCCATACTTTATCAAATGGTACTAAGGCTCCAAAAACATCTCGGTCGCGTTTAGAAGGTCTGTTATATTGAACTTTTAAATTTAAATCGTTAAGCGAAATTTCTGCAGAATCTTTCGGGCTTAATCGCGGCGAAAAAATGTTTTCTACAAATGCAGAATATAGTAGCAAGCCTAATGCTAAAATGGATAAGATAATAAGGAGGCGTTTTAACATAGTTGTTAATCTTAAATAATTTGGGTTAAAATTAAAGTGCAAACTTATGCATTCAAGATTTAAAGATAATTCAAATCCCTAACTTTATAGATGTCAAACGTTGAATTTTATGGAAATCTTATAATATTGAAAATATTTTGAAGATTCTTGCAACACTTCAATTTTTATGTCGTCTTTAAGGTGTAACCAATCAAAAAAAACAAATCAAAATCAGCACGTTTCAAATTCATATTGTTGAAAAATGCAGACAGAACGATAGACAAGCGCAAATGCAATTGTATAATCAATACTGTGATGGCATGTTAGTCGTCGCACTTCGTTTTATAAAAGATACGATGGAGGCCGAAGATATTGTTCAAGAAGCGTTTATTAAAGCATTTTCAAAATTAGAACAGTATAAAGCGGAAGTGAGTTTTGGAGCATGGCTAAAACGTATTGTGATTAATAAATGTATTGATGTTTTAAAGTCTAAACATCAGTATATGTTGACCTTAGAAGATTCTCATTTGAATGTCGTAGAAGAAGATACTGATAAGGATTATGCTGTGGAAGATGACATTACGCTAGAAGCTATAAAATTAGCGATAGAAACATTACCCGAAAAATATAAGGTTGTGGTGTTATTATATTTAATAGAAGGCTACGATCATAAAGAAATATCTGAAATTTTAAGTATTTCTGAAATCGCATCTAGAACACAATTATCGCGAGGAAAACATTGCCTTTGCTCAGCAACCACTACTGAATCTAATATTTTTAGAATCTGTTTACTCTTCCTGTTTTCCATAAGATAGATTTCCTATTTTTATGGAAATTTTGTTTTTATGCTATTTTCTTCTTTTGAAAGTTTCTTACAGTCCGTTGAAGCCCATCCTTTGGTCGCTCCTTCAATACTAAAATCATCCTATATGTCTTTGGATTTATCCGTTGATAACACGGCATTGCAAACTGTTAATGTTTCAGATGCTGATGATTTAGAACGCTTTATTTGGAAATATATGAAATCTAATAAGGCTAAAATAGCTTATGGTGGTTATCTCGAAAAACGAGGGATTTACCAACGGAGTACTTATTTTAATCAAACAAATCTTGAAACCGAACGTAACATTCACTTAGGATTAGACTTATGGATTGAGGCTGATACACCCATTTATGCACCGTTATCAGGAACGATTCATAGTTTTAAAAACAATACCAATCATGGCGATTATGGACCGACCCTCATTTTAAAACACCATATAGAAGGGGTTGAATTTTATACCTTGTATGGCCATTTAAGTTTGGCATCCATTGAAGATTTAGACGTTGGAGTAGAAGTAACCCAAGGAACTGAAATAGCTAAACTCGGCACCGCTGAGGTTAATGGAGATTATCCTCCGCATTTACACTTTCAGATTATTAAAGATATTCAAGATTTTAGTGGTGATTATCCTGGAGTGTGTAATCAACTCGATTTAGCCTTTTATAAAAACAACTGTCCTAATCCTAATTTGCTATTGAAGCTATATTAAGCTTTCTTTTCAGAAGTTTTATAAATCCATTCTACAATAAAGCACAACCCAATAATTCCAAGAGAGACCAACACTCCTGTAAGATTCGATTGGTATTGTTGATTAATTAAAACCACTAAGGCGATCAGGCACAATATACAGCCACTTATTGGAATGATTTTATTGCTGCCTGTAGTTTTAGCACATTTAAAACCTACCCAATTGACAATTCCAAAAATGAGAATAAACCCAACGCTTCCTGCCGTTGAAATACTTTCTAAGTCTAGAATGTTGACTACAACTAATGTTGCTATTGCGGTAATTAATAATCCTATCGGCTGATTCCAGAGTTTAGAGGTGAAATGATGTGGCAGTTCATCATCTTCGGCAATTTCAAAATTCACACGGCTGCCTCCATATAAAGAGGCATTTATCGCAGAGAATGTAGAGATTAATGCCGCAATGGTTATAATGGTGAATCCGACCTTACCAAGCATAGGTTTAGCCGCTTCGGCCAAAACATAATCTTCTGCGGTGGCAATGGTGTCAAAAGGCAATGAGCCCACCGTCACAATAGCGATGATTATATAGAGTACAATGACAAAGATTACAGAGTAATAGTAGGCTTTTGGGATGTTCTTTTCGGGATTTATAATGTCTGGAGCTGCATTGGCAATGAGTTCAAAACCTTCATAAGCGACAAAAATCACCATGCCTGCTGCAAATAATTGTACGGGTGATTCCCAATTGGAAATGGCCAGTTGTGATAGGTTAGGGTTTCCAATAAGGCCGTAAGCACCAATACCAATAAACCCAATTAAAATGATTAGTTTTATGATGACGGCATAGGATTCTATCTTTCCTACGACAGCAATACTATAATAATTTATCGCTGTGGCGAGGATGATTATGGCACTAGTGTAGATATGAAAATCAATAGTTTTGTTCTGTGTCAGTTCTAACAAATTAGGGGCATACGACCCAAAAGCAGAAGCGTAAAGTGAAAGCATAATAATATAACTCACCCAAAGCAAGTTATTAATAGCACCACTAAAAATAGACACTCCAAAGCCTTGATTAATAAACTTTACGGTGCCCCCACGATCTGGATATTTTTGAGATAGTTTTACATAACTATACGACGTGATTAATGCTAAAAGTCCAGCACATAAAAAGGCTACAGGTGTTCCGCCATGTGCGATAGAAACGGCTAATCCGAGGACGGCAAAAATACCACCACCAACCATGCCACCGATACCGATAGAAATCGCGTCTTTTAAACTTATTTTGTCTGCCATGTAAATGTGCTAAGGTGTTTGTACTAACATCAAAATTAAGGATAAAACCGTAGTTCTTGTATTCTCGTAAGTATTTGTATGAATATACTACGAATTATCATTCTTCTTTTACTTCCATTAGGTCTGTTTGCTCAAAAAATAGACCATGCTGTTTCATACAGAACTATAGAGAAAGACCGTTATTTCAGGTTTCATTATGACAATGATTATTTTGCTGCTACCGACGAGAATTATACACAAGGTTATAGTTTTGAATTGGTGTTGCCTGGTTTAGAACAGAATCCTGTGAATCATTTATTTTATAAGCCTAAAGATGTAACTACGAAATACGGCTTGGCTATTGAACATATTGGGTTTACACCCAATGATTATGTCAGTGAAGCGATTCAAGTTGGGGACCGTCCTTTTTCATCTGCCATTATGTTGAAGAGTTTTACCATGGCCACAGATCAAAGTCGTAAGACCAAACTATCTCAAGCTTTGAGCTTAGGGTTAATTGGTCCGGGTGCTTTTGGTAAGGAGATGCAAGTTGGCATACATGAAGCGACAGGAAATAAAGTCCCAGGTGGTTGGGATAACCAGATTAAAAATGATGTGGTGTTGAACTACAGAGTCGACTATGAGAAACAGCTGTATAGCTATAATGATGTATTCACGTTTCAAGCGCAGTCGTCTTTACAATTAGGTACTTTATTTACAAAGGCGTCTGTAGGGTTTCATAGTACCGTTGGAATTATAAACTCAGCGTTTTCTTCCACACCAAACACAAAGGGGTTTCAATTCTATGCCTACGCACATCCTATGGTTAGTTTAGTTGGTTATGATGCCACATTGCAAGGCGGTTTGATTACTACAGATAGTCCATATACGATTGCTTCTGGTGATGTGGAGCGATTTACAGCACAATTCAATTACGGGCTCGTATTAAAAACGAAAAGCCTATATTTTGAATATACCAGATCTGCCATCACTAGAGAATTTGAAACGGGGTCCTCAGCCAAATGGGGAGGGATTAGAATTGGGTTTACGTTTTAAATAAGCGTCTAATTCTGATAGTACGCGTCTATTAAAAATTCTTGTTTATCTGTTTTTTAGTCAGAATATGTCCTAAAATGAAGCCCACAATCGCAAATACGCCATCTGAAAGCGTAAACCATAGTTCTTTTGGTAACATCACGATATTAAAGAATGTAGCCGCAAGCATTAACACCCCAACGATGTAACTTGGTACGATACTGGTTTTAGATATTTTGGCTGCTACAAACATTCCAATTAGCACTCCAACGAAATGGGCAATGACGACACATATTTTGATGCCCACAGGAATCTTATTCATGTTGTTGCTCAGCCAGTCCATATTCAAAGGGTCTGCGCCATCTGGCAGAGGAAATAGGTTATGACCGATTAGATTTTCGATGAGGTAAACCGTAAGTGATGCTGCGATAAAGCCAATAATGGTCGCTAATACATTTCTCATTATTCCAATTGATTAGTGGTTATTATAAATGCTATGTGTATTTAAAGGTATGAATTATTATAAGGTTTCCTTTAACCACTTAAAAAATTCGTGTTGCCACACCAGTGCATTTTGTGGATTTAATACCCAGTGGTTCTCTTCAGGGAAATATAATAATTTGCTTTTTAAGCCTAATAGTTGTGCCGCTTGGTAAGCGCTTAACCCTTGTTCAATTGGCACTCTGTAATCTTTTCCACCTTGAATGATTAACATTGGAGTATTCCATTCCGCAACCTTGTTCACGGGGTTAAATTCATTATAGGTCTTTTGTGCCGTTTTATTGTCTTTGTCCCAATACGCTCCTCCAAAATCATGATTCACAAAGAATAATTCTTCGGTGGTGCCATACATCGATCTGGTATCAAAAACACCATCGTGAGAAATGAATGTTTTAAAGCGATTGTTGTGAATTCCGGCTAAGTAAAATACGGAATAGCCACCAAAACTGGCACCAATAGCACCCAATCGGTCGTTATCTACATAGGGTTCTTTTGCGATATCATCAATAGCAGACAGGTAATCGTCCATTACTTGGCCTCCCCAATCTTTACTAATATCTTCATTCCATTTTACACCATGTCCTGGCATACCACGACGGTTAGGTGCTACGACAATATAGCCTTGTGACGCCATGAGCTGGAAATTCCAACGGTACGAATAAAACTGAGATAAGGGTGATTGTGGTCCACCTTGCGCATATAATAAGGTTGGGTATTTTTTTGTCGCATCAAAATTAGGAGGTAGAATGACCCAAACTAACATTTGTTGGCCATCGGTTGTGGTGACGTAGCGTTTTTCGACTTTAGGTAAATCGACACTATCGTATAAATCCTTGTTGATGTTGGTGAGTTGGGTAAAGCTTTTCTTTTTTAGGTTGAAATTATACATATCAGCCGCATGGTTCATGTCGGTTCTGGTTACCACTAAGGTATTGTCTTTTTGAGCGATAATACTGGTCACATCAAACTGCCCTTCTGAAAGTTGTTCTACTACCGGAGCGATACGTTTTTTACCTGGATAATTCACTTTAAAAAGTTGAATGGTGCCGTCTACAGGTGCTGTGAAATACACCGTGTTGCCATCGTTACTCCATAGAAAGCTTCTGACGGTGCCATCCCATTGTTGGGTTAGGTTTTGTTGTATGCCGTTGTTTAAAACTATGATGTCGTTTTTATCGCTTTCGTAGCCATCGGTTTTCATTTGTAACCACGCCAATGCACCCGTTGAAGCAAATGCCGGATTGGTATCGTAGCCTTTGTTATCTTCTGTAATGTTCTCCGTGGTTTTAGTGGCTAAGGTGTATTTGTAAATGTCCGTATTGGTGCTGGTAGCATAGGCTTTACCTTTTAGCTTTTTACTGACGTAGTAAATGGCTTTACTGTCTGGCGACCAGATATAATCTTCATCACCACCAAACGGTTTTTGAGGGGTGTGATAAGGTTCGTTAGGCATAATGTCTATGGCTGAGGTATCCTCTTCACCGACTTTTTTATAAAACAAATGGTTGAAGCTGCCATCGCTCCAGGTATCCCAATGGCGAATGTCTAAGTCTGAAAATATATACACATCAGACTTGTCTAGATGCTTGTAAGCGTCTGTTCCCTTTATGTTTTCGATATGAACCTCGTTATTAAATAACTGATAGTTACCATCTGCAGAGGTGTTTTTGTCGGTTGCTTTGACGTCTTCCTCTTTTATTTCTACGATAGCACCACCATCTACAGGCATTTTAAAGTACTTAGAATCGTAACTATTGTCTTCAATATTAGGTGTTTTTACGGTGAAGAATAGGGTTGTTCCTCCGCTATCTAAACCCATAACACTAAGGCGTTCTACTTGCCATAATAATTCTGGGGTCATTGTTTTTTGTGCGATCATTAAGTTGCTTGTCAGGATTAATGTGAAAATAAGGAGGGTGTTTTTCATAATGGCTCATTCAATTATTTGCAAGTGTAAAGTTAAGAAGATTTTTCTATTGCATGGAACGGTAGTGTCAGTCTTCTGTGTTTTTGCGGTAGGTTTATGGGTTGTATTTCCGTCTTAGTTGCGGTGGATTATTGGTGATTTGGGGTGAAACCGCTCTAAACCTTTGGTATCACTCGCTTTAACCTTGCTTTAACCATATTATAAGCACGCTATAACCACGCTATAACCTGTATTTTTTGATGTGCGTTTTTTGCATGACAATGGGTTGAGTTTTGGTGGAACGCTATATTGATTGGACGCGTTACGTTATGGCATTGGAACTTGGATTTAGAACCGTATGCTGTTGCTAAATGCTATTATTTCAAGGGAATTGTGATTCCAACGGCCATGGCTCCAACGAATTGTTTTACAGAAGGTTGAAAGTAATAGGTGAATCCTACATCTACGTTATTGTTTTTTCCTAATTCTAGCCCGAATGCTAACGGGATGTGATAGATGATGCCGCCTTTATCAATATAATCGTAGTATGTGAAGGTTTGAAATTTACCGATGGACGTGCCTATTCCTAGTTCAAGATAGGGAGCTACCCAAGGAATTGGTGCTCTCAGTCGTGCTTTTCCTCCAAGTAAAAAGGCTTTGGATTCTGCTATTTCATCGGTGGGATTATTGTTTAAATCTTCGCCATTGGAATTGGTTATGATGACACCAACATAAGGTCTTAATTCAAACCAAGACCTGACTTTTAGTACGAGTTCTCCTTGTAGCAGCAGACCACGATCAGCTACGTCATCTATGCTGTTATAAGGGACACTAATGCCATATCCGATGAGGGCATTTATTGATTTTTCCTTTACAAACTGTGCGCTTGCGATGTTTGAAGCAAGAAGGATTATGAGGATTGTTAGTGCTTTTTTCATGAGGTGTGGTTGGCGTTTTAGGGTTTGGATGGTTAGGTGGTTTAAGTAACTAATTTGAGGAATACAAATCGAATAGAACAACAGCAAGGATTTTTGTAAGTAGGCTAGAACTAGCTTTAAATTATATACGGTGTTGTAAAACGTTTTTTTAGAATGGTAAATCGTCAGGACTAATATCGTCCTTTATATTATTTCTTTTTTCAACTCTTAAATTTGTTACGTACCTTTTCCAATAATAATTTCCTACAGTTGTAAACCTGTAATAAAAGTCATTTTCCTCAACAACTTCTTCTACGATTTCTTGCATTAAAAACTTTTCCTTAATAATCTCGTTTATTCCGTTTGGAAAATTTCTATTATTTCTAATTGAAACTCCTACGTCTTTAAAATAATCAAAAAGGTCAGTTTTTTCAAATTCGCTAAATTTCTTTTCTAAAGTTGATATATTCAATTCAGAATTATTTTCTTTAGCAGAGTTTTTAAATTCGTTAAGTTCTTTTTCATATTGGTCAATTTCCATTTGTTGAATTTGTAGACTTTCCTCTCTTTCATCTAATTGATTTCGTAATTGTTTAATTTGATTATTGAAATCTGCTTTATCTCTATAACTTGCTTTAAAGTCTTCTAATTTACTTTCGGCTATTGCAATTTGGTGCTTACCTTCGTAATCATAAATGGTTTGTTTAAGTAAATTATTTTTTCTTCCAATTGTAGATTTTCTAATCAATTCATCAACTGCCCACATAAAATAGGGAAGTATAATGACATAAATTAAAGCAATTATAAAAGGAACTAAAAAGTAAGTTTGAAATGAAGAATAGTGGGTAATTATATAATCAATTCGATTTTCTACTTTCTGGTCAGAAAATAAGAGTATCATTATCGGACGCCAATTAATTGCAATCCAAGAAATAATAAATGTTCCGATTAAAGGGTTTTTTATTCGTTCTCTAGAAGCATCTAAAAATGATTTAATAATGTCTTTCATTGGTTGGTTTCAAATGTTTTACAACGGTTTTGTGTGGTTCAGTAACTAATTTAGCAAACTTTTACGAACCCGTGAAAATTCCTTAGGTATTTTTGCTAGTAGAGAAGAATCTAGCAATTAATTATACACGGTGTTGGCAAATCGTTATTATATTCCTAAATTCCAACCGACTACTAATTTTATAGTATTAGTTTTTACTTTACCTCCAACGTGCTTTGGAACATCTCCTGTATCTATAATTCCAAAGTCATCTCTTATTTCAATTGTTAAGTCATTTTTCTCATTAATTGAAACTTTAGTTCCAATTCCGAAAGAAAGTCCAAAATCAATATTTTTTTGTTCAGTTACAATATCAGTATCGTCATTTGGATAATCTGAATCAATTTCATTATTTAATAAATAGTTGAAAAATGGTCCACCATTTACAAAAAATTTAGAATTTCCAAATTCATATTTTAATAATATTGGGATATTTATGTATTCATAAATTTCACTAAAACTTTCTTTTCCAGTTTCTTCAGCTTCGTAATTAAAGTATGTTAGTTGCAGTTTCTTAATTTTCTTTTCGTAATTTATATTTGCCTTAATGGATAGGTTTTCTTTTAGATAGTAATCAAAAGTAACTCCAAATAAATAACCTACTTTAAAATTATTATACTTTGCATATTCGTGACCTCTAACATCTGGATAATTTATTCCTGCATTTATTCCAATTTTGAAGTCATTTTGAGCACTTAAATTCATTGAAAATATGAATCCAATTACGATTAATATTAAGTAACTTTTATTCATATGTTTTTATCGTTTTGAGTGAGTTTTGTTTGCCAACGTGTTTGTGTATGGTTAGTTGCGTAGTTTAGCAACTAAGTTAGCAAACTTTTACGAACCCGTGAAAATTCCGCAGGAATTTTCGCAAGTAGGCAAGAACAAAGCAATTAATTATACACGGTGTTGGGCATAGTTATTATTTAATTCTCATTATCAAGAGTTTCGTCTATTAATGTTAATCCAAACATAATTTCTTTTGTTAAATCTTTTAAAGTAACTTCTGTATTTCTTTTACTAGTATTGAACTTAAGATTTATTGGTGGCCAATTCATAATTTCTTTTAGCATTTCTGCTGTTGAATTCATTGCATATTCCATAGAATCACGAAAAGCTATAGTATTTGACTCTATGTCATGTTCATCAATACCTCCATAAGATTTAAAGGTCAAATATAAATCTGATGTTACTTTACCAACCTCTTTTAAATTGTCAGAAAAATTAGGTAATACAGAGTTTATTTCATCGTTGAATTCATCTAATTCATTAGAGAGTCTATTAACTACTTTTTTTGCCTTAGATAATTTTAGTCTAGTATCTTTTATGTTATTTGCTTGATTAATTTCTTCTGTTCCTTTATTTAAATTCTTTGTTAGTTTTTCAAGATAATTTGTAAGGGTTGACAAATTGATAGTAATTTTATTAAAGCACTCATATCCATTTTCATTAATTTCAAAAACATCAATATCTTCGAAGTTGCCTTTTGTTGAATTTTCAATTTCATCTATTAAAGAGACTATATTTTGATATTTAGTGTCTTTCTTAGGTAAAAATATTTCTGTTGAAGTTTCAGTATTTTCTTGTTTATCAATAAATTTATCTTTTATTAAACTAGATAAATTTAATCGAAATAAAGTTTCAAAATTCTCAATACTTTCAAATTCTTTATAAAGAAGTTTGTTAGAAAGTTCTTTTTTAAATTCCATTATACCATCTAATTCAGACGTATTTATAGCATTTAAATTATTAGGTGTTGCAGTTTTAAAATATATTAATTGTTGCTTTTCAGGATTTTTTATGGCTCTATTAATTTCTTCTACAGTTCCTGATTTATCTCTTCTAGTTGGTGTACCTAATTTCATCCATAATATTCCAATCAATATATCATAGTCAATTTGATTATTAATTATTTCTTGTCCATCTTCACCAATGTCAGTATAAGTATCTTCATTCCAATGTACAATTTGTATTATGAAGTTACTGATTTTTCCAAAAGTTTTATTAAATTCTTTTACTATAACTTCTATGGAATTAAGTTCATCTTTAATGTCTCCAGGACAAGATATAAATAGATTTATTTGATTTATTTCTTTCAATTATTATAATGATTTTGAATTAAGTTTAAATTTCAGTTATTATTATTATTATTATTGATGTTGCGTTAATTATGCCCAACTTGTTATATGAGTACAATCATTCACGTTATCCCTATCTTAATACCAGATAACAACAGTTATAGCCCTCCATTCTTAGTTTATAAAACTACGCAATACTTTGCAAAGTTTAGTACGTGACTTTACGTATATTTCTATAAAAATAAGGTAGTTATGTGAATTATGGTTACTGTTTTCCGTAATGCTATAAAAAAAACGAAGCGGTTGCTGAGCATTTTAGGTGATGGTTGTAGGCGTTGGCTGGTTTTTGGAGCTGTCTAAGTGCTGTATACGCTCATTGTAAATAGATTGATGCTTGGTTCTAATGCTTTTCGATACATGCCGACAGAAAAGTCGGCACACTCGAAGTGACGGTGTGGGAGGGTTTTATATGCGTTGGTACATAAGTTGCAGATAGATCCGAGCGCAGAAATCTTGTGAAGCTAAATTCTGCGAGGATTTTGGTAAGTAGGCTAGAACTAGCTATAAATTATATACTGTGTTGTAGCCAGTTATTTAATTCCAAATTTCATTCGATGCTGTTAAAATGACAGGATATTTATCAGTTACAAGTATTGTTTGTTCGTGTTGGGTTACATATCCACCTTTATTGCCGACTAAAGTCCAACCGTCA
This sequence comes from Winogradskyella costae, assembly GCF_013403865.1. Classification (GTDB taxonomy): domain Bacteria; phylum Bacteroidota; class Bacteroidia; order Flavobacteriales; family Flavobacteriaceae; genus Winogradskyella; species Winogradskyella costae. The sequence continues at coordinate 140,915 of NZ_JABFDK010000005.1, forward strand.
TTCAGTTCTACAGCAACAGTTGAATTTGTTGAAATAAAAGTCTCTATTGCTACTGTTGTGTTTTTTTTGAACCTTTCTCTGTTACTTTTAACTCTGTAGTTTAAAATATTTTCAGGCTTTTCGTGTAGACTCCTGCCGACTCCGTGACCAGCCAAGTTTCTAATAACTTTAAACCCTGACTTTTTTGCTTCAGTTTCTATTAAATATCCAATTTCAGAAATTTTTACTCCGCCTTTGATATTGTTTATAGCTTTACGTAGAATGCTTTTAGAAGCATCAACAAGAGGTTGGTGATTATGAATGTCCTTTCCAAGAACAAAAGAGCCACCATTGTCAGACCAAAAACCGTTAAGCTCCGCAGAAACATCAATATTAATTAAATCTCCTTCTTTCAATATTTTTTTATTTGATGGTATTCCGTGTGCAGCTTCTTTGTTTATACTTATACAAGAATAACCAGGAAATCCATAAGTCTCATAAGGTGCAGATTTAGCTCCATAACTCTTTAAAATTTCACCTCCATATTCATCAAGCTCTTTAGTTGACATTCCAACTTTAGCATATTCCCTCATTAATTTTAGTGTAGTTCCAACAACTTCACTAATTTTTTTCATTCCGATTAATTCAGATTCCTTTGTTATTGACATTTCTTTTTTTTTAATTGGCTACAACGTGATTGTGTATGGTTTACTTCGTCTGTTCGCTGCGCTCGGGTGTTGCGTGTTTTAAGCACTAAAGTTAGCAAATAAATCACTGATAGAGAGTCTGAGAGGACTTTTGTAAGTAGGCTATAACTAGCAATGAATTATACACGGTGTTGGCAGTAGTTTTAATTGCTTATTTATACTTATCTCTTCAAAGTAAAATGTCCAGTTTTTTTAATTCCAGAGTTTGTTGTAAAGAGAAACCAATAATCTGATGATGGAAGTTGTAATCTATTGTAAGTTCCATTCCAACCAATATTGGAGTATGGCTTGAAAGTATATAGTAACTTTCCATATCTATTAAAAATTGTTATTGTAGATTCTCTTTTTACTTTTTCAGATACTCCTTTTATATTCCAAAAGTCATTAATACCATCGTTATTAGGTGTAATAAATTTAGGAAATACAATACTTGTTAATGATTCATTATTAATAAAACAATCTAATTTTAAATAAAAATTGGATATTCCAACGCAACCTTTTTCATCTGTAACTTTAATGAAAATTTCCTGAATTTGATCCTGCAAATAGTATATCTCAGATATTTGATTATTGCTTGTCTCTGCATCTATATAACTTAAATAATAAGACGTTTCAAAACTTCCTTCATCTATAATTATGTCATTTTCAATATCATTTAGGTTGAAATAACCAATATCGTCTTGATCAAAATAACAACTCTCTAGAAGTGTAGGGGATTGAATATCAGACAAGGGTAGTAAATTTGGACGAACATTATTAATTACTTGAAAATTATAAATTAAGTTACAGCCACTATTATTTTTTTCTACACTTACAAATAAAGTTTCAATATTTTGGGTGCTCTGATATTGTGTTAAAATTGGATTTACTGTGGGATTAACTTCAGGGTCTACATTATAATATGTGAAGGATAAATTATCATTACCATTTATTTGCATTTGCATTGATACTTGAGTCAAGTCAAATATATTATATGTGTCTTCATAACACATTTCTAAATTTATTGGTTGATTAGCATTTGGATACGTAGTAATAACAATATCTAATGGGAAAATATCGTACTCACCTGTTAATGAATTTTCTATTCTGATATAAATGGTTTGGCCTCCAACTATAGTGTTTGTCCAATCTCCATTTATCTCATTTATATTATTTTGGGCATCATCAAGAGTTATATAAGTAGCTGTAGTAAATACTATTGCTTCATGTCGCCCAGCTGCTCCATACCACTCATCTTCCGGATTTGAATTTTGAATAATATCGGTAAAAGTGAAATTAGTTAAGTCTATTTGAAATAATTTATTTGGGGTTATTCCATATAATTTTCCTAACTCTGACGCCAATCCATAAGTTTCATTTGGAAGTTGCCCTAAATCAATGTGAGAAATATAGTCTCTTTCATCATTTACTGTTACTTCATAGAGTCTGTAATTATCTCTAGATAACCTCCAAGAAATATACATTTTATTATTTAATAATACAAAATCTCCTCCAGAACTTCCGGTTCCAAATTCATGCCAATGTTCACTGCTAAATATTCCTGTTGGAGAAATATTTACTCTCAAAACATAAGATTCTGTTCCAAGTCCAATGTACAAATTATCTAAATCATCAAATGATAGTGCGTTACTTTTAAAATAGGAATAATTAGAGGAAAAGAAATTACAATTATCATCTAAAGAAGAAATAATATCCCCATTACAGAGAAATATTTGTTGATTTGAATCTATTGCTATATCAGTGAAACCTCCACCGCCTTCTGATTGACATAAAATTGTACTATTCGGATTGTTAGATGGTGAATTAACAGAGTAAATATTACCTTGTGAGGTCGAAATTAAAACTTCTTCTAAAAAATAATCATTTTCTGCTCCAACAGTTTGTAAAACATAATTTTCAATTTCTTCAATGATGAAATTGGAATAACCATCTCCATTATCATCGCAAAGATTTATTTCTAAATTTTGGGAACAAACTATATTTGTTGCTATTATTATTAATAGTATGGTTAGAAAGAACCTCAAAAATTGTATGTTCATAATTTTATAATGTGGGGAATTACTGCCAACGTGTGTGTGTGATTAGTAGCGTGGTTAAGCAACTAAATTAGTAAATAATTACTGACCAAGAAAGTCCGCGAGGACTTTCGTAAGTAGGCGAGAACAAGCCATTAATTATACACGGTGTTGTAAGCTGGTTTTTATTCATTTTTCCATTTTTGTATTATTGTTAAGGCTGAATCTAAACTCACTTCTTTTATTGAAGGAAATTCGGGTATGTCTTTATATAAAATTTCATTCGCAGCTGTTCCACATAAGTATAAATTATTCTTTTCAGCGTACTTATACATACTGTCAAGTTTCATTTCATTTGACTTTCTTTTTTCGTCAGTTGCTAAAGAGTCAAAAAGTATTATTGAATATTCTTCTAATTCATAATCATAGGTCAGATATAATTTAGATTTTATGTTTGCATTTATATTTTTTGAATAAATATCAGTTTCAAATACTTTATTTTTGGTTAATGAGCTAATTAATAAATTTTTGTCAATTTTCAATTTGTCATTTGTTTCTAATTCAAACTTTTTCTTGACTTTAAAATTTGGATAAATTAAAGTATCAGAAGCTTTAATTTCAGATAGAGAACTATCTTTTTTTGATTCTATCCAAAATGAGGATTCTTTTCCAATCCAATTTTCGTTTAATTCAGTAAGACCTTTAGCTGTTTTTTCAGTCGTCTTATCACACGAATAGAGAATGGCGATTGAAATGATTATTATAAAGTTCCTAATTTTCATATGAGTATTCAACTTGCTTACAGCGTTGTTGTGTATGGTTAGTTGCGTGGTTAAGCCACTAAGTTAGCAAACATTTACGAACCCGTGAATATTCCGCAGGAATATTCGCAAGTAGGCAAGAACCAAGCAATTAATTATACACGGTGTTGTAAATAGTGCTTTAATTTTATATTCTACAATCATTTATTCAGGTTGTAGAGTAAAGTTTCACTTTCTTTATCTTTAGTTTTTCTAACTAAGCTGCCTATTTTGTTTTTGAAATTAGTATCGTCCGTAACATAAACAGGACAACTAATGTGTATATGCTTAGTTATTGTATTTAAAGGATAATCTTTGTCCATGGTTGGATATAAAATATCATCCTCTAAAACACCCTCAATAAATTGTTTTCCAGTTTCTTTAAATTTATATTCATAATAAATTGAGTCAGGCGTATTCGAGCCAAAAAGTTCAGAGTTTGGGTCATCAATTATTTCTTGCAAAGAATCTCTAATAGGTCTCTTAGAATAGTTCAAGTAGAAGGTAAGTATTCTTATTGTATCTTTCTCGTGTTCTAGTTTGCTTGTTATACTGTCAATATCGCTATCAGCATTGTATAGTAAAAGTCCTCTATAAGTTTTATTTACTTGAATTGTATCAGCATAATATAATTCGAATTCAAATTCCCCTTTCTCATATTCTATATCTTTGTTTTCCGATTTATCATAATCGTTACAAGCTAAAGCCAAAATCATTAATGATAATGCTAGGTAGATTTCTATTTTGCGTTTGAGTGCTCGCATTGTTTACAACGTTGTTGTGTATGGTTAGTTGCGTGGTTAAGCAACTAATTTAGCAAACTTTTACGAACCCGTGAAAATTCCTCAGGAATTTTCGCAAGTAAGCTCTAAAAAGCAATTAATTATACACGGCTTAAGTATGCAGTTTTTTAATTTTCAATTCGTTCATATTCCAATTTGTTATTTTCCATTGAGAGTGAAACAACCATAATAATTGGAACGTATTCATCTCTCTTAAAATATGACTCTCTTATGAATTCTTCATTGAACTTATAGTTCACATAGTATGATTTATTGCTAACAAGTTCATTTGGATATTCATAGCATAGAAAAACACAACTGCTTTTTCTTGTTTCAAAATTTTTCCCGTTTTCAATTTCAAGAATTAAACGGTTTTTATCTTTTTCAGCGATTTTTATAGTCGTTTTCTGAAACCGTTCAGGCATTCCTGTAACTTCGTTTTCCAGAATTTCAAAATCTTCTAAAAGTTCAATATTCGCATAGTCCAGATCTTTCTTAACATCTGTTTTAGAATGTGAAAATGAATCAATAGTATTTAGAAATAAGAAATATACGCAGAAGAAAATTATAATTCCACTTATTAAAAGCCCGATTTTTGACTTTCCCTTTTTCCGCAACACGAAAAAAATAATCGATGACAAAATTAGAAGTAGCAAAATTATCACATACACAATCAAAACTCCCATTCCCAAAATTTTCTAATTTTTATTTTCAATTCTTAAATTCGTTGCTTGTGCTCAAATTGCATACAACGGTTTGTGTATGGTTAGTTGCGTGGTTCAGCAACTAATTTAGCAAATAAATCACAGATAGAATATTCCGAAGGAATGTTCGTGAGTCGCAAGTACCTAGCAATTAATTATACACGGTGTTACCAACAGGTGTTTTGTCACATTAACTAACAGAGAACTCTAAATAACTCTTCTTATTTAATACATAATTTTAGACCTAAGTTATAGTATTTTGAATGGAACAAATTAAATATATAATAAATCTACTTTTTTCATTACTATATTTGAATTTAAAATTAAAAAAAATAGCTTGGGTCCATGACCAAAGCTATTTTTTCTCGACTTACTCTGTTAATGTGATACTGCAACCTATTCTTTCTTCCCTTTCTTTGTTGTAATAACTATAGCTCCATTTGCGGCATTGTATTTTTTTATAGCCTTCTCATCTTTAAAAACTTCTATCTTTTCTATATCATCAGGTGATAATTTATCTAGCGTTTCTTTATTAGATACTTTACCGTCAATAATTATCACTGGTGTTGTGCCTTTAAAATTAGTTTTTCCGTTGGTTTTGTCTAATTCATGTTTTTTATTGGTTGTAACAAGTATGACTCCATTGGGTGCATTATATTTTTTTATGGCTTTATCACGTTTTATTACAACAACACTAGCAATCATATCAGTATCTATTAAGTCCATACTAAAATCGAATTTTTTTCCGTCAACATAAATATCTGGTTTAGCCCCTTCTTTTGCCTTTACATGCAGCTTTTCCTTCTTTTGGTTATCCTTTTTTTCTATTTTAAATTCTTGTGCTTGCATTAACGAAATTGAGAATAATAGAGCACATACCGTTAAAATTAAATTTTTCATGATTTTAAATGTTTGATTATTAATAAATATTTGATTTATTGTTCTTTAGTAGTGTAAATAATTACGATTTCATTTTCATAAATAATACTTTGTTCAATTTCTGCTGAAACTGAATTAGAAACCATTTCTTTAGCCAAACTTAACAGAACTTCTTTCTCAGAATAATTCGATTCTTCTTGTTTAGGATTCGCTAAAAAAAGAGAAATAAATAATACAACTGAGGCTGCTGCAGATAGGATGCAAACAAATAGCTTACGTTTTCTGTTTTTTCTATTTTGAAATGATTCCCATAAACTCTTATTAAAATCTTTTGGTGTTTCCGTTTTGTTATTTTTTACAAAAGCAGACCATGCATCCAATGAAGGCTCTAAATTATCAGTACTGTCAAACAAAAATTGTTCTTCACTTAAAGTACTTTGCCCTTCCTTATATTTTTTGATTAACCGTTCAGTTTTATCCTCTTTCATAACTATAAGTTTTTTCTAGTTGTACACTTACCTGCTTTCTTGCTCGAGATAACAAAACTCTTACATGTTCAATTTTAAGTTCTGTAGCAGCGGCTATTTCAATAAATTCATAACCATCTAAGTCTCTCATTATTACAACTTCTCTTTGCTGCTCTGGTAGACTCGCAACAATCTTTCTAATAATAGTATTTAACTCTTGCCATTCTAGTGCTTCTCTACCATTTTCTGATTTCACGATCTCAAGCTGAAAAGAAGAATCATTAATATCTAACTTCTTTTTTCTAAGCATATCAATACAATGATTTCTAGCAGTAGAAAACACTAAACCTTGAATATTAGGATGCTCTGCAATTTGCTTTCGCTTTATCCAAAGTTTCATCATTATGTCTTGGATCGCATCTTCAGCGTTTGCTCTACCGCCTAGTATTCTAGAAACCATTGGAAACAAACGTTCGGATAATGAAAATACCTTAAGTCTAAATTCTGTTTTATTCATTATATCTTAATAACGATAAAATGGATATAGATATAACAAAAAAAAGTGGTTTTTTTAATTAATTATGGTAAGCAGATGATAATCAATATGTTGTGAAATATTTTTTTAAAGTGAAAGACTCAGAATCTCTTTGGAATTGAAAAACACTTATTGTTAAGGATAGGATAAACTAGTGGTTTTTATAAAATCTAAAATTTTGATTTGTTACCTTAAGTTAATGAATTTGTCGATGTAAATTAGTGCTTGTTGGTAAGTTGTTATATGAGTACAATCACTCACGTTATCCCTATCTTAATACCAGATAACAAAAGTTATAGCACTCCCTTCTTAGTTTATAAAACTACGCAATACTTTGCAAAGTTTAGTACGTAACTTAACGTACATATCCATAAAAATAAGGTAGTTATGAGACTTATAGTTACTGTTCTCGTAATGGCATAAAAAAAAAACTAAGCGATTGCTGAGCATTTTAGATGGTGTTTGATGGGGTTGGGTGGTTTTTGAAGCTGTCTAAGTGATGCTTTGTTTTTATTGTAGACGGCTAAGTGATGGATACGATTGTTTTAAATAAATTGATGCTTGGTTATAATGCTTCTCGATACATTCTGACAAAAAGGTCGGAACACTCGAAGTGACGGTTTGGGTGGGTTTTATGTGCGTTGGTACATAAGTTACAGATAGATCCGAGCGCAGCGAATTGGTGAAGCTATATTCTGTGAGGATTTTGGTAAGTGGGCTAGGATTAGCTATAAATTATATGCGTTGTTAGGCAACATATTTATTTATAATATTCATATTCTCGTTCTAATACATATAACGGAAAATTATCTACAAAATCAATTCTTTTGATCCAATTATTGTTTTTGTCATAATCATATTTATACTTTATCTCTCTAATTAAGTTGTTATCTTTATCATACCGTTGTTTTTCAACTATATATTCAAGTTCATTATATTTCAAATTCCAACTATTATCAATTTTATTATCTTCAGAATAACTGATTATTTCAACTTCATTTCCATTCTTATCGTATTTGAATAAATATTTACTGTACAAATCACCATCCAAGTACCAGTTTTTTTCAATATCCCCATTTTCGTTATAGTGTAATTTACATACGGTGCCATTTTCCCCATTATCCCATTCAGTCATAGTTTTATTGTCACCATATTTGTAGGAAATAATAGTATTTAAACTGCCATCTGAACTATATTCTTTTTTTACGGTTAGTAAATCGAGCTTATTATATTCGTATTTAGATTTTTGATTTAAAAGACCATTTGAATCGTAATTACTTACCTCTATAATGTTTCCTTTTTCATTATATCTTTTCTCATAGTCCGAATTAAAAGATTCTCTTTTTCGTTCACCTTTTGAAATAATGTTAAAGCTATCCTTAGCACTAAATGATGTTTCTTTATATGAAAGAACTTTACTCTTTAATTTATCTTCAACCCAATCATTTTCTTTTATTTCGTTTGCACAATTATTAAGAGTTAATGTTGCTAATAATCCTAAGATCAAAATTCTCCAGTTATTCATATTATTCAATTCACTTAATCTGATTTTCATTTTTCTTATGCTGCTTAACGATTTTGCGTATGGTATACTTCGTCTGTTGGCTGCGTTCGGGTGTTGGCAGCTGGTTTTATTTCGTTTATTAATTTATAAAATTCAGTTCCATTAAATTCAGACCATTTTTTTGAGTATAATCGTTTCTCATTCCGAATCAACCTAATTTCCGGTTCAGAACTTTTAAAGTATAATTGAACATCATATAGTTTTATTACCCAACTTTTGAAAGGGTCATTTGGGTTTTCTAAAATCAAGTCATTTTGAAATGTTATCCTGTTTGATTTGAAAATTTCAGAAAACACATTGTTCCAGTATGAGTAAGTTCGGTTTTGAGTTAGTTCAAAGTCAACAATATCACATATAATTCTTTCTAGTCCACTATATTCATCAGTTCCGTCAATTCCGATTAAATTTCCTGTAATTCGAGTAGCATTTATATTGTACCAACCCATTCTGGTTTCGTCGTATTCAAAAGTCCAATCTGTAATTCTAGTTACTCTCATTCTTTATAGTTCGGGTTTTGTCAACTTGCTGCCACCGGTTTTATGTATGAAAGGTAGCGGATTTTTTGCACTAACTTTTCGGCTTTATACTGACCTTTGATTAATTCATTTCTTTTGTTTAAGCAATTAAACAGCTATTTTTTATATCCATTGTTAGCAGCAGATTTTATTCAATATTTAATACTTTTTTCTGTTGTTCTGTTATATTCCAGTTTTCTTGTATGTCTAAATTCAATAAAATACAGTTGACTTTTAATTCTGAATTTTGATTTTTTAACTCTTTATACCATTCGAAAGATTGTTCATTAAATTTATCAACGAACTTCGCCCAATTTATTATAATAAAAATATTTCCTTTTTCAGTTAAGTCTTGGTTTAAAGGTGAAATATGTTTTAACCAATCTTTGATTGTGCTTTTTTTATTGAATTTTAATGAATCTATTTTTTCAATTTCATTAATAACCTGCGAGCATTCATTGTCATTAAATCTATTTTTAACTAAATATCCGTTTGAATTGAAGAATAAAATTTCAGGTACTTGAAGTTTGTCGCTATTGTTCAGATAGGCGAAACTATTAAAATCTCTGATAGAATATAAATCATCTTTTTCAAAATTTACTTCTTTTTCAGTAAGATATGTATTTAAACTTTCTTTATTTTCAATATTAAAATCGATTGATATATTTTTCTGCGCAAAACAAGAAATAGAAGTAATAAAGAACACAGCTATATGGGTAACAATTTTCATAATTTATTATTTATAATCGTGGTTTTTTCAATTTGCTGCTAACTTGTTATAAGAGAACAATCCCTCGCGCTATTCTTTTTTTTAATTTAGGATAACAAAAGCTATAGCACTCTATTCTTAGTTTATAAAACTAAGGAAAACTTTACAATGTTTGGTATGTAAGGTTACGTATATTTCAATAAAAACAATGTAGTTATGAGGCTTACGGTTATTGTTTTCGTAATGCTATAAAAAAAAATCCTGATGCGATACATCAGGTTTTTTTTATGGTATTGGTTGGTATGGGGCATAGTATGGCATTGAGTTCTAATTGCTAACTTCTGTCAAAGGAGAAATCATTATATGTGCTCTATGAGTACCAGGATTCATAATCCAAGGATGGTTTGAAGCTACTGGTGCTTCTGGTAAGCCTGTAGATGCTGAGGTGGCCCAAGGCAAATACACCACGTAACGAAGTTTTGCTTCATCTACTTTTGCTGTTGCAGGATCATATTCGGCTTTTGGTCCGGAATAGATGTGCAAGGTCGCACCTGAAGTGATATTAAATTTACCAGCTTTCATTTCCTCTTCACGGATGTCAAATATTTCTTGATGCTTTTTGCCTTCGGCTTTTAAGGCGCGTCCTCTTGCCATAAATGGGTCGAGGTCTTTGTGATAACAGGCAGCACTAAAGCCTTCTTTATTAGGGTCGTCGGCAAGTACAATAAATTCATTATCACCTTCTCTTAAAGTTACAAATTCACCTGCCATATTATAGCCAATCACCTTACAATTTGCTCTGCTGGCTTCGGGCGCAGCCATTACTGCGGTGGCAATTAAGGCATCGTCAGAATCTATTGCTTTTAAGTTTTTATTGGTTTCGGTTGAAATTGTTTCCGTTATACTTGAATCTTGAACGGTTGTTTTTGTCTTATCTGTAGAATTACAGGACATTAAGAGTCCTGTGAAAATTATGGCTGTGATGAGGTGTTTCATGTTAGATGGTTAGATGGTTAGATGGTTAGATGGTTAGATGGTTAGATGGTTAGATGGTTAGATTGTTAGATTGTTAGATTGTTAGATTGTTAGATGGTTGTTTTAAAGTTACTAAAATCTAATGAGATTTAGGAATTTGAGTCCGTATAATTTTCTGTGTTTTGAAGCGTCTCATTACATTACGACGAAAGAAACTAGTGACATTGCTTGTATCACAAAAAAAATCCTGATGGGTTGCATCAGGATGTTTAATTCTATTAATGAAATTCTTGCGTCCGCAGGAATTTGAGTTATTCAACAATTACCCATTCTCCTTTTTCAATTAAAGGAATGGCTTGCTTGTATTTAACATCTTTAGCTTCTCCGCTCATAACATGCTTAATAGTCACCTTATCGTTACGACCAATTTTGGGTTGGTCTCTTACAATAGTTTCAACGACTTGCTGTTGTTGGCGAGAAGCGCCTTCACCAGCTTGTTTGTTTTGAGACGCACGTTCATCCAAGTTAGGAATTTCGTCTTTTTGAGTTTCAAGCTTTTCTTGCTTACGTACTCTAGCTTCTTGAATGGTGTTTGCTGTTTCTTGTGGAATTTCTCCTTTAAATAAGAATGATATCACATCTTTATTTACCAGATCGATCATTGCTTTAAACAGCTCAAAAGATTCAAACTTATAAATTAATAATGGATCTTTTTGCTCGTGCACCGCTAACTGTACCGATTGCTTAAGTTCATCCATTTTACGCAAATGTACTTTCCAAGCGTCATCAACAATGGCTAATGTAATGTTCTTTTCAAAATCATTAATTAATTGTGTTCCTTTTGTTTCGTATGCTTTTTCTAAGTCTGTTACAACTTGTAAGTTTTTAACTCCGTCTGTAAATGGTACAACGATGCGCTTAAATTTATCGCGTTGTGTATCATAGACATTTTCAATTACAGGAAACGCTAAATCTGCAGCACGTTGCATTTTTTCTCTATAGTGCTTAAAGGCCGCTTTGTAAATAGTACCTGCAATATCTGTGGCGTTCATTTTTCCGAATTCAGATTCAGAAATAGGAGACTCCATTGAGAAATAACGAATCAATTCAAACTCAAAGTTCTTAAAGTCGTTGGCGTCTTTATTCGTCTCAGCGATACCTTCTGACGTATCAAAAATCATGTTCGCTAAATCGACTCTTAAACGTTCTCCATGTAAGGCATTACGACGACGCTTATAGATGACTTCACGTTGTGCGTTCATCACATCATCATATTCTAATAAACGCTTACGAACACCAAAGTTATTCTCTTCAACTTTTTTCTGTGCACGCTCAATAGATTTTGAAATCATACCATGTTGTATCACTTCTCCTTCTTTTAAGCCCATTCTGTCCATCATCTTAGCGATACGTTCAGAACCAAATAAGCGCATTAGGTTATCTTCTAAAGAGACATAGAACTGTGAACTTCCTGGATCTCCTTGACGACCAGCTCTACCACGTAACTGTCTGTCTACACGACGCGAATCGTGACGCTCAGTACCTACAATGGCTAAACCTCCTGCTTTCTTAACTTCTGCACTTAATTTAATATCGGTACCACGACCAGCCATGTTGGTGGCAATAGTAACTTGCCCAGCATTACCTGCTTGTGCTACAATATCGGCTTCTTTTTTATGTTGTTTCGCGTTTAAGACGTTATGATCTATTTTACGAATGCTTAACATCTTACCTAAAAGTTCTGAAATCTCAACGTTTGTTGTACCAATAAGAACAGGACGTCCTGCATTAGAAAGACTTACAACTTCATCGATAACGGCGTTGTATTTTTCGCGTTTTGTTTTGTACACTAAATCGTCTCTATCATCTCTAGCAATTGGTCTGTTTGTTGGAATCTCAACAACATCTAATTTGTAGATTTCCCAAAGTTCGCCAGCTTCTGTAACCGCTGTACCTGTCATACCAGACAGTTTACGATACATTCTAAAGTAATTTTGAAGCGTTACGGTTGCAAAAGTTTGTGTAGCCGCTTCAATCTTTACACTTTCCTTAGCTTCAATCGCTTGGTGTAGTCCGTCAGAATAACGACGCCCATCCATAATACGACCCGTTTGCTCATCTACAATCATTACTTTGTTGTCCATAACAACATACTGATTGTCTTTTTCGAATAAGGCGTAAGCTTTAAGTAATTGGTTGAGTGTATGAATACGCTCAGATTTTACGTTGAAGTCTCTAAATAAGTCTTCTTTAAGATTTGCTTCTTCTTCCGATGATAAACCTTTATTTTCAATCTTAGCAATTTCAATTCCCATTTCTGGCATCACGAAGAAATCTGGATCATCTTCACCTGAAAGAAATTCAACACCTTTATCAGATAATTCAACTTGATTATTTTTCTCATCGATTACATAATAGAGTTCTGCATCTACTAAAGGCATTTCTCTATTATTATCTTGCATGTAGTGATTTTCGGTTTTTTGAAGCAATTGCTTTACACCTTCCTCACTTAAATACTTAATTAAGGCTTTGTTCTTAGGAATACCTCTATACGCTCTTAGTAATTGAAAACCACCTTCTTTAGTATCACCAGCAGCAATTAACTTTTTAGCTTCTGCTAAAACACCTACTAAATATTTACGTTGAACTTCTTCAATAGCATTTACTTTAGGTTTTAAAGCGTCAAACTCGTGCTCTTCACCTCTAGGAACAGGACCCGAAATAATTAATGGTGTACGTGCATCATCGACCAATACAGAATCGACCTCATCGACAATAGCGTAGTGGTGCGGACGTTGTACTAAATCGTCTGGCGAATGTGCCATGTTATCACGTAAGTAATCAAAACCAAACTCATTGTTAGTTCCGTATGTGATATCTGCGTTATAGGCTTTACGACGTGCATCAGAGTTGGGTTGGTGGTAATCGATACAATCGATACTCATACCATGAAACTGAAAGATTGGTGCCATCCAAGCGCTATCTCGTTTTGCTAAGTAATCGTTCACTGTTACTAAGTGCACACCTTTACCAGCTAATGCATTTAAATATACAGGAAGTGTTGCTACCAACGTTTTACCTTCACCAGTTTGCATCTCTGCAATTTTACCTTGGTGCATTGCTACACCACCAATAAGTTGTACGTCATAATGAATCATGTCCCACGTAATAGGCTTCCCTGCGGCATCCCAAGAGTTTGCCCAAATGGCTTGGTCACCATCAAGGGTTACATAATCTTTGGCTCCAGAAATCTCACGGTCAAACGCATTTGCGGTTACCGGAATCTGTGTATTATGAACAAATCGTTTCGCTGTTTCTTTAACAACAGCAAAAGCTTCAGGAAGAATATCGTTTAATACTTCTTCGGTGACTTCGTAGATCTGGTCGTCTATTTTATCGACTTCGAGGTACATGTCTTCGCGTTCGTCAATATCTTCAGTAATCTTCGCTTTTTCTAAAAGCTCGTCTTTTTTAGTTTGAAGTGGTTTCCTCGCTTCGGCAATCTTAGCTTTAAACTCAGCTGTCTTTGCCCTCAGTTCGTCGTGTGATAAAGCCTCTAATGCTTTTTCGAAAGTTTTTATTTTTTCAACAATAGGTTTAATTGAACTTACGTCTTGCTTGGATTTATCTCCAACAAAAACTTTAAGCACTTTATCTAAAAATGTCATATTGATAGGTTTGTAATAGGTTGAATTGTTTCAACCTTGTATTAATTTCAGTTCGTTTGTTTTAATGTTATTAGTTTTAAAAACACCTTTAATCAGCGACGTTTGGTAGTTTTAAACTATAATATATTATGTTTTTTACTCATCCTTAAGGGGACAATCTAAACGATTATAATTTATCACTGATTGATGATAAAATTATTATGTTTAGTCTCTGCGTGACAGCAGAGCAGGTTTTTGATTCTTATCTCTGATCAAAAAGCATCCGAAAATAAAAAAAGTCTCTTAAGTTAAGATAACGCAAGAGACTTTTTTGTGATAATTTTATATGTTAATATTCATCCTCATTCCAGAGGTAATCTTCGTCAGTAGGATAATCTGGCCAAATTTCTTCAATAGAGTCGTAAGAATCTCCTTCATCTTCTATTGCTTGTAAATTTTCAACAACTTCTAAAGGTGCTCCTGTTCTAATTGCGTAGTCAATAAGCTCATCTTTGGTTGCTGGCCAAGGCGCATCACTTAAATAAGATGCTAATTCTAATGTCCAATACATAATTGCGTTGTAATTTTATTTTTTGCAAAAATAATTTTTTAGTTGAACAATCCAAGAAAAAATCACATTAATTAGTTGTTAACTTATATAAATTAATTTATCGGTCTTGCAGAACATTTATATTTATGTGGTTTGAAGGATTCAAATGTCACTTATAAATGTTTCATCAGTATAAAAAGAACGTATAATGGTTAACTTTTAATTTCGGATTACTTTTTGCGGTTTAGTCCTGTGCTTTTGAAATAAAATGTTTGTCAATTCGAATGAATTTTATAACCTATTGGAAATAAAATTAGTAGCGATAATCTGTCTTGTTTTTGAAACATTGTTCTCGGTACATTCTGATAAAAAAAATATCGAAATACTAGAACCGAGGCTTTAATTAAGATTCTTTATTGGGAATCCATTTGATTTCTTCAGCTTGTAAGTCATGTGACAACTTCCGTGCCAACACAAAAAGGTAGTCAGATAGTCTATTAATATACATCAATGTTTCAGGTTGAAATGGTTCTAAGTCGTTAAGATGCGACGCCAAACGCTCAGCTCTACGGCATACTGTACGCGCAATATGACAGAATGACACCGTTGTATGCCCACCGGGTAAAACGAAGTGCGTCATAGGCGGAAGGCTGTCTTCCATGAGGTCTATTTCTTTTTCTAGTTTCTCTATGTCTTCGCTCGATATCTTAGGAATATTTAAGCGTGCTTTACCATTTTTTAAAGTCGCTTTTTCAGGGTCTGTCGCTAAAATAGCACCAACCGTAAATAACCGATCTTGAATATGCATCAACGTATTTTTATATAATTGATTGATATCTTGATCTCTGATTAAACCAATATGTGAGTTAAGCTCATCGATGGTACCGTAGCTTTCTATTCTTATATGATGCTTAGGAACACGTGTGCCGCCGAAAAGAGCAGTTGTGCCTTTGTCTCCTGTTTTTGTGTATACTTTCATATTTCAAAGTTAAGAGTTATGAGCGAAACGTTGAGAATTATGAGTTAAAAATTATATGTTGAAAGGGGAAAGTGTGAAGTATGAAGCGTAAAGTGTAAAGTTTTGAGATTTGAGGATGACGAGTGAAGGAAATAGAAGAGAGAAAATAGATAATAGAAGAAAGAGGATGGAGTTGATGGTTGGTAGGAAAGAGATAGGATGAAGGAATCAAGAATCAAGATTAAAGAGAATAGAGAATAGCGTTTTTAGTTAGGAATGACGAATTTGAGCTAAAAGCTAAAAGCTAAAAGCTAAAAGCTAAAAGCTAAAGGCTGAAGGCAATAGTTGAGAGTTATTGGTTGGTAGGAAAGATACAGGATGTAAGAGTTAAGATGCAAGAATCAAGAATCAAGATTAAAGAGAATAGAATAAAGAGAATAGAGAATAGTGTTTTTAGTTAGGAATGACGAGTTCGAGCTAAAGGCTAAAGGCTAAAGGCTAAAAGCTAAAGGTTAAAGGCAATAGTTGAGAGTTGCTGGTTGGTAGGAAAGAGACAGGATGCAGGAACCAAGAGTCAAGAATCAAGAGTCTAGATTAAAGACAATAGAATAAAGAGAATAGAGAATAGCGTTTTTAGTTAGGAATGACGAGTTTGAGCTAAAGGCTAAAGGCTAAAGGCTAAAGGCTAAAGGCAATAGTTGAGAGTTGCTGGTTGGTAGGAAAGAGACAGGATGTAAGAGTCAAGATGCAAGAATCAAGAATCAAGATTAAAGAGAATAGAATAAAGAGAATAGAGTTTTTAGTTAAGAAATGACTTATTTGAGCTAAGAGCTTACTGAACACTAACTACTGTGTACTGCCTACTGAAGACTGCCCACTGAGTACTGCCCACTGCCTACTGAATACTACCTACTGATTAAACGTATCACTCTCAATAACACCATCGCGTAATCGAATAACACGGTTGGCATGTGCTGCAATGTCTTCTTCGTGAGTAACCATGATTACGGTGTTTCCTGCGGCGTGGATATCACCAAAGAGTTTCATGATTTCTATTCCTGTTTTAGAATCTAAGTTACCAGTTGGTTCATCGGCTAGGATGATTGATGGTTTGTTCACTAAAGCTCTACCAACAGCTACCCGTTGCCGTTGTCCACCTGAAAGTTGGTTGGGTTTGTGATCCATTCGGTCTGCTAGTCCCACATCTGTTAAAACTTCTGTAGCACGGGCTATACGGTCTTTTTTTGAAAATCCAGCATAGACCATAGGTAAAGCCACATTGTCTAAAGCAGTGGTTCTTGGTAGCAGGTTGAAGGTTTGAAAAACGAAGCCTATTTCTGTATTTCTAATATCGGCGAGCTCGTCATCTGACATTTGGCTCACGTCATTTCCATTTAAGTTATATGAACCTGCAGTTGGTGTGTCTAAACACCCTAATAAATTCATTAGCGTCGATTTTCCAGAACCCGATGGTCCCATAATCGCCACATATTCGCCACGTTTAATGTCTAAATCGATGCCTTTTAAGACATGAACAATTTCTTGTCCTAATTTAAAATCTCTAATGATGTTTCTAATTTCGATGACGTTACCGCTCATATATAAAAGCTATTGTGGTTTAAATCTTTTGCAAGATAATGGAATTTGAAATTCAGTTCTCTAAATAAGACGCTAAAGTTGTTGGGTTGTTACAATCTTATTAAAAAGATTAAAATTTTTCAATTTTAAAACAATCAGTATAGGTCGTTTTTTATGTTTTAAGAGTTTATTTTTAAAACACCGTTAAGATCCGCGTAGGGGAACAATCTAAGCATTCAACTTTTTATGCTTATTGTATCGTAATATTTTATTACAGTCTAATTTTGAAATGTTCTTTTGCTTGCTCTTTCCTAAAGAATACAAAACCCAAATTGAATCCATCTACCGTGACTGTGACTGAATCGTGGTTCTTAATATATTCCCAAGCTTCTGTCATGCCCTTAGACCAATAAATATCATCAAAAACAAATACCGAATCATTGTGAGTAGTAGGTAATAAGGCTTCAAAATATTGAATGGTAGCCTCTTTGTTATGATGACCATCAAAGAATATGAAATCGTAGCTGTTGTGTTTTAATCCAGGGATTTTATTCGTGAAATTTCCGACTTTGAATTCAACATTTTTAATCTTAAGTTTTGTGAGTTGCGATTGCGCGAAAGTAGAGGTGTTTAAACAGCCTTCTATGGTCGTAATCTTTGAGGAATTATTTGCTAATGCTATAGCATAGGTACCCATTCCTAATGATGTGCCTAATTCTAAAATACGCTTAAACCCGAAGTATTTGGAAACTCTGTAAAGGAGCTCCGAATCCTTTTTGGAACTGCTCGAGGTTTTTGCCATTTTACTAACCTTTCGTTGATTAGCGTCTAAAATCTTTGAGCCTTCACCTAAATCTATGATTTCTAGAATAATGTTTGAGTTTTCTAAGGCTTTTTTATACTGTTTGAGTTTAGCGTAGGCATCATAGTTGGTTTTGTCATACAAGCATTTGGTGACAAAATTATAAACAAAAGGGGAGTGGACTCCGTGTTGATTGGAGGCTTTTGAAAGGAATTTTATGTATGCTTTTGCTTGGTACACTTTATTAGTTTCAGAGTTTCAAAGTTGCTGAGTTTTGAAGTCTCAAAGTTATAGAGTTTCAGAGTTTCAGAGTTTCAGAGTTTGGAAGCTGCGTAGATTAGTTTATAAAACGTCGTGTGTATTGGTACGTATTATTTAATTGCAACGCTTAGTTATTTTCTGTGAGCTTAAACAGATACTTTTTCTAACCATCTAACCATCTAACCATCTAACCATCTAACCTTCGAGCTTCTCAGCCAATTCAAACCAGCGCATTTCTTTTTCTTCAATAGTATCTATAACTACTTGCAATTTTTCTGAAAGTTTACTGATTTGGTCTTGGGTTAAGTCCGGATTATGAAACTTCGCTTCTAATTCTGTTTTATCTAATTCTAAAGATCTTATTTTAGAGGCTAAGTTTTTGTATTCCTTTTGTTCGTTGTAATCTAACTTGTTGGCTTCGTTTTGCTTTTCCGCTTTGGTATCAACAACCTTTTCTACGACTTCGATTTGTTTAGGTTGACTTTCATCATAGGCTCTAAAGTCGGAATAATTCCCAGGGAAATCATCTACAACACCTTGGCCTCTAAATACAAACATGTGATCTACAATTTTATCCATAAAGTAACGGTCGTGAGACACCACTAAAAGAACACCAGGGAAATCCATTAAGAAATCTTCAAGTACATTTAAAGTCACGATGTCTAAATCGTTAGTCGGCTCATCCAAAATTAAAACATTGGGGTTTTGAATTAAAACGGTACACAAATACAATCGTTTTTGTTCACCACCACTTAGTTTTTCAACAAAATCCCATTGCTTTTTTCTGTCGAATAAGAATTTTTCTAATAATTGCTGAGCGCTAATTTGTCGGCCTTTGGCTAATGGAATATACTCACCAAACTCTTTAATGACATCAATAACTTTTTGGTTGGGTTTGGCTTTAATACCTCCTTGTGTATAATAACCAATCTTAACGGTTTCACCCAAGACAACTTTACCGCTATCTGGCTGTGCACTTTGTGTTAAAAGATTTAGAAATGTAGATTTTCCTGTTCCGTTTTTTCCAATAATACCAATACGTTCTCCTTTCTTAAAGGTGTATTCAAAATCCTTTAAAATCGTTTTGTCTTTGAATGCTTTTGATACGTTATGAAACTCAATGATTTTACTCCCCAAACGTTCCATATTAATATCCAATTCGATCGTATGGTCGTTACGACGTTGGTGTGCTTTAGATTTTATTTCAGAAAAATCATCAATTCTACTTTTCGATTTTGTGGTACGCGCTTTGGGTTGGCGACGCATCCATTCGAGTTCTTTTTTAAAGAGTTGTTTGGCTTTACCAACTTCAGTCGCTTGATTCTCGATTCGAGCTTGTTTCTTTTCTAAATAGTATGAATAATTTCCTTTATAGGTGTGTAATTCGCCATGATCTAACTCTATAATTTCATTACAAACACGTTCTAGGAAGTAACGGTCGTGCGTTACCATGAATAGTGTTTGCTGAGTTTTAGCGAAATACTCTTCTAACCATTCAATCATTTCTAGATCAAGGTGGTTGGTAGGTTCATCGAGAATTAAAATATCAGGTTTGCTTAGAAGTGCTTGGGCTAATGCTAAACGCTTTTTCTGTCCACCAGAAAGTGTTTTAACTTTTAACGTAAGATCATCTAATTTTAACTGCGATAAAGTTTGCTGGTATTGCGTCTCAAATTCCCATGCGTTATAACGATCCATGCCTTCAAAGGCTTTTTGATAGGCATCAGCATCTTCTGGGTTGTTTAAAGCCTGTTCATACGCTTCAATGATTTTTAAAACAGGGATGTCCGAAGCAAATATGGTTTCTTCGAGTGTAAGGTCGGGATCTAAATCGGGTTCTTGATCTAAAAAGGCTAAACGCAATCCTTTTCTAGCGACTATCTGTCCATCATCTGGTGTGTCCTTTCCAGCTAACATTTTTAAGATGGATGTTTTTCCACTTCCATTTTTAGCTACAAAAGCAATTTTCTGATCTTTATGTATGCTGAAAGACAAATTTTTAAAGAGTACTAGCTCTCCAAAAGCTTTTGATATGTTTTCTACGTTTAGGTAATTCAAGGTGTTTTTTTTGCAAAGAACGGAAATAAACCAAAAAGAAACGTATTAGTTTTGATATTAGTGTTGATACATTATATTTGTGTCCAAAGATCCATTGTATTTATGAAGCATATTAGGCTTTTAATTATTGTTTTGAGTTGTGTTGTTGTATCGTCTTGTATCCCTCATAAAGACACTGTTTATTTGCAAGTTAAGGAGGATGCTATCAATGATACTATTCCTAATAATCTTAGTGAAATTCAGAAACCTTACCGTGTTCAAGTTAATGATATTTTAAATATTCGTGTAAAAGCATTGGACCAAGAAACTGTCTCTATTTTAAATCCTGCAGGGGACGGTAATTTAAATGCTAGTAGTGCGGAACGAGCTTTCTTTGATGGGTTTACTGTCGATGTACATGGGAATGTAAGAATGCCAACACTTGGTTATATTAATGTCTTAGGATTTACCACGGAAGAGATTGAAAAAGCGATAGAACAGAAGTTACTAGACGAGCAATTTAAAGAGACGGCTAATATTTTTGTGACTGTAAAATTGGCGGGATTACGTTATACAGCGAATGGAGAAGTTGGCTCACCGGGAAGTCAAGTATTATTTACAGAACGTGTAAATATTTTTGAAGCCATTGCTAATGTGGGGGAAATCCCAGTGACAGGAAATAAAAAGGATGTCTTAATTATTAGGCAATATCCGCAAGGACAGAAAATACATCATTTAGATTTAACAGATATAAGAGTAATGCAGTCTCCTTATTATTATATACAGCCTAATGACATTATTTATGTAAAGCCATTGGTTCAGAAATCGATAGGTACAGGTACAACGGCCATTTCTGGTATTGCTGCGATAGCCTCTATACTTTCGTTATTGACTACTGGAGTCTTACTTTTTACCAGATTATAATTACAGATGAGAGATTACGACGAGATAGATGACGTAGAGTCACAAAGTATAAGTTTTGATTTTAGAGGTTATTTATTTAAAGTATTAAACCTTTGGAAATTCGTGCTAGTTTGTGTAGGGGCGGCTATGCTGATCGCTTATTTTATTAATGTTAGGAAGCAGAATGTTTACAAATTAGACTCTTTGATTTCCGTAGATAATGATCAGAATCCTTTTTTTACGGCGAATACCAGTATATCCTTTAATTGGGGAGGAACATCAGGAAAAGTAGGGAAGATTTTGACGGCTATTAAAACGCGAACTCATAATGAAATCGTTGTAGATTCGCTCCAATATTACATGGAGTATTTAGAGCAAGGAAAGTATCGTAAGATAGACATTTATAAAAAAGCTCCTTTTAGGTTTGTAATTGACACGTCTAAAAGCCAAGTGCTTAATTACCCTATAGGTATACGATTTTTAAATGCTAACGAATTTGAAATATTTACAGAATTTGAAGGAGCAACGGCGATGGCTCAAAAGTATGGCGATAAAACAAAGTCCCAAATTAAAGTGACTACTGGGATTTTTACAAAAACCTTTAAAAATGATGAGATTATAGAATTACCATTTCTGAATGGACAAATTGTCGTGAAACCCTCTCGCACTATGGTTGCAGGGGCTGAGTATTTCCTTAAGTTCAGCAATTTTGATGCAGTGGTTAATAATTATAAGAGCAGTGTTATGATTAGTACTGTAGGTACGTCATCGGGTTCTATTTTAAGTTTGCAATTGGCAGGACATAATAAGGCTAAAATTGTAGATTATTTGAATACGACTTCAGTTATTCTCAGTAAAACGGAACTACAACGTAAAAATTTGTATGCCACCAATACCATAAAATTTATAGATAGTAGTTTGGCTGCTGTGAATACAAATCTCGAAGGGTTTACAAACGAGATGAATCAGTTTCGTAGTGAAAATAAAATTATTGATGTTAGTGCTGAAATCACTCAGATTTCAGACGAATTACGAAGGTTTGAATTAGAAAAACAAGATGAGGAGTCTAAACTCGATTATTTAAACAATCTTGAGGTTTATTTAAATACGAAAACGGATTATACCAACATTGCAGCTCCAACTAGTGTGGGTATAGACGAAACTAATATTCTTAGTAGTGTTTCTAAAATTGTAACGTTAGCAGCCGAACGTCAAAATCTGGAGTATACTACCAAAGAAGGTTCAGGACTTTTTAAAGAGCTAGACCGTCGTATCGATTCTGAAAAAAATGTATTACTTGAAACTATAGATGCAACGAAGGAAACGATCCGCGTGAGAATACAGTCTGTGAATAAAAGGATTTCAAATTTAGAGGGGAAGCTCAGTGGTTTGCCAGAGGACGAGCAGCAGTTTTTAAAGATTCAGAGACAATTAGACATGAGTCAAGAGGCTTATGATATTTATTTAGCGAAACGCAGTGAAGCTGCGATTGTTAAAGCTGCTAATATTTCAGATATTACCATCATTGATGAGGCTAAAGATATAGGTGGTGGTATAATAGGGCCTAACAAGTCTTTGAACTATATGATGGCTTTAATGATGGGGTTCTTTATTCCTATGTTATTAATATTTATAGTTTATTTATTGGATAATACAATTCATGGATCCGATGAGATTACACGAATGTCTAAAATTCCAATACTAGGGTTAGTCGGGAAGTACCGGTATAAAAATAACTTAGTGGCTTTTGAAAAACCGAAATCAGCTGTAGCAGAATCTTTTCGAGCAATACGTTCGAGTTTACAATTTATTTTTAAAAATCATTCTTCAGAAACTAGGGCTAACACCTTGATGGTTACCTCTTCCGTGAGTGGAGAAGGGAAAACGTTCACTTCTATTAATGTCGCGACGGTCTATGCGCTCTCAGGAAAAAAAACCATTTTATTAGGATTGGATTTACGTAAGCCAAAAATCTTTGATGATTTTAATATTACGAATGAAAAAGGTGTGGTTAATTACCTGATTGGAGATGATACTCTGGAGGATATTACAACCCATACACATATCGAGAATTTAGATGTGATACCTTCTGGTCCTATTCCTCCTAATCCTTCTGAATTATTAATGAGTGATAATCTAAAAGCTTTAATCAATCAGCTTAAGGAAGATTACGATATGATTATTTTGGATACACCTCCTTTGGGTCTGGTAACGGATGCTTTAGAATTAACGCAGTATGCTGATGCGACTATTTTTATGGTACGACTAGATTACACTAAGAAAGGTATGTTGCAATTAGTGAATGCAAAGCATAGAACAGGTGAGCTTAAAAATGTTAATTTCGTTCTAAACTTCTATAGACATAAAAATAACAGTAATTATGGTTATGGCTATGGTTACGGTTATGGCTACGGTTACGGCTATGGCGTTTATGGTAATGCATATCATGAAAAGGATAAGCAGTCTATTCTGAAGAGGGTTAAAGGATTTTTAAATCGGATCTAGTTGATGGCTATTAGCCTTTAGCTGTTGAGTATCCATGAAAATTTAATTTATCTTCTCTAGAAGTTAAGGACGGAGACGTAGGAATTTGAATATTTTTAACTGTATGCTTATGATTAGTAAAAGTCAGCTTTGGGTTAAACGTATTTTTGATGTTGCCATCGTAATGCTATTTTTGCCTCTGCTAGTTTTACCTATTCTATTATTAATTTTCATTGCTACTATAGATACTAAAAAATGGGGTGTCTACTCGCAACTTCGAGTTGGACAGTATGGAAAACTTTTCAGGATTTATAAAATTAGAACTTTAACAGATGGTGAGCATCGGTTAGGACAATTAGACTGCAGCGCATCTTCCGTAGGCCGATTTTTAAGACGAACAAAATTAAACGAATTACCTCAGCTCTATAATGTGCTTATAGGGGACATGAGCTTCGTTGGGCCTAGACCTGATTTGCAGGGTTTTGCAGATGAGTTAGTTGGGCGCGATCGTATTATTCTGAAAGTTAAACCTGGAATTACTGGACCCGCTTCTTTAAAATATAAGCATGAGGAAGAAGAGTTGAAATGTCAAAATGATCCCGAACACTACAATAGAACGATTATTTGGGTCGATAAGGTTAAAATCAATAAAAAATACGTACAGAATTACAGTTTTTACTTAGATTTGACACTCATTGTAAAATCTATTTTAAACAAATGAATCATTCAGAAGATAAAATTGCAATTATAGGATTAGGTTATGTAGGATTGCCACTCGCTGTAGAGTTTGCTAAGCAATTCTTTGTTGTTGGCTTTGATATTAATAAACAGCGCATCAGTGAATTAAATACAGGCCTAGATAAAACCTTGGAAGTTGAGAATGATCATTTGAAATCGGTTTTAACTACAGATATAAATGCAAGCAAAGGGTTGTTTATAACGGATGATATTGATGCCTTAACTACCACCAATTACTATATTGTCACAGTTCCGACACCAACAGATGCCTTAAATAAACCCGTGTTTACACCGTTGATTAAAGCGAGTGAAACTGTTGGGAAAGTATTATCTAAAGATGATATTGTGGTTTACGAATCTACGGTGTATCCTGGAGCCACTGAGGATATTTGTATTCCTGTATTAGAAAAAAGCTCTGGTTTGGTTTATAATAAAGATTTCTATGCAGGCTATTCTCCAGAACGGATTAATCCAGGAGATAAGGAACATACAGTTACAAAAATCTTAAAAGTAACCTCTGGTTCTACTCCAGAAATAGCTATAAAAGTTGATAATTTATATAAAAAAGTAATCGTTGCAGGTACACATATGGCACCTTCTATAAAAGTAGCTGAAGCGGCCAAAGTTATTGAAAATTCGCAGCGCGATATCAATATTGCTTTTGTAAATGAATTGTCTAAAATATTTAGACTTCTAGATATCGATACTAAAGCAGTGTTAGAGGCGGCAGGAACCAAATGGAACTTCTTAAAATTCTCACCGGGTTTAGTTGGTGGGCATTGTATTGGGGTCGATCCTTATTATTTAGCACAAAAAGCTATAGAATCTGGTTATAATCCTGAAATTATTTTAGCTGGTCGTAAGATGAATGACAGTATGGGGAGCTATGTGGCTACCGAAACGGTGAAAATGATGATTAAAAAAGGGGCCACTATTAAAGGCTCAAAAGCTCTTGTTTTAGGCATCACGTTTAAAGAAAATTGTCCAGACATTAGAAACTCTAGAGTTATTGATATTATTGAAGAGTTAGAAACATACGATGTGAATGTTGATGTGTATGATCCTTGGGCATCAGCTGAAGAAGTTAAGCATGAGTATAAATTAGACTTAATTACTGATTTTGAAGATTTAAGTTCAGATTATGAAGCTGTTATTTTAGCCGTTTCACATAATGAATTCTTAAAATTAGATATTACTAAACTAAAATCACAAACCGGTGTTGTTTTCGATGTAAAATCTTTACTTCCAATAGACACTATAGACGCCAGATTATAATGTACGACAATCCTCACCATAACACAGACCTATCCAAATTAAGTTTTTTAATCACTGGGGGAGGAGGTTTCATTGGCTCTAACCTTACAGAGTACTTACTAAAGTATAATGCTAAAAAAGTACGCGTTTTAGATAACTTTTCTAATGGACACCGTGAAAATTTAACGGAGTTTATGGATAATCCTGCCTTCGAATTATTAGAAGGTGATATTAGAGACATAGAAACTTGTAAAAAAGCAATGGAAGGTATCGATTATGTGTCTCATCAAGCGGCGTTAGGTTCGGTGCCACGTTCTATTAATGATCCAGCAACCACTAACGAGGTTAATATTTCTGGGTTTTTAAATATGATGATTGCGTTGAAGGATAGTCTAACAGTAAAACGTATGGTCTATGCGGCGTCTAGCTCAACGTACGGAGATAGTAAAGCCTTACCAAAAGTAGAAGATACTATAGGAAAACCATTATCTCCGTATGCCGTGACAAAATATGTGAACGAGTTATATGCAGATGTTTTCGGAACTACTTATGATACTGATGTCATTGGTTTACGCTATTTTAATGTCTTTGGACCTAAGCAAAGTCCGGATGGTGCATATGCAGCCGTCATTCCTTTATTTATGCAAGCGCTAAAAGACAATGTCGCTCCAAAAATTAATGGAGATGGAGAACAGACTCGAGATTTTACATTTATAGATAATGTGGTACAAGCTAATGTCAAAGGCTTTTTTGCATCTATAGAAGCAAAAAATGAGGTCTTTAATGTAGCCTGTGGAGAGCGTATTACAATCAATTATTTGTGGGAATCGTTACGAATTGCTGCTAACTCTGATTTGAAAGCCATTTACGGCCCAAATAGACAAGGTGATGTTAGGGATTCTTTGGCAGATGTTTCTAAGGCCCAAAATCTTTTAGGGTATCAGCCTAAATATACGGTTAGAGAGGGTTTGAAGATTACTTGGGATTCTTTTGAATCTTAATATACGCTTTTGTGCGTGTTGAACACCCCTTTCTTCACCTCGTTCCTCGGGAATTCATTCCCCTCTTCAAAAGAAGAGGGGAGCGGGATAAGGTTGTTCTATTTGACATTGTATTCGGGAATTTGCTTTTTTTTATCATCTATGCTTTTCTTTTAATAAAAAGGCAGAAAGTTATGGCTGGTGGTTACTTTTAAAATTCTTTTTTCTTATAATTTGAACCAGAAAGTTTGTGGCTTATACAGCTTATTTTGGTTTCCTATATGTGCTCTTCTCTTTAGTTAAATTGAGGTGGCTGAACCGCCGAAGACCGTTTAGACGGTGG
Organism: Winogradskyella costae; assembly: GCF_013403865.1. Taxonomy (GTDB): domain Bacteria; phylum Bacteroidota; class Bacteroidia; order Flavobacteriales; family Flavobacteriaceae; genus Winogradskyella; species Winogradskyella costae. Next base: position 168,081 of record NZ_JABFDK010000005.1, read on the forward strand.
GTTTGATATTTTATTTATACTACTTAAAATTATCTTGTATTTCTCTTAAAACAGATGGAAGAGAGTCGAGAACCATCTTGTTTTCAAAACGGATGACTTTGTAGCCTAAACTTTCTAAATGTTGCGTTCGTTTTTTGTCGTATTCTTGTGCTTTTGGATTATTGTGAATTTCTCCGTCTAATTCTATGATTAATTTTTCAGTAGCACAGTAGAAATCAACTATGTAATAACCAATGCTGTGTTGTCTTTGAAATTTTCTATTGCTGAGTTGTCTCGATTTTAGATGTTTCCATAACTGCGCTTCTGCAGGCGTTAGGTTGTTTCTTAATGCTCTTCTGTAGTCTTGTAATTCTTTTTTGGTATGCGTGTTTTGTTTTGGCATGTATTAAAAGTATAAAATAATTTTAACTTAGCTGGAACACCCCTTTCTTCACCTCGTTCCTCGGGAATTCACTCCCCTCTTCAAAAGAAGAGGAGAGCGGGATAAGGTTGTTCTATTTGGCATTGTTTTCGGGATTTTGACTTTTTTATCATCTATACTTTTCTTAAAAAAAAAGGCAGAAAGTTATGGCTGGTGGTTTGTTTTATAGTTTGCTGTTACTCTTAAAGTTCTTTTTCATTTTAAATAGTACCATAACGTTTGTCGTTTATACAACCTATTTTGGTATCCTAAATGTGCTCCTCCCTTTAGTCAAAGGGAGGTGGATGGGCCGCCGTAGAAGGTTCAGACGGTGGGTTTGAATTTAAATAACAAAAAAAAGCTGCCTTTTCAGACAGCTTTTAATTTGAACACTTGGGTTTACAATACTTCTATTAACTGAAGCGCATTGAAGGCTCCGTTGTTTAAGGCGTATTGTATTCCATTTACTTCTTGAAAGAATGCAACTTTTAAGAAGTAGAGTTGATTTCCAGTACCTGATGGTACTGCTTCTGGTATTAAAGTCACTGTAGCTGTTATACCATTAATTGGTAAATTAATGATAGGACTAACCTGTAACTCTTTGTCACCTGAACTAAAATCTAGGTTTAGGAACCCTACATTGAAACTCACATGTGTTGCTCCTCCCGGAACCCCTAAATCGTGATTTGGGGTTAGATCCACGATACTTACTTCTCCGGTTGTGGTGTCTAATGTGAAATCAGATCTTAAAACCGTACTTAGCTGTGCATTACTATTAAAGTCAAAGCTTTTTAAACATGCTCTTACTTCAGGTGTTGCCAGACCAATGGCTACTTGCCGTTGACCACGTACGGACGTGATGTCCGAATTTTTAACTTTACTCATCGCTTGTGTTAATCGTGGAGTTATCCGATTGTCTTTAGCATCAGCTAATAAGTTTATGATTGCACGACGTAGTATTTTACCACTTGTTGCACAATGTCCAAATTCTGAACCATTTTCTCGGGTTCTCGCAAATGCGGGATCGTTTTTAATACGATTTGCACTTACACCACCTTTGGTTCTAACTAAATACCCTTCTTTGCCCTTGTAAAAGGTAAGATCGTCCAGAGTTCCTTCGATCTTAATTAAGCTTCTTAATTTTGCCATTTGAAATGGGTTTTAAATTATTAATAAAAATTTATATCAGTATTCGTTTTAAAAACTTCGATTATCATTGGCGCCTTATTGAACACTAAGTTTATAATTCGACTACTGATACGATAAATTTAGGTTGAGGGTTTAGGTCTTTTTTTTAAGATTTCCGAAACTGTACTTGTTTTCTTTTTGTTTCCGATTTTGACTTTTATTGCCGATTTTATAACAGTACATTCAAGTTGTAACTCTGTCTTAATACAGTAATCATACGTTATCTATACACCAACCATATATGATCCATACACTAGCTTTAGTTAGGGTAGATGAAGCTGTTTTTGTTTTAGTGTCTGATTTATAGTATTTTATCAGTAAGATGTTTTACGTATTTAAATCGATGAAATGCAAGGGTATTCTTGTTTTGTTAGTTTTTTCTTTCAAATAAATGTGTTATATCGAAAATCAAAGTATTTAGTGGGTTGTTTTTCAGGGTATTGTGTAAGTTGTGAGTAATTATTAATCCGTTGAACCCTAAAATCTACCTCAAATGGAAAAGAAGAAACTATTTTTAACCTCCACTGATATTCAGCATATCACAGGATTAAGTATGCGTACTGCTCGTAATATAATGCAGTTTATTCGTGATGAACGCGACTTAGGATCACGGCAATTGATTCATATTTATGATTTTTGTGCCGTCTTTAACTTACCTGTGAGCGTTGTGTTTGATTATGTAAATACCAATATATTTAATAAGTGTCCTATTAATGACGCGATTGTGCGCAGTCAGTATCAAAAAAAGACGCTAGAAGACGGCTATACTAATTATTTGTATCATAAGGATTTTGAAATTTGTATGTCTCCGAAAGATTCGAAAAATGATTTGGATGCGGATGATATTGATAATACCAATGATGTGGCTTGACGGTTTTTGGTTGTTAGTTGGTGGTTGATGGTTTTTGGAGAAAAGGATTTTTTACTCACTTCGACTTCGCTCAGTGACCATCGCTTTGTATTAATGCTTCAGGTAATGGATAGAAAGATTCTTCGCTTTGCTCAGATTGTATTCCTATATAAAAGTAGTTAATAATTCTATTACTTATGTTTTCGATTCCCTATGTAATTAGTATATTAGCCCAATTGAAAAAAGGAGCATTTTCCTCAATATCAGTTAACAAAAATGGCTTTAGAAACTCGAGTTTACCAAAAAGAAAGAACCATAAAATTTGGTGCGCTTTTAAAAGCGAGTTTAGCAGATATGTACGGTTCTCGCTTTTTAGCTCGCCAATTGGCAGAGCGCGATATTAAGGCGATGTATCGTCAATCTTATTTGGGTATTGTATGGGCTTTTATTATGCCATTAACCACTGCAGCGGTTTGGATTTTCTTGAATAGTAGTGGTACTATTAAATTGTCTGATACTGGGATTCCGTACCCTGTGTACGCATTTTCCGGAACCTTAATTTGGTCTATAATTGTAGCTTCAATTAATTCTCCGATGACTAGTACACAAGCGGCTAAGGGTATTCTAACTAAAATTAATTTCCCCAAAGAGGCGTTGTTACTATCAGGTATCTATAAGTTGTTATTTGATACGTCTATTAAAATACTCATTCTAGTTGTATTTGTTCTTATTTATGGTGTTGGTTTACAATGGAGTTTGTTGCTATTTCCAGTAGCTATTTTGGGAGCTATTATTTTCGGAACCACTGTTGGATTGTTTTTAACTCCTTTAGGGCTTTTGTATAAAGATATAGGTAAAATTATCACCTTTGGTATGCAGTTTTTAATGTATGTGACACCTGTCGTTTATGCTATTCCTAAGACGGGTATTATGAAAACAATAATGACCTGGAATCCTATAACTCCTATTTTGTTAACCGCTAGAGATTTAGTGGTTGGGTTTACACCAGAGTATCTCAATTATTTTTTATTAGTACTAATAGTTTGTATCCCCTTATTGTTTTTAGGATTAATTATCTATAGAATATCAATTCCAATTATAGTGGAGCGTTTAAGTGCATAATGGATAGTGAATAGTGCAGGATTTAGATTTGGGATAAAAAATAACAATTAATTAGATAGATTAAAGATCAATAAATAACATGCCAGATAAAAACCATATAATATCAAATACTAACGATGTACTTGTTAAAGTTGAAGGTTTAAGCAAGAAGTTTTGCAAAAATCTAAAGACAAGTCTTTGGTACGGTGTTAAAGATCTAATAAGTGGTGTTAGCGGTTCTGGTCAAGAGCGGTTGTTGCGTCCTAAAGAGTTTTGGGCAGTAAAAGATATTAGTTTTGAATTAAGACGTGGCGAATGTCTAGGATTAATAGGTCATAACGGAGCTGGTAAAAGTACCTTGTTAAAAATACTCAATGGGCTTATTAACCCAGACGCTGGAAAAATAACAATAAAAGGACGCGTTGGTGCACTTATAGAATTGGGTGCTGGTTTTAACCCCATTCTTAGTGGACGCGAAAATATTTATAATAATGGAGCTATTTTAGGCTTTAGCCGTAGAGATATAGATGGTAAATTAGATGAGATTATTGCCTTTGCAGAGCTTGAAGAGTTTATAGACATGCCTGTACAGCATTACAGTTCTGGGATGAAAGTGCGTTTAGGTTTTGCTGTTGCTGCACAAATGGAGCCTGATGTTTTAATTATAGATGAGGTTTTAGCAGTTGGAGATTTGGGCTTTATTTTAAAATGTTTTAAAACTATAGATACCATTTTACCGGATACGGCAGTTATTTTTGTGTCTCATAGTATGCCAATGGTCTCACGTATTTGTTCTCAGATTATTTTAATGGATCAAGGATGTTCTCAATATCAAGGAGAAAATGTGAGTCAAGCAATTGATTTGTATTATACACGTTTTGCTAGTAATAACTCGAATATTGTTTTTACAGATCATTCAGTTCAGTTAAAAAGCTTAAAAATTTTAGAAGCTAAAGGAGATGAAGACTTGCCTCAGGTTCGCTGGATGGATGACTTTAAGATAAAGTTTGAGTTTCAGGTTTTAAAAGACATACAGGTACCTGAATTTTTAATTACAATTTTTGATAAAGAGCAACGACCTGTGGCAGCATTCGAACAAAGAAAACAAGAAGATCAATTATTTTTTAAAGAAGATAATTTATTGTCTTTTACAGTAACTCATAAGGAGCTACAATTATCTAAGGGGATATATTCGTTAAATGTTTCTGTAATTAATCAAGGCTCTAATGAGCCAATCTTAAGGATTAACGATGCATTAAAATTCCAAGTCATTCATTCAAAAGATATTTGGCCACCACTACTTTTGAAAGCAGCTTACGAAAATTGCTAATATATGTTTTTAAAAAATAAAAATGATAAGGTATTCTGTATTGGTCGTAATAAAACCGGTACAACAAGTTTAGAGAAAGTATTAAAGGAATTTGGTTTTAAGATGGGCAATCAGAGTGAAGGAGAGATGCTTATAGCGGCTTATCGAGAACATGACTGGGATAAAATTGTGAAATTTTGTAAAAGTGCCGAGACATTTCAGGATGTTCCATTTTCATGGCCTTATACTTGGTTGTTTTTATATAAAACGTATCCGAACGCTAAATTTATCCTTACGATCAGGAATGAGGAGGACTGGTACCGATCTATAACATCATTTCATTCCAAATTATTTGCTGGAGGAAAAAGAGTTCCTGTAAAAGAGGACTTAATAAATGCAAACTATAGGTATCCAGGGTTTATTTGGGATGCCAATAGAGCGGTATGGAAAACGCCAGAAGATGATATATATAATAAAGAGCTGTTTATCGCTAATTATAGAAGGCATAATGAAGATATTCTTCATTTTTTTAAGGATAAACCAAACTTTATTTGCTTAGATGTATCCAAAAAAGGAAGCTATAAATTATTAGCTGATTTTTTACAAAAAGAAGCGCTACATGAAGAGTTTCCTCATTTGAATAAAACCAATAATGATTAACGTCACGAAAACATTTTTACCACCACAGGCCGAGTATCAAGCTATTTTAAAAAAAGCTTGGGATACGGGGTGGATGACTAATAGAGGAATATTAGTAAAAGAATTGGAAACTAAAATAACAGCCTATTTAGATACTCCACATATTATTGCTATGACCAATGGGACTTTGCCATTACAAATAGCCATCAAAGCATTAAAGCTTCATGGAGAAATTATAACCACACCATTTAGTTATGTTGCTACTACGAGTAGCATTGTTTGGGAAGGATGTACTCCGGTTTTTGTGGACATTGCCCCTGATTATTTAACTATTGATGAAACTAAAATAGAGGCCGCTATTACACCTAATACCACTGCTATTCTTGCGACTCACGTTTTTGGTAATCCTTGTAATGTCGCGGCTATAGCGGATATTGCAAAGCAGCATAATTTAAAAGTCATCTATGATGCGGCACATTGTTTTGGTGTAACGTATAAAGGACAATCTATCTTTAATTATGGCGATGTTAGTACTTGTAGTTTTCATGCTACAAAGTTATTTCATACGGGTGAAGGTGGAGCGGTGTTTTGTAAACAAGACTATTATAATGCTATATTTTCTCATCATAATTTTGGACATGATGGTCCTGAAGCTTTTCAAAGTTTAGGTACAAATGCAAAAATGAGTGAGCCTCAAGCGGCAATGGGCTTAGCCGTATTGCCTTATATGGATGAAATTATAGATAGGCGTCTAAAAATTGTAAATGCCTATAATCAATTATTTGAAGAGGTTTCGGCCATTAAGAAATTAGTAATTCGTTCGGAAACACAATGGAATTATTGTTATTACCCTATAATTTTTGAAACAGAAATTCAACTTCTAAAAGTCATAGAGGTTCTAAATAATAAAGCGATTTTTCCTAGGCGCTATTTTTATCCAAGTTTGGAGACTTTACCTTATGTAGAGGCTGTTAATTTACCTCATTCAGCTTCCATATCGAAACGTGTTTTATGTTTACCACTCTTTCATGACTTAGATATTGATAGCATACAATATATTGTTAAATCAATAAAAGAAAACATATGAAAATAGCTGTAATGCAACCATACATATTTCCTTATATAGGATATTTTCAGATGGTTAGTGCCAGTGATGTATTTGTTTTTTACGATAATGTAGATTACATTCAAAGAGGCTATATCAATAGAAATAACCTATTGTCAAGTGATGGCAAACGGTATTTTACAGTTCCTGTGAATAAAAGTAGTTTAGGGACGAAAATAAATGAGGTTGTGATAAGTGATTATGATAAGTGGAAAATTAAATTTCTAAGACAAATTAGATTTACTTATTCTAAAGCCCCGTTTTTTGATGATATTTATGAGGTTTTAGAGAAATTTTTAGAGAATAAAAAGTATGATAAGATAAGTGATTTCTCATCAGAATCTGTTATTCTGATATGTAATTATGTAGGGATGCGGAATCAATTTTTATTTAGTTCTGAAATTGAAGGATTAAATGAAATTAACGATAAGGTTGAAAAACTTGAACATATTTTAAATACGTATAAGGCCAATGAAATTATATTACCACCGGGCTCAAAAGAACTATATAAATATTGGGAGCCAATTAAAGCTAAAAAAAGGACATTAAAAAGCCTTGAAATTAATTATAAGCAATTTAATTTTCAATTTGTAGAAAATTTATCCATTATAGATGTGTTAATGTTTAATGAGGTTGAAAAAGTACAGTCATTTATAGAAAAAGTTAATTATCAATGAGAACAATAACAGGCATTCATGGAGTGCCAAGATCTGGAACATCGTGGCTAGCTCAAATTTTTAATGCATCTCCAGAAGTAAGATTGAAGTTTCAACCTCTGTTTTCATATGCTTTCAAAGAGGACCTTAATGAATTTTCTTCTGCTAAAGAAATCACAGAGTTTTTTAAAGCTATTTATGACAGTGATGACGATTTTATTAATATGCGGGATACTGACTTACTTAAAGGTTATCCTAAATTTCAAAAATTAGCACAACAAGAACATTTGGTTTTTAAGCATGTGCGTTACCATTATGTTCTACCTAATTTAATGAAGAACAATAGTCAAGTAAAATTAATTTTAATGATTAGAAATCCATTGTCTGTATTAAGTTCTTGGAAAAATGCTCCAAGAGAATTTGATCCATCTTGGGATTTTGCTAAAGAATGGAAATTAGCACAACTAAAAAATACAGATAAGGCTGATTATTTTGGCTTCGATAAATGGAAGAGGGCAACAAAGATGTTTTTAGCATTAGAAAAAACGTATCCACAACGGGTAAAATTGGTGACATATAAGTCGATGCTTAATAATACATTAGAGGTGTCGAAAACATTATATGAATTTGCAGAAATAACGTTTGGGCAGCAATGTATAAATTTTATTAATGAAAGTAAAACGATACAGGTTGATCACCCAAATAGTGTTTTTAGAGTTAAAATTAATGATGAAGCTTATAAAAATGATATAGCCATAGATATCCAAGATGAAATTATTCAAAATTTAAAAGGGACAAATTTAGAGCGCTTTTTATATGAATAAACAACCAAAACCACTTGTTAGTGTAAGCGTGGTATCATATAATCATGTTAATTATATTAAACAATGTCTAGATGGTATTTTAATGCAAAAAACTACGTTTCCTTTTGAAATTATTTTAGGGGAAGATTATAGTAGTGACGGAACTAGAGCTATTTGTAAAAATTATGCAGAACGTTTTCCAGACAAAATTAGGTTGTTTTTACGCTCTAGAAAGGATGTTATTAAAATCAACGGTAAGCCAACAGGGCGGTTTAATTTTATAGAGAATTTAAAAACTTGCCAAGGAAACTATATAGCTCTTTGTGAAGGGGATGATTATTGGACAGATCCCTTAAAATTACAAAAACAGGTTGATTTTTTAGAAAATAACCATGACGTAAATATTTGTTTTACTAGAGCACAATTATTAAAGAACGAGGTGTTTAGTATGCATGATATTCCAAAGCCATTTTACAATAGTGCCTTCAATTATATTGAACTTATAAAGCATTATAATTTCATTGCGACTTGTAGTGTTGTTTTTAGAAAACCAATAAGTTTCGAATTCCCAACCTGGTTTTATAAATTACCGTTTGGTGATTTAGGGATTTATAAGTTGGTTTCTGAAAACAAAGAAATACAATGTATAGATGAAGTAATGAGTGTATATCGCATTCATGATAATGGGGTTTATTCAGGATTAAACGCGTTAAAGACAGAACAAAATTATTTAAATTTCTTTAGAACTATTTTTCCAGCATTAAATGCGGAAGAAAAACAAATAGTATCATTAAAAATAAAAGAAGTGACTTATAGAATAAGCAAATTGAAATATCCAAATAGACCATGGTTTCAAAAGTTTTATAATCGATATCTTCGTTTAAAATTTTAGAGAAAATGCATACTAAAGTAAGTATAATTATTCCCTGTTATAAGAGTGAAGGTACACTTAATGAGACCTTGCAATCTGTCTTTGATCAAAACTATGATGCTTGGGAAGCTATTATAGTTAATGATGGTTCTCCAGATAATTTGGAGGAAATTGCCTTAAAATGGACAGAAAAAGACAATAGATTTAAATACTATAAAAAAACTAATGGTGGTTTGGGCAGTGCAAGAAACTACGGTATTAAAAAAGCGTTAGGTGTTTATATATTACCATTGGATTCAGATAATAAGGTACGACCGGAATTTGTAAAAAATGCAATTAGTATATTGGATAATGAAAGTGATATTGGTGTAGTTTATGGAGATGCCATGAATTTTGGTGATGAAAAAAATAGATGGAATGTTGGAGAATTTGACATCAAGAAGATGCTTTATCATAATTATATAGATGCTTGTGCAATTGTAAGAAAAACACTTTTTGAAAGTGTTGGTGGCTATGTTGAGGATCTGCCACACCAAGGACATGAGGATTGGGATTTTTGGTTGAGTGTAATGAAAACTGACTATAAATTTCATTATATGAATGAAGTTACATTTGATTATAGAGTTTCTAATAATTCTATGATTAAATCATTTGATAAAGAAATGTTACAAGAAAATATAAATTTTATAAAAGAAAAACATTATCAATTATATATAGATGCTTACCCAAGTTTATTTAATGAGACTGTTCGCTTAAAGAAAAAACTTTCAGTTTCAATAGAAAAGATAATTATTAATAAAATGAAAAGGATTTTTAAACGATAATTTTTATAACTAATAAGATTTATTCTATGAATTCCGTAATATGAAAAACAGTAATTTTCCATTAGTTTCCATCTGTATTCCAACATTCAATGGAGCAAAGTTTATTGCAGAGGCAATGCAATCTGCAATAGATCAAGATTATCCTAATCTAGAAATTATAATTTCAGATGACGCTTCTAAAGACGATACTTTAACAATTACAGAAAATTTTAAAAAACAAACAGCTATTCCTATTAAAATTTATCCTCATAAGCCTAATGGTATTGGATCTAATTGGAATTATTCTATTACGAAGGCTGCAGGTGAGTATATTAAATTTTTATTTCAAGACGACGTATTAATGCCTAATTGCATAAGTAGTATGGTAGAAGTTATGGAGAATAATCCTAAATTAGGCATGGTAGCTTCTAAACGAGAGTTTCTTATTGAAGATACATTTTTAAATGAAACAATAAAGAAATGGATTGAAAAGTTTAGCGATTTACAAAGAGGGCTTAACTTTAAGTCCGAAAATAATATTCAAATTATAGATCATACTCTGTTTTGTTCTAACCAGTTTCTGCGATCACCATTGAATAAAATAGGTGAGCCTTGTGTGATTATGTTTAAAAAAGGTATTTTAGAAAAAATAGGATATTATAGAGAAGATTTAAAACAAATTTTGGATTATGAGTTTTGTTACCGCTTATTAAAAACACAACCAATTGCTATTATAAATGAAAATTTAGTAAAGTTTAGATTGCATCAAAATCAAGCCACTAACGTTAATAGGCATAGTGGTACAGATGATTATAAAAAATATAATAAAATCCTATTGCGAGAGTATTTTTGGTATTTAAATACAAATACTAGGATTAGGTTATTGAAGAAAGAATATAAATGGATAAATTTTCTGTTTAAATTGAAATCAAAGTTAAAATTAAATGGTAAGTAGTGTTTATATAATTATTGTGACATATAATGGCATGCAATGGCTAGATAAATGCTTAAAAAGCTGTATTGATTATCCTGTTGTTATCGTTGATAATGCTTCAACTGACGATACGGTTTCCTTTATTGAGTCTAATTACCCTAATATCAATTTATTTAAGCAAACTAAAAATTTAGGTTTTGGCCAAGCTAATAATATAGGAATTCGTTATGCATTAGATAAAGGTGCCGAACATGTTTTTTTACTTAACCAAGATGCTTACTTGGTAAATTCTGTTTTAGGTAATTTGGTTGCCTTCCAAAAAGTACATCCCAAATATGGAGTCTTAAGTCCAATACATATTACAGGAGATAAGAGAAAATTAGATAAAAATTTTTCTTACTATTTACGAAAAGATAAAACAGGACAATTTTATTCAGATTTTGTTTTGGGTAATACTTTGGCAGAGGTTTACGAGGTGCCTTTTGTAAATGCTGCAGCTTGGTTACTTTCAAAAAGATGTTTAGAAACCGTAGGTGGTTTCGATCCTTTGTTTTTTCATTACGCCGAAGATGTAAATTACTGTCAACGTGTGTGTTATCATGATTTTAAAATAGGGGTTTTACCAAATGTATATGTTATTCATGATCGAAATAAGAGAAAACGGGAAAAGATAATTGATTTTAGCCCTGTATATTTTAATGAGATGGAGAAACGATATAAACTTAAGTTTGCAAATATTAATATGGATATGCAATTCGATTTTAAAGTTAAGGAGCTTCAAAAAGAGATTTTAAAAGCGTTAATACAATTGAATTTTTTAAGAGCAACAGGAATTCAGAAAGAGTTGTCTCTTTTGAAAGAAATAAAACCTCTAATCGTTAATAGTAGAACTATTAATGCGTTACCAGGATCACATTATCTATGAACGAAGCGTACATTTTTACACGTATTATTCTGACACTTGAAAAGAATTAAATTATTATGAGAATAGGTCTTGTACTTACAGTTAAAAATGAAGAACGATTATTACGCTCTAACTTAATGTATCATAAAGCCTTAGGTATAGCAAGTGTTTTTGTTTATTTTGATAACTCAACAGATGGTGGACGTAATTCTATAGAAAATATAGAAGATGTGCATTGTTTTAATTCTGTTGATGCAGATGTATATAGGGATCAGTTATTTTTAGAAAAATTTACAAGACAAGCCTCAACAATGCATACAGCTAGGCAATGCTTAAATACTTTTGATGCTTTGCAACGTTGTAAAAAAGCAGGAATTGATTGGTTGTTGTCAATGGATGCAGATGAGTTATTTTTACCATCAATCAATGGGGAACTTGATTTAAATAAATTTCTTGAAAAATGTAAAGGAGTAGACGTTGTTAGGTTATCAACAATGGAAGTTCTAGGCAGACAATTTGAGTATAATGATGTTATGGCCGAAGAAACATTATTTAAATCTCAAAGTCGTTTTAAACATTGGAATGATCGTATATATTTTGATTTCTATAACCCTTATACATCAGAAACAATAACCCATACAGCTTGGCTAGGTCATACTATGGGAAAATGTGCAATAAATGTCAATTCCGAACTCATGCCTAAAAATGTTCATCGTTTTAAAGCTATTGATAATCGAGATATAAAAGTAGTATCAATGGGCTACTTATTACATTATGTACTTTATGATTTTAAAGATTTCAAAAAGAAATTTCAAAATATAAAACATCGACCAGATGTGTTTTTAAATGGAAAATCACTCCCAAAGTTACCAAAAATATGGAGAGATATGGTTAATGATCCACAATTTGATGACCTCTACTTAAAAGATTATTATAAAAAAAATATTTTTATAGATGCCACAAAATTAAAACAATTTTACAGCACACGGTTTTTAAATATTCTTAAAAGAAAAGAAAAAGCAGTTGTGAAAATCACTTATGTAAAGGAACTTTTAAGTAAGTTCTAAAAGAAAAATAATTAAAATTTTATTCATTTGGCAATAAAGCAAGTGTTTAATCTTGCAGATATAATTCAAATACCTTGTAACTATTTTTGGTTTAAAGCGAAAAAGAATTTGTATTACAATTTTAATGATTTAGGGATTTATTATATTAGCACTCAATTATATTATGATTATAAAAACGTCTATTCTTCCATCAAAGCAAGAGTTTGCTAAAATAAAAGCGCCACACGAAGTATACAGAGAAGCCATCTGTATATTTGCTGCTACGGGTTTCTTCTTAGATGGTGATACGTATTGGAAAGACGAGGTTTGCTTATTATCAGCTCACGATCATTCTTTTGATGAAAATGATTTATTAATAGAAAGTAAACCAAATTTTCACTGGCATTATACACCAAGAAATATTTCATTTGATGATGCTTTAGAGGAATATAAAAATTTGTTAACGACGATAATCCAAGAACAAATAGGAGATCATCCTGTTATTTTGCCCTTATCTGGTGGATTAGATAGTAGAAGTCAGGCTTTAATTTTAAAAGATTTAAACAATCATGTACATGCTTATAGTTATTCGTTTCCAGGCGGTTATCCAGAGCATAAAATAAGTAAGCAGATTGCTAGCGTTTGTGATTTTACATTTGATGCATTCGAGATACCTAAAAGTTATTTATGGAATTGTATTGATGTTTTGGCCCAACTAAACGGCTGTTATTCTGAATTTACACATTCTAGGCAGATGGGAGTTTTGGAAGAACTTAAAGAAATGAAAGGTGTTTTTTCATTAGGACATTGGGGAGATGTACTTTTTGATCGAGGAGCACCTGAGGGTACTAAAGAGGAAGACGTTACCAAATTGCTGCTAAAAAAAATGCTAAAACCTGGAGGTTTGGAGTTCGCAGAAGCGCTTTGGGAATCATGGAATCTAGAAGGTGAATTTAAGCCTTATTTAGTGTCTAGAATAGAAAAATCTTTAGCCAAGATAAAAATTGAAAATATTAGCGCTAGAATTAGAGCTTTTAAAACCTCACAATGGGCTCATAGATGGACAACAACAAATTTATGTATTTTTGAATCTGTACATCCTATAACCATGCCTTATTATGATGATAGAATGTGCGAGTTTATTTGTACAATCCCTGAAGAGTATTTGGCAGATAGACGTTTGCAAATTGCCCACCTTAAAAAAGATGATGAACTAGCAAATATTACTTGGCACGAGCATAAACCTTTTAATATAAATAATTTTCATTACAACAAAAGTCCTTACAATATACCGTATAGAATAGTTAATAAATTAAAAAGAGAAATTAATAGTGCTATTGGTAATCCGTATATCCAACGCAACTTCGAACTTCAATTTTTAGGTGCTGAAAATGATATTCAACTAAAAAAATATTTGAATGATCCTGCTTTCCTTCAATTTATTCCTAAAGATATTGTAGATGATTTTTATAATAAGTTTAAAAACGTAAATACCGTTTTCTATTCAACACCTGTAAGTATTCTGTTAACGTTTTCATTATGGCACAAACATTATTATACTAAATAAATTATGAAATTATCAGTAGTTATTCCTGTTTATAATGGTGCCGATTTTATTCAGAAATCTTATAACTCTATATTAAATCAAGAATTAGAAGATTTTGAAATTCTTTATGTAGATAATAATTCAGTAGATACCTCAGTTTTAGAAATAAATAAAATAGTAAGTCAAGATTCAAGAGTTCAATTATTAATACAATCAAAACAGGGTGCCGCACCAGCTAGAAATTTAGGAATAGTAAATGCAAAAGGAACTTATATTTATGTTTTTGATGTAGATGATGAAATTTATCCAGATGCTTTAAAACAAATGATTAATGTTTTAGATGGAAATAAAGATGTTGCTGCTGTTTTTGGAAAAATGGTAAAATCTCATTTGGGAATAGGTCAAACAACAAAGCCAGATGATGAAACAGGGACTGTTGTTGTAAAAGAATTTCCATATTGGGGATTACTTTGGTTTTCTAGTTTGAAGTCAGTAGTTGGTCCTCCAGCATTTTTGTATCGTAAAACGGTTTTTGATACAATTGGGATGTATAACGAATCTATTAAAAATAATGAGGACACTGCTCTAGACATTAAATTAGGAATGACACAGCAAATAGCGTTTATAGATCGATATGTGTATTTGTATTTTAAACATGAAGATTCTACAATACAACAATCAAAACGTCAAATGCCACGTGCCTTTATGATATGGCCACGTTTAGTAAAAGAACACCTACCTTTTTATTTAACACACGAGACTCCTCAAAAATTTAAAAGTTTATTATTTAGTCAACTTTTTCAGTCTATGGGTAGGCAATTGGTTTTTACCAAAGGATTAGGTGAACGTAAGCGATTAAAGCATCAACTACTTGGTGAAGTTAAAGATATTAGTATTCCGTTTTCCATTCAACTATATTTATCAATATTAGTTATATTGCCATCAGAACCATTACGAAAGGTTTATGGGTATCATGTAGTACCTAATGCAGTTAAACAACTTACAAAATAAATTATTGTACAATTGAAACCAAATCATTTTATAAAACATGTTATAAAAAAGTTACTGATTCGTATCTTGTATAAACGCCATGTTGCAAGTGATTTAGTTGTTCAAGAAGATATAAATCAAACATTGCAGATTAGAGGAAGTAAAGTTCAACACGACTCTATAGAAAAGCAGTTTAATCATTTAATGATCTATTATCCTGATTATGCATTTATCTTTTTTTGGCGGATTAGTAATTTACGTTATCCTTGGAAATCTTTGTTTGTTGGTGATATTCCTTGCAAGATTTTTAGAAGTACAAAAATTTCAGGAGGTTTAATGTGCTATCATCCATTTGCTACAGTTATTAATGCAAAATCTATTGGACAGAATTTTCAGTTCAGAAATAGTTTAACGATTGGTAATAAAAGTAATAATAATACCTTGCTGCCAATTATTGGTAATGACGTTACCGTTGGTGCAAATGTGGTCATTATTGGTGCTATTACCATAGGAGATAATGTTGTTGTAGGTGCTGGTTCTGTGGTAGTGAAAGATGTACCTTCTAATTGTATCATTGCTGGCAATCCAGCACAAATTATTAGAAAAATTGATGAGCTCTAAAAAAATACGTATTCTTTTTACAATTTCTAATTTTAATACAGCAGGAAGTGGTAAAGTGGTTTATGATTTAGTAAAAGGCTTAGATGCTAATAAATTTGAAATAGAAATAGCTTGTGGAAACAGCGATGGTGCATTTTTTAAAGTTATTGAATCTCTTGGGCTTCCTGTTCATGTTATAGATACAAAAACAACATACAAACCTTATTATAACGTATTGTCTAGGATTTGGGAAATCTCAAAATTCTATAAGAAGCAACGTTATGATATTGTGCACTCTTGGCAGTGGAGTAGTGATTGGACAGAAGCTCTAGCAGCCCGATTAGTTGGTGTAAAATGGATGTACACAAAAAAAGCAATGGGCTTTAACAATAAACATTGGCATATAAAAAGTTATTTAGCAGATTTTATAGTGACTATAAATGATGAAATGCGTGCTTATTTCCCAAATAAAAAACAGCAAGCCTTAATCCCTTTAGGTATTGAAACTGATTATTATAATCCAGAAGCAGTAATTAGTCAAACAAAACCAAGTGATGCCACATTTCATATTATCACAGTAGCCAACTTAGTGCCAGTTAAAGGCATTCAAGTATTGATAGAAGCATTGCATCTTGTAGGAAATAAAAATATTAAATTAAGTGTATTAGGTAATTACGATAATCATTATGGGCTTAAAATGATGGCTTTAAGAGATCAGTTAAAAATGCAAGATCAGGTTCAGTTTTTAGGTAAACAATTAGATGTTAGGCCTTATATAAAATCGGCTGATTTATATGTGATTCCTACTTTAGATGAAGGAAGAAAGGAAGGAATGCCAATGGCATTAGTAGAAGCTATGAGTATGTCTATTCCTGTATTAGGATCTAATATTACAGGTATTAATTATGTATTAAAGGATTTTAATGAATTGTTATTTCCTGCGGGAAATACTGAAGCTTTAGCTGAAAAAATAAAGGGACTTATAGCAACTGACAAAAAAGAACGTGTAGAATTAGGTGAGAATCTTCGCGGTTATTGTGAGACACATTTTACTATGGATACTTTTATTGCAGCTCATGAAGCGTTATATGATACGATCTTAAATGTCTAAGTCATATACTAAACATATTGTAGTCGTTGGCTCTGCACGAAGCGGCACTAGTTGGTTAAGTGAAGTCTTAGCACAACAACATAGATATAGATTATTGTTTGAGCCTGAGCACGCAACACGTACAAAAAAGGGGCATTTACTTTGTGATACTTGGTTGACCAACAAAAAGGATTCTAAAAACGCTTATAAATATTTTACTAGAGTTTTAAAAAACCGTGTAGATTCAGATTGGATAGCGCAAAATAGTAACAGAAAATACAAGCGCCATTTATGGCCTTTTGTTGCAAAAAAATATGTTATTAAGTTTGTACGTTGCAATCTTTCAGCACATTACATGAATACTGTTTTAAAAGTACCAATTTTACATATTATAAGAAACCCTTATGATGTTATTCAATCGCAGCAACGTGCTAATTTTCCATGGTTGTATGATTTATCGCGTTTTGTTGCACAGGATAAATTAGTAGAATTAATTGAAAAGCACTATAGTTTTAATTTAAATGATTACAAACAATATTCACCAATTCAGATATTATGCATCCGGTGGTGCATTGAAAATGAGCTAACATTAAATGTCTTCGGTTTATATGAGAATAAAAGTAGGGTGCTAAAGTATGAGGATTTAATTAAGGACATTAAAAACTTTTATGACCTATGTGATTACTTTGATTTAAAACCAGTAGGTCAAATTGAAAGCATATATAAAAAGCCATCTTCCAAAACACATAAAAAGAGTGTTATAAGAACCAAGAAGACAAGAATAAGTAAGTGGACTGCAGAAGAATTCCAGCAAATAAATAGTATTTTAGACGTTTTTAAAAGTAATTTATATCTACGACAGTCTATTTAAATATGTACACAATTTAATGTAATGGATCAATTAACAATAAACTGGAAATCTAACCAACCAGAAAGCTTACCCGACTTTATAATTGGTGGTGCTATGAAATCTGGTACAACAAGTTTGCATGCTATTTTACACAGCCATCCTGATATCGCAATGGCTCACGATGAACTCGGTTTTTTTGATATAGATAATATTTTGCAACATCCAGATTTTAATTTTTATGATGCTCATACTCAAAAATGGATGAAACAATCTATGCAAGAGCAACCAGAATTATTATGGAATTGGTATTATTCACAATTTAATCCGATTAAGAACAAAGGAAAACTTTTAGGAGAAGACTCTACAACATATCTTACATCAGAGATTGCAGCTAAGCGTATAGCATTACAAGACAAACCCATAAAGTTGATTTTTATATTAAGACATCCAACTAAACGTACTATTTCTAATTATTTACACTTATTAAAATCAGGAAGGGCTATTTATTCTCTTGAAGATACATTGCGGTTTAATCCGAACAGTATTATTAGGAGAAGTTTGTATATGGAACAGTTAGAAGCTTATTATAAGTATATTCCGCACGAGAGAATTAAAATTGTTTTGTTTGAAGATTTAATAGAAGACAAACAAAACTGCATTAAAGAGATTTGTCATTTTTTAGAAGTCGATTTTAATCGATTGGATATTTCTATATTTGATACTCACTCGAATAAAACTAAAATACCAAAACACATGGGTTTACAGGTTTTTAGAAATAAACTATTAAGAAAAAGTGGAAATTATAGATATTCTAAGTTTTTACCTGTTCAACCAAGTTTTCAAAGTAAAATGCCATTGAAATATCGAATCATTGATAAGGTTCATAAAAAAATAAATCCATTAAAAAGCGATATCAAATTCACTGCATCAAAAGCTACTATACAATTTTTAGATGATTATTTTAAAACCGAATTTCAAGGTTTTGATGCCCTAATAAAAAAAGAGGTTTATTCTAAATGGTTTCAAAATAATTAAGAATGTTATTTAATTCCATTGACTTCGCAATATTCTTACCAATTGTATTTATACTTTATTGGTATGTAACTAAGCGCTCTCTTTCTTTACAGAATCTTTTAATTGTTTGTTCAAGCTATTTGTTTTATGCCTGGTGGGATTATCGATTTTTAGGATTAATAATTTTGAGTACTGTCGCAGATTATCTAGTCGCTAAGTATATCCAAAAAGCTAAGGATAAAAAAATAAAAAAAACACTTCTTTTAGTGAGTCTAATATTTAATCTGGGTTTATTGGCCTTTTTTAAATATTTCAATTTTTTTATTGAAAGTTGGGTAGAGGCATGGCAATTTTTTGGTTTCACAATGCAAACGAGTACGCTCAGTATTATTTTGCCTGTAGGTATTTCATTTTATACGTTTCAAACCTTGAGTTATACTATAGATGTCTATAGAGAGAAAATTGAACCAACTTCTAATTTTATTCAGTTTGCAGCTTTTGTATCCTTTTTTCCGCAGTTAGTAGCTGGACCTATTGAACGGGCTTCTCATTTATTACCTCAGTTTAGTGAAAAACGTGTGTTTAATAGCGAGTTCGCTATTAGTGGATTTTATTTAATTATTTGGGGACTGTTTAAAAAGGTCGTTGTAGCAGATAATTGTGCATTTTTTGTTAATCAGATTTTCGATGGAGCAACAAGTTACAGCTCTATGGAACTGTTTTTAGGAGCCGTATTGTTTGCCTTTCAAATTTATGGTGATTTCTCTGGGTATTCAGATATAGCTATTGGTGTGTCAAGATTGTTTGGGTTTTCTTTGATGACCAATTTTTCTTTTCCCTATTTTTCAAGAGATATAGCAGAGTTTTGGAGACGCTGGCATATTTCCTTGTCTACTTGGTTTCGTGATTACCTTTATATTCCTCTAGGTGGTTCTCTAGGTACTGATTGGCATCGTATAAGAAATGTCTTTATAGTATTTTTAGTTAGCGGGTTTTGGCACGGAGCGAATTGGACTTTTATTATTTGGGGTGCGATTCATGCCATACTATTTTTACCGTTATTATTGTTAAAATCTAACCGAAAACATCTAGAATTCACGAAAATTAGATTGCAACAGATTCCTATGCTTATAGTAACTTTTACATTGGTGACATTTGCTTGGATTTTCTTTAGAGCAGATACGGTGAGTATAGCATATCAGTTTATTATAGATATATTTAGTTTTAAAGGAAGCTCGGTCTCTGTATTTATTAAAAGTTCTAAAATGATATTGTTTAGTTCTGTTATTGTATTAAGTATCCTTACCTTGCTCTTGTTTGAATTCTTGTCTGTTCAAGACAATAAGAAAGAGGTCACTTTGAACAGGTATTCAGCAATTTTTATTGCGCTACTTATCTGTTTTATGGGAGTGTTTAAAAATCCATCTGATTTTATTTATTTTCAATTTTAAATATGCGTTTGTTTTTAAAAAGAATAGGATTTGTGTTACTGCTTTTTTTTAGCATTTCGATGTGTGTAGCAGTAGGAAGTTTATGGTCTTTACGGCAATCGTCATTTTATAAACCTTCTTTTTTAGTTAATTCTGTTCAAGACAAAGAGTTTGATTATATCATATTAGGATCTAGTACAGGATTAACAACGCTTAATACTCAGGTTATAGATTCTGTTTTGGATATTGATGGTATTAATTTATCTATGGATAATACCGCTTTATCTAGCCAATACTTAATGTTACAACACTTTTTAGCACAAGGAAAAAAAACAAAGTATTGTGTTTTAGCACCGAGCGCTGTTAGTTTTGATGCTAAAAATAAAGATATAAGTGATAACGATTATCGTTTTTTGCCATACGCTTCTGTAGACTATATACATCGATATTACTCATCCTTTTCTAGCCAACCAGCACAGTTGCTTTCATATTCTAAATGGTTTCCTGTTTTAGGTGTTTCTTATTTTAACACGGAACTTTTTTATCCCTCTATATTCTCGTTTTTTCAGCCTGAAAAGAGAAATAGATTTGATGCTAAAGGCAATTATACATATCCTTTAAAAAACAATGAAGATATTGCTATTACAACATTTAAAGCATTGCCTGTATTTTTTGAAAATAAATTTGTAAAAAAAATAAACGACTTATGTGTAAAGAATAAGATACAGTTAATTTGTTATTTCTCACCAATTAAAGGACGTCAAGTCATTGCTGAGTCTGCAAATTATACCATAATTAACCATAGTGATTTGTTGACGAATAATACTCTTTTTTATGACGTTATACACGTTAATACTAACGGGAGACAAGTTGCTAGTGAATCTTTTGCTAGAAATTTGAAGAGTTTATGGAAGTAATAGCAATATTTAGGTAATGAAAGATCAATTAAAAATAGCAATTTACTCAGGTGATATACCTAGCACTACGTTTATAGAACGGCTTATTATAGGATTGTCTCGTAAAGATTGTGAGATTTATCTTTTTGGGTTTACTAAGAAAAAAATATCTTATTCTAAATCTGTTTCTGTTTTTGCGTATAAAAACACAAAAATTAGTAAAACTTTATTTTTAATAAAATACAGTTTATTGTTGTTACTCTTTAAAGGTAAAGACAAAAGAAAACTAGATGCTATTTTAAAAAAACAATCTAAAAACCTCTTATTAGATAAGGTAAAATGTTATCCTATATTATGGCATAAACCAGACATCTTTCATGTGCAATGGGCAAAAGGACTAGCGGACTGGGTTTGGGTTAAAGCCTTTGGTATTAAATTAGTACTAAGCTTGCGAGGCGCTCATATTAATTACTCACCTATTGCAGATGCTACTTTAGCTGCAATGTATAAAGAAAATTTCCCAAGGGTAGATGCTTTTCATGCTGTGTCTATAGCGATTGGTTTAGAAGCTGAAAAATATAATGCATCAAGAGAAAAAATTCAGGTAGTTTATAGTGGTTTGCGACCAGACCAAATGAGTGTGAAATTACCTAAGGAGAATCCTGTTTTCCAAATTATTTCTATAGGTAGACCGCATTGGAAAAAAGGTTATACATATGCTATAGATGCTTTAAAAACACTTGAAAGTCAGGGTTTTAAATTTCATTATACAATTATTGGTGGTGCAAACCACATTGAGTTTTCTTATCAAGTACATGATTTGAAGTTAGAAAATGAAGTCACGTTATTAGATACATTGCCTTATGCCAAAGTCCAAGAATTAATGGTTGATGCAGATTTACTTTTATTACCAAGTATAGAAGAAGGTATTGCCAATGTTGTATTAGAGGCCATGCAGAATAGAACATTAGTACTAACTACAGATTGTGGCGGCATGCAAGAGGTGATTCAAGACGGATACAGTGGTTTTATTGTTCCTATTCGTGATTCTGATGCTATTGCGAAAAAAATTATAGACATCATGATAATTGAAGAAAAGGCAAAGACCAGTCTATTAAATAACGCATTAGATACTATTACATCTCAGCATAGTGAAGAGGAAATGGTAAGTCAAATGTTGGCTTTATATCAAACTCTATAATATGGCCAAAACAAGATCACATATTCAAACGATTGGCATTGTTTTGTCTTCTGTACCCGGCTATTCGGAAACCTTTTTTAGAAATAAAATAAAAGGTTTACAAGCTCATGGTTTTCGAGTCATTTTGTTTGTAGATTATTTAAGGGCAGATGATGCCTCGTTTTCGTGTAAAGTAGTAAGTGCTCCTCCTTTTGGTGCAAGTATTCTATCTGCCATTTGGTATAGCTTTTTTGCCGTATTGAAATTGTTTTTTATACATCCTAAAAGGGCGTATCGTTTATATCAATTAAATAAAAAGGATGGACTACCTTTCAAAGAAAATATTAGAAATCTTATTCTTAATCATTTTTTTCTAGGTCACCATGTAGATTGGTTGCATTTTGGTTTTGGTATGCTTGCCGTTAATAGAGAAAATGTAGCAGCAGCAATGGGGGCAAAAATGGCTGTTAGTTTTAGAGGTTTTGATCTGTATTTATCTCCTTTAAAGCATCCCAACTGTTATGATATTTTATTTGAAAAAACTATTGATTATCATGTTCTGTCTCAAGAAATGAAACACGATTTAAGAGGTTACAATATTGCTTCAGAACACATTCATATTATTACACCTGCTATAGATACAGAATTCTTCATTTTTCATAAGAAAAGGGTTTTTACTGATACGTTAGAATTAATAACGGTGGCGAGATTACATTGGAAAAAAGGATTAGAATATACCTTTGAAGCTTTAGCTTGTTTAAAGGAACAAGGAGTTAACTTTCATTATACTATTATTGGAGACGGTATTGAGCGAGAGCGCTTAGTATTTGCAGCCTACCAACTAGGTATTCTAGATGATATAACTTTTGCAGGGAAATTACCTCACGATCAAGTACGAAAAACATTAGAAAACGCGTCGATTTATTTACAATACAGTATACAAGAAGGGTTTTGTAACGCCGTACTAGAAGCCCAATCTATGGGATTGTTATGTATTGTGTCTGATGCTGAAGGTTTGGCAGAGAATGTTTTAGATGGTAAGACAGGTTGGGTAGTTCCTAAACGACAGCCAAAAGTTTTGGCCCAAAAAATAAATGATGTACACCATTTAAGTATTGATGAAAAAGAGAAGATTATTACAACAGCAAAATATCGGGTAAAAAGTATCTTTAATCTAGAGCAGCAAAATCAAGCGTTTATAAATTTCTATGAAAATAAGAGAAAATGACCCCTTTTATAAAAACCCAATGCTTTTTTCATTCTTTATCTTTATTATTGTAGCTGAAAGCTATAGCACAACATACTCTATAAGGTAATTATGACAAATTATGAATTTTTGCGTTGGTTAACATTTCCTGTGATGACAACGCATTTAGTAACCGTTAGAAAGGATATTAAACAACTATTAAAACAGCATAAAAAAGGAAATACCATACCTTCCGTTTTAGATGTAGGTGGTCGTAAATCTCCTTATACCATCAAATTACCAATGTATGTGACTTTGTTAGATGTGCCTCAAGAAGAAGGGACTAAAGAAGCTTTAAATTTAGGATTTACATCAGAAATCCTAAAAACAATTCAAAAAAAACGAAGTAATATAAAAGACGTTGTCATTGAAGATATGACGAAATCTACGTTACCTGATGCATCCTACGATGCAGTAGTTTGTATAGAAGTTATAGAGCATGTGGAGGCAGATGATGTTTTTATAAAAAATATAGCCAAAGTTGTTGGCAAAGGAGGTTGGGCTTATTTTACAACACCAAATGGGGATTTTATAAAAAATGAAGGTCCTGGGAAAAATCCAGATCATGTAAGACATTATACAAGATTAGAATTAAAAACCTTATTAGAAAAATATTTTGATAACGTTGATGTTCACTATGCTGTAAAGACAGGAAAACACAGAGTAAACGGTTTAAAGAGTTATAAAAGTGGTAATCCTTTTAGTGTAGTAAAGTCTATAAGTTCTAATATTATTAATCGTGTTCAATCTAAAGGCTTAGAAGAGACATCACAAGAAACTGCCCATTTAATTGCAATAGGATATAATTAAATAATGAAACAAAAAGTATTTGTCATTGGATTTCAAAAAACAGGAACGACGTCCTTAGAGTATGCTTTGGAGCATTTAGGTTATCATGTTTATGGTGGTGATAAAAACTTGATGAAATTTACAGATAGTGATGAACTTAAAACCTATATTAAAAAAACTTTAAAAACTTGGGATGCTGTTCAAGACATGCCTTGGCCAATATTTTATAAGGAACTTTATGAGATTTATCCGGAAGCTAAGTTTATATTAACAATTCGACCTACAGATAAGTGGATTAGAAGTGTTATTACATATTTTGCTAGTATAAGGGTACCATTACATAAGAAAATTTATGGGGTGCCTTGTGCAGAAGGGTATGAGGATCGCTATATTGAATTGTATAATCATTATAATAAGGATATTATAGAATTTTTTGAACAGAAGCCTAATTTCTTAATAATGGAAATGGGTAAGAATTTTAATTATCAAGCTTTAGGAATTTTTTTAGATTTAGAAGATATTCCACAAGCGGACTTTCCTCATGCTAGAAATAATAAAAAAAGAAAATTACCGAACTATAAATTATATAGAGATTTGCGTTCTATGTATTGGAATTACAAGAAGAATTATTAAAACATAAACTATTGAAATTTCTAGTGTTTCATACTTACAATAAAGGGTATCTTTCTAGTTTTTTTCATGAACTATCTGCAAAGCTTGTTCAGAGAGAGCATAATGTTGTTAGTTTTTCTTGGAAAGGTTCTGTAAGTGAGCGAGAGAAAGATGGTGTAAGAGTCATTATAAAAAGAAAGCAAGGCTATTTGGTGAATTATCGCAATGTGTATCAGATTATTAAAAAGGAAAAACCAGATGTTGTTCTCTCTAATTTCAGTTATGCTAATCCCGCATTGTTATTTGGTAAGCTGTTTGGAGTAAAAAAGAATTTGGTATGGTTTCACTCATTAAATGAACAGTTAGAATCGAGTAAAACTCAAATTTTTATAAAAAAACAATTTTTGAAATTAGCAAATAAAGTTATTGCTAATTCGTTTCTAACAAAGACAGAATTACATGAGCTTTATGGTGTTCAGAAGCAAAAGACACAAGCTATACCTTTTTGGAGTAATATTTCCGAGCAAAAGTTGATGCCATCTGAATTAAAATTTAAAACTGTTTCTCAGATTATTAAAATTGGTTGCCCAGGTCGGATAACTGATGATAAAAACCAACATATAATAATAGAAACAATTTCTCAATTAAAAAGTGAAAATAATTATGATTTTCATCTTTACATTGCAGGAGTTGGAAATGCACTTTCTAAGTTGAAAAAGAAAGTTCAATACTTAGACTTAATAGATCAGGTTACATTTTTAGGGCAATTATCTGCAAATGAGATGTTAACTTTTTATAATCAAATGGATGTGGTTGTATTGCCAAGTTTACATGAGGCATTTGGATTGGTTTTCATAGAAGCAATTTCTTTGGGTACACCAGTTGTCGTGTCTTCGCAGTTTGGAGCCTTATCTTTTATAAAGAATAAAAACGAAACGTTTTCTAATGTGACTTTTAATCCTAATTCCGTAAAAGATCTTAAAGAAAAATTAATTCCCTATTTAGAAAAAAAGGGATTACCAAAAATGTATTTTAAAAAATTATATCAAGATAATTTTAATAAAAATATGATTTTTAAAATGTTTCTTGAAAGCATTGAAATAAAATAATTATTAAAAATTGAAGAGATTAGTTTGAAAATTATAATCCTATACTCACATAATAAAGGCTTACTCTCTAATTTTTTTCAAGAACTATCTGAAAAACTTTATGAGGAAGGTTGTGAAGTTCTTAATTTCTGTTTAAAACATAATAAGAAATCTTTTATTCAAAACGGGGTCTCAGTTTGTATTGATAAAAATGAAGGGTATTTTAATAATTATTATAAAATCTTTAAGCTTATTAAAAAAGAAAAACCTAATGTGGTTATTTCTAATTTTAGTTATATAAATCCTGCAGTTTTGGCTGGTAGGTTGTTAGGTGTTGAGCATAATATCGCTTGGTTTCATTCTGCTTATGGACATACAAAACCTAGTGTTATTAAAGTTTTGAATAAGACTTTATATTTAAATATGGCTCAAATAGTCTTGGCCAATTCTAGGCAATTACAAAATGAGATGCATACGGTATATAAAGTACCAAGAGAGCGAACAAACTCCATACCTTTTTGGACAAATATTAATAATTACGAACCTTGTTCTAAAACCTTAAGTCGATTAGATAAGGAGAATGTTTTTAAAATAGGTTGTCCTGGCCGTTTAGTTTCTGATAAAAACCACCAAACTGTTATAGAAGCTGTAAATAAATTAAAGGCAGAAAACAAAACCTCCATACAATTGTATCTTGCAGGAGATGGTGCTTATAAAGAATCTTTAAAGTTATTGGTCAATCAACTAGACATGAACGATAGCGTTGTGTTTTTAGGTGATTTATCTGTAACAGAAATGATTGCTTTTTACAAAAGTATGAATGTGGTTGTTTTACCAAGTTTTAATGAAGCTTTTGGCTTGGTTTTTATTGAAGCTATAGCTTTAGGATCACCAGTTATTGTATCTTCGAAGTTTGGAGCTCTCGACTTTATTGATCAAAAGCAGTTTCCATTAAAAAACTTTACTTTTGATCCCAACTCGGTAACTGATTTAATATGTAGTTTACAGAATTATTTAGAGAATAGAGGAGTGCAAAGTGATTATTTTAATCACCTTTATACAAGTACTTTTAATAAAGACGTTATTTTTAAAAAAATACTTAAAATTATAAAAAAAGTTTAATGCTATTCTCCTTTTTAAAATACTTACAACCTACGCATTATTTTCAACGATTAACAAAAGCAAATGGTTCTGTTTTTCCGAATGTTAAAGATTTACCAGAATTTGTCTTGTCGGAATTAAGTAGAGATACTAATTACTCATCTAAACTAGCAGCAGACTATGATTTGTCTTGGCAAGCTATTCAAAATGGTTATGTTGGAAATGCACCTACGTATACTCGTTTTGAAACCTTTAGTGTTGAGGATAATTACCATTTTATCCGAAAGTATTTTAATTCAGCTTGGGTTTTTTATGTATTATTATTAAGAGTTTTTTCATGTCATAACCCATTCAGGGAAATACGAGCTTGGGTAAAAACGAGATCTATTAATAGAGTCTCTGTTGGTACTAGCCCTATTTTTTACAAAGATTGGGATGCTTTTAATTCGTCATTACTAAAAGAAAGTCCTAAAGTTAGTGTTGTTATTCCTACATTGAATAGATACACCTATTTACACGATGTTTTAAAGGATTTAGAAACACAAGATTATTCTAATTTTGAAGTTATAGTTGTAGATCAATC
The DNA here is from genome assembly GCF_013403865.1 of Winogradskyella costae. Taxonomy (GTDB): domain Bacteria; phylum Bacteroidota; class Bacteroidia; order Flavobacteriales; family Flavobacteriaceae; genus Winogradskyella; species Winogradskyella costae. The sequence continues at coordinate 195,705 of NZ_JABFDK010000005.1, forward strand.
CGAACCTTTTAATTCAGAATTTTATAAGAATTATAATTTAGATATTAATCTTATAAGACAAGAAGAGAAAGCACTTTGGTTAGCGCGTAATACAGCTGTTAAACACGCAACAGGCGATTTAATTGCTCTTTCTGAAGACGATGTTCGTATTGCTTCTAATTGGATTAGTTCTCATTTAAAGTGTTTGGTTTTTTTTGATGCACAAGTCTCAGCAGGTGTTTTTTATCCACAAGGACAACATATACCTAAAGACAGATCTTTTTTTGCAGTAGCGTCTCAGTTTGCAACAGGAAATGCTATGCTTTATAAAAGTGTTTTTGAAAGCGTAGGCTTATTCGATCGGCAATTTGAAAAACAACGTATGGGAGATGGTGAGTTTGGTATGCGCGTTTATCTCGATGGTATAAAAAGTGTATCTAACCCAGTAGCATCTTGCATTGATGTAAAAGCAGGGACAGGTGGTTTACGCGAAATGGGAAGTTGGGATGCTTTTAGACCCTCTAACTTTTTTGCTCCTAGACCAATACCTAGTGTATTATATTATTTTAGACGGTATTTTGGAAAAAAAGCGGCAAGAATAGCTCTCTTGCGAATGGTGCCATTATCCATATTTCCCTATCAATTTAAAAAAAATAAACCTTTATTGATATTGGGGGCTTTTCTAACACTGCTTATTCTTCCTATAGTATTTTATCAGGTATTTAAATCTTGGAGTTTAGCGAGTCAGAAAATAAATAAAGGGCCTTTAATAGAAACTTTATAATGCATTTACAGAACAAGCAGTTATTAATTGTTACTTCAGAATTCCCACCCCAACCAGGTGGAATAGGTAATCATGCTTATCAATTAGCCTTGGAATTATCTAAAAACAATTATTCAATTACCGTTATTGCAGATCAACGATCAATTATAGGTGAAGAAGAAATTGTTTTTGACAAAGCATTACCTTTTAAAGTGATACGAATAAAGCGCCACAAGCATCGGTTTAAAATGTATTTAAATAGAATTGCTGTGACCTATAAATATTTTTCAAAGACATCGCATGTTATTGCAACTGGTAAATTCTCGCTATGGAATGTGGCTTTTATAAGCAGATTTAAAAAAGCAAAAACAATAGCTGTTGTTCACGGAACAGAAGTTAACTTTAAGACTTTTATTTTGAAAAAATCGATAGATTATTCTTTAAATAAAATGGATAATATAGTTGCTGTTTCTAATTATACTAAAAGTTTAATATCATATTTAAATAAAGACGTTGAGGTGATTCCAAACGGTATACGTGTAAACGAATGGAATTCTGATAAGAAGACTTCAGTAGTCTTAAAAGGTAATCCTGTACTAACAACAGTTGGTCGTGTAAGTTCAAGAAAAGGGCAACTCAATGTTATAAAACATTTACCAGAATTACTAAAATATTATCCTGACCTACATTACCATTGTGTAGGTATTCCAACTGAGGCAGATTATTTTACTCAAGTAGCAATAGATTTAGGTGTAAATTCACATATAACATTTCATGGAGCTTTAGACGATGAACAATTAAAACAGACCTTAAGTAGTACTACTATTTTTGTAATGTTGAGTAGTGAAAGTAAAACCGGAGATGTTGAAGGATTTGGTATTGCAATTCTTGAGGCTAATGCATTAGGTGTACCAGCTATTGGATCTAAAAATTGTGGTATTGAAGATGCAATTAAACCTAATGTTTCGGGTATTTTGGTAGATTCGGGTGATACTCGTCAATTTATAAACGCTATTGATAGCATACTAAAATCAAAAGAAACCTTTTGTGAAGCATCAAAAAAATGGGCTTTAGAGCATAATTGGACCACCATTATTAAAAAATATATAGCTTTGTTAACATGAGCACATTAACTATTATATCTCATACAGAGCATTACAAAAAAGCAGATGGTACTATTGTAGGATTAGGATCTACTGTTACTGAGGTTAATAATTTGGTAGAGGTTTTCGATTCAATTATTCATGTGGCTATGTTGCATGATATTCCTGCGCCATCAAGTGCATTAGCTTACACGTCTAACACTATAACTTTTGTTCCTTTACCAGCTGTTGGCGGAACAAAGACATTAGATAAACTTGCTATAATATGGAAAACGCCTCAAATATTGAGAACGATTCAAAAAGCTTTAAATAAATCAGATTATTTTCAGTTTAGGGCACCAACAGGAATTGGAGTTTTTGTTGTTCCTTATTTAGTTTTTTTAAGTTCAAAAAAAGGATGGTTTAAATATGCTGGAAATTGGAAACAGGAGAATGCACCGATGGCCTATAGCTTTCAACGTTATTTACTAAAACAACAGAATAGAAATGTTACTATAAATGGGAGGTGGGAAAATCAGAAAAAACACTGTCTTACATTTGAAAACCCATGTTTAACAGAGCAAGAGATAATACATGGACAATTTATTACTCAAAATAAAAAATTAAACAAAGAAGCGATTAATTTTTGTTTCGTTGGGAGATTAGAAGAGGCTAAAGGATTAGGTTTATTTATAAATGCATTTAAATCACTTTCACCTAAAGAACAAGCGTGTATAGGAGCTATTCATCTAGTAGGAGATGGAGAATTAGTTGATTATTATAAAGCGCAAACATTAGATAGTGCTTTGAACTTTATCTTTCATGGCTATTTATCTCGTAAAGATGTTCATCAAATTTATCAGATTTCTCATGCTATTATTTTACCATCTGCATCTGAAGGTTTTCCAAAAGTAATAGCTGAAGCTATGAATTATGGTTGTTTACCTATTGTTTCTGATGTGTCTTCGATTTCTAATTATGTTGTTGATAATCAAAACGGATTTTTACTGCCTTCAATTACAAAAGAAGGTTTATTAACCAAAATTGAAAAACTATTAGGACTATCAGAATCAACATATTCTACTATGATAGATTCAAAAAAAACAACTATTTCAAAATTCACATATTCGTATTATAATCAGCGGATTAAAATAGATTTATTGTGAGATTTGAAATTAGCAGTTAATGGTGTAAGATGCTGACTTTATTTTGGTTAAAAATTGATTTATTATGCCTAGTAAAAAAAAAATAATTACATTTAGCCGATGTTAAAAAATGAGCTATTCTAAATGATCTTGAAAAAACTGTTTTGGGTTTTTAAACGTCACCCAATCTTATATATTACCCGCTTTAAGTTACTTTCTAAAAATGTAGAAATTAGTGATGTAAGTGATTGTACGTATAATAAAACTAACAGAAAGAAGGATATCCCTGCTTATTATAAAGAAATCAATAAATCAGTTTTTAAAGATTCTACACCAGAGTCTGATTTAAGTTTAATTAAAAAACTGAGTATTTGGCTACAGAATAATATTAAAGGTGGGCCAGGATTAAGTGAGCCTTCAGAAAAAGCGTTACGTATTATGCTAGATGGAAAAGGAGGTGTTTGTAGTGATATGGCACAGATTTTTAATAATTTTTGTGTGATTAATTCAATCAAAGTCAGAGAATGGGGAACTACAAGAGCACCTTTTAACACAGAGTATGGTGGCCATTCTTTTAATGAGGTATTTAGTAAGGAATTAAATAAATGGGTGCTTATTGATGTTTATAATGGTTTGACTTTTTTTAATGAAGATAAAGTACCATTATCTGTTATTGAATTGTTTCAGTTATCTCGCAATAAGAAAACAGTTCACTATAAATCGTTTAATGAGAATAAACCACTAGAAGAAGATAGTGTTTATAGAAATTATTTAAATAAAGATACGGTTCCTTTTTTAATTTGTAATTATAATAATAAAACATACGATGTGTTTTTAAAATATACACGTCCTTATATTCCTGTTTTTATAACACACTTTGTTTTGTATGTTTTAAGAAAGAGTTATCATTACCGCTTTCCATTAGATAATTATAAAATTATTTTTTCTTAACTCTGAGGTTAATCGATAATTATTTACACGACTTCTTTCATTTTAAACCCTGACTGCATAAATTGAAAACCAATATTACTTATATCAGCGCTGTTGGTTTTCATGCCGCTCTAGGTATTTTGATTTATCTTAATGAAAGCATTTCGAAGTTATATTTTTTTGCGGCAGTTGTTTATTTTATCTACCGTATCATAACTATAGCTGATGATAAAAGAACTTATGAAGTATTAAAAGCATGTGCTTATTTTGTTGGTGCTGAGGTGTTTTTTAGAACTACAAGAGGTGCCATTTCCTATGAGGCAGGGAAATATTTAGTAATACTTTTTGCGTTGCTGGGGATTTTCTATAAAGGACTCTCAGGTAAAGGTTATCCTTATTTTATATATCTGCTGTTTCTCATTCCTTCAATATTTGTAGCTTCTACCACATTGAGTTTTGATGCTAATTTTAGAACAAATATAGCTTTTGTATTAAGCGGTCCTGTTTGTTTAGGTTTAATTGCATTATTTTGTTACGACAAACGTGTAACTAATAGTCAGTTGTCTCAGATACTTCTTTTTATGGTATTGCCTATTATAGCTCATACGGCATATATCTATTTGTACGTTCCAGATTTAAAAGAAATATTGTCAAGCACTGCATCTAATCGATCTGCATCAGGTGGTTGGGGAGCAAATCAAGTATCTGCAGCTTTAGGTTTAGGTATGTTTTTAATGGCTATACGTTTTTTTACAAAGTCACCTACCTTTGGTTTAAAAGTTTTAAATGCTACTATTCTAGGTTTAATTGCTTTTAGAGCTGTTACTACCATGAGTAGAGGTGGTGTTATAGCAGCATTAATGGCTACCTTAGTGTTTTTGTTCTATTACTACAGGCAGTCTCGTGTGAAAAAACGAAATGAGTTAATTATTATGTTTGGCTTATTTTGTTTAAGTTTAGTATTTACTTGGGTTGTTAGTATTAATCAATCAGGTGGATTAGTGAGTTTACGCTATTCTAATAAGGATCATTTAGGGAGAGAAAAAGCAAGTTTATCAACAGGAAGAGCTGAGTTATTTGAGCATGAATTACAAGGTTTCATAGATAGTCCTTTTTTTGGAATTGGTTCTAGTCGGGCCAAAGATCAACGTATAGAACAGGAAGGGCAAGGAGTAACCTCGCATAGTGAGTTCAGTCGTACTTTAGCTGAACACGGTATGCTTGGGGTGATTATTCTTTTGATTTTAATGTTTAAGCCTTTAGAAATGAGATCAAGAAACAGAAGTAATTATTATTTTTACGCTTTTTTAGCTTTTTGGTTTTTAACCATAAATCATATGTCTATGCGTATCGCCATGCCTGCTTTTATTTACGGTTTAGCCTTATTAAATGTAAAACATGATAAACGTCCTATACATAGGAAACAACTTAAAGAACAAGCGGTCTAATATTTCTGGAATTCATACCCTTGGTGCTTTGCTTGAGGGGGATGGATTTAGTGTGTATTATGCGTCAAGTCAGTCTAATAAGCTATTTAGACTATTGGATATGCTTTGGAGTGTTTTAAGATTGCAGAAGAACATTGATTTTGTACTCATTGATACGTATAGCACTCAAAATTTTTATTATGCACTTTTAGTGAGTCAGTTGTGTCGCGTTTTAAAACTGCCTTATATTCCTATTTTGCATGGAGGTAATCTCGCATCTCGTTTAAAAAAGAGTCCTAAATTAAGTACCTCTCTTTTTAAGTATGCTAAATGTAATGTGTCCCCATCCCCATTTTTGAAGGAGGTATTTGAGCAGCACGGCTATAACGCTATTCATATTCCGAACAGTATTGAAATTGAAAATTATCCTTTTAAGAACAAAACTTATGATACTCCTAGATTGCTATGGGTGCGTTCATTTTCAGAAATTTATAACCCTAAATTGGCAATTCAGGTATTTAATAAATTAAAAAAAAGCTATCCAAATGCTACCTTGTGTATGGTTGGTCCTGATTCTGATGGTACTTTAAAAGCAGTAAAGGAATTAGCTTTAGAACTCAACTTGGATGTTAAATTTACAGGTAAGCTAACCAAATCAGAATGGATTGCACTATCAGATGACTACAATATATTTATTAACACTACAAATGTAGATAATACACCAATAAGTGTCATAGAAGCCATGGCATTAGGTTTACCTATAGTTTCAACTAATGTGGGAGGTTTACCTTTTTTAATCTCTCATACGGAGGATGGACTTTTAGTACCGCTTAAAGATGTAAGTACTATGGCAAATGCGATTATTAAGCTTCAATCAGATCCAAATCTTAGAATGAAACTTATTGCTAACGCTCGTAAGAAAAGTGAACAATTTGACTGGGTTTCCGTGAAACCCTTATGGAAATCTCTTTTGTCATAAGTTATTGCTAAAAATCCCTTGAACTTCTTATATTTACACGACCGTTTACACTTATAATGACGAATAAAAAAGGCATTCATTTCGAAATTTCCGAGCGCAAAATTCTCCTCAGAATTATAGATTTACTGATGGTGTTTATTGGTGTCTATGTCTTAAGCCTTTTTTTTGATTTTGAATATGTCGAAGTTAACACTGAGAATAGCGTAGCCATAATTTTATTAGGCGTTTATGTTACGCTCTTTGGAACCATCTTTGAGTTGTACGATCTTCAAAAGGCTAGCCGATTCGATAGTACTTTTAAAAATATAGTTATAACGGCTTCTACAGTTGTATTGTTTTATTTGCTTACACCAATTTTATCTCCCTTATTACCTAATGAACGTTTGCAAATAGTGTATCTCTATTTGGCCATTATTTTTTCAATACTGTTATGGCGAATCTTTTACATTAACTTAATAGAATCTCCACGGTTTTATAAGCGTGTGCTCTTAGTTGGTGAAATTTCTAATATTGATGGTTTAGTTAAAGCTTTAAACACGTCCGATCCCAATTATAAAATAGTTGGTTTTATTAATAGTGAAGCGTCATCTTTAGAATCTGTAAAATATAATGGGATTCCAGAATTTGAGGCTAAGGACTTTTTAGAAATCATTAAAAAAGAAAATATTTCTGAAGTTCTAGTCGCTAGTTTTAACTCAGAAGCGATAATGGCAGAAGTGTATCATGATTTAATTTCGCTGCTCGAGCGTGGGTTTAAAATTAGAGATTATACCCAAGTTTATGAGGAACTGTTGCATAAGGTTCCGATTCAATTAGTAGGTAAAGATTTCTACAAGTATTTTCCTTTTAGCCGAAGTAACGAGAATCAACTTTACATATTTGTACAGCGTGCTTTTGATATTGTTTTTGCTACTATAGGTTTGGTCTTAGGTGTGTTTTTAGTGCCTTTTATTTTATTAGGAAATTTTATAGGGAATAAAGGGCCCTTGTTTTATACCCAAGAACGTGTTGGGAAAAACAGTAAATTGTTTAATATTCTTAAGTTGAGAACCATGGTTGTTAACGCAGAAGCTGATGGAGTAAAGTGGGCACAAAAAAATGATACACGAATTACAGCATTTGGGATGTTTTTAAGACGTTCTCGTATGGATGAAATCCCACAATTTTATAATGTTCTAAAAGGCGACATGAGTATTATTGGACCACGACCAGAGCGTCCTTTCTTTGTAAGTGAATTATCGCGTATTATTCCGTTTTATGAAACACGTCATATCATAAATCCTGGTTTAACGGGGTGGGCTCAAGTTAAAACACGGTATGGTTCATCTGTAGATGATAGCCTCACTAAACTTCAATATGATTTATTTTATATTAAACATAGAAGTATATTTTTAGACTTTAATATTTTTATTAAAACACTTAGTACTATTCTGTATTATAGAGGACAGTAGGTTTTTGAGTTCAGAGTGAATAGTGAAGAGTGAAAAGTGAATAGTGTGAAGTGTAAAGTGAAAAGTTTGAAGAACTAAGAAACAAGACTTGACTTCAACCATTCAATTACTGTCTATTCCTCAATGTGGAAACTATATGTTCTGATTACTTCAAATTATTTTGTAAATTCTTAAAACCGGATGATCAAATAGTAGTGATTTGGTTAATTCTATAGTTCAAATCTCATGAGTTATTGATCGCACGTTATTGAATGAAATGGTCTGGTGTTTTAGCTTAATTCTGATTAAAGAATTTTACCAAATAGATATATCTTACTAACAGTGCAATGAGTAATGGAATTAAACCAATTGCAAAGACTTGTACACCGATAATCCAATGCGACGTTAGTAAACAAAGCATTATAATTAGGAACTTTAAATACTTTTTAAACCACGTTTTAACTTTTGGCTTAAACAGCTGAGCGATTGCAAAAATGTTAAGCGGGAATGCCCATAATACATTATAATTTTGAGCCGTAGCCGAATGGTCAGTGGCAAACCATAATAATAAAATAACAATACCAATAGTTCCTGTAACGCTAAACAATAAAATATCTAGCCATTTACTTCGTACCTTGTTTTTATAATCTTTATACGTTATAAATAAAATAAGGATGGCTAATAGACCAATTACTACCAAAGGACTAAATACAAAACTCGATGCTGCATTTGTCTCTTTTTTTTGATATAATACGGTTGAATTTGCAATTAAGCTTTCAGGGGCACTTGTCTTTGCAGTTTCAAAAAAAGCATGAATGTATTTTGGTAAAAACATATACTCGCGTGCTGTAGCATTCCTGTCAATAACAGAGCCCAATGCAATATCAATACCAAAACTTCCCCAAGTATTTAGACCGACCTGATCATGTATAAGTTCTCGAAATGTTTTAGGCTCTAAATTTTCAGGGGTATTAAAGTTGATAGTACCTTTTGTTGTGGTTTGTGCAACATCTCTAATTCGAGTAGCACAATTATCATAGAAGAAATCATATAAATACCGTCTGTTTTCAGGTTTATAATTGTTTTCTAAGTAATTGAATACATTCTGTTTTTCTTCCCTTGAAAGATTTAAAACCTGTTCTTCTATAGTGCGATTCGCATTAGTATAGGCATACAAGAAACGATCAAAGTTATGTCTGCTAATGAGGTAGTTTAATTTTCCTTGTGCAAATTTTAAATAGAAATTAGGCGCATCAAAATCGTACTCACCGTAGCCGTAAACAACATCTATTCCTAAGTTAGTATCTTTTATTCTAAAACCATTATGACCAAAAGCATCATTTAAAGATTCACCAGGCCCTATTGTTATTACTGATATTTTTGCATTTTCAGAGAGTTGAAATTGCTGAGCGAATGTCGTAGCAATGGTACACAGAAAAATAAACGTGAGTAACTTTAATTTCATAAGTAAAACTATCTAAAGACGCTAAAATCTATTTTTAAAGAGAACACATTTGAATACAATGCCGCGCTTTGGTCTCCAATATCTGTAAACGCATAATCGATTTGAATACCTCTATATTTAAAACCAACTCCAAAGTTGGGTTGTAATGTGAGTTGATCGGAATCATCAATTTGTAATTCATTTTGAAAGTTTCCGACACCAGCTCTTAAGAATACCAAATTGGTATAACCAAATTCGAAGCCTAAGGCTGGATTAATACTGGCAAAAGATGTTGATATAATATCATTATTTTGAGCAAAGCGCATATTTAAATTTGCTGCTGCCAACAAGGAATAATCGTAGTGGAATACCCACTTTTTAGACATCCCGATTTGTAATTTAGGAATGGTAATTTCAGTCGTTTCAGGTAGCTCTTGGTTTTCTCCGTCTACAGCACCGCTAATTTGTTCAAACTTTTCTTCGTCAATAGACCAGGCATTATAAGTAGTTGTAATATCTCTGGCCATAATTCCAAATTTCCAGTCATTTCTGCTTTCAAATTGAATACCTGCATCAAAACCGAACCCCCAAGACGATGCAAAATCGCCAATGATTCTTCGGATGATTTTAGCATTCACACCAAAATTTAAACCATCTAACGGAAGTTTTCTCGCATAAGAAAATGTTAATCCGTAGTCTGCCGTAGAAAAAGTGCTTATTCTATCGTAATTAATATTGCCCTGATCATCTATTAACTGTGTCGTATCTAAGATGTCATCTACCCCAAACCTTATAAGCGATAAGCCGACAGCACTTCTGTCATCTAAAGGCATGCCGTAAGCGATATAGTTATAATTTGCAATATTAGCAAAATAACTAGAGTGCATTAAAGCGAGCTGAGTATCTTCGAGATGCACCAATCCTGCAGGATTCCAATAGCCAGAATTAACATCGTCAGTTTGAGACACCACAGCATTACTCATGCCCAAAGCAGCAGCATCAACACCAATATTCATAAACTCGTTAGAATATTTTCTGGTTGTTTGCGCAGAAACCGAAAGCGTAGCAAGTGTTAAGAGAATTACATAGTAACTTTTCAACAGCAAAATTTTTTTACAAAGATGCATAATATTTTTCTATCTATTTAACTCTATAAGTCTGTTCTTATTGTTTTCTTTTCATGTAAATTGAAAATAATATGAGATTAGAGACAAATTCTTTTATATTTTTACAAAAAATACATCTATGAGTTTTAAAAGACACATTCCTAATTTTGTTACACTTCTTAACCTGTTTTCGGGTTGTATTGCAGTAATATTCGCAGTAAATGGTAACTTTATTGTTGCCGCTATATTCGTATTTCTAGGAGTGTTTTTTGACTTTTTTGATGGTCTTTTAGCCCGCAAACTAAATGTGCAGAGTCCGTTAGGTATTCAATTAGATTCTTTGGCTGATTTGGTAACTAGTGGGGTAGTGCCAGGTATAATAATGTTTAAACTTATTTCATTGACTATTGACGCGCCAGATTATTCTGCTTATACGGACAGCTGGAATTCTATTTTTCATTGGCAAGGTTTCAAAATGTCGGTCTTACCTTTAATTGGTTTATTTATAACTTTAGCTTCTGCTTACCGTTTAGCCAAATTTAATATAGATGAAGATCAACAATCTTATTTTAAAGGCTTACCAGTGCCAGCTAATACTTTAGTAATATTATCATTACCATTAATTCTAGAATACCAGAATAATGATCTAATGAATTCTATAATAATTAACAAATGGTTTCTCATCGGTTTAACACTTTTTAGTTGCTATCTTTTAAATTCTAATATTAAGTTATTTGCTCTGAAATTCAAAAACTGGGGATTCAAGGATAATGCTGTACGTTATATTTTTCTATTATTAAGTATTGTACTTTTAATTGTGCTGCATTTTGCGGCAATTCCACTTGTTATTGGTTTATACATTGTTCTTTCTCTATTGACCCAATCTAAAATTTAATTTCACTAAACTTAATATAATTAATGGCTTCAGGATTTTTTGCACTACTAGATGATATCGCAGCTATAATGGATGATGTCGCTGCAATGACTAAAATTACGACAAAGAAAACAGCAGGTATTTTAGGTGATGATTTGGCCGTTAATGCGGAAAAGGCTTCAGGTTTTATATCCTCTAGGGAAATACCCGTTTTATGGGCAATTACTAAGGGGTCTATGCTTAATAAGATTATCATATTGCCATTAGCTTTTTTATTAAGTGCATTTATTCCATGGGCGGTTATAGTGATATTAATTTTGGGAGGCTTGTATTTAGCGTATGAGGGAGCAGAAAAAATTTATGAATTTTTTGTACCGCATCCAAAAGAGGTTACGGTTCATCTTAAAAAAGATTTAACTACAGAAGAATTATTAGATTTAGAAAAATCCAAAATAAAGTCAGCTGTTGTTACAGATTTTATTTTGTCTGTTGAAATTGTAATTATAGCTTTAGGTTCGGTCGTAAATGAGCCAATTGTGACGCAGATTATAGTGGTATCTATTGTAGCATTAATAGCTACGATAGGTGTTTATGGTATTGTGGCATTAATTGTACGAATGGACGACCTTGGTTTAAAGTTTATTAGCAAAAGCAATGGTGAAAGCGGATTTTTATTTGGATTAGGAACGTTTTTGGTGAAAGCTTTGCCTATAATCATTAGAAGCTTATCGGTGATTGGTACTATCGCATTGCTTTTAGTTGCTGGTGGTATTTTTGTTCATAATATTGAATTTATGCATCATTTCTTAGAACAAATCCCTTCGATTTTAAGAGATTTTATTGTGGGACTTGCAGCAGGTGCTGTTTGTTTACTTTTAGTCAATGGTGTGAAGTTATTACTTCCTAAAAAAGAAGGTAAGCATTAAAAGGGTTTTGTTGTAAGTGGATCCCTGCCTTCACAGGAATGACAAAGCTATTAAAATTATGAAGTGTAAGTAATACTATTATAATCAAAACACGTTTTCTTTTGATTAAAATATTGACGTCATAAGTGGATTCCCGTCTTCACAGGAATGACCATGGCGCTAAAGTTTTGTTTATGGTCTGTGGATTTTTGCTTTTGTAGGAATTACAATGCTCTTCTGAATTATAGGTTTCTAAGAAGACAGTATGTTTTAATTCAGTTTTCTGTAATAGCATTGTTGAAATGTAAATGGTTGGTTTTTAGTTTTGATAATTATGATATTTATTGAAGGTTCATGTTTTGTAATTCTTGCAAAGGCAGGAATCCACTCGTGTTTCATATAGCTGAAATCGAATATCAAAAGTAATATTATTTAATCTTCAAATACTTTTAATTCAGTACCTAAAGTGATGTTGTTAATTATATCCTTTTTTGATTCTTTTAGATAGAATAACGTCCATGACTTGTCATCTTCAAAGCTAGAGCGTCTATAGGTGCTATGTTTGCTTTTTCGGTAATTTACAGGGAAATAGGGTTTAATGTATTTTGGGAATTGATATAAACCTTCCTTAGTTTCCTTTTCATAAAATGGTGAGGTTGGAATGAGGTTTCCTTCAGTATCTGCTGGACCTAAGTTTAATAACGATAGATAAAACCCGTTTTTAGGTAAGTAAATTTGATGCTGTTCTAAATCTATGTTTAATTTATCCGTTTTTTCATTGAAGAGGATAACAATTGGTTCCATCGTAATTTCTTTTCCAGGTAATCCATTCTCATTGGTGTAAAAAACAATTCTGTATAACGTTGCAAATGGGTGACGCTTTAGCACTTGTTCCTTTTTGCCTGCAAAATCCATAGTTTTATTATAGCTTGGGATGGTGACAGATTTCATCTGAACCTCTTTATCACTATAATCATTCTCAATTAAGCACGCAATTTCACCACCGATAGGATTTCGGTAAGAATTTAAGAAATCTTTATCGTTAATAGATTTTGTTTTTTCTGTTTTAAACTTTCGCTTCTTATCAGATAAAACAACTTCCTCTAATTGTGTTGCTACAGGATTTAAACCTATAAATTGCTCTTTTATGGAGTCTACATAAACGATTTTTGTTTCATAACCCAATGCGGAGAGTTGCATACTATCAGACACGATGAGACTTAAGTTAAATTGCCCATTTTTATCTGTATAAATACCATCTTCATCTCCAAAGGAGATATTTACATAAGAAATAGGTAGCGCTGTTAATTGATCGCTAACGGTAATGATAGTTTCATTTTGCCCAATAATTGGAGTAAGTTTGAGAAAAATACAGAGGCTTAAAATGAAATATTTGATGTTCATTTATAATAGATAAAAGTTTAAAGAGCCTTGTAAGTTATCCTTACGATAAGTCCTTAGAATTCTAATTTCTTCTTACGTAACTCAAAATTCTGTCCCAAATAAACCTTACGCACCATTTCATCACTCGCTAATTCTTCAGGTTTACCAGCTTTAAGAATAGTTCCTTCAAACATGAGATAAGTTCGGTCTGTAATCGCTAGTGTTTCTTGTACGTTATGATCGGTAATAAGAATTCCTATATTTTTTTTAGTCAGTTTAGCAACAATGCGCTGAATATCTTCAACTGCCACTGGGTCAACTCCAGCAAAAGGTTCATCTAATAATATAAAGTTGGGATCGGTTGCCAATGCTCTGGCAATTTCAGTTCTACGACGCTCTCCACCAGACAATAAATCACCTCTGCTCTTTCTAATATGACCTAAACCAAACTCTTCAATTAGCGATTCCATTTTATGTAGCTGTTCCTTCTTACTAAGCTTAGTAAGCTGTAATACGCTTAAAATATTGTCTTCGATACTTAATTTTCTAAAGACGGAAGGTTCTTGAGCTAAGTATCCAATACCATTTTGAGCACGTTTGTACATTGGATATTTGGTAATATTAGTGTTATCTAAAAAGATATTACCACCATTAGGTTTAATAATCCCAACAATCATATAAAAAGATGTGGTTTTACCAGCTCCATTAGGACCTAATAAACCAACAATCTCTCCTTGATTTACCTCTAAAGAGACATCCTTTACTACCTTTCGTCCACTGTAGGACTTCATTAAATGTTCTGCTCGTAACTTCATATATGGTGTAAGAACGCTAAAATTAACAAAATCATATAGATTTTATTCCCTTTCGCTAATCATTTATTAAAAGTTTAACCTTGTGAGTTGTGTTCCGCTATAGCATCCCAATACTCGTGTGCACGTCGTAAATGCGGAATCACAATAGTACCTCCAACTAAAGTAGCAATACCAAGGGCTTCACTAATTTCTTCTTTGGTGATACCTTCATTATAAGAGGCTTCTAAGTGGTATTTTACACAATCGTCACATCTTAGAACGGTTGAAGCGACCAAGCCTAAAAGCTCTTTAGTTTTTTTATCTAGAGCCCCTTCTTGAAAGGCATTAGTATCTAGATTAAAGATTCGCTTTACTATTTTATTATTATCAGCCAATATTTTATCGTTCATTTTAGCACGATAATCATTGAATTCCTTTACAATATCAGACATAATTTAGGGCTTAACTTTTGATTTTTTAATTTCTCTTGCGGCTCTTCGCTTTTGTTTTCTAACCACTATAGCCGAAATATAAATACTTATTTGGTACAGCAATAATATAGGAATGGCTACAATAACCTGACTCGCAATATCTGGTGGCGTAATGACAGCAGATAGAATCAGTACAATAACTAAAGCATATTTTCTATACTTTCTTAAGAGTAGCGGTGTTACCAATCCGATTTTGGTTAAGAAATAGATAAGTATAGGTAACTCAAAAACAAAACCTGCGGCTAAAGATGATGATCTCACTATAGAATTATAGGAGCTTAAATCAAAAGCGTTTGAAACCTCTTCTGCAAACGTATAGTTTGTTAAAAAGTTTAATGATAAAGGAGTAATGACATAATATCCAAAAGCAACACCTAAAAAGAAAAGTAGTGATGCAATGATTATAAATCCTCTAGAGTTTCGGCGTTCGTTGGTTTGCAACCCAGGACTAATAAAACTCCATAATTGATATAATACATATGGGAAGGCAATGACCAATCCGGCGTATATGGAGGTCCAAATATGTGCTGAAAACTGACCGCCAACAGATCTTACTTCAATCACAAAGGGTAATTCGCTGGCACAGAACGACATGTCCATTCCGAAGAATTTAGACATTTCACATAGTGCAACATATGTTGGGAAATCCATATGCTTAGGAGCCATTATAATTCCAACAACGAAATCTTTAAAAATGAAAGCTAAGATGGCCGCAACCATAATACTAATTACAGCCCTAACTAAATGCCATCGTAATTCTTCGAGATGATCTAAAAAAGACATCTCATCTACATTCTTTTTTGCCATTATATAATGCCTTCTTTTATTAAATCGTGAAGATGAACTACTCCCGAATACTTACCGTCATGCTCTACTAATAATTGCGAAATACCAAATTCCTCCATAACTTCCTTAGCATCAACTGCCATAGCATCTTCTAAAATTCGTCTTGGGTTATCGCTCATTATGTCTTTAGCTCTTAACGCTGTAAGGTCGTCACTTTTGCTCAGCATTCGCCTTAGATCTCCATCTGTGATAATTCCTATAATTTCGTCATTTTCAACTACGGCTGTTACTCCGAGCATTTTCTCAGTAATTTCAACGATAACTTCTTTTAATGACGCTTCGAGACCAACCTGTGGTTTTTGATTTTGAGAGGATAAATCATTTACTCTTAAATATAAACGCTTTCCAAGGGCGCCGCCCGGATGATATTTTGCGAAATCTTTACTCGAAAAACCTCTTAATTCTAATAAACAAACTGCTAAAGCATCTCCCATTACAAGTTGTGCGGTGGTACTTGTAGTTGGCGCTAAATTATTAGGACAAGCTTCTTGTGCAACAAAAGCATTCAAAATAAAGTCGGCTTGCTGCCCTAAAAAGGAGTCTATGTTACCTGTAATTGCAATCATTTTGTTATTTGCATTCTTAATAAGTGGTACTAAAACTTTAATTTCAGGAGTATTTCCACTTTTTGAAATGCAAATTACAACGTCGTCTTGAAGAATTAATCCAAGGTCTCCATGGATGGCATCTGCAGCGTGCATAAAAACCGCTGGAGTCCCAGTTGAATTTAATGTAGCAACGATTTTGTTAGCTATAATAGCGCTTTTGCCGATTCCGGTGATGATAACACGACCCTTAGAATTATAGATTAATTCTACTGCATCAGCAAAATCTTCTGTTAATAATTCGGCCAAATGGTCTATAGCTTTGCTTTCTAATTTTATGGTAGACTCTGCAGTTTTTAAGATAGTTTGCTTACTGTTCAAAACTTATTATTTATTGAGTTTTCTAGGTTTAAAGAATTTGTTATCTTTAAACTTGTTGCAAATGTATATAAAATACCAATAGGGATTAATGAGTATTGCAGAAATTGACTTACACTCCGCATTAAAAAAGTACTTTGGATTTTCAGAATTCAAAGGCCTTCAAGAAGAAGTAATAAAGAACGTCGTAGCAGGTAATAACACTTTTGTTATTATGCCAACTGGTGGTGGAAAATCTTTATGTTATCAACTACCAGCTTTAATAGCTGAAGGTACTGCGATTGTGGTATCTCCGCTTATTGCGCTGATGAAGAACCAAGTAGATGCCATAAGGGCCGTGTCTGAGCACGAAGGTGTGGCACACGTTTTAAACTCTTCTTTAAATAAAACAGAAGTTAAACGCGTAAAGGATGATATTACAAATGGCATCACAAAGTTGCTTTATGTGGCTCCAGAATCTTTAACTAAAGAGGAATATGTTGACTTTTTAAGAACGGTTAAAATCTCGTTTATGGCTGTCGATGAAGCCCATTGTATTAGTGAATGGGGGCACGATTTTAGACCAGAATACAGAAATCTTAAGACGATTATTAAGCGAATTGGCGATGATATTCCGATTGTTGGTCTTACAGCAACAGCAACTCCTAAAGTTCAAGAAGATATTTTAAAGAGTTTAGGGATGCCAAATGCCGTAACTTTTAAAGCGTCCTTTAATAGACCTAATTTATATTACGAAGTACGTCCAAAAACTAAAAATGTGGATGCCGATATTATTCGCTTTGTAAAACAGAACGAAGGAAAATCTGGTATTATATATTGTTTAAGTCGTAAACGTGTTGAAGGTTTAGCACAAGTTCTTCAAGTAAACGGTGTAAAAGCGGTGCCGTATCATGCCGGTTTAGATGCTAAAACACGAGTAAAACATCAAGATATGTTCTTAATGGAAGATACTGATGTTGTTGTCGCTACTATTGCATTTGGAATGGGGATTGATAAGCCCGATGTACGCTTTGTAATTCATCATGATATTCCTAAAAGTATAGAAAGTTATTATCAAGAAACAGGTAGAGCTGGTCGTGATGGTGGTGAAGGCCATTGTTTGGCTTATTATGCCTATAAAGATATTGAGAAACTTGAAAAGTTTATGGCAGGTAAGCCTGTTGCAGAACAAGAAATTGGCCACGCGTTATTACAAGAAGTGGTTGCTTTTTCCGAAACTTCGGTATCTCGACGTAAGTTTATTTTGCATTATTTTGGAGAGGAATTTGACAATGAAACTGGCGATGGAGGTGATATGGATGATAATGTTCGTCATCCCAAAAAGCAAGTTGAAGCTCAAGATGATGTTAAAATTCTTTTAGATACAGTGGCCAAAACGAATGAAAAATATAAAGCTAAAGATTTAGTACAAGTACTTGTCGGAAATTCAAACGCACTTATTTCATCGCATAAAACGGATTTGCAAGCGCATTTTGGAGTTGGTAAAGCCAAAGATCCAAGATATTGGATGGCATTAATTCGTCAGGTTTTAGTGGCGCGTTTTTTAAAGAAGGATATTGAAACCTATGGTGTTTTAAGATTAAGCGAAGAAGGAAAGGATTTTATAAATAATCCGACATCTTTTATGATGGCAGAGGACCATGTTTTTGATGAAGAATCAAATGATGGTATCGTTACTAATTCTAAAGGCGGAGGAGCTGTTGCTGATGAAAAGCTCATGGGGATGCTTAAGGATTTACGTAAGCGAAATGCCAAAAAATTAGGCGTGCCTCCTTTTGTTATTTTTCAAGATCCGTCATTAGAAGATATGTCTTTAAAATATCCAATTAATATAGAGGAGTTGTCTAACGTCCATGGAGTAGGTGAAAGTAAAGCTAAAAAATATGGAAATGACTTTGTAGGTTTAATAGCTGATTATGTAAATGACAACGATATTTTACGCCCTGAAGATATGGTAGTAAAGTCAACAGGAACCAATTCTGCTATAAAACTATACATCATTCAAAATGTAGATAGAAAATTGCCTTTAACTGATATCGCATCATCAAAAGGAATGGAAATGCCTACGTTTATTAAGGAAATGGAATCCATTGTGTTTTCTGGAACGAAGCTGAATATTAATTATTGGATTGACGATCTTTTAGATGAAGATCAACAGGAAGAAATCCATGAGTATTTTATGGAATCTGAAAGCGATAAAATAGATGATGCTATTGAGGAATTCGACGGTGATTATGATGATGAAGAATTACGATTGTACCGTATTAAGTTTATGAGTGAAGTGGCGAATTAGTTTTTAGAGATCAGTGGTCAGTGGTCTATATTTAATGTAAAGATTGAATTTCTGATTTAGGATTTCTGAAAAGAAATGAATGCACCTTTTTAAATTATAAAATCAATTTAGTGAACCCATTTTTAATTATTCTCTTAATTATAATGTTTCCTTTTTTTGTTTGGATCACAGGATTTTTAAATGCTTGTTTTTTTATTCCATATTTTAAAGAAGGAGAAGCAAGCGATTTTTTAGAAGCTCATGGTTGTGAGTTTGTTAAGTGTGAGGAAATAAAAAATGATGGACGTCACAGATTAGAGGAAAATCTTATAAATAGACTGTATTCGTATAAAACGTATTACCAAATTACGGCAAAATCTATTTCGGATGGTTCAGATAAAACATTTAGACTACTATTAACAAAAACGTATTTACCATTCAATCTTAAAAGAGAGCTTCATTATTTAGAGCAATAATAATTTTATTCCTCTTCATCAAAAGTATCAATCACAACATATTTACTAAATAGAATATCGTGCTTCTTAACTTTTATTTGAATACTCCTAAGTGTTGCATTTTCTAAATTTTTAACGTCACTTTCTTCAATCTGAAAATCAATTTTAGTGATATTTCTACCTTTTATATCTGAGTTTTCAGATTCAAATTCAGGCATGTCAGCTTCTAATTTTAAATTGAAATCATCACCAATGAAGTGTAATTGTGCTCCATTTTTAGATTTCACATTGAGGTTTCCTACAATAACAGTTTGAAAAAAGAAATAGCCGCCTAATTCATTTAAGCCTGCAAACAAAACATTATTTTTAGCGATACCAAAAGGTCTGTTTTCAACATCGTTAATGATGGCTTCAATAGTGTCGCCAGAATTAGATTGCGCTTTAGAACCGAAAAGTTGAGATAAAAATGCCATGTTATTTTTTGTCAAAACTAAAAAAAAGAATCAGAACCCGAAATTGAATTTGAAGTTGTTTTCGATTTCGATTTCAATTTCAGATTCGATTTCAAGTTAACTTTCTTATCTTTGCATCCTTAAACAAATTAAAATACAATGCAAGACGGTATATACGCAAAATTCAACACTTCAAAAGGTGCGATATTAGTGAATTTAGAGTTCGAGAAAACTCCAGGTACAGTAGGTAATTTTGTTGCTTTAGCAGAAGGAAATTTAGAAAATTCAGCGAAGCCACAAGGAAGTCCTTATTACGATGGATTAAAATTCCATAGAGTTATTCCAGATTTTATGATACAAGGTGGTTGTCCACAAGGTACAGGAACTGGAAACCCAGGTTATAAATTTGATGATGAATTTCATCCAGATTTAAGACATAGTGGTCCTGGTGTTTTAGCTATGGCAAACTCTGGCCCAGGTACTAACGGAAGTCAGTTTTATATTACACATATTGCAACAGATTGGTTAGATAATAAGCATACTGTATTTGGAAACGTAGTTGAAGGACAAGATATTGTTGACGCTATTGCACAAGGTGATAAAATTGAAACTATTGAAATCATAAGACAAGGTGATGCTGCTGAAAAGTTTAATGCTATTGAAGCCTTTAGAACATTTGAAGGGTCTCGTGAAAAGCGTATTGCCGCTGAACGCGAAGCTGTAAGAGCAGAGTTAGATAAATTAGCTGTAGGTTTTGATGAAACTAAATCTGGTTTACGTTACCAAATCATCCAAAAAGGAGATGGTAAAAAAGCAGAAAAAGGAAATACAGTTTCTGTACATTATAAAGGTCAGTTAGCTGACGGAACGGTTTTCGATTCGTCTTACAAAAGAAATTCTCCACTAGATTTTCAAGTTGGAGTAGGTCAGGTAATTGCAGGATGGGATGAAGGGATTTGTCTTTTAAATGTAGGAGATAAAGCACGTTTGGTAATTCCTAGTGATTTAGGTTACGGTGCTGCAGGTGCTGGAGGAGTTATTCCACCTAACGCAACTTTAATATTCGATGTAGAGTTAATGGGTGTGAAATAATCACAATTAATAGATACATATTTAATAATATAGAAAAAAGTCTCACTATGAAGTGAGACTTTTTTTGTTCTCATTCCTAATAAATGAACTATCTATTTATGATATTAATAGTTTAATTCATTACTAAAAATGAACATATCGGGGTTATTCGATATTAATCCTAATCTGAAGTAAAATCTGCACTGTATATTTAAACTTTTTAAGGAAAAATGTAATTGGTTTATCTTAAGATGTTTTAAAGAATTATGTGCGATTTTTTAACATAAATCTTCTTTTTAATAGTGAATGCTAACATTATTATTTAATTTTAAAGAAAATCAAACATATAATTTATGAAACAACTATTACTCAATTTTTTTGCAACAATCGGTATAATTAGTATGGTCACTGCTCAAGGCTATGTAACACCAGATACAAATATGACCTATACTTTAGATAATCTTGTATCAGCAAGTCCCTCTACTATTTCGGTGAGTGGAACGACCTATACATTAGTGGAAGATCTTACAATTTCTGCAAGTGACGCTTTAATTATTAGTGATGATATCACTTTAGAAATTGGAGGAGATATACGAATAACCATTTACGGAATTTTTAATGTAGATGCTGATAATGCCGTTTTTACTGCTATCGATACAGCATTACCTTATGATGGTTTTCGTTTTGAAGAATTTTCAGATATTACGATTCAAAATGCAACGATACAATACGGAGGTGGTTTACGTGTGCTTACAGAAACATTTACTATTGATAATTGCTTAATAACCAATAATGTTTCAGGAGTTTCTACAAGTGGTGTTATTGGACTTTCAAGAGGTAAACCTCAAATTACTAATAATACGATTACTTTTAATCAAACTACTGCTATTGGATCTGGCGCTACAAATCTAGTGTCGCCTTATATATTTAACAATTATATTGAAGGGAATAATCAAGACAATTCTAACCGTCCTCAGATTAATTTAGGACCGACATTAGAAGATCCAACACAAATTATTCAGAATACGATAATAGGTGATCGCAGTTTAACACAAGTGGGAGGTGTTTCTGTTTCTGACTTAATAAGTGCAGGTGGTGTAAATGCTGTAATTGATGACAATATCATAACAAATAACCGTTATGGTATGGTTATACAGAGTAATAATGTTTCTGCATTTATTAGAAATAATGTGATTGAAGATAATAATACCCAAGGAAATCCTAATCTTGGTGGAAGTGGTATATCGTTAGTTGCCTCTTTAGAAGGTAATGTTATTGTGGCTAGTGGCAATGAAATTCGCAGGAATTTATGGGGAATTACACTTCAAGGAGAGTCTATGATTAACTTAGGTGACAATGTTGATAATGTTGGGCAAAATGTATTTTCTGAAAATGGTAATGATGGAGTGATATATGCAGTTTACAATAATACAGATAACCCGTTGACAGCGATGCATAACTGTTGGGATGAAACTAATGTTCCTAATACATTAGCTGATGCTGAAGCTGTAATTGTACACCAAAATGATTTTGGGACATTAGGATTGGTTACATTCGATCCGGTGAATTGTGGTTTTTTAAGTGTAGATGAGCTAGCTTATAATGAGATGGCTATTTATCCTAATCCTACTTCTGGTCAATTTAGTTTAACAAATAATACGTTATTTAATCAAATGAACGTTTATAGTGTTGATGGAAAACTTATCATGCAAAAAACGCTTCAATCAGGTTCTAATGACTTATATCTAGATTTAAATACAGGTTTATATCTATTAGAATTCAACGGATTAAATGCTAAATCAACTAAAAAGTTAGTGATTAAATAATTTGAGACTTATAAATTTTAAAAGGCTCTACCTTAGTTGGTAGAGCCTTTTTTTTATGAATTGAATATTTGGGTTAACTTATAGAAAATAAGATGGGTGTTATGGGCTTCTATATTTTTCATTACAAAAAAATGGACTTAAGCTCATCGCATTAATTGGGGAAACGATACTTAGACTAGGGACTCATTAGCCATTTTTACAATATTTGCAGCTGTTTCATGGATTTCCTCGAGTTAATTCATCTTCAGTTATATAACCATCTTTATTTTTATCACGCTTATTAAAGTTTTCTTTCAATTTTCCTTTGGCTTCAGATTTTGAGATTTTACGATCATTATTGACATCCATATTTTCTAACATTTTTCTGAAAGAAGGAGCTCTGTTTTTTGTATTCTGACTATTAGTTTCTTGTTGGTTTTGCTTTAAAGGTTTGTCTTTTGGAACTGATAACGGTGTAGTATCAGGCTTTTGTAAACCGTTTATATTTCTAACGCTTCTCACATAATTGTAAACATAGCGAACATCTCCTTGAGGTCCAAAATACTCAGGATAATCTGTTTTATCTCCACTTTTCGGATCGCTTCTTTGTGCTCCAGCTCCATGGACATCCATCAATTTGCCATTCATTTGTCCTTCTGCTTCTCCAAAAGCAATATAAACGGCACTTGCATATGGATTTTGGCCATCTAAATGGGTTGTGCTTGTCCAATAAAATGGATATTGACCACGGTTTCCGTCGGGGTTTTTAATTTCGGTGGACTCAAAAACAGGGTCTATTGCAGGTGAATTGGTTGTTTGTGGTGAGCGTGTATAGTCTACAATACTTTGTAATTCTTTAGCATTAGGCAAACGCCAATCCGATTGCTCAGCAAGCTCAAGATTTTCGGCATATGTTAAGGCATCTTCCCAATCTTTACCAATACTATCATCAGCTTTTTGCCACATTAAACCTGTAGCGTAATCGCTTACTGTTCCATCGCCATTATCATTGAAATTGTTTTTTCCATAAGCTGAATTTCCACGCACTAAACGGAAATACATCTTATTTTTAGTTTTTGTTTTAGGATTGTATTTGGGATAACCTTTTATTCTGCCATCTACGAAATTCACCCCAAAGATCGTTTCATCATTTCTCATGGTGCGTCCGACATATTCAGTAGACGACCATGTTTGTGCATCAATTTCCCGTTCTCCATTGTTGCTATTTCCTAGAGGTTGCTCAAAATAGTTTGTATCAATAAACATATCTATGGCTTTTGCCCCTTTCACTTTTCCGGTGAATTGTATTAACGCATACAGTTCTTTGATAGTCGGTACTCTCCAATCATTATAGCCACCTAGTTTAGAGGTGTTTGCTTTTAAGATGGCTTCTTCAAGTGTCATTTTCGTTCCCATATCTTGTTCCCACATTAATCCCGTAACATTATCTGTTATTGTACCATTTTCATTATCGGTATATGAGGGCTGATTACCATTATATGTGGCATCTTGTCCGTAAAGTGAATTTCCTGTAGAGGGTTTAGATATTTTTGCGGTGTCAGAATAATACTCGATTACTCCTGTATCTACAATCGGGTAGTTAATATTCAAATTTGAATTCGCGCTAGACGCACTATTTTGAGAGCTTGGTAACGTCATTAAGTCTTCTCCATATATAATATTTCCTAAATAGTTTTTTCGAAGCTCTGCAGTTGTAGCGTCTTCATCTATAACTGTAACGTTGAAATGTGTTAAAACTAAAGTCTTAACATTGGCTTCTTTTGCCATTTGAGAGCTTTCCGCTAAATTAACGTGTGCCTTTTCTTTTGTACCATTATTTTTTCCATTAGCTTTAGTTCCTTTTCGTTTTGAACCAGGCGCAATAGCACCACCAGAATCCATTATTAAATAATCCGCATTTTTAGCCAAAAGGGGTAAGGATTCAGAGTAGGTTAAATCACCCGAAATTACAATGGACGTATTATTGGCCTCAAAACGATAGGCGAGGGTAGCAATAGTATGGTTTACGGGAGTATACGACACGGTAATATCGCCAATTTTAAAGGTGTTATTTCCAGTTAAGCTTTTAGCTTCATACTTAGATGTTACATCGCTTAGAGTTCTTCCTGATTTTGATAATCTATAATCAATGTCTTCTTTATAAATGCTAAGGATGTGATCTATAATGGAAGTAGTTTGTTCTGGTCCTGCAATAATAGTGTTGTTACCACCAAGAAGCGATTGAATAAAAATAGGAGCCAACTCCTCATTATGATCTAAATGATGGTGTGTAAAAAGCAAACCGTCTATGTCCTCAATTTTTGTGTCAATCTTATCTAAATTGGCTTGAGTGCCATTACCCATATCGACTAAGATCTGGGTGTTTTTATAAGAGATTAACACCGAAGGCCCTGAACGTTCAGTATTATATTTGGGAGATCCTGAACCAATTATGGTTGCTGTTAATTGCGAATTGTTTTTTTGAGCGAATAGTTGTGTTCCTAAAAAAAGCAGTATTAAAACCCAGTGGTTTTTCATTCTATATATTTCTTTCTTTGACACGTCGTTTTCTTAAAGGTTTAATTTAAGAAGGAAATAAATGTCTTTAAATTGGTAAGGGGCTTGTGTATGATGCGTTGTGGTTTTCTTTGGCTATAGGTACATTGGAGAAAATAGTTAATGGAGATTATAAAAGTGCTTTAGTTGAAAGTTAATGAGTTTTTACATGTTTTTTGCTACAGTACTTCGTTGTGCATAGTGCTTTTCATGTTCAGCTTGATTTTCCGATGTTTCATAATTAGTTCGGATTGAGCGTTGGCAAAGACATATTCTTTTACAGTTTTGGTGGTGCGTTGGCTGTAGCGACTGTAAACGTGCATGGCTTTTAGCGTTGGCAATTCGTTTCTATATAATATTCTTGGTCTAAACCTTTTTTTTCTAATTGGATTATCTCAATTAATTCTAAGATTTCTGGTTCACTTATATCACTAATCTTAAAATTAATTTTTTGGATGTCAAATCGTTCTCTATTACCATTATTTCTTAAATCATTTTTTATATTCTCAGGAATAAAAAATGTCGCTTTTCTTGATAAATGCTTTTTGTATTCATTTAAGTAAATCCCAATTCCTGCAATATCAAAGTCTCCAAAATGCAAATAATTGTTTGGGATAGAATTCATCCATCTTATAAAATCTTTATTTTGGTTTTGAGGATAACGAGAAACAAACAAAGGATTTATATTTTTAAATAAGTATTTCTGTTCTTGAATTTGACTAAAATTTTTAGCATTCTCAACTCCAATAACTGTTATTTCTTTTGGAATTTTGAAAGATTCGAAGTCATATACAAAAACAAAGCTTCCTTTAGTAGGTTTGATGATTATGGTTTCATTATTCAGCTCAGCTTTTATGGAACTATAACTATTCACTAAAAAGCCTTTAAAGGCTCTCTCTTTTGATTTTTTAGAATCTGTTGTAATCTTTACAAGTTCAGCACGAGTTGAATTTTCATTTTCTAAAGCCAAAATATAATTGTTCAAATCATTAATTTGTAACTGATTTGCTAAATAAGTGTGTAAACTTGATTTATTTACTAGCTCTAGGGACTTTTTATGCTTCCCTTTTCTGTAAATAATATTCTCAGCAACTAAATCATCTATTAATCTTCCTTGAGCAAAACTATTTGGAATTGATTCTTCATTGATTAGTCGGACTAATACTTTTGCTATTTTTAATGTTACTTTCATTAATTAAGAACTTTGGTATTTACTTTAACCAATCTATTAATTTTTGTGATATATTTTTTAGTGTTGCTTTTGGATTGTTCTTTTGCAAGTTTATACGTGTATTTATAGTCTGTAGCATTTTGACTTGTTGGTGAGCCATTAATTAATAAAATGTTTCTTTCGTTGGCAAATCTCAAAATTCCTTTAACATTATTTGGGTGAAGTCTTCCTATTTCGTCCATCATACAATGTAATTTAAAGTCTTTGAATTTTTTAGATGCACTATCTTTAAAAACATTGAGAAGTAGAATATTAATCATAGCTTTTACTAAAACATCTGTTCCTTCACTACCAACATTTGAAAGCTTCTCAACCCAACCAGAGTCATTATCATTTTCTATTATTCTGAATTGTAAATCAAAAGACTCTGAGAGTGTTAACGTTGTGCTTTTTGACTTCATTAATTCTTTCACTAATTGTTTTAATAACTCTACAGCTTTTTGATTTTTGGAATTACTTTCAGACGAAGTAAAAAGATTTGTTTCTCCTAAAGCGATACTGTTTTCATCGTTAAACTCTTTTATCTGAATCAATAACTTCACTATTGGATTGGAACTTTCTAAAGTTTTCATTTCCATTCCTTTGATGGCTTGAACAAAGTTTTTACCAATAAAATCATCATTAATTTTTTTAATGATTTTCTCAATTTCTCCTTTTTTAGAATTTAGTTCAGTTGTTTCTCTGCCTATCAAATGAATTATGTGCGCAAATCGGTCATTTACACGTTTTTCATATTCGTTGATTTTATCTACTTCAATAAATTCTTTAAGGTCAGAAGCAAATTCCAAATATTCCTTATCATCATTTAGTTTTACTTTAAAACTAAATATATTCTGTTCACCAAAATTACCAATAAAGGCATTTGTAGATTGTTGTAACTCTTTAAATGTTTCAATTCCTTTATAGTGTTTATCATTTATTTCTGTAATAATTGAGATTGCTGTTTTTATCTCAATAATTTCTCTAATTGGCTCAGAAAAATAAATATGAACGCTTTTATAAGTTTCTGACTTTTCTTTAAACTCAATAAATTTCTTTTCGTCAGTTTCAAATTCATCAATTTTAGATTGTATTGATTTCACAAAATCTTCTTTTTTAGAATATTTTGTACTGATTTTATTCAACTCAATTTTATGTTCACTAATTATTGAAGTTTGTTTTTTTTCTAAACTCGTTTTGTCAACTTTTAATTGAGGAACTTTATCAAAGAGTTCTCTTTTATCTTTGTTGTACTCTATAACAATAGTTTCGTTTCCTTTTATATAATCTAAGTTTTTTTCTATTTCTTGTAATCTATTATCAATAATATTCAGCCTTTTCGTATCAGCACCTTTGTTGCCTAATTCTGAGGTTTGTTCTTTTTTTAGCTGTTGAATTCGTTTATCTGATTCGTCTTTACCACTTGAAATAGAAATGTTTATTTCGGAAATTGACTTGTTTTTAATCTCCTCCAAAGATTCAATTTCAGTATTTCGTTCATTTTCTTTTAAACTTATTTTACGCTTTATTCCGTTTTTAAGAACTTCAAGGTCTTCTTGAGCTTTTAATTTCTTTGACGCAATTTCATCTAAATCACTTTCTAGTTTTTGTAAAATAGTTTCTTTTTCCAATTTTGCTTTTGAAACCCATTCATCTAAATCAATCTTATTTTTCTTTAATTTTTCTTGGTTTTGAGAAATAGTGTAATCATTTTCAGCAATAACTTCCTTGAAACTGTTTAATTGTTTCCTGAACTTTCTTTTAAGTTTTTGTAAACTATCTTCTTTATTTACATTAAGTTGCTTAATAGTACTCTGAATTTCAATAATTTTAACTTTAAACTCCTCAATTTCT
Organism: Winogradskyella costae; assembly: GCF_013403865.1. Classification (GTDB taxonomy): domain Bacteria; phylum Bacteroidota; class Bacteroidia; order Flavobacteriales; family Flavobacteriaceae; genus Winogradskyella; species Winogradskyella costae. The sequence continues at coordinate 223,881 of NZ_JABFDK010000005.1, forward strand.
TGATTGTACTCTTTGACCGTTTTAATACTGTTTTTTAAAGTGTTTAAGTTTAACTCTATACCAAATAGAGTAGTGGAATTGCTATCAATTAGTTTAGGATTTAGTTCTGTGTTGAACAAAACGTTTTCTTCATCAATTACTTTTCCAATGCTATTTTGCCAATCATCAATATTCTCGTTTAACCAGCCATAGAGAGAAGATTTACTTTGTTGGATTTTATTTTCAATGGTCTCAATTTTTGAAACCAATTTTTCAATTTTTTCTTTTTCTTTTTGGACGGATGCGTTATGAATCCTTTCTACTTCCTTGGCTTCTAATTCCCATTCTTTACGAATTATAACCGTTTGGTTTGTTGCATTTTGAATGATGGTTTTTGAACTTGAAATTTTGCTATGTATAGCTTTTTTATCGTCTTCACATTTTTTTATTTCTGATGAAAAAAAGGTTTTATGTTTTAATTCTGATTTGTTTCTCTTTAGGCTATTTTCATTTTCTTTTATTTTTTCTAAAACATTGTAACCTTTATCTACTTCATCTTTGTTTTCTTCTTTAATTTGATTTATCAATTTTTGATAGGTATCGGAAACTCCAGTCTTATTATCTGCAAAAGCACTTTGTATTTTATTGATTTCTGCATTCTTTCCATTAGCAAACTCTTGATGTCGATTTTGAATTTGGGTAATGAGTGCCTGGAATCTTTGACTAATTTCTGCGAATTTAGAGGTTAGCAGATTTTTTTCTTCTTCTAAAGTCTTTTGCTCTGTAATGAAAGAATCTTTCTTTGAAACTTTTGAAATTATTTGATTGATATTTTGGATATCGTATTCCTCTTTCTTTTGCTTTGCTTTTGCTAAATCTGTGGTGATAAGTTTAATATCCGAAACAATATCCTGTTCTCTTCTTCGATGCGTTTTTGCTAAGTTTTCTCTTTTTTTAAAAATCTCGGTTAGCTCGTTGTTTTCTTTTGAAAAATTAGAGTGTAAAATTGACTTTTCGTTTTCTATATAATTTAACCTAGATGCTAGTTCATACGTTAATTCTTTCTTTTCTCTTTTTAGGAAATTGAAAAATCTATATCTGTCAATAATTTTGTCGGCTTGCTTTCTAACTACAATTTGCCCTTTTCTATTTTCCTTGAACCATATTTTAATATCGTTAATCTGAGATTCAAAATCACGTAAATGATTCTTAGCGTAGTTTTCGATATCTATAACAAATTCTTCTTCATTTAGAGAATTTATGATGGTGTCTTTAATGAATTTTGCTTCTAAATTGGTATTTAGAAGTACGTTTTGAATAGTTCTTGGTATATTTTGGTATTGTCTACTTTCTATTAAAGCGTACTTTTTAAGCTCTGGCTTTAATCCAGCATTATCTCCATAAATAATTCTACGAAAGTCTTCATAACTTTTTATTAAATGAGTGTAATAAATTTCTTTTCCAAAAGCATTTCTTATTTTATCCCAATTTTCAAAAGCTCTATTATCATTGTCAATAAATAATTCTCGTTTATATTCAGAATTGAAAAATCGGAAGGCAACCTTTCCATTCACTTTGTATGCTAAGACACAGAAAGGAATGTTGTCTTTTATGATTTCGTAAATAATATATGAGTTCTGATATTCAAAATAGTAATCATCAAAACCTTTTTTTTCTCTCGGTATCCCAAGTTTAGTTTTATTTGCATTATAAAAAAACAAGATTGCACGTAGTAAGGTGCTTTTACCTACGCCTTGTGTCCCGATTAAATGAACGTTTCCGTCTAATTCAATTTCAGCGTATTTTACAGATGCACTATTTATGAAAACTATTTTATTCAGGTATCTCATTTTCTATTTCTTCGGGAATATTAATAGCTGTTATAATATCTTTCAGATAATTTAAAGAGGTAAGTACTTTATAAGTTTCCGAAATCTCATTTTCTAAAGTAATAAAATTATCTTTTTCAAGTTTTTCAATTAATTTTTTTATTCTTTCTGAGTAGCTTTTTTTGTCAATTCCTATTTTCTTTAATTTCTCTAGTTTGGTTTTCAAATCTGCATTGTTCTTTAGTTGATTTATAATGTCAGATGGTGAAAACCTAAAGCCTACATCAAAAGAAGAATCAAAAGTTTTAAAAAAGTCTAGTATGTCAATCCAATTGAATGCTTTTTCTAGTTTCCTGTCTAAGTCAACATTATTTTCTGTTCGACTGAAATAGAAATATTCATTGCCTTGCTCTAATACGTAATTGATTTGATGAAAATATTCGTGTAAATCCTCAAAAGTCTCCTCATCTTCTAGAACTTTATAAAGTTTTTGAATTTCATCATCAGGACTGTTTGAGCAGATGAATTGTCCTTTGCGTAGCACGTCAAATATTTCTGATGTATATTTTGTAAACATTAAAATTTATTTTGAAAATACCATGGCGTATTCAATGCCATTGGTGATTTGGTAATTGTCTTTTATTTTTAATTCTTGTTCATATTGTGAAATGATTTGACAAAATATTGTCACTCGTTCATTAAAATCTACTTCTTTTAAAAAATCATAATTTACGATAAAATTGAATAAATTATCACTTGTAGCAATGAAACGATTTCTTACTTCTTCTAGATTTATCATTATTTCTTCATCAATATTGTTTTCAAGAAATTCATTAGAAATACGCTCTGCTATTTCTGGTTTTAAGAGTAATCTATCTTTATGATTTTTAGCAATTCTTTTAATTGCTTCAAAAGCTCTCTCACTTTCTCTAAGGAAATTAATAGATAAGTTTAAAGGTTGATTTGTTCTTGCATCAAAAATCACGTGATTTCTAGTTGATATAATTTGTTTGATGTCAGTTTCTGCTTCAATAGTAAAATTGTCTTTTAGATATTTTAGTTTTCGTAATTTTTCTAAAAATTTTCCTTGTTGTTTTATTTGGTTTAGATAATCAATTATTTGTTTTTCTATTTCAATTAGGTTGTGCGAGCATTCTCCTAGTTGATGTTTTAATTCAATAATAATTCTATTTAATTCCTCATCTAAGGCTCTATTAAAAAAAGTGATTTCTTCTTCGTTAATGAGGGACAATGTTTGCTGAATCAAATTTGTCACTACTGTTCTTTTTTCATCAAGGTTTTCTAACTTTAGTTGTTTGTTTTTGTAATTCGTTTCGTTCTTAAAGGTATTCTCTATATTTCGTCTTAAATCAACCACACTTCTAAGTGTAATAACTCCCATTTTCCTAAATGTCTTTTTTATAAACCTTAAATAACCATATTTTCTGTTTTCGTTATTCTCGTTTAAAAAATAATCTATGTTTTCTTTGATTTTTCTGATGTTTTCATCAATATAAGACAAGTTGATTTCTTCACTTACATAAAGTACTTGCTCGAAAAATTCCAGAAATTGACCATCAAGTTCTAAAAGACCTCCATTTTCTCTAATTACAGATTTTTGTATTAATAAATCAATACGACTTTCTTCATAATCGACAAGTTCTAGAGCATCACTCAATCTGTAATCAATGGATTTCCTTTTACTAAACATTTCAGAGATTAGTTTTTCCTCTCTTTTCAGAGCGGTAACTAATTCTTTTATGTCGTTGAAGGTGTTCATTCTTTTGGTTTTGAGTGTTGGAAAAAAATAGATGTGCTATTTGTGCGTTGGGGTTTTTAATTCAAATGTTCAATTTTAGCACGATTTTCGCATTATGCACAACGGTCTTGTGTATGGTTAGTTGCGTGGTTAAGCAACTAAGTTAGTAACATTTACGAACCCGTGAAAATTCCACAAGAATTTTCGCAAGTAAGCACGTAAAAAGCAATTAATTATACACGTCTTAAGTTTACAATTCATTAAATTTAAGGATAAATCAGAAAAGACAAAAGAGAGGAGTAAGGTTAATATACACTCAGAAGCTTAAGACTTCGTCAACATTGAAAATCCCCTCTCTTTTCTACACAGATTTCGTACAGTTCTATGAGGCTTTAAGACCTCGATTTTAAGTCGTTGAAACTCGGTTAGATTGTCCTTTCAAAAAAAACATTTTCTTATGAATAAAGATATTAAATATTTTGAACTGCGAAGCACATCATGAATTCCTATTAATAAAATAATAAAAGATGAATAAATTGACATTAGTCATTTAGTTTTCGATGTCACCGATTCTGATGGTAATTATTATCAGTTTAAAAACAATGAATTTG
>NZ_JABFDK010000006.1 GCF_013403865.1 Winogradskyella costae
GGCGCTGTAGCTAAAGCTTTTGTGTTAACAACTAAATTAAATAATGCAGTGGCTGAGGCATTGTAACAACTAGAATCACTTATACTTGTTACCCTAACATAGATAGGTTGCAAGTTAATAGTATTTGTATATGTTAATGGTAAAGCGTTATTACCTGATTCTGCTTCTTCGGGTGTTAAATGGTAGGATACTGTAAAATTTGAGGCGGGTTGTGACCCTAAAATTGTAGCGCTCTGATCACTCAATTCAAAACTCTCTAATCCATTATTAGAATCGTCATCACAGGCTTCCAAATTTGATACTGAATTAATTATTGGAGCTGATGCCGCTAATAATTGGAATGATGTGACTACTGAACACACTTGAGAAACGTCTGCTAAACGAACCCATAGAGTTTGCGGGTTAGACACATTAGTATAAAGATTTGGTAACGGATTTGAATTATCAATTGCATCGACTTCAGTGAAATGATAGGTAACGGAATATTCCGCAGAACTTTGATCACCTAGTACATTATCATTATTTTCAGATAAATTAAATTCTTCTTCCCCAGTACTACTACATATTACCAAATCTGGAGCAAGATTTATTACTGGACTTCCTATAAACTCAACTAAAATAGAATCTGAAAATTGACATACTTCCTCAAATGCTACATCTACCGAGTATATACCCGTTTCAACAACCGTAAGCATTGAACTTGTTTCACCTTCAATCTCTATTCTATTATTTGGTACTGAAGGATCTGCAGCGTAGTACCAAATATGATCAGCGAAAGGTGCTGCTGTATCTAATACAATCTCTCCACCACCACATTGAGCATTACCAGCTTCAATAGTAATATCATCACCTAAATCACCTCCTAAATCAAAGCTTCCTGCTTTAAGAAATACACCTGAATCATATTGATTATCTCTATCATCGGCAATTACTAATTTTATAGTATAATTTTCGCCAGGAATAACAGTAGATTGTGCTGTAAATACTGCGGTTCTACCATCAAATGCTATTGGTGGTTGGTTGTATGGTATATATTCCCCAAAATATTCCTCATTAGCCCCACCACAATCTTCACCATTATCAGGGTGGACATTAGTCACTAATACAGGTAAGTTTGTCTCTGGAATCACTGCTAAATTAGAAACATTACCATCGGAATCTGTTAATAGAAAAGCAAAAGCATCAGAATATTGACATTCAAACCCCCCCATATCATACTCTTCAGAAGCCATTAAAAACTCAAAACTTATAGTATCTGCTAAAGGAATAAAATTAAATTGGATAAATGTAGCATTATGAGAATTTACACCCAAAGCAGCATCTAATTCATCGTCTCCCCCCCAAATATTAGAGCCATTACCTAAACTAAGATTATTTGGCCCTCTTGCATCACTAGCCTCTCCTGAACTTAAAAGAATCCCATCACTAAAAGGAAAATTTAATCCATCTCCAAAAAAGTAGCCAATACCGTTAGGCTGTGAGCTAGTAATACTTGATCCTGTAGACCAAGTTACGTCAGACACAGACGCACAAGGACTATTAATCAGCACTTCAGTAATTAATTCTTCAGGGGTAAATATATTTTGATCTATAATTACATTAGGCCCCATTACAAAAACAGGAATTGTAGTAACTTCAGAACATCCTAATGGATTATTATCTGTAACTGTTAATGTTACTATAAAAGTACCATCAGTTGAAAATGTATTAGAAACTTCTGTTCCTGTACCTGTATTTCCATCTCCAAAATCCCAATCATAAGTGGCACCTGAGCCATCCAAAGAAAACATTGCGCTTCCTGAAAAATTAACCGTTTCCCCTGGTAATATACCAATTACACCAGATTCATTTGGTGCAGGTGTTGTATTATTAATTGACGGTGTAATATCCTGACAAGGTGTAATACATGATATTTCAGCCTTCCAACCATTTATATTTCCAGTTTCATTACTTGAAAATGCAAAAGTTAAACAACCCGAAATATTACTTTGTGATGCCGAGACAAAACCTGGCGAAGAAACCCCCGTATATACACCAATAATATCAGCTGATACATCATCACCATCATAAATGGTTAAAAAATCTACATTAAGTTGTGTTAAAAATTCGACGAAATTAACGTTAAGACGATCACCACTATTTTCAGGACATATGGTAGTGATATAACTTTCATTATCTGAATAAGACTCTAATTCTCCTCCTGAATCATAAAAGAAATCTGGAGCACAGCGATTAAAGGTGCCATCTTGCATTAAAAGATCTTGCGAGAATCCTACTTTAATAACTAAAAATATGACTATGTATATAATTTTTTTCACTCTAAATTGTTTTTAAAAGAAATAGTAAAGTCTCTTATTAATATAATTGGAATAAATGCACTCCCTCTATTTGTTACATTAGTTATTGTTATAGTATTACATACATAATGTGACAGATTGTAAGCTAATCATTTAAAGGTGCTCAAGCTTAAAAAGCTTGAGCACCCTAGAATTAAAATAAGTTAAAAGCTTAATGCCTTTCGACCTATTTAGATTTTTTTTATAGTTCTGCGCTTGTTTTTTAATAAAGCATTAGACCTCTCATTTTTTTCTCTTTTATAGAAAAAAGCTTCAATACGTTCCTTCAATTGAATTTTATTTCCCTGCGTACATAATTCATTTTTCTTACAGAATTCAATTAATTCGAATTTTAAACAATGATGATGTTCTAATTTTTCTTTCAAAACTTATCGCTTTAATTATTGCTGTAAACTATCTACAATAATAAATTCAGAACGTCTATTTTCAGCGTGCTGTGCTTTAGTACAACGCGCAGAACAATCTACTTTAGGCTCAGTTTCACCTTTACCTTCTCCAGAAATACGAGCTTCACTAATACCTTTAGATATTACATACTGCACTGTAGTTTTGGCTCTACGATTAGAAAGTAATGTATTATATGATTCCGGACCTCTAGAATCGGTGTGCGATATTGCATTAATTTTCATTTCAGGATATTTGTTCATTATCTGAACTAGCTTATCTAATTCAAATGCCGCTTGTGTTGTAATATTAGACTTATCAAAATCGAAATAAATTGGTGCCAAATCTATAGTTTCGGCTAAAATTAATTTTTCGATAGGATCTAAATTAATTTGAACATTGTTTTCTTCTTCATTAGAACCTTTTACTTGTACTTTCTTGCTATCAAAGCCATCCATTACAACTTCTAATTCGGTGTCTTGCTCACATTCAATCATAAATTCAGCTAAACCTTCTGCATTCGTTATTTTAGAAAGAACCTTGTTTCCCTCGGCATCAAATAATGCTACTGTTGCACCTGCGATAGGTTCACGTGTCTTATCATCTAAAATGGTTGCAATTACTAATACATCACAAAGAGGCTCTAGTTTTTTAAACTCATAGATATCATCACTTCCTTTTCCTCCTGCTCTATTAGAAGACACTAATCCTTGATCATTTTCTTCATCAATTACAAAAGCAAAATCATCAGCATTACTATTTATCGGAATTCCTGCATTACGAATTGTAGATATTTTACCATCTATTTCTTTAGTGTAAAAGACATCTAAACCTCCTAAGCCTAAATGACCAGTAGATGAAAAATACAGCGTATTATTACTGCTAATGTATGGAAACATTTCTTGTGCTTCTGTATTTACTTTTTGCCCCATGTTAACAGGCTCACCTAAAGTACCGTCTGTACTAATTGATGCTTTATAAATATCAAAGTTTCCATATCCACCAGGCATATTAGATGCAAAATAAATGGTTTTACCGTCTGCACTAACTGAAGGGTTTTTAACAGAATAATTTTCGCTGTTAATAGCTAAACTTTCTACAGTATCCCAATCGTCACCTAATTTAGTTGCTTTAAATAAATAAAGTTGACTAAATTTTGCACTGCTAAGAGAATCCTTTTGATAGTCTTTTTCAAAATAACTTTCTCGAGAGAAATACATTGTCTCACCATCAGGAGAAAAAGAAACTAATCCTTCGTGGTATTTTGTATTAATTTTATTGTTCGCTAGCACTGCTTCTTGAGAAGATCCATCTGAATTTTTAGCAACGGTGTAAATATCTAAAAATGGTTGATCGTTCCATCCGTAATTTTTTCTACTGTCATTACGACCAGATGTAATGTATAAATTACCATTATTCATGATACCTCCAAAGTCAGATTGTTCAGAATTGTAATCTGCATTTTGAAGGTTGAACTTTTTACCTTGATCTAATATTTTAGGCAGGTAATCCGGATTGGCTCTATATGCTGTTGCTCTATTATCAGCAGGACGCATGGTTGCAAACTTATCCATTTGATTACCAGATGCTTCATACTTACCATTTGCCTTTAGCATTTGTGAGTATTTAAAAACCATTTCTGGGTCGTTTGAAGTCTCTAAAGCTTTAGCGTACCAACGTTCTGCTTCAACAGTATTAAAAATATTATAGTAGCTTTCTGCCAATTGTCCATAAACATAGCTGTCTCCTTTTCCTTTTTCAACAAGTTTATTATAATCATCTACAGCCTTTACAAACTCGTATCGGTCAAAATGTTTATCTGCTTTTTTTGTATCGTTGTTTTGAGCAGTTAAGCAAAAGCCACTCATTAACGTAATAAGTAATAGTGTATTAAAGTTTTTCATAATTGTTTTAGCTTAACTGATTAAAAGTATCTTGGTGAACGAGAAACGCGTTTCGGAAAATTAAGATCAAATAATAACATGACTTCATGCGATGCAGGTGCATATTTTTTTATGTCAGAAGTTATAGCGTCGTAAGCATAACCAATTCTAACAGCAGGTGTAACTGCAAAGTTTATTAAACCCGAAAACGAATCGTCTAACCTATAAGAGGCTCCTATTTCAAACTTCTTAAAGAACCTAGCATTAAGGTTTACATCAAAAGATGTTGGTGCATCAAATGCAGACTTCAGCATTACAGAAGGTTTAAGTTCTGTATTAGGTGAAAGATCAAAGACATAACCACCAGTTAAAAAATAGTGTTGTGTTTCTGACCCAATTTTAGTCCCATTATTATCTAAATGAACCGATGATAATAAGTTTGGTGCAGATAACGATACATAATATTTATCAGTGTAGTAAAAGAACCCTGCCCCAAAATTAGGTGTTGTTGAATTAATACCTTGAGAGAAAAAATCATCAGTAGGATCGATAACTTCTATATCTGTTAATCCAATATCATGAAACGTTGCACCAGCTTTAACACCAAATGCTAGTTTGTGTTCTCCTCCTAAATTTAAAGTATAAGAAAGATCCACATATGCATTTGTTTCCTTTACAGGTCCGATATTATCTGCAATAACAGAAACACCTAAACCTAAATTATTACCAATTGGGGAGTGCCCAAAAAACGTTCCTGTTTCTGGGCCTCCATCAATTTTTGTCCATTGAGTTCTGTACAATAGTCCAAAAGAAAGATTTTCTTTTGATCCTGCATAAGCAGGATTGACTATATTCATATTATACATGTACTGCGTGTACTGAGGGTCTTGTTGTCCGTACATTTTAAATGCTAAAAGCAAGACCGCTATAATAGTGAGTTTTTTCATTATAATTAGTAGTTGATTCTGTTATTTAATTATCTGTTAATATATACCCAAGAACTTTTTGACTTTGCTCCGCCTTCATAAATAACGGTGTAGAAATAAGTTCCAATTGGCAACTCTTCACCATCGTCTGTCTGACCTTTCCACTCGTTGGTATAGTTGTTTTTAGAGTACACTTGAGTTCCGTACCTGTTAAAAATTTCTAATTTAGTAACATTGAAAGCACTAAGATCAAAGGCATCATTCTTACCATCGTTATTAGGTGAAATACCTTCTGGGAATACACAAGTCTCTAACTCTATTATGGTAAATTCATCAATACCTATACATCCTGTATCATTAAACATAACTTCAACCTCATATAATCCAGCTTCTAAAACAGGTAAAGTCAGACCATTTTCGTCATCAATGACTCCACCATCTCGATACCAGCTTATAGACACTTCAGATAAAGAATAATTTTCAGGAATTGCTTCAATATATATTGGAGATGAAGCATTAGAACAAACTTCATAATCTACATCAGAAGAAAAATTGGTTATAGGTTGATTTCCAATTATTAAATCAAAGCTATTAGTTACATAACAATCTGAGAAATCGACAGACTCGACTCTAACAAATAGAGTTTCGCCAGCACTGTCATAAGAATTTGCTAGTGCATTGGTCGCGGATATAGCCTCTGCTTCTGATGTGTAATAAGACACATTAAATTGGGACGCTTCTTGACCGTTAAGAATTTCTGAACCATGATTCTCTAAATTAAAACTTGCCAAACCATCATTATCAAAATCGCATTCTATGAAATCCACGCTCAACGCTGTATGCGAAGGAGTTGTAGTTGTTAGAGAAAATGAGGTTGTAGAATAACATCCTGAATTATTATCTTCTATTCTCGCATAAACTACTTGAGGATTTGAAACATTACTATAAACAGAAGGCAATGGACTTAGATTATCTATAGCATCTTGTTCTGAAATATGATATGTAATAGTGTAATCTGAAGCATTTTGAGATCCTAAAATATAACTATCATTCTCTGTGAGGTTAAATAGCGCTTGATTGGTTGTAGAGCATTCTAATAAATCAATGGCTGGATTAGCAACTGGGACTGATAAAAACTCAACGACAATTTCATCACTAAGAATACAATCACTAGAAAATATGACTTGTGCTGTATATACACCTGGCTCAGAAGCTGTTATAACAGACCCTGAAGCATCAGTAACAAGTAACCCATCTTTAAACCAAAAATGCTCGAGATCCGGTAAGTCGGTATCTAAAATAATTGGCTCATTTAAGCACGAAGCTGTACCCGCGTTTATGGTAATATCATCACCTAAATCTAATTCCCCAATATCAAAACTACCAGACTTAAGAAAGATACCAGTATCGTATTGTGGATCTGAATCATCTGCAACGACCAATTTAATATGATAGGTCTCTCCAATAGTCACGGCTGATTGAGCTGTAAAAACAACAGTTCTACCATTGAAATTCATTGGTGGCAAGTTTTCAGTAATGTATTCTCCAAAATACTCCTCGTTAATCGCTGGACAAGATTCATTTTCTGGGTGAATATTTGTTGTTAAAATTGGTATTGAAGTCCCCGGAATAACAGCTAAATTAGTTACGTTATCCTCAGAATCAGTTAAGAGAAAAGCAAAAGCATCTGAATACGTACACTCATCTGTTCCGCCTATTGCTCCTGTGTATTCTTCTGAAGCCATCATAAAGTCGAAACTTATAGTGTTTGATAATGGCACAAAATCAAATTCAATTATAGTTGCATTTAGAGATGACACCCCTAAATAATTATCTAAATCAGAATCTCCAGGCCACGATGTTCCACCCGAATTTATTAATTCATTATTTGGTCCTCCTGCTTCCACAACATGACCTGTACTTAGCAATATTCCTTGTTCAAAAGGAAACCCTTCGCCATCCATGGAGAAATAACCAATACCATTAGGCTGACCATCATTAAAGCTGACACCTGTAGAATAAGTAATATTAGATACCTGAGCACATGGACTATTAAATAAGATATCGCGTACCAATTCGTCTACGGTATACACATTATCGCTTACTTCTATACTATTAAAACCTTTTCTAATACATAAATCAAAAGTTACGTTTTCATCTTCAGAACCTTCCGAGAATACTCTAATATAGTAAGTGTCACCAATAATTAATTGCGGTGTGACACTAGAGTTTGAATCTGAACAATACAATTCGTTTAGACTTCCACAAGCACCTTCGTAAACGGCATGATTAAGACCTGAAGATATTTCGTTTTCAACAATATTTATAAACTCTATTATTTGAATATCATTTATAGCGGTAAACTGAAACCACACATCGTCATCAGGATCTCCTTCACAGGATGTTCCAGATTCATTAGATGGCGTTGCAGATAATATAGTCCCATAATTTAATAGCGTACAGTCATCACCTGTATTTACTACTGCAATTTCTGCATTTATACACTCATCATTTTCAGGAAGACAAGATCTAACTACTATTGGCAAACTATTGTACACACAGTTAACATCTTGGTCATTATTTAAAGTATAGATTACATTTGTAAAAAATGGAAATGGACCTATTTGATAAGTTCCAATAGCATCTATAGTTGTTGTATTTGTATCTATATTGTTAGACAAGGTTAAAGATGCAGCAGAACCTAAAGATGTAACATTAACATCTAATAAAAACTGATCACCATTATCACAATCATCTACAATTGTAAAGGTTGATTCTGAATTTGTACATGTAGCACAATTAACGGTATAAGTAATACCTCCTCTCATAGGGTCAAACCCATTAGCACAACTTGATGGTACAAAATCATCTGAAGCAACATAAAAGGAGATTCTATTTCCTGTAGACGTAAAGGTTACACCAGTTAGATCTCCTTCGTCACCGAAAAAATAATCCTCATAAGCAACTATAGAAGAGCCATCAGTATCAATAACCACCAATGGATCCCATCCATCTTGAACAAAACCTGACTGAAAAGTTAACGTTAAAGGAGTGCCATCTGTACTCGTAAACGTAAATACTTCAGGATTAGCTACACCGTCATCACCATAACACAGAGACTCAACTAAAGGACCTGCATTACAATCTACTATAAAATCCGTTTGTATTGGAGTTGTAAAAGTTAAAGGACCTGCCCAAATACTATTACCGTTTGTACAATTTGCTCTTACATATACTTCATACTCCGTTCCAAAAGATAAATCATTTACAATAATGTTTGTAACTGTAGACGCTATACCCGAGGTTGGAATACCAGACCCTGAAGGTTGTACAACATACTCCCAAGACGTTTCACTATCATTAGCTACCCAATAAAAACTAGCAGAAGCACTTGAAGCATTAGAATTCACATAGTTAAGAGAAGGTGTTGGCGAAATACAAAATGTTCCACATGTTTCTACACGTACTAAATCTATTGACATATCTGCTCTACCACTAAAAGTAGCTCGAGTATTCTTAAATTCTAAATATATAGACTGCCCAAGATAAGCATCCAAATTAACACCTACAGGAACCCAAGCTTCAGAATTAGAAGTCTGTAATTGACCAGTCCATGTAAATACATTTGTAAAGGGCCCCGAAATTGAAGTAGAAATACCGACTTCCAATTCCCCCATATTATCACCATAAGCATGCATATAAAAAGACAATTCAGCCCCATCTGTAGCTGTAGTAAGATCAATTACAGGACTAATAATTGATGCTGAGGCCTGGTTAACATTACCTGAAGCCTCAAAATTCATATAATTAGAACCGCTAAATGCTGAACTTGGTCCGGTTCCGCTACTATCTGAATTACCGGGAACTTCCCAATAACCCCCAATATTATTGGTTGTAATATCCCCTACCCATCCGTCAGAATCATCAAATTCTTCTGTAAATACGTAAGTAGAGTTATTAGAAGGACAAGACACCCCAACTGGTGAGGGTATTGTTTGACATAAAGCTGTTGAACTCCCAAGCAAACAGAAAGCTAAAAAGGTCAGTTTGAAGATATTCTTATTCATTTTCAATTTTTATTTAATTCGGTAAAAAAAATTAGTCAATTTTTAAACAGACACCTGTTAAATCCAAAATCAATCAAAACAACAAAAGCCACAAAGTAAAATTAAGTGGCTTCTGTGTTCTATAATAAATTTATTGTTTGATAACTCGTATCGTTTGCGTTACACTTTCAATAGTAACCTTAACAAAGTAAGTACCTATACTTAAGCCAGACATATCTAACTCATTAGTAATATTATTAGGAGTTGTTCTCAATACTTGTTGACCTAACATATTATATACCACTATATTTTCAATACTTTTTTGAGCATTTAATGTTAACGTGTTATTAACAGGATTAGGGTAGTATGTAAATGCAGCTTCGTTAATTACATCATCAACACTTAAGACACCACATGAAACTGTTGCCTCCCAACCTGTCAAACTCGTAAAAGGATCAGATCTAAACTCAATCGTTAATGCTCCTGATGCATCTGTAGAGGTAAAAGAATCACCAACATGAAGTTCGCTATCAGCTACGATTGTATTATCTCCATTACTACTATCTTGTCCACACAATGTTTGTGCTAAAACAGGATATGTATTATCTGGTCCATTATAAATAGTTAAGTAATCAAAACAACCATCTTGTTCGCCAGAACCAAAAGTATCTACCTCTATATCAACATACGTAAATGTAATAGTTACGGCGTCTCCATCTGAATTTGGAAGAATAGTAGAAGACGAAAATTCAGATTCTGAATAATTACCATGACTACCTCCACCATCAACAAAAATACCACCACAAGCTGGAGGAACAATTTCAGTTGCAAATACAAATGGTCCTGTCCATGTAGAAACGCCTTCTGCAACACAATCGGCCTGCACATAAACTTCATAATGGTTATCATCTTGTAAACCTGTAAGCGTATAAGGATTTGTAACCCCAAAGACAGTAGCTAATCCTGTAACTGTTTCACCTGCAGTTATATTAACCACTTCAATATTCCAAGTGGTACCAACACCATTAGCTGTCCAAGCTACGTCAGCTGTAGTCAATGTAATATTGGATACAGATAGATCTGTAGGAGCCATACAAGCAGGCGCCTCATCAAAAGTAACGTCATCAATAGCAATATCATCGTCAACATCACCAGGGGCAATAACTTCAGAAAACGTAAAACGAGCTTGTGCTGGTCCGGTAAACGTTAAACCACTAATATCTAAAGTCTTCAATTCCCAACCTACTGTATTTGTATTATAAGTTGCCATAAGATTCCAAGCAGCACCATCCCAAACTTCTACATCTAGTTGTGCGTTTTCTGAATCTTCAGAATTACTTATTTCATAAAAACTTAATGCTGGAGTTGTTAATGTACTAACATCGACAAAAGGAGTTAATAAATATCTAGGGCCGTGATCACTAGAAGCATCAGCTGCAGCATAGAAACCTCCTGTTACAGTACTTCCTGATAATGTACCACGATCACCAACATGACCTAATCCTGACTCTTGAAAAAACCATTCTTCTTCTCCCGAATCACTATACATTCTCCAACAATCTGGTATAGCACCACCATTATCAAAACCTTCTGTATATGGTGCCGTAAGCGCATTACAATCTGTTTGGAATGATACTCGTTCTATCCAAAGTGAATTTCCATCCGTAGCACCACAGTTTGACTGTACATAAATTTCATAAAATGTATCTGGCAATAAATTCGTAACGGTATATGGGTTAGTAACTCCTGTTAGTGTTGCTACACCGGTTGCAGTTTCTCCTGCCGTTAGATTTACAATTTCAATATTCCAAGCTGTAGCACTACCAGTTTCTATCCATGCTAAATCTGCTGTTGTAGCAGTAACATTTGCAACAGATAAATCTTCAGGAAAGATACAAGGTATAGGGTTATCAAAAATTACATCGTCAATAGCGATATCATCATCACTACCACCATTAGGTTCAGAAAAAGTAAAGCGAGCTTGTGCTGGTCCTGTATATGTTAACGTACTTATATCTATTATTTTTAACTCCCAACCGTCTGTATTTGTGTCAAATGTAGCCATAAGATTCCATGTAGCTCCATCCCAAATTTCTACATCTAATTGTGCATTTTCAGAATCTTCAGCATTACTAATTTCATAAAAACGTAGTTCAGGTGTCGCTAATGCACTAACATCTACAAAAGGACTCATTAAATATCGAAGACCATGATCACTCGACGCATCACAAACAGCGTAATAGCCATCTGATAATGTACTGCCTGAGAGGTCTCCACCATCTCCAACATGACTTGGACCAGAATCTCTAAAAAACCAATCTTCCTCTCCTGAATCACTAGACATTGTCCAACAAGCAGGAATATCACCTGCATTCTCAAAATTTTGTGTGTAAGGTGCTATAAAAGTATCACAAGACGTCGTAAATGACATTGGACCTACCCAAATAGAAGAACCATCAACTACACCACAATCGGCTTGCACATAAAATTCATATTGGTTACCAGACGCTAAACTTGTTGCTGTATAAGGGTTAGTAACTCCAGTAAAAGTTGAAACACCAGTTACAGATCCACCAGCAGTAACATTTACAATTTCTATATTCCAAGCTGAAGCAGTACCATTTTCTGTCCAAGCTAAATCTGCCGTTGTAGTACTAATATTATCTACTGTTAATTCTGTAGGCTCCATACAAGCAGGAAATGTGTCATTCACAAAATTATCTACATACAATTCCCAATTATCAGTTGACGTTGATTTAATAGCAACATAAACTGATTGCCCATTATAAGAGGTCAGGTCTAAAGTAACCTTAGTCCATTCGTCAGAAGCTTCGCTCTCTGGTTGTAGAATTACAGTAAAGCCAGCTGCAGTAGCTGTGGTTGTAGACAATACCACCTCATAAGGATCTAAAAACAAACCACTTCTCGATTTTACATAAAATGTTAATCTATCATTTAAATCAGAAGTTACTGAAATTTGAGGGGTAATTAAGTAATCATCATTAGCATCAGGAAATCCAGATCCAATCTTTGCAACGGAAGAACCATCCTGTGCGCCATTTTCTGGTGAATCTTCCCACACCCACGATGTTGTACTCGCAAGATCCAAAACAGTCCATGATGCAGGTATTTCTGTTTCAAAGCTCTCTGTGAATTGCGCATTAGATCGCCAACAAAAAGCAATCATTACAAGAAATAGTAAAGTAATTTTTTTCATAAAGTTAGTTATTAAAAGTTAGTGTTTTTTAGAAATAAAAAAATAGCTCTATATAAAAGAGTCCAGCTTTTTTTAAAACTTATGAAGCTAAAGTTGAACATTATCTTCCTTATTCTTAAATTTTAGGGGTTATCAAAAGGTAATCATGTTAAAATTAAAAGGCACCACACACCTCAAACATCTCATAAACAATTAATTAATAAAATAAATTGATTACAACAAAAAACACCGCAATATTACCAAATAAATGAGAATTAACTAAAACTATTAAACTTTAGATGAATTTATTTCAAAGAAAATAGCAATAACCAAAGTATAAATCATTAGAAAACACTATTTCTAATCAAAAAAAATTAACATTTAAAATACCCTAATAATAAAAATATAAAAATGTAAGATGACGTCTAATGACGTATTGTTTTTAACAAAAAAACCACTTCAAAATCATGATTATCATAAAAAATTACGAATAAATTTAAAAGCCTTAATTATATTATAAACTTTCATTAATATTAAAGGCTTTAAAGAATCTCTTATATAATAAAAGAAAAATTACAACCCATTTTTGAGAAGAATTAGTATCTCAAATTAACAAAATTATAAAGCAATTATGTTTTTAAATGCCTTAAAAAAATTGAGTATATTCTTTTTCACCCTCCTTCTAGGTAATATATGCTATGCTCAAAATAATGAACCTTTAATTAAAATTAGTGATTTAGATAGTTTGCACAATCAATTTTACGGGCAAGCCTCTGAAGAAGCTTATTTGGTTCACAACAAACTTTTAAGACAATCAAAAAAACTCTCATACGACCAAGGCATACTTTCCGCTTATAAATCATTAATGTGGTATTATGGTGTAAGTTCAAAAGCAAATATTGATAGTGTTTTACATTATGCGGATCTGTTTGAAACAAAAGTTATAACCAAAAGTATCAAAGCTGATACCTTACTAATAAAGGCTTTAAAACTTCCTCAGTATTACTTAAATAAAGGGCAGATATTGGCTAATGGATTTGGATTGCCTGAGCAAGGCTTAGAAAGCTATTTTAAGATTTATCCATTAATTTCAGAAGGTGACACTAGGTTGTTTATCGCTTACAACGTTTCAATTGCCGAAATCTACTACCATAAATTTCAATACGACAAAGCACTTGAGGTACTTACTCCACTATTAAAAGATACTGTTAATGTAGGATCTTTTACAAAAAAAATATTATTAAAAAATATTTCAGCAAATTATGTTCAGAAGGAAATGCCTGAAAAAAGTTATCCTTTGCACAAAGAATTATTAAACTTAGCCATAAAAACTAATGAGGTTTCAGAAATTTGGTGGACTAAAAACCAATTAGCAAATGATTATTTTAACTTAGGTGATTTCCAAAAGGCTATTGATTCTGCCCTCGTTGTGAGAAAATATTGCTTAGAAAATAAAGAACAGCAACTTATTTTTAATAATACCGCTTACTTAAGTACATTCTATCATGCTGCGGGAAATCTTGATAAAGCAATTGCTTACAGAAAAGAAGCCATTCAACTAGCACATGGATCTGAATATAAGAAAGACACCTACGATAGACTAGCTGAATATTATACTGAAAATAAGCAATATTTAAAAGCTATTGAGACATATCAAAAGAAGGATGCACTGGTAGATAGTTTAAGATCTAATGAAAAAAAAGCCCTTTCTAATTATATTGATTCTAATATAAAACTTCTTAAAGAGAAGCAAAAAAGCCAACAAATAAGTTTTGATATTGAGTTGTTAGAAATAGAGAACAAAAAGCAAAAACTATATTATTTAAGTATTAGCACCATACTTGTAAGTATCATTTTAATATTAGGTAGTATTCTTTTATTTAGAAAATATAAAAAAGGAGAAAAAATTATAGAAGTTTTAAAGAGTAATGAGAAAAAATTGCTCGAAGAAAAAATTATACTTCGCGAAAACGAACTTGAAGCTTCTGCTATAGCATTTTCGCAACGAATAGAAACATTAACATTAATTAAGAACGAACTAAACGAAATAAAAAAACCCGTAATACCAAAGTTAGAAGCTGCCAAACAAAAAGTAAATGATCTTATAAAATCTGCTTCCGACGTATCGATTATTACAAAAAGAATAGAATCAGAATACCCAACCATGTCGGCTAAATTATTAAACAAATATCCTAATCTATCGGATACACAAATTCGCTATTGCTTATTAACTAAAATGAATTTGTCTATAAAGGAAACTGCCACAATCTTAAATGTAACACCAGACACGGTAAAAGTAGCCCGAAGCCGATTAAAAAAGAAACTTAACATCCCCACAGATGTGTCCATCAAAATATTTTTAGATCAATTGTCTAAAGAATAGCTCAACCATTTGTAAGATTGCCTTAATGATATGAGTATATAATTACCTTATTAAACCTAAAAGGGCTTCTTGATTATTTGATTCTAAATAACAAATTATTAAAAAAGTAATGTCTTTAGTAATAATTACATTAGTATTTGATGGAAACTAAGAACACCCTAGCAAGACATGATTAGTTTTTCTTACGCATTTACTATCCCCAAAGTGCTTTATTACACACAGCATTAAGATAAAAATTCTATATTTTTGATACCTCTGAATTGTGCCTTTCCATTGAAAGATTTAACCAAAGTCAGAAATTTTTTGAGAATGTTCAGAAATCAAAGCAATTTTAAAAAATAGTTATATATTTGCGCTCGCTTACCAAAAATGCGAGAGTAGCTCAGTTGGTAGAGCGTCAGCCTTCCAAGCTGAATGTCGCCGGTTCGAACCCGGTCTCTCGCTCTAAAGACATCCTGAATTGTGAAGTCTTTTTTGTTTGAAATATTGAATTAAAGTTTTGGGGAGATACTCAAGCGGCCAACGAGGGCAGACTGTAAATCTGCTGACTACGTCTTCGCAGGTTCGAATCCTGCTCTCCCCACTAATAATTTTAATACAACGTTTCTTTTTATAACACAAAATTGATCAGATTGTGTCATCAATGTAAAGTAGACATAACGATTTTAAATATTGAAATACCATTAATTAAAGTAATTTAATTACAAAATGCGAGAGTAGCTCAGTTGGTAGAGCGTCAGCCTTCCAAGCTGAATGTCGCCAGTTCGAACCTGGTCTCTCGCTCAAAACGCTTCATAGAAATATGAAGCGTTTTTTTGCAATAAATTGTATGTCATTACACCCTAAAAGGCGCTTCACTATCTTCATCATCAAAATTTCGTTGGGACACTAACTTATTCTCCAATGGCTCATAGAGTTCAGATTTCATATTACTACCGTTAAATTTAGACGTCCAGTACACTAATTTCTTTAGATTAAGATTTCTAAAGTCTTCGGATACTTTTTCCGAAAAATCACAACCACTAATACTTAATACTTCCAACTGTTTTAATGCTGCTAATTCTACCGGTAAAACAACTTGTTTAAAATTGTTTATTCCTAACACACGTAGATTTTTCATGTTAGCAATCCAAGTAGGGATTTTTTCTTCTTTATGATGTGCTCTGATAAAAAGTGTTTCTAAGTTTAACTCAGAAATCGATTCAGGATATATACCTCCATTTTCATCTAAGCCTTCTAACCAAAGGTGTTTTAAAGAACTCCAATGCGATATTGCTTCAATACTTTCATCTGTAATATGATTACAATGTATCAGTTTTACCGCTTCAATAGTATCAACGTTTAGATTGTCTATGGTTTTAAGCGCGACACTCTGCATTCTTAACTTTTTAAGCTGAGGCAAATTTACAGCAGGAAAAGCATCAAAGCCTTTGGCTTCAAATATCCCTATGAATTCAAGGTTTGGTGTGTGTGTTAATAAACGCTCTAAGGCTTCGGTCGTTCCGTTATAATCATCAAGTCTTAACACTTTTAAATTGGTGTGTTTAAAGGCCGTTAATCCATTATTATGCTCTGAATTGGCCTTCTTAAATGTAATGGTAAGTTCCTTTAAATTTATGAAGTTTTTAAGTAAGCTATCTAACTGACTCACATCACTAGTAAAATGATACGATTCAATTTTTTTTGGATGTCTAAAGTTTTCAAAATCTAACACATTATTGACATCATCATTTCTATGCCCAAGATTAAATTTAGCAGCACTAATCACCGCATAAAACTCTTGTAAATTAAGTATTGGTGTGGCTTTGATTTCCAGACTAAAAACATCAAACGGTACTATTCCTGCTTCTACTCCTTTAATTTCAGAAATAGTTAAATTGGTAATATGCTTCGGTAAATGGTCAGTGTTTACAACTAAAGCACTCGCATTTTTAATCGTCAGGTTATCTAACTGTTCAATTTTTGAAAATACTGAAGGGAAAATTCTAACAGCTAATTTTATATCTTTAGTATGCCACTCTTGAAATCTGTATAATTCAATATTTTTAAGTCTTATACATTGCTCAATCCCTTCAAAAAGCCAATCTAATTTATGCTCTAGTTTGTAATGAAGCGTTGTTAAATTTTTAAATGCTGCTAACGATGTTTTGTGTGGAATTTCTGGTGGTTCACAATCTACTGTTATCGTCTTTAAATTAGGGAAAAATAATGCATTATCTAACACGAAATTAAGTAGTTTAGGCGAATCTATTTCTATAGATTCTCGCAGACTAATTTCCGTCATTGGTGAAATATTAGTTTCGCTATATGTAATTTTTGTTATTAATTCAGGTCTAGGCCTTTCTTCAAAACATCTAGACGCATCGCCAAAAAATAAGGTAGATGATATGGAATCTATCTTAGGGGCGTTAAGTTCAAAAAGCTCTAATTTTGGTAAATCTTCAAAACCACTTGGTAAGTTATCTATGCTTTTAGATAAAATCTGAAACTTTTTTAGTTGCTTTAAATGACTAACATCTTTAGGTAATGTTGTTAATTCATTTAAGTAAAACAATTCTATACGTTTTAAGGATGCAGGAAACACGACTTGAGATAGGTCTTGCACGCCTACATAACGTAGTTTGAACACTTTTAATTTAGTAAGTTTTGTAAGCCAATTAAAATCGGTTAGATTCATATTAGGAATAATTTTTCCAATCCAATAATCACCTTCTATACGTATTTTTTTTAAGGATGTTAACTGAGACATTGTACTTGGAAACCTTTTTAAACAAGGCGCAACAAGCTTTAATTCTTTTAATTTTGATAAATTACCAAAATCCTCTGGTAGTTGCTCAAACTCTCCCTCGAGATCTATTTCTTCTAACGACGTTAATTTTGATATCTCATTAAGAATACTATCATATTTATTGCCTTGTCCTTTTAAATGGATTTCTAAACTTTTTACGCCATTAAATCGTCTTAATATATGTGGATGTTCTAACAAGCGATCTAAAAAATCTACCGAAAACCTAAAAAATCCCAGGTTTCTATTCTTTCTCGTCATTAGATCATATAATTTAAGAAGGTCTAAGTCTTTAGATAGCAACCCGTATTCTAAAAAGGAAATCATTCTAGCTGCGTTTCTTCCTTTTTGTGTAATTTTTTTTCGGCTTTTAAAGGCTAGTTGCAAAGCTTCTGGGGCTTGTTTTTTTATAATGTTAGCACACTCTGCTCTATTTTTTTTATCTGTTGTTGCTTTTGCAATCGTAAAAATTTCATAATAAAAATCTTCTGGAAAGTTTTTAGACTTTTTAATCTCTTCATAATATTCATCCATTTTATAATAGGTGAATTCAGGGATTTCTGTTGGTTTTGTCATAGTAATCGTTAATTTTTAGGGTATAAATTTCTTTAACAGTACAGATTATATTTTTCATATCTGTTATCAAAATCCTCTTTTAAGATTTTATTTTTAGCTAATGCGTAAAATTTAGAGGATTTCATATTGTTTCCATTAAATTTTGAATACCTGTAAATTAAATCCTCTAAATTCAGATTCTTAAATTTATCAGATACTTGTTCTGTAAAATCACAGCTTCTAATGCTCATTATTTTTAATTGGGTTAATTCGGCTAATTCTTCAGGTAATGGGGAATACTTAAAGTTTTCTATACCTAAAACTCGTAAGGATTTCATTCTGCCTATCCATTTTGGGATTTGTCTTTTAGTTAAAAATCCATCAATAAAAAAGGTATCTAAATTTAAGTCCGAAATGGTCTCTGGGTAGGTTTCAAGATCTTGACTAATGCCTTCTAACCAAAGAAATTTAAGCGTTTTCCAATGCGATGCCGTAACCATAGCATTGTAACCAAAATTGTCACACGATAAAACTTTAAAAAGTTCTATGTTGGGCACTGTTAAGTTTTCTATAGACTGTATATCATCGCTATAAAATAATTTTAGCGTTTTTAGTTTATTTAAAGTAACCTTAGGAAGATCTACAAGGCCTACACAATCGTAAATTTCTAAAAACTCTAGATGAGGCGTATGCTCTAATAATAATTTAATAACATTAGTGTTACCATTAAAATTTTTAATAGTCAAGTTCTTTAAATTATGATGCGTATAAGCGGTTAAACCATTGTTTTGTTCGGCATTATCTTTATTAAAATCAATGGTTAGTGTTTGTAAATTACAAAGTGCTTTTAATGCCTTATCTAAGCCTTTTACATTACTATTAAATATAAAATCTTTAAAGCTTTCAGGGGCTTTAAAAGTATCAAAATCTAAAGTCTCATTTTTAACACTATTTACATCGTCTAACTTTATTTTTTTAGCACGTATTACTGAATAAAACTTTTGTAATGCGGTAATAGGTGTATCTGTTACTTTTATATGATTTACCTCAAAATTTTCAATACCCGGCTCAATGACTTTTATATCTGTAATGGTAAGACTGTCTGTCTTTATAGGTAAATAATCTGTATTTAAAACAAGTGCTTTTGCACTGTGCACTTTTAAGGTTTGCAAATGTTCTATTCTAGAAAATGACTGAGGAAAATTAGCAACATCAGCGTTCGTTATTTCAGCATCAGCTCCATTATATATACCATAAATAAAAACGTCTTCTAGCTTTTTACATTCGTGAATACCCTCTAAAACCCATTCTAAATGATGTGCTAACTTATACTTAAGGTTTTTAAGTTTTTTAAATGCAGAAAGCGTATGCGCACTTCTTCTTTGTGGTGCATCACAAGTAATTTCTATCTCTTTTAAATTAGTAAAAGACAAGGCATTATCTAATACAAAACTAAGAAGCTCTGGATTGGTAAAAACGATTCTTTTTAGCTTAGTTACAGGGGTTACTCCATAAGGCATAAACTCTGTATACAAACCTAGTAAACGTTTAATATTTGCTCCAAAAATAAAAGCAGCAGGAACTTTTTTTAATTTAGATAAATGAATAACTTCTAAAACCTCTAAGGTTTTAAATTCACTAACAGATGCAGGAAAGTGTTCTAGCTCCCTCATACCACTTAGCCTTAATGTTTTTAGTTTTGGTAAGTGACCAACTGTTTCGGGTAAAGCGGTTAGATTTTCTAACCTAAAAAGCTCTAATTTTTTTAATCTTGCCGGAAGCTCAACATCAGAGAGGTCTTGTACCGCAAAAGAACCTATTTTTAAATGCTTTAAACTTGTTAGTTCTTTAAGCCAAGTAAAGTTAACTATGTTAGGGTTAGGCTCGTCATTACCAAAAGGAAAACTTCCTCTAAACTCCAACTTTTTAAGTGTTTTTAGTTTTGTTATTCCTACGGGAACCCATACCAAATTAGGTGCTGCTAGTATAAACTCTTTTAAGTTAACTAATCGTTCTAGTTCTTCTGGTATGTATTTATAATCA
This sequence comes from Winogradskyella costae, assembly GCF_013403865.1. GTDB lineage: Bacteria > Bacteroidota > Bacteroidia > Flavobacteriales > Flavobacteriaceae > Winogradskyella > Winogradskyella costae. Next base: position 20,559 of record NZ_JABFDK010000006.1, read on the forward strand.
ATGTCAAGCTCAAGTTTCTCTAATGAAGTAAGTTGCGTTATTTTGTTTACAACGTTACTAAAACCTTCTTTCTGTCTAGAGGTGCTAATTGTTAATTCTTTAATACCATTAAACTGACTTAAAAGACGTGGTGTTTCTATGAAAAGTTCAATAACTTCTTTACTTCTATATTCAAGCGAAAGCGTTAAACGCTTACAAACAAGTGTGTATAGTTTACAAAGGTCTAAATCTTCTGAAAGTACGCCGTACTCTAATATAGCAATCAGTTTCTTGTTAAAAGATTGAGAATCTTGTATTGTCGTTATTTTTTTTCGACTCTTAAAGGCGAGTTGTAAAGCTTCTGGTGCCTGTTTTTTTATGATATTGGCACATTCGGTTCTAATCTGCTTGTTTTTAGTAGATTTAGCAAGCACAAAAATCTCATAATAAAAATTTTCAGGATAATTTTTACATTCTTTAATTTTTTCAAAAGATGCTTCGTCTTCATAAAAGTTGAAACCAAATTCGTGTTTAGCAAGTATCATAAGGGCAGTTTAATTTTATGTTACAAACCTATTTTAAAACACGGTGTTATTTGTCACTGTATTCTGTGATATTTAAAACGTTAAAAAAAGTCCCTTATAAAAATCACTAAATACCGTGAGTTTAAACAAACGGATTTCTTTTACCTTGCCATCAGTAATTCAGTTTGTTTAGAAAAGGACAAATTATTGTTAATGACCATAGTTAAAAACATTTAAGAGATATGATCCCTATAGAAGATGCTAGAAAACACTTGGAGCAATACAAAAAACCAGCGGTAGACCGGTTTGAATTTCGTGCGTATTCTGAGCCCTACCGTGTTTTAGCAAAAGTGCTGGCTAGTATAGAAAAAGACAAACGCGTCTATTATAATCAGTATGATTTTATTGAGGCCTTCGAAGATCCTTTCAATATAAATCCTTGGACTACACCAGAAGGGATGCGTTTAGGGATGCAATTATATGGTGTTATTCAAGCGCCATACTTAGCAGCAATGTGGGATTTTATAAACACCTTACCGTATCAAGATTCTTATAACAGGCAAGCCTTTAGATCGCGAGTTGGAGAAGATGTATTGCACAAAAAAATAGTAAGTTTTAGAGCATTTCTGAATTCCAGCAGAATGGGATTTGGTGGCTTATCTTTAGTAGAACATTTTCAATACAACACGTATTTTTCTGGGAACCAAGACCTTTTTCTAGCCATCGTTTTACACAATGCAGAAAGTGCGTTTGATGCCTTGCTAGACGATATTATTCAAGGAGAAGATGAGATTGGTGGCGTGAGTTCAGATATTATCAAAGCGTTGTTGTATTCTGAAGAGGAGAAACATTGGGAAATGGTTGCCAAATTGCTACTCGCCGCACAACGTCAAGAAGGTTTACGCCAAACCATAATAGAAGCTTTAGATAGCTGCAGCCTTGGTGCGTTTAAGTATATGTTAAAGGTTATTATAGATAATGACTTAGCACGTTTTAGTAGTGTGACTAGAGCGGTTTGTACCTGGTTTGATTTAAACTGGGAGACGCCAAAAAAAGCGCTTATTAATCGCATATTAACGCTTGCACAATCTTTAATTTTCGATTTAAAAGAGGTGGATACCTATTTAAAAAGCAAAGATAATATAGAAGTGCTAGTAGGGCTTTGGGCCATTGGTATTTTAGATGTAGATACCGCCAATAGAAAAGCATTAGACATTGTATTTGAGAACGAAGACCGAAATAAAAAGATACTCGCGCTGTATTTTATGAGTCAAACCGATAAAACAAACGATGCGCTAGTACCTTATTTTATAGAACATATTGGAAAAGATTACGCCTTAGACCATTGGATGGCGGTAAACTTACCAGAAACATCTTTAGATGATACCACCTTTGAAAAACTACTTACTGTCGCTAAAAATGCTTCAGAAAAAGGAAAGGTTTACGAAAGTAAAATATTCTCGTGGTGGAGTTTTATCCCAGGGTCAGATTATTTCTTCAATTTTATAATGAATAGTGCTACAGAAACACAATTAGAATTAATGGCACCTGATTTTGAAGACTTTCCTTCAGAATTTAGAGAGGCTTATTTTAGAAAGGTATTCCCTAAAAACTATAGCTATTCGTTATACTACAACAAAGAACAAATAAAGCACAAAGTAGAATTAAAATACGATAAGAATTCTTGGAAAAGAGCTTTAGCAAGACGTGCCATTTACAACAGGAACGAACTGGTAATGGCTACGGGATTAAGCCTGTTCTTTAAAATGCACTTGTATGATACCGAGTTAGAGATTATTGAAGATTTATTAAGGCGAAAAAGTAAAATGTTACGGACTTCGTTAATACAGTTATTAATAAACTTACCTGTAGATACTTTACGCAATAGCACCACTAATTTAATTCAGGCTAAAAACATTGAACAACGTATAGCCGCTTTAGAAATTTTAACAATTTTACACGATAACAACAGACAGTCTAATTTTACAGAAGCGCAAATAGCGCTTTATAAACAGCGACCTAAAATCACTAAAAACGAGCAAGTTTATCTCGATAAATTTTCTGACAACACCGAAGAATATAATTACAGTAACGGATTTGGTGCTGTAGATTATGATAATTTATCACCACTTTACATCCCACAATCGCATTTTAAAACAAAGACCAATATTTTTGATAAACTAGGAATCACCACTTCAGAAGCTTCTGGGTTCAAATTCAAAGATTTTATTGATGTAAAGAAAATTGTGACTCAAGTCAATCAGTTAATTAATTTGGTTACAGAACATCGCAATCACGAATACCAGATGTTAGCCTATGATGGTGAAATGCACACCACGTATCTTAATAAAGGGGTTCACGATATGAAAGAGTTAGGTGAAGATGCCACAGCTTTAGAGCAACTGCATAACTTACCACTAGCCGACATTTGGATTACTTGGTACGAGAAAAGCAAGCTTAACGATTTTGAAATGTATTCGGTTATTCGCTATATCAATAATAGAGAAGCGCCTTTTGGAGCCTACACGATTCTTCAGCCTTATTTACAGCAATATTACCCAGATTTGTCTGGTTTAAACTTAGGAGAAGCACAAAGTTATTATTCAAAATCTAAAACCTACAACAAAATTTTAAAGCGTTTGTTTAGAGCTTTCGCAGATGATAAAATGGTGGGTGATTTTAAGTTTAAGCTGTATGAAGATATGATTGCTAATTTTCCTGAAAAATTCAAACTCACCCAATTTCAAGAGAAAAGTAGCTATTACAGTACCGTAACTTATAATTGGACAACCATAGTACAAGCAAATACACCTAATTTTGGTTCAAATAATCTAGAGCAACTCACCAAAGAGCAACTGTATAAATATTGGGCAATTCAAATGTATTTATCGGCTCAAAATATGGAACATCCTAGTGAGGCCACTACCATTAAAGTGCTTACAGAAGAAAATATAAACAAGAAAAGCTTAAAGTTTCCAGAAGTAGAAGTTACTCTAAAATTATACAGAGAAGGTTTAATAAATGATGACGATTTATTATTCCAATCGCTGAACAATCATTCTATAATGAGCATTATGGATGGTGGTTTCAATTACAGAATGAATTTTAAAAAAGGATTAGAACGTAATAGCATCCCTAAACACGTTTTTCTACCTTTAAAAACTAACCTTTTAGAAACGGAATTAGAGCGTGGTGATTTAGCAACACCAGCTTCTGGGTATATTAGTAGCATTCACCGTGTAGAAGGTGTAGATTATGTCTTTCGCATCTTAGAACGTTTAGGAAAAGATACGTTTGAGCGTGGTTATAGTTATTATGGCGATAGTAAAAAATCAAAATTCAGTACTATTCTTAAACGAACCGCCTTTAAAGATACAGAATCTTATGCCGATTTTGCCAAACTAGCCGATGCTTCTAAAGTAAGTAAAAAACGCTTAATTGAGTTAGCGTGTTACTCCACGCAATGGGCCAATGTTGTAGGGGAATATTTAAAAATTGAAAATCTAGAAAATGCCGTTTGGTGGTTTCAAGCACACGCTTCAGAATATATGAATAGCGAAAAAGAAACCATTATCGCGCGTTATTCTAACATTCCTAAAAACGATTTTGCACTTGGTGCCATAGATATTGATTGGTTTAATAAAGTGTATAAAAATTTAGGAAAAACCAATTGGAGACTACTTCACGATGCCGCCAAATATATTACCGATGGAAACGGACATAGACAAGTAAAACTTTATTCTAGCGTAATGCTTGGTGAAGTAAAAATCACCGAAACGCTTAAGAAGATTAAAGACAAACGCGATAAAGATTATGTGCGTGCTTTAGGCTTAATTCCGTTAAGTAAAACCGTACCAGAAAAAGATTTATTAAAACGTTACAATATATTGCAAACCTTTTTAAAAGAAAGCAAACAATTTGGTGCACAACGTCAGGAAAGTGAAGCTACCGCTGTAGAGATTGCATTAGATAACTTATCTCGTAATGCCGGTTATAAAGACCGTGTACGTTTTAGTTGGGCAATGGAAGCCAAAGCCACACAAGCCATTATGGAAAATGCGGTAGTCACCATAGACGACACGGTTATAGAACTTGGTATTACAGACTTAGGCAAAACCACGATTAAAGTGACCAAAGCCGGTAAAATTTTAAAAAATATACCAGCAAAACTACGTAAAGACAAGCAAGTGGTAGCTTTAAAAGAAAGTAAAAACTACCTATCTAAACAATATAGTAGAACGCGTCTATCGCTTGAAAATGCAATGGTTAATGAAGATGAATTTCCGGCTAAAGAAATTCACGAGTTAATGCAACACCCTATTGTAAAAGCCATGTTGCAAAACTTAGTATTATACGTGCCAGAAAAAGAAATTTTAGGATTTTACAATAATGGCGCCTTGGTAGATACCGATGGTAAAGTACAAGCATTGGCAGAAGACGATGGGTTACTTATTGCACACGCTTCTCATTTATACCAATCGGTTGCTTGGGACTTGTATCAAAAATATGTGTTTGCAGAGCGCATTACACAACCCTTTAAACAAATTTTTAGAGAGTTGTATTTAATCACGAATGACGAGCGCGAGCATAGCAACAGATCTGAGCGTTACCAAGGGCATCAAATTCAGCCTAAAAAAACAGTTGCTTTATTACGTGGTCGAGGTTGGACGGTGAGTATGGAAGACGGCTTGCAAAAAGTATATCACAAACAAGGTTTTATTGCTACGATATATGCGATGGCAGATTGGTTTTCACCGTCAGATGTAGAGGCGCCAACCTTAGAAGTGATTCAATTTCATTCTATAGACAGCTATAAAAACATTCCACTTACAGAGATTCCGCCAGTAATTTTTAGCGAAATTATGCGCGATATAGACTTGGTGGTTAGCGTAGCACACGTTGGTGGTGTAGATCCAGAAGCCAGCCATAGTACGATGGAAATGCGCGGTGCCTTAGCCGAAGCTTCTGCTCAATTATTCAAGCTTAAAAACATCACGGTTAAGGAGCGTCATATCTTTATAAAAGGAACTTTAGGCGAATATAGCATTCATTTAGGAAGTGGTCAGGTGAGCAAAAACGGACTCTCCTTATCCATCATTCCGGTGCACAGTCAGCATCGCGGACGTATGTTCTTGCCTTTCGTAGACGAAGACCCAAAATCGGCAGAAATTATTTCTAAAATGAAACTACTGTCAGAAGATAATAAAATCCAAGATCCAACCATTTTGGCACAAATTAATAGTTAAAAATAATATTAGGGCGTTACCTCGCTTAGGCGAGGTCGGGCTTTCTGTTGCAAGTCCTCGTGCTTACGCACTGTGGGCTTTCCACGGCAATCCCTAACGCAAAATCCGTAAACCATGGAACTGACATTACAACTAAAAAGACTCGGGAAGAAAAAAGTAAAAGAAGTCCCTTTTACACTAGAGGAAAACCCTAAAAATCTAGAAGATTTATTAATTGGTTGTGTTAAAAATCAAGTGGACGCTTATAATAAAAAACGCACCGAAGTAAATATTATCGGGTTTTTAAGTCCAGCCGAAATTCAAGACAAAGTTCAAACAGGTAAAGTCGATTTTGGAGATATTACCAATACCGAGTTAGCAAAGCATCAGCAAGCCATAGACAATGTGTTGTTAGCTTTTAAAGACGGATTATTTGTTGTTTTTGTAGACCATGATGAAATTACCGATTTAAAAGCACCGATAGAACTGACTTCAGAAAGTGTGATTGCCTTTATCAGGCTTACATTTTTAGTCGGCACCTATTGGTAAATTGTATTTATGGAATCCCTTCAACACGACTTAGCAAAACAAATCACGAATTACCATTCTGTTTGGTCTAGATTATTAGCCAATACCAATTTTGGAAATTATGCCTCTAGTCTTTGGAACGTAACATTAAAAGCCAAAAATGTTTCTGTAAACGTCAATAAAAAGACTTTTACATTCCATAATGCCAATTTTGAATTTGATGTGGAAGTCGGTCTGTCGTTTGGAGATGATAATACCATGTTTTCAAAACAAGTTTCCGGACATGGCACATTTCAATTTGTGGACGCTAAAATTATTCAACTTCAAACATTAATTCTTAACTAAAATTTAGAGTTTCAGTATTTATAAATACTATAATTTCGCAAAAAAACAAGTTCCAATTAAAAAGTAAAAGTATTTAAATGGTTGACATTATAAAAGCAAATGCGGAGCACTCTGAATTAATTGCAAAACTAGCACAACAGACCTTTTCAGAATCTCATGGGCATAGCGCTTCTAAAGAGGATATAAATAACTTCATTTTAAGAACTTACAATACCGAAGCCATTCGTAAAGAATTTGAAAATAAACAGATAGATTATCATCTCATCTATTATAATGAAACTATAGCTGGGTTTTCAAAAATAGAATTGCAATGTCCTAATATTAATATAAGCGATAAAAATATTACCAAATTAGACCGCATCTATCTTTTAGAAGCCTTTCAAGGCAAAAAATTGGGTGTAAAATTGCTCAATTTTAATATTGCTCTATCTAAAAAACAGCACCAAAACGGAATTTGGTTAGTCGTTTGGACAAAAAACCAAAAGGCGATAAATTTTTATTCAAAAATGGGCTTTGAGATTGCTGGATCTTACGATTTTCAAATTTCTGAAACACATTCTAATCCCAATCATGTGCTGTATTTAGAATATTAATTTTTAGTATACACTACCCTAGTTTTCTATTACAAAAAGGTGTTCTTATGCTAAAGCTTACCTTTTTTTACACCCTAAAATAACATTTGCATACTTCTTTAAGTGAATCATTACATTTAAGAGTTGCAAAAATAGTGATGTATGTTTTTTTGTAAACAAAGAAGATCGTCTTATTAATCAGGTTTAGTTCTACGAGTTTTTATATCACAGAATACAGTGATGAAACCTATCACATACGCTTATACATTTGTATTAAATTAATTACACATCACTATACTTATGACAGATCAAGAAAAAAAACAATATTTAGCAGAAATAGACCAAGATGTACAAAAAGCTGTAGATGGAGAATATAAACTTTATCCTGTACTACAACCAGCAAGTTGGCCAGGTGTTAAAAATGGAGCACTCTATAATGTAGAAGTTCTTGAAGATAATGATGATGATAAAATTCCTTTAGTTGTTAAATCTTATGCCGTAGAAACGCCAAATGGTTTGGTATATCTATCAAAGAAACATAAAGATTTTTTTGGAAACAGAAACTTATATCAAGAAGCTAGCGACAACTTAGACGAGCTTGAACAAGGATTTAATTTTGAAAAAGAATTTGATAATAAAGTGTTGAGTTCAAATGGAACTCGATTTTCTAATGAAAGAGCTCTTAGTTATACACAGATGCGTATGGCTCATGATTTTTTAGAGTCAGAAGAATTATTTGTATCTATACCTAGACGTGGTAATATCCTTATTATTCCTAAAGATTCGGACAAAGAGCTGTTAGATATGTTTTTATACGTACATAGACACAATTGGAACGATAAAACTAACCATAATGCGCATATCGCTAATATACTTTTATACATAAAAAGTGGTAATAGAGAAGGAATCGTATATCTATAAATCTAAACGTTATGTTGTAAATTTGGCAACATCTTTTATTCATAATAGATAATGATATCAAGGGCTTCAATTCAAAACATTGAAACAATAAAACAATGAAAAGTGCAGGTCTTAAAACGACAACGCGTAATTACTCAAAAGAAATAAGTGACAAGAATTCGTTCTTTGTCATCAATGTTTTTGGAGCTCCACTCTATGAAAAACCTTCATTAAATTCAAAACTGATAAAACGCATTGCAGTTGGAGAAAAAATTGTTGCAGAGCACATTATTGAAACAAAACAATCCATACACATTGGTGAAGGCTTTCAACTTCAGGGGGATTTTATTAAAGTAAAAAATCAAGTCTGTTCTGGATTTATTCATAGTTCAGACTTAACAATATTTAGACCTCAATTAGAGTCTATTTACAATGGTATCGTTATTCCTGATTTTAAAGGAAAAATGATACATAAAACTACAGATAAGAGAATTGAAACATGTAACGACAAGTCATTTGAAATTAAAGAAGAGATAATAACCTATGACCATCAAATTCATACCTATACAGATTTTGATGATTGTTTTGAGAATACCTACCTATATAAACATATGACATTAGATGAAGTCTATCATCAATTGCCTGTTCATAATCCTAAAATTGATGTCACTTCAAAAGGAAATTTTATACTCATGCCTGAATTTATTGAAAAGAAACACAACAAATACATATTTAAAGGCATAGGTATAACACGTAATATCGCAATTATTAAAAATCAAGACGGTCTGTTTTTAATATCATCACTAGACTGTCCGTAAAGAACTTCAGTTTAAAACAGGCTAATCATCACAAATAACAAAGGTGTTCTTATCAATAAGATCACCTTTTCTTTTTTAATGAAAAAGTAAAAAATCACTGTTTAGACAAACTATTGTATTTCAAAATAGCTGAATACCGTGATTAAAAAACTGAGATGTATCTCTAATTTTGAAATAAATAAAAACATATAAAATTATGAGTAATACCATTTACGGGCCAGAAAAAACACCTGAAGAAATAGCAAAAATAGTAGAACAAACAGAAAATGGCGATCAAAAAATCTATCCTATTTTAAAACCTGGAGACTGGGTTGGACTAAAAGCTGGAGCTTTAAGTTCTACTTTAATTCCTTCCGAAGACGGCGCTGAAGTCGTTATTGGTTACGGTATGGATACGCCAGACAACTTTGTGTTTTTAACCAAACAGCATCTCGAAACTATGGATGCCAAGCAAATTACTCAAGAAGCGTTCACTAATTTAGAAAACTATAACACCGATTTCGAATTTGTTGGAGCGTTGAACAATAAAGCCTTAGCTTCTAGTGGAAATGACTTTTCTAGTGAACGCATTCTTTCTAAAACACACATGCAGAAAGCCCACACCATGTTAGAAGCGGAAGAGTTATTAGTGTCTATCCCTAGACGCACCTGCATGATGGTCATCTCAAGACAAGCAGATGAAGAAACCATAAATAAATTTGCATACCTACACAATCATACTTGGAATGATGATAGCTTTGGTAATGCACCTATTACTAACGCTCTTTTTATTATAAAAGGTGGTGATATTGTAGGGCATATCCCATTGTAATACAATCAACAAAACCTCATAACTAACCGTATTTTTAAACTAGTTAAAACCAATAAAGGCATTCTAACGTTAAAGAATGTCTTTATTTTTTTATGCCTTAAGCTATTTAAGTAAGTATTACAGATAATTCATAAAATTTGCAAATGGCTGAATACAGTGATAAAATTCTTTACGGGCTTCGATAATTTTGTCATAAATAATAAAACAAATAACATGAAAATTAATACACTTAATAGAAAAGAAAATTTAGCAGAGATTAAAACCATCGTAGAAAAAGCAAGCCAAGGAGAATATAAAGTTTATCCTATTGTAAAAGCTGGAACTTGGGAAGGCCTAGATGGTGAAATTCTACAAACCACAGCAATAAAAGGTGATAATGAAGAGGATCCTTCTAAAATTGTTGCTGTATATGGTATAGACACACCAGATGGTTTTGTGTACTTAACGATGGCCGATTTAGAAATTTATGATGGAACAACACTACTTAATGACGCGTATCAAAACTTAGACGATCTAGAATCTACTTTAGAATATACCGAAGCGTTAGACAATAAGGCACTTATTTCTATTGATACGTATTTTGCTAGCGAACGCGTCTTTAGCAAAGTAGAAATGACAAAAGCTCACGCTATGCTAGATTCAGAAGATTTATTTGTGTCTACATCCAAATATGGTGAACTAATGATTATTTCACAACACGCAGATAAAGAGACTAAAGATAAGTTTGCTTACCTACATAAGTACAATTGGAATGATGATGAAAATCCTAACGAACGTATCGCAGACCTTGTGTATTCAGTAACAAACTGTGACATTGTAGGACATATTCCTCTATAATTTTCAGAATAAAATAAAGACATAGTTACCGGTGTGCACGCATCGGTAATTATTTTACAACTTAAACACACAACAATTGAAAAATCTAGACTTCAGTATTAACGCCAGAGTACAAAATTTAATGGTAGACATTTTTGAGTCTATAAGTACCCAAAAAAAAGCCGAAATAAAAATCAGTGAACTTTTAGATACCCGAAGTATTTTTGAACTCGTTTTTGAAATTGTAAAAACCTCTGGTTTTTATAGTGAAGATGAAAACTTCAAATTGATTAAAGCCTTAAATATTGATACTGATGAAGCTTCCAACGAAGATGCTTTATTCAATACTTGGACGACTATGGGCGCCAACCTAAACACGTCTAAAACCCAAGAGGAATTTAATGCCAAATTCGCTTTGTTTGTGCCTATTATTTTAAAACGTATGGAAGCTATTAACCGTATGTCGGCTTAATAGCTCATTACATTTTTAGATCTCCTAAATACCGATAGCCCAAAACAAAAACTTATGAAAATAGAAAAATTAATTAGAACTCGGGAGCCTTACCAAGAAAGGTTATTTGACAGTTTCTTAATCGAAAATATAAAATCGTACGAGGAACTTATGGAGGTTTATCAAACCTATAAACAAAATCATCCTGACAAGACCATAATCTTAACGCTTGATGATTTAGGTCAAGCCGAATATACTAGTGGGCACGCTTGTGATTACAATTCTCTGCTGGATACAGAAGGTTATGATTTATCTGGACTTGATAAAGCGTGCTATGATGAAGATAACGAGCATTTGGGGCATTTGTCTACACCATCTGAATATTTCATTATCAGAGAAAACTTTTTAAAACAAACAAAAGGAATTGATTTTGAAACCGTTTGTAAAAAAGACATAAGCAATTCTGAAGACGATGTTTTAGATTTAGAAAACATTAATGAATCTCCTTTAGCATTTTTAGACCAACAGGTTGTCATGAAGATTCTTCCTGTAGAACAACCATACGAAGGACTTACTGGGTTTCCGAATGGATATTTTGATGCCGACTTCAGTCCTTTTGAGAATTACGCGCTATCTAAACACTTATTTGAAACATATAATCTTGAACTTTTTGGAATAGGCGCTTCCTTTTTAGGGTTTATTAAAAATGACCCCTTAAAAGACAATGAATTAAAAGCATTGGTAACCGACTTGGCAAAGTTGTATAACACCACCGAATCAGAATTTGAAAAATTAGCAGACATCATTAAAAATAAAAAGCATTTGTTTTTAAGATACACCGAATAATTTGAGGATTAAAAATAGTAGATAACAAATATCTTCGTTGTTTATAAATCGAAAATTTTGGATAAATGGAATCGAATAAAGGAGATGTGCGTTCAGGTGCTTTAGTAGGAATTGAAACATTCATGAATTTTCAATCTAAATCTTACCTAAAACATAAATGCCAGGGCTCTTGTTATATAAAGAAACCTGGCATTTATGCTTAAGTAGAAAAGCTAATAATCTTTAAGACTTATCACTTTGACGCTTTACTATAATGGCTTGTAGTCTTTGTTGAAGACTTTGATCCGCCTGAATTTTTGCACCTATTTTCTCATAATCTTGTAAAGTGATCCCTGCAGATTCTATACTAGCTATTGCCTTTTTTTCAATTTCTGGCTGCAATTCCTCAAACTTTACAATCACATTTTCATGCTTTTCCTTTTCAGCTTCTGTAGCATCCGATTCTTGATTTGGATCCATTTCTGCCTGTTGTATTTCATTGAAACGCTCTACCTCTAACCCTTCATCCTTTATGATGGCTATCATTTTTTCTTGAGACTTCTGATTTTGTACTTGCACTTCTGTATAAGCATCAGCAAATTGACCTAATTCTTTATCTGATATGTCTTGTTCTTGGGCCATAAGACTCATGGACCCGCAAACAAACACAGCTAGAAATAAACTTTTAATTTTAGATGATTTGAACATAATTATTGAATTTAAGATTTACTCAAACTTATAGGTTAAATTATTTGCCACCAATTAAAACTGCACTCTTAACGTTACTTTATAATTTTTCAGACTGATTTTATAATTTTTTTAGGAAACTTCAGTCATCAAAACAAGGAATAAATTGTTCAAGACTATATATCAAATAAAAAAGTAAATTATTCGGAATAGGCTTTAATAAGTTTGTATAACGTCATTTTGGTTTTAAATAAACCTCCGTCATCGTGACGAAAAATATAAAGTGTTTTACCATCATGTCTGTCGACAAACAACAAATCTCCTTCTGAATTTTTACCAATAGTGATGCTCGCAGATAACATTGCCATATTCCATTTTTTCCCTTTTTGATCATAACTTGTCGGTCCCATCACATCATTTAATGTAGTGGCATAAGCTCTTAAGGCACGAGCTTCGCTCACTTCCATACCATCAATGTTTGTTAAGGAAATCATCTTCTCAAAACTAAATAGTTTAAAATCTTCATCTTCTACAGTAACCGTTATCTGTTTTTCTGTAATAAAATCTCTATAATTTTTTCTAAACAGGTTCTTAGCAAGATCAATGCTTTCTATAATAAAATCTGTACTCATAATTATATTTTTTTTTAATATTAGTTCTTAGTATTTTCTTTGGTCTTTGTATCTACAATTTGTAATAGCGTCGGCATTCGGTATTTACCGTGCATACGTTCTATGGCGTTACAAACCTCATCTCTATCTGTACCAATAGAGGTCACATACAATGGTTTTTTACTTTCGCCACGAAACACTTCTTTAAATACAGAAGTTTTAGATACAAACTCAGATTTTGCAATACCTACAACCGGAATTTTTCCTTCTAAAGCTTGGTACAAATAACCACCTAAGCCCAAGTGTTTTTCTTCTAAAATCACATAACCATCTACAATGATTAAGTCGACTTCTTCTAGATTTACTTGTTTAAGAAGACTTAAAATACACGGTAATTCGCGTTTGTAAAAAGATCCTGGTTCGTATGGTGCTACACCTTCAATAATATCAGTATAAATTTTTGTTGGTTCGTCGTCTTCCCAATCGTTAAAACTTACCGCAATGGTTTTGGCTTTTCCGTCGTAATAATAAGTGTCAAAAGCGAGTATCATAAGTTCATTTTTAGTTTTGTTATTAGCTAATAGGCTTTATTAAATCAGCTTTGCTAAGCGTATATTTTATCTCTGGATATGTAAAATCTAGACTTCTATTTTCTTGACCCCGCAATTTGTAAAATTCTTTTTCTTGCGTTTCATTTGCGAGTTCCATTACTGCACCTTCTTCAAAATAAGGCTTGTTATTTTTAAATTCAATAAAGGTTTTAGAGGTTCTAAAAGTGATGCCTAACCATTTGTTATCGGCTAATTTTAGTGCTTCGCGGTTTGGGTTTTCTAAAATTATTTTATGTGAATATTTAGCATTCATTTCCACAGAAAATAAAACAAAAGAATTGTGTGTTAATGCGATATCAAATTCTTCTTCGGTAGATTTATCTTTAATTCTGAGAATACGAGTTGTTGCATCCGTAAGCGTTTCAGGATGTTTATAACATGAAAACAAACCAATATAAGAGTTCGGTTCTAGATCTAAATTTTGATCGGAATGATAGCCCATTTTGGTATAATTCTCGTCATATATTTCAATAAGTCCACAGTTAAAAGCTGTTTTTGGTTGATTTTCGGCTTCTAATGTGTTATTAATATGATTTAAAATATCAAGATGATTTACAGTAAAATAATGAGCAGGAATACTAAACTTCGTTGTGGTTCTTACTACAGGAATACCTTTATCTAAGCACTTTATTATAGTATTTCCAACGCGTCCTTTGCCTAAGGCTTCAAAACTGATTTCTTTAGATAAACATTCGAAACAATTGGTTTTTAAAGGAAGTGTCGTTTTATAAAACGGATACGTATTCATACAATAATGCTTTCAGATTAATAGATTGGTTTTTTATAATCTCCTGTATTCATACTAAAGTGAACTTTACCATAATCTACACGTTTTACGGTCTTGTTTTCTTCGTAATAAGACGTTCTTAAATCTTCTAGATTTTCGGTAACCATTGGTTCTAACTTAATCCGCTCGTCTTCATTTTTAATATAGGTTTGACCGTTTGTATAAACAGCCTCTAGATTAGAACAGCGTATAACATACCCCATTCTAATCGGAATTAAATCGATATCTAAAACCGATGGTCTTATCTCGTGCGTGTATAATCTGTTGGTAGACAACGGAATTAAAAAGACAGAATTCGGATATAAAGTCATCGAAAATTCTTTAACTAAAGTAGCATCGTTTACAGACGATTTAAGTTTGAAAAGTAAGCGACTTAATCCGCTAGATTTACCATAAACTCTATCAAACTTATTCGTTTTAGAAGGACTCAATTTATCAAAATTAGTTGTATCATAAAACGTACAGAAGGCAATTAAACCTTCTGTTGGCATATCTTTCGTTTTGTCGGAATGTGCTTTTATCTTCGCTTTTACATCTTTAGAATGGTCTTTATCTTTCTTTTTATTTTCGTAAATCTGAGCTAATACGTGGTTTAATTCGGTTTCTTTTTCAAAATCAAATTTTACCGCTTCATTAATTTTGTTGACTATATACGTATCTGTGGCTCTAAAATTATCTGTTGGCCCTGTTAAGTTGGTAGAACATCGTAATAATTTAAAATGAAGTTGCTCTTCATTTTTAGTCGATTTTTCTTTGGTGATTTCACTTAAATAAATGCCTTTTCTTAAAGCTACAGATTGTTTGGTCGATTCTGTTAAATGTTGAAATTGATGCTCTGTCTCTATTTTAGAAAAGTAATTCTCGTCTTCAAAAAACTGACGATAAAACACACCTGCATTGTGTACATTTATTGGGACTTGTCCTTCACTAATCATCTTAAAATTTGACGTAGAATGGTTTTCGTAATGAGAAGAAAATTCTTTGATAATGAAAACGTCTTCAGATTTAACGTCTAACAAAGTTATATCTCCCAGAGCAAAAATTCGGATTGATTTTTCTGTGTTTTCAATATCAGAAAAACGTGTTACTACACATCCGTTAAAGTTGGCTAACAAGTAATCTAATGCTTCTGATTTAGTCTCTGAAGTACTTAAATTAAGTAAAATATTTTTAGTTTTTGAGAGTACGTTTTCTATGTACATTATTTTTCCATTTGATGTTCGTAATAACTTAATGCTTCAGCTCTCACTAAATCGGTATAATTCGCATTATCTGCAATCGATTTTAATAAATCGATGTGTTCTATACGTTCTTCTTCTTTTAAACCATTAATAAACCGGTTCAATAAAAGTGTCGAAGTAATCGTACCGTTTTCTGTATTGAATTTCAGCAATTCAGCATTATAAATTTTGTAATCGGGTTGATCTAGAGCTTCTATAAAATGAATGAAAGAAAAATCTTCATCTAATTCTGGATCTTGACGTTTTAAAAAATTAAAAAGTGTTTGAATGAGTTGTTGTATTTGTGAATCTGTAAAACGATTTATAGCTTCTAATTGGAAGCCAATAGCATCAAAGAATTCACTAATATCATAATCTTCCATAGCGTCACTAACTTGGAAGTTTTTAATTTGTGTGATGGCGTTTTCTAAATTCATAATAAACACTTTAAACTATTTGCGTTCTAAATCTGTTATTAATAATGGATTTGTTTCTTTTAATTCCTTAATTAATTCTTCTACTGCAGTTGTTGTAGGGTTTGCTTTTAAACGTTCTACCTCATCTTCTGTAATACCTACAAGTTGTAAAAATGCAACTTCACCATGCGGGGTTTCAATCTTTCCTAATTCGGGGTCAACAGCAAAAACAAAACCTACAATTTTAGTTTCTGTATTGCGTCTAATTGGGCCATTTGCAGGTATAAAATGATTCTCTTCAAACCATTTACCACTGCTAAAAACATAGCGCGCCAAATTATTCATAACTTGAATCGCCCAAATTGGCTCGCCTTTATCCTCTTTAAAAGGTTTTAATCTGAAAGTAAACTCAAAACCCCATTTGCTAAACTCTTCTTCTGTCTTATCTTCATCATAATATAATTCAGACATCCCATAACTCACCAAATGTTTGTGTGCTTCCTGATGATTAGAATCGTAAATACTGGCACCATCTATAGGATCTGTACCGCCTACACTAAAATGAATACCACATAAAGGGCCGTAATGTTTTGGCTCGGTGTCTCCGTAAATATTTTCTAAAGCGTTGTCTATAGCTATCCAACCCACAGCATCTTCTTCTGTAAATTTATTTTTATATGTTGTTTTGTCCATTTTATTCTAAATCATCTTCATTAATAAAATCCATTTTCTTATCCATCATCATTTGTAAATAGTCTTCAAAACTATCTGCTATTACTTTAAATTCATCTGGATCGTGAAGAAACCGCACAACTTGCCCTTTTGTTCCTTTTTCAGAAGGACTAAAATCGATAAACAACTGAGACGTTCCGCCATTATTCATACAATCTGAAAAATGAAGCCACTTTAGATTTTCTGATTTATTGGTGATTTTTTCATCAATATCGACACCTTCATAAGCTCTTTCTATATAATCTGAATAATAGCTTGCTGCTACATTTTCATTTTCAATAATTTGTTCTGAAGACAATAAATAATACGGATATTCAGCCATGTCTGAACCTAAAAAGAACAAAATAATATCGTCATCACCATACGTTCTCCAATACGTGCCATCTACAAACGTTAGTAAATGCAATAATGCTTCAGGAACCTCAGGAAAGATGAGTTTTACCTGATCTAAATGCTCGGATGCAGCACCGTGTTTTACGCTCTCAAAATGATCCCAAATGTCTTTTCCTTTTGCATTATAATAAGCGCATTTGAGTGTTGCTATGTATTTATTTGCTATCGTATCCATTTTAGATTTTTTAAATTTTTCACTTACTCTCAGTTACGAACTCTAAGGCTTCAGAATTCATAACATGGCTATAAGTTCCGTTTTGAAGTTCTAAGGTACTGATATTAAAGTTTGAAGATTTTATACTATAAACTTTAATATGCCCACCGTTTCCTTCTTTCACCCAGTCTTGAAAACTTCTTTTCATTGTATTTTGGTTATCCCAAACATATAGTTTTCCTAAAGATTTTTCAATAATTCCAAATTCATTATAATGTGTTGCGTCTAAAGTTCCAGTATTTACAGAGCGAAAAACAAGGTCTCCATCTATAATTTTTTTATCAAAAATTAAATCCATGCTTACATCTTCCTGATGGTTAATAAACAACCAAGAAAGTGCAAGTATGGATAAAATTCCTATAAAAATGGATGTAAATGTGGTTTTCATTTCAAAAATGATGCGTTACATTATTTTAAAACAGGTATAAGGTGTGACCAATTTAAAGCCGTAGCAAAGTCTAAAGCGGTTTTATCTGTATTGGTTTTAGCCGTTTTATCCGCGCCTAATTCCAATAAAATATCTACTGCTGTTTTGTTTCCTGCAATAGTTTCTGTGTGTAATCTAGTAACCCCGTTTTCATCTACAGCCTTTACTACGTCTAGATTAGCTTCAAAATAATCTCTAGCAGGTTGTTCCATTACTTTACTCATTGGGTGTTCAATAAGGTTTTCTTCATTGTCTTCTTGCTGATAAGCCACTAGAATATGGTTAGGGTCTCCAAAATCTAATCCCCAAGCCTCATCGTGTTGCTTTCTTGCTTCTTCCGTCATATCTGAACGTAAGACTTGAATGGTATAACCTCCATACGTTTTATGGTCTATTGCTAGCATCCAATCTGATATTTCAGAGACCTTTCTAGTTACGGTATCGCCTTCGGCAACATTAGTTAATAGGTTAGGTGAATTCATTAAAACACCTGTAATATGTTCTCCATCAAAAGCGATTTCGCTAATCCACATATGTTCTACAGTAGGTTGATCTTCACCTTCAGCCATTTGTTGAAAAGGAATTTTTACCAACGACAAATTATGCGCAGGAACCACACGTTTTCCTTCCCAATATATTTCTCTCCAGAAATAGTTAAACGTGTCTTGTGCTTTAAGGTAAGCCGCTTTCATTTTTTCGTTTTGTTTAGCAAAAACGATATTGTTGTCTTGACTCATTGTTTTATTATTTTAAGTTTTATTATTATTATTGTTTAAAGAAAGAATGTACCTGTTTCAGACATTCCGATGGGGTTTTGTGTGCGTGCTGTCCATTCTTCATTATTTAAAATAGAATGAGGTTGCATTACTATTTTGGTATCTAAACTTTTTCTACCCACAAGTACTATTTTGTCTTCTATGTTAGATTTAGTACTGTTGAAAATTTCTAAATAGGCTTCATTAAAATGCATTAGCATAATCTGTGTTTTATGCCCAATTTTATAAATATCTAGAACTTTAAAATAGGCTCCAGAAGCAATTAAATGAAAACCATATTTTGCTACTTCAGGATTTATACCACCTAAGTTTGAAGCCGAATTAGAGGCAATAGCAAAGCGTACATTTTTAGCTAAACCTTCTGCCTGGTTAGAAACATCTGTAAAACCACGTTCTTGTATAATTTGGTCTACTTTATAGCGCGTAACCAAATCCTCTGAAAGCTCACAATCTCTATAATACATGGTTAAACCTGAAAATGTATTTTGGTAGGCTTGTTCTATTTTTATGTTTTCCATTTTGAAATTTTCAATTAATAAAAATCGTAATACAAACTCCACTGTTTGGTGTCGTTATTTTTAGCAAACATTAAACTACCATTATCTACCACGTTAAAATTTGCTTTTTCATCTGATGAAATTTGAAACACAAACTGAAAGCCTTTTCCAAAACCATCAGCATCGCCTATTCCAGATTGACAAAAAGAAGGATAACCACCTATTTTGTGGTCGTAAATATGTGCTGTAATTTCATCTGTGATATCAAAATAATCGTCGATAACACCTTCGTCTTCTAGTTTTAAAATTTCTGCTTCATCTTCTAGAGATAAACCGCCACCATCCCATAATGGGAAATCATTTTCGTCTAATTCTGCGTGTAACGGAAAAGCATTTATAAACGAGTCTGAATTTTCTATATTTTTAATTTGAATATTTTCTAAGTTGTTATATTCTCTTATTACCCAATGGTCTCCCATATCTTCAAAACATTCTGGCCATTCTGCAGAAACAAAAACAGTGATGAGTTTGGTATCCTTAAGACTTGGATGAACGTAAGGTAAATTAGGAAGGTAAAATTGCGCCAACGGAAACATTTGATCTCCGTTTTTATCTAACGGAATGTCTTCATCTTCATGATAAGCAAAGACTTTACCGATCCAACTTTCTTCAATAGTATTTTTGGGTCTAAAGCCACCTGTGTTAAATTTAGTAACCGGTTTAGATATTTTATTTTTTAGGTCTTCTACAGTCATTTTTCGTGTTTTTTTTAACCAAACATGGTGCTATCGTCAAAATTTTCACCATCGTAAGATTGCGCGATTAAATAATGATTCCCGAACATTCCATCTTCATTATAAATGACATCTATCAAATCTTTGGCGTAAAAATGAATAGCTGTTATGGTTAATTTTTGTCTGAATTCTGGCTTGCTTAACTCTGGATATCCATTGTCTTCATCGGCCCAGTTTTCATTGTAATTTTCGTAAAACGCACTTACGATTTCATCTGTTGCTTTGTTCTTTTTATCTTCAAAATCTTCTAAAAATAAATTTCCTAAAGCAATCATGTCATCTAAACTAAGGTCTTCTATATTTAGGCTGATATCAATTGTATTTTGCCCAAATAAAATTGTTGTTCTATAACAATCTTCGCTTCGTGGATCTTTTTTGAGCGTATCTTTGGTTATTTTCATTAGTGCATGTTATTAAAAATTACCGCTGCATTATTAACCTAAATCGGTTCTAATGTTAGAGAAATCTCCTTTGGCAAGTTTATCTTTTTCAATAAAAAACATTAGAAACTCATCCATATCCCAGTCCCAAGAAAAAACATTATTCCATCGCAAAGTAAGTAAAGACGTCCATTCATCCGTTTTACGAGGATCATAAGCTAAGGTGTTGAAATATGGGTATCCAAATAAATAGCTGAACGTTTTTTTGCTTACCATATCTGGTACTTTGCTACAAACGTAATCTAGTTGCCTTTTATTTAATCCTTTATCTTTGTATAACTCTTCTCTGTAAGGTATATCTACATTTTCGAGTAAGTCAATGCGTATACAATGATCTACATAGAAGTAATCTAAATTGGGATTTACATAGGTTTTTAAGGGTGTACCTTCTTCAAAATGATAGACTTTTGCATAATCTTTTGCTCCAAAAAAAACATTTTTATCATCATCATTAGCAATAAAAAAGCTTAACATTCCTGTTTTTGGTAGTGGCGTTTCAAATTTAATTTCACTTAAATTAATTTGTAATGCAAAACGATAATCACCAAACTCGTGTTTAGGCCATTCAAAATCTTCAGGTACTTCTGGATAGCCTCCTTGTTTACTTAAACCTACATTTTCTTTACTGCGATTTTCTCCTACTATTTTAATAGAGGGTAACATTACAGATCTTAAATACGCTTCTTTTTTATATAAATCGTATTTTTCAATTTTAACTATCTCTTCAAATTTAGCTTTGTCCATAAAGTTATTTTTTATTATTGATATATTACAAAAATGAAGCTTTGCTTAGGTTTTTGAGTAACGGTTTTCAGTGATATTATAATTTGAGATGCTTTACAAGGTTGCTTTGTGCGCTTTAAGACTTTCGATAAGCGAGTCGATACTTTTTAATTTTTCTTTATATTTATTTTTAATCGCTATTTGCGACACTTCACTAATTTTATCTGAATCAAAGTCCAAAAGTTCTACATCTTCTAAAAAGTCAGGAATAGTATCCGCTATATTTATAAATGCCTTTGGCCTAAATAAAAGTACAGATTCTAAACTTGTTGCTTCAAAATCCTTAACAGAAATGGTTTTAAATGTTTCTAATTGCGTTAGTGCTAGGGTATCATTTGATAGTGTATTATCATTTAGAGCTATTTCTATCTTCAATGGGGACGTATTTCTATAAATAATACCTTCTATAGGTTCTTCGCTTACTAATTCGTCTAATAAATCCGCTTTAGGTTGGGTTACTTTTACTGTTACAATATCATTTAGATCACCTTTCCCTTCAAAAATATGTTCTGGAAAAATAGAATGATATACATCATCTCCTTCAATACTTGACCAATTTCCATCCTTATTATATAATTGCAATGGATCGATAATAACTGTATATTTTACCTTGTACTGTTTTACATAAGGTTGAAAATCTTCATTCAAGATTTTAAACTGACTTTTATAAAATGATATTGTATTTAAGGAACGTTCTGCTTCTTTTTTTGATACTATTTCAGGCATATTATTCTTTAATTCGATTACTGCATCATACATTTTTGTTTCCATACGAGAGGTTGTAAATGACGAATAATCATGCACATTACTATCCTTTTTATTAATAGATGTACTTGTTGTTTTTTCTAATTCCGGGTTTTCCTGACATCCCTCCATACTAACAAAAAATGACTCAGATAATTGTTTTCCTGTAATTACAAACATTTTAGACGTATCGGGCACTGAAAGTCTTCTCATTACAATTGGATCTTCAATCGTAATTTTGGTAGGCTGCATTTTTAAAACTCGGTCAATGTCCCCTTTTTGATATCTTGGCTCATTTAGGGTATATATAATTTCAAATTTTAATAGGTCTTTCGGTAAATAATACCTCGTGTCATTTTGTTCTAAAACGAGATTATCATTATACAATGTTGAATACGTTTTTTTGCTACAAGAAGAACATAGAACTAGGATTAGCGCTAAATAAAATAAAGTATTTTTCATATTGAATGTGTTTTTTTAACACTTCAAAATTAGAACTTACACCACTCTATTTTATCCCTGAAACTAGTGAGATTGACCCATACTGAATTCAGGTTGTTTTGTTTTCACCGCAGAAAACAACAAAAAAACACGCTTTTACAGGCGTGCTTTTATTACTAAATATTATACAGAGTGAAATGATTTTTAATTAGATCATTTCAACTCTACTTTAAATAAATTAAAGAGTTTAAGAATTGCTGTTTTACCATTTCATTATAGGTTCATCTTTCCAGAAAATCAGGCGAAAATCTTCATAATGATCACCGGTTCCTATAGTATGGCTATCTCTAAAACCTTTATCTAATTGTAGTTTATGAAGCATGCCTGAAGCAGAACCCACCCACAAAGTATTTTCGTCTTCAGAGATAGTCATACCTGTAATTGTAGATCCTAAAAAGTACTTCCAAATGCAATCGCCTTGCTTGTCAATCGCTTTTATATACCCAAATGCATCTCCTAAAATATAATATTTTGAAGTTGCTACACCACTATACACACGCATGCCATCATCTATGGTTGTATAATCGTCACTTTCTTCATAAGCCATTATATTAATATCTTTTGCATTTGAAGTATCCACCCCAATGGTTACTCCATTATAAAAATGACACGAATTGGTAATTAACTGTGTATCGTCTTTAGAAAACAAACAGAAATCTGGATAAGAAGATTGTGGACCAACTTCACCAATCTCATTACCGTTACTATCTAAAATTCTATGATCGCAACACTGATCGCCAACAACGATATACTTATTATCGTTAGACAGGGTGGCATTTTCCATATCCATGTAAGATTCCCATTCGTCATCTTCTAGATCTGGCAAAGGGTGAATCATATTTTCAGCATCGTTAGAGATAATAAAAATACCATCCGAGGACACTAATAGAACTTTTAAACCATCGTTAAAAGGAATCATCTCTGTAATCCCTAGATTCTTTGTCTTATCCAAATTAAAAGTTGCAATAATATCTCCCTCCCAACCTTGTGTCGTTACAATAGTATTTTTTGACGCTATAGCGAAAACATTATGCTGTTTAGATTTACCTATAGCTGTAATAGATTCATCTAACTGAAGCGTTATATCCTCTGATAGTACATAGGCTTGTCGTTTTTGATAAGCAGTACCCACAACAAATACTATTTTCTGTGCATCAATAAAGTGTAATTGTTCAATACTTTGCCCGTGATCTTGCATAAACTTGATGAATGGCGTGTGTGCAGGCGGAAAATCATTTCTAAATTGGTCAACAGTTTGGTTTGTATTGGCTGCTTTTAAAAGTTGATATACAGCATCGGACAAATGATTTCTCTCATCTTTTGGCTCCTCCCCTTTCCAGTTTTCCCAACCGTAAGTATCCCCAAATTTCACCATAGTATTAACATCAGTAGCATAGGTACTTCCCAATG
Source organism: Winogradskyella costae (assembly GCF_013403865.1). Classification (GTDB taxonomy): domain Bacteria; phylum Bacteroidota; class Bacteroidia; order Flavobacteriales; family Flavobacteriaceae; genus Winogradskyella; species Winogradskyella costae. Next base: position 44,396 of record NZ_JABFDK010000006.1, read on the forward strand.
CATTCCATTCTTGTTTAATGCTTTCTATATTCTTATCTGTTAATTTCATAAGTGTTATTTAAAGGTTTGTATTGGAAAGAATTTGAAACTTAAAAAAGGACTCTATTTTAGTTGAAAAGAATAGCGGTATGGTTATTAATACTAAATTTTGCAGCATCTATAAGCGTAACACAAACTAATATTTCTATCCAAAAATCACTTTCATTTTTAATAATTGTGTTCAATTCATCGACATTAGTAATGCTGTTATTTTCGTCTAATCCGATACCTAAATGCGGTGTCAAACCTTTTAACTCTTTTAAAAGACTAAAAGACGAGCCAATCATAGCACCAGGAACAGGGTTCTCATCGGTATCAAAAAGCACTTCTGGTAATTCTACAGGAATATAAAAGCCTTCGGCATCTGAATGTGTTAATAGATGACTAGACATATAAGAGTAATGATCTTCTAAAATAGCATCACCTTCTGGCTCTTCTTCAGGAGAAAAAGGTGTTGGCACCCAATTTTCATTATCTTCATTCTCCCAAGCGTGTGCTAAAAAACGTCTTAAATGATGCAGAAAACGATAAGGAAAACCACCAAATTGCAAAGGCTCTGTTTCCATTGCATCTGGTTCTTGGTAAGGTTCTACATTATTTGCTTTCAATATTATATTTATATTATCAAAAATCACTTTATAAGCTTCGTAACCTTCTGGCTCGTTGTCTTTAAAATCTGTTAAAATGCCTGTTGAAATAGTTAATCCCATGATATCGTTGTTTTATTTTTACACTACAAAATTAGAGTCTAGCTTTCATGGTTTTATCCCTGAAACTAGTGAAAATCACAAATAGTATATCCATTTATGTTATACATCCTTTAAATAAAAAAAAAAACAACATACTGAAATAGCGTGCTCCATTTTCTTTTAATTGTTTATAACCATTCCGTTTCAATGCCCATTTCTTCAAATTCATTATATGCAGCCTCCGTGGCATAACACAGGGTTACTTTTTTTAAATTCGGAAATTGCTTGGCATCAAGAGCTGTTTCAATATCCCAATAGTCGACAGCACCACCCGAAAATGGCGATAAATTCATATAAATATCGTTTCCGCCATCTTGGTAAAAATCGGTGATTTCGGAAGCCAAGCGTTTTGGTATGGGTAGGTCTTTAAAATATTGGGTGACTTCAGCAATAGTTTCATAACCTTCATCATCAATATCAATCTCACGACCTTGATACCAATCTGCAAATTCATACAAATCAAATATGGGATCCATTAGGCCTTTCGTATACATCAACTCTTCAATCACCGATAATTTAAATCCGAAATCTACAAACGTAAGTACTTCTTCTTCTAAAGGTTGGATACTGTATTTATCTTTAGGAACCCCTGATCCACGTACATAAGGCGTGTATTCACTAATTTCAATAGCGTTAATATTTTCACTACTTACAGAAAACCAAGCGCTAATTTCACTTATCACTAAAGCACCACTACGATCTCCTTTAAATAATTTAACGTGCTGTTGTTTATGCGACATATAATAACCTACAATATCCTGATTGTTAAAATAAAATATACCGTCAAAAGTCTGCTTCGGACTAAATTCATAAGCTTCCAATTCTAAAGCGACCGTTATTGACTCTGCCACCTCTCCGTTTTTAGAATAGGCTAATATTCCTAAATCGTCCCAAGTAAAAACTGTCGTATTTTTTCCTTCTATAATTCTGTGATTGTCATTCAGACATGCTTTTAACTGTGTTAAAGATGCTGGAAATTCGATGGTTTCTGAATTAATTTGAAATCCTTTAGACGATAAATGTAATACAATCATAAACTTGGTTTTAGAGTTTCAAAAGTAAGTCGCTTACATAAATAAGTAATGCCTGTATTCCGTGATTTTTTCTTTGTGAGCATTGGTAACAAATTAATATCACTGTTATCAGGGATAAAAACCAAGCCCTCGCCCATTAACTTTGTAAAAAACCTTTTTTATGGAAGATAATACCAAAACTGCTGCGTTTTTAGAATCTTTAAAACGCAACAACGATAAAATAAGAGACGACCGCGCTCACGCTATTGCAGAAGATGCACAATTGATGTACAAACGTGAAACGGAAGATTTAGCCTTGGCGTTAAAACGCTTAAAACGCGAACAAGACAATATGTTAGATATGAGTCCTACTGACGCGAATAGTTTGGTATTGGCATCTGATTTTGACGCCAAAGAGTATGTGGCTAAAGATTTAGATATGTCTGTAAAGATTAGAAACTTAGAAATTAAATTAGAATTAGCCAAAAAGCGTTACACACACTTATTTGGTGGTACAATAAACGAACTGTAATTATGGGAGGAGGAAGATTTAGTCACGATGCGTATGCAAAATTACGTCGATCTAAAGGCTACAGCAATAAGTCTAGAGAAGAAATATTTACATCTAGAGAAATAGATCCAGAAATGGATCCGTCTGAGGTGATTATTAGAGAATCTAGAGATTCTGAAGAACATCCAGAAACCGTATCTTTAATTGTCGCTTTGGACGTAACCGGTAGTATGGGTTTTGTTCCTGAACATATTGTTAAAGAAGCGTTACCGGATTTAATTAGCTCCTTAATGGAAGCTGGAATAGAAGATCCGCAAGTATTATTTTTAGGTATTGGTGATTTTATATATGACAGAGCACCTTTACAGGTAGGGCAATTTGAATCGTCTGCTGAATTATTAGACCGTTGGTTAACTCGCGTTTACCTTGAAGGAGGTGGTGGCGGAAACAATCAAGAAGGGTATAACTTGGCACATTTATTTGCTGCGAGACATACAGCAATTGATTGTTGGGAAAAAAGACAACAAAAAGGCTTTTTATTCACTATTGGTGATGAACCTGTGTTTCCTACCATTCCTGCAGAAATTATAAAACGTTATACCAGTGCAGCTGAAGCTGCAACTATTACTACGGAAGCTATTATTGAAGAAGCGCAAGAAAAATACAACGTATTTCATATGCATTTAGAGCATAACGAATGGTCTAAACAAGAAAGTCGTAAAGGAAATTGGAAGTCCCTATTAGGAGATAATTTCCTTGAAATTGCAGATTATAAAACAGTTGCTAAACGTATTGCAGAGGTGGTCATTCAAAACCATAAACCTAGCACTTCAAGCAATACATCTACAGGAAGTACTTCTATAGATGTAGAAAATATGCTTTAAATGACAAAATGTAGTTTAGTTATAGATTTAGGGTTTGGTGATGCCGGAAAAGGGTTAACCACCGATTTTCTGGCATCGCAACATCCTGAGCAAAGTTTGGTAGTACGGTTTTCTGGAGGCCATCAAATAGGGCATACGGTTAGTACGGAAGCACTAACCCATACCTTTAGTAATTTTGGTTCAGGAACGTTTTTGGGCGTGCCTACTTATTATTCCGAGCACACGACTTTATTTCCGCCGGCCATTTTAAGTGAGGGTGAGTTTTTAAAAAAATATAAGCCTAAATTATATTGTCATCCTTTAGCGATGATAACTACCATTTACGACATTGCTTATAATCGGGCTTTAGAAAAGCAACAGCATCACGGCTCTTGCGGTTTGGGTTTCGGAACGACCATTGCCCGAAATAAAGCTGAAATTTTCTTTTACGCCAACGATTTACAGTTTGAATGGGTGGTAAAACAACGTCTAAAAAGTATTAAAAACTACTACGAAACTTGTTTAAAAAGTCAGCCAACAGAAATACAAGATTATTATAAAAACGAACTAAAAGACTATAACGAAGACTATTTTATAGCCAGCTGTTCGGCCATTCGGAAATTTTACAGCGTTGCCTCTTTAACTGATTTAGCAGCTAATTTCGAGCATTTTATTTTTGAAGGCAGTCAGGGGATTTTACTCGATACCCAACACGGTATTCATCCGCATACCACCTGGAGTTATACCACGTCTAAAAATGCGATTCAGTTAATAAAAACACATTTAAAAACGATTTCAGATATTGATGTTTTTTATGTCACCCGTTGTTATCAAACCCGACACGGCAACGGCCCGATGGCAAAAACCGAACCTGTAGCTCTTCAGTATAATGAAAATGAAGCGAATGTGACTAACGAGTTTCAAGGCGTGTTTAGAACGCAAGCTTTAGATGCTGAATTGCTAAATTATGCTTTAAGTTGTGACGCCATTCATCATCAAGATTTACAAAGCAACAAACATCTTGTAATAACCTGTTTGGACCAATTACCTATTTTTTATTATAGTAATTTACTTAAAAAATTAGATAGAACATTCAACACGGTGTATGGAAGTTATGGACCAAAACGAGAATGTATTCAGAAGCTTTCAGAATAAGGTTTTAAGAGACTCAACTCAATCTTAAATGATAATAGAAGAAAAAAATCACTAAAGTTTATTATGAGTAAGATAGACCACGACTCTGGAATTAAATTAAGTTCCAAAGCTAAAAACAAACCTTTGGTTTTTGCATTATTTATGGTAGGGTTAAGCTTACTATCCCTGCAAGAAACATCAATAGTTGCAGTGATTCCTTTCGGATGTGCCATCGTATTTCTCGGTCTTTATATCTTTAATAAAAAGCTTAAAGTTTTTAACCTTTTTGAGACTCATTTTGTGTTTCAACCGAATGTTGTAAGTAAACAAAATGTGCCTTATAGTGCGCTTAAATCTTTTACAGTTGAAAAAAAAGTCATCGTGATCACGTATGAGAATTCAAACGGAAAAGAAAAGAAAATCAGATGCCTTGTTAGTCAGATTGAACCTAAGCAATTTCCCTTATTAGAAAGCAGGTTGAAAATCAAGATTAACGATTAAGTCATTCGCGCTTTTTACAAAATCACTAGTTTCAGTGATAAAAACTACGATGTTCCAAAGTACCTTAGCATTCTAAATTTACACGCGTAAAATGAACAATTATACAGCATATTCAGATAATTTTAAAGATTTACAATGGACAGATTTTAATTTTGAAACCATTCAAATAGATACCTTTCCTGTCCTTGAAGACCCGTATCATTATAGTAACAGTTTTACGTTTAGAGATACACTTTTAGAAGCTGTAGAAAAAGCGTCTGGAAAGAAATTATTAAGCCTCATTTTTATTACACCAGATCATGAAACCATTCATAATTTCTATGCAGTTGCGTATTTAGAAGATAAAACTGTTTTTACTGTTGAAATAGAAAATACTACAGCATTTGAAGCTTGGTTTACCGTTATTCATGATGAACAGCACAAAAGCGCTACAGTCTATAATTTTAGTGATAATGGCTATAATTCGCAACCCACTTCAAACTTAAAAGATATTACGTTTTTAGAACATACAGGTGCTTTTATAAATTACTTTATTCCGAATGCATTTATAGCGGAACAATTAGTAAAAGAAAAATCAGATTTTATAACGCCGTATATCCAACTGGATGCGGAAATAGAAATGAAAGCCTTGGTCACATCTTTAATCGGTTTAATTTCAGAAAAAAGATTAAGTCTTCATCCGCCAACAAATAACGAAGTTATTTATGAAACATTTGAAAAAGAAGCAGGCTATCCGTTTCCTCAACTTATTAAAGATTATTTGAGCCTTCATAACGGTATAGACCGTTGTGCTATTATGGGAGCAGAAGCGATTTATAACGAATGGAAACAGTGGAAAGATATTTATGATGATTGGACGCAAGAAGAGTTATTAGATACCTACTCTACCAACCAAGGGAAAGCCTTATTAATGTACACCACACCGTATTGGATACCGTTTTTCGATTTAGAAAACGGGAATTTTATAGCCTTTGATTTTGCGCCGAATACCAAAGGAAACCCCGGACAAATTATTCGTTTTGGTGCCGACCAAGAAATAGGCTATATCGAAGCCGACGACCTCGTTACCTTTTTTGAAAGCTTAAGAGGACCTGAAAGCGAAATTGAAGACAACGAATGGTTTTATATCGCTCAATAACATTCGTATAAACCTATAAATTTAGAATACCACTCAGCATATGTCTGCCATTTTTAAAACACATATTATCCCAAATCTAAAGCTTGATACTTTAGAAGCTTCAGAAACAAAAGCCATACATCAAGTTTTAGAAGTATTGGAAGCCACAGATACGGATGTCTATAAAAACATACAAAATAACAGTGATTTCAGTGGAATTACTGCTGATTTTACAACCCAAGTCGCGCAACAAATTTACTTTCATCCTAAACGTTATGCTGTCACCACAGAAGGTATTTCTTTTGTAACCGCTTGGTTGCCTTTATTGAAAGAAGGCTATTTTCCAGATGAAAAAAGCACAAACAAATTAGTCGAATTTTTGACTTTTAATCTGGCTTATTTTCAGTCGGAAGCCTTTTCTGAAACAACAGAACAGCAACTCTTTCAAGTTATAAAGATTTTAGTTGAAAGTCCATCGGAAGTGGCACTTCCTATCACTCAGTTTTTAATTCAACGTATTTTTGACATTCGTGATGTGTTGAGTTCTGAGTATGTCATTAAGAATTGCTTAAAACACGATTTGCTATCTGGAACTTATGCCGTAAAACAAGACGACGAGACTATAGATACGTTTTCTTTCACTATAGATTCCAACTTTGTTAATTGCTTTTTTGAAGATAATTGGGAACTGTTTATTCATAAATTCCATCAATTATTACCGGTTGGTCCTATGTATGAGAAAACGGCTTACGATATTATGACACCTTGGTTCAGTAGCGATTTGGCCGCTTTTTACGAAGCCAACCCAAACATTGCTTTGACTGCAATTGAAGCTTTAAAAGAACGTTTAATTTGGGGAGATGCTCAAAGTGACGCACTGTTACACTTAACAACTGCCGAAGGCAACTACCCATTAATGCAAACTTTAGCGAATAAAAAATGGAATTCTGGAGATGTGTTATTATTCAATACGCGAGATACAAGCCTTCCGAAGCAACAACAAGATACAGGATATATTAATTTTTTAGACTGGTTAATTGCCGATAGTGGTGCCAATTTAAATTCGGAAGCCTTTAAAGACTACGGAATTAAAATTTTAAGCGAAAATATCGCCAACAATTTACCTTTAGAATGCATTCCGTTTTGGTTTCAAATAGCGCATCCGCAAACAGATTTTAAAAAACATTCGGAAACCTTTAATACTCTTTTTTCTAAATTGTTTTTAGAAGATGACAGTTTCGGTTTATTACCCACAATGCGATTGAAAGGTGAAGATTTTCAGGTTACAGGAGCGTTTGTAATTCGTACCATAGCACAATCGCATTCAGATGTTATGCTTTGGTTAGACTCTTTAAAAAAGGAAGGTCTAAAAAATCCTTTAAATCAGTTTTTAATTAGAGCCCTTTGCGATGCTGGTGAAGCATTATTAGAATTATTTCCTGCAGAGGAGCAAGAAAAATTACAACGCTTTTTATTAACCTTAGCTCATTCGTCTCGGGATGCCAACGCTATTGTTAGAGCAAAAAATATTCCGCTTATTGCAGAAGCCTTAGGGTTTTTATGTGTAGAAGCAGGAAACTTTACACGTGTTAACGAAATTTGGGCGCTTAAAGATTTAGATGCCAACGCGACTGATGTTTGTAACCAATTTGCGCGCAAGCATTATATCAACGAAAACCGTCCGCTAACCCTAAATATTATTCAAGCTTGGTTTAATTATTTGGGCGATTATTATTACAGTTTAACAAAAGAAGCGGTTTGGGTTCCAGAAGTCTTAACGACACAAGGTGTACGTTTGGCACAATACTTTAACCTTCAAAACGAAGATGTCGGTTTCTTTATACACCGCTTAGTAAACCGTATTCTTAGTTTTCATAAACGTTGTAAAAGTAAAGAAGCAACTAATCCTATTTTTAAAACTATTTCTGCGGATATAGAAGTCTTTTTAACTGATTTCTTAGGTAAATTAAAAAACGAAAAACTTCACCTGAACACCATCACACATTTATACGAATACAGTAATAGCGATGATTCTCATTTCAGTAGTAATGATGATTTATATGACCAAATTGAAAGTTATAGTCAGTTTGTTTTAGAAACTGAAGCTGCTGAATCTGAAGTTGCAACAGAACAAGAATCTAAAGAAGCTCAAGAATCAGAATCTACAGAGGAATTCGTAAATACTGTTCCTACTTCAAAAATTGATATCAATGCTATTGAAATGAATCAGTATTACGTTGAAGCGCTACTCACCAATTTAGAAACTTATAAAACTGCAGGTTGTGAAACCCAACTTTTAGAATTTTTCAATACGCATATAGAAGATTTAAAAACTTGGTTAAGTAATGATGAATCTGGTTTAGAAATGCGATTCGGTCAAACGTTATATATGACTTTATTAGATGCCGATTTAGCATTAGGAACCCCGTTAGAAACTTACGGTAACCTTAGCAAAAACATATTTGTACACTTGATAAAAGACAGCAATTTAGCCACCTCTTACGCTATGGGATTAAAAGCGATTTCAAAATCTGGAGCCTATTCAGACCAACTAACAACCGCATTGTTGCAAGTTGTAGACCAATTAAATGCTTAAAATAATGACACAAGATATCACACCCCAAATTCAAGACCAGTTAAATTTATCGGCCTTGATTTTAAAGAAAAACCATAAACAAGCCAACTTAAGCAGTTGGTCTGGCTTTAATTTAGAAGATAAAATGCACGTGAAGCAAGCCGAAAGATTATTAACCATTTTAGGTATAAAATCAGGTTTACATTTACGCAATAGTTTACAACACTACGAAAGTGGATTAATGGTCTCTCAAGCTTTTGAAAAACTAGCAGCTGAGTTTAGAACCGACACCACAAAAACTTTTGAAGCCAAATACCAAGCTTTAAATAATCCTCAAACCCAAAACACCTATAAAATGGTGTGGAAACACCGTTTTAGTTTAAAAAACCAAAAACTAATAGGGTATGAAATAGCAATGTATATTTTTCAAATGCGACTAGGCCTAGTGTTAGGGTTTATCACTACCGAAGAAATGATATTACGTTTAGAAGAAGTCAATGCCACCGTAAAATCTACATTTTCAAGTTGGGGAGAATTTCATAGAAATGTGTGTATAGGAGATGAATATGTTTTAGGAGCTACGGAACAAGACGTTAGTACATTTCCTAATATGACCACCTTATGGGACCATTATCAACGCTTACATATAGAACACGCCGATTGGTTTAAAAACTGGAACAAATGATTATATCATCAAACGACATCATCACCTACATAGAACAAGCAGAAGCGCATTATAAAAATAATCAGTACCAGACATTACAGTCGGTAATTGGTGATATTCAAGAATATGTAACTTTACTGAGTGAACCCGAAGATTTTGCTAGATATTACCGCATTTATATGTTGTATCTTGGAGTATATGAAGAAATGAATATGCCGGTCTTAAAGTCGTATTTACAAGGTTTAATAGATTACGGACAAGTACAAGCATCAGATTTTGAATACGTCTGTAGCTTTTACGAAGAATGTGAACAAAGTGTCTACGAGGATGCTTTAGTACGTTATCCGTATAACGATACCATACAATTGCATTATGCTTTTAAATTGCAAAATGAAGGACGCTATCAAGACGCCATTTTGGTTTTAAAGTACCTTTTAGAGTGCTATCCTGCTTTAACAGAAGCTCGTTTTTTACTTTGGGATATCCAAGCTGCGCAATTAGAACACATTTGTGATTCTGATGAAGAGGCAGATTGTTATGAATTGTTAGATTTAGCTTTCGCAACGCATAATAAATCCGTTTTAAAAGGCTTACAACTTGATGAGCGTTTAGATTTACCTAGCCAAACCCTAGCCAATATGCACGTGGCAATGTGGGAAAACAAATCTATAGATAACAAAGCCTTGTGGAATTCTGAATGGAAACATTTAGAGATTACCGATAGAACCCGAATGCTGTTGGTAGATTACTTCCAATCTTTTATGCGGAACGATACGGTGTCTCAAATTATAAAAGATCCAGGAGAACCACAGTTTCCTGAAGAAGACTTTAGTAATTTTAAGGAGTTTAAAATCTATATGCAAGATTTTGCAAACTCTGGCTGGCAAATGGCTCAGCATTATTACCTACGTTATGGGGATTCGGCTTACTATCATACCAAAAATATAAATGTATTAAACCAATGTGTACAACGTGGTTTAGCGCTAAATCCTAAAAACCCAAATCTACTCGTTTTAAAAGCGCGGTCTTTTTTCTTTGTTCAAAATTACAACGAAACCGGAGCTGCGTATCACGAAGCCTTTAGAAACGGGCTTCGAATGAGTGAGTATCTATTTTATTTACTAGAAGTGAATGGACGCATAGAAAGCTGGCAAGGGATTTTAGATATTGTTGTACAATTTCATAGAAGACAGCCTGCAACGCTTAAAACCTTATTTTTTAAAGCACGTGCTTTGGTAAAATTAGCCCGTTTTGATGAAGCGTTAGTTGTTATAAATGAAGCCCTTGAAGATTTTCCTTTACCACCACATTCTTACGCGCCTTGGTTGTATAATTTAAGGATGATCGTCCATATGAATAACCAAAACTACACCGCATTTTTTGAGGATATGCAATCTGAAATCAATTATTACAAGATTGGTGATTCAGATTACTGCAGCACTATGAACTTATGTGTGGAAGCTCTTTTAGAAATGGAGGATTATAAAGAATGCCATAAATATGCCATTTATAATCACGAACAAGGCCAATTATCACCAGAATTATATCCTGTTTTTAAGTGGGTTTGTTATTATGATTATTTACCCAAACCTGAAGATTTAGCACCAGCCTCTGAAGCGGATTTGGTTAAAATGCCAACAACTTTTGTAGACTTTAGAAACAATGGTTTAATCCACTGGATTTTAAAGAATTTTGATGCTGCAATCGGCAATCTTAGTCAAGCTGCACATATGGCAAATAACAAAGCCTTTTATCTAAAAATGGTAGGGAGTTGTGCAGAAGATAGTTTTAATAATGCAGAAGCGCTATCGGCTTACAAAACCGCAAAAGAACAAGCCCCAGAAGCGAGTGATTACAAAACATTTTTTAAGCTTTATAATTTTTACAATGAAGAAAATGAGCCGAAAAAAGCCTTAGAAACACTTCAGCATTCCATACAAAGTTATCCGGATTACACCTTTTTTGATTTCCCGAAAGATGAATATAATATGATGTTGAGAAGTCATAAATTACTCGCTCAACAATTAGAAGATGTAGACGGATTTACCAAATACAGCGCTATGTTTTTAAGTAAAGACCAACCCTCAGTTCAGGCCTTGTATGATCAATTAACGCATGTAAAAAACCATTTTGGATCGGATGACTTTTTACTTCATAATATATTAGAAGAACTTTCTCAACGTGATGACGATTTTAAGAAAGAGGAATTTGAATTGTTAAAAAATGTCAAATCTACCATTAAAGCAACTTATTTCACCTAAAGGTATTAAGTTTACATTATTTAATGAAGTTATTTACTACACATGTTATTGTCACCATTAGTCTTGTTTTAGGGGTAACTCCGTCATCCTGGGCTCAAAACCTAGATAGTACTAGATTAGATTCTCTGTCTAGTGTTTATGCTGAGTATTTACATACAAAACCACAAATAGCAGAGGAAGCTGCGGTGCAATGGCTTAAAGAAAGCAGACGTTTAAATTTAAATCTTCAAGAAGCTAGAGCGCTCTATGCCTTAGGCAATTTAGGTAATATAACGGGCGATTATAAAAGCACTATAAATTACACCTATAAAGCCATTGCGCTACTTAAAGACTCAAACACTGAAAAAGGCTTAGCCGCTTGTTATAATATATTGGCATCTGCCTATAAAAGTTTAGGTGAATATCCGAAAGCCATCGATAATTTTATGGAGTGCTTACGGTATGCACGATTAACAAATAGCCAAACACAAGAAGCTAACGCTTATCAAAACATTGCCACATTATATCTACTTCAAAAGGACTATAAAAAATCTGCAGAAAATTTAGATCGTGCTGCAGATTTGTACCGATCTATTGGTGATGATGACGGTGTACTCACTACCCTATTCAACTTTGCGAATATCCTCAAAGAAGAAGGTAAATTTGATCAGGCTCGAGAACATTACCAAACTGTTTTAGAGTACAGAATAAAAGAAGGTAACAAAGCTGTTGTTGCCTATATAAATATAAATCTATCACAAATGTTAGTGGTAGAAGGTAAATGCAGAGAAGCCATAATTGCTTTAGAGAAAACATTGGTGTTATTAGAAGAACTCAAATTTCACTCTGACATTGCTATTGTATTAAACGATTTGGGCCTATGCGAAAGCAAATTAGGGAATACTAAATCGGCTATAAATTATTTTCAACGTGCCTTAGCCATTGGAGAGAAACAATCCTTATTTCAATATAAATCTGACATTTATAAAAACCTAGCGCAACTCTATCAAAAAGAAAATAATTACAAAAAAGCATTAGAATTTTATCAAAAGGGGGTTGCAAGTGTAGCTGATCAGAATTCCTTAGATAAAGAGAAATATGTGGTAAAAATTCAAGAGCGCTATGAAACAGAGTTAAAAGAAGCCAAGATTCAACTGTTAGAAAAAGAGCAAAAATTAAATGAAGCCGAGTTGCAAAAAGTAGAACTTACTGTAAAACGACAAAAACTAATTAGAAATGTGCTCATTGCCGGATTTACATTAGTATTATTTACCTTAATAGTATTAAGGCTTTTCTACATTCAGCGTTTACGAGTGCAAAAAGAATTGAGTTTACAACAGGAAGAAAATGCCAAACAGCAGATTAACAAAATGATAAATGATCATAAATTATCTGTTATAGAACGTTACCAAGAAGGACAAGAAGAAGAACGATCGCGCTTAGCTCGCGAAATTCATGATGGGATTGGAAGTGATTTAGCAAGTATAAAAATTGCCTTTGAGCACTATACAGAACAACATGAAGAAGACGTGAAATCGAAACGTATTGCAACGGCTATAAGTAATGCCTGTATGGATTTACGTAGCCTATCGCATCAATTACATCCTCTATCCTTTTCGAAAATAGGTTTTACGAGTTTCTTAAGTGATTTTATTGATCAGATTATTAAAAAATCTAATATTAAAATACAAACTTTTTTCTTTCCGCGAGAAGACATTGATTTGTTACCAGACGAACTTTTGGCAGATGTTTATCGCATTGTTCAAGAACTAATTAACAATATATTAAAACACGCAGAGGCCTCGCATGTAGATGTGCAACTCACCAAGCATAAAGATCATTTAAATATTGTGGTTAATGATAATGGAAAAGGGTTTCAAAAAAGCAAAAAACAAGGCATAGGACTCCGAAATATTAAGGAACGATTACAAAAGGTAAAAGGTACTTTAGATATTGATAGCAATTCAGGACATGGCACTTCTATAACTATAGACATTCCTATAAATTAATACATTTTGAAGAAAGCAAATATAATAATAGCAGACGATCACCTAATGTTTCTTGAAGGTATAAACACCATTTTAAGCGATATGCAAGAAATAGGTGACGTGCATTTAGCAACCGAAGGTAAGCAAGTACTTAGATTGTTGAATCAATTTGAAATTGATTTAATTATTAGCGATATCAGTATGCCAAAAATGGACGGTATTGAGCTACTTACGGAACTTAAGAAAAAACATAGTAGTGTGAAAATTATTATGTTGAGCATGCTAGACAACCATAGAACGGTACATAAAGTGATCCAAAAAGGAGCCGATGGTTTTATTCCTAAATTTACAAGCAAAGAGGAGTTACAAACGGCAGTAAGAACTGTTTTGGATAATGAACAATATTTTTCTGAAATCATTAAACAACGTTATATGGAAAGTGTTTTTGAGCGTAAAAAATATAAAAACATAGAACTATCCCCACGTGAAAAAGAAGTTTTAAATCTTTTGGGAGATGAATTGACGTCAAAGGAAATTTCAGAGAAATTATTTATTTCGGTTAATACTGTAGAAACCCATCGTAAAAATATTCTCTTAAAAACGGGTTCTAAAACTACTACAGGTGCGGTAAAATATGCTATAGAATCTGGCCTCTTTGATGAATAGAAACATCTGCTTTTGTACTAAACTTAAGCTGAAGTCTCCTACACTTAAAAACGTGTTATAGAGTGTCTTTATTTCGTCCTAACCCCCTCCGCCTCAACGGTATCCATGATTTGTCTTAATTCTTCACGGTAAGACATGGTATCATTCTCATCGGTTAATAACTCGCCACGATAAATAAATTTAGTATCTAAATCAAAATACACAACATAAAGTCCTGTTTGTGGATTTCTCCATTTACCTTTTCCATTATTTACAATCCGTTTATCTTCTAAATACTGTACCCAAGCCCCTCTAGACAAAGTCGATTTATCCATATATATTTTAATATGTTCAGTTGTTTTATAATAAGGATATGGTGTTTCTAATTTAGCCTGTATGTTTTTTAGAATCATTGTTTTTAAAGTTTCAAAACCAACTGTTTTTTCGGACAATAACATTGGTTTAGCATGCCATTTACTGTCTACAACTTCTAACGGAATAATCATATAACCTTCAGGATGACTAGTTGTTCTAATTCGTAAACTAAATTGATAGGCCGATTCTAACTCTTCTATAGATTGACTTAACCTATCTATAAAACGTGCTACGATAGCTTCGAGCTCATTTGGTTCTATATCTCGTTTAAAATTTAAATCAATAATTTCTGTAGAAAACATTATTTCAGGGATTTCTTCTTTAAAATCGGCAATTACCGCTTGTCTGGTTTCATAACGTGTTAGGGCACGTTTATATAAATCATCCACAGTCATCCCGTCTGCAATAGGATACATGGGTAAAGTGTCGTTTTCTAATATATTTTTAAGATTAAGATGCGTATAAAATTCTATTTCCGGAATGTCCTTATCATAAATTAGCATCCCATACATATTAGGATCCATAGTTGCGGCATTAAAAAATAGACTTAAGTCACTATAAGCCAATTTTCCTTTGTATTTGTTTTGTAAATATGCTTCCAAATTAAGTGCTGCTTTTTTTTTAGGAATTCCAATATATTTGGAGCATCCCGCTAAAATGAGTACTAATATTAGAAGACAAATAATAGATATAATTGTAATTTTCATTGTTTTTAAGTTTGAAACTTAAATGTAGAGCTATCTATTAGCAAAGCACTCACGGAATTCAGTGAGTTTTTTTATTCCCTTATTCAGGGTGTTTTTCAACCTATTACTTCCAATACCTTTGAAGTATTAATTAAATTAAAATAACGATTATGGGATTACAAGAAAAAAGAGCAGCAAAATCTATAGAAGATCAATATTTAGCTGATTACCAACAAGAAATTAATGAAATCGTGGGTAAAGAATTGCCAATACATATTAATTGGGACACCTTTGAATTAGATTTTATAAAATTTGTGCCAAGTGTATGTTTACAACGTCTTACTGATGGTATCAAATTGGTTTGTAAGGACGATATGGGTAAAGAGGCCATGGCAGAAAGTGTGACTTCTATTGAAGTATACTGCATCCCAAATGAAGGTGCTGAAGCTAAAAAAGAATTAAAATTAGAGGATGGTGTGTTTTCTTTAACAGCATGTTGGGGTGGTCACCACAGTGGTTATTTTATAGATTTAACAATCCGTGAATATTTAGAAAATAATTTATAGTTTTAAAGCTATGATCAGAAAACAAGGAGAAGCTAAGATTGGTTTTCTCCTTTTTTTATGAGATAATAAATGACTCATCGTAGAATGCAGAAAAGCCTTTAAGTTAATTTCTTAAAGGCTTTTCTTGTATTTATTTATAGAGGAAATTTTTACTAGTTTAATTTCACAGTATTAAACGTTACACCTTTCATAACCATGCTAAAGTAAGCATCGCTATGCGCATTATATTCAGAAAAAGACTGACTAAAACTGACAACAGTCGCCTTATCAAACTCTATAGCTACAGAAGCGGTTTCTTGATCTCTATGATAAACCTTAGCGCTACCAGACCATTCGCCAGGTTGGTTAGAAATCCATTCCATAAATAAAGGATCATTAACCATTTTTGTTGTTCCTGAAAAATTGACGTCTATCGGTTTTTTTTCTTCAGTATAATAATCATTATTAAAACTATAGTCACAATGACTTAAGACAAAAGCTTTTTCTGTATTGCTATCTTTTCTTATTAATAATTCTATTCGGCTAACTACGTTAGAGTCTTGCATATTAATTTGTTTTAGTGTTATAAAAATTTTTCGATTTGATCTTGTAACTGTTTCGCTTTAATAAAACTCTTTAAACCTTTAGAAGAATCTATTGTGACAGTAATAACCTCTTTATCTCTTATTAAGTTATTCTCGCTCCCCAAACAGAAATTAATAGTGGAAATGGCCTCTGTAAACGCAGCTTTTGCTAAGTGATCTGTTGCTATTTTAGAAAGTGTTTCTTTTAATAACGGTACAACTTTTGAAGCATAAAACTTATCCAAATCTTCGGGAGTCCCGTCGTACATATAAACTATAGAAATTTCTTTCTCTAAAGCCTCTTTAATTTCTAATTCCAAGTTTTTAATATCTTTTTTAAGCTGAAGTACTGTTGGTATATCATCAGCATCTGGCGTAAAAGGAATGTTTCCATCCGATAAAAGATAGGCATGCTTATTTATGTTGCTCAAAGAAATCGATGAAATAGAGCGTACTTCTATATATTGAAATTGTGCATCGCGATCATAAATATCACATAATAAAACTACTTTTTTTTCTGCATTATAGTTGACAAAAAATCCAGAAGCAGTATCAGAATGTGTAGAGATTGCAACCTTAGGCATGCGCGGTCTTTCTTCTTTTCTTTCTATATCTGCTATTTCTTGTACTATTGCTAAAACCTCATTAGTATCTAATACAGGTAACTGTAACATTGTTTTAAAATCCATAATTGTAAGTTTTTATTCCTTACAAAATTGAACATTTAAACACATACTTTTCTAACCGTATTCAGGGATATTGTAACATTATTAATTTTAGTTTACAACCATTGAAATCTTATTTAAAAGTACACAATTGAATATAAAGGTTTTAAAATAAAGGAGTATATAGCCTAGAAGACAACACGTACTGATGTTTTCTAAAAACTTAATTTCAGACAAATAGCATTTATATTAAGGTTTCAGATAAGTCCCTTTTAAATTAGATACCAAATATTATAAATGCGCTGAATTTTATTTTACTCAGGATACTCAATCCTCAAATGGTAAATGTTAGCCAACTTAAATTTTAGTACTTTTTTAAGCGCTTGTATTTCTTTAAAGGTAATATCCGCATTTAAAAATTGACCATTCTCCATTTGCTTGTTAATGATGTTTTCAACAAAATCATTAATCTTAGTACTTGTAGGTTCTTTTAAACTTTTAGAAGCTGCTTCTACACTATCGCACATCATAAGGATAGCTGTTTCTTTGCTAAATGGAGTTGGTCCAGGATAAGTAAAATCTCTGATGTCAACATTTTCATTTGTTGCCTTTTCTTTCATATAGAAATAGTAGACCAAACTTGTGCCATGATGCGTTCTAATAAAATCTATAACACGATCTGGAAGATTATATTTTTTAGCGGTTTCAATTCCATTTAAAACATGATCTATAATAATTTTCGCGCTTTCTTTACTCGATAATTCATCATGAGGATTAATACCTGTACTCTGGTTTTCTGTAAAATACGTTGGGTTATTCATCTTACCAATATCATGATACAAGGCTCCTACTCTAACTAACATAGCATTTGCACCTATCTCGTTTGCTGATGCTTCTGCTAAGTTGGCAACGTTTAAAGAATGATGAAATGTTCCGGGTGCCCTGTTAGATAGTTCTTTTAGGAGTTTGGTATTTGTATCGGATAGCTCTAATAAAGACACATCAGAGACTAATCCAAATATTTTTTCATATATATATATCAAAGGTTGGACAAATAGTGTTGCTAAACCAGATAGGATAAACATTCCGAAAATCTCAAACTTTAAACCTGTTAGTTGCCCTTCGTGAATTACAAAAAAAGCGAAGTATGCTATGATATATATAAACGTTATTTGTCCTACAGATATAAAAAGATTAGCCCGTTTGTATAATTCTGAAACGGTTAATATAGTAACCATACCTGCAATAATTTGAAGAAACATATACTCATAACTATTGGGCACAACAAAACCCAAAAGCAATACTGTTAGTACGTGCGTAAACAAACCCAATCGCGCATCGAAAAAAGCCTTTAAAACCAATGGTAGAATACACAGAGGTACGACATAAATATATTGCGAGTTAAAATTAATTACTAACGTACTTAAAAATATCATTAACGCGATATTGAAAAATATAAATGTAACTTTAGTATTGTTTAAAAAAACCTCTTTTCTGTACTTGCTAAGAAACAACAGTAACATTAGAAGCGCTAAAGCTACTAACAATGTATAAGCGATAAGAACCCAATTGTAATTGGTTGAATTCCATACTTGAGATTCATATTCAGATTTAAGCGAACTTAATATATCATATTGCGCTTCTTCAATCACCTGTCCTTTTGAAATAATAAGCTGATCTTTCTCTACACGACCTCTTGTCAGGGATATTCTAGACAACTCCTCTTCTAAGGCTTTTTCGGTTAACGTTTTATTTAATTTAGTATTAGGTTTTATCACATCGAAAAAAACAGATATCATACGTTTTTTAACATCGATAGCTGTTGAATTACCCATATCAGACTCCACTCGAGTACGTAAATCACTCAACTCAAATAAGCTACCATATTGAATTTCTTTTTCAACTTTATTGGCTGTTGCAAGTTTTACGGGTCTATCATCTGCATAACTGTAATCTAAATCTAATACTCCAACAGTGTAAAGATTATTTATTATGGTTCTTCCTTTTTTATACAAGCCTGAATTTTCACTAATAAAATTACTAGAGTCTTTAAACACCTGATTAAATCTTGCTAAATAATCAGAAAGTACCTCGTCTTTAACCTCTCTATTTATTTCAAAATAAACAAGACTTCTGTCTTTAATTTCATTTTTCTCGGCATCAATTTCTGCTTTTGACTTTTTAATAGCAAAATTAAATGGGGCGTATAAATTTTCAGATTGCCAAGGCTTCCCTTTTTCAAATGAATATCTAAACTTTCCTGTTTTAGGAAACAGATATACTATAAACAATGTTGTTACAATGAACAACAAAATCTTATAGACTAAAGCGTGATTTTTATACCACTTATTGAAGAATACATTCATATACAATCAAATGTAATAAATATTAGAATTTTAGAAGGCTAATATCATTAATACATTCTCAAATCTCTCAAAAAATGTTTAATTTCGCATCAATTAACATCAAATATAATAACAATGAATAAGGACGTCGTTATCGTTTCAGCAGTAAGAACACCTATTGGAAGTTTTTTAGGTGGCCTATCTACAGTACCAGCACCACGATTAGGAGCTGCTGCCATTAAAGGAGCTTTAGATAAAATAAACTTGAAACCTGAAATGGTCGATGAAGTCATTATGGGTAATGTTGTTCAAGCTGGTACAGGGCAAGCTCCTGCGAGACAAGCAGCTATTTATGCTGGCCTACCAAATACGGTTCCTTGTACTACCATCAATAAAGTTTGTGCTTCTGGTATGAAAGCTGTAATGCAAGCTGCACAAGCCATACAATTAGGTGATGCTCATATTGTTGTCGCTGGAGGTATGGAAAACATGAGTTTAATTCCTCATTATTACCATGCGAGAAGTGCCACTAAATTCGGACCTGCCACATTAGAAGATGGCATGCAAAAAGATGGTTTGGTGGATGCGTATGACAATAACGCTATGGGAGTTTGCGCAGATGCCTGCGCTACGGAATATGAATTCTCTAGAGAAGATCAGGATGCTTATGCTGTTCAATCTTATAATCGCTCAAAAGCGGCTTGGGAGAATGGAAAATTTAATGATGAAGTGATTTCTATTGAAGTTCCACAGCGAAGAGGAGAACCTGTTATAGTCGCTAAAGATGAAGAATACTCAAATGTAAGAATGGATAAAATTCCTGCATTACGCCCTGCATTTACAAAAGACGGAACGGTTACTGCTGCAAATGCATCTACGATTAACGATGGTGCTGCGGCATTAATTTTAATGAGTAGAGAAAAAGCAGAAGAATTAGGTTTAAAACCTATTGCTATTATAAAAGGGTATGCTGATGCTGCACAAGAACCAGAGTGGTTTACAACGTCTCCTGCAAAAGCATTGCCAAAGGCACTTGCAAAAGCAAATGTAGAATTGGATGCTATTGATTTCTTTGAATTTAACGAAGCGTTTTCTATTGTTGGTTTAGCAAATATGAAAATCTTAGGATTAAATGATAAAAACGTAAATGTTAATGGTGGTGCTGTTTCTTTAGGTCATCCCTTAGGATGCTCTGGTGCTAGAATATTAGTTACGTTAATCAACGTATTACACCAAAACAATGCTAAATTAGGTGCAGCTGCTATTTGTAATGGTGGTGGTGGTGCATCTGCAATGGTAATAGAACGCGCTTAACTAAACCCTATGCAATACGGCATTTGCAATCTTGGAATTGTACCAATACGATTAGAACCTACCGATACCAGTGAAATGGTAACGCAGGCGTTATATGGTGATTACTTTAAAGTTCTAGAACAGCGTAAGCAATGGAGTCGTATTCGATTTGCCTTTGATAAATACGAAGGTTGGATAGATAATAAACAATATATAGAAATTGAAGAATCTACTTATATAGATTTAGATAAGTCTGATATTTATTTATCCAAAGATTTAATTGAGTTTGTTACAGATGCCTCTAATAATTTATACCCTATTCCTGTTGGATCTGATTTAAACGGTTTACTTTTATTTAATCACAATTTTGATGGAAGTGCGTTAACGTCAAAAAGCGCTAAAGAGAACATTATAAAATCCTCTTTTCTATTCTTAAATGCTCCTTACTTATGGGGTGGAAAAACGCCTTTTGGAATTGATTGTTCTGGTTTTACTCAAATGGTATATAAGCTCAATGGTTACAAACTTTTTAGAGATGCATCTGAACAAGCAACACAAGGTGAAGCTCTAAGTTTTATTGAAGAAAGTGAGCCAGGTGATTTAGCCTTTTTTGATAACGCAGAAGGTAACATTACGCATGTTGGTATTATAATGGAAGACAATTACATTATACATGCCCATGGCAAGGTTAGAATTGATCGTTTAGATCATAGTGGTATCTATAATATTGATAAAAAAACACATACCCATAAGCTAAGGGTTATTAAAAAAATTGTATAAAAAAAAGCGACTTTTCAGTCGCTTTTTTTATGTTTTACTGTAACTATTAATTACCGTTTGCTGAAGCTTCAATTTCCTCAACTTTAGTTCGCATCGCTTTAAATTTATCAGTTTCACCAAGTGCACTGTAAATGTTCATTAACGTTTTAGCCGCATCGAGATTAGTACCTTTCAATTCTAATGCTTTTTCTAAATAAGGAATAGCCTGTTGATATACTTGAGTACGCTTTTCTTTTAATTCATCATACTTCTTGTTATCAGCTTTACTTGTTCCTAAGTTGTTCATTTCCTCAACTATTTCAGCCTCTCCATTTAAAATTACTACTGCTAAATTATTGTAAGCATCAACATAGTTTGGATTAATAGCTAGAGCTTTTTCGTAATACTTTATAGCCGCCTCTGAATTACCGCCTTCTGCTGCTAACACACCTAAATTGTATTGTAATTCTGCGTTCGTAGGATCCTTTTCAGTAGCTTCTTCCATTAAAGATCTGAACTTCTCTTTATTTCCCATTTTGAGATAAACATTAGCTTCAGATAATAATAATCCAATATCTTCAGGATTTTCACTTCTAGCATCTGCCATAGCTCCTAGTGCTTTTTCATTGTCACCTTGAGAAACATATATTAAAGCAATATTCTTTACAATTTCAGCCGTTTTTGATGGACTTTTTTCATCTCTTGGATCCTTGTGTAATTTCGCTTTTATAGAAAAACTTCTTGCTGATTTATTAGCAAAGTTTTCTTCCTCACCTGTTTCAACGTTAGTAGCATAATAATTCATTTGCTCACCACTATATCCTAAATTTTTAAGTTGAACGTAGTAATCTAAAGCTGTTTTATAATCTGGCTCCGTTACAGCAGAAGAAGCTGCATAATAAAGATACAAGGTATCTTTAGGGGACATTCTATAAACTTTTTCAAAACCCTTAGCTGCAGCCTTGTACTGTTTATTCGTAAAGGCATTATTTGCTTTAGTTAAAAAAGTATTAACCATCCCTGTAGTCATTTCATTAGCTTCTTGGGTGTATTTTAATTTTCCCATTTTAGACTCTAAATCTTTCAAGTTACCTAAACTTGTTATCGCTTCATCGATATTGTCATCAGTACCATTCCCATTTGCATACAATGCTTTGGCCTTTAACAAATAAAATTTAGCTTTAGACTTGTCATCCATGCTGCCTATTAAAGCTTCCGCTGAAGCAGTTGCTGATTTAGCATCAGCAAAGTTTGAATTTTTAAGTGCTTTCTCTATCGCCTTTATCTCATTTTTTTGTGCAAAAGACAATGACGTAATTGCTAAACCTAGCACTAATGTCAGTAATTTTTTCATCTTGTATTAAATCGTTTTGTTATTTATTAATTATTCGCTTTCTGTGTCATTATTATCAATAGCCGTGCCATCGTCAATAGCGTCTTCGTTATCCAAGACCTCAGCATCTACATCAATTAAGATATCTTCCTCTTCGTCTTTCATCACTTTAGCTACGGCAGCAATAGAATCATTTCCTTTTAGGTTAATCAGTTTTACACCTTGCGTTGCTCTACCCATTACTCGTAAATCAGCTACAGCCATTCTAATAGCAATTCCAGATTTATTGATAATCATTAAATCATCTTCATCGGTTACGTTCTTTATAGAAACTAAATTACCTGTTTTTTCAGTAATAGAAATGGTTTTCACACCTTTCCCTCCTCTGTTAGTAATTCTATAATCCTCTAAACTAGAACGTTTTCCGTAACCATTTTCAGAAACAACAAGAATATTGCTTTCCATATCGTCTACAGCAATCATACCTATTACTTCATCTGTCTTTTCATCTTGAAGACGAATACCACGAACTCCAGAAGCATTTCTACCCATTGGTCTTGTTTTCGCTTCTTCAAAACGAATAGCTTTACCAGATTTTAAGGCTAACATCACTTGGCTCTCACCTGTAGTTAATTTTGCTTCTAATAAAACATCATCTTCCTTAATCGTTATCGCATTAATACCATTAGATCTTGGTCTAGAATATTGTTCTAAAGAAGTTTTCTTAACCTGACCTTGTTTAGTTGCCATAATGACATAGTGGCTATTAATATAGGCTTCATCTTTTAAATCCTGAGTACAGATAAAAGCCATCACTTTATCATCTTGCTCAATATTTATTAAATTCTGAATTGCTCTACCTTTAGATGTTTTTGATCCTTCTGGAATTTCATAAACACGCATCCAGAAACATTTTCCTTTCTGTGTAAAGAATAACATATATTGGTGGTTTGTACCTACAAATAGATGCTCTAAGAAATCTTCATTACGAGTTGTTGATGCTTTTTGTCCAACCCCGCCTCTATGCTGAGTTTTATATTCTGTAAGCGATGTACGCTTAATATAACCTGCATGAGAAATCGTAATTACCACTTGTGCATCTGGTATCATGTCTTCGATACTCAAGTCGCCACCTGCATACTCTATAATAGAACGACGCTCATCACCATATTTATCTCTTACAACTTCTAGCTCTCCTTTAATAATATCCATACGACGTTCTTTTCTGTCTAAGATATCTTTAAGGTCAATAATTGTTTTCATGATGTCATCATACTCAGAACGTAATTTATCTTGTTCTAAGCCTGTTAACTGACGCAAACGCATTTCTACAATAGCTTTGGCTTGTATTTCAGATAATTTAAAGCGTTCAATTAAACTATTACGCGCTTCTTCTGCATTAGATGATGCACGAATAATTTTAATGACTTCATCAATATTATCTGAAGCTATAATTAAACCTTCTAAGATATGTGCACGCTCTTCTGCTTTACGCAATTCATAAGTGGTACGTCTAACAACAACTTCATGTCTGTGCTCTACGAAATAATGAATTAATTCTTTTAAATTCAATAATTGCGGACGCCCCTTAACTAGTGCTATATTATTGACACTAAAAGAGGTCTGTAATGCTGAATACTTATATAATTTATTCAGAACGATATTTGGAATTGCATCGCGCTTTAAAACATAAACGATACGCATACCATTTCTATCCGATTCATCACGGATAGAAGCAATACCCTCCATTTTCTTTTCATTAACTAAATCAGCAGTCTTTTTAATCATGTCTGCCTTGTTAACTTGGTAAGGAATCTCAGATACAATAATACATTCTCTACCTTGTACTTCTTCGATTATAGCTTTTCCTCGCATTACAATACGTCCGCGACCTGTATGGAAAGCTTCTTTAACACCATCATAACCATAAATTGTTCCACCTGTTGGAAAATCTGGTGCTTTAATGTGTTGCATTAACTCATCAATTTCAATATCATTGTTTTCGATATAAGCTATAGTACCATCTACTACTTCAGTTAAGTTATGTGGTGGCATATTGGTAGCCATACCAACGGCAATACCAGATGCACCATTTACTAAAAGTCCAGGGATACGTGTAGGAAGAACCGTTGGTTCTTCTAAAGTATCATCAAAGTTTAATTTATGATCTACAGTTTCTTTATCGATATCTGCTAACATATCTTCAGATATCTTACGCATTCTAGCCTCTGTATAACGCATTGCTGCAGGACTATCACCATCAACAGAACCAAAGTTACCTTGCCCATCAACTAACATATAACGCAAACTCCATTCCTGAGCCATACGTACCATCGCATCATAAACCGAGGTATCTCCATGTGGGTGATACTTACCTAAAACTTCACCAACTATTCTTGCTGATTTTTTATGTGCACTATTTGCTCTAATACCTAACTCATGCATGCCATAAAGCACACGTCTATGAACTGGTTTTAAACCATCTCTTACATCTGGTAACGCACGTGACACAATGACCGACATTGAATAATCAATGTAAGCCGATTTCATTTCATCTTCAATGTTAATTGGAATGAGTTTTTCTCCTTCTGCCATATATAAAATTAATTAGTTTTTTGTGAATTTCAATAACGTGCTAATATAACCAAAATACTACTGTTTATAGCCAAAATTAAACATGTTTTTGGGAATTTTTATTAACAATATGTGATATCTTTTTCGTTAATAAGTATCTCTTATTTTCCTTTGATTTAAAATGCTTTTTTACTCTCTTCGTTTCTAACATTTGATAAACATCAAATAAGTATTAAAGCGACACCGATAATTCGTTACTATTGCACTCATATTTCATTAATAAACAGACTCTTAGAAAAACACTCTAAGATTATGATTATACATTCAAGTACAATTTAATTCAAGTTATTTAGGACTCATTTTAAAATTCATTTGGTTTAGGTATAGTTTTTGACCTATAGTCAATATGTTTTTATTATTTTTAAAGCAGAAAGGAATTTAATATGGATGATAATTTTTCCCCAAGAGTTAAAGATGTTATTGCCTACAGCAAAGAAGAGGCATTACGTTTAGGTCATGACTTTATTGGAACCGAACATTTAATGCTAGGTCTTTTAAGAGATGGCAATGGTAAAGCGATAGATATTTTAAGCGCCTTAGATGTGGATTTAAACCACCTAAGACGTAAAGTAGAGATATTGAGTCCGGCCAACCCTAATATCGTAACGACATCTAACGAAAAAAAGAACCTACACCTCACTAGGCAAGCAGAGCGCGCTTTAAAAACAACATTTTTAGAAGCTAAATTGTTTCAAAGTACCTCTATAAATACAGCACATTTACTATTGTGTATTTTAAGAAATGAAAATGACCCTACAACAAAGCTTTTAAATAAGCTAAAAGTAGATTATGATAACGTTAAAGAAGAATTTAAATCTATGATAACTAGCGAAGATGATTATTTAGACACTCCCAAAGCAGAATCGTTTTCTGATGATGACATGAATGAAGAGGAAGAAACAAAACAGAATCCATTTAGTGGACAATCTAATAAAACGAATAAAAAATCTAAAACACCTGTTTTAGATAATTTTGGAAGAGACTTAACTGTACTTGCAGAAGAGGATAAATTAGATCCTGTTGTAGGTAGAGAGAAAGAAATACAACGTGTATCTCAAATTTTAAGTCGAAGAAAGAAAAACAACCCTCTATTAATAGGTGAACCTGGCGTTGGTAAATCTGCCATAGCCGAAGGCCTAGCTTTACGAATTGTAAAGCGCAAAGTGTCTCGTACCCTATTTAATAAGCGCGTCGTAACTTTAGATTTGGCAAGTTTAGTTGCAGGCACAAAATATAGAGGTCAGTTTGAAGAACGTATGAAAGCCGTTATGAACGAGCTTGAAAAAAACGATGATATTATTCTATTTATAGATGAAATTCATACTATCGTTGGTGCTGGTGGAGCCACTGGAAGTTTAGATGCTTCTAACATGTTTAAACCTGCTTTAGCAAGAGGAGAAATACAATGTATCGGTGCAACCACATTAGATGAATATAGACAATACATTGAAAAAGATGGAGCTTTAGAACGTCGCTTTCAGAAAGTCATTGTTGAACCAACTTCTGTTGAGGAAACTATTGAAATTCTAAACAACATTAAAGGTAAGTACGAAGAACATCACAATGTTAATTATACGGATGAAGCCATTGAAGCTTGTGTAAAATTAACAAGCCGCTATATGACGGAGCGCTTTTTGCCAGATAAAGCCATTGATGCTTTAGATGAGGCTGGTTCTCGTGTTCATATCACCAATATTGATGTCCCAAAACAGATTCTTGAACTAGAAAAGAAACTTGAAGAAGTTAAGGAAACTAAGAATAGCGTCGTTAAAAAACAGAAATATGAAGAAGCTGCAAAACTTAGAGATGATGAAAAACGATTAGAAAAAGAATTAGCTACTGCTCAAGAAAAATGGGAAGAAGAAACTAAACAGCATCGCGAAATTGTTACAGAAGAGAATGTTGCTGATGTCGTTTCTATGATGACAGGTATTCCGGTAAATAAAATTGCGCAAACTGAAATCAATAAACTCTCTAAATTACCTGAATTAATAAAAGGAAAGGTTATTGGTCAAGACCAAGCGGTTTCTAAAGTCGTTAAAGCCATTCAGAGAAATAGAGCGGGATTAAAAGATCCAAATAAACCAATTGGTTCATTTATCTTTTTAGGGCAGACTGGTGTTGGTAAAACACAATTAGCAAAAGTGCTAGCGCGCGAGTTATTTGATAGTGACGATGCACTTGTTAGAATTGACATGAGTGAGTACATGGAGAAATTTGCTATTTCTCGTTTAGTTGGTGCACCTCCAGGATACGTAGGCTACGAAGAAGGTGGACAGTTAACAGAAAAAATAAGACGTAAGCCATATGCGGTAGTACTTTTAGATGAGATTGAAAAAGCACATCCAGACGTTTTCAATATGCTATTGCAAGTTTTAGATGACGGGTATCTAACAGATAGTTTAGGTCGTAAAATTGATTTTAGAAACACAATCATAATTATGACATCTAATATTGGAGCCCGAAAATTAAAAGATTTTGGAAGTGGAGTTGGTTTCGGCACTGCAGCTGCAGTTGCTCAAGAATCAGACCATGCAAAAGCAGTCATAGAAAATGCATTGAAGAAAGCATTTGCTCCTGAGTTTTTAAATAGAATTGATGACGTTATTGTATTTAACGCTTTAGAGAAAGAGGATATTGGTAAAATTATTGATATCGAAATGGCTAAGCTTATAGATAGAATTAAAGATCTAGGTTATGAACTGGAACTTTCTGATAAGGCTAAAGGTTATATTGCAGAAAAAGGCTTTGATAAACAATATGGTGCAAGACCTCTTAATAGAGCTATTCAGAAATATGTTGAAGATGCACTTGCAGAAGAGATTATCAATTCTAAAATTCATGAAGGTGATATTATAACAATGGATTTAGATAGCAAAACCGATGAATTAAGTATTAGCATAAAATCACCTAGTAAAACGACTGAATCATAAATTTAGTCACAAATTATATTCTAAACTCCTTCTTTGTGAAGGAGTTTTTTTTTATCTTATCAGAAGTTGTTTTCTGTTAAAAAAATATGATCAAAAAACTATCTTTTAACTTTGGAGAGTTATCTATTTACGATAATTACGTATTGGCCGTGATGAAAGAAGGCGTAACGATCTCACCCAATTATAATGATGTTTTAGTTGATATCAGTGAAACATATTTCCGGAACAAAAATTTCATTTATATTACACACAGAATCCATTCTTATTCTGTGGATCCACAGATTTATTATAAGACTGAAAAAATCGAAAATTTAATAGGCTTTGCAGTAGTATCTCATAATTATCAGGCAAAGTTAAATGCCCAAATAGAAAAAATGTTTTTCAAAAAGCCACTCATGATTTTCTCAGACATAGAAGAGGCTATAACTTGGGCGTTAAAGGTCACTAAAACAAATTAATAACACCTCTTAGTTATATCTCTTACTCACATTTTAATTTATTTTAAATCGTAATGGTTCAAAAATAATTCTTCAATCTCAATATCTACATCTTTTAAAAATTGAATTGAAGCTTCAATTGAGTCATGTAATACTTCATCTGCTTTTATAAACGGCACTACTTTTCTGTATTGCTCTAAGAATGATTCTAATAAAGGCGATGTTTTTAAAGGTCTTCTAAATTCTAAGGCTTGGGAGGCGTTCATCAATTCAATTGCAATGACACGTTCTACATTTTTAACTAAAGTATAGGCTTGTGTGGCTGCATTAGCCCCCATACTTACATGATCTTCTTGGCCATTACTAGATACAATACTATCTACACTCGCCGGAGTTGCCATTTGTTTATTAGCACTTACAATACTAGCTGCTGTATATTGCGGAATCATAAACCCTGAATTAAGTCCTGGGTTATCTACTAAAAAGGCTGGTAACCCCCTTAAGCCCGATACGAGTTGAAAGACACGACGTTCTGAAATATTTCCTATCTCTGCCATTGCAATCTTTAAATAATCTAATGCTAAGGCTAAAGGTTGACCGTGAAAATTTCCACCTGAAATAATTAAATCTTCTTCGTGAAAAATATTAGGATTATCTGTTACTGAGTTAATTTCAGTTAAAATCACCTTCTCTACAAAATCTAAGGTATCTTTTGTTGCTCCATGTACTTGAGGAATACAACGAAATGAATACGGATCTTGGACGTGCTCCTTTTCTCTTGTGATTAATTCACTCCCTTTTAGAAACTCATTAAAACGTCTTGCTACTTTTCGTTGTCCAGGATGTGGTCTTACCGCATGCACTAAATCATGAAAAGGATCTAAGCGACCATCAAAAGCATCTAGCGAAATACTAGCTATAATATCTGCTAAATACGATGTTTTATGAGACATCAGCAGTAAGTAAACACCGTAAGCACTCATAAACTGCGTGCCATTTAATAATGCTAAGCCCTCCTTAGCTTCAAGAGTAATAGGCTCCCAATTAAATTCTTCTAAAATAGTTGCAGCATCGTACTCCTTTGCGTTATGAACAACTTTTCCTTTCCCTAATAAAGGTAAAGCCAAATGTGCGAGTGGAGCTAAATCACCTGAAGCACCTAAAGAACCTTGGGTAAAAACAAATGGAAATATATCGTTATTAAAAAATTCTATAAGTCTATTTACAGTAGCTAACTGCACTCCACTATGTCCATAACTAAGGGATTGTATCTTTAAAAGCAACATCACCTTTACTATAGATTCAGGAACCCTATCACCTGTTCCACAGGCATGAGACATTACTAAATTTTCTTGTAATTGACTTAAATCGGCATCTGAAATTTTTACATTATACAAAGACCCAAATCCAGTATTAATACCATACATTGGTTTTTTTTCGTTAGCCAATTTTTCGTCTAAATAGGTCTTACATTTCTGTATATTATTAGCCGAGGCTTCTGATAGTTTTAACTTTTTATTTTCATAAAAAATATTGTAAATCGTTACAATATCTAAAGCGTCAGAAGAAATGATATGATAGTTATCCATTAGGAGTGATTTTTGAGTTCTCAAAATTTGGGAATATTATTGGATTCTACAAGAGTTTGTTAATAATTCATTAGGATGAAGAATTAATTTATTAATGTTTATTTTTGCTTCTGAACAAAAAACCGAGTTATGAAACGATTATTATTACTATGTATAGCTGCAACGATATTTGCATGTAAAGGAGAACCAAAAGATTATGTTACCCTTTCCGGAAAGATAACAAACCCTGATGAAAGTAAAACACTTAAAGTTTTCAAAGGACGAGATTTCGAAAAAATTATTACCCTTAATGAAGATGGGACATTTAAAGATACTTTAAAAGTTGTCGCTGGTGATTACAACTTTCAACATGGAAAACAATATGGACAAATTTATCTAGAAAATGACAACACATCATCTTTTGAAACAGATTATGAATCATTCATTGATTCTATGGTGTTTACAGGAGATGCATCAGATTTAAATAACTTTTCTGTTCAATCTTTTTTAATATCTAAAACGTATTTTACTGAAGATTTAGTGGGTTCTAGTGATATGGAAAAAGTTGAAGAAGCTATTAATGATTATAAATCTGCATACGATGGTTTAAAAGTTAAATATACGGATGTAGACTCTTCGCATGTTGCTATTATGGACAAAAACATAGACATGACAGTTCAACAACTTTCTAAATTTATGAGCAGTAAACAAGCAACACTCAATGCGTTTCCTAAAGGATCGGCGTCTCCTGCTTTTGATAATTATGAAAATTATGCTGGAGGAAAAACATCTCTTTCAGATTTAAAGGGTAAATATGTTTATATCGATTTATGGGCAACTTGGTGTGGGCCTTGTATCATAGAAATACCTGCTCTTAAAAAAGTAGAAAAACAGTACGAAGGAAAGAATATAGAATTTGTAAGTATTTCTGTTGATGAAGGTCGTGGATACAAAGGTGATGCTGATGAAGCATACAAAGGCTGGAAAAAAATGGTTAATGATAAAGAATTGACTGGCATGCAATTAATAGCAGATGATGGTTTTAGATCGCAGTTCATTCAAGACTATAAGGTTAACGGTATTCCAAGGTTTTTATTGATAGATCCTAATGGAAATATTGTAAATGCAGACGCTCCAAGACCGTCTAGTTCCGCTTTGATAGATTTATTTAATGAGTTGAATATCTAAGTTCTAATTCATGTATTAAAAGCCTGTTTAATATTAATTAGACAGGCTTTTTTATATTTCTATTTTTCTTTTTGTCCCTCCTGTTGTGGTGGTTCTGGTTGCTTAAATAAATCGATGTAAGCCTCACCAATAGTTTCAATAATATGACTTGCTATTAAACTTTGGTAACCATAATCTTCTAAGGAAATATCAGCAGATTTTCCATGTAAATACACACCAAAAATAGTTGCGTCCAAAATAGTATAACCTTGAGCAACTAAACCTGAAATGATTCCGGTTAAGACATCTCCACTTCCCGCGGTTGCCATACCTGGATTCCCTGTGGTATTTATGTACAATTTCTTTTTATTTACTGTGATGGAATGCGCTCCTTTAATTAAAACGATTATATCATATTCTTCAGTAAATGCTTTAACTTTTTCTAATTTTTCAAAATCATTAGACCACTTCCCTACTAAGCGTTCTAATTCCTTAGGGTGTGGGGTTAAAATAGATTGTTTAGGTAATAATTTTAAAAGCGTTTTATGTTGGGACAATAGATTCAATCCATCTGCATCAATAACTAACGGCGTTTTATTTGTCTTTAAAAATGCTTCAAGTGTTTTTGCCGTTTCCTCAGAAGTACCAAGTCCTACTCCAACACCAATTATGTTTGGTTTTAATTCGAAATTAATATTTGAGATATGAGTTTCAGAATCATCAGTAACTACCATAACTTCTGGTATAGCTGTTTGTAAACTATGATATCCGCACTTAGGAATATACGCTGTTACCAAACCTGCACCAGCACTTAAAGCGGCTCTACTTGCTAAATTAACTGCACCTATTTTGCCGTAGCTTCCTCCTAAAATTAAGACATGTCCAAAATCACCTTTATGTGCAAATTTATTTCTAGGCTTATATATAGGCAGGACTTCATGTTTTGAAATCAACTCAACCTCGGTTTCGGTTTGCATTAAATAATCGCGATCTATTCCTATGTCTAAAGCCTCCCATTGTCCTATATAATGTTCCGTTTCAGGCAAAAAGAACACCAATTTAGGAGATTGAAAACTTAATGTGTAGTTCGCAAAAACCACAGCATTGACATCTTCTACAGCTTTATCTGCATATAATCCCGATGGCATATCAATAGACAAAGTAAATGCCTTAGAAGCTTTAAATTTTTGAAATAATGAACTTACCCAAGCATTTGGTGCGCGGTTTAGTCCAATACCAAAAATAGCGTCAACAATAATATCATCTACACCGATTTTAATTTCAGTAAAGTCTTCTTTGCAACTCAACATCGTTGGCCATTTTTTAGAAACGGATTTAATCCGGTCATAATTAATTAAAAAATCCTTAGAGCGCTTGTCACTGCAATTCACTATGTACGTTAATACGTTATAACCATGAGTAATTAAATGCCTTGCCAATACCAAACCATCACCTCCATTGTTTCCAATACCACAAAACACATGAATTGGTACTTGTGCTCCTTGCATTCGCATGTGCATCCAATTAAATATTTGTGTTCCGGCGCGCTCCATTAAATCTGTAGAAGAAATGTTTTGGCGGTCTGTGGTTAATTTATCTCCTTCGTAAATTTGTTCTTTCGAAAATAATTTCATGTTATTATTAGTGTTGTTTTATTGATGTTGCATATCATATGCAGAATTTAATTTTCCTTTCGCTTGAAAATTTATTTATAAAAAGCACTCGTACCATTTTAAAAGCGTTTGCAAACAGCGAGTTTCGTTTCATTTTTAATAATTAGAAGCCCTATTTTTAACAAATCCTTAAAAAGAAACGAATTGTTTTTTTATTGTCATAAAAATAATACATTTGAGATGTAATGAAGAAAAAAAATAACATATCAATAATTTCCAATTCACATTCTATGTGTGTATTTATGTTTTTTATTTCAACGATTATTACCCTTTGGGGTAATTTATAATATGCTCTCCGTCCCTTTTTGTCTATTTAGACATTTTATTCTCTTAAATTATATAAAATTATGAAAGTTCTCAAATTTGGTGGAACCTCAGTAGGTTCAGCCGAAAACATAAATAAAGTCATTTCAATTTTAGATCAACAATCTGAAACAACCAATATTGCTGTTGTTGTTTCTGCCGTTGGTGGCATTACCGATAAATTATTAGAAGCAGGTAACTTGGCTTGCAGCAAAAATCTAGACTACAAACATAAATATGATACCATTTGGTCTATTCATAATGCTGTAATTGAAGGTTTATTTGCAAATCCTGATAACAGTAAATCAATACAAAAACAGCAAGATGATTTGCACGACTTAATTACAGAAAAATTAAGTGATTTAAAAAGTCTATTAGATGGTATTTATCTCATCAATGAATTATCTCCAAAAACCAAGGATAAATTATTAAGTTTTGGAGAAAAACTATCATCGACCATTATTTATCATACCTTAAAATCTAGAGCAATAGACGCAGCATTAAAGAACTCTCAAGAACTCATCGTTACGGATTCTAATTTTAATAACGCTACGGTATATTTTGATATTACAAATACTAATATTCAGACCTTTTTTAATTCAAACGCTAGTGCTATTGTTTTACTTCCTGGTTTTGTTTCAAACTCTATCAATGGTGAAATAACGACTTTAGGTCGTGGTGGCTCCGATTATACAGCTGCTATTATTGCCGCAGCTATGGATGCAGATGAATTGCAAATCTGGACAGACGTTAGTGGTATGTTTACAACGAATCCTAAATTAGTAAAACAAGCCTCACCTATTGTAGAATTGTCGTACCAAGAAGCTGTAGAGTTATCACACTTCGGTGCCAAAGTTTTATATCCACCAACAGTAATGCCTGTCCTTAAAAAGAAGATTCCGATTGTGATTAAAAATACATTAGATCCAGAGGCTATTGGCACAACTATTACTGAAAATATAACTCCAAATGGTAATTCGCCTGTAAAAGGAATTAGCAATATTGAAAATGTAGCTTTACTTACCTTACAGGGTAATGGTATGGTTGGTGTCCCTGGTTTTAGTAAACGCTTGTTTGAAACATTAGCACAAGAGAAAATTAATATTATTTTAATTACCCAATCGTCCTCAGAACATACCATTTGTTTCGGAATATCAGATCTTGATGCGCAACGTGCCAAGATAGCTATAGATACCGTTTTTGAATATGAAATAGCACTTCAAAAAATTGATCCTATTGTTTTAGAAACCAATTTATCTATCATTGCTGTTATCGGTGATAAAATGAAAAATCATCAGGGTATAAGCGGAAAAATGTTTAGTACCCTTGGTAAAAACAACGTAAACATCAGAGCTATTGCACAAGGAGCTTCTGAACGTAATATTTCAGCTGTGATTCATAAAAACGATGTAAAGAAAGCCTTAAACAGTTTACATGAGCAGTTTTTTGAAATTAAAACTAAACAAATTAACCTTTTTATTACTGGTGTTGGTAATGTTGGAGAACGGCTAATAGAGCAAATAAAACAGCAAAAAGCCTATTTAAAAGAGAATTTTAAAATCAGCTTAAGAATTGCTGGTTTATCTAATTCTAGAACCATGGTGGTTAACGACGAAGGCATCAATTTAAAAAATTGGAAACAAGAACTCGAAACGGGTGAAAAAGCAAGTTTAGATGGCTTTTTTGAGCATGCAAGGCACTTAAATTTAAGAAACTCTGTATTTGTAGATATTACTGCTAATGAAGCGGTTGCTAATATTTATAGTGAGTATCTAAAACAGAGTATTTCTGTTGTCGCTTGTAATAAAATAGCTTGCTCAGGTAAAATAGAATATTACAATGAATTAAAAACGTTATCGCGACAGTACAATGCATCATTTTTATTTGAAACCAATGTTGGTGCAGGGTTACCTGTATTAGACACCTTAACTAATTTAATAACTTCTGGAGATAAAATAAACACCATTCAAGCTGTATTATCAGGTAGTCTTAATTTCATCTTTAACAATTTTAATGCTGAAACAACATTTTACGATGTGGTAAAACAAGCACAAGAAGAAGGCTATACAGAACCAGATCCTAGAATAGATCTTAGCGGTATTGATGTGGCTCGTAAGATTTTAATTCTAGCGCGTGAAAGTGGACATGCTATTGAACTATCACAACTTGAAACCGATAGTTTCTTAACTGAAAATGCTTCTAATTCTAATAGTGTTGATGACTTTTTCAAAACCTTAATTAACGATGAAGCCTACTACCAAGGACTGTTTAAATCAGCACAAGACAATAACTGCCAACTAAAATTTGTAGCAGAATTTAATGACGGTAAAGCCAAGGTTGGACTTCAAGAAATACCTGAAGGTCATCCGTTTTATAACCTTAAAGGAAAAGATAATATCGTCATGTTTTACACACAACGCTATCCTGAGCAACCTTTAATTATTAAAGGTGCAGGTGCAGGTGCTGATGTTACAGCCTCGGGTCTATTTGCCGATATCATAAGAATTGCTAATAATTAGATATGAGTAACGAAATCAAAATATTTTCACCTGCAACGGTAGCTAATGTAGCCTGTGGATTCGATGTTTTAGGCTTTTGTTTAGATACCATTGGTGACGAAATGGTAATTAGAAAAACAGACGAAAAAGGCATTAAAATCACTAAAATTGAAGGCTACGATTTACCGTTTGAAGCAGAAAAAAATGTGGCAGGAGTTTCAGCTTTAGCGATGTATAAAGCTTTACAACCTGATTGTGGATTTGAAATAGAAATTTATAAAAACATTAAACCAGGAAGTGGTATTGGAAGCAGTTCTGCTAGTGCTGCAGGAAGTGTTTTTGGCATGAACGAACTATTAGGCAGACCATTAGACAAAACCAAACTCACTTATTACGCTATGAAAGGTGAAGCTTTAGCTAGTAAATGTGAACATGCCGATAATTTAGCTCCTGCTATTTTTGGCGGATTTACATTAGTTAAAAGCGCCTCGCCTTTACAAATATTAAAGCTACCGACTCCTCCCGATTTATTTGCGACGTTAATTCATCCACAGATTGAAATTAAAACCTCTGAGTCTCGAGCCATTTTACCTAAAGAGATTTCTTTGAGTAATGCAATTGCACAATGGGCAAATGTGGGTAGCTTAGTACATGCTTTACATACATCAGATTACGATTTAATTAAAGATGCGTTGCACGATGTGGTGATTGAACCTTATCGTAAGCAATTAATCCCTCATTTTGATGCCGTTAAAAATGCTGCATTACAAGCAGGTGCTTTGGGATGCGCGATTTCGGGCTCTGGACCTTCAATTTTTATGTTGAGTAAAAGTGAAGCTACAGCTAAAAATGTCGAAAAAGCTATACGAAACGTATATGCAACATCAGGTATCCAATTTGAAACTTACGTTTCTAAAATAAATACTGAAGGAATTCGAGTAGTTTAAAAATTATTCCGAAGACTTAATACTAAAAGTTATAACACGAAGCTTCACAAAAAAGACACGAAGATTCACAAAGAATTCTCTCTAAAAAGTCTACTTAAATGAAGCGTTTAATAATTTAGAATAAAACAAAATGAATTACTATTCACTAAACAAAAAAGCTCCTAACACAACCTTCGAAGATGCTGTTGTAAGAGGATTAGCACCAGATAAAGGGTTATATTTTCCTGAGTCTATTACTCCATTAGCGCCTTCATTTTTTGAAACTATTGAAGATAAATCGAATACAGAAATAGCATTCGAAGCGATAAAACAGTTCATTGTTCCTGAAATTCCTGAGGATGTTTTAAAAACTATTATTGAAGAGACGTTAAACTTCGATTTTCCAGTAATTAAAATTAATGAAAATATTTCAACTCTCGAACTGTTTCATGGTCCAACCATGGCATTTAAAGATGTTGGCGCTCGTTTTATGGCGCGTTGTTTAGGTTATTTCAATAAAACTAACACTAAAGATGTTACTGTTTTGGTTGCCACTTCTGGTGATACAGGTGGTGCCGTTGCTAATGGCTTTTTAGGTGTTAAAGGTGTCAATGTGGTCATTCTTTATCCGAGTGGTAAAGTAAGTGATATTCAAGAAAAACAGTTAACAACACTTGGCAAGAATATTACTGCCTTAGAGGTTGATGGTGTTTTTGATGATTGTCAAGACATGGTAAAACAAGCCTTTATGGATACTGAATTAACGAGTAAAATGCAACTGACGTCAGCCAACTCCATTAACATTGCGCGTTGGTTACCACAACTTTTCTATTTTATGTTTACGTATAAACAGCTCAAATCAAAAGGAAAAGAACTTGCGTTTTCAGTTCCAAGTGGTAATTTTGGTAATATATGTGCTGGTATGGTGGCTCAAAAACTAGGCTTACCAATTAAACATTTTATAGCTGCTAATAATGCTAATGATACGGTTGTTAATTATATGATTTCTGAAACCTATAATCCAAAACCATCAGTACAAACCATTAGTAATGCCATGGATGTTGGAAATCCGAGTAATTTTATAAGAATTCAAGAATTACATAATAATGACTTTGATACACTAAAAGCTAATTTATCATCGTATAGCTATACTGATGACGATACTAAAGCTGCACTTTTAGAATTGTATAACGACTTTAATTATATTGCAGATCCACACGGTGCTGTTGGTTATTTAGGTGCAAAAGAGTACTTAAAAGAACATGATGCGCATGTGGTGTTTTTAGAAACAGCGCATCCAACAAAATTCTTAGATGTTGTCGAAGACGTTATAAGAAAAAGTATAGAGTTGCCTCCGCAAATAGCAGCCATAATGGATGAAGAAAAGGTATCAATTCCGATTGGAAATTATGATGCCTTAAAATCCTATTTATTACACTAATAATTTATACAATAAAACAATTATAACATGAAATTTAAATTTGCAATTCACATCTTATTTATTGGCCTTTTAGCATCTTGTAAAAATGATAAACCTTTAAACTCAAACACTCTTGAAACGACTAAAAAAGAAGAGGCTACGCCAGAATTTATTAATAAAGGGCATGAATTAGTTTTTAATATGGTTGAGAAAGTCGGTAACTACAATAATCTTAAGGAACTTAAAGATGTTGTTTATACTTACACCTATCAAACTCCAGATGGAAAAACAGATAGCTCTACTGAGAAATATATTTTTGATGGTGAATTATCATACGGAGCATATACGACACATGAAAGAACATTAGCCAATCTCAAAGGCACAATAGAACAAGGTTATGATGGGAAAGGTTATTGGTTAAAACATAAGGGTGATACCCTAAATGACGACGCTTACTTAAAACGTGTGGCTTTTAATAGACCTACTAATTTTTATTGGTTTACCATGTTTCAAAAAATGTTAGATCCAGGACTTAACTATGAATTTATAGAGGAAACCACCATAGATAACAAAAACTATGATGTTGTAAAGGTGAGTTTCGATTTAGATAATGATAAACCTACAGATATTTATCAATTGTATATTAACCAAGACACTAACGTAGTTGATCAATTTCTTTTTACTGTTGCTGACTTTGGAAAGATGGAGACTCCAAGTTTAATGCTTTTGGAATACGAGAAAATCGACGGTTTATTAATGCCTACAAAACGTAAATATAAACGCTCTAATTGGAATGCAGAAGTCGATGAAAATCCATGGATAATGGTAAATTGGTCAGACATACAGTTCAATACTAATTTAACTAAGGAGGATTTTAAAATATAGCATCATTACACCTTTAACCATCTACAGACCTAAAGAAACCTTATGATTACATATTAATTCTAGTGAAATTAGGGATGCTTTTTTTATTTTAGTGTTGTTTAATACTCTAACAATGGCTAAAAAATATCAGAGACCAAAATGTAAAAACTATAGAGGACCATATGGTATCTAAAAGGTTAATAGAAGGCCTAAGGTTTCATTGTGTTTGAAAAGCTTATTTACCAAATGACACTGCAGAATTATTGCATTATTACAAAGTTTACTAATAGCAAGTACACTGTAGATCTGAATACGTATTTATTTCATGGCAAAAACGCTTTATACCATTTACGTCATAGAATTATCAAAACGTGTGTTTACTGAAAACGCGAAGTTTAGAAATGCAAATCCACAATTTAATGGTGTTTTGCAATGTTTGTATGTTGGTATGACGAGTAAAACTCCAAAAGAACGTTTTCTTCAGCACAAAACAGGGCATCGTAACAAAAAGGGTTATAAAATATCTTCAAATATTGTTGAGAAATATGGCACCTATTTACGTCCGAGTCTCTTTAATCATATCGATCCATTTTTCACTAGAGCCGAAGCATTAAAAGCAGAAGCACAAATTACCTTAGAATTGCGACGCGAAGGTTATGCGGTTTGGTCTAATTAGAAAAAACAAAATCTAATTAAACCTTTAGTACATCCTTTAGTCTAACCAAAGCTAATACAAACCATTATTTTGAACACAAACATAAATCCACTCAAATCAACACTGTGTATCATTTTTGCGCTTATTACTTTAACAAGTTGCAATAATACAAGCACAGAAAAAACCGTTACATCTGAGGCTAAGAAGAATGTGAATCAAGACATTCCTGTTTACGATTTTAATGAATTTGAACCTCTAATTTACACAAAATCCGATAAAACTTATCTCGTTAATTTTTGGGCGATGTGGTGTGCTCCTTGTGTTAAAGAGCTACCGTATATTGAAGAATTTGCCGTAAAATACCCAGATGTAGAAGTAATTTTGGTAAGCTTAGATTTCCCAAAAGATATTGAGACAAAACTTAAACCTTTCTTAAAGAAAAAAAACATAACCCAAAAAGTTGTACTATTGGATGATGCGGATGCTAACGCGTGGATAGATAAAATAGATCCTAACTGGTCTGGTGCAATCCCATTTACAATTATGTTTAACAAAAACAAACGTTTATTTTATGAACGCTCTTTTGAAAATTTAGAAGACTTAGAAAACCAAATAAAAAAACTTAATTAGAAAATCATGAAAAGAATCAGTGTCCTAATAGCCATCATCGGCTTATCTGCAAGTGTACTTGTATCTTGTAAAAATGAAGAAAATAAAACAGGAGATGCCACCGCTGAAAACCAAAAGCATAAAGGTGAACGTCCTCCTCATGATGGTGATAGAAAAGGACCACCACATGGAGGTGACCGCAAAGGACCACCAAAGGGAGGTCTACCAGAACAAACTAAAAAATTAGAAGAAATTGGTGGCTACGCGATTGGTGATGTTGCGACTGATTTTAATTTAAAAAATGTTGATGGTTCTATGGTATCGTTAGCTAGTATTGAAAATGCAAAAGGTTATATCGTAACCTTTACCTGTAATGAGTGTCCATTTTCAGTGTTATATGAAGACCGTTTAATTGCATTAAACAATGAATATGCACCAAAAGGATATCCTGTAATTGCGATTAACCCTAACAGTCCTGAAAACGAAAAAGAAGGTTACGCAGCAATGCAAAAACGTTCAGAAGACAAAGGATTTACATTTCCTTACTTAGTTGATGAAGGGCAAAAAATATATCCACAATATGGTGCCGTAAGAACTCCACATGTCTTTTTATTGGATGCTGAGCGTAAAGTACAGTACATTGGTACTATTGATGACAATTCAAAATCACCAGAAAACGTCAAAGTAAACTACGTTAAAGATGCTATTGAGGCTTTAGAAAAAGGTAAAAAACCAAGCCCTAATTTCACAAAAGCTATAGGATGTCCTGTAAAAGCGAATAAGGCTTAAGGATCCTTAAAATAACAGTTATAAAAAAACAGCATCATTTTGATGCTGTTTTTTTTTATAAAACTAATTAAAAATTGACTTTTCCATACATCTCAACATAATACATATTAATTGTTATTTTTATTCAAAATTTATAAATCAAGTCATCATTGAATCATTTCCCAAATGTAGCTTTTAAAAGTAGCGAAGGAGCTACGGATATTGAATGTATTTCATTAGACGAATTATTCTCAAGAATTAAAAAAGATCCTAATCACAATCCATATCAGCCGCACCGAATTTCCTTTTTTGCCTTATTGATTGTCACAGAAGGCAAAGGTGAACATAAAATCGATTTAAAGACTTACAACATCCAAAAAGGCTCTGTACTTAAAATTGCGAAAGGTCAGGTTCATGCTTTTCAAGATCATTTTCAATACGATGGGTATCTCGTCGTATTTACAGAGGATTTTATTTTAAAATATTTCTCAAAATCTTCGGTCGGATTTATTTCGCATTTATACAACTATCATATCTCTGATCCATTAGTTGAAAACAGCACTTTAACCGACTTTTTTTTAGCACGGATAACTGAAGAAATTCAAAGCAAATACACTTACGCCGAAAAGGAAATAATTGCTAAAATATTAGAGCTATTTTTATTAAAATTAGAGCGTGAAGCTCATAAAGTCTCAGATGAAACGTTCAATAAAACACACCATAGTGTTTTTATCAATTTCAAGAATTTGGTAGAAGAACATTATATAAAAACACGGAACGTCAAAGATTACGCTCAACTACTAAATATATCTACAAAACATCTCAACACCATAGTTAGAGTAACCACATTAAATTCAGCAAAGCATTTTATTGATAACTACGTCATCTTAGAAATTAAGCGTGTAATCTTTAGTAGCACTATAAGTCTTAAAGAAGTCGCTTATGAAAACGGATTCGATGAAGTCACTAATTTTACCAAGTTTTTCAAAAAACATACAGGTCTCTCGCCTAAGGAATTTAAATCTACACTTTAGATTTAGGTTTCACATTTACCATTTTTAACAGATAATTTACCTTTTGCCACTTTAGTACTTTTCAGAACTTTGTAATA
The DNA here is from genome assembly GCF_013403865.1 of Winogradskyella costae. Lineage (GTDB taxonomy): Bacteria > Bacteroidota > Bacteroidia > Flavobacteriales > Flavobacteriaceae > Winogradskyella > Winogradskyella costae. The sequence goes on from NZ_JABFDK010000006.1 coordinate 86,586, forward strand.
AATAAATATTATGAGCGACATTGCAAAATGCCCTACATGTGGCAGTTATTCTAAAATAAAAGAAAAAGAAGGAGAAACCACCTATCAAGCAGTACAAGATGAAGAGGCTTTAAAAAAAGTTGGCCAAATGAAGAAAGCGCTTGAAAAGTTTAAAACAAAAGCAGAACAACTTGAAAAAGAGTTAGAGGCTTTAAAATCGAAACATGCATAAACCATTAATTATGAAAATAGCAGTAACATCAGCAAGCGGACATTTAGGATCTGCCATTGTAAAAGCACTTTTAAAAGCCACTAAAAAAGAAAATGTTATAGCCATAGCAAGAACCACAGAAAAAGCAGAACACTTGGGTGTAGAAGTCAGAAAAGGAGATTACAATAGTCGTGAAGGTTTCAATGCCGCTTTAAAAGGAATAGACACTGTATTGTTAGTTTCTGGCATGGATGAGCCACAGAAAAGAATACAACAACACCGAAATGTCATTGAAGCAGCCAAACAAAACGGCATTCAAAAAATAGTCTATACGAGTATTGTGGGTGCTGAAGAAAACAATGCTTTTAGTCCTGTGGTGCAAAGTAATCGTCAGACGGAAGAAGACATCCGTAATTCCGGTTTACAATGGGTTATTGGTAGAAACGGCATATATATTGAACCCGATTTAGAATATTTAGATACCTATATAAAAGACGGAGAGATAAGAAATTGTGCAGATCAAGGAAAATGTACGTATACGAGTCGTGAAGAATTGGGACTTGCCTATGCTAAAATGTTATTAGAAGAAAAACATAATGGTAACATCTATAATTTAGTCGGTGAAGCGATTACGCAAAAGCAACTTGCAGACTTTATTAATCAGGTTTACGACACAAAATTAGTCTATAATGCTGTTTCTGTAAAAGCTTATAAAGCCGATAGAATAGCTGAGCTTGGTGAGTTTCTAGGAACTATCATCGCCGGAATTTACGAAGGCATTAAAAATGGTGCTAATGATGTGAACTCTGATTATGAAAAAGCTACTGGGAGAGCACACAAATCGGCATTAAAACTAATAGAGACTTACCATCAAAAACACGTTCAAAACTAAATTTAATTCCATTTAAATAAACGTTAGTAATAAAAAAACAGCACCTTTTTCAAAGTGCTGTTTTTTAATTTTATATTAAGATTCCTGCCTTCGTAGGAATTTGGTTATCTTGAATAATTAGGCGACTCATTCGTAATCGTTACATCATGAGGGTGACTTTCATTAATCCCTGAACTTGTAATTTTTACAAAACGTCCGGTTTCTTTCAACGTCTCGATATCTTTAGCACCACAATAGCCCATTCCTGCTCTAAGGCCTCCAATAAATTGATGAATACTTTCAACCAATTCACCTTTATAAGGCACACGACCAACAATTCCTTCCGGTACTAATTTTTTAATATCGTCTTCTACATCTTGAAAATAACGATCCTTACTACCTTGCTTCATGGCTTCAACAGAACCCATCCCTCTGTAAGATTTGAATTTTCTTCCTTCGTATATAATAGTTTCTCCCGGACTTTCTTTTGTTCCTGCTAAAAGAGATCCTAACATTACTGTATCTGCACCAGCAGCTATCGCTTTAGGTATATCACCCGTATATCGAATACCACCATCTGCAATGACAGGAACTCCAGAACCTTTTATCGCTGCAGCAACTTCTAAAACCGCTGAAAACTGAGGAAAACCAACACCTGCAACAACTCTTGTTGTACAGATTGAACCTGGACCAATTCCTACTTTTACAGCATCTGCTCCAGCTTCTACTAAATATTTAGCAGCAGCACCTGTTGCTATATTTCCAACAATAACATCGAGCTTAGGAAACTTCTTTTTAATGTCTTTCAATACAGAAACCACACCTTTAGTGTGTCCGTGAGCCGTATCTATAATTACAGCATCTACGCCTGCAGCTACTAAAGCCGAAGCTCTTTCTACTGCATCTGCTGTAACACCAATTGCAGCAGCAACTCTTAATCTACCAAAAGAATCTTTATTCGCATTTGGTTTTTGAGTTACTTTAGTAATATCTCTAAAAGTAATAAGTCCTTTTAGATTAAAATTATCATCAACAATCAATAATTTTTCAATCTTGTTTTGTTGTAGAATTTGTTCTGCATCTTTTAAAGACGTACCAACAGCAGCAGTTACCAAATTTTCTTTGGTCATTACTTCAATAATTGGTTTTGTTCCTTCGTGTTCAAAACGTAAATCTCTATTAGTAACAATTCCTTTTAATTTTCCATCTTCATCTACAATAGGAATTCCTCCAATACTATGCTCAGCCATATTTGATTTCGCATCAAAAACAGTTGCCGTCATTGGTAATGTTACAGGATCGATAATCATTCCGCTTTCTGCACGTTTTACACGTCTCACCTTATCGGCTTGCTGTGCAATAGTCATGTTTTTATGTAACACGCCTATTCCACCTTCTTGCGCCATGGCAATTGCCATTTTACTTTCGGTAACCGTATCCATTGCTGCTGAAATAACAGGAATGTTAATGGTAATGTTTCGTGTGAATTTTGTTTTGATACTAACTTCTCTAGGAAGTATTTCTGAGAATGCTGGAACTAAGAGTACGTCATCGTAAGTAAGACCTTCTCCAACAATTTTATTTTCGTGTGCTGTCATGGCAATTAAGATATAATTGCGCACAAAGGTAAGGATTTAATATCAACCAAGTACGCTTATATGAGGTTTTGAATATTATTTTATTGTTAAGCACAAATTCTCTTGTAGTTAGCATGAAAATTGACACCTTATTAGTTCAAAATAAAAGTATAATCAATATCAATTAAGGTTATTTCATTTTCATAAACACTACCTCTATGACAAAAAAGTGCTTTAAGCTCTAGTATTTCTTGCTTATTAAACATTAAAACCAAATTCTCTTGAATAGATGGAATAGGAATTTTTCGTTTCACTTTTGCATCAGCATACATCTCTTCCCAATAATCTTCTTCTATGGCTAATAAATAAGTTTTAAATCGATGGTATTGTTCTTCTGTGAATTCAAAGTAGATATTATTAAATTCTAAATGATAAATATTACAGCCTTTACATATAGACAATTCACCATTACTAACTTTTGATAAAACTTTTATATTATGACACATAAGTTCTCTTTTTTAATAACAATCCATTTTAATTTGCCCGTTACTTTCAAACGCACTTAATGGTTTGTTGAGTTGTTCTGTGGTAATATTATTTAAGACTTCTAAAACACGACTCTGCATGGCTATAGCCCCACAAATCATGACTACTCCATTTTGCTGAAAGTGCTTTGCAATAAATTCTTTATTTTGAATTAAAAGATCTTGAACGTAAATTTTCTCTGCTTGTTCTTGAGAAAATGCTGTTTGCAATTGGTTTAGTTTATCTTGCTTTTTTGCTTCTTCTAATAAACCAGCATACAACTCTAAAGATGTCTTGGTTCGTCCTCCCCAAAACAAGTGTATATTTTTCTGTTTTTTATTGTCGTGAATCATCCCCAGAAATGGTGCAAGACCAGTTCCGTTGGCTATTAAAATGACATCTTTTGTTTTAGCTGGTAAATGAAATTCTTTATTTTCACTTATCGTTGCTGTAATAGTATCAGAGGTATTTAATGTGCTGAAATAGGTAGAACACAGTCCTTTGTCATGTTTTTTAATACTCAAAAGAATATCTCCTTCTACTTTGGCAATTGAATATTCTCTGGCAGCTTCATCTTCATTAGGCTTAAATGCTAGTAAATCACCCGACTGAAATTTAATCTTCTTTAATGGCCTTAACTGCAACAAGAAAGTATCATCTATATTTAACTCCGTTCGTTTTACCACTTTAAACGTTCGTGTATATTTTGAATTTAATTTCTCGGTTGGCTGTGTGATAATTAGATTTTGATTAGAAACGGTATTCCATTGCAAAACCCAATTTTTAAAGGCTTCAAAAGATTGATTATTGATTTTTACTAATTCTAATTTTTGATTAAAATTTGGATGTGCATTTAGCAAATCATCTACTTCTTCTGCGTATTTACAATATTCAGGATATAACAAAGAACCAAAACCTACTACAGAATAATCTAACGTAGAATTTTGAATTGTTCTCAGTAACTTTTCAAATTTAGTCGCATTTATTGGCGCATCTCCTTCGCCATAAGTTGCTGTAAAAATGATGAGCTCTTTAGCTTTATGATATGTAGCATACTGATTTAATTCGGTGATATAAGCTTTCTTTCCTTCCGCTAATAAAGCTTTGTAAAATAAGGTTGCAAAACGAAATGTACTTCCTGTTTCTGAACCTACAAGAATAATATATTCTGCGTCTTCTTTTTTAAATTTATTCTTAATTTTTACTGCTGACTTTCTACGTTTTAAAGTCATAGCAAAACCAGAATAAATAAAGAATAACAAAACAACACCAACCAATGCTAAAACAATAGACCATAAAATAGTGCCTTGGCCTGTATGCAGAAACAAACTCCATTGCGATAACATATGAACCAAAGGATACCGCTGTTCGCTTACAATTTCGCCAGAAACCTGATTGACTAAAAGTTCTTTATCTTTTAATGTGATAAAAAAGTAATCTTCTACATCTTCTGAAAAAGGAAATTCTAAATTTTTAACCTCCGAAATTGGTGTAGACTTAAAAACTTCGAAATCTGAAAATGGTATTTTATCAATATCCTCAGATACATCTTCAGGATAAGTATGCGTAATATTTGATTCTGGTAAAAGAGAAAACTTTTCTAATGATAAATAGACACCTGTAAATGCGACAATGATCACAGGAATTAGAAACCAACGTCCTAATTCTACATGATAATATTGTTCAAAATTCTCGTTAACTATTTTAGAGAAAAACCGACGAATCCCTCCTTGTCTTTTGGCTATTAATACCAAACCTGTAATAGCCATTAAGATTAAAAAGAAGGACACCAAACCTACAATAAAACGCCCTGTAGATTTTAGAAATAAAGAACGGTGTAAATTAGTGGTAAACTTAAAAAGTGGTGATTTTTCAATAAGCTCACCTAACTTCTCCCCTGTTTCTGGGTTGATGTAAAAGGTTTCACTATCACCTTCCTTTGTAATAACCGACGCTATGACAAAATCATTTTCATCCGTTGAGATGGTAATAATTTCGTCATAACTATTAGTTAAACTTTCTATCGTTGTGGCTAAAGTTGTGTCCTCATTAATTTGATAAGATTCCAACTGATTAGAAATAGGCTCGAAAGCCAAAATAGTACCAGTTACGGAAGCTAAAACAATAAAAAGAGAAGACACCAAAGCCAACATAAGGTGACTAAATCTCCAAATAGAAAGGGTCATTTGCATTGCTTTTATTGAGGCATCATACGTATATAACGGATAAATCCTTTGCCTTCAACTTTAGATTTCACACTTTCAGAAGTTAACTCTATTTCAACATCACTTTCGTAATACTCTTGGTCTTCAACTGCAGATTCAAACCTAAGTTTATAGCCTTTGTCTAATTTATCGTTATCTATTTCAATAACATTTATAGTACGCTGACCTCCACTTACCGTTGCTCCAGTAATCGCATCAATATCATTTCGCTTTTTACCGTAAAAATCCCACCAAGACTCAATGGTATTATACCATTCATCATCGTCTCCAATAACATTTAGGGTTTCTACATATTCACCTTCAGGATTTAATAATGAAATGACAATATAGGCGCCTTCACCTGTATAATTGGTCATTTGAATCATACATTTATACTTTGAAGATTCAGATAAGGTATTAAAAGATACCAAGCCAAAAGCTACAGTAAATACTAAAATTACAAGTTTTATATTTTTCATATTTAAAATTATATTACTTTAAAAATTCAACTGAGACATTATTCTTAGCTAATAACTCGTTCTCTTTAGCTAAGTCGTAAGCAGACTCTTCAAAATCTGTTACATCATCTTTCTTAGCACCATTTTTTAATAGAAATTTTAAAACACTGTCATCTTTAGCTTTTAGAGCCGCTAAGTGTAATGCTGTATTTCCCTCATTGTTTTTAGCATTGATATCTTGTTTCATATCTAAAGCTATTTTTAATAACTCCATACTATTTTTTTCGGCAGCTAAATGAAACCATGTGTTTCCATTTTTTTGAGTAGCAGTTAAATCTACTTTACTCTTATTCAAGAACTCTTTTTTACTGTAAAATTGCTTTTTGTTTCTTTCTGAGTAACAATCAATTAGATAGTATGCTAAGTTATTTCCGTCTGTATCTAATAAAGTTGTTTTCGCTTTATTCTCAATTAAGAACGTTACAACATCTACATCGTTGCCAGTAACAGCCAAACTTAAAGCCGTTTGCCCTTTTTTATTTGTATCGTTTATATCTTTTAAACTTGAAGCCAATACCTTTACAACTTCTAAATTATTACCTGAAGCGGCATTCATAAAAGGTGTATTTCCTTTGTGATCTTCTTGGTTAACATCTAATCCTTTTTCAAGTAAATATTTAATTATTTTTACATCCTTACTTCTTGACGCTAAGATATGTAATGGTGTAATACCTTCTTTATTGGTTGTATTTGGATTTAAACCAATACTTTCTAAATACTCATAAACCTCTATTCCATTAGATGATCTTCTTGCACCATTAGCTGCAAAAATAAAAGCCTGATCTGTACCTATTAATCCTTTTTTAACAAGAGATTTTAAAGCTTCTAAATGACCGGTTTTCGTTGTATAATTAAATATTCCGTCTCCATTTTTATCAACACTTTTAATATTTAATCCTTTAGATTGAAAATAAGATACAAGTTTAAAATCCTTATCACTTGGTGCAGCTAATAGTAAAGCATTTGCACCATCTGGCGTTAAGTCCGTTTTTAAGTTTACTCCTTTATCTAAAATAAGGTCATAAACTTTAGTGTTTTGTTGCCCTGCTGAAGCTGCAAAATTAATGATAGAGTTTCCTTTGTCATCAGTGATATCTGTTTTAGCTCCTGTTTTTAAAAGGTAATTAACTAATTCGTCGTTACCTTGATATGCTGCCCAAAAAATGTATGTTCTACCATCGTGCGTCAGTTTATTTACATCATTACCTTTTTGAGCTAAAAGAAATTTAATAGTTTCTAATGGTGTGTCTTGTAACGTTGCGAAAACAACAGCATCAAAACTAGCTCCGTTTGATTCTGATGGATTATTCCCTTCTTTTATCTTTGCTTTAACCGTTTCTACACTTGGTTTTGTTCCCCAATAATCACGATTTAAAAAGATGTTTTCGTTCTTCTTACTTTTCTTCTGGGCAAAAGCAGGCAATGCCAATATGACAAGAAGTAATACTACTACGGTCTTAATTGTTTTCATATATAAATGTTTGTTTTTAATCTTATTTTACAAAAGATTCAATAATACTATTAATTTCTTTTTCTGCAGTGATTTCATCATCTAATAAGTATTTGAATAATACTTTATTATCAACTTTTTCTTCAAGAGTTAAATCTTTGTTTCTTCCATAAATATCAGCCCACTTCGCTCTTACTGAAGCCCACTTATCGTGTTGTACTTTCCACCAATCTATTGAAGCCTGACATCTGCTTTCATCAACTCTTTTATAGGTGTTATAGCCTTTTTCTTTAGCTAAAATTACATCTTCAGAACCTGCTACACGTACTACTTTTTCATTGTCTTGGTCATGTACCCAGCCAAAGTTAGTAATTTCATGGCGGTTACCTCTTAAAGTGATGTTGTAATCACTACGCTTAGTGTACTCTCGTCTTGGTAACGGAGCTGTTGTTGTATTTTCCCAATAGTCTTTTCCATCTACATGAACCCAAGTTCCAGAACCTTCGTAACGTGGACTGTCATCGACCTGAAATACTTTCTGAGTCCATTGCCCTTTTACATCATCCTTAGATTTTTTTTCATATGTCCAATTATTATCGCCATTATACATATAGAAATCTTGGTTTTGAAACAACCAATCTTGTCTCCAATGCTTTACTATATATGGACTATCTGGTCGACCTACTTGTAATAAATGTTGAATTGATATTTTATCAGCATCATCTTCAATAGCAAAAGCGTATTCTAAACCTTTATCCACCTTAGTTTCAGAAGGTCTATAAAGTGAATCATTGCTATAATTAAACGTCTCTGTAAAATTAAAAGTAACTTCAAAACAACCGCACATCTCTTTAATGGCTTCTTGATCTTGTGCCTTTTTGTTTTGTGCATTACTACTATTATATATAGTAAATGCTAAAATAATGGCTAAAACTTCTACTCTTTTCATTTTTATACGGTTTGTAATTAGTGTTTAAAAAAAATTCAAAAAAACTTATTCTTATTTAGAATGAATTAAAATAAGATTATATATTTGCCACAAATTTATATAGAATGAGTCTAATTAAAAATAAAAATCTAATTTATTTTTATCTTTTTTTCTTTTCGTGGTCATTTGCTCAAAAAAGAGAAACTACACTTGATAGCACCAAAATAGAACAACTAAAAAAAGTTGTTGTGATTGGAGAAAGTAATGTAATGTCTGTAAGCAAAAAGTTATTCACGGTAGGAACAATTAAAAGAGCAGACATCGAAAATGTAGCTGGTAATAACTTAGCAGATGTTTTATTTAACAACTTAAATATTACAGTTAGCCCAGATGCATCAAATGGCCGTTCTACTGTGAGTATGTTTGGTTTAGACGGCCAATATGTAAAGATTTTGGTTGATGGTATTCCTATAGTAAGTGATAATGGACTTGGAAACAATATTGATATTAGCCAAATAAATATAGATGACGTAGAACGTGTAGAAATTGTAGAAGGTTCTATGGGGGTTTTATATGGTGACAACTCTGTTGCTGGTGTAATCAATATCATCACAAAAAGAGGCTTAAAAGAAAATGGTTGGGCACTTCAACTATCTCTACAAGAAGAAACTGTAGGCAACGAATTTGAGCTTTTTGATAAAGGTAGGCATATTCAAAATTTTAGAGTTACCAATCAGGTTAACGACAAATTATCCTATGCTTTTGGTGCTTCTAGAAATGATTTTGCAGGTTTTTTTAATGATTTTAAAGGTCAGAATTATGTAAACATTCAAAATAATACGGTTATAAATGATAGTTTACGAGGTTCTGAATGGAATCCTAAAGAACAATTAACCGTATCTACAAATTTAAACTTAGATTTAGGTAAACACAACGTCTTTTATAAGCTTCAATTTTTTAATGAAAATCTCGATATCTATAACAGAATCGTTAATGGAAGGTTTCAAAACGGAGCACTGAACCCTACTGCGTTAGACGAAAATTATGAAACAAATAGATGGGTAAGTAACTTAAATGTTTCAGGTCCTTTAACAGGCGCTACTAAATATAATTTCTCATTTTCATATCAAACGCAAAAACGTAACTACCAAGAGTTAGTCTATAATATTTTAGACCAGCGCACACAATCCATAGAAACGGATGCCGTAAGTCAGTCTAGTGACGTGCTATATTCTAAAGCGTTTGTAAGCAATATTATACCTAAATCTAATGTTTTTGATCTTCAGTTAGGCTATGAATTTACCAATCAATCTGGTTTTGATGCCGTTGCTACAGGAAATTATTCTAGTGATGTTATAGAAAATACAATAACTAACTATGAATTATTTGGTATTGCGCTAATTCAACCATCAAACAAATTATCTATAAATCCAGGCACCAGATTTACACATAGTACACAATTTAAGAATCAGCTGATTTGGTCTTTATCCTCAACCTACGACTTTACAGAAAAGTTAAAATTAAAAGCTGTTATAGGCTCTGCATACAGAGCACCAAATTTTGAAGAACTGTTCTTCTACTTTGTAGATTCTAATCACAATGTTAGAGGTAATCAAGATTTACAACCAGAAGATGGTATTTCTTTATTTGTAAACCTGAAAGACAATTACAGAATTTCCGAAGAGGGCTATTTAACCCCTAGCTTTAACTTCTTCTATATTGATTTAAAAGATGCTATTACTAGCATTACGACCGAAGATGAAGATGGAAGGATTCTTTTCACTCAAGGTAATATAGACTATAGCAAACGACTAGGTTTTACTTTAGACAATAGTTTTATCTATAAAAACTGGAATATCGGCCTTGGTGCCACTTACACAGGTATTACAAACGCAATTAGTGAGGATTTAGATACTAATTCTGATTATTTGTGGAGCTTAAATTTGCAAACGTCATTAGCTTATGAAATAGCAAAATGGAAAACTACCTTTTCTACGCAACTTAAATACACGGGTAAAACCCAAGGAGTATTTACAGATGCAAACGGTGAATTATACATTGGAGAAACTGATGCCTTTACATGGTTAAATGCTTCGCTAAGAACGGAAATATCCCCCAAAATAAGCGCAACATTAGGCGTAAGAAACTTACTTGATGTTGTCAGCATAGATACAGGAACTTCTGCGGGAGCACATTCTACTGCTACAACATCCTCAAGATTAATCGGTAATGGCCGATCCTATTTTTTAAAAATATCCTATAATTTAAATTTATAACACAATCAATTATGATAAACAGATTTTTTACACTTATGCTATTTGTAACTGCTAGCGTATTAACAGGTTGCAGTAATGACGATGACACTATAACCATCACTACACCTCCATCATCTGGTGGTATTATTGACCTAGAAGTAGGTGGATTCAATCAAGCAAACCGCGTTTACGTCGATTTAAGTACTGGTAACCAAACCCCCGTTCGCCGTGATTCTTGGGAAATCGCAGTATATAATGGTTCTGAGAATAGAGTCTATCTCAATAGCGCATTATTAGTCTCTGCTGCAGAGTTAGTTGGCATCAATGACATCACTACAGTCACTGAAAGTTCAGCTTTATCTGCCCCATTAACTTTAAACGCATTAGATCAAACCTTTACTCCAACCACTGTTACTGTAAATACTGTTGCAGAATTAATAGAAGGATTGCCTGTTGGTTATTATCAATATGGTGATTTAGACGCAGGTATTTCTTTTACAGATAATAAAGAAGGGGGATTATCAGGTACTGCATTCGGAGATATCTCTACTACAGATACCGACAACAATGTTTTCATTGTTAATTTAGGTAACGATATCCCTACGGCAAATAACGGTACTATAAACACCACAGGAGACTCTAGAGGTTTTATGAAAGTTAGAGTATTAACAAATGGAAATAGCTACACCATTCAATATGCCGAACTAAACAACACAGTTGACTATTCTGAAATCACTGTAACAAAAGATAACAGTTACAATCTTACCACTGTGAGTTTAACTGATGAACAAGTTGTTAGTGCAGAACCAGAATCTTCAGAATGGGACATCGATTTTGGAGGAGTCTTCTCTTTTTATGGTTTACAAGGTACTTTAGCTGCAGGCTTAACCTACTCTGATTATACGCTACATAACACCCTTGGTGGTGTAGGCTTATATCAAATAACCGTTGAAGGTGATACTACTCCAATTTATTCAGATTTTTCTTTAGCAGATATCAATGAAAATAATTTAATATATAACGATCGCGCAGTTGTAGGCAGTGGATGGAGAAGTGTTGATTTTATGACTGGAGAAACTTCAGTTAAAGAAAATACATACTACGTAGTAAAAGATAGTGATAACAACTATTACAAACTTAGATTCACAGCTGTAGAAAGTGAAACGGGAGAACGAGGATATCCTCAATTTCAGTATGAGTTATTAGAAAGTGATAACTAATCTAAAAATTTAGAAATTTTTAATTTTTACTTTAAAGTCCATCTCTAAGGAGATGGATTTTTTAAAGCTTATTTTGTTATTTTTATTTAGTCTAAATAAAGAATTAAATTAATATATTATGAAGAAAATATTACTTTTAACTATTTGCATCCTATTAAATAACCAATACACCACTTCTCAGCAATTCACAGAGAATACTGAGATAAGTTTAACAGGAATTCTCTATGGAGATGTAAAGTGGATTGATAACAACCTGAACGGAAACGACCAATTATTGATTTCAGGATATGACGCTAATTACAGTCCGTATTCCGCAATGTACTCTTTTGAAACCGAAAATTTAGGTTTATTACAACTACCTATTGCCCCTTCTTATTTTTCATCAATAGGAAAATTAGATTATAATAACGATGGAATACAAGATTTTTTAATTAATGGTTACGATTCTAATAATGACGCATCTTGCAAATTATACATAAGTGATGGAAATGGATCATATACTAGCCAAAATTTATCTATTCCTAGTACAACTAATGGGAAAATTAAAACGGAAGATTTAAATAATGATGGCTTAATTGATGTTATTGTTACCGGATCTGCCGAAGATTATAGTTACATCGCTAAGCTATTTATACAAAATGAAGATGGAAATTTTATAGAAGCCATAGTACCTTTTTTTGGAAGTACATATAGCAGTATTTCAACATTTGATGCTAACAATGATGGACATGTGGATGTATTACTCACAGGTTTCAGTAACAGTTATGTACCTGAAACAAAGCTATACTTAAATGATGGTGCTGCCAATTTTACAGAAAGTACAACTGATCCATTAACAGATGTATATTTTTCTACTACTAGTGCAGCCGATTATGATAATGACAATGATATAGATATTTTAATATCTGGATTTAATGCTTCCTTCACCCCTTACACAGTCTTATATAACAATGATGGCAGCGGAAACTTTTCTGAAGTTACAAATGTTTCTTTAAAACAATTATATTGGGGAACTTCAAATTTTGCTGATTATGATAATGATGGTGATTTAGATATTTTTCTATCTGGTGCAGATGCCAATACCATTACCTATGCTAAATTTTATAAAAATACAAATGGTATTTTCACAGAAGATACAAATGCTGAAATAGGAATTTATGGAACATACGTTAGCGCTGCTGATTGGTCAGATTATGATAATGATGGAGATCTAGACTTTGTTTTAAGTGGCCTTGATAGTCACAGTAATGCTATAACAAAAGTATATACTAACCAACAAGAAAGTTTGAGTATTGACGATTTTTCCTTTAATAATAAATTACGCATTTACCCAAATCCTACAACTGAAAAGATAGTTAATTTAGTTTATGATGAAAGCCAACTAAGTAATACAGCATATACGGTTTCCATCTTTTCTTCCTTAGGTCAAAAAGTATTTGAAACCAATTTAACTTACACTTCTAAAATTTTCAAAAAGGCTATAGATTTAACCACTTTAGAAAGCGGAATTTACCTTTTACAATTAACATCAGGAAATCAGAGTGTTTCTAAGAAATTAATTCTTAACTAGTATCTGCATTTTTTAAGTTCAATAAAAGTCCTAATATAATCTGTTAGGACTTTCTTGTTAATGGTAAGTACTAAAAATTTTAGTCGCCTCATTATAAGCACTCTCAAAGCTCATAGCACTTAAGTCATGAGCCTTTTTTTGTGTAAAATAAGACAACATTTTTTCAGTTGGCATATTACCTGTAAGATCATCTTTTGCCATTGGACAACCACCAAAGCCTTGTATAGCTCCATCAAACCTATGACAACCCGCTTTATAAGCTGCATCCACCTTTTCGAACCACGTGGTTGGTGTAGTGTGCAAATGTGCACCAAACTCAATATTTGAATACGCTGGAATTAAATTTGAGAATAAGTAAGAAATATTCTCAGGATCAGAACTTCCAATGGTATCACTTAATGATAATATATTGACACCCATTTTAGAAAGGCGTTCTGTCCACTCTCCTACAATATCTACATTCCATGGGTCTCCATATGGATTTCCAAATCCCATTGAAATATAAACAACAACTTCTTTATGATTCTTATCAGCAATTTCTAAAATTTCAGAAAGCGTCACCACCGATTGCGCAATCGTTTTATGCGTATTCCGCATTTGAAAATTTTCAGAGATTGAAAACGGAAATCCTAAATAATCTATTTCTTTATGAACTGAGGCCTCACTTGCGCCTCTAGTATTGGCAATAATAGCAAGTAATTTACTTTTGGTTTTACTTAAATCTAGTTGCGCTAAAACTTCTGCCGTATCTACCATTTGCGGAATCGCTTTTGGAGACACAAAACTACCAAAATCAATAGTATCAAAACCGACGCGAAGCAACGACTGAATGTATTGCACCTTCTTTTCAGTAGGAATAAAATCCTTAATGCCTTGCATAGCATCTCTAGGACATTCTATTATTTTAACCGCTTTATTCATTGGTTCAAATATACATTAATTGAAATTGAAATTAAACTCGAAGATACATTTGAAGATGATAATAATTAGCACAAATGATTCTTCTAAATCAAAATAAAAACTGCAATCCCAATGAAAACCACAATCTGAAGCCATTTTAAAACTAAGCCCGAGTTTTTATGATTTAATGTGTAGGCTTTAATTTGTCCAGCCAATAAAGCTATAGAAGAAAAAACAACCAACGACACCAACATAAAAAGTGCACCTAAAATATAAAACTGCCACAACGTACTCATAGTGTCACTAAATAAGAATCCTGGAAAAAAAGCTAAAAAGAAAATGGTCACTTTTGGGTTAAGAACATTCATAAAAAAACCTTGAACAAAGAGCTGTTTTAGACTTTTCTTCGGCACATGTTCAGCATTAAAATTAAGGCTAGCATCTGATTGAAACACTTTGTAAGCGAGATATAAAAGGTAAATTGCTCCTAAAAGTTTAATTCCAAAAAATAGATTTTCGTTTGCTGCTATGATAGCAGAAACACCAAAGGCTAATAAAGTGGTGTGAATTATACAACCGGATATTAAACCGCAAACAGTTGCCATTCCGTAAGTTTTACCATTACTAATACTTTGTACCAAGACATAAATATTATCTGGTCCAGGAGCGAATGCCAAAGCCATTGTGGCTCCTATAAATGCGGTAAGAATTTCGAAATTCAAAATTATTGATTACTCAATATCAATTTATTAATGCGTTTTATCAGAGAAGGCCCTTCATAGATAAAACCGGTATACACCTGCACCAAATCTGCACCAACTGCTATTTTTTCTAAAGCATCTTCTGCAGAATGAATACCTCCGACTCCTATAATAGGAAAAGACTTGTTACTTTTCTCAGCTAAATACTGAATGACTTTAGTCGACTTATCCTTTATTGGTTGTCCGCTCAGACCACCATTTCCAATTTCATTAAGTCGTGCATCACTCGCTTTTAAACCTGTTCTGTCAATAGACGTATTACTTGCAATAACACCATCGAGATTAGTTTCTGCAATTAATTCTATAATTTCATCCAATTGCATAGCGTTTAAATCTGGTGCAATTTTTAGTAAGATTGGTTTCTGCTTACTAAATATAGCATTAGCTTTTTGTACTGTAGAAATCAGTTCTAATAAATAATCTTTATCGTTTAGTTTAGCATGGCTTCCTACATTTGGACAACTGACGTTAAGCACAAAATAATCAACATAAGGATGCAATGCATTAAAACAATCGAGATAATCTGTAGTATAATTTTCGGGAAGTGTTTGAGTGTTTTTACCAATATTTCCACCGACAATCAGTTGCCCTTTATTTTTCTTTAATTGCGAAATAGCGGCTTGCAAACCGTCATTATTAAAACCCATGCGGTTAATAATACCTTTATCATCTTTTAGTCTGAATAAGCGTTTTTTAGGATTTCCTTCTTGTGCTTTAGGCGTTACAGTTCCTATTTCAATAAAACCGAATCCAAAATTGGCCAATTCATTATATAAAACTGCATTTTTATCAAAACCTGCGGCTAGACCTACAGGATTCTTAAATTTTAAACCAAACAATTCACGCTCTAATTGTTTGTCTTCTACAACATACATGGTTTTAAAAAGACTTTTAACTCCTGGTATTTTAGATAAATTCCGAATTAATGAAAAGGTAAAATAATGCACTTTTTCTGGATCGAAAAGAAATAAAATGGGTCTAACTAAAGCTTTGTACATGAGAACGATTTTGCGTTGCAAAAATAAGCATCTATTCCTTAAAAAGGAAGTATTAATTTTTTCAAAAACTATCATTTATCATAATTAATACTTTCTAATTTATGTAACTTTGAAATACTAATCAAAATCAAATTATCATGAAAAAAATTATTGTTCCTGTCGACTTTTCAAAATATTCAGAATATGCATTAGAAACTGGTGCTGCGTTAGCAAAACAACATAATTCAGAATTAATTGTTATGCATATGTTAGAAATGTCTGAGTCTATTTTCTCTGCTTCTAGCTCTGAAAGAGGTGAGGAAAATGCATTTATGCTAATGGTAGCTAACAAAAAGTTTGAAACATTTTTAGACCAACCTTATCTCGATGGGCTTGAAGTGACTCCAATGGTAAAATATCACAAAGTATTAAAAGAAGTTGCCGAAGTTGCCACTGATGTTAGAGCAGACTTAGTCGTTATGGGCTCTAGGGGACACAGCGATCACGATGGAGTTTTTACTGGTTCTAACACCGAAAAAGTAGTACGCTACAGTAATACACCTGTATTAGTTGTAAAATCTAAACCTAAATCCGTTAATTATGAACATATTGTATTAGCTACAGATTTTTCAGAAGAAAGTGTTCCTGCTGTTAAAAAGGCGCTTGAACTTTTATTAGAATTAGGTAAAAAAACGACCTTACTACATATAAACTCTCCAAATCTAGCATTTTTAAGCACTAATGAAATTGACGAGAAAATTTCAATATTTTTAAAACGTGCTAAATTAAACGAAGGTGATGTTACTATTGCGCGTATTTCAGATCATAACGTAGAAGATGGTGTCTCAAATTTTGCACAAAAACAACAAGCAGATGCGATCGCTATGATTACTCATGGTAGAAAAGGGCTAAGTCACTTCTTTGGTGGTAGTATTTCTGAAGATGTGGTTAACCACTCTAAACTTCCTGTTATTACTTTTAAACTTTAATATTTAAATACAAATAATTTTATGCAGCATATCATAGATCGTTTTATAAGTTACGTTACAATAGACACAGAATCTGATCCCAATTCTGAAACCACTCCAAGCACCAAAAAACAATGGGACTTGGCCAACAAATTGGTTGAAGAATTAAAAACAATTGGCTTAAGTGATGTATCTATTGACGAGAATGCATACATCATGGCAACCTTACCAAGTAATGTTAATCACCATGTACCTGTTATAGGATTTGTATCGCATTTTGATACCTCACCAGATTTTACAGGTGCAAATGTGAAACCTCAAATTATTAATGATTATGATGGAAAAGATATCGTTCTTAATGCTGAAGAGAATATTATTTTGTCTCCAGATTATTTTGATGACTTATTACTTTACAAAGGTCAAACCTTAATAACAACCGATGGTACAACACTTTTAGGTGCAGATGATAAAGCGGGTATTACAGAAATTGTTACGGCAATGGAATATCTAATTAACCATCCTGAAATTAAACATGGTAAAATACGAATTGGTTTTACCCCAGATGAAGAAATTGGTAGAGGAGCTCATAAATTTGATGTCGAGAAATTTGGTGCAGACTGGGCTTATACTATGGATGGTAGCCAAGTTGGAGAACTAGAATACGAAAATTTTAATGCCGCAGGAGCGAAAATTAAAGTAAAAGGTAAAATTGTGCACCCTGGTTATGCCAAAGGTAAAATGGTAAATTCAATGTATTATGCTTCTGAGTTTATTACTGTTTTACCACGATTAGAAACACCCGAATGTACAGAAGGTTACGAAGGGTTTTTCCATTTACATAATATAGAAGGAGATGTTGAAGAAACAACGCTCGAGTATATTATTAGAGATCATGACAAAGATAAGTTTGAAGCTCGAAAAGCTTTATTAGAAAAAGTGGTCTTTGATTTAAACACTAAATACGAAAGTGAAGTTTTTAAGATCGAAATAAAAGATCAATACTTCAACATGAAAGAAAAAGTAGAACCCGTTATGCATATTGTAGATATTGCAGAGGAAGCGATGAAAGCTGTAGGTGTCACTCCATTAATTAAAGCGATACGCGGGGGAACAGATGGTTCTCAACTCTCTTACATGGGTTTACCTTGTCCTAATATTTTTGCAGGTGGTCATAATTTTCATGGGCGTTACGAATATGTGCCTGTAGAAAGTATGCAAAAAGCTGTTGAAGTGATTTGTAAAATTGCTGAATTAACGGCTACTAAAAAATAGTCTCCACTTTAATCTTATATATTAGTTAGTAGTATTAACTTAATTTTTTATTAAGTTTACTACTAACTTTTTTAGTTTAATACTTTCTTACTTCATGAAAAAAATAACATTACTCATCTGTTTTAGTACTCTATTATTCAGTTGTGACCAACTATTAGGTGAAGAAGTAGCTAGACTTAAAATAAATAAGACTAGTAATAGTGAACTTCACCTCCAAGAAGCCGCTCTTAGCCTTAAAAAAAGTGATAAAATTTCATTTTGGACAGAGACAGATGTCGTATATGAAAATGATGTTGCACTTATGTATACCATTGAAATTTGGAAAGATTCTATAAACATAGGAGGACTAAAATTAGATGCTTTAAAAACAAATCCAACACTTATGGAACTTAGAAAAACAATAGGGAATAAAACGTCTTGGAGTTTTTCTGGAAAAATGAGGCACATAACAATTAAAGAAACAGGCAATTATACTTTCAAAGCGATATTGAAATCCTCTGATAATCCAACCTTAAAAGTTAATAAAGCTGAACTCGTATTAAAAAAATAAGTAATGAAAGCCTTTTTTCCTTCGTAATTCGATTTAACTTCATTTACGGCTTGTTTTCTTTTCTTCATTAAATCCGATATTATGAGTATAACAACCACTAAACATGACGAGCGCATTGCTGTAATGACCTTCTCATCTGTTTATCCACATTATATAACTAAAGTAGAAGATAAAGGCAGAACAAAAGCGAAGTTACACCAAGTCATTACATGGCTAACCGGCTTTAATGACGCTAAACTTAAAGAACTCATTACTGACAAAGTCACTTTTAAAACTTTCTTTCAGCAAGCAGAACTACACTCAAATGCATACCTCATTAAAGGTGTAATCTGTGGTTATCGAATTGAAGACATCCAAACTCAATTAACTAAAGAAGTGCGATATTTAGATAAATTGGTTGATGAATTAGCAAAAGGAAGGAAAATGGAAAAGATTTTACGCAGCAGATAATAATAGATATTTAAAAAGCAAAACGTCGTCATGGAAACTATAGCTATTATAAAAAAATTAAAGTCATCAACTTTTACCGATGAGGATGGAGAAACTTATACTTTAGATTTTAAAGAAGGATTAACAACAGAAGCCATTGAAAAATTAAAGCCATTATTCCCTAATAATACTATTGACAACGAACTGATTGAAATTTTAAAGGAGACACGTGGTTGGGAAGATTATGGTTTAGATGATATTGATTTCTCATCAATAGGCCAATTTGGATTTACAGAATTGTGCCCGAATTCTATAACTTTGGGACATGATGGATTCGGAAACCATTGGGTTTTAGACTTGTTGAACGATGGCGCCCTAGGTCATGTATATTACGCTTGCCACGATCCTGCTGTATTTGTTCACTATGCCGATAATTTAAATGGATTTTTAAGTAGTTTATTAGAATTTCATGCGTCGCCAGCACAGAACTATCTCAATGACATACTTGATAATGTAGTCCATGATATTTGGAAAAACAATAGTCTGTTACGCGATAAAATCGAATTTGAGAAGGCTAATACGTCCTTCTACCCGTTTTTAAAACAATTAGAAGGTAAGGATTGGTGTATTGCAGATTTAAGAAATGCTAAAAATAAAACAGGATTTGCATGGGGAAAGTTCGGACCTAACAGTGACATAAAACGCCATCCAAAAGAGTTAATTTGGGGTATAAAAAAAAGTAAAACAGGATTTATTAAACGTCTTTTTAGAAGTTAAATTACTCAAAAATGAAGAAAGCAATTTCAGTAGAAGAATATATTGAGATTAACCATCAATTTTCGGATGCACTTAATGTCTTGAGACGTATCATTAATTCCACAGAATTAGAAGAGACTATTAAATGGAGCATGCCAACATACTGTCTTAATGGTAAAAATGTTTTAGGCATCGGAGCCTTTAAACAACATTTTTGTATTTGGTTTCATCAAGGTGTGTTTTTAAAAGATGAGGATCAATTACTATACAATGCACAAGGAGAAAAGACCAAAGCGATGCGACAAATGCGTTTTGAAACTAAAACAGATATAAATGAAGCTGCAGTATTAGCTTACGTAAAAGAGGCCACAGAGAATCAGCGTTTGGGGAGAGAATTAAAACCACAACATATAAAAAAAACTGTAATCATTCCGAATGAATTAAAAGAAGCCTTAAAATTCGATGCTAGGTTAAATACTCATTTTAAAACCCTCTCTCTATCGAAACAACGTGAGTATTGTGATTACATTGCTAAGGCTAAAAGAGCAGCCACCAAACAGGCGCGTTTAGATAAAATAAAGCCTATGATTAAACACAACATTGGCTTACATGATAAATATCGGAATTGCTAGTAATTAGTTATTGGTAACAATTAAAACAAAAAAAAAGACTGTTTAAATAAACAGTCTTTTATATTTTATATGCTAATCAGCTTATTTTACAATAGCTGGAGCATTTAATTTATTACTCATTTCCATAGAAATTGCAGAACGGTCAAATTTAATTTTTCCTGCTAATGTTTCAATAACACAACTGTTATCTTTATCATTTAATTCTACAACTTTTCCGTGCATACCGCTTTTAGTAATAACACGAGTACCTCGTGATAACTCGCTGGCAAACTTTTTTTCTTGTTTAGAACGTTTCATTTGTGGTGCAATCATAAAGAAATACATCACTGCAAAAATTGCGATAAACGGTAAAAATGATCCTAATGCGTCCATTCAGTAAATATCAGTAATAATTAGTATTAATCGTGGTTATGTCCTTCGTGACCTGGTTGCGTAGAATACTTTCTAGGTGCAGCAGCAGCAGCTCCATTATCTGTAGCTAAAGGATTAACTTTTGGAGCTAATGATTTAGTTGCAGCAGCAGGTGCATTTGGATCTTTTTCGATGAAAGCAGTAATCTTAACTGGTAGTTGACCTTTTTCAGTATTAGTCACCATTGTTAAAGACTTTGTTGTTTTACCATTACCCTTACCATTAAATTTTACAGTAAATTCACCTGTTTCACCTGGCTGAACTTCTCTAGTAAAGTTTGTTGGTACAGTACATCCACAAGTACTTTTAATATCACTTACAACCAACATAGAATTTCCAGTGTTTGTGTATTTAAAAATTGTTTCAACAGGTGTTCCGTTAGCTATCGTACCAAAATCATGCTCTGTTTTATCTAAAGTTAAAACAGCAAAATCACCAGCATTAGCATCTCTTTCTGCAGCAACAGCAACATTTTCAGATTTAATTTTACTTGCTGCGTCATCCTTACAAGATGTGAATGCTACCATGCATAATGCACTAAGTCCTAAAATTACTTTTTTCATTATTCTATTTTTTTGTTAAAAATTGTTTCAGTTTACGAAGTTAATGATTATTTTAAGGAATTAAAATTTTTAAGTCCTTGTTAACATATTTTAGTAAGAAACCACTTTCTAAATTATGTCAACTCAACTTAATTTTACGACCTAAAACATGGTTTTATGTCTAATTTAATCCATTTTAAATCAAAGAAAACAGTTGATTTTTACATTAAACCTCTTCCCGCCTTTGGATGCATATTTTCAGCTTGGTATTCCTTAACGATTTTATCTAAGATTCCATTAATAAACAAACTACTCTTTGGTGTTGAATATTCTTTAGCAATTTCAAGATATTCGTTAATAGTAACTTTATGAGGAATGGAAGGAAATTTTTGAAATTCGCAAAGTGCCATTTTTAACAACACACCGTCTAAACTTGCTAAACGTTCAGAATCCCAATTGGTTGTTTTTTTACTAATTTCTTCCGCAAACTTAGAACTATTTAAAAAGGTCTTTTTAAATAACTCAATTGCAAATTCTTTGTCGTCATCATCTTTGTATAAACTTGGCAACAAGGCTGTTTCAGGAGACGTCAGTTTTAACTTACGCAACACTTTTAACATGGCTGTATTCACCACAGGCAAATCATCAACCCAAGTAATTTTCTTATCTTCAAAGAAATCGTAAAGTTTTTCGTTTGGTGCTATAATATCTGTAAAAACATCGATTACAAAGTTTTTATCCTTTTTAAAACTGGGTTCGGAATCTTCTGTATAGTTCTTATAAATGTCACTTTTTAAAATTGCTTTAAAAAGAATATCCACGTATTCAAAATCCAAATCCCAAAAATTCAACTTTTTGTTATCAATAGCGTCTTGCAGCATAGTATTACTACTAATAAGATGTAAAAGTTGATTTTCTTGAAACTTTAAATCAGGATTTTTATCAGCTGCCGTTCCTAAAAGTTTGCCTTGTAGTTTATCGTTATGATTCTTACTCTTCTTATGCAGTTCTGTTAGCAGTGCTAAAAGCGATAAGTATAAATCATACATACTATCCAAACTGTATAACAAAAACTTCTGTTCTTTTATTAAATCATCACTTTCTGTTCCTTTAAAAGCATACATGGATTGCATAGCTTTAATTCTGATGTGTCTTCGGTTTAGCATGTGTAAGAACTCACTTTTATATTGGTTATTAAGAAAGGTGAACCTATTAAAGATTCACCTTGCAAAAATACTATTATTTAATTTTTATATCCGAAAATAATTGAGACTATTTTAAGTTTTCTCTCTTACGAGTTTCAATACGTTCTCTTGCAATATTTAAGGCGGCATTGTGGGTTGTAAGATTATTCACTTTAGCGTTGTCTAAAATTTCGAGCGTAGTATTATAAATATTCTCTGTTTTACGCATTATTTCTTGTCTATCATAGTTCTCTAACTCTGCATATACATTAATAATTCCACCTGCATTGATTAAAAAATCTGGAGCATACACAATTCCGCGTTCTTGCAAAATTAACCCATGATTTTTCTCTTCTGCCAATTGATTATTTGCTGCTCCAGCAATTACTTTAGCTTTCAACTTATAAATAGTATCATCATTTATCGTCGCACCTAAAGCACAAGGCGCATAGATATCCATATCTTCACTGTAAATATCATTACCTCCATAAATTGTAACTCCGTATTTAGAGCGAACTTCTTCTAATCGCTCTTGGCTGATATCTGCAATAGTTACATTGGCGCCTTCGTTAACCAAATGCTCAACAAGCGCTTCACCTACATTACCAATACCTTGTACGTATACATTTTTATCTTCTAAGATATCTGAACCAAATCTAAACTTAGCAGCGGCTTTCATTCCCATAAAAACACCATAGGCAGTGATAGGAGATGGATTACCAGCTCCACCCTTACTTTCCGAAATTCCGGTTACATAAGGAGTTACTTCTCTCACTGTATCCATATCTTCTGTAGTCATTCCAACATCTTCTGCTGTAATATAACGGCCACTTAATGAATGTACAAACTCACCAAATCGTTTCATCAATTCTGGTGTTTTTTGTGTTTTAGCATCGCCAATAATAACGGCTTTACCTCCACCAAGATTTAAACCAGTAATCGCCGATTTAAATGTCATGCCTCGAGATAAGCGCAATACATCGTTTAGTGCTTCCCACTCGTTAGCGTAGTTCCACATTCTAGTACCACCTAATGCTGGGCCTAAAACTGTATTATGAATACCAATTATAGCTTTTAAACCAGTATCTTTGTCATTGCAAAATACAATTTGCTCATGATCGTCAAAAGAATGTTGTCCAAAAACAGGATCCATTTTTTTTAATTCTTTTGCAGTTATAATATCTGAAGTCATTTTTGTTAATTTAAGGGCGTTTAAGTATGTTCTAAAAACAGCATGCAAAAGTAAATCATAATTAAAGGATTAGCAAAACATTAACTATTAAATGCGATTATCATAATACTTTTGAAGCATTAAAGTCATAGAATGAAGGCACTAAAACATCTTAATAAATATTTTTACAAGTACAGGTATCGCATAATTATAGGCATTCTTATTACCATCGTTGCCAAGATCTTTGCCCTTTTTACACCGCGGTTAGTTGGCGCATCAATTAATATTGTTTCTGATCGATTAGATGGAAAAATTTCTGAAGAAATTTTTAGACATGAGTTAATGATTAACGTTTTCTATCTTATTGGGGCAGCTATTATAGCAGGAATTTTCACTTTTTTAATGCGTCAGACCATTATAAATGTGTCGCGTTATGTAGAATTTGACCTCAAAAATGAAATCTATCAGCATTACCAAGTGCTGTCTTTAAAATTTTATAAGTCTAACCGAACTGGTGATTTAATGAATCGTATCAGCGAAGACGTTGGTAAAGTAAGAATGTATGTTGGCCCCGCTATAATGTATACCATCAACACCATTACTTTATTTGCTGTTGCCATAATTTATATGATCGATAGGTCACCTACGCTAACATTATACACTTTATTACCCTTACCTTTTTTATCCGCTGTGATATATAAGTTAAGCCGATTAATTAATAAACGAAGTACCATAGTACAGCAATCGCTTTCTACACTTTCTACCTATTCGCAAGAAACATTTAGTGGCATTTCGGTTATAAAATCGTATGGTATAGAGCCTAGAACGAATCTAGAATTTGAAAACCTTTCAGCAGAAAACCGTCAAAAACAAATTAATCTAACGAAAGTCCAAGCCTTGTTTTTTCCAATGATGATTTTATTAATAGGCATTAGTAATCTTATTGTTATTTATGTCGGAGGAATGCAATACATGGATGGAAAAATTGAACAAATTGGTACTATTGCTGAATTTATTATTTACGTTAATTTATTAACGTGGCCTGTAGCCACTGTTGGTTGGGTAACCTCTTTAATTCAACAAGCTGAAGCATCGCAAGAACGTATCAATGAATTTTTAGATACCGAACCCGATATTAAAAACACTGCACAAGAATTAACTCCAATTAAGGGTGACATAGAATTTAAAAATGTATCGTTTGTGTATCCGGACACTAATATCGAAGCTTTAAAAGATGTAAGCTTCACATTAAAATCAGGAGAAACCTTAGCCATTCTTGGAAATACAGGCTCAGGAAAATCTACTATTTTAGACCTTATTGGTCGCCTATATGATATTGATAAAGGGTCCATTTTAATTGATGATACACGTATTTCTGATT
Organism: Winogradskyella costae; assembly: GCF_013403865.1. Classification (GTDB taxonomy): domain Bacteria; phylum Bacteroidota; class Bacteroidia; order Flavobacteriales; family Flavobacteriaceae; genus Winogradskyella; species Winogradskyella costae. The sequence goes on from NZ_JABFDK010000006.1 coordinate 111,828, forward strand.
TAAATCTTTTTAGCCTAAGAAACAGCATTGGCTATGTACCGCAAGATGCCTTCTTGTTTTCTGATACGATAAAGAATAACATTAAATTCGGAAAAGAAGACGCCACTGATGAGGATGTCATTGAAGCTGCACAAAATGCTAAAGTTCATAAAAATATCGTCGGTTTTACTAAAGGTTATGATACGGTTTTAGGTGAACGTGGCATTACCTTATCTGGGGGGCAGAAACAACGTGTTTCTATTGCAAGAGCTATTATTAAAAAGCCCGACATTTTGTTATTTGACGATTGCTTATCTGCGGTAGACACGGAGACCGAAGAGAAAATACTTAAAAATCTTGTAAAACTCACCAAGGATAAAACGACTATTATAGTAAGCCATCGCGTGTCTTCAGCTAAGAATGCAGACCGTATTATTGTTTTAGATGAAGGAAAAGTGATAGAGTCTGGAAACCACGAAAGCCTTATAAATACAAATGGATACTACAAGGAATTATATAACAAGCAACTCTCTGAAAAAGAAATGTAATTATTTGTTGTTTAGGTAAGTTTTTTTTTAGATTTTTGGATTGAAATTAAAAAAATAGATTGAGTTATGAGTGATTATGAAATGATGGATAAGGAAGAAATATATTCTAAAGTGTTACGTGCGGGAAGAAGAACCTATTTCTTTGATGTTAGAGCTACAAAAGCTGGTGATTATTATTTGACGGTTACTGAGAGTAAGAAATTCACGAATGACGATGGTTCTTTTCATTATAAAAAACATAAAATCTACCTATATAAAGAAGATTTTACGGAGTTTAAAGAGATCTTATCTGAAATGACAGATTATATCATTAACGAAAAAGGTCAGGAAGTCATTAGCGAGCGTCACCAAAAAGACTTTAAACGCGAAGATGATTTTGTAGCTCAAGAAGCAAAAACACCTGAAGACACAAAAAACATAGACAGTTTCACAGATATTAGTTTCGACGATATCTAAAAACAGCTTCTGTTAAATAAAAAAAACCTTGACATAATTGTCAAGGTTTTTTTTATTTTTAAACTCTAACCAACCTTCCCTGCTATGCAACGTATCTTTCTACTCCTAATTCTAGCAACCACTACCCTTTTTTCACAATCGCAAACAGAACTATCTTATTATTTACCACAGAATGTAGAGTTAAATCCGGCTATACCGACACCACAGAGTGTTATTGGTCATAATGTTGGGGAATGGCACATTACCCACGATAAGCTCGTTGAGTACATGAAAGCCTTAGCAACGGCCTCTGATAGAATTACAATTGAAGATAGAGGCAAAACATTTGAAGGCAGACCACTACTTCTATTGACTATCACAGCATTAGAAAACCACAAAAACATAGACGCTATTCAATCAGCCCATGTTGACGCAACAGAATCCAATTCGGCAAATATAGAAAACCGACCAATTGTTGTGTATCAGGGATTTTCAATTCATGGTAATGAACCAAGCGGCGCAAACGCAGCATTATTGGTTGCCTATTATTTAGCTGCTGCCGAAGGCACAGAAATTGATGATTTACTAAAAAACACAATCATTTTGCTTGACCCATCTTTAAATCCTGATGGTTTACAACGCTTTGCATATTGGGCAAATACCAATAAAAACATTAATCTAAATCCAGACCCTAACGACAGAGAATACAGCGAAGTTTGGCCTGGATCTCGTACCAATCATTATTGGTTTGATATGAATAGAGATTGGCTACCTGTACAACTTCCCGAATCGAGAGCGCGTATAGAAACCTTTCACAACTGGATGCCAAACATTTTAACGGATCATCACGAAATGGGTACTAATTCTAGTTTCTTCTTCCAACCCGGCATTCCATCACGTACCCACCCTTTAACACCACAATTAAACCAAGATCTTACAAAAGGTATTGCAACATACCACGCTAAAGCTTTAGATAAAATAGGCTCTTTATATTATTCTGAAGAAAGTTTTGATGACTTCTATTACGGCAAGGGATCAACCTTTCCAGATATCAATGGAGGTATCGGAATTTTGTTTGAACAAGCGAGTTCTCGTGGACATATCCAAGAAAGCGATAATGGTTTATTAACTTTTCCTTTTACCATAAAAAATCAATATACTGCTGCTTTTTCTACCCTTGCCGCTGCAAATGGTATGAGAAAAGAGATCTTAGAGTACCAACACAACTTCTTCAAAAATGCCAGAGCAGAAGCCTCCAAAGAAGCCAAAAACGTCATTGTTTTTGGTGACGAGAAAGATGCTGCAAAAACCTATCATTTAGCTGAAATATTAAAACGTCATCATATTAGATTTCACGACTTAAAATCTGATTTTTCAAAAGATGGAAAAAATTATAAAAAGGGTTACAGTTATGTCGTTCCAAAAAATCAAAAGAATACACGATTGATAAATGCCATGTTTGAAAAACGCACCACGTTTCAAGACAGTTTGTTTTATGATATTTCAGCTTGGACATTTCCTTTAGCTTTCAATCTAGACTATACAGAAACTACAACTGCCAATGCAGGAGATGAAGTGACCAATCTAGTACATATAAACGGCGGTGTTAAGTCTAAAAGTGAATACGCTTATTTATTTGAATGGCACGAATATTACTCGCCTAAGCTTTTAAATTCAATTTTAAAAAAAGGCTTAAGAGCCAAAGTAGCCTTAAAACGTTTTAAAGCTAATGGCAAATCTTATGATTACGGAACGATTATGATTCCAGCAAAAAATCAAGATTTAACCAGTACTGAAATCTTTAATTTCTTAAATGAAGCCGCACAAGAAAGCCATATAAATATCGATATTGTTTCTACAGGCCTAAATGAAGGTATCGATTTAGGAAGTCGAAATTTTAGCTCTTTAGAATTACCGAAAATTGCACTTTTAGTTGGTGACGGCATAACATCTTACGATGCTGGAGAAATATGGCATTTATTTGATACACGTTATGATATTATAGCCACAAAATTAGATACTAAAAGCATTAATCGTGCAGATTTAAGCCGTTATAATACAATTGTAATGGTAAATTCTAATTCTGGTTTAGATGAAAACAGTACCAGAAAACTACAATCTTGGATAAAAGAAGGTGGGACTTTAGTAGCCTATAAAAACACTTTGAAATGGCTAAATTCTAAAAAGTTAATGGCCATTAACTTTAAGAAAAGTAAACTCATCGCAAAAAATATTAGCTACGAAGAACGTAGAGATTTTAGAGGTGCACAAGTTATAGGAGGTGCAATTTTTGAAACAGAATTAGATCGCTCCCATCCTATTAATTTTGGGTACAAAAATGATAAATTGGCGATATTTAGAAATTCTACACTATTCATAAACGAAGATAAGAATAGCTACAATAACCCTATTCGGTATAGTAAAAACCCATTATTAAGTGGTTATATTTCAAAACAAAATTTAGATAGCATTAGTACATCAGTTCCTTTTAAAATTGGAAAAATAGGACAAGGAAACATTATAGGTTTTACAGACAATACTAATTTCAGAGCTTTTTGGTACGGGACGAATAAATTATTGATGAATGCTATTTTCTTTAGAGAGGAAATGTAGCTAGTTGTTTAAATAATATAATCCAAAAGTTATATTTTTAGTTTGAAGCTGTTGTAAGGATGCATAACAGCAACTTTGTCAAAAGCACTATAATGCATCAACAGTCTTGTGTATTTATATATACTTATACGGTGCTGAAACTTTAAAAGCTTGAAACTTTGAAACTAAAAAAACCTAAGACACCTGCATCCCATTTTTAACCTTAGTTTCGGGGTGTAATAAAAACACATCATCATCGCTTACAGCACCGACCACTAAGCATTCACTCATAAAGTTAGCTATCTGCTTTTTAGGAAAATTAACAATAGCTACAATTTGTCGATTAATGAGATCGTTTTTTTGGTAAAGCGTCGTAATTTGTGCAGAAGACTTCTTAACTCCTAAATCACCGAAATCTATGCTTAATTGATAAGCTGGTCTATGCGCATTTGGGAAGTCATTGACACTAATAATTGTACCAATACGCAAATCAACTTTTGTAAAGTCTTCGAATGTTATTATCTTTTCCATTTAGTAAAATTAACAAATAAAACAAATATAGTATAATGGCCAGAACAGAATCTAATATGTTGCCCTTAGGCACAAAAGCACCTGATTTTAATCTCATAGACACCGTAGATAACACCAAAAAATCATTAAACGAACTTAAAGGTACTACAGGTACTTTGATAATGTTTATATGCAACCACTGCCCATTTGTTATACATGTCAGTTCAGAATTATCGCAACTGGCTAAAGATTACATTTCAAAAGGCATTAACTGTATTGCTATTTCTAGCAATGACATTAAAAGTTTCCCCGAAGATCGTCCAGAATTAATGACTAAAAACGCCATAGATAACGATTATATATTTCCATATTTATACGATCAAACTCAAGATGTTGCTAAAGCTTACCAGGCGTCTTGTACACCAGATTTTTTCTTGTTTAATACAGATTTAAAATTAGTTTACACAGGGCAATTAGATGATTCTAGACCCGGCAATGGCCACCCCGTAACAGGAAAAGATATCAGAACAGCAATGAATGCTTTAATTAACCAAGAGGCTGTAGATCCAAACCAAAAACCAAGCCTAGGTTGTAGTATTAAGTGGATGAAGACTAACTAGAATAAACTGAGTTACTTTAGTTAGTAGTATTAAAAACGTTTCATATCCTGAATACAATGGAAAACAACAAGGAAAACTGTGAGCGTTACAATTTACATTAAGCATTCACCTTAAAAAAACGCATATAAGAAAACAGGTTATAGCGTGGTTATAGCATGCTTATAACCACGTTATGGTGACCTTATAGCATGATAAACTTATTTAGAACTTAGCACAATCCCTCTAAAAACACCTATAAAACGTGCTCATTGTTTTAATTACAAAAAAATGAGTCTAAAAAACGCCCTAATAAGCATCTTTTAAACTCAGTTTATAATTGTTATAAGATTTTATACTACCCTAAGAGCTCTACGATTTCATTAAATTGCTTCTCCTTTGCGTAGTCTAAAGCTGTTTTTCCATCATTGTCTTTAATGCTAGCATCTGCCTTATACTCTATAAGCAGTTTTACAATATCACGTTTATTATATTGTGTTGCAAACGTCAATGCCGTTATGCCATGGTTATTTACAGCATTTAAATCGGCCCCATGCTCTAATAAGGTGGTTGCTAAAGCAACATTCCCTTTAAAACTAACACCAATTAAGGCGGTGTTTCCTGATGCATCTTTAGCATTAAGATCAGCCTTATTTTCAATAAGAACATGTGTTGCAATGTCATTATCAAAATAAGTTGCTAAAATGAGCGGAGTAAATCCGCGTGCATCTTTTTCGCTTATTAATTTAGGGTTTATGTTTATTAAGGCTTCTAGTCTATCTTTATCGCCAGAGCGAATCGCCTCAAAAAACACATCTATATCTTTCTTCATGTTATAGTAATTATATAAAAAGGAATGAGTTTTAAAGCTCACTCCTTTTATGCTTTTATCAATTCTTTTAATTATTTTAAATCAAAACGATCTAAATGCATCACTTTAGTCCAAGCCGCAACGAAATCTTTTACAAAGCGCTCTTGTCCATCATTAGCACCATATACTTCAGCAATAGCTCTTAATTCTGTATTAGATCCAAAAATTAAATCAGCTCGCGTACCTGTGAATTTTACCGTGCCCGTGTTACGGTTACTACCCTCAAAATAGCGATCATCTTCTGATGTTGCTTTCCATGTGTAAGTAAAATCAAGAATAGTCTTAAAAAAATCGTTGGTTAAATGACCCACCGTATCCGTAAACACTCCATTAGAAGAACCATCATAATTAGCACCTAACACACGTAACCCCCCCATTAACACAGTCATTTCAGGAACCGATAGCGTTAATAAGTTAGCACGATCTATTAATAGATCTTCTGCTGCTATTTTTAAATCAGGTTTAATATAATTTCTAAAACCATCAGCTAAAGGTTCTAAATAATCAAATGCTTCAATATCCGTTTGTTCTTGTGTAGCATCTCCTCTACCATCTACAAAACGTAAAGAAACATGATGACCAGCATTTTTCGCTGCTTGTTCCACACCAACATTTCCTGCTAAAACAATTAAATCAGCTATTGATACCTCGTCATTAAAATCAGCTTTAATACGCTCTAAAACAGCTAATACCTTATTTAATTCTGTAGGATTATTAACATCCCAACTACGTTGTGGCTCTAAGCGCAAACGCGATCCATTAGCACCACCTCTTTTATCAGAACCTCTGTAAGTTGATGCTGAAGCCCAAGCTGTAGTCACCATTTGAGAAATCGTTAATCCAGAATCCGCTATCAAATCTTTTAATGTAGAAACATCAGCGTCACTTAACGAATAATCTACCGTTGGAACAGGATCTTGCCATAACAATTCTTCTTTAGGAATTTCAGGACCTAAATAACGAGAAATTGGTCCCATATCTCTGTGCGTTAATTTGTACCATGCACGGGCAAAGGCATCTTCAAAAGCTTTATGATCCGCATGAAAACGTTTAGAAATTTCTAAATAGATAGGATCTACTTTTAACGCAATATCTGCTGTAGTCATCATTAAATCTTGCTTGCCATTAGCATCACCTGCTTTTGGTGCCATACGAGCATTCGACGCTGCTGTAGGTTTCCACTGGTGTGCACCTGCAGGACTTTTAGTCAACTCCCAATCGTAATTTAATAGGACATCAAAATATTCATTATCCCAGCGTGTAGGGTTTGGAGTCCAGGCTCCTTCTATTCCACTAGTAATAGTATCATCTAAAACACCGGTACCAAATGAATTTTTCCAACCTGTACTCATTTCTTCAATAGAAGCACCATGTGGTTCTTTACCAACATAATCATTAGGATCTGCCGCTCCATGTGCTTTACCAAAAGTGTGTCCACCAGCAACTAAAGCCACAGTTTCTTCATCATTCATTGCCATTCTTGCAAATGTCTGTCTCACATCTTTTGCAGAACCCATCGGATCTGGATTTCCATTTGGACCTTCTGGATTCACGTAAATCCATCCCATCATCACCGCTGCTAACGGATCTTCTAAATCACCATCTTCGTAACGTGCTTCATTTTCACCCCAAACGGTTTCACTTCCCCAATACGTATCTTGTTCTGGCTCCCATACATCTTCACGTCCACCGGCATAACCAAATGTTGGAAAACCCATAGATTCTAGGGCGCAGTTTCCTGCAAGAATCATTAAATCTGCCCAAGAAATTTTATTACCATATTTCTGTTTAATAGGCCATAATAATAATCTGGCTTTATCTAAGTTTCCATTATCTGGCCAACTATTTATTGGAGCAAAACGTTGGTTTCCAGCTCCTGCTCCACCTCTACCATCACCAACTCTATACGTCCCTGCACTATGCCAAGCCATTCTAATCATTAAACCCCCATAGTGTCCATAATCTGCTGGCCACCAATCTTGTGAATCCGTCATTAAATCCGTAACATCTTTTTTAAGCGCTTCAAAATCTAAACTATTAAACGCGTCTGCATAATTAAAATCATCTCCCATCGGGTTAGACTTCGAGGCATTTTGACGCAAAATATTAAGTTTTAATTCGTTTGGCCACCAATCTCTATTTTCAACACCACCACCTGCAGTGTGTTTAACTGTACCACTTAAGTAAGGGCATTTAGCAGTGCTTTCATTAATATCGAAATTTTTGCCCTGAGGAGCGTCGTTTGAATGCGGATTCTTTTCCATGTATTACAAGTTTTTGTGTTTTAATTTTTGATAAAATTATGCATTAATATGCTCTGGACTGAAGATACGCATTTTTTTAATTTATTTTTCAATAGCTAAAAACTATAAGAAAACCAAAAGCTATAGGTAACATAAATAAAATTATGATTTATTTAGTAAATAATATTGATAAAATTTCGTAACTTTTAATCATCAATTAAAACATATAATTATGAGCACTACAGAATATACAAAAGTTTATTACGGGAATTTTATTTTAGTTACGCGTGTTAAAGATGAATTAGAACACGCAGGTATTGTACCCATTGTTAAAGATGAAGGGGAATCGCAACGTTTAGCTGGCTATGCATCGATGAATCAGGGATTTCAAGAGCTTTATGTTCATAATGAAGAGTTAGATAAGGCTATGGTTATTATAAACAGAGTAAAATCTGAAATGGAAACTGCATCTTAAATAGTAGGAAGCCTCCATTTAAAATAGAAATTTAGAAGCTAGCACAATTGGCTTAGTCCATTCAATATTCAACTCAAACGAGGAGACACTTCTGAATAAGACAAAAAAAAATGCTGATATTTTTTAAATATCAGCATTTACATTTCAAAGTTATACGTTTAATTTAGGCGTTACCACCATACATTTTTTCGCGTTGTTCTTTTATCTTTTTATCACTCATATACTCATCAAACGTCATGTAACGATCAATAACCCCATTTGGTGTTAATTCAATAATTCTATTACCAACAGTTTGAGCAAACTCATGATCGTGAGTGGTTAGCATAATCGTTCCTTTAAAGTTTTTCAAGGAATTGTTAAATGCCGTAATACTCTCTAAATCTAAATGGTTTGTTGGCTCATCTAACATTAAAACGTTAGCCCTTGTCATCATCATACGGCTTAACATACAACGTACTTTTTCACCTCCAGATAATACATCTGACGTTTTTAATGCTTCTTCTCCACTAAAAATCATTTTTCCGAGGAAACCTCTTATGTGAACTTCTTCGCGCTCTTCTTCCGTTGTTGCCCACTGACGTAACCAATCTACTAATGATAATTTATTATTAAAAAACTCGCTATTGTCTAGTGGTAAATACGATTGTGTCGTTGTAACTCCCCAATCAAATTTTCCAGAATCCGCCTGTTCTTTTCCATTTAATATTTGATAAAACGCTGTTGTTGCTCTAGAATCTTTGGAGTACACCACGACTTTATCTCCTTTATTTAAATTGATGTCTATATTATTAAATAAAACCTCATTTTCTAAACTGGCTGATAAGCCTTGCACGTTTAAAATCTGATCTCCAGCTTCGCGATCGCGCTCAAAAATAATAGCTGGATAGCGACGACTAGAACGTTTTATGTCTGAAATATTTAATTTTTCAATCATTTTCTTTCTACTCGTTGCTTGTTTTGATTTAGCAACGTTAGCTGAGAAACGACGGATAAAGTCTTCTAATTCTTTCTTCTTCTCTTCTGCTTTTTTGTTCTGTTGTGCATGCTGTCTTGCCGCTAACTGTGATGATTCATACCAGAAGGTATAGTTACCAGAGAAATGGTTTATTTTCCCAAAATCGATATCAGAAATATGTGTACAAACGGAATCTAAAAAATGTCTATCGTGAGAGACTACGATAACACAGTTTTCATAGTTTGCTAAGAAATTTTCTAACCAAGAAATAGTTTCATAATCTAAATCATTGGTAGGCTCATCCATGATTAGTAAATCTGGATTTCCGAATAAAGCTTGTGCTAATAAGACACGTACCTTTTGCTTACCATCCAAATCTTTCATTAAAGTGTAATGGTAATCTTCCTTAATTCCTAAGTTAGATAACATCGCAGCAGCATCACTATCAGCATTCCAACCGTTCATTTCTTCAAATTGAACTTGAAGTTCACCAATCTTTTCAGCATTGGCATCGGTGTAATCCGCATAAAGTGCATCTAATTGAGATTTCAATTTATGTAAAGGCTTATTTCCTTTTAATATGGTTTCTAAAACAGTGTCTTCATCATGCAAATTATGATTCTGTTCTAAAACAGACATACGTTTACCTGGCTCTAAATGAACACTTCCTGATGTTGGATCCATTTTGCCTGCTATAATCTTTAAAAATGTAGATTTTCCGGCACCATTGGCACCGATAATACCATAGCAATTACCATTATTAAATGTGGTGCTTACTTCATCAAAAAGTATGCGTTTTCCAAATTGAACTGAAAGATTAGAAACTGATAACATGTCTTTAAATTTTAATCTATTAACCTTATTATAAATAAAGGTGAATTTTTGAGAGTGCAAAAGTAGAAAATTAAACTCAAAATCTGCTATTTTACCCCATTATGAATCTTAAAAAAAGCGTAAAATTTTAATTGAAAGACGTTTCTGAACGCAATGACCACGCTTAGTTAAAAAATTACGACTTATTTCTAAATGGTATTGCTACTAATAAAGTAAAATATTAATTGTAAAACGACTAAGATTTGTGCATTTAGTTGAAATTATAAGACTTACTCATAAGATTTAACGAGGTATTAACAGCAGTTGCGTGAAGCTTCGTATATTTTTGTTTTCTAACTCTTATTATTTCTACATGCTAACTTTTCGTATAGTGCTTACTGTTGCCTTGTTATCAACTGTTTTTGGATGTCAATTCAAAGGTGGTGATACTAGTGACTCTGCATATATTGGTGGTGAAATTATCAATCCGAAAAATAGTAGTGTTGTCCTCTATAATACTAATGGGCAGGTTTTAGACTCTATTATATTAGACGAAAACAATCGATTTATATTTAAAATAGATAATCTTCATCCGGGTTTATATTCTTTGACACATGGCGGCGAATACCAAATGTTGTTGTTAGAACCTAATGATAGTATAATGTTTAGATTAAACACTTACGATTTTGACGAGTCTTTAGTTTTTACAGGAAACGGTGCCAAAAAGAACAACTACCTCCTTAAAACCTATTTATCTAATGAAAAAGAGGCGAAGCAGTTGGTAAAATATTCTAAGATGGAACCTGAGGCTTTTAATAAGTTTGTTGAAAATAGACGACAAACGCAATTACATGAATTTGATCAATTTTTAACGCGAAATGAAGAATCAGAATTTTTCAAATCTATTATAGAAGCTAATATCAATTATAATGCTTACGCGGATAAAGAAATTTATCCTTTCGCTTATTTTGGCAACAATAAATTAATTCATATTAAAGATTTACCTGAAGACTTTTTTGGACATAGAAAAGACATCGATTATAATGCTACACATTTAAGTCGATTCTTTGCCTATAATCGTTTCTTATTTTCTCATATAGATAATTTAGCGATTCATAACTATTATAAGGATAATGCTTACCACAGCAAGTTTAATAGACATGCCATGGGTTATAATAAGTCTAAATTAGATTTAATAGACAGTATAATCACAGATCCTATTATTAAAAACAACTTATTAAAATATAAAGCACGAGAATATATAAGCTACAACCATACGGAGGATGACGCTAATGAACTACTCAATTATTATTTAGAAAAGAGTACTAACGAAGAAGACAAACAGTATATGACTGATTTGGTATCTTCATTAAAATTATTGCGTCAAGGTAATCCGTTACCAAATATTTCTATTGTGAATTATAATGATACAGAGCATTTTATTAATTCTATTATAACTAGACCTACTATAATTTATTTCTGGTCGTCTAATTCGAAATCACAATATAGAAATAGCCATTATATGGTAGAAAAATTAAAAGCAAATTTTCCTCAAACTGATTTCATCTCTATTAATGTTAATGATAATAATGATAGATTCTGGAAAAACATCATTGACAATTATAACTTTCCTACTATTAATGAGTTTAAATTTAAAAATTCAAAATCTGCACGCAAAAGCTTAGCAGTAAACTACTTAAATAAATGCATTATTGTTGATGAAAATGGCATTATTTTACACCCTAATGCTAACATTTTCAACTCTGAGTTTAATGATACTCTAGAGGACTTATTACAACAAAAGCATCTTATTGTAAAACAAGATGCTCTTTAAATTATTGTAAAATATAGATTTAATTTCCTTTTTTATAATCTGCTAGGAACTTTTCTAATCCACTATCGGTTAATGGATGTCTAAGTAATCCTGTAATAGAACTCAAAGGCCCCGTCATAACATCTGCACCTAATTTAGCACAATCTATGACGTGCATTGTATGACGTACAGAAGCTGCTAATATCTGAGTTTCAAAAGAATAGTTATCATAGATATGACGAATCTCTGCAATAAGGTTTAAACCATCTGTAGAAATATCATCTAAACGACCAATGAAAGGAGATACATAAGTTGCACCAGCTTTTGCAGCTAATAAGGCCTGACCAGGAGAAAACACTAAAGTTACGTTGGTTTTAATTCCTCTATCCGAAAAATACTTACACGCCTTAATACCATCTTTGATCATCGGTAATTTTACCACAATCTGATCGTGCAATTCTGCTAAGGCCTCACCTTCTCTTACCATACCTTCAAAATCTGTAGATATAACTTCTGCAGAAACATCTCCTTCTACAATATTACAGATATCCACATAATGTTTCATAATATTATCTGTTCCTGTAATGCCTTCTTTAGCCATTAACGATGGGTTTGTTGTAACACCATCTAAAATACCCATATCTTGAGCGTCTTTAATCTGCTCTAGGTTTGCTGTATCGATAAAAAATTTCATGTAATATGATTTTGAATTATTGTGTTTTTAGTTGTGGCGAATTTACGACTTTAAGCTCACATTTAAAGAAATGATTTTTCAGAATATATTAACAAAAACATCTAATTGACAATTATAGTAAACTCTTTTGAAGTAGAATAGGCACACAAAGAATCTTCGTATTGCTCAGAATCTTCATCATAATACTCAGGTGGATCAACATAGAGTTAAACCTTAAATATAAAAGTTTCTGAAGTCCGTGCTGTTCATTCTATCAATAATGTTCTAAAATTAGTGAATGTCTCTAAACTTTAAACCATCTGGTAAGTCACCATAGATTTCATAGGTATAGCCATAATCATCGTCGTTAGGCTCATTTCTAATTTCTGAAGTCAACTCTTCGTAATAGTAATTATTAACATAACCAACACCAAAAGATTTATTAGGTCTTTCGGGGCTTTTATTAATTATACACTCTATAATATCTTCGCACCCAAAGCATAAAAAACAAACTAAAATTAGGAAGCATTTTAAAACGTTTCATTCTAGTTGATTTAGTTTTACAACTCAAAAAACCTACCACAATCCCTACAACTTATAATGATTCATTAATAACTTCTCATAAGTTGAATCTGGAAGAATACGTTTTAAAACAATAGAAAACTTTTGCATAAAGGCACCGACCTTATAATGGATTTTCGGTTTTTTAGTCTGAATGATTTTATAAATCGCTTCTGCCATTTGTTTAGGATCACTGCCACTATCCACGTGCTCGTCCATCATACTTAACGTTTTTCCGTACGTTGCTTTATAAGGAGAATCTTCTAAAGCAGGTGCATGGTAACGACCAGCAGCAATATTTGTAGCAAAATCACCAGGAGCAACATTGGTCATATTAATATGAAACCCTTTCAATTCCATTCTAAAGGCTTCCGTAATTAACTCTAACGCCCCTTTACTGGCACTATACACACCTCTATAAGGTAAACCCATATAACCAGCAATTGAGGTAACATTTATAATTAAGCCAGAATTTTGCGCTCTCATCGCAGGCAAGACCGCCTTAATCATATTTATGGGGCCAAATAAATTGGTTTCAAAATTGCGCTTAATTTCTACATCAGGAATCTCTTCTATTGGCCCAGTAATTCCTGCACCTGCATTATTTAAGAGTACATCTATTCGAGATTCGTGAGTTAGGATTTCTGCAACACAATTGGAAATCGTTTCAGGCTTTGTAACATCTAAAGCTACAATAGGAAATTTACTATTAGGATACCTCTCAGGATTCCTGCTTGTGCCATAAACTTTAAATCCTTTGGTTTGAAGAAATTCACCAACCGATTTTCCTATTCCTGAAGAACCACCTGTTATTAATACAACTTTAGACATACTGTTTTATAAATTATAATGTCGAAAATACAAATTCTGAAATTAGTAGACCTTTTAAGACTAGGCTAACCTCGATTAGAACCTACATAAACTGAAAAAATCTCGATTCGCCGAGGCGTTCAAGATTTGACTTTAGGGTACAAAAAAAGGCAAGCTACCTACATCACACCGCTACGACCATTTACCTTTGCTGCGTTCCCGCCCTGGAGGATTCAACAGGAGCTGGTTGTGTAGGACTTGCCAGGTGCAAAGATACAATCTTTTAATACTTACGCAATGATTTTAAACTGAATTTTATTTAATAACTTGCTGAAAATTCAAACAAACATTATGCATATTTCTAAATATTTCATTCTCTTATCGTTAAGCTTAATTTTATCTAATTGCGGTGAAACAAATGCTTCAAAAATTTCTAGTTTATCTATAAATACTTCCGTAAAATCTTTAATGCTTGGTGATACATTGAAGCTTTCAGTAGATAATCCGAAGAATTTTGAAATTACTAAAGTTAGGTATCAGTTAAATGGTAAACCAGTTGATAGCATTAGTGTTTTAGACCAAGTTACTTTAGGTAAAAAAGAAATCACTGCAACGGTTAATTTTGATGGTAAGACAGAAACCTTAACTAAATCCGTTCAAATTTTTAATAACATCATTCCTTCTTACTACAAGTATGAAGTTATAAACACCTACCCTCACGATATTACATCATACACACAAGGTTTGGAATTTTACAATGGAGAATTATATGAAAGTACAGGACAAAGAGGAGAGTCTAAACTTAGAAAAGTAAATTTTGAAACAGGAGAGGTCTTAAAAAACATTAATTTAGATGACGCTCATTTTGGAGAGGGTCTTACCATTCTGAATGATAAAATCTATCAATTAACTTGGCAAGCAGGTATTGGGTTTGTATACGATGTAAATACCTTTGAAAAATTAAACACATTTAATTACGGAACCAGTAAAGAAGGTTGGGGAATTTGTAATGATGGTACAACACTTTACAAATCCGATGGTACTGAGAAAATCTATTTATTAAACCCTGAAAATCTTAGTAAAAAAAGCCATATTGAAGTTTATACCGAAAGAGGCTTAATTCCTAATTTAAATGAAATGGAATGGATTAATGGTAAGATCTTCGCCAATTTGTATCAAAAAAATGGGGTGGCCATTATAAATCCCAAAACAGGAGGTGTTGAAGGTGTTATTGATTTTAAACCGTTAAAAAAACTAGTGACGCAGCATCCTGAATTAGATGTTCTAAACGGTATTGCTTACCATCCAGAGCGTGAAACCATTTTTGTAACAGGAAAAAATTGGGACAAACTTTTTGAAGTTAAAATAATGAAACAATAATAGCACTGTGCACGTATTCGAAAAAACCATTACTGTTAACCAAGACGATATAGACGATCTTAACCATGTAAATAATGTACGTTATGTGCAATGGGTTCAAGATATAGCAAAAGATCATTGGCTCGCCTACGCTACAGAAGATATTTTAGAAACTTACTCATGGTTTTTAGTGAATCATTATATAGAGTATAAAAGTCCGGCACTACTTGGCGACCAACTATTATTAAAAACATATGTCCCGAAAGTTGCAGGAGTCAGCACTATTAGACATGTAGAAATTATCGATATTAAAACTCAACAACTTATTGTAAGTTCTAAAGCAAAATGGTGTTTAATGAACTCTAAGACACAGCGCCCAACACGTATACCACCAGAAATTCGTGAACTTTTTAATTAACAGTTTATTAGGTTAAAGTTTTTTTAAAACGCAGATTGCTTTCAACTTAATCACTTTACTTTAACGCATCAATCAAATCAAGTATGCGTAAAATTACTATTCTATTCTTTTTATTAGGTCTACCTCTCTTACACTTTTCTCAAACTTTAAATGGAAAAGTATATGATGCTAGCGGAACCGTTAAAAATGTAAAAGTCTTTAACAAAACACAAAACCGAATTACGATAACAAATAACAACGGTCAATTTAGCCTCGAAGCCAAAGTAACGGATACGATTTCTATTGAGTCCGTATTCTACCATCCCAAAACAGTAGCGTTACAAGCGTATCATTTTGATGGTACAGCCGTTTTTGAAATTAAAGAAATACTCACAGAACTCGATGAAGTTGAAATAAAAGCAGAACCAGAACAACCAGTTTTTGTAGAAGAGACTTATAATACGGAACTTAAAAATCTCATTCAGGAGGACATAAAGAATCATCCAGAAAAATACAAACCAGAAGTGGAGTCTTATGGTCCAGATCTCTTTGCTATTATTGACTTAGTTGCTAATCTTCTTAAAAAGAAAGATAAATACATTGCAACTACGTACCAACCGATTACCTATACGCAAATGGACTCATTGTTCAGTACAAGCTCATTTTTTAACACGCAATTATTAACTGATAATCTAAAAATTCCCGAAGGCAGAAAACATCTATTTTTCGATTATTGCGATGCCAAGAAAATTAGTTCGGAAATGCTTAAAGAAGAAAATAAAATGCAATTCCTAGAAGAGTTGGTCGTTAGTAGTCAGTTATTTTTAATTCTATTGGACGAATATGGAGATAAGAGCGTTAAGCAAAATAAGAATTAACCACTTACATTCCTGACCACACTAACGTCTTATATCTTTACCATTGGATTTCTGATTATTCAGTAATCATAATCTTCGCATATTTATACGTATCTATAATAAATCCTAACTTCAAAAGTTATATTTTTAAGCCTTAATTATATTTATCACTTATGAAGCGATTGCTATCATTTTTACTTTGTTTTGGAATTTTATTATTTTGGAGTTCTTGTCGTAACGATTTCGAATTTACACCAAACAAAGGAAACCTTGGCTTTGCCAAAGACACTATTTATTTAGACACTGTTTTTACTAATATTGGCTCTAGCACGTATAACTTAAAAGTGTACAATCGTAGTGATGATGATATTGTAATCCCGACCATACAATTCGAAAATGGTGTGAATTCACGTTACCGTATGAATATCGATGGTACCACAGGATTAGAAGGTTTACAACAAGGAAAATTCTTCGAAGATGTAGAATTATTAGCTAACGATAGTTTATTCATTTTTATTGAAACAACTATAGACATTTCTACATTAGGAGCCTTAGAGAATCAATTTTTATATACTGACAAAATTCTATTTGATTCTGGAAACAACCAACAAAATGTTGATGTTGTGACCTTAGTTAAGGATGCTGTTTTTATATACCCAAGCAAAGATGACGTAACCGGTATTATTGAAACACTAAGCTTTGATGTTGATGGAGATGGTACACCAGACGAAACCACCTTACAAGGTCGTTTTCTAGAAGATGATGAACTAACCTTTACTAATGACAAACCATATGTTATTTATGGTTACGCTGGAGTTGGCGCAGGAAAAACCTTAACCATAGAAGCTGGTGCGAGAGTTCATTTTCATGCAGAATCAGGACTAATGGTAACCAACAATGCCTCGTTAACTATAAATGGACAACTCAGCACAGATCAAGAAGCCTTAGAAAACGAAGTCATTTTAGAAGGTGATCGTTTAGAACCACTTTACGAAGATATTCCTGGTCAATGGGGAACGATTTGGTTATTTAACGGAAGTGAAAACAATAGTATAAATTACGCAACCATTAAAAATGCGACCATTGGTGTGTTGTCTGAAGGCAATCAAGATGCACCTAACGATAAATTAACCATTACCAATTCTCAAATCTATAATGTGAGTAGTTTTGGAATATTAGGACGTGCAACCTCTATAACAGCAGAAAATGTAGTGATTAATAACGCTGGGCAATCCTCTTTTGCTGGAACATTTGGTGGGAAATACAATTTTACACACTGCACCATTGCTAACTATTGGAATAATAGTTTTAGACAATTCCCTGCCCTAATATTAAATGATTTTATTGTAGATGAAAACAATGCGGTTTTTACAAACAGTTTAACCGAAGCTAATTTTAATAACTGTATTATTTATGGTAATGATAACCCTGAGTTTTTACTAGAAAATGAAGGTGATGTCTTTAACTTTAAATTCACTAACTGCTTATTGAGATTTGACAATAGTAACCTTCAAGGCAATGGTAATTATGATTTTGAGGATGCAACCTTTTATGTAAATAATGTATTTAATGAAATTCCTGACTTTGAAAATTCATCTAATAACATGATGCGAATTGGGAATGATTCCGAAGCTATAGGAATTGGTAATGCTGCTTTTTCTATACTAAATGATATTCTTGGATCACCAAGATCTGGAGCAATAGATGTCGGCGCTTACAATCATACTACGTTTGAAGATTAATTAGAACGTATACTCATTAATATAGTAGCATATAAAAAAGCCTTTCAAACTAAATTGAAAGGCTTTTTGAATATAAATTTCAACCTAAATGGTTTTTAATTTTTAAGCATTAAATAAAGCGCGTCCACCCATTAGTGTATTTACTTTTTCAGCAACACCTGCTAAAACCGTTTCATTGTCATGGTTCGTTAAAGCTTCATCAACTAAGTCTACAATATATGGCATATCACTTTCTTTTAAACCTCTAGTGGTCACTGCGGCAGTACCTATTCTAATCCCAGATGTTACAAAAGGAGATTCGGTATCAAAAGGCACCATATTTTTGTTCACCGTAATATCTGCTTTTACTAAAGCGTTTTCAGCATCTTTACCAGTAATGTTTTTATTTCTAAGGTCAATTAACATCATATGGTTATCAGTTCCACCTGAAATTAAATTATAATCTTTAGCAACAAATGCTTTAGCCATAGCAGCTGCATTATGTTTTACTTGTAGCATGTAATGCATAAAGTTATCCGTTAAGGCTTCACCAAAAGCAATAGCTTTAGCAGCGATAATGTGTTCTAATGGACCTCCTTGGTTTCCTGGAAAAACCGCCGAGTCTAATAAACCCGACATCTTACGAAGATTACCATTCTTTAAAGTAATTCCGAACGGGTTATCAATATTTTCACCCATCATAATCATACCACCTCTTGGTCCTCTTAAGGTTTTATGGGTTGTTGTTGTAACAATATGGCAATGTGGCATTGGGTCACTTAAAATTCCTTTAGCAATTAACCCTGCTGGATGCGAAATATCCGCTAGTAAAACAGCACCAACACTATCAGCTACTTCTCTAAACTTCGCAAAATCCATATCTCTAGAATAAGCAGAAGCACCAGCAATTATTAATTTTGGCTTTTCTTTTTGTGCCTGATCAGCTAACATATCGTAATCAATAAGCCCCGTATCTTTCTTAACACCATAAAATGTAGGACGGTATAATTTACCCGAAAAATTAACAGGAGATCCGTGAGTTAAGTGTCCACCATGAGACAAATCAAATCCTAAAATAGTATCTCCTGGACTTAAACATGCGTGGTATACAGCTGTGTTTGCTTGGCTTCCAGAATGCGGTTGCACGTTAACATATGCAGCACCAAATAAGGTTTTAGCACGATCAATAGCAATCTGCTCTACCTCATCAACAACCTCACAACCACCATAGTAGCGTTTACCAGGATACCCTTCAGCATATTTATTAGTTAGTACAGAACCTGCAGCTTCCATAACTTGGTCGCTAACAAAATTTTCTGATGCTATTAATTCTATGCCATCTATTTGGCGTTCTTTTTCGGCTTTAATAAGTTCAAATATTTGTTCGTCGCGTTGCATAAATAATGTGTTTGTTAAATCAATACAAAAATAGTGAATACATTAGTTTAAATATCAAAAATTATGTAGGTTTGAATGAATTTAATGAACAATTAATCAACAATAACTCTATGCCATTATCCGCTAACAATCCAGATCGTACCTCATGGTTACATGTCGGTAAAAACTCAGATTTCCCAATTCAGAACATTCCTTTTGGTGTTTTCTTAACAAGAGACGACATTATAACGATTGGAACAAGAATTGGAGATACAGCAATTGATCTTGGTGCCTTACATCAATTAGGTTATTTTGAAGGAATTCCGTTAACGGATGATATTTTTCTTCAAGATACATTAAACGATTTTATAGCAGATGGTAGAAAAACATGGCGTTTAGTTAGAAATAGAATCGCTCAGATTTTTGATGCTGAAAATGAGGCTCTAAAAAATAATAACCCACATAAAGAAACTATTTTGTTTCGTTTAGATGAAATTGAAATGCAGTTACCGATTCAGGTTGGTGATTACACCGATTTCTACGCTAGTAAAGAACATGCTACAAATGTTGGTACTATGTTTAGAGACCCTGATAACGCATTAATGCCAAATTGGGTGCATATGCCAGTTGGGTACCATGGTCGTAGTTCATCTATTATCCCATCAGGAATTCCGATTCATCGTCCACAAGGACAAACTTTGCCAGAGGGCGCTAACGAGCCCGTGTTCGGCCCTTCAAAATTAGTAGATTTTGAATTAGAAATGGCGTTCATTACTACAGATGCTAATGATTTAGGAGAACCTATTCCTATTGAAGAAACGGAAGAATATATCTTTGGGCTGGTTTTATTTAATGACTGGTCTGCTAGAGATATTCAGAAATGGGAATATGTACCCTTAGGACCATTTTTAGGAAAAAGCTTTGCATCATCAATGTCGCCTTGGATTGTTACTTTAGATGCTTTAGAACCATTTAGAACAGAAAGTCCTCAACAAAACCCTAAGCCTTTAGATTATTTACAAACAAAAGGAAAAAAGAGTTTTGATATTAATTTAGAAGTTGGTATTCAGCCAAAAGGTGCAAAAGAAACAGTGGTTAGCAAATCTAACTTTAAATACATGTACTGGAATATGGCTCAGCAATTAGCGCATCATACGGTTAATGGCTGTCCTATTAATGCTGGTGATGTAATGGGAAGTGGTACGATTTCAGGACCAACTCCAGATTCATATGGTTCTATGTTAGAATTGAGCTGGAAAGGTACAAAACCTGTAAAAATGAAAGATGGCAGCGAGCGTAAATTTATCAATGATAACGATACTGTTATTATGAGAGGGTATTGCCAGAATGATGATATTCGAATTGGTTTCGGACAGGTTAAAACACAGTTATTACCTGTTTTTAATCCTAAGAAAAAGAAGTAATTATAAGCGCATTTATATTTAAAGAAGACTAAAGTTAAATTACTTTGGTCTTTTTTTTGCTTCAAATTAAACACTATAAAACGGATTCTAAAATGGGGTTTCACAATTAAAACTAACCCAATCACCTTTCACAGGATGTTCAAAACCTAAAGTTTCTGCGTGAAGATGTAACCGATCTGAAACCGTACCATACAAATCATCACCAACAATAGGCATATTCAACCCTTTGTGATGTGCCGCATGCACTCTTAACTGATGTGTTCTACCCGAAATTGGATAAAAATGGATTCTAGTTTTGTTATCTTTAACCTCAACTACTTCATATTTAGTAGTCGCTTTTTTACCGTGCTCATAGCAAACTAACTGCCTAGGTCTATTATTTAAATCTACTCTAAGCGGTAAATCTACGGTTCCTTTTTTTGTTTTTAAAGTGCCGTCTAAAATCGCAACATAGCGCTTTTTTACGGTACGATTAATAAATTGTTTTTGAAGCTTTTTATGCGTTCTTTCATTTTTTGCAACCAATAGCAAGCCTGAAGTAGACATATCTAAGCGATGCAACAATAAAGGGCCTGTTGCCTCTGGCAAATACCTTTGCATTCTTGTTAAAACGGAATCTTTAATCGTTTTTCCTGGAACTGATAAAAACTCCTGCGGCTTATTAAGAACTAACAAAAAATCATCTTCGTAAATAATCTCTAGTTCGCCATCAAACTTGCCTGCTAATTCTATAGGGTTCGGCTCAACATCTAAACCTTGCATCATATGTCCTAAAATCGGTTCGCATCGGCTGCGACAAGAAGGATAAAATTGCCCATGTTTCCTAACTTCTGCCGTGGGTGCAATTCCCCAATAAAATTCTGCCATAGCAATAGGCTTCATATTATGCGCATAAGCGTATTGAAACAATTTGGGAGCAGCGCATTCGCCTGCTGCTGCCGGTGGTTTTCCTAAGTCTGTGTCTTTAAAAATGGTGATTAAATCTTTTATTTCACCTTTGGCATTTAAGAATTTATACTGCTCGTGGATTTTCTTTTGTAAGCGAGCTGATAGTCTTTTTCGTTCTAACTTTAATGATTCAATAGGTTGAATTAATTTGGCTAAGTTTTGTTCTGCTTTTAGTACAACTGCCTCTAAGTCTAATTTTAAGTATTTTAAATTAATATTATTCTGAATGCTTTCTTGCTTCAAATTTTCAAAAAACAATTCTTTTTCTTCACTTGAGAGTCTACCCTCTGCTTCTACTCTACGTTGTTTTCTTAATTGCTTCTCAGCTTTTGCATTCCTTTTAAAATCTTCGAGATTTTGGATGGTTTCAAGTTTTGTCTGTTTTAAGTTTAATTTGGCTTTCTCTAAATCAGGATTTCGCTCTAAACTTTCAATTTTAGCTGTTAAACTGTTTACATAAGTTTCATTTTTTTTGTAAAAACCGTCTGTATCTAAAGTATCATAAATTGGTGGTACAAATCCTTCAATATGGTTACTTTCTGCTAATTTTCCTGAAAAAGCAGTAATATAACCGAGTTGCCCTTGTTCAGTTTCAACAATCATAATACCAAACATCTTACCGATTCTTAAACCTTTCTTGTGGTCGTCTAGTCCAAAATTGTGTTCAAAATCTGTTTGAAAATTTAAATACGACTTAACCTCATCTGCCGCTGCAATACAAAGCGAATGGGGAGTGTAATAAAACGGAAAGGTGAATTGGTTAGGAAGTGCTTCCAAAAGATGAGATTCTATAGTATGAAAATATCCGTTTTCTATACGAAACATGAGCCTTTTATTGATTTGTAAAGGAACAAAAATCTTTATCGTTAATCCGTAAGATTCTAATTTTTTTTGGATTTGAATAGAGATGCAGCTGCATTGCAAAGCCTGTCGACTCATTAGTTTATCTTAAAAGCTTTCGAGATAAAAATCATTCTAAGTATCAAAAGTTTTTTTACTTTGGCATCATAATTGGAATTACAGATTTATAACCACAAAAAACACAAGATTATGAAAAAATTTTTACTCTTATCAGTCCTTGTTACGGTACTCGTATCTTGTAGTGCCAAAAAACAAATTGAAAGCGCCATTAGCCAGGGAAATTATGACCACGCTATTTCTGAAGCTTTAGAAAAATTAGAAAATAATAAAGATAAAAATCGAAAGCAAGATTATATTATAATGCTAGAGGATGCTTATAATAAAGTTTTAGACGAGAATCTACAAACGATAAAACATCTTAAAAAAGATGGCAATCCTGAGCAGTATAAAATTATTTACAATATGTATTCGGATTTAGAAGCAAGGCAAGTTGCTATAAAACGCGTGATGCCTTTGCAAATAAATGGAAAAACGTTGCACCTAAAATTTAACGATTACAGCTCTGAACTGGTTGATTATAGATACAAAACTTCTGATTATTTAATTAATCAAGGTATCGCACTTTTAGATTCTAACGACAAATATAACGCCAGAGAAGCACATGACATTTTTAGTTATATTGAACGTATTAATCCGAATTTTGAAGAAAACAGAAGTTTAATTACAGAAGCACATCAAAAAGGAATGGATTACGTACATGTGTCTATTAAAAACCATACAGAACAAATAATTCCGCAACGTTTAGAATCAGAATTATTAGATTTTAACACCTATGGATTAAATCAATTCTGGACAACTTACCATGCTAATACAGATAAAGCTATTAATTACGATTTTGCGATGCAATTACAATTAAAGCAAATAAATATTTCGCCAGAACGCATTAATGAACGTTTAGTAACTAGAGAACAAAATGTTGTAGATGGTTGGGAATACCTATTAGATAGAGCAGGAAATGTAAGGAAAGATAGCCTTGGTAATGATATAAAGATTGACAAAATCATCAATGTAAAGGCACGCCTTATTGAAGTTGTACAAACTAAATCAGCTCAGCTTATTGCAGATGTCGTTTATACAGACCTAAAACACAATCAGACTATTGATACATTTACAATAGATAGTGGTTATATTTTCGAAAATATATTTGGAACCTTTAAAGGAGATGAGCGTGCTTTAAATAATAGTGACAGAAACCTTATGAGACAAAGACAAATTCTGTTTCCAACCGATGAGCAGATGGTATTTGATACTGGTGAAGATCTTAAATTAAAACTAAAGGATATCATTAACTCCTATAGTATAAGAGGCAGCTAAAATTGTTTCTATATTTATAAATTAAAACTCTCAGACTTTGCATATACATACTAAAGTCTGAGAGTTTTTTTATGTTGTACTTTTCAAAATCTCAGATACAATAAGGCCTTTAAATTTTCATTTCTAGCATCAAAAAAAATATAACTTACCAAAAGACAATAATCTTATTTATAAATGATTATTGCAATCCAATGACGATATGGAAGCTGAAATAGGTTTAAAATTATATTTGAACACTCTTTTAGTCAAAAGCAACTTTAACATATAGCTAAAAATCAAATAATTACATCTAAGACAGTTAATACAAAATCTTTTAACGAAACTAAAGAAGTCTTACCTATATTTTTGTTTTTGTATTTTATATTTATTAAAATACATTTTTTCTATGTTAACCAAAATCATCGGACTTATAAGATTAGCTACTAAGCCCTCATAATAAACACCACACCAGAACAATCTCTCTTGTATTATTAAAATAGAATCCTTATATCAATTGAGCAAAATCCATTTCATTAATAGCACCATGAGATTCATGTGCCACAACTACTCCATTCTTTATAACTAAAAGTTGAGGTGATTGGTGCATCACTTGAAACTTATACCCAACTTCATTAGAAACATCTCTAAAACTTAGTAAGTCTAAATAATATAAATCTACATTCATTTCCAGATCGTATGCAGACACAAATTGATTCATAACCATTCTACTAATTCCGCAACGTGTAGAGTGCTTAAATATCAGTTGCGCTTTGGTTTTAGACTTTTCTAGAATAATATCTAATTGATCAATCGTATTTAAAGGCAACCACGGTAATACCTTCTCTTCTTTCGGCTCTGACGAACCGCTAAATAGTTTATTGAATAATCCCATACTATAAATGTCGTATATAAACTCGAAACTTACAAGTCTCATCACTATATAAAATTAAAATAATGTAAAGTGACGTTTTTTCATGCATTGTAGGTTTTATTCATAAATTGAACGTCTATTTTTTTTCTATAGTTAATGGTTTTATAAATTATTTAAAATAACACCTAAACAGTCAAAACGTCACGCTAAAAAATACAAAATCAGTCATTTTGTCATTTTTTTCTTACATTTTAAGAATGGTAAGATAATTGACTAGTGATATACAAATACAACAATTTATTAAACAATTTGGCTTTGGGTACATTAATAACGTATAACTCAAGCCTCTGTTTATCAAACTATATAAAAACTTTATACGATGAATTTTAATAATTATACCATTAAATCGCAAGAAGCCATTCAGCAAGCGCAGCAGCTCGCTCAAGGTTTTGGTCATCAGCAGATAGAGAACGAGCACTTTTTTAAGGCACTCTTTACGGTCGATGAAAATGTATTGCCTTTCTTACTTAAAAAGTTAAATGTCAATATACCAATGCTCCAACAAATTTTAGATAAAGACCTTGAAAGTTTCCCTAAAGTTTCTGGCGGAGATATTATGCTATCTAGAGAAGCTAGCAAAACGTTAAACGAAGCGTCTATCATCGCTAAAAAGATGAATGACGACTACGTTTCAATTGAACATCTCATTTTAGCCATTTTTAAATCTAAGAGTAAAATTGCTCAGATTCTAAAAGATCAAGGTGTTACTGAAAAAGGTTTAAATACTGCTATTGAAGAATTACGACAAGGTGATCGTGTTACTTCTCAAAGTCAAGAAGAAACTTACAATTCGCTAAATAAATATGCTAAGAACTTAAATCAACTAGCCCAAGATGGAAAGTTAGATCCTGTGATTGGTAGAGATGAGGAAATTAGAAGAATACTTCAAATTTTATCACGTAGAACCAAAAATAACCCAATTTTAGTTGGTGAACCAGGTACAGGAAAAACTGCTATCGCAGAAGGTTTAGCACACAGAATTATCGATGGAGATATTCCAGAAAATCTAAAAGACAAGCAGATTTTCGCTTTGGATATGGGCGCCCTAATTGCGGGTGCAAAATTTAAAGGGGAATTTGAAGAGCGTTTAAAAGCCGTGATCAAAGAAGTAACAGAAAGTAACGGAGATATCGTTCTGTTTATAGACGAAATACACACACTTGTTGGTGCTGGTGGTGGACAAGGCGCTATGGATGCAGCTAACATTTTAAAACCTGCTTTAGCTCGTGGAGAATTAAGAGCCATTGGCGCAACGACTTTAGATGAATATCAAAAATATTTTGAAAAAGACAAAGCTCTAGAACGTCGTTTTCAAATGGTAAAAGTTGATGAACCAGATACCGAAAGTGCTATTTCTATTCTTCGAGGTATTAAAGAAAAATA
Organism: Winogradskyella costae; assembly: GCF_013403865.1. Lineage (GTDB taxonomy): Bacteria > Bacteroidota > Bacteroidia > Flavobacteriales > Flavobacteriaceae > Winogradskyella > Winogradskyella costae. The sequence continues at coordinate 138,313 of NZ_JABFDK010000006.1, forward strand.
TGAAGCACATCATAAAGTTCAAATTAAAGACGAAGCTATCATTGGTGCTGTAGAATTATCGCAACGCTACATAACCAATCGTTTTCTTCCAGACAAAGCTATCGATTTAATGGATGAAGCTGCTTCCAAATTACGAATGGAAATCAACTCTAAACCCGAAGAGTTAGACGTTTTAGATCGTAAAATTATGCAATTGGAAATTGAACATGAAGCTATAAAACGTGAAAAGGACGAAACCAAGTTAAAAAGCTTAAAATCTGATTTGGCAAATCTCAAAGAAGAACGAAACGAGCTAAACGCGAAATGGATGTCCGAAAAAGAAGTCGTTGATAACGTTCAGAACATAAAGGAAGAGATTGAAAACTATAAACTTGAAGCTGAACGCGCAGAGCGCGATGGTGATTACGGAAAGGTTGCTGAAATTAGATACGGAAAAATTAAAGATGCGACCGAAAAGCTTGAAAAATTCCAAAAGGATTTGGCAAAACAGCAAAGTACATCTTTAATAAAGGAGGAAGTGACTTATGAAGATATTGCAGATGTTGTCGCAAAATGGACAGGAATTCCGGTAACCAAAATGCTTCAAAGCGATCGTGAGAAATTACTAAAACTTGAAGATGAATTACACAAACGTGTCGTTGGGCAAGAAGAAGCAATTGAAGCGGTGAGTGATGCTGTTCGTCGCTCTAGAGCCGGGTTACAAAATCCTAATAAACCAGTAGGAACCTTTTTGTTTTTAGGAACAACAGGTGTTGGTAAAACTGAGTTGGCAAAAGCATTAGCTGAATATTTGTTTGATGATGAAAATGCTATGACGCGTATTGACATGAGTGAATACCAAGAACGTCATGCTGTTAGTCGATTGGTTGGTGCACCTCCGGGATATGTTGGTTACGATGAAGGAGGTCAATTAACGGAGGCTGTTCGAAGAAAGCCATACTCAGTTATATTATTAGATGAGATTGAAAAAGCACATCCAGATACTTTCAATATTTTATTACAAGTCTTAGATGAAGGCCGTTTAACTGACAACAAAGGTAGAATTGCAGATTTCAAAAACACTATAATTATTATGACTTCTAATATGGGAAGTCAAATTATACAAGAGCGATTTGAAGCCACTAAAGATATTCCTTCAGCAATTGAAGCCGCAAAAGTCGATGTTTTAGCAGTATTAAAACAAAGTGTAAGACCTGAATTTTTAAACCGAATTGATGATATTATAATGTTTACACCTTTATCGAAAGAGAACATTTTATCTATAGTAGGTTTACAACTTAAAGGCATTACTAAAATGATAGCTAAACAAGGCATTACGTTTGATGCTACATCAGAAGCTGTTAATTCTTTAGCAGATAAAGGTTATAATCCAGAATATGGAGCAAGACCCGTAAAGCGCGTCATTCAAAAAGAAGTTTTAAATCAGTTAAGTAAAGAAATATTATCTGGTAGAGTAAACACTGATAGTATTATTTTACTCGACGAGTTTGATGGTCAACTTGTTTTTAGAAATCAAGGTAAATTAACAGTAGAGCGTATTTAAAACAGTGTAACATTATAGGTATTATTATAGCCTATATAATGATTGGTTGGTTAAGAGCAATACAAATTTCAAGCATTTGAAAGGAGTATTGCTCTTCTTTTTTACCTTTTTGAAACTAATAAAATAGCATCGTAAAAAAAATCCTACCAAACTGAATTTATATGGTCCTAGTAATTAAATAGTTTACGAGTTATTAACAATTATTCGACGAACGACATAATAAATTATTTTTTTTAACACTCCTTTTAACGGATTAATGACTAGTTTTGTCGAGCTATTTAATTCCAACACTACTTAAAATTTTTAATTAATAACTAGTAATCCCTCTACGTTGTAGATAATTACTATAGCGAATTTATTTTATAACCCTACTTATAATAAAATGAAATTGAATAGATACATAGACCACACTTTATTAAGTGCCTCTGCTACAGAAGCAGACATTTTGAAACTTTGCGAAGAAGCTTTAAAATACAATTTTTACTCCGTTTGTGTCAATAGCTGTTATGTTCCAATAGCAAAACAAGCCTTAGGAAGATCTGAAGTTAAAATTTGTACCGTCGTTGGTTTTCCTTTAGGAGCGATGTCTACTGAAGCAAAAATATTTGAAGCCAAATCGGCTATCGAGCAAGGTGCAACAGAAATCGATATGGTCATAAATATTGGCCGTCTTAAAAGCAAAAATTATCTTGCTGTTCTCAAGGATATTAGTAAAATTAAAACTGCTATTGGCAATACAACGCTTAAAGTAATTTTAGAAATTAGTGAACTCTCAAAAAATGAAATCGTAAAAGCTTGCGAAATTTGTATTGATGCTAAAGCTGATTTTGTAAAAACATCTACTGGTTTTTCAAAAAGCGGAGCAACATTAACAGCTGTTAAAATTATGCGAAAAACAGTTAGAGATAAACTTAAAATAAAAGCCTCTGGTGGCATTAGAGATGCGGAAACTGCTCAAAAATATGTAGACATTGGAGTTGACCGAATTGGAGCTTCATCTGGAGTTGCCATGATGAATAATCTAATGTCAAACGCAGCATACTAATTAAAACACTTTGCTTAACTTTGTAGCATGAGTGTACATATCGGAGCCGAAAAAGGCGAAATTGCAGAAACTATATTACTACCTGGAGACCCATTAAGAGCAAAATGGATTGCCGAAACATTTTTCGACGATCCATTTTGCTTTAATGAAGTTAGAGGTATGTTGGGTTATACTGGTACCTACCAAGGCAAACGTGTTTCTACAATGGGAACTGGTATGGGAGTGCCAAGTATATCAATATATGCCAACGAACTTATAACAGAATATGGCGTAAAAAACCTTATTAGGGTTGGTAGCGCTGGTTCTTACCAAAAGGAGGTAAAAATAAGAGATGTCGTTATAGCAATGGCGGCCTCATCTAACTCTGGTGTTAATGAACTACGCTTTGGAGGTGCTAATTTTGCGCCCACTGCGAGTTTCGACTTATTTATAAAAGCTACCGAGGCCGCTCGTACTAAAAACATTCCGATTAAAGCAGGTAACGTCTTATCGTCAGATATCTTTTATGAGGATGATAAAGAAGCCTTTAAAAAATGGTCTAAATTCGGTGTATTGTGCGTAGAAATGGAAGCTGCTGGGCTATATACCGTAGCGGCTAAACATAATGTTAATGCCCTAGCTCTTTTAACTATATCAGACTCTTTAGTCACAGGCGAAAGCACTACTAGTAAAGAGCGCGAAACGACTTTTAAAAGTATGATAGAAATTGCTCTAGAATTAGCCTAAAATGATCCTATACTTGTTCGCATTATTCATGTTTATAATAGAAGTAGTAAATTAGCCTTATTTAACTAATCTAATTCATTATGCAGAAATTAATTCTACTAGTACTTATCTCGCTACTTTTCTTTTCATCTTGTGCTGAAAAATCAGAACAAAAGGAAAACGTCGCTACGTATTATTTAATTAGACATGCTGAAAAAGAACGCATTGACAAAACAAACAAGAATCCCAACCTTAATAATATAGGATTGGAACGTGCCAAGAATTGGAGAAACCATTTTAAAGACGTAAAGTTTGATGCCATCTATTCTACAGATTACAACAGAACAAAACAAACAGCTTTACCTACTGCACAAGCAAATAACATAGACATACAACTTTATAGTCCTTCAGATATAAAATTTGAAGCATTCATAGAAAAAACTAAAGGGCAGACCGTATTAGTTGTTGGTCATAGTAATACAACTCCAAAGTTCGTAAATGGTTTGTTAGGCAATGAAAAATATGAAGATATTGAAGACGACAACAATGCTAATCTTTATATCGTGACCCTATCAAAAACAGGTAAGACTTCAAAATTATCAGTTGTTAACTAAGTCCACTTTTATATTTTCGAGTTCTATTTTCGATAATAACTTTAGTTCATTTGCCTCAAAAGCCTTTGCTATATTTTCAATTGGAATTGTAACGTCTTCAGTTTTATAATTGTTATAATCAACAAAGCGCAACCCCGTAATATAACGTTCATTATAAGCCTCTCTAAATCGCATACCTACACCACTAACTTCGGCATATGAATACGCTAAATAATCAACTTTAAAAGTTTCTTTATTTACCCAATACACAAAAACATCTTCATAATCTTCACCTCCACCATTTTCATTAAATGTTACTTTTATTTTGTGGTAATCCTTACCTTTAATTTGCTCACTTTCTAAAAGTGATTTATTAACAGCAGTATCATTTAAACCATAGGGCAATACAGAAAAATAGTGTACTGAATTTACTGACGCAGAATATACATCAGCAATGGAATCTTCAAGCTTTACAAAAGCATCGTTATGGTAACGCTCAAACCCGACGTTACTCAACATATCAAAAGTAGAATCGCTGTCTTTTACTAAAACTCTAACTAACAAAAACTCATGGTTTTTCCGCAAAGCCTGGTAATAGGTATCTCTAAATTCAAATTTCAAACTCGATTGGTTAAAACGTTCACCTCCAGAAACCGCAATAGATTTAGTAATAATTTCGTCTGCAGTTAACGTTTTTTGATTAATTTTATTATCTGTTGTGGTGGAGTTAGAATTCTCATTCTTACAACTATACAATAAAGCGATCAATAAGACAACTATATATTTTTTCATATAAGACTTCATTTATTTTTATTAAAGTCGTAAAACTAGAGATAAGATTACAATTAATACAAAGCATTAACGTAATATTAAAAACTTTGTTTCTTCAAAACTTTTTAACTTATAACTTTAAAAACTATCTTTGCCTCCCATGCAAAAAAAGATTAACATACTAAATAAGAAAGCCAAATTTCAGTACGAGATATCAGATAAATATACGGCTGGAATTGTACTTACCGGAACTGAAATTAAATCCATAAGATCTAGCAAGGCATCTATTGCTGAAAGTTTTTGTGAATTTAATGACAAGGGTGAATTGTTTGTTATTAATATGACGGTTGAAGAATACAAATATGGTACCTATTACAACCACAGACCAAAAGCCGAACGTAAACTTTTACTTAATAAAAAAGAGCTTAAAAAACTGAAGAAAGAAATGGATGTAAAAGGTAATGCTATCATTCCTTTAAAATTATTTCTTAACGACAGAGGTTTGGCTAAGCTTATTATTGGATTAGGGAAAGGTAAAAAACTCTACGACAAACGCGAGACCATTAAAGATCGTGACAATAAGCGAAACTTAGATCGTATCAAAAAAGATTTCCGATAGTACTTATTAGAAATGAACAAGTTTATCATTGTATTTATTTTAGCATTAAACTTTAGCTTCGCTCAAGACAGCAACCATTTAGAAATTAACCAAGAGTTTAACATAGACCAAATTGTATATTTATTTGGCGATAATGTAAAATTAAGACACTCTCCTTCTGTTGACTCTGATGTTGTTAAATTATTAACCATAGGAGAACCGCTAAGAATTATAGAAAAGAGTTCTGAATCGTTTGTGTATAACGGCATAAACTCTCCATGGTATAAGGTAGAACATAATAACCAACACGGTTATGTTGTAGGTGGTTTAATTTCAATAGTAGAAAAGAAAGCTGATAATGTTAGATTTCTATTTGCTACAGAAATGGTTGAAGAGAAATTGTATATTATTACAAGGGCACTTATTACTTCTAAGACTGAATATTTTGAAAACAAATCAGAATTTCTTGGAAGCAATTACGGTTTTAAGATAAACCTCTATAATAATCGCGGTGTTAATAGCATTGATAATATTCTATTTATTAATTACCTCCCAGAATCTTGTGGAGCAAATTCTGGCGGCTACTACCTCTTTCTAGACAGTAACAACCTATACAAAGCCATTGACGTTTTTTCTAGCGCAGATATTGGTTTTTGGGAATCAGAGAATTTAATTTTTCCTAATGATCCTAAAGGAGAAAAAGACAAAATAATTTATTTTCAGGAACATGGACAATATTCAGAAATGGATAATCTTGAAAATGAACCTACTTGGGAGAAGTCTAGTATAACTGAAGTGAATTTAAAATGGGTTAACAACACGCTTCAACCCAACCCTAAAACCATTACCGAAAATCTCAACAAAGAATAGTCTTCAGCAACACTTTGTGTCTATGTCATATTGTTTTTTTGTGATTTTATTTAACCAAAAACGATAATTTTAAGATTCCTATAACTTTTACATTCTATTTTTAGTCTAAGTTTGATGCAACCTTTTGCAATTTATTTACGTCTATTATAATACGTAACACAAGAATTTTTCAACTTTAGGCACAAAATTTGTGAATTGAAGTGATATTCGAATCAAACTTTATTTTCATCAATCACTCTTTATGACTAAAACACTACTCAGCGCCTTCCTTATTTGTATAACTACACTAGTGTCCGCACAAATCACTGGCAACATTACAGACCATAACAACGAACCGCTTCCATTTGTAAATATCTTAATCGAGAATACGTACAAAGGCACAACAAGTAATGACGATGGTTATTACGAACTTAATATTTCCTCGCCGCAAACTTATACTATTGTGTATAGCTATTTGGGTTATAAAACGGTAAAAAAGACAGTTACAATCCATGAGTTTCCATATCAGTTAGATATAACGTTAACAGAAGAATCTGTTTCGTTAAACGAAGTACTGATTGATGCAGAAAATGATCCAGCCAATGCCATAATGCGTCAAGCCATTGCACAACGTAAAGCTAATCTTGATAAAATAAACTCTTTTAAGGCCGATTTCTATTCTAGAGGCTTAATTAAAATTAAGGATGCACCCGAAAAAATAATGGGTCAAGATGTTGGTGATTTAGGTGGTGGTTTAGATTCCACAAGAAGCGGAATCATCTATTTATCGGAGACCATTTCTAAAATTCAATTTCTGAATCCCGATAAGCTTAAAGAAAAAATAACAGCATCAAAAATTAGTGGAGATAGCAATGGCTTTAGCTTTAATAGTGCTTTAGATGTCGACTTTAATTTTTATAATAACACCATTAGTTTTGGTAATGAAATTGTTTCACCTATTGCTAATAATGCCTTTGGTTATTACCGTTATAAGCTTGAAGGTATATTTTACGACGACCGAGGCAACCTCATAAACAAAGTAAAAGTTATACCCAAACGTAAAAATGACCCTGTATTTTCTGGCTTCATTTATATTGTAGAAGATCAGTGGGATATTTTTGCTATTGAATTAGATATTACTGGTGTTCAAGCACGTATTCCTATGGTAGATGTCATTGCACTACAACAGAGTTTTTCGTATTCTGAAGCTGATGATATTTGGGCTCAAATTTCGCAAAGTATCGATTTTAAATATGCACTTTTCGGCATTAAAGGTGAAGGTCGTTTTACGGCAGTTTACAGTAATTACGAATTTAATACTGGCCTTACCAGAAAAGATTTTAGTCGTGAAATCGTGGCTTACGAAAAAGAAGCAAACAAGAAAGATTCTATATTCTGGAATGCCGTTAGACCTGTACCTTTAACTGCTGAAGAACGTATAGATTACGTAAAAAAAGACAGTATTCAGATTCTACGCGAGTCTAAACCATACTTAGATTCTATAGATGCTGGAAGAAACAAATTTAAACTTAGTAGTATCTTAGGCTATACCTATCAGAATTCTCATAAAGATTATCGCTTAGGTTATGACATTCCATTATTAGGAGTGCAATTTAATACCGTTCAAGGTTATACGGCTAATGCGAATGTGTTTTATACAAAAAATTATGACGATTTTAAACGCTTTTTTAGAGCTAGTGGAAACATTCAATATGGATTTTCTGATGAACGTTTACGTGCAACAGGTGCGTTATTGTATAAATTCAACAGTATTAGTAATTCCTTTTTAAGGTTGTCTGGTGGCGTTTCTGCAGAACAATTTAATCCTTCGAATCCCATTTCTCCATTAATCAACTCCGTAAGCACACTCTTTTTTGAAGATAATTACATGAAGCTATATGACAAGAGTTATGTTGCTTTAAATTATTCGGAAGAGCTATTTAACGGCTTCAGATTATATGCAGGTGTAAGTTATGAAAGACGAAAAGCACTTTTCAACACCACAGACCAAACATTTATTAATGAAGAGAACGATGTATATACGAGTAACAATCCTCTAGATGAAACTGCTTTTGGCATTGCGCCTTTTCAAACCCATAATATTATAAAAGCAAATATTGACGCACGTATTAATTTTGGACAAGAATACTTAAGCTATCCTGATGCTAAATACAATGTTGGTAATGACGATTACCCAACCTTATATATAGGTTACGAAAAAGGATTTGGCGCCACCAATAGCGATTATAATTTTGATCAAATAAAAGCAAGCCTCATACAATCATTTAACGTAAAAGACAAAGGTCGATTGATGTATAATCTAAAAGCCGGCACCTTTTTTAATGCCGATGATATTGCTTTTATGGATTACCAACATTTTAACGGTAACCAAACGCACGTTAGCACAGAAGGGAATTATACCAATGTGTTTAACAATCTAGATTATTACTCGGCGAGCACCAATGAGTCGTATTTTGAAGCACATATAGAACACGATTTTAACGGCTTTTTACTCGGGAAAATGCCATTATTAAATAAGTTGAATTTTAACTTAGTCATTGGCGCACATGTATTAGCCACACCAGATTTTAAACCGTATCAGGAGTATTCCGTTGGTGTTGATAATATCGGTTGGGGAAAATGGAGATTCTTAAGAGTTGATTATTTGCGCTCTTACCAAAGCGGATTTCAGAGCGATGCTATTGTTTTTGGCTTGAAATTCTTTTAATTTTACACCATGAAAAACACTTTTTTAATTCTAATATTTTCGATTTCTTTTAGCGTCATAGCTCAAGAAAAGAAAGACTACACTTCTAAAGTCGCCACCATAGACAGTACAATAGCCACCTTATACTCTGTAATTTCTGGAGATAAAGGAAAAGCTCGCAACTGGGAATTATTTAAGCATTTATTTAGAGAAGATGCTAAACTTATTCCAATAGGAAAAAAAGATAAAAAAACAACGGTGCGTTACATGTCAACAGAAGATTATATTAAAACCTCCGGACAATGGTTAGTAGAGAATGGATTTCATGAAATTGAAATAAAACGAGAAACACAAACTTTTGGAGACTTTGCACACGTTTTTAGTACTTACGAATCTTACAATAGTAAAGACGATGATACTCCGTTTATACGTGGAATTAATAGTATTCAATTATTTAATGATGGTACGCGTTGGTGGATTATTAATTTATATTGGAAACAAGAATCTAAAGAAATTCCTATTCCTGAAACTTATTTACCTAAACAGTAGTTTAAATAGTACCTTACGTTAGTTCGAGTGAATTTCAAGAGGTACGACCGAAATTTGTATCGAGAACCTTGATAGCCTTTTTCCAACAATTAACATATTTTTTAAAATTACTAAAATTGTAAATAGCATATTTACGAAGTGAAAATTTCAAATTACATAAAACAGCTGACCTCTATCCTATCCATAATTGGGTTGGTTGTGCTATTGATTTTTTCCCCTTGTAAAGTCCGAAATTCTATTCAAGAGGTTTTTGAAACTTCCAAAACAGAAGTTTCAAACAAAAGCATATCGTCTCTAAAAAATGGCAGTTGTGATATTTCTATTGATACAGAAACGATAATTTCAACAGCTAATCAGAGCCTTCAACTTTCGCAAGCTATTTTAATAAAGCACAAGCAATTTAATATTAAAACGGCTTCACTTGCTGATAGACCTATAACACAATATTACAATGCTAGAGCCGAAATTCCGCCTTTAGCTCCATACTATATTCTCTTTCAAAATAATAAAGCATATCTATAACTAATTTTCTTCACACCTAAGTCTAGCATTCTAGCTAGTAGAAAATTATTACTCACATTATAGATATACAACATGAATTTACATATTAAAAACGATTCGGGTTTCTTAGCCCTTGCAGTCAGAATGGTCATCGGTTGGACGTATTTTTCTGCATTTTTTAGACGCACCATTTTAGCCAACAAATTAGATCCAGAATTACCCGGTTATATCGGCGAAAAGTTTAACCACTTTCTACCGAATGCTTTAGGCATAAAACCTATTATTCAATATTTAGTAGAAAATCCAGATATACTATACTATAATATGGTCGCATTTACCATTATTGAGGGCATCGTAGGCCTATTCATTATATTCGGATTATTCACCAGATTAATGAGTATTGGAGTCTTTGGATTGGCTATGGGAATCCTTTTAGGTTCGGGTTGGATTGGCACCACCTGCTTAGATGAATGGCAAATTGGAGTGCTTGGTATTGCCACTGGTTTTGTTTTATTCTTAACAGGAAGCGGACGATTTTCTTTAGATAATTATTTCATGAATAAGAATGTCGCTTTTACTAAAAAGAAATGGTTTGCTTGGTTAGGTTCTGGCTTACATCCTATTAAAGACAGTCTATTTGGTAAAGTTGTAATTGTGAGTTCATTTTTTATATTAGGACTAACCCTTTATACAAATCAAGTGTTTCATGGTGGACTTTGGGGAACTTTGCACAACAAATCTGTAAAACCTAAACTTGAAATTACGGAAGGAAAATTGGATAAAAACGGACTTTCTTTTGATGTTTTTAGAGTTGAAGGTGTTGATGTTTATGGAGCTTGGATTATTGGTATAGAACTTAAAGATAAGAACGGCAATGTGGTTATAAACTATACTCAAAATCAGTTGGCCAACTTACCTGAACATGTTATAGAGAATTATTATATCGCGAAAATAAAACCTAGTAAACACAGTTTAATTGTACCATTAGGTGCCAAAGCTAAAATGAAATTCAAGACTTCCGAACTTCAGAATTTACCAAGTGGTAATTACACCATAAAAATGACAGATATTAGTGGAGCTAGTTGGGAACACCAAATAACCAAATAGCACAGTTATGAAAACAACTCCTAAAATTATGGCTTTTCGCTATTCGTTTTAGGAGTTTTATTTTCAAAAAACAAATCTCAGATTTAAGTGATGTTTATTTTTAAGTGTTTATTTTTATGGCAATCACTAAATGACACCAAGCTTCCATGCCGAAATTTAAAAATCAAATCCTTATTATCTTAGTTTTGGCTAGTGTTTCATGTATACAACATAAAAAGAAAGATATATTAGAAAAATCATCTGCGACTTCAAACTCGGGACTCCAACTAGGTATAATAGATACAATATATTCCAAAATGCTCAACCAAGAGCGAGAACTTATTATCTATATTCCGGAGAGCGCAAAAGACCCTAACAGGAAAAGAAAACAGTATCCAGTAGTTTATTTGTTGGATGGTCGTTATAATTTTGTTCCGTTTGTGGGAATGCTGAAACAGTATAGTGAAATGCATGATACTAAAATCCTACCTGAAATGATTGTAGTAGGCATATCTAATATTAATAATGAAAGCCGAATGATGGATTTCTCTCCAACTACAGCAGGAAAACCAAAACAGTTTGGAGGAGGATCTCAGTTTCTAGAATTTATAAAAACTGAACTATTTCCCTATATAGAGCAAAATTATTCAGGTGCTCAACACCGAACAATTATTGGACACTCTTTTGGAGGTTTAGTCGTTATGCATGCGCTAACCAAGCATCCCGAAATGTTTGATAATTATTTATTGATAGATGGCAGTCTTTATTTTGACAATAACCTTTTCCTAAACAATCCAACTTATAGTTTAAAGGGAAAGCATTTTCAAAATAAAAATCTTTATATAGCTATTGCAAATACGGCCACTTATGGAAGTACTCTTGAAAGTATAAAAAAAGACACCATTAACGCTAATAAATATGTGCGTCATTCCTTAGACCTTGTTGATCAAATAAATTATTCTGATACGAACTTGAATATGGGTTGGAAATATTATAATAACGATACTCACGGAAGTACGGCATATTTAGCTCAACTAGACGGTTTACGTTTTTTTTATTCTTGGTTTGAATTTAAAGAAGAGCACAAATACCGTAGCAAATTTTTTGTACCCGAAATTAGTGATGATCACTTTGCTAGTTTAACAAAAAAACATTTTAATAGGGTATCACAAAATTTAGGTTATACGTTTAAACCTGATAAAAATTGGGTTAGTAGTAATGCTAGTATGCTGCTTAACTATCATAAATTACCTGAACAAGCACGTGAAAATTATGAACTTAATATTGAATATTATCCCAATAGACCGAGCGTTTTTAAAGATTTAGCTGACTTTTACTTATTACAAAACGATACTGTTCACGCAAAAAAATACTATACTAAAACTCTTGAATTAGAAAATAATCCTAATGTTCAGAGTATCTTAACAGCACTAGAAAATTAAAAATCCATTGAATTATGATCATCTCACCAAAATCCATTTCAACTTTAATTATTGCGTTGTCAATTTCAATCATAAGTTGCGCCCAAAACACCACAGAAAAAACAACACCTATTTTTAAAGATGGAGAAGCTCAAATTGTTGAAGCTTTTAGTGATACAAATAAATGGATTCGACACGATTTATGGGTCGAAACAGAATTTGACACTGATGGAGATGGCAAACCAGATCGTATGCATGTCGCCGTAACGCGACCAGAGCAAACAGAAACTGAAGATCTAAAACTACCGATAATCTATGTTACTAGCCCTTATTTTGCAGGAGTTGCTGCAGATTTACCAGGAGTGATGTGGGATGTTGAAATAGAATTAGGAGAATCGGCAAAAGAACGCGTTCATCCTGAAGTCACCAGAAGAGGTCACCGACCAATTATTTCTAATTCGCACTTAAGAAAATGGGTACCTAGAGGTTATATCGTAGTTCATTCTTCATCACCAGGAACTGGTTTATCTGATGGAGCACCAACTATAGGAGGAGAAAATGAATCTTTAGCTCCAAAAGCAGTAATCGATTGGCTATGTGGCAGAGCAAAAGGTTACACCGAGCGTGAAGGAACCGAAGAAGTAGAAGCTTATTGGTCTACAGGAAAAGTGGGAATGACAGGCACATCCTATAACGGCACTTTACCTCTAGCAGCTGCAACGACAGGAGTTGAAGGTTTAGAAGCTATTATTCCTATTGCGCCAAATACCTCGTATTATCATTATTACCGTTCTAATGGCTTAGTACGTTCGCCTGGTGGTTATTTAGGTGAAGATATTGATGTCCTTTATGATTTTGTACATAGTGGGAAAGAAGAAAACAGGCCATATAATAACGAAACCATAAGAGATACCGAAATGAAAAACGGTATGGATAGAGAAACTGGCGATTATAATGAATTTTGGGAAGGACGAGATTACTTAAACCAAATGGATAACATGAAAGCTGCTTTATTGATGTCTCATGGTTTTAACGATTGGAATGTGATGCCTGTGCATAGTTACCGCATTTACAAAGCCGCAAAAGAAAAAGGCCTACCAACTCAGATTTACTATCACCAAAATGGCCATGGTGGACCACCTCCAACGTCTATGATGAATAAATGGTTTACAAAGTATCTTCATGGTATTGACAATGGTGTTGAGAACGCGGAGAATAAATCTTATATTGTTAGAGAATATGATGATCCACAAGAACCAACAGCTTATAAAGATTATCCAAATCCTGAAGCTTCAGATGTTTCTTTAAATTTAACATATGGCGGCACATCCATTGGTGGCTTAACACTGAACAAAGTTCCGGTGGCAGGCGAAATGCTTTCAGATGACGCCTCAATTTCAGGAAGTGAACTTGCACAAGCTACAAATTCAAAAAACAGATTACTATATGTTACTCCTAAATTGAAAGAAGATCTTCACATTTCTGGTATCCCACAAGTCACCATTACATTAGCCAGCAGTAAACCAGCAGCCAATTTATCGGTTTGGTTGGTCTCGTTACCTTGGCAAGAAGGAAAAGATGTAAAGATTACGGATAACATCATTACAAGAGGATGGGCAGACCCTAAAAATCACAAATCGCTAACTAAAGAGGAAAATTTAGTCATAGGAAAAGATTATACGATAACTTTCGATTTACAACCTGATGATCAAATTATAAAAGCAGGACAACAAATTGGCTTAATGATATTTTCAAGCGACAAAGAATTTACATTACATCCAAAACCAGGTACTGAACTGATGATACATTTAGGAAGTACTAAATTAACATTACCAATTGTTGGAGGGAAAGGAGCTTTTACGAAGGCAACGCATTAGTCTAATTTAAATTTTTAAAAGAGGATTGAGATTTAATAATTATAGCATATATAAAATGAAGAATCACTTAGCCATTTTGCTACTATTAATTTTAGCATTCAGTTGCTCTAAAAATGATTTTGAAGACACTAAACTGTATATAGAATTTGACAAAGAGACATATCAATCCAATGATAACTTTGAATTAACAGTCCGTATTGTACCAATCGAAGCGGAAAAAACTATTAGGCTCTATAAAAATCTAAATAATTTCGAAATTTCATTTTTATCAAAAGCTGAACATCTTGGGTTAACTCAGGATTTAAAAAAACATTTTATTGAAGGACCTAGTTTAACAGGAGATGATAGTGAGTATATAGATAACTATACCATATCAAAGGAAAATCCATTAAAAAAAACGTTTTTAGGCACTATTACTGAAACGGAAAAAGAAATAGTGATTGATATACCAGAATTGAAAATAAAGAATAAAATAGACAAAAAATATCTGCTCGATAATCCAAGTATATTAATTATGGGAAGCTGCAGAACAGTTTACGGGATTGAAGGTAACCCTTTTGAATCGACAGAAATAAAAATAAAAGTGGAATAGAATGCGTACTACAATACCGTAATGTCAATACTATTGATTTTTCAACTTTTAAACCGACTTTCAAATCAAGTCTTAATTCTTAATTTTTGATTCTTTATTCTAAAGGCTAAGCACACTAAATTCTTAAAATAAAAACCTAATTCTTATCCTCTAACATTGGTACAAATCTAAAATCGCCAAATTCATGTTTTTCAAACTCTTTTGGTCCTTTTCTAATAAACATAGTCATGACTTGCACAGCATCTCCAACAGGAATCACAAGACGTCCTCCAATAGCTAATTGACTTAAAAGCGGATTAGGAACATAAGGTGCACCTGCTGTTACAATTATACTTTGAAACGGAGCCTCAGCTGGTAAACCTTTATAACCATCGCCAAATATGAGACTTTTTGCTCTGTAACCCAATTTAGGTAAAAACTTCGAGGTTTTCTTAAAGAGTTCTTGTTGACGCTCAATACTATAAACTTTTGCACCCAGTTCTAATAATACAGCGGTTTGATAACCACTACCAGTTCCTATTTCTAAAACTTTATCTCCTGGTTTAACTTGTAACAATTCAGATTGAAAAGCCACAGTATAAGGTTGAGAAATTGTTTGGTCTGCAGCAATAGGAAACGCTTTATCTTGGTATGCATGATCTATAAATCCTGAATCCATAAACAAATGCCTCGGGATTTTACCAATAGCTTTTAAAACAGCTTTATCTTTTATGTCTTTATTAATAAGAGTTTCAACGAGTTGTTGGCGCATCCCTTGATGCTTAAATGTATCTTTCAAAGCGTAGTTTAGTTTAAGGTAAAAATACTTCAAAAAAACGCAAACTTCAAATTCAAGATACTTGATTTTTTTTCAAAGAGAGACAAATTTCAGATGGTTAGGCAAGTCTAAAAACGTATATCACATAGTTGATTAACTAAACCTTAAATGGTTAAGTTTTCTAATTCGCTTTTTCCGCATACCCCCTTATTTTGTACATCTGTAACGTATCAAAAAAAATCAGGCTAAGACCTTATCAATTTCGCAGTATTTTACATTTACTTTTTTCAATTTCTGAACGAAAACGACTATTTTTGTTAAAAACAGAAAAACATGCTAAAAGCTGGAGTTCTTGGTGCCGGTCACCTTGGAAAAATACATTTGAGATTACTTAACCAATCCAATAAATATGACCTTGTTGGTTTTTATGATGCAGATGCCGAAAATGCAAAACGCGTTGTAGACGAGTTTGGTTATACCTATTTTGATTCCATAGATGATTTAATTGATGCTGTAGATATCGTTGATATTGTCACTCCTACCCTTTCTCATTATGATTGTGCCAAGCAAGCCATCAAAAAAGGTAAACATATCTTTATCGAAAAACCAATAACAAATACGGTTGAAGAAGCTGAAACCATTAGAACTTTAGTTGCTGAACACGGAGTTAAAGGTCAAGTTGGTCATGTTGAGCGTTTTAACCCTGCA
The DNA here is from genome assembly GCF_013403865.1 of Winogradskyella costae. GTDB lineage: Bacteria > Bacteroidota > Bacteroidia > Flavobacteriales > Flavobacteriaceae > Winogradskyella > Winogradskyella costae. The sequence continues at coordinate 154,615 of NZ_JABFDK010000006.1, forward strand.
TTCATTGGAGTTAAAGATCAGATTAAAAATCCAATGTTTATAGAATGTCATAGGCTTGCTGAATTTAATCCTAGAGGTACAGATGTGCCAGTGGTTTTAGATTTAATGATTCATGATATTGATATTATTTTAAGTGTTGTAAATTCTACAGTGAAACAAATTTCAGCAAGTGGAGTTTCTGTTGTTAGTGACACACCAGATATTGCCAATGCACGTATTGAGTTTAAAAATGGTTGTGTAGCGAATTTAACCGCGAGCAGAATTTCATTAAAAAATATGCGTAAAACACGATTCTTTCAAAAAGATGCTTATATCTCAGTCGATTTTTTAGAAAAGAAATGTGAAGTGGTTAAAATGAAAGATGCACCAGATAATCCTGGTGATTTTGATATGATTCTTCAAAATGCTGAAGGCATTAAAAAACAAATCTATTTTGACAATCCAGATATCGCCAACAACAACGCTATTTTAGATGAACTCGAAACGTTTGCAGATGCCATTAATAACAACACGAAGCCAATTGTGACGCTTCATGACGGTACTGAAGCATTGCGCGTAGCAAACATGATTATTAATCAGTTTTAATTCGCCTTTAATGATTAACAGATACCTGTTTTTACAGGAATAAAAATTAAAAATTCAATGAAAAATATAGCAGTTATAGGTGCAGGAACCATGGGAAATGGTATTGCGCATACCTTTGCACAATCAGGATTTAACGTTCAACTTATTGATATTAGTGAAGACTCTTTAAAACGAGGCATGGATACCATTTCTAGAAATTTAGACAGAATGGTCGCTAAAGAAAAAATAAGCGAGACTGATAAATCGACTACTTTAGGAAACATTACAACATTCACAAGTACTGAAGACGGTGTAAAAAATGCTGATTTAGTCGTTGAAGCAGCCACAGAAAACATCGATTTAAAATTAAAAATATTTAAACAACTCGACGAGGTTTGTGATGAAAACACCATTTTAGCAACTAACACCTCCTCTATTTCAATTACTCAAATTGCAGCTGTAACATCACGACCAGAGAAAGTTATAGGCATGCACTTTATGAATCCTGTACCAATTATGAAATTGGTAGAAATCATTAGAGGTTATAGCACTAGTGATGATGTCACCACAACTATTATGGAGCTCTCAAAAACTTTAGGTAAAGTACCAACAGAAGTTAACGATTATCCAGGTTTTGTTGCCAACCGTATTTTAATGCCAATGATAAACGAATCAATAGAAACCCTTTACAATGGAGTTGCAGGTGTTGCTGAGATTGATACCGTTATGAAATTAGGCATGGCACATCCAATGGGACCGTTACAACTTGCTGATTTTATTGGTTTAGATATCTGTTTATCTATTCTTAATGTGATGTACGATGGCTTCAAGAATCCAAAATACGCACCATGCCCTCTATTAGTTAATATGGTAATGGCAGGAAAATTAGGTGTGAAATCTGGAGAAGGTTTTTATGATTATTCAGAAAGTCGAAAGGCTGAGAAGGTTGCTGGTCAGTTTTTGAAGTAAAAAGTGTAAAGGCTGAAGTGTGAAGTGTGAAGTAAGATTACTCAATTAATACAGTAATTAATGAAAGTATAAGACTTAATAGCTTACAAGAAAGGTTTTAAATTAGCAATGGATATATTTCATCTTTCTAAGAAATTTCCTAAAGAAGAAACGTATTCACTTACGAATCAAATAAGAAGATGCTCTCGTAGTGTTTGCGCTAATTTATCTGAAGCCTATAGAAAGCGACGATATCCGAAACATTTTATTAGTAAACTTACAGATTGTGATGCTGAAAATGGAGAAACACAAACTTGGCTAGAATTTGCTTTAGCTTGTGATTATATTTCAAATGAGACCTATAACAACTTACTGAAAGAATCACAAGACATAGCTAATCTCATAAATTATATGATATTGAATCCTAACAAATTCGGTTCAAAAGAATCTTAACATAAAGTAAAATTACATAAATAAGAACTATTACTTATTACTCAACACTTTTCACTTTACACTTTTCACTAAAAAAAATGCCCAAAATAATCCCATTTAAAGCGGTAAGACCAACCAGAGCAATCGTTGGCCTCGTTGCAGCACGTCCTTATCAAAGTTATACGATTGATGAGCGCGAATCACGAATGGCTTATAATCCTTACAGTTTTCTTCATATTGTGAATCCTGGTTACAAATACGACCAAGAAGTGATAGGTGAAGAACGCTATAAACTCGTAAAGAATAGATATTCTGAATTTAAAGAGGACGGTATTTTTGTTCAAGATATAAAACCGTCCTTTTATGTGTATAAAATTGTGAATCGGCATGGCCAAGAATTCAACGGTATTGTAGCAGCGACAAGTGCTGAAGATTACGAAAATGACCTCATAAGAAAACATGAAGATACGATTGCCAAACGTGAAGAAACCTTTAAAAGCTACTTACAAACCGTTGGCTTTAATGCCGAACCTGTTTTATTAACTTATCCTGATAACACTGTAATTGCTAGCATTATAAATGATACTCAAAAAGGGCATGCTGAGTTCGAATTTACAATGACGTATAGAGACACGCATTATTTATGGAAAATAGATGCTGATGATACTATTGCAACCATTCAAAAAGAATTCGAAAAAATGAAAACGGTTTATATTGCTGATGGTCATCACAGATCAGCTTCATCTTATCTTTTATACAAAGATGAAAAAGCAAAGAACTCTAATCATAACGGCAGTGAGTCTTATAACTTTTTTATGTCGTATTTAATTCCAGAATCGGATTTAGTGATTCATGAATTTAATAGATTAATAAAAGGCTTAAACGGTTTAACAAAAAAGGAATTCTTAATAAAACTAGATGCGTCCTATCGTATTGAAAACAGAGGGTTAATACCCTATAAGCCTTCTAAACCACATCATTTCAGCATGTATTTGGATGGTGAATTTTATTCACTTTACTTAAGAAAATCCGAATACAATTTCAAAACGGCATTAGACCAATTAGATGCACAGTTATTATATACAACAATTCTGCAGTCTATTTTAGGAATTAACGATTTACGACATGATAATCGAATTTCATACGTCAATGGCCAACATGACATGATAACCATCAAAAGTAGCGTAGATAGTGGTGACTATACCGTTGGCTTTGGGATGTGTCCTTCTAATGTTGAACAAATGAAACAGATTGCAGACGAGGGTTTAACCATGCCTCCCAAAAGTACTTATATTTTACCAAAGCTGCGAAGTGGAATTACGATTTATGAATATTAAAATATGCCTCGTTTTTTTATTGCTAAGTCATCTTTGTTCTATAACTTTACTTTAAATAGCTTTACAATACTATTCCAATGAATATTCAAGAAAATCTTAATCACATAAAATCAACCTTACCTGCGCAGGTTACGCTCGTGGCCGTTTCTAAAACAAAACCGATAAGTGATTTAATGGAGGCTTACAACACTGGCCAGCGTATTTTTGGAGAAAACAAAATCCAAGAAATGGCAGACAAATATGCCGAAATGCCAAAAGATATAGAATGGCACATGATAGGTCATGTTCAGCGAAATAAGGTAAAATATATGGCTGAATTTGTAAGTCTAATTCATGGTGTAGAAAGCTTCAAATTATTGAAAGAAATCAATAAACAAGCAAAAAAACATGACAGAATAATAGACTGCTTACTTCAAATTAAAATCGCTGAGGAAGATAGTAAATTTGGTATGTCTGCTTCGGATGCTTCTGCCCTTTTACAGTCTGATGAGTTTTCAGAATTAAAAAACATTAGCATTGTTGGCGTTATGGGAATGGCGACTTTTACAAAAGACATGACGCAAGTGGAAAGCGAATTTAAATTCCTAAAACACACATTTACAGAGCTTAAAGCTACAAACCCAAAACTAAAAACGATAAGTATGGGAATGAGTGGAGATTACCAATTAGCAATTGACTGCGGAAGTACTATGGTTCGGGTAGGAAGTAGTATCTTTGGGTCTAGAAACTATAATTAATTAGTTCTCAGTCGCATTAGCTCCCGAGAGCTTTTAATATCAGTTTTCAGTTGAGAACTAAACATTAAAAACGATACAACATTTACGCAATACTAGACATAGAAACCACTGGTGGAAAGTTCAATGAAGAAGGAATTACAGAAATTGCAATCTACCAGTTTGACGGCCATAAAGTAACAGATCAATTCATTTCATTAGTTAATCCGGAACGAGAGATTCAACCCTTTGTTGTTAATCTTACAGGTATTAATTCCAACATGCTTAAAAATGCACCAAAGTTTTATGAGGTGGCCAAACGCATAGTTGAGATTACTGAAGATTGCATTATAGTCGCTCATAATTCTTCCTTTGACTATAGGATCCTTAAAACTGAATTTAAACGTTTAGGCTTTCCATTTAAAAGAAAAACACTTTGTACTGTTGAGCTGTCTCAACAACTCATTCCCGATATGCCCTCGTACAGCTTAGGCAAACTAACGCGTGCCTTAGGAATTCCGATGAGCGATAGACATAGAGCTAATGGTGATGCTATGGCTACAGTAAAGCTATTTAAAATGTTACTCAACAAGGATCTAGACAAGGTTATAGTAAAGGATGCCATTAAGATTGAAAAAAAATCGAATATCGCACCCAATCTAAAAGATATCATAGAAGAATTGCCTTCAGATACTGGAGTGTATTACATTCACAATGTAAACGGCGAAATCATTTACATTGGTAAAAGTAATAATATTAGAAAGCGAATTATACAGCATTTCACAGGAACAAATTCAAAGTCTAAAAAAATTCAAAGATTAGTTAGTACGGTCACTTATGAAAAAACAGGAAGTGAATTAGCTGCTTTATTAAAGGAAAGTGCTGAAATAAAAGCAAATAAACCTATTTTTAATAGAGCCCTACGACGTACTGTTTTTACACACGCCTTATACAGTTCTACCGACGACAATGGCTATGTCAATCTTTTTATCGATAAATCTAATAGAGAAGACACACCTATTACAACATTTAGTAATAGAGCTAGTGCTAAAAATTTTATGTTTAAAGCCGCAGAAGATTATAATTTGTGTCAAAAACTTACGGATTTGTACGACACTAAAACAAGTTGTTTTAAATATGAAGTAAAAGAATGTCACGGAGCCTGCATTAATGAAGAGCCTACCGTGACTTATAATGAAAGAGTTCATTCGCTTATAGAAAAATACAGCTACGCTAATAAAAACATGCTTATCATTGATAAAGGTCGTGATATTGAAGAGAAAAGTGTGTTTTTAATTGAAAATGGTATTTTTAAAGGGATGGGATTTTTTGACTTAAACTATCAGATAAATAATAGATCTATATTGACGTCCCTTATAACTCCTATGGAAAATAATAGGGATACAAAGCATATCATTCAGAGTTATATGAGAAGAAATAAAAGACTCAAAATTATTGATTTAAACTAAAATATATGATTTATAGATTTACAATTGTAGCACTATTAATTACTTTTTTAGGTTTCTCACAAGATTATAATGTGGCGATGACCGTTACTAAAAGTGATTTAGAACTCAACTCTTATTCTAAAGACTCTACAGCAAACGCCTTAGTTATATATGATTACGGAAATAGTTTTATAGATGAAGAAAGCTTTTGGTTAAGATTTCAAACCGAACAAAAGATTAAAATTTTAAGAACAGAAGGCATTGATAGAGGCCAATTTGAGGTTCAACTTTACAAAGGAAAATCCTCTAAAGAAAAAATTGAAAATATAAAAGGCACAACCTATAACTTAGAAAATGGTAAAATCGTAAAAACACATTTAACGAAAGCAGCCATTTTTTTAGAGGAAAACGAAAACTACACATTAGTTAAATTTGTTTTGCCTAATGTAAAAGTAGGAAGTGTAATCACCGTAAGCTACGAAACACAGTCTCGATTTACAACTAAATATCAACCATGGTTTTTTCAAGGTAACGATCCTGTTTTATACAGTGAATACAATACAAGTATTCCTGCTAATTATGAATACCATAAAAAACTTGTGGGCAACATTCCTTTGGACACGCATGATTTAAGTATAAAAAGAAATTGTTTAGTACTTGGATATGGAGCAAGCGCAGACTGTACTATTTCTAAATTCATCATGAAAAACATTCCTGCTTACAAACCTGAAGATTATACAACCACTGCTCTAAATTATATTTCTAGAGTAGAATATGAGATGAGTGTTTTTAAGACGTTTGATGGTAAAATTGATGAAATGTCTAAAACATGGAAAGACGTTGATAAAGAGCTAAAAATTGACTCCGATTTTGGCGGACAAATCAGTAAAAAAAGTCTCGTAAAAGGTATTTTACCCGATTCTATTTCTTCCATTTCTGATAATCTTACAAAAGCAAAATCGATTTACAAGCATATTATTAATAACTATAAATGGAATGGGAAATTTGACCGCCATGATGTTTCTGTAAAAACACTGACCAAAGAAAAAGTAGGTAGCGCATTCGAAATGAATCTATTACTAGAGAACCTCTTGTCCAGTGAAGATATTAAGGTCTTTCCTATTTTAATGTCTACTAGAGGAAATGGTTTAGCTACGAAAGTATATCCTGTACTCACGGACTTTAACTATGTAATAGTGAAAGCCATAATAGATGATGAAGTTTATTTTTTAGATGCCACAGACCCTTACCTAGCCTATGGAGAATTACCCTTTAGAGCTTTAAATCAATATGGACGACTAATGGATTTTGAAGATGGTAGTTATTGGGAAGACATTACCGTTAAAGATTTTTCTATGCGAATACATCGTGTTGCGCTCTCTTCTTTAGAAGATGAACAATTAATTGGTAATATTCAAAGTACATTTAGAGGTTACCATTCTCACAATCCTAAACAACGATACGACGAGAACCCAATTACTTATTTAGATAAAAAAATAAACAACCATACAGATATAACCATTGATAACCATGAAGTTATAAATTTCAATACCTCTGAGTCAAGTTTTAATGAGCGAATGGATATTGTTCTTGAACCCGAATTTATTGGTAATAAAATATATTTGAATCCGTTTATCATTAAATTTTTTGAAAAAAATCCTTTTCAACTTCAGGAAAGAACCTACCCTATCGATTTTGGTTATAAAGACATTTATAACTATAGTATGAAAATAAATCTTAATGAAAATTTAAAAGTTCTCGAAATTCCAAAGGCTGTTAATTATGCATTACCGAATCACTCTGGTAATCTTATATTTAATGCAGAGCTACAAAATAACGAGCTTATACTTTATTTTAAAGTTACATTTAGCCTGCCAATTTATCCGGCTGAATATTATCCGTACTTAAAGTCGTTTATGGATAAAGTTGTCGAACTTCAAAACAACACTGTTATTGTTTTAGAAAAACAATGATTTAACTTTTCGTACATTTAGAATATGGAATCGAACAAGAAATATACCTGGAAATCGATACTTCACGAAGTTATCTATGAAGCGGATACCCCCTCTGGAAAGCTTTTTGACATATTATTGTTGGTATTTATTATGCTCAGTATCGTTTTGGTAATGTTAGAGAGTGTGGTGAGTATTGATAGAGAGTACCATAGACTTTTATATATTGGAGAATGGATTGTTACCATATTATTTTCTGTTGAATACATTTTAAGAATTGTTTCTGTAAAAAAGCCGCTAAAATATATTTTTAGTCCTTTCGGAATTATCGATTTCTTATCAACCATACCAATGTATTTATCGTTCTTCTTTGTGGGCTCCCAAGCATTGGTAACTCTAAGAGCTTTGCGATTGCTTAGGGTCTTTAGAATTTTAAAATTAGCACGATACCTAGGCGCTTCTAACCAACTCAAAGATTCGATAATTGCGAGTCGTGTAAAAATTATGGTCTTTTTATTTGCCGTTATGATCTCTTCGGTAATCTTTGGTACCATTATGTATTTAGTCGAAGGAGAAGCTAACGGTTTTGATAATATTCCCAAAAGTGTGTATTGGTGTGTCGTTACACTTACAACTGTTGGCTTTGGAGATATAGCACCACAAACTGCACTAGGTCAATTAATCACAACATTTATAATGATATTAGGTTATGGCATTATCGCTGTACCCACAGGAATTGTATCCGCAGAGTATGTTAAAACTAGTCAAAAAGCTGATAAAGAAAATGAAGCTTTAGAGCAAAATAATAAGGCAGCAATTAAGCCAAAACAAGATAATATAACGATCGATCTCAACTCGCAACACTGCGATTACTGTAATGTTTCAAACCATAGAGACAATGCTGATTTTTGTTATAATTGCGGACACCCTCTTCATCATTAAATTACAGATATTGTAATGTCTAAAAAGTTCCAAAACTATATAATTGCCATTGTTGGTCCGACTGCCATTGGTAAAACCGCTTTAAGTATAAAACTAGCGCAACATTTTAATTCTGAAATTATATCTGCAGATTCTCGTCAATTCTTTAAGGAAATGGCTATCGGAACAGCTGTACCTTCCGATGAAGAACTAAAGGCTGCTTCACATCACTTTATTCAACATAAATCAGTTAAAGAACCTTTTAATGTTGGTGATTTTGAACGTGATGCCATTTCAAAAATTGAAGAATTACATCAAAACAACCCGACTGTGATTATTGTTGGAGGTTCTGGCCTTTATGTTAAAGCAGTAACTATGGGTTTAGATTATTTTCCTGATGTAGATCCTACTATTAGAACGACCCTAAATCTTCAATTAGAAAGTGAAGGCTTATTACCTTTACAAGAACAATTGCAAAGTTTAGATCAGGAGGCTTACAACAGTATTGCGATAGATAATCCCAAACGTGTGATTAGAGCTTTAGAAATTTGTATCGGAACTGGTAAACCGTATTCTTCCTTTCTAACTAACTCTGAAAAGGATAGAGGATTTAAAACCATTCAAATCGGACTTAATGCAGACCGTTCTATTATCTATGATAGAATTAATCAACGTGTAGATATAATGATTGCAAACGGTCTATTAAAAGAAGCTAAAGCATTATTACCTTATAAAAGTCTCAATGCACTAAACACGGTGGGTTACAAAGAGTTGTTTGCTTATTTTGAGGGCGAATTCACTTTAGAATTTGCCATTTCTGAAATCAAAAAAAATACCAGACGTTTCGCAAAAAGACAACTCACGTGGTTCAGAAAAGACGAGTCCATTACTTGGTTTGATTATGAAACTGACGTTGAAGACATCTTAAACTACATACACACTCAAATTGAGTGATACACAAACTATATTAAAACAAAACATCCAACTCAATGAGTTGGATGTTTTTATATAAAGAACAAACTTATTTATTATTAATTACTAATCTGAAGCCTTCACCATGAATATTCAAAATCTCAACATTTGGATCTGGTTTTAAATATTTACGTAATTTTGCTATATATACATCCATACTTCTAGATGTAAAATAATTGTCATCCCTCCAAATTTTTGTTAATGCTAATTCTCTCGGCATTAAATCATTTTCATGTAATGCTAACAAACGTAATAATTCATTTTCTTTTGGTGATAGTTTAGATGGTTCACCTCCGTCAAACTTAAGGAAACGCAATTTAGAGTTTAAATCAAAACGACCAATCTTAAATTCGAATTGCTTACTATCTGCAACAGTATCTTTTGCCTTACGTTGCATTATAGCTTTAATTTTCATCAATAAAACCTCACTATCAAAAGGCTTATTTAAATAATCATCTGCCCCTACTTTATAGCCTTTGAGTACATCCTCTTTCATGGCTTTCGCCGTTAAGAACACAATAGGCACATCTTCATTTTTTTCTCTAATCTCTTTGGCGAGTGTAAAACCATCTTTGTAAGGCATCATAACGTCTAAAATACAAAGATCATAATCGTCCTTTTTGAACTTCTCAAAACCTTCCATACCATTTTTGGCATGTACTACGTCGTAATCGTTCATCATTAAATAATCTTTTAAAACAGTTCCAAAATTTGGATCGTCTTCTACCAAAAGAATTTTTTTATTTTGCTCTTCCATAATTCGTTTTTATGATATTAACGGCATCTTTATTATAAAAGTACTGCCTTTTCCTTTTTCACTTTCTACTGATATATGACCCTGATGGTCTTCTACAATCTTTTTAACATATGCTAAACCTAATCCGTGTCCTTTTACATTGTGCACGTTTCCTGTATGTTCTCTATAAAACTTTTCGAACACTCGTTTTGCAACGGCTTTAGACATTCCGTTACCTTGGTCAGCTATTTTCACAATGATATTGTTTCCTACATTTTCGGTATACACATCTATTTTTGGTGCATTGTCCGAATATTTAATAGCATTATCCAATACATTAACAATAACATTAGTAAAGTGTGTATCGTTGGCCAAAACTGATGTTTGGTCTGCTTTTAAATGCGTTTTTACGTAACCCTTTCTATCTTCAACAATCAACTCTACGTGTGTAATAGCATCTTCGACTAAGTCGTGTAAGTCTATACGTTCCTTACTAATATTAAGCTCATTTTTATCTAGCTTAGAAATACGCAATACATTTTCTACTTGTGCATGCATACGCTTATTCTCCTCTTTTATCATTCCTAAATAACGTAACACCTTTTCTTGGTCATTAATTATTTTAGGGTTTTTAATAGAGTCTAAAGCCAAATTAATAGTGGCAATTGGTGTTTTAAACTCATGCGTCATATTATTAATAAAATCCGTTTTTATCTGTGATATTTGACGTTGCCTTATTAACTGATATATAGCACTGGTATAAGCAATAATTATAATACCTGTAAATATTATTGAAAGAATAATCATCCAAAATATTGATGATATTAAATACTTCTTTCTTTCAGGAAAATCAATCCAAAGATTGTAACTGCTTTCATTATTGTTATCTAAAAATATTTTAATGCCATGAGCATCTGGTGTCATTTCAAAATTTTGAGACTGTACTTTGGTTGCAAGATCATTATCATAAATGGCAAATTCAAAATCTAAACTTACCCCTTCATCTTCTAATTCACGTCTTAAAAAAGTTTCAACCTGAGTTGCTGTAACACGATTATAAACCAATTTATCTTTTAATAAATCTTTAAAAGAATCTGAATAAAACTGCTTCTCAAAAGCATTTAAAGATGAATATTCTCTTATTCTAGTTTCTGGGTCTATTCGCCTTACACCATCTATAGTTGTAATATTATAAGTCTCGGTAATACGCTCACTATATAATTTACTGATACTAAAACTATCTGCATCGATCTCGTTAAACAAGGAAGGCACTTTAAAACGCTCTTCTAAAACCGTATTACGATGTACTATGGTCTTATCATTAACATCATCATCTTCTGCTATTAACAATTGTTTAATGATGGAAGAATCCATCTTATTCTCTTTGTTTAGATACGGTCCTATTTTATCGAAATAATTTCTAAGTTCATATTCCTCAATAGCTTTAGAAACATAACTTAGCGAACGCTTTACACTAAACGTAAAGTTTTTATCCTCATTAATTATACTGTTATTTATAAAAAATGACTGCACAAAAATAATTCCAATGAGAGATAAACTCATTAAAACTATCAATAACACAAATAGCTTTTTGCTCATCAGTCAAATTTAACATTTTAACATTTAGTATAAATTAGGTTTAACCTAACGTTAACAAATGAAAGTAGATAATTAACGTTTTAGTATTTTAAGTAGCATATTATGAATATTTAGCGCTTGCTTCTTAGCTTCTTGCAGGTTATTATTAACAATAACAAAGTCAGATTTTGCTATTTTGTCTTCATCAGACCATTGATTTTTCATAATAGCCTTAACTTTTTCTTTTGAAACATTGTCTCGTTTCATAACGCGTTGCGTTCTTAGATCTTCGTCTGCAACAACTGTTATTATATAATTGTATTGGTTTTGTAAATTGTTTTCAAAAATAATGGCTACTTCCTTTATAACGTATTCCGCATCTTGATTATTAAGCCACTGTTTAAAATGCGCTCCAACTTTAGGATGCACTACAGCATTCATTTTAGAGAGTAGAGTTTTATCATTAAAAATTTTTGAAGCCAAATAGGGTCTATTCAATGTGCCATTGACATACGCCTCTTCCCCAAACAATTTTATCAGCTTTCGCTGAATGATTTTTGAATTGTTCATTAGTTTTTTTGCTTCATCATCGGCAATATATACAGGGACACCGAATGATTTAAAATATTCTAATATAGTGGATTTACCACTCCCAATTCCGCCTGTTAATCCTACTATCATAACTAGAGTTCAATAAAATCTATTTGTTTTTGCTTTATATTGACATGTTTTATAAAACTTGGCTGCTTTACCACTTTTGGTATTAAAAAAGTTTGATTGTCTTCTAATTCAGCATAATTACATTCCACTTTAAAGTCTAAAGCTTTTATGGCGTCATAATTTTCTAAATCTACATAATATGAAAGCGTAACAGTTTTAGGAAAATAATTAATTACAATAGTTTTTGGCTGATTAGTAATTACAATTGGCACCTCTATTATGCCTTCGGTAAACCGTGTAACATTACCGGACACCTCTAATGTTTTTGGAAACACTTCCACATGTTGGTAATCAGAAACATCTAACCTCACAATATGTTGAATATCACTTTTTATATCATTTAATACCAACTCTTCTGTAGTAATAGCCTTTATTTTATTCACCTCTTCTAACGGCCCAACAACTTTTACGCTGTCTATGTTAAAACGAAATTCACCTTTTAAATCGTAACCAATAGCATAATTAATGGTTTTTTTAAATGTAACAGGAACAATCTTTGAAGCTCTTTTTGAGTACGCGATTAAGAGTGTATCAGGCATCAAAGAAATGACCTCATAAGCACTACCTAATTGACTCTCAATAAGATATTTATGCTTTACAACATCGAACACAAAATTGTTAGACTTTAAAGTCACATCACTTTTTGCATTGATATCTAACGTCTTAGAGTTGTTAAATATAAAAGGCATTAAGGAAAATCCTTTTGCTTCTACGTAGGCGTTAATATAGTTCGCAGAATCGTTCTTTACGAGTATCTCATCAGCAACATTAACTAAATTTACTTTTAATTCTATAGTTTGCTTATAGTCGTTCGATAATTTAGAGAAAATTAAAAATACAAATGCAACTACGAAAAACAGCGTAAACAGTTTAACGTTTTTCTTTTTTAAATGGTGCAATATATTTTCGTTCTTTTTTGAAGCCATTTTGAATTTAAAAAAATAATTGAGGAAAAGATTCTTCAGGTTTTCTTCCTAAGATAACCAAATTAAAAGTAGATTTCAAAAATCCATAGCCATATCCAAAAAATTGAACAAAAACGGCCAACAAAGCTTGAAATGCAACACTTAAATTTCGATTTGTAATTAATGCTAATATGAATGCTAAAGCGAAATATAATCCATAGAAATATAATAGCAGATGTATATGAAGTATAGCCATAAAGACGGAAACTATAAAACCCAAACTAAATACTGTAGGAAACCAATACACTATACTTTTAGAATTTGGATGCCACTGATTGAGAATAGGTCTAACCATACCAAATTTATAAACTTGTTTATAAAATTTAGACCACGATATTCGTCGTTTATGATACACAAAAGCAGTTTCAATTAAGGTCGTTTTAAATCCTAATTTTTGTAATCGTAAGGATAAATCTGGATCTTCGCCGGGATGAATTTTACCAAATCCACCTGATGCCAAAAACGCTTTCTTAGACAAACCCATATTAAAACTTCGTGGCTGAAAGTCTTCTACATTTTGCTTTCCTCCTCTTATACCTCCTGTGGTTATAAAAGAAGTCATCGCAAAATTTATAGCTTTCTGAAGATTAGAAAACGAACTATGAGCCGCATCCGGACCACCAAAACAATCATAAAATGACGCCTCTAAAAACGTTTTCACTTCTGATAAATAATTAGAAGGCAATAGCACATCGGAATCTAAAATGATAAAATAATTTCCTTTAGCCTTTTCCATACCATAATTCCTAGAATCTCCTGGTCCTGAATTAGGCTTAAAATGATAAGATATATTTAATTCATTATTAAATTCATTAACTACATTCTCTGATGTCTCGGTTGAGCCATCTTCTACAATTACAATTTCATAGGTATGCTGACCTTCAAAATTTGAAAAACTTTCTAAAAGTTCTTTAATCTCGTTTGGTCTGTTATAAACAGGAATAATAAATGAAAAATTAATGGCCTTCATAAGTTACAAAGGTAAATAAACCAAACGCAATTTTTAACAGTTACTGTCGCTTAAAATAAAGTTAAAACTCGGAAATATATAGAACAGAGTTTTGTTGATTTTAGTGCATAAAAAAGCCGCTAAAATAGCGGCTTTTAAAATTATGTAGTTAATAAGCTTATTGCTTAATCACTCTAATTGTTTCTGTAACGTTAGCTATAGTTACTTTAACAAAATAAGCACCTATTGCCATGTTAGACATATCTAAATCACTATCAACAGCATTAGGATTAGTTCTTAATACTTCTTGACCTAGCATATTATACATTGCTACCTGCTCTATCGTGTTCTGAGCGTTTAAAGTTAATGTATTTTTAACTGGGTTTGGATAGTATGTGAAAGCAGCTTCGCTTTCGTAGTTAATAGTACTTAATACTTGGTTAGTAGAGATATCTAAACAAAATGAACCTTGTCTAATATCACTATAACCATCTACTTGTACATAATATGTTTCACCAACTGTTACTGCTAAATCTGTAATTAGAGAATTCCAAGAAGATCCATTTGACAAAATTGTAACTCCTTCATCTTGACTACAATCCATTTCCACTAAACTACCTGGCATACCTGAATAAACAGCTAATTCAGAATCTAGTAATGTACCACCTGTAAAGTCTGTAGAAACATCAACGCTAGCAACACCTGCAGGAACAGTAAAAGTAAACCAAACATCATTATTTGCTGTTGCATCTTGAAAACACTCTCCTACTGTCTCTCCTGAGTCAGTTGCAGACAAATTAGTTGCATTAGTATTTGTGCCATCGCAATATCCTTCATCAACTGTAATTGCTATTGCAGTAGCAATATCGTCATTTACAGGAGGGCATGCTAGTTGTGTTAAAGCATCACTTGTTTGTACACAATTTCCATCATTTATATCTGATATTGTTATTATCACATCCGTAGCATTTACATATGGACCAAATGTTAGCATTGTTGCTCCTGTTGCTGATTGAGCGGCGCTACCTTGATCGTCAGTTACAGTAACAGCAGTAGCTGTTCCCATATCTGTAATATCTACTTCGATATTAAATCCACCACTAGTACCACAATCACTAACTACAGTATATGTAGCCGTTGCATTGGCACAAGTGTTTTCTGTAATATCTAAAGTGTAACCCACAGAATTTGGTGTTGCGAATGTAGAAATCACAATATAATATGTAGTTCCTCCAACAACATCTACACCTTCAATACCTCTATCAGCACTACCACTAGAACCTGCAAAACCTACACAAGCCGTTGCTTCATCCGTAGGACATCCATCCAATAAATGAATAGCAGACCACGTAGCTGTTAATTCTGTTAAATCTAAATTAATATTAGCATCTGCGCTTGGTGTATATGTATACACAACGTCATTTCCACTTAAATAATTAGCATTACAAACACTATCACCATTCCCGAAAAAATTAGTGTAATTAACAGTATCGTCTGTAGTGTTATATGGCAAAGTGTTTATAACAATTGGGTTTGCACAATCGTCACCAGGAACTGCTAAACGTGCTGTAACCGTTAACACACCCGATGGATTAGTCGTTGCATCCCATGCGCCTTCAAAACCTCCATACATATAAGGACCTGCGTTCAAAGTAAAACGACTCGCATAATAATAAGTTCCCTCGGTTAAACCAAGATCTTGCATAGCTACAGCAAATTGATCGTTGTTATTTCCTCCCTCTTCAGAGAAAAATGGTGCAATTTCCCAAGTCCAACCTGTACCAGATGGATCTGTATCTGTATCACTGTAACCAATCCACGCCTCAATACCTGCTGCTGCACCTGTAGTAGTGTCAGTTAAACCAGCTTCGTATACTTGTGCAAAAACCAATTGGTCAGCCGCTTCATTTTCAGGAAATGTTAATGTAGCAGGCCATTGTAAGTTATAATAATCTAATGTATTTGCTGCGGTTGGGCAGAAATCCAAAACTGAGTCTAACACAACATCACACGTATCCTCATTTTCATTTTCAAGCGTTAATACCACTGGTGTTCCTGCTGGAAATGGACCAACCGTAACCTCACCTGTTTCAGTCACCATTGTTGAAGCAACACCTGCATCGTTAGTGATTTCAAGATTTGCAGAACTACCTAAATCAGTAACATCTACTATAATAGAAAACTGTGAATTATCACAATCGTCAACGGCAACTGCGCTAGCAAATTCAGCAGCATAACAAGAAGGAACTGTATCACTTACAAAATCATCCACACCTAAACGATCTCTATCTGTCCCTGTTGCTCTTATAGCTACATAAACAGTTTGTCCTACATAAGCACTTAAGTCAAATTCTTTCTGCTCCCAAGAACCTGCAATTGCTAATTCTTCTGTTTGTAAAACAACACTAAAATCTGTATCTAAAGTATTTGATGCTGTGGATAGTCTCACCTCGTAAGGTTCTAAAAAGCCACTATTCAAAGATCTAACATAAAATGATACTCTATCATTTACACCTGCAGTAACAGTAATAGCTGGAGCGATTAAATAATCGTCATGTGCTACAGCATCATATTGAATTCTAGCAATATTAGTTCCAGAAAATGCAGAAGCACCTTGATTAAATATTGTCCAACCATCAACACCGCTCTCACCGACTCCTCCTAAGTTAATAACATTCCAACCAACGGGTAAGTCAGTACTTGCATCAAAATTCTCGGTAAATTGCGCATTAGACTGCCAGCAAAAGGCAACGAATGCAAATAACATTAATGTAATTTTCTTCATATAAAATATATTTTAGTTAGTAATTCTTTAAAAATATGTTAATTATTCATATAAATCTGAGGTTTAACTTTCAAATCGTTTAAATGCAAAAAAAAACGTTTAGCACTAAACCATCTATTTAATTTTAAAACGTCTAACATTTGAACTTGATTTTTTTTTTATTTTCAACGCTATAAATATGGCATAACTTAGAGATTCAATAGAGTCTAAAACAAAAAGAAGCCGCTAAAATTAGCGGCTTCCTGTATTTAATAAAGTGTTTAATGCTTATTGCTTAATCACTCTTATTGTTTCTGTCACATTTGCTATAGTTACTTTAATAAAGTAAGCACCTGTTGCCAAGTTAGACATATCTAAATCACTATCTACAGCATTAGGAGTAGCTCCTAATACTTCTTGACCTAGCATATTATACATTGCAACCTGCTCTATTGTGTTCTGAGCATTTAATGTTAATGTATTTTTAACTGGGTTTGGATAGTAAGTGAAAGCAGATTCACTTTCGTAGTTAACAGTACTTAATACTTGGTTAGTAGAAATATCTAAGCAAAACGTTCCTGTTTGCGTAGTATAACCATCTACTTGTACATAGTAAGTTTCTCCAACAGTTACAGCTAAATCTGTAATTAACGAATTGTAAGTATTCCCATTAGATAAAACAGTAGTACCTTCATCTTGACTACAACCAATTTCTACTAAATTACCTGGAATACCAGAATAAACTGCTAATTCAGTATCTGTTAATGTTCCTCCTGTAAAATCAGTAGAAACATCTACACTTGCTACATCTGCAGGAACGGTAAATGTAAACCAAACATCACTAAGCGCCTCTGTACCTTGAAAACAAGATCCAAATGCTTCAGCAGAACCTGATGTTTGAATATTATTTGCATTAGTATTTGTACCATCACAAAATCCTTCATCTACAGTAATTGCTATGGCTGCAGCAATGTCGTCATTGACAGGAAATACAAATGTGACAAATGTTTGTTCTGCACAATCAATTGATGCCCCTACACTGTTAAATGGTGTAATAGTTACATAATACGTAGTACCTTCTAATAACGCACCAATATTAGTCGTAGTAACATTACCTAATGTTTCAGAATAAACATCTGATAATCCAGAGGCAGTTCCTACAGCTACATCATAACCATCAACTATGCCGGAAGCTTCTGACCATGAAATATCACCTTCTAAAAATACATTTTCAGTTGCAGATAACATAGCATCACACGATGGTGGACTAGATGCATCAAAGCTAACTAATAAATCTATATCAAAAAATATTACATCAAAATAACCGTCAAGATCATTCGAAGTAAGCGTTATAGTAGAAAAACCCGTAACATCTAAGCCGTTAAAGTCAGCATCACATCCAGCAGGAATAGTTGTTCCGTCTGAGGCACCACCTATAACTGCTAAATCAAAATCATACCAATCCCCACAATAAGTTGTACCACCTGTTGCACTATTAAAGTGAACAGTAAATGTAGCTAATGAAATAGCTGTAATTGGGTCAGCACCATTAACAGTAATATCTGCGCTGTTAATTGTAAGGACAACCGCGTCATTATCTACTCCTGTAGTACCGAAATTTTGAATGACCTGAGAAAATCCTAGTAAGGATAGTCCAAAAAATAAAATTGAGAATGTAATTTTTTTCATAAAAATATATTTAAGTTAGTAATTCTCTAAAAATATGTTAAATCTTTAGAACATTGTTAGCTTTAACTATTCAATCGTTAAGATACATATATTAACGACAAAAAACATTACTTTAAATCTGTAAGTAATTTCAACCAATAGAACATTTCGTATTCATTAACTTGTAATTAAAAAAAAGCCTTTACATTAAATTAATGTAAAGGCTCTATTATTCTTCAGTATTTAAAATCTTTATTGCTGCTTATCAATAAAGGTCTCCAAAACAACGTCACTAACACCCATATTACTAAATCCGCCATCATTATAAAGATTTTGAAGTGTGACGCGTTTAGTTAAGTCACTAAATAAGGTAATTGTATAATTAGCACAATCCATAGCTGTAGCATTTCCTAGGGGAGACATTTTTTCTGCATATGCGATAAAGCCGTCAAAGCCTTTAACACCTGTCCCAGCAGTTGTTGGTGTTGGTGATTGCGAAATAGTGTTGACCCGTACTTTTTTATCTCTACCAAAGAAATAGCCAAAACTACGCGCCACACTTTCTAAATAGGCTTTATTATCTGCCATATCATTATAATCTGGGAACACACGTTGTGCTGCCATATAGGTTAAGGCTACAATACTTCCCCATTCATTCATAGCATCTGCTTTATAAAGCGTTTGCATAACTTTATGAAACGACATTGCAGAAACATCGGTTCCTTTTTGTGTCCAAGCATAGTTTTGATCCGTATAATGTTTTCCTTTTCTTACATTTATAGACATACCAATAGAATGTAATACAAAATCTATTTTGCCTCCTAGAATTTCCATAGACTGCGCTACAAGATTTTGTAAATCTTCTTCTGAAGTTGCATCTGCAGGAATAATTTGAGAACCTGTCTGCTTAGCTAATTCATCTATTTGTCCCATTCGTATAGAAACTGGTGCGTTAGTTAATACAAAAGTTCCTCCTTCTTCATGGACACGTATAGCTGTTTTCCAAGCAATAGAGTTTTCGTCTAAAGCTCCAAATATGATTCCTCTCTTTCCTTTAAGTAAGTTGTATGACATGTTTACACTATTTTTAGTTGATAGTTTGTTGAATTGCAAAGATTTAACGTGTTAATCTGTTCTGATATTGAGGTCGTCTATAATACGATCCCATTCATCTACCCAATTTCCGTCTTTGTATATGATAACGCCAAATTTTTTGTGGTAATATTTGTCCCCATTTTCTAACGTTTGATTCTCTGGAAAAATATAATCTGGAACACATTCACCATTAATAATGACATGCTTTACATCGCATGGGTCTTCATTATCTGCGCAAGCTAAAAACAAAAAACTCCCTATAAACAATATAATTGCAAAATAGTGTTTCATCTATTTAATTAAATCAGTTTAACAATTGTTTCGCGTGTGCCATGGCAGAATCTGTAATTGTTAGACCTCCTAGCATTTGCGCGACTTCAACTATGCGTTCTTCTTCGTTTAATTTTTTAAGTTGCGTGTGCGTAATATCGTCAATATCTGTTTTAAACACTTTAAAATGCGCATTCCCTTTTGCTGCAATTTGAGGTAAATGCGTAATTGTAAACACTTGCATTTTATGACTCATTTGCTTCATGATTTCGCCCATTTTATTTGAAATCTCACCTGAAACTCCGGTGTCAATTTCATCAAACATTATAGAGGGTAGCTGAATATACTCTGCCAAAATAGATTTAATAGCTAGCATAATACGAGATAATTCCCCACCAGACGCTGACTTTTTAAGTTCATTAAAGCTAGAACCTTTATTAGCCATAAATAAAAACTGTAAGCTGTCTTTTCCGTTTTTTACAAATTGTTTCGTTGGTTCTAAATCCACTTTAAACCTAGCATTTGGCATCCCCAACTCAGTAAGAATAGCCTCTAACTTAGATACAAATATTGGAATTACTTTTTTTCTATTCTTTGAAATCTTTAAAGCAATTTGATTTAATTTTTCGTTAGCTTTTAAAATCTCTTGTTCTTTATCTAATATGGTTTGATCTAAACTTTCAGTATCATTTATTTTAGATTGTAAATCGACCTTAATAACAATTAAGTCTTCAATCTCTGAAACGGAATGCTTTTGAAATAGATTGTTTACAATTTGAAGTTTACTATTAATACGTTCTAATTCTTGTGGGTCTGTGGATAAATTATCTTCTAGGTTATCAATTTCTATAAGCACATCATCTAGTTCAATTCCAACACTAATGATACGTTCTTTTAAAGACTCGTAAGGTTTACCAAAAGTTGCAATTTTTGATAGTTCTTGTTTTGCTGTATTAATCTGATCTATGACACCTAGTCCTTCTGCATCTAATATAGCTTTCGTACTACTGAGCTTCTCACCAATGATTTCTACATTGTTAAGCTCTTCGTATTGATTTTCTAAATCTTCGAGATTAATTTTCTCTAAATTAACTTCATTTAATTCATTAGATAAAAACAGATTATAATCGTACTCTTTTATCAATTCAGCTTTAGATAATTTCAATTCATCTAAAGTTTTTTGAAGTTTTTTAAATACACTCAATTCCTTAGAAAAGGCTTCTAAATTCAATTTATTATCCGCTAAAGCATCAATCACCTTAAACTGATAATCGTCTTGCGTTAACTGTTGTGTTTGGTGTTGCGAATGAATATCAATTAAATAGCTACTTAACGCTACTAAACTCTCTAAGGTTACGGGAGTATCATTGATAAACGCTCTAGACTTTCCAGATGCTAAAATTTCTCTTCTAATAATAGTGTGCACGTCATAATCTAAATCTAGAGTTTTAAATAGTGCCTTTAGATCGTAATTGGCAATATCAAAAGCAGCTTCTATAATGCATTTTTCTTCTGCAGTTTTCACCTGACTTAAATCGGCACGTTTCCCTAAAACTAAGGATAAACCACCTAATAAGATAGACTTACCTGCACCTGTTTCTCCTGTAATAATAGTTAAACCATTATTAAAAGATACGTTTAACTCATCGATGAGTGCGTAATTTTTTATGTAAAGTGATGTTAACAAGCGCTTAAATTTATTGTATTACAAAATTAAGTTTTTAAGGCTAAGTATTATGAAATAATAGTGGAAATATGTTTGAGCTATTAAAGCACCTCGGCTTGATGCAATGACTTAAAATACAGAATATAAATAAAGATTAATACTTAATATTTCTCCACTTTTGAGAATGCATTGGTGCAATCCTATTTAAGATATCCATTGCATCTGTAATATTAACGCTTGGTCCACCAGAAAGAATATCCATTATTTCATTTGCTTTGGCATCAAAGAACACACGCATTAAGAATGAATTTGGTCTTGCTCTATGCACTTTTTGTAAAGCATCTAAAACAGAAATTATTTGAGCCTTTCCTTCTTTTGGACCTTCACTCATAATATCTAAACCTTCAATATGATATTCATACATCGCTAATCTCATATTTTTAAAAGAAGGAGACATTAGATTATCTATTAAAGCAAAACGCGACTGTAAGCCGTCTTCTAATTTCCAACCCTGACCATTAAGTTGTTGTGAGTAGCTCGCTATAGTTTGCGCTTGACTGAAATACTCATCACCTCCATTAAGCTCAAACGTATCTGCATCTATTCCTAAAATCATATAGACATGAAATGACAACACCGAAATTAAGTTAGACTCAAACTGACTTTCATTAAAAACTAAATTCTGAAATTCTAAATATTCAAAATTAAAGTTTCTATCATTATAGTTATAAACAGGCGAACTGTACGTTGAATTAAAAATTGGTCTAGAAGAAGACACCTGAATCGACGCTGAAAACAAATTATTATTTTGTTCTGTTACATTAATTACCATACTACAATTAATGCGCTCTTGTTGACCATAATTATTTTTAGTCCACTTCGTATTATTTACAAATTCTGTAAGTTGACTCCCCAAGGTTTTAAATAAAATGTCATTTTCAGCTCCTGTTTGTTGTGCTATAACGGATACCGTACAGTTTAATTCTTGAGAAAATGTTACTGAGGTTATTAAAAAAGCAAATAATAAAATTAGGTTACGCATGGGTTTGTTTTAATATAAGGTGCATTAAATCTTTAGCAACATCTGCTTTTGATTTTAATTCATTTTCAATAACATCGTTAGAAGACGTTATAAATGTAACTTTATTTGTTGACACTCCAAAACCCGCACCTTTATCTTGTAATGAATTTAAAACAATAAGATCTAAATTCTTCGTTTTCAGTTTTCCTTTAGCGTGTTCTAATTCGTTATTGGTTTCTAGAGCAAACCCAACTAAATATTGATCTTTTTTTATCTCACCAAGGGATTTTAAAATATCCTTAGTTTTTTCTAACTCAATACTAAACGTTATTTCTTTCTTTTTTATTTTCTGATCAGCAACATTTCTTGGTCTATAATCAGCGACTGCAGCTGAAAGAATAGCAATGTTTGAAGTGTTGAAATGCTTATGCACTTCATTATACATCTCTTCTGCAGTTATTACAGGTTTAACCGTAACAAGGTGATGTGCGATTTCTTGATGTGTTGGACCTGTTACTAAAGTAACCTCAGCTCCCAAGTTGGACGCAGCCCGTGCTATTTCAAAGCCCATTTTCCCGCTAGAATGATTGCCAATAAAACGTACAGGATCTATGGCTTCGTAAGTTGGACCGGCAGTTATTAATACACGTTTCCCTCTTAAAGGTAACTTATCCAAAATATCATTTTCAATAAAATCAACGATTTCTTCTGGTTCTGCCATACGTCCTTCTCCAATTAAACCACTTGCAAGTTCGCCGGTTCCGGCAGGAATGAGTTTATTTCCGAAAGCGATTAATGTTTTAAAAGAAGTTCTAGTAGAATCGTGCTTATACATATCCAAATCCATTGCAGGTGCAAAATAAATCGGACATTTAGCAGAAAGGTATGTTGCTAGAAGTATATTATCGCAAACACCATTTGCCATTTTAGCCATTGTGTTTGCTGTAGCTGGTGCAATCACAAAAAGGTCTGCCCAAAGGCCTAAATCGACATGGTTATTCCATATTTGGTTATCATCTTCTTCATTTATAAAAGAAGAATACACCGGATGTTTTGATAGTGTAGAAAGCGTAAGTGGAGTTACAAACTCTTTAGAAGCAGGCGTCATAACGACTTTAACGTTAGCGCCTGCTTTTATGAATAATCTGACTAAATTAGCAGATTTATAAGCGGCAATACCAGCAGTAATGCCCAATAAAATATTCTTATCCTTTAGAATAGACATCTAAGGCTTAAAATTTATGGTTGAGGATCCTCAGTATTTCTGTGATAGATCTTATTATCTAACCACTCCTTAACAGCTAATGCATGTGGCTTTGGTAATTTTTCGTAAAACTTAGAAACTTCAATTTGCTCTTTGTTTTCAAAAATCTCTTCTAGACTATCATTATATGTAGCAAACTCTTCTAGTTTGTCTATTAACTCACGTCTAATGTCTGTATTAATTTGTTCTGCACGTCTAGAAATAACAGAAATTGCCTCATAGATATTATCTGTTGGAGCATCTATTTCATTTCTGTTGTAAGTTACTGTACTTACTGGTGCATCTGTCTTTTTTAAATCCATCGTTATAATGTTTAACTTTTAGTCGTAAACGTATTTAATTGTTCTTGTAATTCTTCATTCATAACAGTAGCCGCTTCCATATATTCTGATTCTGGATATGCTTTCTGTAATACTTTATAATATCCTATAGCATCTTTTAAACGCTTTTCTTTTAAATAATCAATACTTAAAACAGCTAAATTGTAAGCTGAATCAAATCTGTAATAAATCGCATCAGTTTTTAAAGTAGCCCCAGGGAATTCAAGTAAAAAGTTATTAAACGATTTAATTGAAGCTCTATATTCTCTAATTAAATTGTACTGTTTTGCTATTTCAAAAGCTTTCTTTTCTAATTTAAAATCTAATTCTTTAACTAGTTCATTGGCTTCTGCTAAATACTGAGAATTCGGATATTCATTAACAAAAATTTGAAACTTCTCTATGGCCTCAATCGTTTCCTTCTGTTCTTTAGAATACGCAGGAGAATTATGATAATATCCTTTCGCAGCTAAAAAAGCAGCTTGTTCGGCTTTTTCACTTTTAGGGTAAATATCTGTGAATTTATCGAAATGAAAACTTGCTTCGTAATAGGTTCCTAATTGGTAAGAACACATCGCATGCATAAATGTTATTTTTTCAGCTTGGGGTTTTCCTCTATATTGTTGAAGGATTTGATCCAACAATCTATAAGATTTATTCCACTTTTCAGCGTCATAAAGTTCTGTAGCCAATTCAAATTTTGCAGCAGTATCTTCAGATTTCAGTGTTTTCTGAAAATCACTACAAGATATAAATAGAATACTGATAAGTAGTATGTAAAGTCCTCTTTTCATGTGGTCACTTTAATTGCTTCGCATCTGTCAAATGGAATTTGCTATTAAACATTAATAACAAGCTCATTTTCTAAATTTTAAACAGAATGCAAAAGTAAGCATTATTAACGGATTTAAAAAACAATTATTGTTAGCTAAATTAAGCGTTGCATCTAGGGTGAACACCTATTTATATTAAGTTTAACTTTTCCCTAAAGTTTTTAACTCTGATTTAATGTTTGCTTTTAATTGATCTGTAGCTTCAACAAGAGGTAAACGCACGTGAGATTCTGAAATTTCTAAAGCGTTTAAAACTGCTTTTATACCTGAAGGATTATTTTCAGAGAAAATGAGTCCAGTAATTGGCATTAACTTAAAATGAATATCGTAAGCCTCCTTTGCTTTACCTGCAATCCCCAAGCGAATCATTTCAGAAAACTCTTTAGGCAAAGCCTGTCCTATAACAGAAATAACACCAGAACCACCAGCTAAGGCGACACCTAAAGCCAAGTCGTCATCACCAGATAACACTAAGAAATCTGAAGGCTTAGTTCTTAATAATTCTAAATATTGATGTACATTGTTTCCTGCCTCTTTTACTGCAACAATATTATCGCAATCTCTTGCTAACCTCAACGTCGTTTCAGGAGACATGTTAGATGCTGTTCTACCTGGCACATTATATAAAATAATTGGTAATGGACTTACAGCAGAAATGGCTTTAAAATGTTGATAAATTCCTTCTTGTGTTGGTTTACTATAATATGGAGAAACTGACAAAACACCATCAATAGCAGAAAAATCTGTTGACTTAATTTCTTCAATAACATTTGCAGTATTATTGCCACCAATACCTAAAACTAATGGTAATCTTCCGTTATTAATTTTAGCAATAAATGAGATTAATTGCTTTTTCTCTTCTGAAGTAACGGTAACACTCTCTCCTGTTGTTCCACTAATCACTAAATACTCTGTGCCGTTAGCAATGTTATACTCTACTAAACGCTCTAACGCATCAAAATCGATGCTTAAATCTGCGTTAAAAGGTGTGATTAATGCCACACCTGTTCCTAAAAATTTAGTCATTATAATTTATTTAAAATATTTAAGTATTTCTTTAGTTCTTGTTTAAAAATATTGATATCCCTTAATTCTACATCTATAATTAAATCGTATAAACGCTCGTCTACTGCACTGATGCCAACTTTAAAGTTCGCTTTAGACGCAGCCGTCATAAGATTTAGTTGTAATACTTCATTTTTAAAAAAGCAAATAAGCATGTCATAAGGTTCATTGATAAAAGCTTCTAAGTCGTGATTTTTTATTTTTCCTTTCCAACCAAAATCTTTTGGACTAAAATGTACATTCCATTTATTGTGCTCTAATTTATTGTCTAATGTAAAAGCTATAATTTTATGCTTTGGTGACATTAAACCTAGTTCTTTAAAATAAACTCTAAACACTTCAAACTCATGAAATTCATTAGCATTAAGAAGTACCGCAACTGTTTTTATTTTATCATTATTAACAGTCGCTTGACGTTTATCCAATAAAGTATTGACATATTTTCGATTCGATTTTTCTTTAAATGCTTTCAAAATCATTTACCTTTAGCCTTTGTGCAAATTTAATAAAAGCACTTACATTTTATTATAAACTTCTTATAAGTTATTCAATGACTAGTAAACATATTCTAAAACTCTGTTTATTGTTGCTCATTTTTTCTTGTGCATCATCAAGTATTTCAAAAATTGAAGGCAAACGAATCGTTATTGATGAGAGCCTAAACCCTAATAAAGCTATAGAAGACTTTATAACTCCTTATAGACTTCATGTTAATAAAGACATGGATAGTATTATTTCTTATGCACCACAAACTTATTCTAAATCTGATGGTGAATTTAATACGGCCATTGGAAATTTAATGGCTGATGCGGTTTATAACGAAAGTAACCCTGTATTTATGCAACAATCTCAAAAAAATATTGATTTTGTTTTACTTAATCATGGTGGTATACGTGCGATATTATCTAAAGGAAATGTAACAACCAGAACGGCCTATGAAATTATGCCTTTTGAAAATTCTGTGGTTGTCGCTGCTCTTAAAGGCGAGCAGATTAATGAAATGATGCTTTATTTATCTCAAGCAAAACGTGCACACCCTGTATCTCACCAATTGCAATTAACTTTAGATAAAAATTCTGAAGTTCGCTCGGCTACGGTTAACGGAAAACCAATAGATGTTAATAAAACATACTATATAGCTACTAATGACTACCTCTTCAACGGAGGTGATGGCATGGACTTTTTTCAAACCAATGAAGGTCTCTATGTGTTAAATTATAAAATTAGAAATGTATTAATTGATAACTTTAAAAAGACCGACACATTGAATCCTAAACAAGATCAACGTTTTATAAAATTAAAAGATTAAGACATGAAAAGAATACAATTTATTCAAAAATCGACAGCTGCTACAGTTTTAGCTAGTGTGGGAGGTTTAGGTTTACAATCTTTTAGTGCGCCTAAAACGAAAAAAATTACAATTTTACATACTAACGACGTACATAGTCACATTGATCCTTTTGGGCCTGAGGATGGAAGAAACGCTAATAAAGGTGGCGTGGCAAGACGAGCAACATTAGTGGAGTCGATTAGGCTAGAAAACCCTAATACGTTATTATTAGATGCTGGAGATATTTTTCAAGGCACACCTTATTTTAATTATTATGGCGGTGAATTAGAATTTAAACTAATGAGCATGTTAAAATATGATGTTGCAACCATTGGTAATCATGATTTTGATAATGGTATCGATGGACTTTATGCTCAAATTCCGCACGCCGACTTCGAATTTGTATCTGCGAATTATGACTTCTCGAATACTGTAATGGATACGCACGTTAAACCCTATAAAATTATTATTAAGAACGGTATAAAAATCGGCATATTTGGTTTAGGTATTCAACTTGATGGCTTAGTAAATAAAGACATGTATAAGGAAACTATTTACCGCAACCCTATTGAGATAGCACAAGACATGTCTCACATATTAAAAAAAGAACAGTCTTGTGATTTGGTCATTTGCTTGTCTCATATCGGTTATGAATACAAGAATGATCCAAATAAAGTAAGTGACATCACTTTAGCAAGAGCAACTAAAGATATCGATTTAATTATAGGAGGACACACTCATACTTTCCTTCCAAAACCAACTATAGAAACAAATAGTATAGGTAAAAACGTTTTGGTAAACCAAGTGGGTTGTTTTGGTTTATATCTTGGTAAAATTGACTTTTATTTTGAACCAGGTAAAGACGTTACGGCAGAAGGAGCTTCGATTATAGTTTAATTGAAGCGCTTAAGCTTAAGCATTATCATTTAGCCTTTTTTAATCAATCTAATCTATAATCTCGTCTGTATAAGCCAGTGTTGGCTCAGTGACTGCATGTTGCGATTGTGAGTAATAAAAAATAAATGCAACCACTAAAAAAGAAGAATAAACATACCCCAAGTTAGAGTTAGCTTCACTCAAAATATAATAATACGCTAACTGAATAATCTCCGAGAACACAATAAAAATGGAGCCTAACAAAAACAACATGGATTTGTTATTGTTTCTATACATATAGTTGATGAGTGCAAACGATAGCAATATCATTATTATAGCATTATAGGTATATTCTAAAGCGTATTCATAATAGCTAAATGAACTTTCAGTAGTGCTTGATATCAATGTCACACAAAAAACATCTAGAATCACTAATATAATTATAGGAATAGTTAATTGTGAAAATACCGCCCTGAAGTTTAAAGGAATAAAAACTTTAACAATGAGCAATGTATAAGAAATAATACTAAGAATGTTTACAATAAAATATAAATAATCGATTTCACCAGCCGGTACTCGCGTACGAAACCAAGCCAAAAAACCTAGGACTTGTGCCGCTGTAAAAACAATTAAAAACAATATAAATAACTTTGATTTATCCTTTGTCCACCCCACGTATAGCCAAGTGAGCAAAATAAAAGCAACTGCACTTACGGCATCGCCTTCTATCTCCATAGCCCCCCCCTGAAGTATTATGTAGCCGATACCCAATAGCAAGAGTACTAGCTTTAAAATTTTCTTTACTAACATTAATCTTCCCTTATTAACTTAAGCAAATATAAACTTTTTTTACATATAAACGTTAAAATCATGCATTTAATCGAATTAAAAGCACCTTTCTTGTAAGAATTTACTTCAAAACATCTAAAAATGCCTCCTCGGAAAGAATTGGAACGTTCAAACTATCAGCTTTTGCTCGCTTACTAGGTCCCATTTTGTCACCGGCTACTAAATAACTCGTTTTAGATGAGATAGATGAAGATACTTTTCCTCCGTTATCTTCAATCAACTTCTTAAGGTCATTTCTAGAAATGCTTTCAAATACACCCGAAACCACTATCGATAAGCCTTTCAATTTATCCGTTTGGCTTGCTAATTTCTCTGCCGAAATTTCTAATTGCACTCCAAATAACTTTAAACGCTCTACGATTTGCTTATTTTCTTCAGAACCAAAAAACTCAACGACACTTTGCGCAATACGCTCACCTATTTCATCTACTGTAACCAAATCTATTAATGAAGCAAACATTAATGCATCAATTGATTTATAATGTTTGACTAATTTTTTGGCAACTGTCTCGCCTACGTAACGTATACCTAAAGCAAATAGTACACGTTCAAATGGAATTAATTTTGAAGCTTCAATACCATTTATTAAATTCTCAGCACTCTTTGCTGCCATACGCTCTAAAGGAATCACTTGGTCAACAGTCAATTTATATAAATCGGAATAATTAGTAATTAATCCTTCCTTTACTAATAAAGCTACCGTTTCGCCTCCCAACCCATCGATATCCATTGCTTTTCTAGATATATAATGCTGAATTCTCCCTACCACTTGTGGCGGACACCCGGTATAATTAGGACAGTAATGTTTTGCCTCCCCTTCTAGTCTCACTAATTCAGTATGACATTCTGGACATTGCGCGATGTATTGTGTCGGCTCAGACCCCATAGGACGCTTAGATAAATCTACAGCAATAATCTTAGGAATAATCTCTCCTCCTTTTTCTACAAATACCTCGTCACCTTCTCTAATGTCTAACTTTTCTATTTGATCTGCGTTGTGAAGCGAAGCTCGCTTAACGATTGTACCAGCCAATTGTACAGGTTCCAAATTAGCAACCGGTGTAATAGCGCCCGTACGACCAACTTGATAAGTTATTTCATTTAACCGCGTAGAAACTTGCTCCGCTTTAAATTTATAGGCCATTGCCCAACGTGGTGCTTTTGACGTAAAACCTAGCTCATCTTGCTGATATAGATTATTAACCTTAATAACGACTCCATCAATTTCGTAAGGTAAGCTATGCCTGTTATCATCCCAATAATTGATATACTCTAAAACAGCATCGATACTATGTACTAATTTTGCTTCTTGTGGTACTTTAAAACCCCAAGCTCTAGCTTTTTCTAAACCTTCATATTGCGAAGTGATATTTAGATTATTTCCTACGATACTATATAATAGACATTCTAAGGGACGTTTAGCCACTTCTGAACTGTCTTGTAGCTTTAAACTTCCTGATGCTGTATTTCTTGGATTCTTATAAGGTTCTTCTTCATTAGCAATGCGCTCCTCGTTCATTTTTAAGAAGCCTTCTATGGGTAACACTATTTCCCCTCTAATATCAAAACGTTCTGGATAGTCACCTTTTAATTGTAGTGGCACTGTATTAATAGTTTTTATATTAGCGGTTACTTCATCTCCTTGCACTCCATCTCCACGTGTAATAGCTCTTAATAATTTACCGTTCTCGTAAGTTAAACTTATAGAGGCACCATCGTATTTCAGCTCGCAAGTATAACTAACGTCTCCATCAACCATTTTTTTAACACGCGTTTCCCAATCTAGCAAGTCTTCTGTTGAGTATGAGTTGTCTAAAGAGTACATTCTAGAATCATGAACCGTCGTTTTAAAATTCTTTGTAATAGCTCCACCTACACGTTGCGTTGGTGAATTAACATCAAAAAATTCAGGATGCGCTTCTTCTAAAGCTTGAAGTTCTTTTAATTTTATATCGAAATCGTAATCACTAATTGTAGCATCATCTAAAATATAATAATTGTAGTTGTGCTGACGCAATTCTTCTCTAAGTGATTCTATTTGTTGTTTTGTATTCATTTTTAAGGGATGTAAATAATGCGCTTTATGTTTAATTCTTCGTCAATAAAAAAAGTAACTTTATAACTTAAATAACCATCACTGTTACCCATTGTTACAATAATTTCATCATCATAATAATAAGCTTCGGTCAAATTGAAATTTGGCTCATATAAGTCTTCATAATAACGCTTATCGATTTCAACGTAGTTATTGCTTAAATCTAAGTATATTTTAGAAATATAGGTGTCCGGAATATCTTCTGCTCCAATAACATCGTGATTATCAATTTGAATAATGTTTAAACTATCACTGTCGTAAGTGAGTTTTGATTTCGTTTTATCAAACTTAGATTTACGGATAACAACTTCAATATTTTTAGTATATAAACTAATAGAATCTAAATTACCTTTTTTAATAAAAGGTTCGTAATCGAAGGAATAATCTATGTTTGAATCACTTTCTAAAAATTTAAACCCCACAATTGTATCGGTTACTAATACTGAGTCATAGAGTTTAATATGGTAAAATCTTTCTTTTAATTCATGACGTTTTTGTCTTATCAATTCGTCTTCCTTATTTATAGTTAAAAGTGTATCGATTTTAATTTCATACTCAACCACTACATCTTCTTTTTTCTCTTTACAAGAAAAACAAAGCGCAGAAATAAAAAAGAAAACTAAAATTCTCATACTATACTTTTACACCTTTCAACATCCTAAAATTTTCATTTAAGTCTTTCAACAACATTACATCTTTAAAATTAGCATCAGTTAATAAGGCTTTTGTTTCTTCTCCAAGATATTGATTAATTTCAAAATATAACTGTCCGTTTGGTTTCAACTTATCAATCGCAAAATTTGTAATGGCTTTATAAAATAACAATGGGTTATCATCTTCTACAAACAAAGCTAAATGTGGTTCATTATCTAGAACATTAGACTGAATTTCAACTTTTTCTAAATTTCTAACATACGGTGGATTAGACACCAAGATATCAAATTTTAAATTTTCAAAAAACAAATTCCAGGTAGGCGCGTTTAAAATGTCTGCTTCAATAAATGTGATATTTGCGTTATTTAACTCTGCATTTTTTTTAGCTACTTTTATAGCATCCTTACTTACGTCTAAAGCATACACTTTCGCATTTGGTAAGTTTTTAGCCAGTGAAATTGCGATACAACCAGAACCTGTTCCAATATCTAGAACGTTAATCTGATGAGATAATGGATTTTCTTTTTTAGAATTTGCAATAATAAGAGCCACGAGTTCTTCTGTTTCTTGTCTTGGAATCAAAACATTCTCATTCACCTTAAACGGTAATCCATAAAACTCTGTGTCTCCTAATATATATTGTATGGGTTTTTGCTGCTTTAAATATTCTAATGTCTTAAAAAAAGTATCGGTTTCAGATTTAGTGATTGCTAATTTTGGCTCTAACGTCAATTGAACTCTTGGTACATTCAAATAATGCTCTGTACACAAATAGAAGAAACTATCTACTTCATGTTTACCATAAACAGCATCTAATTCTATGTGAAATATATGTTGAAGCTCTTTTAATACCATAACCTAAAACTCTTTAAGCATCCAAACCGTACAAGAATAATGACCTGTATTTCCCATAGGTTTTTCTAAATTTTCAAAACCTACTTTTCTGTAGAGTTTACGTGCATCTTCCATATAGGGCAAGGTCTCTAAATAGCAATGCGAAAAACCTGCTTGCTTGGCAAAGTCCAAACATTTTTTCATCATTTTAGACCCTAAGCCTTTACCTCTTGCTTCTGGCATAAAATACATTTTCTGTAACTCGCACACATTGCCTTCATAATTATCTAATGGCGAAATTCCAGCTCCTCCAATAATGTCATCGCCATTTACAACGACAAAATAAGCTTTCATAGGTTCATTGTAAGTAGCTGTCATACAGTCTAAAGCTATATCTTCATAAGCTGTTCCCACTTTTGGAACACCCATTTCAATTAAAACACTCCGAATTGCTTTAGCAATTTTAGGATTGTCCTTGGCTTCAATTTCTCGAATAACAATAGTATCTTTACGCACTGAATTAACTTTTTTAGAAGACACCAAAAATACATATAAAAACAATTTTATGTTTAAAAGACTCCTAATGTTTTCCCTAACTTTTACACTACTGCTTAACTGTTCGTTTACAAGAAAGCCCGAGTTTGTTAGGTTAGAAAACTTTAAGGTCATTGACTCTAACTCTAAAAATATAACCATAAGAACAGAAGCTTTATTTCTAAATAAAAATGATGTTGGTGGCACTTTAAAAACAGATGATCTTAAAGTTTATATTAATGAATTGGAATTAGCGTCCGTTATTTCCGATGAATTTGATGTCCCTAAGAGAGAAAATTTCACGATTCCGCTGACTGTTAAGATCGCAACAGACAGCATCATGACTGATAAAAACTTAGGAAGCTTGTTAGGTAGTTTACTTTTTCAAAAACTAAAAGTGCATATTAAAGGCGAAATAAAATATAAAATCCTAGGCTACTCTTCAACCTATTCGGTAGATGAAATTCAGGATGTTAAAATAAAGTTCTAATTGACAACTCAAGAAATCTACATATCGCGCTGTTTAGAAATTGCCAAAAACGGATTGGGATCTACAAGGCCAAACCCCATGGTTGGTGCTGTAATTGTGCATAATAATACCATAATTAGTGAAGGTTACACAAGTGCATATGGAGGTAACCATGCCGAAGTAAATGCAATTAATGCTGTTAAAGACAAAACAATATTGCATAAAAGCACCCTCTACGTTACACTAGAACCTTGCAGTCATTTTGGAAAAACACCTCCTTGTAGCGATTTAATTGTAAAGCACAGCATCCCAAATGTAGTGATTGGGTGTGTTGACGATAACCCTGAAGTGGCCGGGAAAGGTATTGCTAAACTAAAAGCTTCAGGCTGTAATGTTACTGTGGGTGTTTTAGAAAATGAATGTAAAACGCATCACAAACGATTTTTTACATTTCACAATAAAAAGCGTCCTTACATTATATTGAAATGGGCTGAAACTCGCGATGGCTTTATTGCTCCCGATATTAAGAACGAAAAAAAGCCTGTTTGGATAACAAATACATATTCACGTCAAATAGTGCATAAATGGCGAGCAGAAGAGCAAGCTATTTTAGTAGGAACCAATACTGTTATTGAAGACAATCCGAGTTTAACCGTTAGAGATTGGTCAGGAGAAAATCCTATAAGAGTGGTTTTGGACAGAAATTTGAAATTAGATAAAACTTATTCCGTTTTTAATGATGAAGCTGAAAATATAATTTTTCATGATGATAATGATTTATTTCGCAAAGTCGACGAGAATCAAAAAGGTTGGGCAATTTCCCCACCTTTACAAAGAGGCTTTAATGCTGCCTATGCCGAAATCGATTGGAATTTAAAAACTTCAATAGCAAAACAAATATGTGATGCTTTGTATAAATTTCAAATTAATTCAATAATAATTGAAGGTGGATTAAAAACACTGCAAACCTTTATCGATGAAGAATTATGGGACGAAGCTAGAATTTTTACTGGAACAGTTGAATTTGAAACGGGTAAAAAAGCACCAAAACTTCAAGGGAGATTACTATCTGAATCTAGAATTAATAATGATTTATTAAAAATATATGCAAAAGATTAAAACACTCATTTTCGATTTTGGAGATGTATTTATCAACTTAGATAAACAAGGCGCAATGCAAAAAGCCTTAGAGTTATTTGAAATAGAAACTTTTGACGCTGACATCATTGAAACCAATGAATTATATGAGGTTGGAAAAATTTCAACAGCAGAATTTATTCAGTTTTACAGCATTAGATTTCCTCAAATTAAAGAAACACATCTTGTTGAACTTTGGAACTGTATATTAAAAGATTTCCCTAGTCATAGATTAGATTTTATTAAGAAACTAGCACATCATAAAGAATACAAACTCATATTACTAAGTAACACCAATGATATGCACATTGATTCAATAAAGTCCAATGTACCTTTCTTTGAAGATTTTAAAAATTGTTTTGACAAATTCTACTTATCACAAGAAGTTCAACTTAGAAAACCAAACGCTGATATTTTCAATTTTGTATTAGAGCAAAATAATCTAATTGCTAACGAATGTTTGTTTATCGACGATACCAAAGATAATACAGATACAGCTAAATCAATGGGGTTCCATACATGGAATATAGACGAAACAAAAGAAGACGTCACAACGCTTTTCGAAATGAATAAAGCGCTCTTTTGATATATTTACTAATTAGCATATTAGCATCCACTGCAATTTTTGTTGTTTTTAAACTCTTCAAAAAATATGAAGTCAATACGCTTCATGGTATTGTTGTTAATTATTTTACCGCTTGTTTTTTAGGCTTCTTACTTTATGGTGGTTCGATTGAACCTGCTGAAATTATAAAAGCCAATTGGTTTATCCCTGCTATATGCTTAGGTTTTTTGTTTATTGCAATTTTTAACGTTATGGCATTAACAGCACAAAAAAATGGACTTTCCGTAGCTTCGGTTGCTAGCAAAATGAGTGTTATAATTCCGGTTATTTTTGGTATCATCGTTTTTAAAGAAAGCGTTGGTGCTCAAAAAATCATAGGTATACTCTTGGCTTTAGTCGCGGTTTACTTGACATCTATAAAGAGTAAAAACAACACGATACTTGCGCAGTCTATTTATTTACCTATTATTCTCTTTTTAGGTTCGGGTATTATTGATACATCCATCAATTATTTTGCACCAAATGATAAAATAGCTTTGTTCTCTGCCACCATATTTGCCATGGCAGCAATTATAGGAGTCATCCTTTTATCAGGAAGCTTATTAAAATCTAAAGTTATATTTAAGCCAATAAGCATTCCATTTGGTATCGCTTTAGGTATTGTAAATTATGGATCTATTCATTTTTTATTAATGGCTTTACGTGTTGAGAACACAGAGAGTTCAACCTTATTCACTATTAATCATATAGCTATTTTAGCGCTATCAACGTTAATAGGATTAGTCTTATTTAAAGAAAAAATTTCTAAGAAAAACTGGATAGGAATTATATTAGCCCTAATCTCTATACTATTAGTCACTTTAGCATGATGGAAGACGATTTATATAAAACAATTACGAAACCAGCGCAAGGAGAATTATTTAAAGATAAGAATAGTAAATTCTATGGATTTGCATTTCCTGTAACGGAGGAAGAACAAATAAAACAACACATAGACCATTTAAAAAAAGAACACTACTCTGCCAGACATTGGTGTTATGCCTACCAGATAGGAACAGAAACGATTAAATATCGAGCCAATGACGATGGAGAACCTAACAATTCCGCTGGAATGCCTATTTATGGACAAATTCAATCTTTTGAAGTCACCAACATCCTAATTGTAGTCATTCGCTATTATGGCGGTGTTAAACTAGGAGTTGGAGGCCTAATAAATGCTTATAGAACAGGAGCACAATTTGCATTAGAAGCTTCAAAAATTGTGGAACGTACCATAAATAAAAAATTTAAACTCAGTTTTGAATATAAAAACATGAGTAAAGTGATGCGAATTTTAAAAGAAAACAACGTTGAAATCATTAATCAAACCTTAGAATTAAATTGCGTATTAGAAATATCTGTCAGAAAAAACCACAGTTCTAAAGTTTTTGATTTATTTGATCAATTTTTCGGAGTTGAAATCGAAGAATTATAACGAATAATTTCGCAGTTTATCTAAAAGATATTTTGGACATCTTGTAGGTCGATTCCGCTTAACGTCGATAAAAGCTAAAACAGTATTCCCTGTTGCTAATAAAACGTTGGATTCATTTCGTAATTCATATTCAAATTCTATAGAAGCAGTTGGCATCTTTTTGAGTCTTGTTTTCACTTTAAGCACATCATCATAACGTGCTGAATTTTTGTAATTTATAGACAACGAAACTACTGGTAACATAATACCATCTGCCTCCATACCACTATAATTTAGACCAAACTCTCGTAACCACTCTGTTCTTCCTACTTCAAAATAAACGGCATAGTTGCCATGATACACAACTCCCATCTGGTCAGTCTCTCCGTAGCGTACTCTAATATCAGTTTCATTATAATTCATACATTAATGTGTGTTTAAGAAAAAAAAGTGTAATTTTAAATTGTTTTAAACATGAGAAAAAAAATCTAAATATTCTATCTAATTTGATTTTTTTATTAAGAATTTTGTTCACATATTTGTGCTGTTAAAAACTACTAGAGAATTCCAATTCTCTTTTTTTTTGCTAAAATAACTAACAACAAAAACCTAACTTAAAGAATGGAGATCACAGCGCAATCTGTATGGAGTAATTGTCTTGCTTTTATAAAAGATAATATACAACCACAAGCCTATAAAACTTGGTTTGAACCTATAGATGCTGTAAAACTTTCCGGTAACGCATTGAGTATTCAAGTTCCTAGTAAATTTTTCTATGAATGGTTAGAAGAGCATTATGTAAAAATTTTAAAGGTATCCTTAACAAAAGAGTTAGGTGAAGATGCTAAATTGGTGTACGTTATTAAAATGGAGAACACTTACGGTAACAAACAACCTTTTACAGAAAAAATACCAAGTGCAAACAGGTCGGCATTAAAATCTCAAGATGTAGACGTGCCTTTTAATAATAAAAGTCCTGAGCTTAGAAATCCGTTTATAATTCCTGGAATTAGAAATGTAAAAATTGAATCTCAGCTTAATCCAAGTTATAGTTTTGAAAACTTCTTAGAAGGGGACTCTAACCGTTTAGCTAGAAATGCAGGTATTGCAGTAGCAAACAAACCTGGTGGAACCTCTTTTAATCCCTTATTAATTTTTGGTGGAGTTGGTTTAGGAAAAACGCATTTAGCACACGCTATTGGTGTTGATATCAAAGATAAATATCCTGAAAAAACAGTTTTATATATTTCTGCTGAAAAATTCACACAACAATATATAGATTCTGTAAAAAAGAATAACAGAAATGACTTCATTCACTTCTACCAAATTATAGATGTGCTTATTATAGATGACGTTCAGTTCTTATCTGGTAAAACAGGAACACAGGATGTCTTCTTTCATATTTTTAACCATTTACACCAAAACGGTAAGCAAGTTATTTTAACAAGTGACAAAGCACCTGTAGACATGCAAGATATTGAGCAACGCTTATTATCACGTTTTAAATGGGGTCTTTCTGCAGAATTACAAACACCAGATTTTGAAACTAGGGTTTCTATTCTAAAAAATAAACTTTACAGAGACGGTGTTGAAATGCCCGAAGACATTATAGACTATGTTGCAAAACATATTAAAACCAATGTTAGAGAGCTCGAAGGTGCAATCATTTCATTAATCGCACAGTCTTCTTTCAACAAAAAAGAAATTACAATTAACCTTGCGAAAGATATTGTAGAGAAGTTTGTTAAAAACACTAAACGTGAAGTTTCTATTGATTACATTCAGAAAGTAGTTTCAGATTATTTTCAAATGGATGTTAATACCCTTCAATCTAAAACACGTAAACGCCATATAGTACAAGCCCGACAGTTAGCGATGTTTTTTGCTAAGAAATACACTAAAGCGTCTTTAGCTAGTATTGGCTCTCAAATTGGGCAACGTGATCACGCGACTGTTTTACACGCTTGTAAGACCGTTGATAATTTATCTTCTACAGATAAACAATTTAGAAAATACGTTGAAGACCTGTCTAAAAAATTAGCACTTTAATTACATTTTATTATGACTCGTATCTTAATGGTGTGCTTAGGTAACATTTGCCGTTCACCATTAGCTCACGGTATCCTACAATCTAAAGTTTCTGCAGAACACTACTATGTGGATTCTGCTGGTACCGCCGCCTATCACATAGGTAATGCCCCAGATAGACGATCAATTGCTGTCGCAAAGCATAATGGATTAGATATTAGCGCACAGAGCGCAAGACAGTTTAAAACATCTGATTTTGATGCATTTGATTATATCTACGCTATGGACGAATCAAATTATTCTGATATTATAAGCCTAGTGAGACATACAGGTGATATTGAAAAAGTAAATCTTTTTCTTGAAACCAACCCCTCTATTCAAAACAAAAACGTGCCAGATCCATATTACGGAAATGAAGGCGGTTTTGAATACGTTTTTGACCTAATTACCGAAACATGCGACTTATTAGTTAAGAAACTAGGTAAGTAACACAAACATTTTCAACTTTAGTAAAGTCTTTTTTTTGTAAATTAGTCTTTTAAACGCTCATTACTTATGAAAACGACTATAACACACCTTCTTCTTTCATTCATAACTATCTCAAGTATTTACGCGCAACAATTAGAGTTAGAACTTTTTGCTTCTAATTTAAATAAGCCTGTAAGTATTAAACATGCAGGTGATGATAAGCTGTTTGTGGCTGAACAAGCTGGAAAAATAATAATCATTAATGCAGATGGCATAGTACAAACAACACCCTTTTTAGATATTAATAACCTTGTAATTAATACTGGGAACGAGAGAGGCTTACTTGGTTTGGCTTTTCATCCTGAATATGCCACCAACGGTTATTTTTTTGTAAACTACATTAACAATTCTGGTAATACTGTTATTTCTAGATTTACAAAAGATTTTACAACACCTGAAACAGCAGATCCTAATTCTGAATTGATAATACTTACCTACGATCAACCCTATACAAACCATAATGGTGGAGATTTAGCTTTTGGGCCAGACGGTTATCTCTACATCGCTTCTGGTGATGGTGGCTCTTCTGGAGATCCACAAAATCGTGCTCAAAACAAGTTAAGTTTACTAGGTAAAATGCTACGATTAGATATTGATACTGTTACTGAAACCGAAAATTATGGTATCCCTACTGACAATCCGTTTATTGAAGATTCAGAAGCTAGACCCGAAATTTGGGCTTACGGACTTAGAAATCCTTGGAGGTTTTCTTTCGACCGCTTAAATGGAGATCATTGGATTGCAGATGTAGGTCAAGGTGCATACGAAGAGATTAATAGCGTTTCACCTGTAGAAGCTTCTTCAGGATTAAACTATGGATGGAAATGTTACGAAGGCAGTGATACTTATAATACAACGGGTTGTGCTGACCAAAGCACGTATACTTTTCCTGTTAGCGGTTATTACCATTTTGGTGATGGAGAAGTTAAATGTTCCATTACAGGTGGCTATAGGTACAGAGGCAGTAATTATCCGAATTTTAATGGTTGGTATTTCTTCGCCGACATTTGTAGTCAAGAAATTGGATATTTAGTCTATGATGAAACGAATGAAGCTTGGACCAAATCCTTTCAGCAGTTTTCAGGACAATGGTCGGCGTTTGGAGAAGATATCAATGGAGAACTATATGTTTCAGATATTTCTGAAGGTGGCATTTACAAACTTATAGATGCAACTTTAAGTACCAATGATTATTTAATTTCTGAAGTATCTATATATCCCAATCCTACTAAACATACCTTACATATTAATTTTGGCTCAAATTACAATTCCGGCCTTTTAACTAATATCCATATTTTTGATATACAAGGAAAAAAAGTAAAGGAGATTAAAAGCACTACCGACACCACTTTAACAATAAATACAACCAAATTGTCTAAAGGTATTTATATATTAAAAATTAATTCGGAAAACGCAATACAAAGCACCCATAAACTAGTTATACATTAATGAGCAATACTAAAGGAAAATTATATCTTATACCTACACGATTAGGAGATAATCCACCTCTTGAAGTTTTACCTATTTCAATCAAAAAAATAGTTGAGGATATTGATTTTTACATTGTTGAAAATGAAAAAACCGCACGTCGTTTTATAAAACGCATAGCACCTAGCAAATCACAACCCTCTTTAAAACTACAGGTCTTAAATAAATACACTACCGAAGCAGAGCGCAATACGTTTTTAAACCCTTGCTCAGAAGGAGTCTCAATCGGGTTACTTTCTGAAGCTGGCTGTCCGGCAATTGCAGATCCTGGTGCTGATATTGTAGGCTTAGCGCATCAAATGGATATAAAAGTTGTACCACTTGTTGGTCCATCTTCTATTTTGTTGGCTTTAATGGGGTCTGGTATGAATGGCCAAAGTTTTACCTTTAATGGTTATTTGCCAATTGACAAGAGTGAACGCAAGTCAAAATTAAAGACTTTAGAACGGATATCTTCTGAACATAATCAGTCTCAAATCTTTATTGAAACTCCTTATAGGAACATGAAAATGCTTGAAGACCTAACAAGTACTCTACATCCAAACACAAGAGTTTGTGTTGCGTGCGATTTAACTTTGCCTACCGAGTTTATAAAAACAAAAACAGTAAATGACTGGAAGCACAATAAAGAAGACCTCCACAAGAGGCCTACTATATTTATTATCCAAAAAGATTAATTGGATTTAAAGTGTTACTCTGGCTTTCTTATCTGGAGTGATCATAGACGTGTCATAACCTGAAAACTTTTTCATATAATATCGT
The DNA here is from genome assembly GCF_013403865.1 of Winogradskyella costae. GTDB lineage: Bacteria > Bacteroidota > Bacteroidia > Flavobacteriales > Flavobacteriaceae > Winogradskyella > Winogradskyella costae. The sequence continues at coordinate 196,418 of NZ_JABFDK010000006.1, forward strand.
ACAGAAGACCCATAAGCATCCGAAAGGTTATTAACGCCATAGCTACGCAAGAACTTTTTTACACTTCCAGGACCTGCTAAGTGAGCAGCTGCTAAAATACCTGATTCGGTAACTTTAACACCTGCAATTTTCTTACCTTCAAAACGCTTTATGTCTTTTCTAAGCACCCATTTATTTCGTTCTGCATTTGCGATGAATGCTTTTTCTTGTAATTCTGGATTATATAAGAACTGGTTAGGGTTGTAAATACCAATAACTTTTAAGGTTTCTGCACCAAATTGATATTTCCCTAAATACCCCAAAGTATTCACCGTAAAATAATCGCCTCTAGATTCTTTAAAAGCTAATGCTTCTTTAAACCCTTCAAAAGACTTACCTAAATGTGGAGTAAACAGATTGTACTTTACATTATGGCCTTCATTGATCATAGCCACTTCTTCAGAAATGTTATAATCTAATATTAATCCTTCTGTAGAATACATATCAGGATTAAGAGATGCATTTGGGTATAAGGCTAATGCCATAAGTACACAAATTGAAAATGGTATCACTATACTCTTAACGCTATTTTTAATCATAACAGTTAAATTTTTACAGTACAATAGTTTCAAAAAACTATCCTACAAAATTCGCGTGCAAATATACAACATATTTTCAATTACTGAAAATCAACCGATTAAGTGTTAAAAAATTAACTTAAAAGTAGACAGAGTGCCATTTTATCCGACCACCGCTGTTCAATTCTATAGCAGGAAAAGGCAGCTTAATAACGTTAAAAACGTCAAATAATGTTTTTAGGAAGTGAGAATTTGTCTTAATTCTTGTTAAATCAACGTCTAAGCTTAAGTAATATTGTCGTGTTCTATTTTGGTCTAAAAATAAAGAATCAGATGCCTCACCTGTTAACATACCATCGGCTCCGTAACCAAAAGCTACATTTAACCAATTTGGTATGGATTCCGTTTTTAGAAATGAATTAATATTGGCACTTAACCAATATGTCTGGCCATTATAATCTTTTAAAAATTCTTCAGCCAAACCACTGCCTAATTTACTTGGTCGCTGTTTTGCAAATGATGTTCTATGAAATGAATACTTTAGTACAATACGTTGTTCTTCCCAAAGCAATTCTTGTCCTACATGCAATCCTGTTCCTGCTACATTTGCCGCCATATCAGACCAAGAAAACCCCCATTCTTCAGAAAACCCGTCCATAACTTCAACGGCAGTTAGGAACCCCAAACCTAAAGTAGAACCATAAAGTAATTGATCTTTTTCACTCACTCCAGCCCAGTTTAACGTGTTAGCCCCTAATCTTCCCAATTGATACGACGAAAATGCATGCCCTAATTTATCCATTTGTAACCACTCACCACTATCGTTCAAGGTTTTAAAATTAGAACGCGGATAATCGGCATACCATAATTGGTTTAATCCGATTAAGGTTGTTGATGCTAAAGCAGCTTCAAAAATTACAACGGTATTTCTACGTGATATATTTAAAGTGTCACTAGGCTTTAAAAACTGAATACGTTTAGATTGCGAAAAAAGCGGAGCACTTGCCAAAAAGAAAGTTACAATATAGACAATAGCGCGATTCAAACCCTATTTATTAATCCCTTGAGATGACAAGTATCTGTGATATTCTCTGGCATTGTTATTATGCTGGCCTAATGTTTTGGCAAATTTATGATAGCCTAGTCGTTTAGCATCCGCTGCAAAATAAAGGTAATTATGCGTTTCAGGATTTAAAACTGCTTTTATTGCAGATAAATCTGGCATTGCAATAAGTCCTGGAGGTAAACCCGTATTTTTATATGTATTGTATGGAGAGTTAATGTCCTTATGAATATTTAAAACACGTCTAATAATAATGTTCTGATATTGAGGCAACTGATAAGCAGCAAACTTTAAAGTAGGATCAGCTTGTAACGGCATCCCAATTCGTAATCTATTTAAATACACACCTGCCACTCTTGGTTGCTCATCTGCTTGTTTCGATTCCTCATGTACTATTGAGGCTAGTGTAATAACTTCGTTTGGACTTAAGTTCAGTTTTTTAGCTTTTGCTTTTCTGACGTCCGTCCAGAAACGATTATACTCTATCAACATTCTTTCTCTAAATGTTTCAGCAGAAGTATTCCAGAAAAATTCATAGCTATTTGGCAAATACATCCCTAATGCTGTCGCTTTTGAAAATCCATTATCAGCTAAGAACGATGCTTCCGACATAACCTTGTTTAACGTTAAACTATCAGCTTCAATCTGCATACTAATTCGCCCTGCTAAATCTTTTATACTATGCTGATTGTTGAATGCGATTTTGACAGGAAGATTTTTACTTCGGATAGAATTAATAATATCATTATTATTCATGCCTTTAGAAATTGCAAACCGACCTGCCTTAACATTAGTGACATACTTTTTCTGTTTTGCTAAAGCATCAAAAGTCCCAATATCTTTTAGAAGTGGTTCTAATTGTGATCTTACTTCTGAGTAATTTGCACTAGTTGGCACATAAATGTAAGCGGTTTCATTTTCGAAATTGGTATTTGGAGAAAACATCGTACCATAAATATAGTAAGCGATGACACCAAAGATGACTAAGCCAATAAGAGCAACCGCCCAAAGAATTTTTTTAATATACATAGTTAAGCGTTAATTCGTTGTAAAATATATTCATTGGTGTACTTTTCACCGTCAAAATTCCAATCTTTTTTCAATCCTATTATTTCAAAGCCATTACTATTAAACAACTTTAAACTTGTAGAATTACTTTCGGAAATATTGGCATAAATCTGGTGTAAATGCAACGTTTTGAAGCAATAATCCACTAATAAACTCAATGCTTCTTTACCATAACCGCGATATCTGTTTTCTTCATCTTCAATAAGGATACCGATACCTGCGCGTTTATTTTTAATATCAAATTCAAAAACATCAATTAAACCGATAGTGCTATCATTAGTATTGCAAATAGCTAATCGTAATTGTTTCGCTTCAAAAATGTCTTGCTGTGCATTTTCAAGATATTGTTTAATTAAAAATCTTGAATAAGGAGTTTGTGTATCACTTAATTCCCAAAGCGATGTATCATTTTCAATACGATAAACAAAATCTAAATCTTCAGGCTCTAAAGCTCTTAAATAAATATGTTCTCCTTTTAGGTTTACCATTTCAATTCACCTTTAAAAACTTGTTCTGCCGGCCCGATTAACCAAATATTATCATAACCGTTTTCATTAGCACTAAACGTTACATTTAAAGGACCACCTTGGGTTTGTAAATTAATTTTATTAGCCTTTGTTTTTCCGCTTTTATGCATAGCTAAGGCTACTGCTGTGACACCCGTACCGCACGATAAGGTTTCGTCCTCTACTCCACGTTCGTAAGTTCTCACGGCGAAATTTTCTGTAGATATTTGTTCTACAAAATTCACATTAGATCCGGCTTCATTATAAGGAGCACCATTTCTTATTTTTTCTCCATTAGATTTAACGTCAAAATCTTTTAATTTTGAAACTAATTCAACATGATGTGGAGAACCTGTATCTAAAAACATATGGTTTCCAAAGGATTCAATTTCTGAAACATCTTGCATTTGAAGGTAAACTAAACCATCTTCAATTTTAGCTTTATGAAGGCCATCAATGGCTATAAATTCAGTGTCGTTTTCAATGATATTTAAGAATTTTGCAAAAGCCACAATACATCGCCCTCCATTACCACACATGGTACTTTCATTACCGTCTGCATTGTAGTAAACCATTTTAAAATCTACATTTTCATCCGTTTCTAAAAGTATAAAACCATCAGCACCTATGCCAAAACGTCTATCACATATAGTTGCAATGCGTTTGGTATCATTTTTGTTTATAGTCTGTAAACGATTATCTACAATTACAAAATCGTTACCTGTTCCTTGATATTTATAAAATGTCATAGTAATTAATAAGCCACAAATATAAGAATATTAGACTGTATTATGTGGTGTTAAGAGGGCGTTAAATTTGACGTTAAATAGTCGTTAAAATCAAATATGAAATTAATAAATTTCTAATTTTAATCGTTAGGATAAAATAATAATTAAAATAGTTAAACTTAAATCTGAAAATTATGAAGAAGATAATAACATTGGTATTTGTTTCTGTATTAGGTGGTCTATTAACGTTGGGTGGCTACAAACTTTTTATTGAAAATGAGACGCAATCGTTAGCCGTTAAACAATCATCTGAATTTCCGGTGTTTGTCCCTACTAGTAATACTGTTAACACCTTAAACACTACGAGTTCATTAACACCTAATTTTGTTGAAGCAGCTGATAAGTCCATACACTCCGTTGTGCATGTAAAAAACACCGCTATTGTAAATACACCATTAAGTATGAGGGATTATTTTTATGGTCGTACTTCACAGCGAGCTCAAGTAGGAACTGGTAGTGGTGTTATTATATCTCCGACAGGTTATATTATTACCAACAACCACGTCATAAAAAATGCTAATGAGATCAGCATTACTCTAAATAATAATAAATCGTACATGGCCGAATTGATTGGTACGGATGAAATTACAGATATTGCTTTATTAAAAATTGAAGCTGATGAAGATTTACCATTTATGGCTTTTGGTGATTCTGATAATGCAAAAATTGGAGAGTGGGTTTTAGCCGTTGGTAATCCATTTAACCTTAACTCTACAGTTACAGCAGGTATCATTAGCGCTAAATCTAGAGATTTATCAGGTCAGAATATGCAGTCATTTATACAAACTGATGCTGCCGTAAATCCAGGTAATTCTGGTGGTGCTTTGGTTAACACTAATGGAGATCTTATAGGTATAAATACTGCTATCTCATCACAAACGGGTTCTTATGTAGGCTATTCTTTTGCAGTACCAAGTAATATTGCTCGTAAAATTGTGAATGATATTATGGAATATGGTAATGTTCAAAATGGTATTCTTGGTGTTTCTGGTGGTGCGCTAAACAGTGAAGCTGCAGAAAAATTAGAGGTCAACTCTACAGAAGGGTTCTATGTTAGCGAAGTACAAGAAGGTACAGGAGCAGAAAAAGCAGGTATTCGATCTGGTGATATTATTAGAAGAATAGATAATGTAGAAATAAATAAGTTCTCTGATTTGTCGGGTTATTTAAAAACTAAGAGTCCTGATGATGTGGTTAATGTAACACTACTTAGAGATGGTGATGAAGAAATACTTCCTGTTACTTTATTAAAACCATCAATTTATACATTGCCAACAATTGGTCTTATAAAGAATGCTTCAGAAAAGGAATTAAAGCGCAACAAAACGGAATATGGAGTGAAAATTAATAAACTAGATGAAAATTATAAATCATCTTGGAATAAAAACGGAGTTGAAGAAGGTAGCATTATTACTAAAATTAATGGTAAGAAATTATATTCTATAGACGATGCTCAAGATGCCATAAAAACACGTGCTGTTAATGAACCACTTCAAATTGAAGTTATTAATAAAGAAGGTGAAAAAATGGTTTATCACTTTAGGTAAAACCCTTAAATTTAGTCACTAAATCCCCCTTCAAAGTATATTTCTTTGAAGGGTTTTTATTTTCGCTAAAAGGTATTACGAAAACGTTTGAAATATATTACTTTTGCGCAAAATCTAAATCACTTAAACCAAGAAAACATGGGATTTAACGACACTTATGAAAAAGAGTTAGCATTTCAAGCCGATCGTCGCCGAGCAACTGTAGAATTTATTAAAATCATCAGCGATTTGTGGTATGATAAATCTATTGAATTGGTATTATTCAGAAACCAATTAATAGATAGAAATGTGAGCGAAATTCTAAACCTGCATGAGTATGCTGGAGAATTTGTTCAGAAACCTATTTCTATTTTCGATTCTGTTGAAATTGCGCAAGCTATTATTGCGCTAAACTTGCCTCCAGCCAAATTAGACATTGGAAAATTAACTTATGAATTTCATTTAGAAGATCAAAAATATGGTAATGCCACTGCTTTTGTTGCCTCTAAATTGGGCAACGCTAAAGATAATAAAGGTATAAAACCAAAGGATGTAGTACTTTATGGTTTTGGTAGAATTGGCCGTTTAGTAGCTCGTGAATTAATGACTCGCACAGGTAAAGGTGCGCAGTTAAGACTAAGAGCTATCGTTACAAGAGGAGACATTACAGAAACCGTTTTAGAAAAACGAGCGTCTTTACTAAGAAACGATTCTGTACATGGAGATTTCTCTGGTATTGTAAACATCGATCTTAAAAATTCTGCTCTGATCATTAATGGTACAACCGTAAAAATTATTTCCGCAAATGCACCAGAAGATATTGATTATACGGCATACGGAATTAATAATGCTTTAATTGTTGATAATACCGGAGTACATAGAGACAAAGCTGCTTTAAGTAGACATTTAAACGCAAAAGGTGTCGATAAGGTTATACTTACCGCCCCAGGAAAAGGGATTCCTAATATTGTACATGGAGTGAATCATACAGAGTATAATCCTGATAAAGTTAAAATAGTATCAGCAGCGTCTTGCACAACAAATGCTATTGCTCCTGTTTTGAAAGCTATGGAAGATTCTTTCGGGATTAAGTCTGGGCATTTAGAAACCATACATGCCTATACCAATGATCAAAACTTAGTAGATAATTTCCATAGTAAATATAGACGTGGCCGAGCTGCTGCACTAAACATGGTGATTACAGAAACTGGTGCAGGCCAAGCTGTTAGTAAAACAATACCAACATTAGAAGGCAAGTTGACGTCTAACGCTATAAGAGTACCTGTTCCAAACGGCTCTTTAGCTATTCTTAATTTGGAATTAGAAAAAGAGACTACCGTGGAGAGCATTAACACTATTATAAAGAAATATGCACTCGAAGGAGATTTAGTTGAGCAAATAAAATATGAAATGAGTGACGAATTAGTCTCTAGTGATATAATTGGTAGCTCAGCACCTGCGATATATGATAGTAAAGCCACTATAGTAAGAAAAGACGGAAAAAATGCAATCTTATATATATGGTACGATAATGAATATGGCTATAGTCAACAAGTCATTAGACTCGCAAAATATATTTCTAAGGTAAGACGCTATGCTTATTATTAGAACGCCCTGAAGGTGGAAAACTAAAATCTTGTCTAACGGCAGGATTTTTTTGATTACTAGCGATATGATTTATAGTGATTTAATTACCTAACAGTAATAAAAACAAGGTTGGACTGTAGTATTCAACATCTAAACTATAATTTCTATCGTATATTAAATGCCTTTCACTATTGAAAGGCTATTTGTTTGATAATTTGTTTATGATATCCTCATAAAATTATTATCTTGGCAACCAATTAATCTAAAACAACCAAAATTACCTCTAAGATGAAATTCTTAACAAAAGTTACTGTAATTCTTTTAGTCACATTTAGTTTTCAAACAACTATCGCTCAAAACGATAACGACGACGACGAGAAATTATCTCTTAACAGTGGCACAATAGATAATCAATTTGAATTTGTAATTAGACGCTCTAATAGTTGGCAAGATTACAAAACCGTTAAGAAAACATGGCTTTATACACTAAAAGCGCATACGCTTGACTCACTTAAAGCAGTACATAAAGATTTGACAGACACACAAGCTGTTGTTAAAAAGCAAGTTGATGAAATAGAAACTTTAAAAAGTAATTTATCTAATACAGAATCGACACTAAATGCTACTAATGATGAAAAAGATAATATTTCATTATTTGGCATACAAACCAGTAAAGCCAGTTATAAAATTTTAATGTGGTGTATAATTGGAGGCCTTTTAGCTTTATTATTATTCTTTATTTATAAATTTAAAGGAAGTAATTCTGCCACACGTGAAGCTAAACATAAGTTAGACGAGATAGAAACAGAGTTCGAAGAGCACAGACGTAATGCTTTAGAGCGTGAGCAAAAAGTAAGACGCCAATTACAAGATGAGCTGAATAAGCAGAAGTCTTAATTAGATTTCATCTCCATTAAATATATAAATCCGTAATTAAATTACGGATTTTTTTATGATCTATTCTCAGTTACTTTTTTAAATCGACCATTTACAATATAATCCATATAAATAAACCACTCAAAACATCTGTAAAAGACTATCTAAAAAATACATCAATTAAACATATCTTTGCAAACTTAGAGATTGAAAATATGCGTATAGATATTATAACAGTATTACCCGAACTTTTAAAAAGTCCATTTGAAGCTTCTATTTTAAAACGAGCAATTGAAGCAGATTTAGTAGAAGTCCACTTTCATAACTTAAGAGATTATGCAACAGGGGGCTATAAATCTGTAGACGACACACAGTTTGGTGGCGGCGCAGGAATGGTGATGTCTATAGCGCCTATTGATAAATGTATTTCTAAGTTACAGCAAGAACGTAATTACGACGAGATTATTTATATGACACCAGATGGAGAACAGCTTAACCAGAGTATTGCTAACCAAACGTCTTTAAAAGAAAACATCATTATTTTATGTGGACATTATAAAGGAGTCGATCAACGCGTTAGAGATAAATTTATAACCCGCGAAATATCTATTGGAGATTACGTTTTATCTGGAGGAGAATTAGGTGCAGCGGTATTATGTGATGCTGTGATTCGGTTAATTCCTGGTGTCTTAGGAAATGAAACCTCTGCCCTAACCGATTCTTTTCAAGATAACTTGTTAGCACCACCAATTTACACTAAGCCTAGAGAGTATGACGGAATGAAAGTTCCTGAAGTACTGTTCAGTGGTAACTTTGCGAAGATTGAAAAATGGAGAGAAGAACAAGCCTATAAAAGAACTAAAGATAGACGTCCAGATTTACTAGAAGATTAAATTTATTATTTATGAATAATTCTACAGAGATTCTTTTTACAATAAGTCAAATTATTAGTAGTCTATCTACTCTAATTCTATTAGTTGCGGCAATTATTCTTTTTATAAAAAAGAAAACTCTAGCAACCTGGTTAATTTTAATTGGTAATATTTTCGTGTTCATTACCTATATATTAAGCCTATTTTTAAATATTTTTATTGGTAGTGCAGGTATGGACACAATGTTAATCGCTCAAGGCTTTTCATTAATAATTCAAAATATATCATACTCTATATTTGCTATAGGACTGATAATATTAGCATTAACTGAGTTTTCCAAACGTAAATCTTAAAAATTTAGTTCGTTTTAAGTTAAGTAACCACCTAAAAGTTAACCTTATAAAATTTAGCAATCAAAGTATTGCTAATAAGCAAAAAAGCACTACTTTTGCCAACCAATTTAGACCAACCTCTGGCGAGAATCGTGAATGTTGCTTTGAATCAACTATTATAAATAAAATAAAATGAGTTCTTTAGTAAAATTTGTACAAGACGAATTTGTAGTCCGTAAAGACTTTCCAAAATTTGGTGCTGGTGATACAATCACAGTATATTACGAAATTAGAGAAGGTGAAAAAGTACGTACCCAGTTTTTTAGAGGTGTCGTATTACAACGTAAAGGAAGTGGAACTTCTGAAACGTTTACTATCCGTAAAATGTCAGGAACAATTGGAGTAGAGCGTATCTTCCCAGTTAACTTGCCAGCTTTACAAAAAGTAGAAGTTAACAAACGTGGTAAAGTACGTAGAGCTAGAATTTTCTACTTTAGAGGTCTTACTGGTAAGAAAGCAAGAATCAAAGAAGTTAGAAGATAATTCCATCTTATATATTATTATTAAAAAGCCTTCTGATAAAGAAGGCTTTTTTTTTGGTTATAAACATTTGTTGATAACCTAAGTTCATAAACTGTTCATATATAAAATGTTAAAAAACAATCAAATTCGTTTTTTTTTATTAATTTAGCGTAACAATTAATAATTAACATTGTTTTGTTTTGAATTTTATTTCAAATTAATGTTAAATTATAACTAGAGATTAGTTCTTTAAGTATTGAGGTAGTTTTTTGAGATTGCTTTACAACTTGTGTTTGCACAAGTGCTTGTAAAATGATCATGAAGCTTTATTAATTTAGCACACCATGTTGTAGGTTAAGTTAGTAAAGTGAAAAGCTCTGAAGAAGTAGTGGAATCGAAAGTGAACATGAAAAGGACGAGCAATGTATTAGGCCTAACATTCATTAATTTGAAGATTATAGGACAAACATCAAGAAAAACAAACCTAAGAAACAAAGTAATATCACGTCAATACATTTTGAAAGATATGAACAGTTTCGATTTGAAACAGAAACACTTGAACCGAAAAGGATGTTGGCATTTGTCATACAGCTGAGTTAGTGGAAGCTAAATAGGATCATGTTAGTACTGTTTCCATGAAAGCCATGTCAGAGCAGTTTTACTGTAGTGATATGGCTTTTTGTTTTAATTATAGCCACGACCTTCAAAAATGCTACGGATTTCTATAATTCTATCTTAACCTGATTAACATCATTCTCTCTCTATTTTTTAAAATAATTTAAAACATTCTTTTTTTTAACCCTAAATACTTTTGTATTCTTGTAAAATGAACTTACCTCTAATAGACGAGCAACAGTATAAAAGGCAAGATTACACCACAAATCACCTAACCAAAGCAGAATACACAGACTGCACATTTACCAATTGTAATTTTGAGAATTCAGACCTTTCCAGTATTGTGTTTTCTGAATGCTATTTTATAGATTGTAATTTTAGTAATGCCAATTTAGCACTTACGAGTCTTGATACAGTAACATTTCATGGTTGTAAAATTCTAGGGGTGTTATTTCAAAATTGTAATACATTTTTACTATCATTTAAGTTTATAAATTGCACACTAAATTTGAGTAGTTTTTATCAGTTAAAAATTGTACGTACAACCTTTTCAAATTGTATAATGCATCAGGTTGATTTTACTGAAACTGATGCTAAATATGTCGTTTTTAGTGATTGTGATTTATACCAATCTATCTTTGACCGAACCAACCTTGAACATTCTGATTTTACTTCGGCATACAACTTCAATATTAACCCCAATTTAAATCAAATAAAACAGGCTACTTTTTCAAAAGAAAACATTTCAGGGTTATTAAGACCCTTTAATATCAAGATACTAGATTAAATAAGAACTTTAAGTGTTTATTTATCAATTTCTCAAAATTTGATACTGTTTAGTAGTAATCTTATACCCATAAAAATCAAACGTTTTCGTATATTCGCACTGCTCAATTTCGAGCAAAATATTATTCATTTTATTTACAAGACATATGACAAAAACAGCAAAGATTGTTTATACAAAAACAGATGAAGCACCTGCTTTAGCTACGCGTTCATTTTTACCAATTGTTGAATCATTTACGAAGTCTTCAGGTATTGTTATAGAAACAAAAGATATATCACTAGCAGCTAGAATTTTAGCTGTATTTCCAGACGTTTTATCAGAAGATCAAAAAGTTCCTGATGCTTTATCAGAATTAGGTGAATTAGCTAAAAAACCAGAAGCTAATATTATAAAATTACCAAATATTAGTGCTTCAGTACCACAACTTATTGCGGCTATCGAAGAATTACAAGCTAAAGGCTTTAATATTCCTGATTATCCTGAAGAAGCAAAGGATGATGCTGAAAAGGAAATCAAGTCTCGCTACGATAAAATTAAAGGTAGTGCCGTTAATCCGGTTTTAAGAGAAGGGAATTCAGACAGACGTGCACCTAAAGCTGTTAAAAATTACGCTAAGAAAAACCCACATAGTATGGGTGCTTGGTCCTCTGATTCTAAAACACATGTTTCAACCATGTCTAAAGGAGATTTTGCTCACAACGAAAAATCAGTAACATTAGATGAAGCCACTTCTATAAATATTGTACATACCGATGCAAAAGGTAATAAAACAAACTTAAAAAGTGATTTAGCCTTATTAAAAGGTGAAATTATCGATGCTACATTGATGAGCAAAAGTGCTTTGTTAGAATTTTTAGAAGAGCAAGTTGAGGATGCCTTGGATAAGAGTGTACTATTTTCATTGCATATGAAAGCAACGATGATGAAGGTTTCTGACCCTATCATTTTTGGTCATGCTGTTCGTATCTTCTTCAAAGATTTATTTGATAAGCATGGAAAAACATTCGATAAAATTGGTGTTGATGTCAATAATGGATTTGGAAATTTATTAGAAAAATTAAGTGAACTACCTGAAGAAAAACGTGATGCAATTAGAGCTGATATCCGTTATGAGTTAACGCATGGTGCAGATGTTGCAATGGTAAATTCAGAAAGAGGAATTACAAATCTTCATGTGCCAAGTGATGTTATTATCGATGCCTCTATGCCAGCAATGATTAGAACTTCTGGTCAAATGTGGAATGCAGAAGGTAAATTACAAGATACAAAAGCTGTAATCCCAGATAGTAGTTATGCTGGAGTATATAGTGCAACCATTGATTTCTGTAAAAAGAATGGTGCTTTTGATCCAACGACTATGGGAACAGTTCCTAATGTTGGCCTTATGGCTCAAAAAGCTGAAGAGTACGGATCTCACGATAAAACTTTCGAAATAGTTTCTAAAGGAAAAGTTGATGTTATCGATGCCGACGGTAAAGTATTATTAAGTCATAAAGTAGAAGCTGGTGATATTTGGAGAATGTGTCAAGTTAAAGACGCACCTATTCAAGATTGGGTAAAACTTGCTGTAACTAGAGCAAGAGCATCAGAAACACCTGCTGTCTTTTGGTTAGATAAGAAAAGAGCACATGATGCTGAATTGATAAAGAAAGTAAATACTTACCTTAAAGATCATGATACTGAAGGTTTAGATATCAGAATTCTATCTTTAGTAGATGCAACGAACTTTACATTAAAAAGAATAAAAGAAGGAAAAGATACTATTTCTGTGACAGGAAATGTTCTTAGAGATTATTTAACCGATTTATTTCCAATTTTAGAAGTTGGTACAAGCGCTAAAATGTTATCTATTGTTCCTTTAATGAATGGTGGTGGTTTATTTGAGACTGGCGCAGGTGGATCTGCACCTAAGCATGTTCAACAATTTCTTGCAGAAGATCACTTACGTTGGGATTCTTTAGGTGAATTTTTAGCATTAGCCGTTTCTTTAGAGCATTTTGCTGTTGTTAATTCTAATGAAAAAGCTAGAATTTTAGGAGAAACATTAGATGATGCTTCAGATAAATTACTAGAAAACAGAAAAGGGCCTTCAAGAAATGTTAACGAATTAGACAATAGGGGAAGTCATTTCTATTTGGCATTATATTGGGCAGAAGCTATTGCAAACCAATCTAAAGATGCTGAGTTAAAGGCAGAATTTGAATCAAAATTTAATGCACTATCGTCTAATGAAGAAGCTATTGTAAAAGAATTAATTGATTGCCAAGGAGAATCTGTAGATATTGATGGATATTACCTTCCTAATGAAGAATTAATTTCGAATGCAATGCGTCCAAGTGTGACATTAAATTCAATTATAAATTCATAATTAAGAGTATATAATTTTATGTTAAAAAAGCTTTCTTCGGGAAGCTTTTTTTATTCTTTTCAATTATTTTTAGTATTGTAAATCAAATCGGTGTTCTTTTCGTAAAGAATTCACACTCCATCAATCAAATCACATCACTCATAACTTATGATATTGACTCTCAAAAGAATACTTTTTCTTTTCTTATTGTGTCCTGTAATACTTCATGCTCAAGAAAATTTCACCCTTAGCGGAACAATAGCAGATAACCAAAGTAATGAAACTCTTATCGGAGTCAACATTATTATTCCCGATCAGCAAACCGGGACTGTTACTAATGAGTACGGCTTCTACTCTATTACGTTGCCCGCTGGAACCTACGTTGTGCAAATAAGTTATTTGGGTTTTAAAACTATTTCTGAAACCTTAGTAATTAACAGCAATCTTACAAGAAATTATAAACTTGATGAGACAGCAGAAAGCTTAGATGAAGTTATAGTTACTAAAGATATTGAAAAATTAAACATAAAAACTCCACAAATGAGTGTGAATTCTCTATCTATTAAAACGATAAAGAATATGCCAGTTGTATTAGGTGAAGTCGATGTTATAAAATCAATTACACTTTTGCCTGGAGTTACTAATGCTGGTGAAGGCTCTTCTGGTTTTAATGTTAGAGGTGGCGCAGCAGATCAGAATCTTATTCTTTTAGATGAAGCCACAATTTTTAATTCATCTCATCTTTTTGGCTTCTTCTCTGTTTTTAATCCTGATGCAATTAAAGATATAAAACTTTATAAAGGTGGTATTCCTGCTAAATATGGCGGCCGTGTATCATCTGTCTTAGATATTTATCAGAAAGAAGGAAACAGTAAATCGTTTCATATGAATGGTGGTATCGGATTAATTTCAAGTCGTTTATTGGCTGAAGGTCCCATTAAAAAAGACAAAGGATCTTTTTTAATAGGAGGTCGTAGCAGCTATGCTCATCTTTTCTTACCGCTATTTGATTTAGATAATGTGGCTTATTTCTATGATTTAAATGCAAAATTAAGCTACAATATCAATGATAATAACAATATTTACTTATCAAGTTATTTTGGTCGTGATGTATTTAAAATTTCCGATAGTTTCGAAAATTCATTCGGAAATTCCGTTGTAAACTTTAGATGGAATCATCTTTATTCAGATAAGATATTTTCTAATTTATCCGTTATTTATTCAGACTACTATTATGGACTACAATTAGGTTTTGTTGGTTTCGACTGGGTTTCAGGTATACGAAACTTTAATCTTAAATACGATTTTAAACATTATATAAATAATAACTTTAAACTAGACTATGGTTTAAATAGTATGTACTACAAATTCAATCCAGGCGATATCAAACCGATAGACGACCAATCTGGAATTAATCCGTTTAAGCTCATTGATAAATATGCCTTTGAAAATGCACTTTATATAGATGCTGAACATAAATTAAACGATAAACTCTCCATAAGTTATGGAGCACGTTTAAGTGTGTTTCATAGATTAGGACAAGATGAATTAAATATTTACGAAAATAATAGCCCACTAAATTTCAATACAGCTCTTGGTATTTACGAAAAGGCCGATCCAATCGGAACAGATACGTTTAGTAGAAGTGATATTATAGAATCTTTTACAAATCTAGAACCGCGATTAGCGATAGCATACCAATTAAATGATAACTCATCTGTAAAAGCAAGCTATAATCGTATGAGTCAATACCTACATTTATTATCCAATACAAGTTCACCAACACCTTTAGACGTATGGACACCAAGTGGAAAATACATTAAGCCGCAATTATTAGATCAAATCGCTGTTGGCTATTTTAAATCCTTTAATAATAATGCCTATTCTTTAGAAGTTGAAAGTTTTTATAAAACTATTCAAAATAGAATTGATTACATAGATGGTGCAGATTTAATTGCCAATAATGCTATAGAACAAATAATCCTTAATGGAGAAGGAAGAGCTTATGGTTTAGAGGTTTTATTCAAAAAAAATCAAGGAAAATTTACAGGTTGGTTAGCATATACACTTTCAAAATCAGAGCAGAGAACACCAGGAAGAACCGCTATCGAAACCGGAATTAATAATGGAGAATGGTACAACACACCATATGATAAAACCCACGACATCTCACTTACCGGAAATTACGAATTAAGTAAAAAATGGTCATTTAGTTCTAATCTTATTTTTCAAACAGGTCAACCAACAACGTATCCTAACGGGCAATATCAATACAATGATATCACTATTCCTAATTATGAAGCGCGAAATTCAAGTAGACTTCCTTCCTATCACCGTCTAGATTTAGCTGTTAATTATAATCCAAATCCAGAAAGCACCAAAAATTTTAAAGGAGAATGGGTGTTCGGAATATACAATGTCTATAATCGAAAAAATGCAGCTAGTATTTCATTTAGTGAAAATAGAAACACCGGTGTTAATGAAGCTACACGTTTATCCATTTTTGGTATCGTACCATCATTCTCTTATAATTTTAAATTCTAAATAATGAAAAGATTAATATATATAAGTCTCGTTTTATCATTTTTAACCAATTGTGAAGACGTAATTGATGTTGATTTAAACACCACAGACCCAAAATTAGTTATTGAAGCATCTATAAATTATTTCAAAAATACACTAGGGAACGACCAGAGCATAAAGCTTTCCTTGTCTGCACCTTTTTTCGATGATACTATCCCGCCTGCAAATGGAGCTTCAATTCAAATCACCGATACTGCTGGTAATATTTTTAATTTTATAGAAGAAAGTAATACAGGAATTTATAACAATAACACTTTTATTCCTATAATTGATGAAACATATACATTGGTAATAAACTATGATGGAGAAATTTATACAGCCACAGAAACATTAACATCTGTCGTACCTATAGATTATATTGAACAAAATAATGAAGGTGGCTTTTCCGGAGAAGATATAGAACTGAAAGCATACTATAATGATCCTTTAGGAATTAATAATTACTACTTTTTCGAATTTATAAGTGATATTCCCGTAATACCAACGCTATCCGTTTATGATGATACATTCACTGATGGTAACGAAATATTCGGCTTCTATACCGAAGAAGACTTAGAACAAGGTGATATTGTTACAATCAGAAATTACGGAATTTCTAGTCAGTTTTACGATTTCATGTTTATACTTCTTCAACAAGGAGGTGATTCGGGCGGTGGGCCTTTTGAAACACAACCCGCAACCATAAGAGGAAATTGTATTAACACAACAACCCCAGATAATTTCCCTTTTGGGTATTTTAGACTATCAGAAGTAGATGAAGTTATTTACACTGTAGAGTAATATATTTTGTCCAGTATTCCCCACTTGTGGTGGGTCGCGTCATCCACTATATCTTTTTACTAACCACCAAGGTTTTATTATAATTGATTACGGATTAATCATATCTCAATCCATAGTAAGCTCTTATAGAATTTTGTAAAAAGGATGCCGTTACTACCGCTAATACAACCTATCCGCCAAATTTATTTCTTACCTTTAAGGCATGACTTTTATAAAAACAACAGAGCAAGACTCTAACTATAATAATCTCGAAAACATGTCTGTTAAAGAGATTATAAATTCTATTAACAAAGAAGACCATAGCGTTCCTTTAGCTGTACAGCAAGCTTTGCCACAAATAGAAGCACTTATTTCACAAATAGTCAATAAATTAAACATTGGTGGACGGCTTTTCTATATGGGTGCTGGCACTAGTGGAAGATTAGGAATTCTCGACGCTTCTGAATGCCCACCTACTTTTGGTGTTTCGCCTGATTTGGTAATTGGTATCATAGCCGGAGGTGATATTGCCATTCGAAAAGCAGTAGAAAATGCAGAAGATTCTACCACACAAGGCTGGAAAGACTTAGAAGCTTATCATATTACAAAGCAAGATGTTGTTATAGGCATCGCGGCATCTGGTACAACACCATATGTTATTAGTGCATTAGAAAAGTGTAATGATAACAATATAGTAACTGGTTGTATAACCTGTAATCATAATAGTCCTTTATCTTTAACGGCTAAGTTTCCTATAGAAGTTATTGTAGGACCAGAATTCTTAACAGGAAGTTCAAGAATGAAAGCAGGTACAGCTCAAAAACTCGTTCTTAATATGATCACAACTACAGTAATGATACAGTTAGGTAAAGTAAAAGGAAATAAAATGGTAGATATGCAACTCAGTAATGATAAATTAGTGAATAGAGCTGTAAATATGATCATGACAGAACTTAATATTTCAGAACCAGAAGCATCACATTTATTGAGTAAATATAAAAACGTAAGAGAAAGTATTACCCATGGACGAAAATAATAGAACGGATAAAAGTATCTTAGCCAAAGGATTAAAACGATTAGGGATTTGCTTAGGACTAATGTTCGCAGGTCCAACATTAGTGCACTTAGCATTAGATAATAACGAAAAACCACTCTATATACCGCTTCTTATTACAGCTTTTATACTCTGTATCGGAGCTATCCTTTTTTTATTCCTGGGTATTAATACTATTTTAGATAGTATATTTAAAAAGAAGTAAACGTATTTCATAGTTTGAATACTATTATAGTGAATAAAACATCACGGGTTACTTAATAGTAAAACTCATTCCTCAAGGACTCTAAGAAAAATACGACATCTAATTTTTTTTTAAATTAACAATTGGATGTCATACATATTATTTGTCACAATCAAATTTAGAGAGTATTCTTACAAACTTAAACAAGATATAAAACCTAATATTTAGTAAGTAGATTCGACACTGACTTATATTTAAAAGAGATACTAATTTTTCTGTTGAATACATTTCATTAAATCACTGTATATAGTTGACCAAGGTTGTTTAATCATTCAATTTCTAAGTTCCTTATAAATCAAAAGCAAAAAACCCTTACTAAATTAATAGTAAGGGTTTTCAAAAAAGGCGGCGACCTACTCTTCC
>NZ_JABFDK010000007.1 GCF_013403865.1 Winogradskyella costae
GAACGTATTGGAAGTAATGCAAAAATTTATATATTTGACCGGTACGGAAAGTTACTGAAACAATTAAGTCCTGATGGAAATGGTTGGGATGGAACGTTTGCTGGTGAAGCTATGCCAACGAGTGACTACTGGTTTACAGTAGAGTACGACGAACCAAGCGACGGAGTACGTAAAGAATTTAAAGCCCATTTTACCTTGAAACGATAAAAAAATTATGAAATTAAAAAAGTATTGTTTAGTAGCATTTATAGCTTTTATAGCTAATTTTAGCTTTGCCCAAGAAGGTATTCCTATTTATTCTGATTATTTAACAGATAATTATTACTTAATTCACCCGTCTATGGCAGGTGTCGCAAATTGTGCTAAGGTAAGATTGACGGCTAGACAACAATGGTTTGGTGTTGATGATGCGCCGAGCCTGCAAACCTTAAGTATGAATGGAAGAATAGGGGAATCTCCTGTTGCAATCGGTGGTGTTCTTTTTAATGACTCTAATGGGTATCATTCAACGGTAGGTGGATATGCAACATTTGCTTATCACTTAATGTTTTCAAGAAATGAGATTGATTTAAATATGTTGTCATTTGGTTTGAGTGCTGGATTTTTACAATATAAATTAGATGAAACAAGTTGGTTAGCGCCAGGTGAGTTTGATGCAGCTGTTGCAGGAATTGAACAGAGTGCTACAAACTTTAACATTGATGTAGGGTTTTCTTATCATTTCGTAGATTTCTATGCGCATTTTACCGCTAAGAATATTTTAGATAATGATGGTGTAAATTATAATCAAAATGGGGAATTCGAATTTAAAAACTTAAGAACTTACTTATTGTCTTCTGGATATACTTTCAGTCAATATGGAAGTGAGTGGAGTTACGAACCTTCTATTATGTATATGTACAGAGATGCAACGGCAGAATCTTCGATTGATATTAATGCTAAGGTTTACAAGGAAATGGATTTTGGTAAAGTTTGGGGTGGATTATCTTACAGACGTAGTTTAGATGGAGCAGAGTTTCAGGATGGAGCTGGTGTGAGCACTCAAAAATCACAATACATCACTCCATTTTTAGGAGTAGATTATAATAATTTTGTGTTTGCATATACGTATTCATACCAAGCAAATACGGTAAATTTTAATACAGGTGGATTTCATCAATTAACTCTAGGTTTTAATTTTAACTGTAGAAGAGAAAAATATGAGTGTAACTGTCCTGCAGTAAACTAATAAAAGTATCACATAAAAAGAGGCTCAATTGTTATTGAGCCTCTTTTTATATGATATTAGCTTATTATTCCCATTTGTAATTTTTCTGTTCGGCTTGTGATTTTAAAGCTTTAATCATCGCATTTTCTAAACCATTACTAGTGTCTTTAGTCTGCTTAGCAATATAATCGCGTCGGTTGAGATTTAAAGTTGCTATTTCATCTTGAAGTTTTTTACGCAATTGGGCTTTTTCTTCGACATAAGTTTTGATTTCAGATTTAGATTTTCCCTTTAGTTCTTCAGGTAATTCGCTATCTTTTATTTCATCATAAGAAAAGTCAGCTTCTTTTTCAGCATCTACCAAATCCCAAGAACTGTTTTTGTATAAACGCGAACTTTTGCTCACGGTTCTACTTACCGCATTCGCTTTATTATAACTTCTAGCATTAGAGTCTTGCTCCGCTTGCATTTCCATTTTAGCTCTACCTGTACTTCCATAAGCAACATAAGTTGTATTTAGTTTTTCATTGAGCTCTAAAATTTTATCATCATACGGTGATGCGACATGTACTGTTGCTTGGTTGTGATTTATAGCGATATAATTGCCATGGGTTAAATCCGCTCCATCTTTCCATTTAGTTGAAATACCTTGGTTGTAATCACCACAAAAAATAGTATTCACGGTTACGTCATTTTGATGTGCTAATTTAGAAGCATCTTTGTAACTGACGTTTCCTTGTGTATAAGGTTCGTTTCCTGCGATGAAAATAAGTTTTAAATCCGCTTTGCTATCTCCCCATTCTAATTGGCTTAAAGCCGTGTTAATTACTTTTCCGCAATATTCATTGCCTCCATTTGTGGTTAGTGAGAATAATGATTTTGAAATTTCATCCAAATCATCACTAAAAGCAATGACTTGTCTTAAATAACCTTCATCTGCATTAAGATTATCATTTCCGTATTCGTAAAGTGCGATTTTGAGATTAGGACTTTGGTCTTCGCATTTTGCATAAGACAATTCATTCACAATTTTCCAAAGTTGCGCTTTGGCTTGATCAATTAAACCATCCATACTATTGCTGGTATCTAGGAGTAACGCGACTTTAATTTCAGGATTTTGAACTTTTGAAGTTGTTTTAATTACAGTTTCAGAAATGGCTAAATCTTGAGTTCTGTTTTTCGAATTTGCATTACAAGCTGTTAACGATGCTAAGCATAATGCAAATATTAAGGTTTTAAATTGTATTTTCATGTGTTTCATTATTTAGTGTTTAATTCTTTAACATCTATAGTGCCGTTCGGAGAAATCACATAGTATTTATGGTCTATTTTAGTTTCTACAATTGGTAATGCAGCTTTCTCTTTAGGTTTGGGCGTAAAGGCTAGTTTTATATTCATTCCTATTTGAATAACAGGTTCTAAAATGGACGGATTAATTACCACATCGTAGTTTTCATACGTTAAAGGTTGATAATAATAAGAGGTCTGCTTCTTTACTGTTGTAACGCCTTTATTTTTATCTAAAGCTTCAACAGAAGTGCTATTATAGGCTTGATAGCTTTGGTAAAAATCCTTTGGAAAATAACAGTATTTGTCGTCAGCAATAGCCACGTTATAATCAGACATATCAAAACCTAAAACTTTATAATATGCTTTTTTCTCTTCAATGAGTTTTAATAATTGATCTTGAAGATTTTTGTAAACATCCTGAATGTTTTCAACATAATAATCAACCTTAACCAAGTTATAAACTTCACTTTGTGCACAAGCTTCTAAAATAGCTTCAAATTGATTGGTTTTTGTAAATTGAATATGGATGTTCTGTTGTAATTCAAAGCCTTTAGGAACTTCTGTATAGGTTTTACTAAATAATTTCTTAGTGACTTCAACTTCATAAATCGGAATAAAAGAAATCACATCAATGGCGATATCGTTTTGAGTAATCCCTTTAGCATTTAAGCGATTTTTAATTTGGTCTATACGGTCTTTCATAAGCTTATTTGTAATTTCAGCTGAAGGTCCCATTTGAGATACATTAAATAGGGCTGTATAAGTTGTAGCACTTACATTTTGAAGCGCTTTTACATCAATGGTCAATATATTACTTGGATGAAGCGTCTGATTAATTTGTTGTTGTACCGTTGGGTTATAGATTTGTGCATTTCCAGAACTTAGAATATTTTGTCTAGAAATATCTTGGGTGATTTCATTGTAATTCCCTCGGTGTTGCGCCGATATGCTAAACCAACTTATTATGAATAAGAGTAGTATTGAATTGATTGTTTTCATAGTGCTAATTGTTTTTTGATTTATGGTGTAAAGCTCTACCTATAAAACAGAGATTAAAAATCAGAATGAGTAAAGTGATACTTCGACTGAGTGATGTGCTCTGCAATTTTAGTAGAGGTGACATTTTAAGCTTAAATAGAAATCGAATTTCGAAGAGGTCATTTTTTGAAACCAAATAAAGTATGTAGTTTAGTCCAACTAATTAAATATGACGTGAAGATTTCTAAAACATATTATATACTCTTACTATTTTTCTTTATAGGTTATACAACCTTCGGCCAAAATATAAAGATTGATAGTGCAAATGAAAAGGCTGCTTTTACGATTAGGGGTTCTGTATCCGAAAAAGGAACAAATAAGCCTTACAGGAATGTTGAGATATTAGTAAACGGAGGAAGATATGTTACCACTAGTTTTGATGGCTCATTTAATATTAGAGCTAAAATAGGAGATGAACTTATTATTAAGCATCCCGATTTTGAAACCGTTTATTATATTATAAAGTCTGATGAACAAATTAGTATTGAAGTGGTAGATGCTAAACAATCTAATTCGAGAGGAATAAACAAAGGGGATTCTAAGCGTTTTAATCAGATGATAGATTCTGCAGATGTTTATCTTAAAAAGGATGCAGAGAAAAGCATAAAATTTATTGGTGATGCTTTAAATGTAAATACGAGTAGTTCGCAAAACGCTGAGGCTTATGATGTGTTGGGTGATGTTTATATGCATTGGAAACAGTTCGATTTGGCGATTTCCGCTTATAAAATTAGTCTTCAAAATGTAGAAACAATTTCCGTAAGACTTAAATTATCTAAAGGGTATCTTAATAATGGTGATTATGAAACGAGTCTGTCTTCATATAAAGGGTTAGAGGAAAAGAATTTATCTAATTATGAGAAAACAGTATGGTACGAAGGAATTGGTGATACTTATGTAAAACTAAAAGCGTTTACTAAAGCCGTAAAGGCTTATGAAGACGGTTTAGAAGTGGCTCAAAAACACCTCATAGCTCCAAAAGTTACTGATTTAAATTCTAAAATAGCACAAGTTTACAGCGCGCAAGGGCAAACTAGTAAGGCTAAAGGATACTTTACGAATTCACTGAATTTAGCAAAGCAAGAAAATAAAAAACGAGCGGTAGAAGAGCAGGTCAAAGTCGCTGAATTTAATAGCGATAATGCAGAATACGAAAGTGAGATTGTATTACGGAAATTGGCTATAGAAGGAATTAAAGATATTGAGAACGATTCTGTTATTAGCAACGAAAGTCCAATTACATCGCAAAAGCAAAATTATAAAATTGGTAATGCGTATTTGCTGAGCAACGATTTAACGAATGCCATTCCGTATTTAGAGAAAAGTAGGGAGGAAGCAGGTGAAAGGGGTGATTTAGATGTAAAACTAGATGCCACACGTAAGCTTTCTGAAGTTAATGCGAGATTGGGTAACACAGAAAAAACAATAGCTTATAATGATGAATATAAAGACGTTGTTGACGAGCTTTATACAAAAAAAATCCAAGAAATTTCTCAAGCCGCCCGCTTTAGCCGCAGCATTGCTGAACAACAAAATAGAATAACCTCTCTAGAGAGTGATCGCGCATTATCTAAAAGTACTTATGAGTTGACCCAAGAACGCAACAAAAGTCAACAACTCATTATTTATTCTTTAATAGGTGGTTTAATTCTATTGTTAATTACTGGTTTTTTAATGTTTAAATACATTAAGCAACAGCGTTTGGCTAATAATTTACTGGCTTTAAAATCGTTGCGAAGCCAAATGAATCCGCACTTTATTTTTAACGCCTTAAACTCTGTAAATACGTTTATTGCGACAAACGATGAGCGAACAGCAAACAAATATTTATCGGATTTTTCACAATTGATGCGTGCCGTTTTAGAAAATAGTGAAGAAGATTTTATTCCCTTGAAAAAAGAAATCGAGTTACTAAATTTATATACTAAACTCGAACACTTCAGATTTCAAGATAAGTTTGATTATACTATTGATGTCGATGAAACTATTGATATTGAAGAATTTCAGATTCCACCAATGTTATTACAGCCATATATCGAAAACGCGGTTTGGCATGGCTTGCGCTATAAAAAAGAAAAAGGACATTTGTATATTCATATCCAACCAAAATCTAAAGACGAAATAACCATTGCCATTTCAGATGATGGCATCGGAAGAAAGCGTTCTAAGGCTTTGAAAACTGATCATCAGAAAAAACAGAATTCAAAAGGCATGAACAACATTAAAAAACGTGTTGCCATTTTGAATGAAATGTATAAAGATAAAGTTGATGTTACAATTAACGATTTTCAAGACTTGGAAGATGCAGGGACGAAGGTGGTTGTGACACTGAAAAAAGACTAAACAAAGTTTGAAGCCTGAAGTTGGAAGTAACTTTGAGCTTCGAGTTTATCATTTTAAACTATAGACTATGAAATTAAACTCCATTATAGTAGAAGACGAAGAAAATAGCAGACTAATCCTTCGGAATTATTTAACGAAGTATTGTCCTAATATTTCAATTTTAGGAGAAGCTTCTAATGTTGAAGAGGCTCTGGTTTTAATTAGAAATAATGATTTAGACGTGGTATTTTTAGATGTAGAAATGCCTTATGGAAATGCCTTCGATTTATTGGATAAAGTAGGAGATGTTAATTTTGAAACCATATTTGTAACCGCCTACAATCATTATGCGATAGATGCTTTAAATGCACATGCATCTTATTATTTAATGAAGCCAATTTCTATTGATGAGTTAATAAAGGCTGTGGATTATGTTACTGAAATTAGAACGAAAGAAGATGCGCTTCAAGATCAAATTTTAGTGCCAAAGACAAATGCTGTGAATGGTAAAATAACACTTCCACAACAAGATGGTTTTGAAGTTATAGAAACGGCAGACATTATGTATTGCAAGGCTGATGATAACTACACCGAAATATATCTGAATAACAACAAAAAGAAACTCGTTAGTAAGACTTTAAAATATATTGAAGAAAGCCTAAAAGATGCCAATTTTGCTAGAGTTCATAAGAGCTATTTAGTTAATGTGAATGAAATTGTAAAATACGTAAAAGGCAAAGGAGGTAGTGTGATTTTAAGTAACGGTAAAGAAATTCTAGTGTCAGCTTCTAAGAAATCGGATTTGTTATCTTATTTCAAGTAACCCACTATTTAATTTATGGCTGCTGAGCGAAGTAGAAGTGATAGTAACCTTGGAAAAAAAGAGGTTTGTGTCAATAATATTTCTCGGATTAATTTAAGTCTCTATAGTTAAATTTAGGTTGAAATTTTCTTGGGCCTCCAGTGGTATGCTTTTTTCTAAATAGTAAATAAAATATAGAACCTATAACAGGAAATAATAAAATAACAAGAAACCATACAGTACTCATATAAGGGAGCTTAAACCGAGATCTGGTGATGTCAGAAATTGCCCAAAACCATAATACAATAGCAACAATTATAAAGCCGATAATTAAAGATGATCCCATGACGCAGTGTTTTTTAAATTAATTAAAATATTTAAATACTCAATTCTACGGCCATCCCTTCATTAGCTCTTACATTAAAAACGGTATTATCTTCAAAAATTAAATACTGGCCTTTAATTCCAACTAATTTTCCTGAATAGTTGGGGTTTTTGCTTAAATTCAGACTTTTAAGTTTTTCGGGATACTGATTTACAGGAAATTTAATATGAGTTTCCGTATTGTCTTCAATAAAATAAGGTAAAGCCTCCTCAGGAATGTAAGCTTTTAATTTTTGTTTCCATTCTAATAAATCTTCATCCTTTATATCATTTTTCAACATCGTTCTCCAATTGGTTTTATCGGCAACATAATCTTTTAAAGCAACTTCAGTAATTCCTGCTAAGTAACGGTTAGGGACTTCAACAATTTCAACAGCCTCATGTGCTCCTTGATCAATCCAACGGGTTGGTACTTGGCTTTTTCTAGTTACTCCAACTTTTACATTGCTCGAGTTGGCTAAATATACGATATGTGGTTGTAGTTGCACTTTTGTTTCGTAGTCTAAATCTCTATCTTCTTTCCCTAAATGTGCGGTGCTCAATTCTGGTCGCATAATCCAATCACCCGCAAAAGGTTTATCAAAAAAGCAGGTTTTACAAAAGCCTTGTCTATAAATAGGTTTGTTTAATCCGCAGCTCAAACATTGGTGTCCAATTAGTTTTATGTCAATGGTTTTGTTTAATAATTGATTTACATGAATAAAGTCATTCTCAAAGACAAGATAGTACTGAATAGGTTCTAAAAACTCGGTTTGCATTTTAGTGAGGACTCCTGTATAAAGCATAAAGAAATTTAGTATTTTTAGCATTAATTAATAGTGTAAAGATAGCCAATCCATGCCAATTCCTATTGTAAATTCCATTGCGTCTTGGTTTTTGAAAAAACGATTTCATCAAATAGAATTGTTTTTAAAATACCCCAACGAAGTACAGAACGAGTTGCTTTTTAGTTTGTTAAAACTAGCAAAGGACACTGAGATCGGTAAACAATATGATTTTGATTCTATTAAAACCTATAGAGAGTTTAACGAGCGAATTCCTATTGTAAACTATGAAGAGTTTCAGCCTTTGAT
Organism: Winogradskyella costae; assembly: GCF_013403865.1. Taxonomy (GTDB): domain Bacteria; phylum Bacteroidota; class Bacteroidia; order Flavobacteriales; family Flavobacteriaceae; genus Winogradskyella; species Winogradskyella costae. The sequence goes on from NZ_JABFDK010000007.1 coordinate 8,117, forward strand.
AGAGCGTTCGCGTAATGGTGAACAGAATATTTTTTGGCCAAGACCTATAAAATGGTTTGCTAAATCTAGCGGAACAACTAATGCTAACAGTAAGTTTATTCCTGTAAGTTTTGAATCTCTTGAGGATTGTCATTATGCAGCTAGTAAGGATTTACTGTGTATGTATTTAAACAACAATGAAGATGCACAGTTGTTTACAGGTAAAAGCTTACGTTTAGGGGGAAGTAAGGAATTGTACAAAGAAAATGGAACAGTATTTGGCGATTTAAGTGCAATTCTTATTGATAATATGCCTTTTTGGGCAGAATTTAGTAGTACTCCAAGTAACAGAGTTTCTCTGATGAGTGATTGGGAACATAAGATGCAGGCTATAGTTGAAGAAACAGTAGAGGAAAACGTAACGAGCTTAGCAGGTGTGCCATCTTGGATGTTAGTGTTACTTAACAATGTTTTAGAGAAAACAGGTAAAGACAGTCTTTTTGATATTTGGCCCAATCTAGAAGTATATTTTCATGGAGGTGTAAATTTCAACCCATATGTAGACCAATACAAGGCAATTTTACCATCTAATAAGTTTAGGTATTACGAAATATACAATGCGTCCGAAGGCTTTTTTGCAATTCAAGATCAAAATAATTCAAGTGACTTATTATTAATGTTAGATTATGGGATTTTCTATGAATTTATTCCAATGGATGCATATGGAACAGAAGCACAAGTAGTAATTCCATTGAGCGATGTTAAACTCAATACAAACTATGCGGTTATTATTACGACGAACGCAGGTTTATGGAGGTATAAAATTGGTGATACAATTCGTTTTGTAAGTTTAAGTCCTCATAGAATTAAAGTGTCTGGTAGAACAAAACACCATATCAATGCATTTGGTGAAGAATTAATTATAGAAAACGCAGAGGAAGCACTAAGAAAAGTTTGTGAGCACACTTCTGCGGAAATTGTGGATTATACAGCCGCTCCTGTTTTTATGGAAGGGAAAGAAAAAGGTGCACATGAGTGGATTATAGAATTTAAAAAAGCTCCGGATAATATGTCTCATTTTGAAGAATTGTTTGATAATTCTTTAAAAGCTTTAAATTCAGATTACGAAGCAAAGCGTCTTAACAATATGACGCTTAACAAACCGAAGATACATAGTGCAAGACCTAATTTATTTTACGATTGGTTAAAGGAAAATAATAAACTTGGAGGTCAGCATAAAGTGCCGAGACTATCTAATAGTCGAATTTATTTAGACGCGTTATTACAGTTAAATTATCAGTAAAAATCCGAGATACTATAATAATTAAGATGACTAATAATACTTTAAGGATCGCTATTATTTACGATACACTTTATCGCTAATAAAAACACTTATAGTCACTATATCGACAATCTTATAAGTTTTATCTAATAAAAAAATCAAATTTATCTTGCTTTAATTTATGCCATTATATTAGCAGTAATTAAATGTGCTATCATTAATATAAATTCCCTCAAGTATATATAGTATTGCGTGCAATATTTAATTAATCAATCCTAACTAAACGAAAAAACCACAATTTCTAATATTGAAATTGTGGCTTTTTTTATGATCTAAATTGGAGCTTATGAAACGGCTTTCAATTTTTTAAGTGTCGATTTATTTAAGCGATCTTCAGCAAACGTTTTTGTAACGTTTAATTTTGTTTCATCTGAGCTCGGTAACTCAAACATCGCTTCAGTTAAAATCTCTTCGCAAAGGGATCTTAAACCACGAGCACCAAGCTTGTACTCAATAGCTTTTCCAACGATATAATCTAAAGCACCGTCTGTAATTGTAAACTCAACGTCATCCATCTCAAACAATTTTTTGTATTGTTTAATGATGGCGTTTTTAGGTTCAGTCAGTATTGCTCGTAATGTTTTAGCATCTAAAGGATCCATGTATGTTAACACAGGTAGACGACCTATGATTTCTGGTATTAATCCAAAATCTTTTAAATCTTTAGGGATAATATATTGTAGAATGTTATCCTTGTCTATAGTATCTGTTTTCATGGCGCTATATCCCATAGCTTGCATATTCAAACGTTTGGAAATGGCGCGCTCAATACCGTCAAAAGCTCCACCTGCAATAAATAGAATGTTTTCAGTGTTAACTTCGATAAATTTTTGATCGGGGTGCTTACGACCTCCTTTTGGTGGTACATTAACCACTGTACCTTCTAATAGTTTTAGTAAGGCTTGTTGTACTCCTTCTCCAGAAACATCTCTAGTTATAGAAGGATTATCACTTTTACGTGCAATCTTATCGATTTCATCAATAAACACAATACCGCGTTCTGCTTTTTCAAGATTATAGTCTGCAGCTTGTAATAAGCGCGTTAATATGCTTTCTACATCTTCACCCACATAACCTGCTTCTGTAAGTACCGTCGCATCAACAATTGCCAAAGGGACATTTAACATTTTAGAAATGGTCTTAGCCATTAATGTTTTTCCTGTACCTGTTTGCCCAACCATAATGATATTACTTTTTTGTATTTCAATATCATCATCAGATGGTGGCTGTAATAAACGCTTATAGTGATTGTAAACCGCAACAGACATTACACGTTTGGTGTTTTCTTGTCCTATGATATACTCGTCTAAAAAGCCTTTAATTTCTTTGGGCTTTTTAAGCATCAGCTCTGAGCTTAATTCTGAATTACCAGATTGTTTAGACTCTTCTATAACTATACCATGTGCTTGCTCAATACAACGATCACAGATATGTGCATCCAAACCCGCTATTAGCAAGCTGGTCTCTGGCTTTTTCCTACCACAAAATGAACATTCTAATTCTTCCTTTGCCATTATCAATTTTTTAATTCCTGCGAAAGCAGAAATCTAATTTTACATTTTAATTATAAGTCGAAAGTATTTTGGATTACTTGCGTTCTAAAATTTCATCAATCATTCCGTAATCTAAAGCCTCTTGTGAACGCATCCAATAATCTCTATCAGAATCTTTTTCAACCTGCTCAATAGATTTTCCAGAATGCTTAGCTATTACAGCATATAATTCCTCTTTAACTCTAATCGTTTCCTTTAATGCAATTTGCATATCGCTTAACTGCCCTTGAGTTCCACTACTTACTTGGTGAATCATTACACGAGAATGTTTTAATGCCGAACGTTTTCCTTCTGCACCAGCACACAATAATACAGCTGCCATTGATGCTGCAATACCAGTACAAATCGTTGCTACATCTGGTTTTACAAATTGCATGGTATCATAGATCCCTAAACCTGCATATACAGAACCTCCTGGAGAATTAATATAAATTTGAATATCTTTTGAAGCATCAGTACTTTGCAAAAACAATAATTGTGCTTGTATAATATTTGCAACTTGGTCATTAACTCCTGTGCCTAAAAATATTATACGGTCCATCATTAAACGCGAGAATACATCAAAAACGGCGATATTCATCTGACGTTCTTCAATAATATTAGGCGTCATATTAGAAGGGTACATACTCTCAATAATCTTAGAGTAATAGTTACTATTTATACCTTGGTCTTTTATTGCAAATTTTTCAAATTCTTTTCCGTAATCCATATGAATTTTAATTCTTTTAATTAATGTTTTTTCAATAAAGCACTACTACTGTGCTCAGTGTGATATCGATTTTTTGTAAAAAATATATTCCAAAAAAAAGCGTAAAACTTTTACATTTTACGCCTTAAAGATACTAATAATTTTTAGGTTAGCGTTTTAACGTTAACCACATTTTAAGGTTTTAAGGCTTAGCCTTAATATTTTTAAAATTAGCTGTAGAATTCTTTTACAAAATCATCATAAGTGATGTCTTTTGTTTTAATATTAGCTTCTGTCTTGTATAAGTTTAATAATTTTTGACTCATTAACTGTTCTGACATACGCTTTACTTCATCTTGATTTCCTAAAATACGTGCCGCGATGTCTTCTAATTCTTTATCTGAAGGATTCATTTGACCAAACTGAGCCATCTGACCTTTAATCATGTCCATTGAATACGCTTTCAATTCTTCAAACTGAACCTGAAGCTTATGTTCCGTGATTAGTTTTCCTTCAATAAGTTGGTAACGCATGCTTTTTTCAGACTTTTCATATTCTTCTTTAGCTTGCTCTTCAGTCATTTGCTCTTCACCGGCAGTTTGCATCCATTTTTGTAAAAAACTTGAAGGTAAATCGAATTTGGTATTTTCAACTAAATTTTCAGTAACGTCATTTAATAATTTCTGATCTCCTTGTTGAACAAATTGTTTTTCTGAGTCTTCTTTAATTTTATCTTTCAATTCCGTTACAGAACTTACAGCCCCTTCTCCAAATAATTTATCGAATAACTCTTGATCTAAGTCTGCTAATTCACGGTCGTTAATTTCAGTGATTGTAAAATCTACTTCGATTTCTAAACCATGAGCATCATCATGAGCTACTTTTAAAGCATTCATTAAATCGTGGTCGTCGCTAAATAATCCTTTTGTTTTTAAGGTAATAACGTCTCCAACTTTAGCTCCTATAAATTTCTTAGAATTTGCTTTTCCTTTTAACTTGTCTAAAGTTAACATGGTAGAATTATCAATTTCTTTTTCTTCGTTAGTGAAAGTTCCTGTGATTTCAGAAGCTTCAGTTACGGCGTCTTGAGAAACGATCTTTCCGTATTGTTTTTGGATATGTTCAATCTGTTCATTGATCATCTTGTCATCCGCCACAATATTATAATGTGTTATTGCTTTTTTGCTTTTCAAATCTACATCGAATTCAGGAGCTAGTCCTAACTCAAATTCGAAAGTGAATGCCTCAGCATCCCAATTTAAATCGTCTTGTGCTTTTGGTAATGGATTACCTAAAACATCTAATTTTTCTTCAACTAAATATTTTCCAAGCGCATCTTGAAGTAATTTATTTACTTCATCTACCAATACAGCTTTACCATATTGCTTCTTTACCATTCCCATCGGTACATGACCTTTTCTAAAACCAGGAATGTTAGCAGACTTGCGGTAATCTACTAAGATTTTCTCTACTTTGTCGCTATAATCTTCTTTAGCGATGTCCACTTTTACAACTGCATTTAATGCATCGATGTTTTCTCTTGTAATATTCATTTTTTTGAAACTAAAATTGGGCTGCAAAAATACAATATTTTTTGCAACCCAACAATAGTTTTAAGCGTTTGAACTTAAGCTACTTTTTATCTTCTTTTAAGAATGATTGCAATAACGATTGCAAAAGGGATAAAAGAATACTGAAAAGCAATGCGGTCCAAAAGCCAGAGACTCCAAATCCAGAGATAAGACTACTTGCTAATAATATAATAAGAGCATTAATGACTAATAGAAAAAGACCTAAGGTTATAATAGTTACGGGTATGGTTAAAATAACTAATATTGGTTTAACTAGTAAATTGAGAATAGCCAGTACAATGGCTACAATAATTGCTCCGGCATAACCATCTACAGTGACACCATTGAGGATGTTTGCTAAAACAAAAACGGCTAAGGCGTTTAGTAAAAGTCGAATGATGAGATTCATATTTTTTTTTGAATTAAAGTATAAGATACTAAATAATTGATAGTTATTTCTGAATTTGAAAAACAATAGGTATTGAAAACGGAATAATAACAGGTTTATCTCGTTGGTATGCTGGCTCTACAATTGGTAGGAGTTTTATAACTCTTACGGCTTCTGCGGCTAAGCCAGGATGTGGTGCTCTTGCTTTAGCCTCTATGACTTTACCAGCTTTATCTATTTTGAAATTAAGAACGATTCTTTGTCTTCCTAATAAATTTAAATCTGTAGCTAAATAAGTGTTGAAATTTTTACCAATGAGTTGATTTATATTTGTGTTCATGCATGCTCTTCTAGTTTTATTAGTTAACATTTCTTCACAGCCTGGATAAACAGGTACAAGTTCTATAACACCGTCGGCAACTTTGGTTGGTTTTAATATGTCTTTGAATTTAGACTTTGAAGCAATGCCATCTTTAAACTTAACCTTTTCAATTTTCTTTCCTGTGGCGTCAAACTTAACCCATGTGCTGTTTAAAAGACCTTTAGAATATTTCCCTGTCCATTCCAAAATATGACCTGGTAGATATCTTTTTTCTTCACCATCAACCTTATCTTTTAGGTTAGTGCCTTCAAGTTTTAGGTTGCCATATTCATCATATTTTTTGTAAAGGCCATTTCTGTAGCCTTCTTTATAAGTGACGAGCCATTCAAGTTTACCATTTTCGTGGTATTTTTTCCATTCGCCAACTAAATCAAATTCAAAATAGTTAGCTTCTATTTCTTTGGCACCGCTTTCATAATAACTTTTAAAATAGCCTGATTCATTTTGTCTTTTATAGTCTAGATTACCGCTTTTATAATAGGCGATTGTAACATAGACCCCATCCTCTAATTCTGTTTTGTTACTTACGATACCATTGTCGTAGTATGTAATTGATGCATCGTTATATTTGCCGTCATTATAGCTAAATACTTTTGAAACTTGTCCGTTTTTGTAATACATTTTCCACCCGCCAATACGTTTGTTATTTTTGTACTGCCCTTCTTCTTTGAGTTCCCCAGAATCGTAATAGTCTTGATATGGTCCGTCTGGCATGTCTTGAGCCATTGTAAACTGAAAGCTAAATAAGTAGAGGATAATTACAATTAGATACTTCATAGTGATAAGGTAGATGTTGAAATTAAATAAAGTTCATTACAGCAGCATAAAAATCCTTTGGGTTTTCGGCATGTAACCAATGACCTGCATTTGAAATAGTAATAATTTCAGAATTTGGAAAATGACGCTGAATGATAGCTTCATCAGCTTCTCCAATATATTCGGAACGATCACCACGTAAAAATAAAGTGTCTTTTTGAAAGGTGGCATGTATTGGAAGTGCTTCTCCAACTTCAGAAACATTTTCTTTTAAGACGCTCAAATTCATGCGCAAGCCCAATTGTCCTTTTTCTACCCAATATAAATTTTTGAGTAAAAACATTCGAGTTCCGGTGTCGCGAACATAACTGCTTAGCGCAGTATCTGCTTCTCCACGACTTTTAATTTCAGAGAAATCTAAGCTGCTTAGGCCTTCCAAAATAGCATCGTGATGCACGGGATAATACCGTGGTGAAATATCGGCAACCATTAGTTTACTTACTAATTCAGGATGTTTTGCAGCAAATAGCATTGCTGTTTTTCCTCCCATGGAATGCCCTAGTAAAATAATATCACTTAGATTTTTATCTTCGCAATAGTGTTTTAAGTCTTTGGCCATTACTTCATAGTCAAATTCTTCAGAATGGAAACTACGACCGTGATTTCGTTGGTCTACAAGATGAACTTCAAAATTTGACTCAGAAAATTGCTTAGCTAAGGTTTTCCAATTGTCTCCCATACCTAAAAAACCATGAAGGATAATAAAAGGTTTACCTTCTCCTATAATGTTTGAGTGTAGTTGCATATAATTTTTTTTTCACCCAGAGGCGCAAAGGCCCATAGCTGTGTGTGGTTGTGTGGATGTGAAATTTATTTATGAATTATAGGGACTTATTGAACGTGATATTATTATATGAGTGAGTTTTTCTTTGCGGATCTGCGTGAAATACTTTTAAATTCTTATTTAAGCTTTTCTAAATACATCCCAATCACATTCTCAACTCCCATATATAGACTTTCAGCAATTAGTGCATGTCCTATAGACACCTCTAATAAACCTGTAATGTTTTCTTTAAAAAATGCGATATTATCCAAAGATAAATCATGACCTGCATTAATACCTAATTGTAAAGTGTTGGCCAAGCCGGCACATTCCATATAAGGCTTAATGGAGTCTTCATTTCCTAAACTATACTGATGGGCAAATGCCTCTGTATATAATTCTATGCGGTCCGTTCCTGTAGCTTTGGCACCTTCAATTTGACGTAAATCGGGATCTACAAATATGGATGTTCTAATGCCGTTTGCTTTAAATTCTTTAATCACTTCAATTAAAAAATCTTTATGTTTAATAGTATCCCAACCTGCATTAGAGGTAATAGCATCAACTGAATCTGGTACTAAAGTGACTTGTGTGGGTTTAATTTTTAAAACCATATCCACAAACTTCGGAATAGGGTTGCCTTCTATGTTGTATTCTGTGTAAACTTCAGATTTTAAATCGTAAGCATCTTGGTAGCGAATATGTCTTTCGTCTGGTCTTGGATGAATAGTAACACCTTCACCACCAAAACGCTGTACGTCTTTGGCAAACTGCACTACATTAGGAACATCACCTCCGCGACTATTTCTTAATGTGGCAATCTTATTTATATTAACACTTAGCTTTGTCATTGTAATAGGTTTTGAATCACAAAAATACAAAGTAGGAGACGTATTTTGTGGTTATTTTTGATTAATTTGCAACATATTTATACAGGTTAATGGAGCTTCAAGACTATATAATAAATGATATTAGACCGCTAGGTATAGCTGATAAAGTAGGTGATTTAAAATTACTCTTTAATCAGCTAACGTATTCTCATATTCCGATTGAGAACGATGGGGTTTATATGGGGTGTGTTTCTGAAACAGACGCTCATTGTTTTGATGGAGCTAAGACAATTGGCGAGTGCAACTACGCTATTGAAGGTTTTTTTGTGAGGCCTACAACTATTTGGTTAGATGTATTAGAAGCATTTGCTCAGAATGACTCTAATATAATGCCTATATTGGATCTTAATAATAAATATATTGGTTATTACGAGTTAAATGATATTATACATTTGTTTAATGAGACACCATTTTTTGCCGAGCCAGGTGGTATTTTGATAGTTGAAAAAGGTATTAACGACTATTCATTTAGTGAAATTAGCCAGATTGTAGAGTCTAATGACACGAAACTTCTAGGTGCTTTTGTGTCTAAAATGGAAGGTGATTTAGCAAGAGTAACTTTGAAAATAAGTAATACTAGTCTGAATGATATTATACAATCATTTAGACGCTACAGTTATAATATTGTTTCTGGGCATGAAGATGATTCTTATCTCGAAACCTTAAAAGAACGTTCGCAATACCTCGATAAATACCTAAACATGTAATGAAGAAGGTAGCGATTTATGGTCAGAATTACATAAAAGAGACCACACAAATAGCCGTTGAAAAACTAATAGATGTTTTGTTGGCAAAACAAGCTCAGGTGTTTATAGAACGTGAGTTTTTGGATACGCAAAAGGCTTTTGTAAAAGAGAATACCGAAATAACTACATTTAGCGAGTTAGATGCAACTTTTGATTTATTAATTAGTGTTGGTGGTGATGGTACCATTTTGCGTGCTATTACATACGTTGGCGATTTAGCGATACCAGTAGTTGGTATTAATACAGGACGCTTAGGTTTTTTAGCTACGATACAAATCGATGATATACAAACTGCATTAACAGAAATTTTTAATGGAGATTATAAGATTTCTGAACGTTCGTTGCTAAGTGTTTCAACAGACCCAGAGCATCAAGATATTGTAAGTACGCATTTCGCACTTAATGAAATTGCTATAAGTCGAAAAAACACGACATCTATGATAACTATAGAAACCCATCTCGACGATGAGTTTTTAACTACGTATTGGGCAGATGGACTTATTTTGTCTACTCCAACGGGCTCTACTGGGTATTCGTTAAGTTGTGGAGGACCAGTTATTGCACCAAATGCAAAAAACTTTGTGTTAACCACTATAGCTCCTCATAATTTAAGTGCAAGACCATTAGTTTTGCCTGACAGTAAAACAGTGACGCTTAGAGTAAACGGTAGAGAGGATCAGTTTTTGATGTCTTTAGACTCACGGATTGTTACACTTTCAAATACGACAACAGTCACCGTAAGAAAAGCTGATTTTGTAATAAAAATGGTAGAACTTCTAGATGAATCCTTTCTGGCAACCCTACGAAAAAAACTGCTTTGGGGAGAAGATCGTCGTAACTAAAGTAGGTTTGTACAATAATTACTTTCAAAAACTGTTTATCTGTAAGACTATTTGTGTCAAATTATTGCGCACAAATCAGAATTGTTATATTTGCAAACTTTGAAAACTCTATGAAGTATTTTTTTCTGCTTTTATTGTGCACTTTTATCCCAAAAAATGTTGGCGCTCAGATTTATGAGGTTGGCGTATTTGCAGGTGGGAGTAATTTTATTGGTGATGTTGGAGCAACGGATTACATTTCTCCAAATCAAGCTGCATTTGGTGTTCTAGGAAGATGGAACCGCAGTGAGAGACACTCATTTAGAGCTTCTGTTATTTTTTCAGACTTAAAAGGAATTGATAGAGATTCTGATGATCCAAGAAGAGTAGAGCGCAATTACGAATTTGATACCAGTATTATAGAGATTTCATTGGGTATGGAATTTACATTTTTCGAGTTCGATCTCCATACTATTGGAACAAAAGGAACTCCTTATCTCTACTCTGGGATTACATTTACTCATCATGATAATTCTTATTTTTTAGCAAATGGTGAGTACACATCAGAAAATACGAATAGTTGGGCATTAGGTATTCCTATGGCTTTAGGCTACAAAACAAACATATCAAACCAATTAGTTTTAGCTGGTGAAATCGGTGCACGCTATACTTTTTCTGATGAATTGGATGGAAGTGTGCCAGATTCTAAAGATAGAGAGGCGTTAAGTTTTGGGAACACTAATAATAACGATTGGTATATGTTTACTGGAATTACATTAACTTACACCTTTGGTAGAAGACCTTGCTATTGCAATTTTTAAAATGAATTTAAAAGAAAAAATAAATAAAAAGAACCTTCCTGCTCATCTAGCAATTATAATGGATGGTAATGGTCGTTGGGCAAAACAACAAGGATTGATGCGGGTTGTTGGTCATGAAAATGGCACTAAATCTGTAAGACAAACCGTTGAAGCTTGTGCAGAGTTAGGTATTAAGAATTTAACGCTTTATGCATTCTCTACCGAAAATTGGAACAGACCTAAGTTAGAGGTACAGACTCTAATGAAACTTTTGGTGAAGTCTTTAAAGAGAGAGATGAAAACTTTTGAAGATAATAACATTAAATTATGTGCTATTGGGAATCTAAATGATTTACCTAAAAAAGCACATCAAGAGCTGTTAGGTGTTATCGAAAAAACTAAAAATAATTCTAATATGACATTAACTTTAGCCTTAAGCTATGGTTCTCGTGAAGAAATTGTTAATGTTATTAAAGAATTGTCAGTTAAAGTTAAAAATAATATAATTTCTTCTGAAAGTATTGACGAATCAATTATTAATAAGCATCTTTACACGCAAAATTTACCAGACGTTGACCTACTTATCCGCACAAGTGGAGAGCAACGTATCAGTAATTTTTTACTATGGCAAATAGCCTACGCAGAACTATATTTTACAGATGTTTTATGGCCAGATTTTTCAAAAGAAAATCTATATGAGGCACTCATAAACTATCAAAACAGAGAACGAAGATTTGGAAAAACAAGCGAACAACTTACCTAATACCGCAATATTGAAGTCATATATTAAGCTTTTTTGTGTTGCATTCCTTTTTACAATTTCATTTAGCAGTTACGCTCAAGTAGAAGGAGGAGAAACCTATTTAATTAAGGAGATTAATGTTACTGGTAATACCAATTTTAGCGCGCAAACTATTATTGCCTATTCTAAACTTAGAAAGGATGAAGAGATTCAGGTAGGTGGTGAGAAAATTGCTAATGCAGTAAAGACTTTGTGGAAATCTAACTTATTTAGTAGTATAGATATTTATATAACTGACATAGACGGTAAGAATGCAAATTTAGAGATTCACCTTAGTGATTTGCCAGAACTTAAAGACCTTACGATAGAAGGAGTTAAGAAGGGTAAGAAAGACGAGATTATTGACGAAAACAAACTTAAGACAGGTCAAAAAGTTACAGAAAACCTTATTGCTACAACGAAAAACTATCTTACAAATAAGTATAGAAAAAAGGGGTTTTTAAATACAGACGTTAGAATCACAACATCAGAAGTTATTGATTCAGTAGAGAAAGAACGTGTTGATATGCGTATTGCAATTGATAAAGGGGAAAAAGTAAAAATAAAGACTATTAATTTTGAGGGTAACGAGAAAATAGTCGATAAGAAGCTTCGTAAAGCTATGAAGAATACGAAGCAAAAGAAATTTATTCGATTCCTAAAACGTTCAAAATATATTGAAGACAATTTTAGAGAAGATCTTATAAGTGTGGTAGATTACTATAAAGAGAACGGTTATCGTGATGCGAGGATTATATCAGATTCTATTTCTTATTTAGATGAAAAAACAATTAGTTTAGATATTGAAGTAGAGGAAGGAGAACAGTATACATTTGGTAAAATTACTTTTGTTGGTAATACCGTATATTCTGATCAGCAATTGTCTAACCTACTTGGTATTAAGGAAGGTGATACTTATAATGGTGTAGAATTAAGAGAGCGTATTGCAGATGATAGTAACCCAGATGCAAATGATATAACAAATGCTTACCAAAACTTTGGTTATATGTTTTCCACAATCAATCCTGTAGAAGTTAGTGCAGAAGGTAATGTGATTGATATGGAAATCCGTATTTCTGAAGGTAAACCAGCATATTATAATAATGTAACTGTAGTCGGTAATGATGTTACTAATGATCATGTTATTTATAGAGAGATTAGAACACGTCCGGGAGAATTATATAGAAAATCTGATATTATTAGAACCATCAGAGAGCTTGGACAATTAGGGTATTTTGATGCACAACAAATTGTACCAGATATTAAAAATCCAAATCCTGTAGATGGAACTCTAGATGTGGAATATTCTTTAGTAGAGCAAGGTTCTAGTCAAATACAACTACAAGGTGGTTATGGCGGCGGAGGCTTCATTGGTACATTAGGATTATCATTTAATAACTTTTCAATAAAAAACATTTTTAACGGTGAGGCTTATAAGCCGGTACCTAGAGGTGATGGTCAAAGTTTAGCATTGAGACTTCAAGCAAGTCAGTTTTTTCAAACGTATAGTTTTTCATTTAGTGAACCGTGGTTTGGTGGTAAAAAACCATTTCAATTGTCATCATCGCTTTCACATTCAAGACAGTTTTTGTACGATTCTAGTACGGGAAGCGCCGATAAAAGTAAAAGTTTCAATATTACAGGTTTAACTTTTGGTGTCTCAACAAGATTAGCGGAACCAGATGATTATTTTCTATTATCGCAAGCAATCAGTTACCAACATTATGATCTTCAAAATTACAACACTGGTTTATTTACATTTGGAGATGGAACCTCAAATAACCTGTCATATACGATAGGTTTAAGTAGAAGTGATATTTACAATGATCCTATTTTTCCAACAGGTGGTTCTAGTTTTTCTGTTTCAGCTAAATTTTCTTTCCCTTATTCATTGGTAAATGGAGTAGATTATGGTGATTTAAAAGACGAAAGAGCTGATCAGAATGAAATTTTAAGTGATTATCAAAATAATCCGAATCCAACGCTACAAGAAACTGCGGCTTTTAATGATGCATCATCGAGAATATCAGAAATTGACCAAGAACGTTTTAAATGGCTAGAATTTTATAAGATTAAATTTAAAGCAGATTGGTATCAATCCCTAACCAAAAAATTAGTTTTACGTCCTAGTGTAGAATTTGGTTTCCTTGGAGCTTATAATAATGATAGGGGAGTTATTCCTTTTGAACGCTTCTTTGTTGGTGGTGATGGTTTAGCTAATTACTCTTTAGATGGTAGAGAGGTTGTTCAATTACGTGGCTATCCTAATCAATCATTATCTTCTCAGGATGGTGGTTCAATATATAGTAAATTCTCATTAGAGCTACGTTACCCTATTACTTTAGGTGCACAAGCTAAAATATATGCGCTTTCATTTTTAGAAGCAGGAACATCTGTTAATGACTTCAAGGATTACGATCCTTTCAAGCTTCAGAGATCTGCAGGTTTTGGATTGCGTATATTTATGCCAGCCTTTGGTTTACTTGGTATAGATTTTGGTCATGCATTTGATGAATCTCCCTTCGGAACAACCGTTAAAAATTGGGAGACACACTTCATAATCGGTCAACAATTTTAAGTTTGGCATGATATTTTCTAATAGCTAAACAAGGATTTCATCATATTGTTAAAATTTTTAAGAATATATTTCGTTAAATTTGAAGACTAATAAGACTAAAATGATAACACATCGAGTTTTATAACCAAAATGTCTCAAAACATAAAAACATAAATGATGAAATTTAAAGTTCTTTTTTTTATAATAACAGTAGGTCTTGTAAGCTTCAGTGTAAATGCGCAACGAGGGGTGAGGATTGGTTATATTGATACTGAGTACATTTTAGAAAATGTACCGGAATATAAAGAAGCATCTTCTCAGTTAGATAAAAAGGTTACAGATTGGAAGACTGAAATTGAAACGAAATTAAATGCAATTGCGCAAAAGAAGAAAGAGCTAGATAACGAAAGCGTTCTTTTAACTAAAGAATTGTATGATGAGCGTTTTGAGGATATTACTTTCGAAGAAGCTGAGGTTTTAGATTATCAACAGAAGCGTTTTGGGCCTGATGGAGATTTAATGATTCAAAAGCGTCAGTTAATAGAGCCTATCCAAGATCAGATTTTTGCAGCTGTACAAGAAATTGCAGAAACTAAAAGTTACGATTTTGTTTTTGATAAATCTGCAGATGTTGTAATGTTGTATTCTGCTGAACGTTATGATATCAGTGAGCAAGTTTTAAGAACTATTACACGGACATCTAAGAGATCGCAAGCTAAAAATAAGAAGGAACGCCAAGAATTAGAAGATGAAGAAGTTGTTCCCGTTGTAGATACAGGTAAAGATGCGCGTCAGCAAGCATTAGAGGATCTTAAGGCAAAGCGTGAAAAAGAATTAGCAGATAAGAGAGCAGAACGCGAACAAGCAGCTGAAGATAGACGTGCAGCACAGCAGGCGTTAAGAGATGCTAAAAGGAAAGAAGCAGAAGAGCGTCGCCAAAAAGTTATTGATGCAAAGAACGAGAGAGCGGAAATTTTTGAAGAGGCTAAGACGGTTAAAGTGGATAGCGTCACTAAAATAGAACCAACAGTTAAGACAGATAGCATTAAACAAAAAAATGTTGTTGTAAAAGATTCAATAGTTTCTAAAGAACCGTTAACAGCAGCAGAAATAGCGGCAGCGGAACGCGCTCAAAAATTGAAAGATAGGGAGGCACGTCAAAAAGAACTAGAGGATAGAAAAAAGAAAATAATAGAACAGCGTAAAAAAGCACGTGAAGAACGTGAAAAACAGGTAGAGAGAAACGATTCTATTGCCAAAGCAAAGAAAAACGAAGACAATAATTAATAATTTATAACACGTAATACAATTAAAATCAAATGAAAAATTTAAAAACTTTATTATTTGCAGCAGTACTTTTTATAGGAGCTACAAGTTTAACTTCTGCTCAAAGCAATGTTGCACATATAAATAAGCAAGAATTGATTAAAGCAATGCCAGCTTATACTCAAGCTCAAACTGAGATTGATAAATTAAGTAAAACTTACCAAGCAACAATTGAAACATCATTAAAAGAGTTAGACGTTAAGCTTAAGCAATATGACGCTGAAGCTGAAACGCAAACGGAGCAGACTAATATGGATCGTATGCAGGAAGTTGATGGTATCAAACAAAGCTTAAGTGAGTACCAACAACAAGCTCAAAAGGATTTACAAGCAAAAGAATTTAATCTTTTAAAGCCTATCGTTGAGAAAGCAGATAAAGCAATTAATACAGTTGCTAAAGCTCAAGGTATTCAGTATGTTTTTGACTCAGCAATGCTTATCGTAAAAGATGGTAAAGATCTTATGGCAGATGTTAAAAAACAATTAGGAATGTAAGCCTAATTAAAAATAATTATTTAGAAAGTCGCTTATTGTTAAGCGACTTTTTATTTTTGTATATATGAGCAATGATCCTATAGGCATATTTGATTCAGGAATTGGAGGTACTTCTATCTTTAAGGAGATACATGCGTTATTACCCAATGAAAATTGTCTGTATTTAGCTGATAGCAAAAATGCACCTTATGGTAATCGGTCTGAAGATGAAATCATTCAATTAAGTATTAAAAATGCCGAATTTCTTATTGAAGAAGGGTGTAAAATTATAGTGGTGGCTTGCAATACGGCAACTACAAATGCAATAGATTATCTTAGGCTAAATTATGATATTCCATTCATAGGTATAGAGCCAGCCATAAAACCAGCGGCTTTAAATACACAAACTAAAGCTATTGGTATTCTTGCGACCAAAGGGACTTTAAGCAGTAAGCTTTTTCATAAAACCACAGATTTATATTCTAAAAATATCACAATTATAGAACAAGTAGGTGAGGGCATTGTACCGTTGATTGAAACCGGTCAGTTAGACTCTAAAGAAATGCAATCGTACCTCGAAACCTATTTAGAGCCTATGTTAAAGCAGAATATTGATTACTTGGTTCTAGGGTGCACTCATTATCCTTATCTTATTCCTATGCTTACTAAAATGCTTCCAGATAATGTTAAGATTATCGATTCAGGACGGGCAGTTGCAAAACAGACACAAACCGTATTAACCGCGCTTGGTTTACTTAATGACGCATTAGATTTGCCAAAAATTGAATTGTGCTCTAATGGGGATATTGCGGTTTTAAATTCAATCTTAGATTATAAATTTAATGTCTCATATGTAGACTTTTAGTAAGGTTAGTAAATTAAAACATACTAATGCATTATGAAGCGCCAGATTTAAAGGTGTTATTTCTCACAAGATTCATAAAATGCAACGTGCATTAATGGTCTTAAAGTATAATAATGTATATATGAAATTACTATTTATCTACAATGCGAATTCAGGTAAACTAAATGCTTTATTTGAAGCTGGACACAAGTTGATCAGTCCATCGACGTATAAATGTTCTTTATGTGCTTTGACGCACAATGCCTTTAATGAAAATGGCACTTGGAAGAATTATAGAACGCAAAGCAAGATGGAAATGGAATTCTATCACAAGGACGAATTTGAAGCCACTTTTCCGAATGTAAATATGATCTATCCAACGGTTTTAAAATTAGAAAATCAGCAACTTTCAACAGTTCTAAATTCTGAAGCTTTAAAAGAACTTTCTACTATTGAAGCGTTAATTGAGCGCTTAAAACTTCAGGTCTGATTGCGTTACTTAGAGTTACTTATTAGTCTTTAAACCAGCTAGAATATTCCACATAGTTATTTGCAATCCTATCAATTTCGCCAGAGATTAGTTCTTTGCTAATATCCTTAACTTTTTTGGCTGGTACCCCAGCATAGATACTTCCAGATTCAACAACAGTGTTTTTAGTTAATACAGCTCCTGCCGCAATAATACTATTACTTTCTATAATGCAATCGTCCATTATAATACTTCCCATACCAATGAGTACGTTGTCTTGTATTGTGCAACCATGTACAATAGCATTATGTCCTATGGAAACATTATTACCAATTGTTGTAGGCGATTTTAGATACGTCGCATGGATAACTGCACCATCTTGAACATTCACCTTATCGCCCATTGTAATATAGTGTACATCGCCTCTAATTACGGCATTAAACCAGACACTACATTGTTTTCCTATTGTAACTTCACCTACTATAGTGGCATTTTCGGCGATGTAACAATCCTCTGAGATTTGAGGCTGTTTTCCTCTAACGGCTTTAATTAATGGCATATCTTAATGTTTTAGTGGGTTCAATATAGAATGAAAATTTACAGAAATCAGAATTTAGGGTATAAAAAAAGAGTAGCACAAATTGCTACTCTTTAGTATTACGTTATATAAATATAATGTTTATATATTTTCAGCGTCTCTTAGACCTTGAATGTATTCAGCTTTCTGAACTTCTCTTCTTCTCTTAACAGAAGGTTTTGCGAAATAACGCTTTTCTCTTAAGTTTTGCATAATCTGCACATTTCTGTGTTTACGCTTGTAACGCTTAAGTGCACGTTCTATATTTTCTCCTTCTTTGATTTCGATTTTAATCATTATATCGATATATTTTTGTTAACTATTTCTTGCAAATGGTCGGCAAATATATGCTAACTATTTGAAAATAAAAAATTAATTCAATGTTTTAGAAATTTATTTTTAACCTAAGTATGTTTTTAAGATTTTACTCTTACTCGCATGTCTTAATCTTCTGATTCCTTTTTCTCTAATTTGACGTACACGCTCACGAGTTAAATCGTAGATGCTACCTATTTCTTCTAAGGTCATTGGTGGTTGATCTCCAATTCCAAAATTTAAACGAATCACATCACTTTCCTTTTGAGTTAGTGTTTCTAAGGCACGCTCAACTTCCGTGTTTAAGGACTCTTTCATTAACGCTTTGTCAGGTCTTGGTGATTCTCCAGAACTTACCACATCGTATAAACTAAATGTCTCTCCATCTTTTAATGGTGCATCCATAGAAAGGTGACGACCAGAATTTTTCATAGATTGTTTTACTTCACGAACACTGATATCTAATTCGCGAGCAATTTCATCTGCATTTGGTGGTCTCTGATTAATTTGTTCTAAATGAGAAAAGGCTTTATTAATCTTATTGATTGTACCAATTTTATTCAATGGCAAACGTACTATACGCGACTGCTCTGCTAATGCTTGTAAAATAGCTTGTCTAATCCACCATACAGCATAAGAAATAAACTTAAAACCTCTAGTTTCATCGAAACGTTTTGCTGCTTTTACTAAACCAGCATTTCCCTCGTTTATTAAATCGGGTAGTTTTAAACCTTGATTTTGATATTGCTTTGCAACAGAAACAACAAACCTTAGGTTTGCAGTTGTTAATTTATCTAATGCAGCTTGATCACCTTTTCGAATAAGCTGTGCTAACTCGACTTCTTCATCTGCAGTAATCAAAGGAATTTTACTAATATCCTGTAAATATTTATCTAACGATTTGTCTTCTCTGTTAGTTACCTGCTTGGTGATTTTTAATTGCCTCATGTATTCTTTTGAAATTTAGTGAACCTTCAATGTAATCTAATTATTAAGAAAAGCAAATAAAAGTGTATTTATTAACATAAATTGGGAAAAAGCATGTGCTTTTTCCGCCCGTAGTCTAATTTTTAGTTGAATCAGCCTCTTTACTAGTGTCTGATTTTTTCTTTCCGCCCAATAATCCACCTAATATGTTACTAACACCCTCTTTAACTTTATCTTGATTAGTTTGCTTAGTACTATCGGCTACAGTAGTCTTGGTAGAATCGGTTTTAGTTGCAGAATTACCACCTAAAATACCACCTAATAAATCGGTTATTTTATCTTTTCCCTGACCAATTAATTTTTGCTTTTCAATTTCAACTAGTTGCTTAGTTAAATTAGATACACCAGAAGTTAAATCTGTTTTAATATTTGGACTTGTAAATGTACCACCAATGTTTGCTGTTATCGGAACCGTTAACTTATTAACTTCATTATCATTAATTTTACCAATCAAACGATTTACCTCACTACCTAAGTATTTTGCTGGTACTTGTAAAACAGCACTGTAATTCATCGTGTTTGAAAAACTATGTGAACCTGAGACTTCAATAGGAATATCTTTATAATTAATTGTAAACGGTTTTACAGAAACACTACCATTCTCAAAGCTTAGATTGGTTTTAATGTCTTTTAAATCTATTTTACTAAAATCAATAAAATCTAATTTGCTATCTAATCCAGCTAGTAAAGGACTGTTACTCGTATCTACTTTGTCTGTTAAAATCTCAGCCAAAGCGCTTCCGGACATAGTTGTTAGGTCTGGTGAAAAGCTTTCGTCTAAAAATCCACTAATATCAATTGTAGAATTTAATTTTCCTTGTAAAACTTTGGCGATTGGTGCTAAGGCCTTTAACATTTCTAAATCGTTAAATGATTGCGATATATCAAAGTTTTGCATTCCTAATTTCATATCAAAACTTGGTTTTGCAGATTTAGTGGATACATTCCCAGAAATTCCTAATTGACCATTAAATATATCTGTGGTCATATTTTTAAGACTAGCTGTTTGGTCTTTTATAACCAACTGCCCTTTTACATTCTTTAAATTCAGGTTGTCATAAATCACTGTTTTAGCATTAGCTGTAATCGTGCAATCTAAAAAAGCAGGAATTTTAAGCGACTCAGCTGCGGGTGTGGTTTGAGTTGTTTTATTTGACGTTCCAGTTGTTGTAGTGTCTTCAGACATAAAATCTGACAGGGCAAACGTGTTAGAATTCAAATTAAAATTACCTTCTAAATTTTTGTCACTCAACATAAAACCTAGTAAGTTATTGATTGTCCCTGTAGCCGTAAAGTCACTTTTGCCCGTTTGGGCATCAAAACTATTGAGGCTTACTGTTCCTGGTTTAAAGGTTAAGTCTGCTTTATTAATCTGAATAGGATTTAAAATATCATCAGAAGAAAATACAAAATTAGATAAGGATACACTTCCAACATTTTTAATTCGTTGGTAAGCATTAGTTTCAATTGCATCCATATCGAACGAGGTGCTTACGTTTGCTTTTAAAATACCACTAAGTTCATTCTCTAATTCAACAGGATAAGCTTTGGTGATATTGGCTAAATTTAAAGTACCATCTAATTTAGCTGCAATAAGCATGTTTTTAGTAAGGTTTTTAATAGAGGCTTCTGATTTAAAAGTATCTTCATCAATCTGAAAATTAAGCTTATCAATATTCACAAATGTGTCATCAATATTTCCCGTAGTATTCTTCACGGATACATCTATACTTATGTTTTTTACACTTTTCGGAAGTTGGGGGAATTTGAAAGAGGCATTTTCGGATAATAAATTAATGTCCAAAGTAGGAATTGTTTCTTCAGAAACTAAACCTTTTACAATTCCGTTTACGGTAAAGTTACCTGTAGTACTAACGTTGGCAACGTCTTTGGCGTAAGCTTGAGGAATAATGGCTAAGAAATCTTTAAACGTTGCTCCCGGATTTTTAAAAGTGATATCTATTTGTTGTCCGGCTTCAACCAATTGCACGTAACCATCAAATTCTAGAGGTAAAGCATTGATGTAACCTTTATTTTCTTTAAACGTATATTTTTGTTGGTCTAAATCTAGGTCTATAAGTGCGTCTAATTTAATACTATTATTACTTAAATATTCAGTGCTGTCCATAGCAAAAGTAACATTAGCTTCAGTATTAGTGTCTAGTTCAGATTTACCTCCAGAAAATATACCAGTTCCTTTATGGTTAATTTCAGTAAGATAAAAAGCCATGTTAGACGTGTCATCTATGTAAGTGAAGGCGCTATTATTAAGTTCATAGTTGTCGATATCAAAAGTAAAACCGCTTGAAGCTTCTGTTTCTGCAGGTGCAGCTTCTGTATCGCTTTCTTTTACAATATCATAATTTACAGCCCCTGTTTTATTGGTTTTTATGACCAAAAGAAGTTCGTTTGCTATTATCTCGTTCACAACAAGGGGATCTTCTGTACCTTTTAATAATTGCATAATACCCATTTCAAAAGATAAAGACTTTGCAGTAGCTAAGGTTTCTCCTTCAAAAGGTGCGCGATTTATAATTTTTAGATTATCGACACTTATTTCTGCTTTTGGGAAACTACTTATAAGACTTAAACTAATATCGTCAAACGTAAGTTCAGCGTTCAAGTTTTCATCGGCATAGTTTTGAACAATCGTATCTATTTTAGATTCTAAGAAAAATGGTGTCGCAATAAGAATCGCGATAAAAAGGAGTAAAATGATTCCAACAATTTTGAGGACTTTCTTCATAATTAGTATTTGTGGGGTTTAAATAGCTTCATTAATATATACGTAAAATTCCGAATAAAAGATGCTAATATCGGTAAGTTTAAGAAGATTTTAATGTTTTGATTAACAGTTATAATAAATTTATTTCCTCATTTACGCTTAGCTTAAAACGCTTTCTAAATAAATACACTCCGAGATACAGGAATGGAGTGTCTAATAATGCAACTAAAACTTTGAAAATAAAACCGCTAATTAATAAGCCAGCGAAGTTCACCCAATCAATAATGCCGAAGGTGCAAAGTAAAACCAAAATAGTAAAGGTGTCTATAAATTGAGAAAACCAAGTAGAAAAATTGTTGCGGAGCCAAAGGTGTTTGCCTTTAGTTAATCGTTTCCAAAAATGATAAATTTGAATATCTACAAACTGAGCAAATAAATACGTAACCATACTTGCAAAAACTGCAAGGGAGGTATTGCCGAAGACTTGATTAAACGTTGTGTCATTAACGTAAGACCATTCTGTAGCAGTTACATTTGAAGCCGTATAGATAATTAATAGTGAAAATAGTGATGCGAAAATACCAACGATTACAATGTCGTTAGCACGTTTTTTACCGTAAATCTCACTGATTAAATCTGTAATTAAAAACGTAATAGGATAAGGTAGTATGCCGACTGAAACCTCAAATAATTTTGATCCAAAAATTTCGACATCAAAAGGATGCCAATAAAAGAATTTTTGAAATATTAAATTTGAGACTACTAATGATGTAATAAAAAGTCCACCAAGTATAAGATAAATGCGTTGGGCTAAAAGCTTGTCTTTTAATGACATTGAAAATGGTTAATAAATAGTTTTGGTAAAGGTAAAGTTATAAAATTTGTTTTAGTTATTTTGTTCTTTCTATGAAACCAACAAAAATCACTCATATAGCATTAGGAAGTAATAAAGGCAACAAATTGCAGTACTTGCAATCTGCTATAGACGCTGTATTTGTTAGAATTGGTGCCGTTAAAACGATTTCTAAAATCTATAAAACACCAGCTTTTGGGTTTAAAGGCGATGATTTTTTTAATGCGTGTATAACGGTTGAAACAGAATTGAAGCCGAAGAAGGTTCTTAAGGAACTTCAGACTATTGAAATAGAGTTAGGGCGGAAGTCTAAAACCACTATAGGTTATGAGTCTCGCGAGATAGATTTAGATATTTTATTTTTTGAAGATGAAAGTTTTGAAGAAAAAACTTTAGTAATCCCTCATCCGCAAATTCAAAACCGAAAATTTGTTTTACAGCCACTTTTAGATATTGCAAAAGACTTTAAACATCCTGTTTTAAATAAGTCTATAGAAAATTTATGGGTGGAATGTAGGGATACTTCCGAAATTGAGCTTGTAGATATTTTGCTAAAACACCCTAATGCAGCCTATACTTTTAATAGTTATAATTATATAGCGATTGAAGGTAATATTGGCGCAGGGAAAACAAGTTTAACTAATAAGATTTCTAAAGATTTTAATGCAAAATTAATTTTAGAGCGGTTTGCAGACAATGCATTTTTGCCAAAATTCTACAAAGAACCAGAGCGCTATGCTTTTACATTAGAAATGTCGTTTTTAGCAGATCGTTATCAGCAAATTAGTGATGACTTATCGCAACTCGATTTGTTTAAGGATTTTATGGTAAGCGATTACGACGTCTATAAATCTCTAATATTTTCTAAGATTACCTTACCGGAAGATGAGTTTAGATTGTATCGAAAATTATTCTATCAAGTATATAAGGATATTGCGAAGCCAGATTTGTATATTTATTTATATCAAAATACTGAGCGTTTACAGGCTAATATAAAAAAACGAGGTCGGAATTATGAAAAAGACATCAAAGACGATTATCTCGAAAAAATCAATGCAGGTTATCTTGAGTTTTTAAAAAGTCAACAAGAAATGAATGTTAAGATTATTGATATCTCTAACAAGGACTTTGTTAAGAATCGTGCTGATTATTTATGGCTTCTGGAGCAGATTAGTGATGCTTCCATAAGCAAAGAATAGTAATCATTAGTTAGTTCTTTTGTTCTTGGATTGGTATAAAAGGGCTTCCTATAACTGATAAAGCGTGGTGACAATTATACCTTTATTATGATCTAGAAATATTTCTGATAATTTTTGTTCTTCGACAATTTTCAGTTTAAAAGGAGCTTTCAATACATCAACGCCACTATCTTTTTTAATTCTAATACCTTGACCAGAAATAATGTCTTTATTAGGCTCGAAGTTTCCTACGGGTATATGTTCCGTGAGAATTACATATTTATAGTTATGTAATTTTTCAACTACTTTTAGGATTTCAGTATTAGATAAATGTTGTAAAACCTGTCTCAGAATAACAACTTCTGCTTTGGGAAGTTCGTCTTTCACAATATCTAAACACTGAAACTCTAGATGGCCTTCTTTAAATAAGGCTTTATTTCTTTCAATGAGATTGTCAACAATATCTATCGCAATATAGTTTTTAGTGTGTTTGGTGAGTTGTTTTCCGATATTGAAATCACCACAACCTAAATCACAAACGGTTAGTGGATTGTTCTGCGATTTTAAAAACGTAGTGATACTATCAATATAAGGTTCAACGATTTTAATGTTATGAGAGCCATCACCTGAGTAAAAATCAAATTCTTTTCCACCCCAAAGATGCATGTCATAGACTTGTTGCATCGCGTCTTTTGTGGGCCAAGGTGTTTTTGATGTTTTAATCATATAATCAATAAAAATAGACTAATTAAGCTATAAACTATGGCAACAATAAATACTGGATAAAATGACCATTTTATCTTTAAATTCTTGGTTAATTTTGAATTCCAAAGTAGTAAAAGACCAAGAATGTAAAATGGCACGCCATACCAAAAAGAATAAGGATTTGCTACAAATATTGCTGAAAAACAAGTGATTTGTTTTCCCCAACCAGACATTATTTTTTCAATATTTTTCTTCAATAGGGTTAGGTTAGTTTCGAAAACACATCCCAAACCACAACACCACAACTCACAGAAATATTTAATGAATGCTTTGTGCCATATTGCGGAATTTCAATCACAACATCACTTGCATCAACTACGTTTTGGTCAACACCTTTAACTTCGTTACCAAAAACAAAGGCATATTTAGTATTTGGTTCAGGTTTAAAATCATTGAGCATGGTTGCGTTTTCTGCTTGTTCAATAGAACAGATATTTACATTTTCAGATTTTAATTTTTCAACAACATCTAAAGTGTGTTCTGCATATTCCCAATCTACGGTTTCTGTGCTTCCTAAGGCCGTTTTTCTAATATCGTTATGTGGAGGTTGAGCAGTAATGCCGCAGAGATAAATTTTCTCAATTAAGAACGCGTCGCTTGTTCTAAATACAGAACCAATATTGTTGAGACTTCTAATATTATCTAGGATAATAATGATAGGCGTCTTTTTCGCTTCTTTAAATTCTGAAACTTCTAATCGGTCTAATTCTTCGTTTTTTAGTTTTCTCATCTTGGTTTCTTAAGAGACCTGTCAGGTTTTTAAAACCTGCCAGGTCTAGAATATAATTATTAACACTTGTAAATAACTTCTAATTCTTCGGTTTCAATAAACCTCAAAATATAAGTAATTTAGCAAACTTGCAATTCTGAACATATTCAAGGCAAAAATAGAACTTAAAACTAGATTCCCATTGGCAAAATCCGCAAAAAAAGTAACACCGTTAATGAAGCAGTATAATGCCATCAAGGTTAAATATCCCGATGCACTATTATTATTTCGAGTTGGTGATTTTTACGAAACCTTTGGTAGCGATGCTGTAAAAGCGTCTAAAATTTTAGATATTATTTTAACCAAGCGTGGTGCAGGTAGCGAAAGTGAAATTGAATTAGCAGGTTTTCCACATCATTCTTTAAATACGTATTTACCAAAATTAGTAAAGGCAGGTGAGCGTGTTGCCATTTGTGATCAGTTAGAAGATCCGAAGCAGACTAAAACCATTGTAAAACGTGGAGTTACAGAATTAGTAACACCAGGTGTTGCATTTAATGATGATATTCTACATTCAAAATCAAATAATTTTTTAGCAGCAGTCTATTTTGAAAAGCAACGCATAGGAGTGGCGTTTTTAGATATTTCAACAGGCGAGTTTTTAACCTCACAAGGAAATGCAGAATATATTGATAAACTACTTCAAAATTTTAGTCCTAGTGAAGTCTTAATTTCGAAACAAAACAGGAAAGTGTTTTCAGAGATCTTCGGAAATGATTTTCATACTTTTTATCTTGAAGATTGGGTGTTTCAAGCCGATTATGCACATGAGACATTAACTAAACATTTTAATACGAAAACATTAAAAGGTTTTGGAATTGAAGATTTGTATGAAGGAATTATTGCTTCTGGAGTCGTACTTCACTATTTAGGAGAAACACGTCATAATAAGTTAGAGCATATTGCTACGATTTCAAGAATTGCGACAGATGATTATGTGTGGATGGATAAATTCACCATCCGTAATTTAGAATTGTATAATTCTACGAATGTCAATGCCGTTACATTGATTAATGTTATTGATAAGACTATTTCGGCAATGGGAGGGCGAATGTTAAAACGTTGGTTAGCATTGCCTCTAAAGCATGCTGAGAAAATAAAACAGCGTCATGAAGTGGTGAGATATTTGTTAGAAAATGACGCTGTTTTGAATAAGGTTCAAGGGCAGATAAAACAAATTGGAGATATTGAACGTCTCATTTCAAAAATAGCAACGACTAAGGTAAGTCCTCGTGAGGTGATTCAACTTAAAAACTCTTTAGAAGCTATTGTGCCTATAAAGTCAGTTGCTGAGACTTGTGAAAATGAAGCTTTAAAAGTATTAGGAGATAATTTACATCGCTGTGATTTGCTTCGCGATAAAATAAAGGAAACGTTAAACGAAGACGCACCGGTTAATATATTAAAAGGTAGCACGATTGCTAAAGGGTTTTCGGAAGAACTGGATGAACTTAGAGGCTTATCGCAATCTGGTAAAACGTATTTAGATAATATGTTGAAGCGCGAAAGTGAACGTACCGGTATTACATCTTTAAAAATAGCCTCAAACAATGTTTTTGGCTATTACATAGAAGTTAGAAATTCTCATAAAGACAAAGTTCCAGAAGAATGGATTCGTAAACAAACTTTGGTGAATGCAGAACGATACATTACCGAAGAGCTTAAAGAGTACGAAGCAAAAATTTTAGGTGCAGAAGAACGTATCTTGGCTATTGAGCAGAAATTATTTACTGATTTAGTGACTTGGATGCATCAGTTTATTATTTCGGTTCAACAAAATGCACAGCTTATTGGGCAGTTAGATTGTTTGTGTGGTTTTGCAAGTTTAGCTAAATCTAATAAATATGTATATCCACAGATCGATGATAGTTATGATTTAGAAATAAAAGATGGTCGTCATCCTGTAATAGAAAAACAATTACCAATTGGTGAGCCTTATATTGCTAATGATTTGTTTTTAGATCGAGAATCACAACAAATCATTATGATCACAGGGCCAAACATGTCTGGTAAATCTGCTATTTTAAGACAAACAGCTTTAATTGTACTATTGGCTCAGATTGGAAGTTTTGTACCTGCAGGTGAAGCGAGGATTGGTTTAGTCGATAAGATTTTTACAAGAGTAGGAGCAAGTGATAATATTTCTATGGGGGAATCTACGTTTATGGTAGAGATGAATGAAACGGCTTCTATACTTAATAATATTTCTGAGAGAAGTTTAGTGCTTTTAGATGAAATAGGAAGAGGAACGAGTACGTATGATGGAATTTCTATCGCTTGGGCCATTAGCGAATACTTGCACGAGCATCCTTCTAAGCCTAAAACACTTTTTGCGACGCATTACCATGAGTTAAATGAAATGACAGAAACGTTTGGGCGTATCAAAAATTTCAATGTTGCTGTAAAGGAATTAAAAGATAATGTGCTTTTTGTTAGAAAGCTGGTTGAAGGAGGGAGCGAACATAGTTTTGGTATTCACGTTGCAAAAATGGCAGGAATGCCACAACAAGTCATTCGACGTGCAAATAAAATTTTATCTAAATTAGAGAAATCACATTCAAGTGAAGAGCTCACAGACAAGGTGAAAAGTATTAAGGACGATTTGCAATTAAGCTTTTTTAATCTCGATGATCCTCTTTTAGTGGAGATTAAGGATGAGATTTTACACACAGATATTGACACTTTAACACCCGTTGAAGCCTTGATGAAACTCAATGAAATTAAGCGAATGTTGCTAAAAAATAAACAAGCGTAAAAAAAAATAAAAAATTTTCAAAAAAGGCTTTGGATTTAGAATTTAAATTTTAAATTTGCATCCGCTTTGAAAGCGAAAATGTTCATTAAAATTGCGAAAGTAGCTCAGGGGTAGAGCATCACCTTGCCAAGGTGGAGGTCGTGGGTTCAAATCCCATCTTTCGCTCTGATCATATAAAATACCAAGTTGATTACAGTCTGTAATCAAAATGCTGAAGTGGTGGAATTGGTAGACACGTTGGACTTAAAATCCAATGTCCATTAGGACGTACGGGTTCAAGTCCCGTCTTCAGTACAGATGAAAAGCCGAAAACGAAAGTTTTCGGCTTTTTTGTTTTAAAATATATCCAAAAATCGCTTTACCTCATTATTTAAGTCAAAAGCAATACGCAATAACATAGATGAGTTTAGTTTATTATTTCAAAATCTGTTTTCTTCAAGTTTTAGTTATTAAAGTTATGTCCTAGATTTTAACGTACATTTAGAATTTTTGAAGTATATTTTGAACTATAATTAAACGATTACGCCTATACATTTAACTTTGGTATTTATACATTGTATTGTAAATACAGGTTATTTAGAAATTTACTACCTTGACAATCTATTACAACAATAGTTTTATGTCAGTTTTCAATAAATATAAATTCAATCTTAGTTTTTTATGTCTTACGCTAATTTTTAGTGTAATGTCATATGCGCAAGAGATTCCTCCTATTCAAATATTCACTCCCAATGATTATGGTGCAGATGACCAAAATTGGTCGATAACGCAATCTCAAAATGATTTTATATACGTAGCTAACAATAAAGGGCTTTTAGAATATAATGGGGCATCTTGGCAGCTGTACAATTCTCCAAATGAAGGAATTTTAAGAACTGTAAAGCTAGTCAATGGCGTTATTTTTTCTGGTGGATACATGGATTTTGGATTTTGGATAAAAAATAAAAAAGGAAAGCTTTCTTATACATCATTAAGCGATCATAAAGATTTATCGATTAAAGAAGATGAGGATTTTTGGGGAATTGTAAGTGTAGAGGATTTTGTGTTATTTCAGTCTTTCGATAGGATTTACATATATAACACAACAGAGGATAGTTTTAGTATTATCGATTCTGATACGAGAATCAATAAAATGTTTAAGGTAAAAGAGTCCGTTTATTTTCAAAAAATAGGTGTAGGTGTTTTTAAAATTGAAAATGGAGAAGCATCGTTAGTCATTCCGTCCAACGATATTGATAATACTGAGCTAGTAAATATTTTCAACTCTGATTCTGGACTACTTTTTCAAACAAAAGAAAAGGGCTTTTACAAGTTTAAAGATCAAAAAGTAGAACATTGGAATATAAGCTCAGATAGTTTATTAGCAGATATAAGTATCTATTGTAGTGTTAAATTAAAAGATGGGGGTTTCATTCTAGGAACAATTGCAAACGGAATTATCCATTTAGATGAAAATGGTGATGAATTAATGAAAATTGATCAATCCTATGGCTTAAGCAATAATACGGCGCTTTCAATGTTTGAAGATAGTTATGGAAATGTTTGGCTAGGGCTAGATAACGGAATTAATATCTTAAATTTAAATTCACCTTTTAAAGTTTATACGGATAAATTGGGTGTTTTAGGAACGGTCTATGCCGCCGCTCAAACTGACGATTTTCTTTACTTAGGGACTAATCAAGGTTTGTTTTATAAACCTAAAGGTTCTAATGTGAAATTTAATTTTATTAAAGGAACAAAAGGACAAGTTTGGTTTTTGTCGGTATTAAAACAGACGTTGTTTTGTGGGCATAATAAAGGGACATTCGTAATAGAAGGCGGCAAGGCGAAACAAGTTTCTTCAGAAATGGGGACATGGATTGTGAAAGAAATTGAAGGCTATCCCAATCTTTTAATTCAGGGGAATTATATAGGAATGAATATTTTAGAATATGTAAATAACACTTGGCAGTACAGAAATAAAGTTGAAGGTTTCACTGTGTCTTCTCGGTATTTTGAATTTATTAACCCACATGAGTTATTGGTAAGTCATGAGCATAAAGGTGTTTATAATGTTAAAATGGATAATGATTTTAGGTCTGTTTCTGAATATAGTAAATTACCCATTGGTTATGGAGTTGGGTCTAGTATAATCAGTTATAATAATACTATTTTATACAGTTATAAAGAAGGGGTTTTTAGTTATGACCTTAACAATAAGAACTTTGTGAATGATACGATTTTAAGTAATTTATTTAGTGAAGAGCAGTACATTTCTGGTAAACTTTTTAATGAAACTCCAAGGAATAAGTTGTGGGGATTTTCTAAAGATAAGATCATATATATTGAGCCCGGTAAATTGTCTAGTGAGCCTGAAATTAAAGTTATAGCGATTTCAAGTGAGTTGCGTAAAAGTAAGTCTGCATTTGAGAACATATTAGACTTAGGTGATGATAAATATTTAATCGGAACTACGGAAGGCTATCTCATTATCGATTTAAAGAAATTGGTGCAACAAGATTTTGATATGCACTTAAATAGTGTGGAATTTGGAAAGTTGCCAAACGAACTTTTACCTTTAGATTTAGTTGCGTCTCCAACGCTCAAAAATAAATCCAATAACGTACGATTTACCTATAGTGTCACAAATTACAATAAACTTTCTGCTTCTAAGTATCAGTATAAATTATCTGGTATTTATAATGAATGGAGTGATTGGTCAGGGAGTTCTGAAGTGTTTTTTAAGAACTTACCTCATGGGGATTATAATTTTGAGGCAAGAGCAATGACAGATGGGGTGGTATTAGATAATGACCTGTCTTATGATTTTAGTATTGAAAAGCCTTGGTACCTTAAACCTTTAGCTATCATTTCTTATATTTTGATGGCATTATTATTTATATACGTGCTTTTTTATTTTAATAAGAAACATTATAAGAAACAGCAGCAGAAGCTTATTAAAAAGAAAGAAAGACAATTGAAATTTGAGCAATTAGAAAACCAGCGTCAGTTAATTCAATTCAAAAATAAAAACTTGCAATTAAATATTGAGAATAAAAACAGGGAGCTTGGTATGGCAACCATGAATTTAGTTAAGCGTAATGAATTACTTAATAGTATTAAAAGTGAATTGTCTAAAAGCAAAACGCTAAACGAAGTTAAAAAAGTCATAAAGGTCATAAATTCAAATTTAAACAATACTAATGATTGGGAATTATTTGAAGAAGCCTTCAATAATGTAGATAAAGATTTTATGAAAAAGATGAAATCAATTCACCCAACTATTACTCCAAATGATTTAAGACTGTGTGCTTATTTAAGATTAAACCTGTCTTCTAAAGAGATAGCACCACTTCTAAATATCTCACATAAAAGTGTAGAGGTTAAGCGCTATCGTTTGCGTAAAAAGTTAGAATTAGACCACGAACAAAGCTTATCTAACTACATTATAGAGATTTAATAACTATACAGTATCGTTTTTTGCCTATACAACACCCATACAAAACCAATATACGCGTGTATTTCTCCATTTTTATTAAGGCAAGAACAATTAACTAAATACTTGGTATAAGCGGCTTTTATGTGAGATTTTAAGAGAATACATCACTTTATTTTAACGCGTATATATTTTGTATAGTCTTTTTTAGAGAATTTAATAATCTTTCGACTTAAATTTAACAAAATGATAATTTGGTTATTATCATAAGCTAATAATTAACGCTCTAAAAACTGTATTATGAGAAAACGCTTTCTTAAGTTAATATTCTTACTACTAGCAATTCCAATCTTTAGTCAATCTAATAATGTTGAGGTATTAAATAATGCCGAAGGAATGAAACTAATTGTTGATGGTGAAGATTTTATGATTAATGGTATGAATTGGGGTTATGTACCAATAGGTACAAATTTTAACTACAGTTTATGGAAGCAATCAGACGATGTTATTAAGGCAGCGCTAGATGCTGAAATGTCGTTATTAAAGAATATGGGTGTAAATGCTATTAGGCAATACACAGGTATACAACCGAAATGGATAACCTATATTTATGAGAATTATGGTATTTATACCATGCTTAATCATTCATTTGGCCGTTATGGTTTAACTATTAATGGGAGCTGGGTTGCGGTTACGGATTACAGAGACGAAGCAACTCAGAACATATTAATGGATGAAATCACTGAATTAGCTGAAACATATAAAGACACTCCTGGGCTACTATTATTTTTATTAGGAAATGAAAATAATTACGGATTATTTTGGGCAGGATCTGAAACGGAAGATTTTCCAGATGAAGAAGAACAGAGAAGAGAAGTTGGTGAGAAACGTGGACGTCCAATGTATAAGCTAATGAACGATGCAGCCATTAAAATGAAGTCAATCGATTCATCTCACCCGATTGCAATCTGTAATGGAGATTTATTGTTTTCCGAAATAATAGCAGAAGAGTGTAAAGATGTCGATATCTACGGTACAAATATGTATCGCGGCAAGTCATTTGGTGATGCTTTTGAAAGGGTTAAAAATGAACTTAACATGCCAATCTTATTCACAGAGTTTGGATCAGATGCCTTTAATGCTGTTGACAATGAAGAAGATCAAAAAATGCAAGCATTTTTTGTTGTAGAAAACTGGAAAGAAATTTACCAAAATGCAGCCGGATTGGGTAAGGCAGGCAATTCAATAGGTGGTTTTACTTTTCAATTTAGTGATGGCTGGTGGAAACTAGGACAAACAAAAAATTTAGATGTTCATGATACTGGAGCGTCTTGGGCAAATGGAGGTTATTATTTAGATATGAAAGATGGAAATAATAATATGAATGAAGAGTGGTTTGGTATATGTGCAAAAGGTCCAACAAATGAAAGAGGATTATATACCTTATACCCACGTTCTGCATACTATTCTTTAAAAGAGGCACATCAAGTTAATCCTTATGACGAAGACATGACGGGTGATTTTATATCAAACTATTTTTCTAATATTAATTTAATGGATGGTGTCTTAAGGGCACGAGGAGATAAAGCATTATTAGGAGGTAACGATTCTCAAAAAATAAGAATTAGCAGACTTACTGCAGAATTCTCAACATTTAATACAGGGGGAAGTTTAATTACTACACCAGACAATGTAGATGAGGATTCAGATGCATTTCCAAACCAACTAGGCTTCGATCATATGGAGTCATATTTCGTTGGAATTGAAGGTAAGCCGGCTTCAAATATGAGAGCTAATGTTAATTTTAACGTAGTTGGTAATATTGCAGGAAATCCAATTGACGAAATTTTCTATGAAAACAGATCAAGAGCAGTCAATGTTGATTCTGATGATGGAGAAGTTACACTTACGGATATTAATAGAGTTAATGTTTATGATGCAGAATTTGAATGGAATGCTAAGGATTTTGATTTAAGAGGATTCTATCGTACAGGGCATTATCATTGGGCATATGAAGGAGATATTTTTAATCTATATCCCGAAGCTAATTACGGTCCTAACTTAGATATCTACGGTGGCGAAATTTTAGGATTAGAAATAGATGGAAAAGGGGATTTAAGTGGTTTAAAAGCTGCTTTCGGACCTCAACTTTGGTGGGGAGCAAATCCAACCGCTTTACTT
Source organism: Winogradskyella costae (assembly GCF_013403865.1). GTDB lineage: Bacteria > Bacteroidota > Bacteroidia > Flavobacteriales > Flavobacteriaceae > Winogradskyella > Winogradskyella costae. The sequence goes on from NZ_JABFDK010000007.1 coordinate 41,826, forward strand.
AAATACAGTCGTAAAGTTGGAAAATGGGATATGACAGGTGTTTACCATAGAGATCTTCAAACAGAGCTTCGATTTGATGAAAATGGGCAACGAATATTAGATGCAAATCAAGTTCGTAGTGGTATTATTCCAGCATGGCCAACGGAAAGAGCAACCATTGCTGTAGAAAGAAAATTAGGAAAATTTGGACTTACCGCAGGAGCTATTTGGGCAGGTAGTCCACTTAACGGAAGTTCATTCCAAGATGTAACGGGTGGTCCTGGAAATTACACCGTTTATGAAGATAAAGTTACAAGTAAAGATAATTGGGGTGGAAAAGCCAAAATTACATATCAAGAAGGTAAAATAAATGCCTATGCTCAAGCTGCCGTTATGGGATTAGTTGCTAATGCCGGGGCAGATCAAACGCAAACATTTACAGGTTGGAAATTAAAAGATAATGGAAGCGGAAACCAATCTAATGTTCTTGCAGGATTTACATATACTGTTGGTGATTTTCAAATAGCACCAAACTTCTTATGGCAAAAGCCTTTAGTAGATGCAATGCCAAGTGATGTGGATGCGCCTGGTAGATTAAGAAATGTAATTGAAGACCCATTTGCGGTTAGAAATAATAGGGAGACAACAGCAGGAGAAATGTTAATTACGTTCGATCCAACTCCTGGAACATGGATGTATGAATGGGATAACGACCGCACTGAAGACGCCAAATTTGCGATGAACCTTGGTTTTGTTTACCGTCATCTTCCTACACAGCAAGATGCGCATATTGGTTTCCTAGCCAATCGCCAGTTCTTTGCTTTCCCTACATCTGCACCAGCAGAAGATTTGTGGGAGGTAAGTACAAGAATGGTATCCAAGTTAAATCCAGACTTAGGGGTTATTGGAAATTTCTATTATGGTAATGGCCAGGCAAACGGTGATAGTGATAGATTAATAAAAAGATTTGGTGGTGATGTAAGACTGATTTACAACAAAATGAAAGTTGAGACACATGTTAAAATAAATGATTGGGGACCTTTTGATTATCATAGAGATTTCAACTTAACGTATCCAGTACAGTTGATGTTAGATGTGTCAACCTCTTTAGGAAAACCAGATTGGTTTATATTACCAAGCACAGTGATTGGGATAAGAGGAACATGGCGTTCACTTGATGCTAACTCACCAAGGTACTCTCCTTTAGCGGCATCAGAATTTGAAGTAGCACCTATCAGTGCTGTTGGATTTCCTGATGGATCTGAATGGGAGATTAGAACCTATGTACATATTAATATTGGAAAATAAAAAAGCGAAAAATGAAAAATACAAGTTTAATTCAAATTAAGAGAACATTCGTTTTAGGGATGGTTTTAGTCCTAGCTTTAGGATGTGAAAGAGATCTTACGGATGATGCAATACCAGCAACTTTCGCAAAAGTAGGGGACATATTTACAGATGACTTCGTATCTATGGGAAGTGATTTTTACTTTCCTTTTGGTGGGTCAAAATTAGATGCTTTCTCTGTAGATACAGAAGAAGGTTATGAAAGTTCAGCTTCTTATCGTATTGATGTGCCAAATTCAGATGATCCAGCGGGTAATTATGCTGGTGCTATATTAAGAGTTGATGGTGCAGGTAGAGATTTATCGGGTTATGATGCCTTGACATTTTGGGCAAAAGCATCGCGTGGTGTTAGTATAGATGCTGTTGGGTTTGGTCAAGATTTCTTAGATAATAAATTTCAAGTTAATGCTAGTAATCTAAGTGTTGGTACTAATTGGTCAAAATTTACTATTCCGATCCCAGATGCTTCTAAATTAACAGAAGAGCGAGGTCTGTTTTGGTATGCTGCAGGTACGCAGGCCACAGGAGGTTCTGGTTATGTCATTTGGTTAGATGAAATTAAGTTTGAAAACTTAGGAAACATCGCACATCCAAGACCTGCTATTTTAAACGGAAGCAATGTGATAGAAGAAACCTTTAGTGGTGCTACAATTGCATTAACGGGGCTTACTCAAACATTAAATTTGGCTTCTGGGGTTAATCAAGAGGTTACGATATCTCCAAATTATTTTGCTTTTACATCTTCAAATACAAGTGTTGCAACAGTTAGTGAATTAGGTATCGTTGACATTGTAGGTGGTGGTGAAGCAGTAATTACTGCTACGTTAGACGGAATGGATGCAGAGGGCTCACTAAATATTACATCATTGGGCGATTTTAATCCGGCTCCTGTACCTACAGTAGAGGCTAGCTCTGTAATTTCAATTTTTAGTGATGCTTATACAAATGAACCTGTAGATTACTATAATGGGTATTGGGCGCCGTTTCAAACGACTCAAGGTCAGAATGATATTCAAGTTAACGGAGATAACATTATCAAATATTCTGAACTAAACTTTGTTGGAATTCAATTTGCCGTAGATGTACCCACTATTGATGTTTCTCAAATGACACATTTCCACATAGATATTCAGGTACAAGGCGATATCGATCCAGGCGACTTTTTACAGGTTAAACTTCAGGATATTGGAGCTGATAATGCGTTTGGAGGTACTGATGATTCTGATGACGAATTAACCTTAACTAACACCACTTTGGTTTCTAATAGCTGGGTGAGTATTGATGTTCCGATTTCAGACTTTCCAGGGTTAACGAGTAGATCTAATTTGGCTCAAGTAGTGTTCATTTCTGATGCAACAATTACAGATGTCTATGTAGATAATATTTATTTCTATGAAATATCAGCAGAACCAACTGACGCTGCTCCAACTCCAACTGTTCCTGCTGCAAATGTGATTTCAATTTTTAGTGATGCCTATGCTAATGTAGCAGGTACAAATTTAAATCCAGACTGGGGACAGGCAACAGCAGTTACAGAAGAAGCTATTGAAGGTAATAATGCGTTAAAATACTCAGGTTTAGATTACCAAGGAATTCTATTAGGTTCGGCTCAAGATGTATCTAGTATGACGCATTTACATATCGATTATTTCACAGCAAATTCTACAGCACTTAATGCTTTTTTAATTAGTTCAGGTCCTATAGAAAAAGCGAAGGCACTAGCTGTGCCAAGTGCTTCGGGTTGGACAAGTTTAGAAATTCCATTAGCGGATTTCAATCCTGTAGATCTTGCAGATATTATTCAATTAAAATTTGATGGAAACGGTGACATTTATATAGATAATATCTATTTCCATAATTAAAATTAGAAATTTAAAATAGTCAAAAAAGAATTAACATGGAATCATCAATAAAGAATAAAATATCAGTAGCCGTAAGTTTATTTACAGCTGTTATACTAGTTACGTTTTTGAGTTGTTCAACAGATGAAACTCAGACGGTAACAAATTTTACTAATTTAACTATGGCAGACGAATTTGATTTGCCAGGTACACCAGATCCTACAATTTGGGGTTACGATATTGGTACAGGTCAAAATGGCTGGGGAAATAATGAATTACAATATTACACAGATCGTTCAGAGAATATTATAGTAGAAGATGGTTTACTTAAGTTTACTGTAAGGCAAGAATCATATGAAGGTTCTGGGTATACTTCGGCAAGAATTCTTACTAAAGGTAAATTTGAACAACAACACGGCCGTTTTGAAGCTCGAATTAAATTGCCTTGGGGCCAAGGATTATGGCCAGCATTTTGGATGTTAGGAGATGATAATGATGGTACCGAAGTTTGGCCACAAATTGGTGAAATTGATATTATGGAAAATCGCGGACAAGAACCAACTATAGTTGGTGGTGCGGTGCATGGACCAGGGTATTCTGGTGGGACAGCAATATCTAAGCCTTATGAATTAGAGAATGATCGTTTCGATACTGATTTTCATGTTTTTGGAATAGAATGGGGTGAGGATTACATAAACTATTATGTAGATGATGTTTTGTATAATCGAATCACACCAGATGATGTTCCTGGAGAGTGGGTTTATAATGATTCGTTTTATATCATAATGAATGTCGCAGTAGGAGGATCTTATGTAGGATCACCAAATGCATCTACAGTATTCCCTCAAGAAATGTTAGTAGACTACGTAAGAGTTTATTCAGCAGAATAATTAATACAAAATTTATTGAGGACCGAGAGTTTATCTCGGTCTTTTACACAACCGAAGAAAATTACTAAAATCAACTAGACTTATACTTTGAAGAACACAGCACTAAATAGAGACGTAAAATTAGAACAAGTTACAATAGAGAACGAGACCTATTTCAAAATTAGAAATAGTATCCAAATGCGTCCGTTTTTTATGAGTATTGTAAGCGATTCTAACCATTGGATGTTTATTTCTAGTAACGGCGGATTATCAGCAGGACGTAAAAATTCTGAGTTTGCCTTATTTCCATACTATACAGACGATAAAATAACAGAATCTGCTGATATTACTGGCAACAAATCAATTTTTCAAGTTCGTAAAAATGACGAAGAATTTATTTGGGAACCATTATCTATAAGACCGTTAGGAGGCTATAAAATAACTCAAAATCTTTATAAAAATAGATTTGGGAATAAGGTGATTTTCGAAGAAATTAATCACGATTTAGAATTAACATTTAGATATCAATGGAGTTCTAGTAATACATATGGTTTTGTAAAGAAGTCTACTTTGATTAATTCTTCAAAAGAATCTGTGAATATTACTCTTATGGATGGTATTCAAAATATTGTGCCTGCTGGTATAGGTAGTTTTATTCAAAATCAATCGAGTAATTTAGTTGATGCTTACAAGCGAAATGAATTAGAGAAATCTACAGGGCTTGGAATCTATGCACTTAGTGCAATTTTGGTTGATAAGGCTGAAGCCAGTGAAGCATTAAAAGCAAATGTTGTTTGGTCTTTAGGTTTAGAGCATCCAAAACATTTAGTGTCATCTTTACAGCTGAATAACTTTAGATTAGGTAAATCTATAAATGAAGAAGTTGACGTAAAAGCAGAAAAAGGAGCTTATTTTATTTCTACACAAATTGAGTTGACTTCAGAAGCATCAAAGGAATGGATGTTTATTACAGATGTAAATAAAAATCATTCAGATATCGCTTTATTATCTAAACAAATAAGAGAAGATAAATCATTAGCCTTAAAGGTGAATGAAGATATAAACAAAGGAACTGAAAATCTTATCGAGTTAAGTGCAGCTTCAGATGCCATTCAAGTTACAGGAGATAGTTTAAGAGATACACGTCATTTTGCCAATACGTTATTTAACATAATGCGTGGTGGTATATTTGACGATAATTATAAAATCGAAAAGTGGGATTTTAGTAATTATCTAGAAAATGCCAACAAGAAAGTAGCACGAACATCAGAGCCTATTTTGGCAAAACTTCCAAAGGTGTTTTCATTAGAAGAAATAAAAAAAATAGCATATAATAGTGACGATAAAAACTTTAGACGTCTTTGTTTAGAATATATGCCGTTAAAATTTAGTCGCCGTCATGGAGATCCAAGTCGACCTTGGAATAAATTCTCTATTAACACTAAAAGCGAAATTGATGGTTCTAAGATTTTAGATTACGAAGGAAATTGGAGAGATATATTTCAAAATTGGGAAGCCTTGGCGCATTCTTATCCTCAGTTTATTGAAAGTATGATTCATAAATTCTTAAACGCAACAACCTTTGATGGCTACAATCCTTACAGAGTAACAAAAGGCGGGTTTGATTGGGAAACAATAGAACCAGATGATCCATGGTCTTATATTGGCTATTGGGGCGATCATCAAATTATTTACTTGCTTAAATTCTTAGAGTTTATCCAAAATCATCAACCAGGGAAATTAGACAGTTTCTTTAAAAAAGACTTATTTGTTTACGCAAATGTGCCTTATAAAATAAAGCCGTATAAAGACTTACTAAAAAACCCTAAAGACACCATTGTTTTTGATGATGTATTAGATCATAAAATTAACGAAGAACGCGAGCAATTAGGAGCAGATGGTGCCTTACTTAGAGACGAGAATAGATTTATTATAAAGGCAAATTTTATCGAAAAAATCTTAGCAACCTCATTAGCAAAATTGTCTAATTTCATTCCTGAAGGTGGTATTTGGATGAATACACAACGTCCAGAATGGAATGATGCAAACAATGCCTTAGTTGGTAATGGAGTTTCCATGGTTACGCTTTATTATTTGAGACGTTTTTTCAATTTCTTTGAGGAATTGTTAGGTTCAACTACTATTGATGAGGTAGAAATCTCAAATGAGATCTTTGATTTCTTCAATAGTGTGTTAGAAACTTTTGAAAACAATAAAAATTTATTGTCTGCATCAATTAATGATTCAGATAAAAAAATAATATTAGATAGCCTAGGAAAAGCAGGTAGTGAGTTTAGAACACGTATCTACGAACACGCATTTTCGGGTAGGAAATCAACACTTTCAATTAGTAGATTGAAAGATTTTGTTAGCATTGGTAAATCTTTTTTAGAGCATTCTATCAGAGCAAACAAACGCTCAGATAACTTATATCACGCCTACAATTTAGTCACAGTAAATGATGATTCTGTTTCTATTTCATATTTAAGCGAAATGCTAGAAGGTCAGGTTGCTGTTTTAAGTTCAGGATATTTAAATACTAAAGAAACATTAGAGGTCTTAGATGCCCTAAAACAAAGTAAACTTTTCAGAGAAGATCAGTACAGTTATATACTATACCCAAATAAAGAACTTAAAGGGTTTTTAGATCGAAATACAATTTCTAAAGACCACGTACATTCCTCTCAATTAATGCAAGCATTAGTAAAGGATGGTAATGTTCAAATCCTCGAAAAGGATGTAAATGGTGAGTATCATTTTAATGGCAACTTTAAAAATGCTAGTGATGTTACTTCAGCATTAGAAAAACTTTCTGAAACAAAATATAAGTCACTTGTACAATCAGATACATCAAAAGTGTTACAAGCTTTTGAAGCTGTATTTAATCACAAAGCATTTACAGGTAGATCAGGTACATTTTATGGTTACGAAGGATTAGGGTCTATATATTGGCATATGGTTTCTAAATTGTTATTAGCAGTGCAAGAATCGTGTATTAAGGCGGTTAATGATGGTGAGAGTGATGTTTTAGTAAGTAGGTTATTAGAGCATTTTTACGAAATAAATGCAGGTATAGGGGTGCATAAATCACCAGAATTATATGGTGCATTCCCAACCGATCCTTACTCACATACACCAGGTGGTAAAGGAGCACAACAACCAGGGATGACAGGCCAAGTAAAAGAAGATGTTTTGAGTCGCTTTGGAGAGTTAGGAATTTTTGTTTCTGAAGGAAAGTTGATTTTTAATCCATGTCTGTTACGAAAAAGAGAATTTTTTAATGAAGCCACTAGTTTCAACTATACCGATGTTTTTAAAGAGAAGAAAACGATTGAAATGGTCAAAGGATCATTAGGATTTACGTATTGCCAAGTACCTATTGTTTATCAAATTTCGGAAAAAGATAGTTTAGAAATTTCTTTAAAAGATGGAAGTGTCAAAATATTTGAGAGTTTAAAAATTGATACCGCAACGAGCGCTAAAATTTTTATGCGAACAGGTGAGGTGACTAAAATTATGGCACATATTAGTTCAAGTTATTTAAAATAAAAACGTAAGACAATGAAATTAAAATTAATTGTGCTTGGTGTATTGGTAGCTGTATTTATAATGTCTTGCAATGAAAATAAAAAAGAAAAAAGTGTTGTAAATCAAATGATGAAAGAAATGACAGCTAAAGATATATTAGGTGATCCAGACTATTTAGCAATTTCTTACGGAGGTTATAGGGAAACTAACAGAGATGTTCAGCCTACAATTCTAGAGCTAAAAGAGGATATGAAAATCCTCAATGCTATGGGAGTAAAAGTGCTTAGAACGTATAATGTTCATTTCGATCAAGCTGCAAATCTGCTAAAAGCAATAGACGAACTAAAAGAGGAAGATGCTACTTTTGAGATGTATGTTATGCTTGGTATTTGGATTGATTGTAAAAACGCTTTTAATTGGGAAGCGGGTGAACCAGATCATAGCCAAGAAAGTGAACGAAATTCTTTAGAAGTAGATACAGCTGTTGCACTCGCAAAACAATATCCAAACATCGTAAAGATTTTAGCGGTTGGAAATGAAGCGATGGTAAAATGGGCAACAAGTTATTATGTGCAACCATGGATTATTTTAAAATGGGTAACCCATCTTCAAGATTTGAAAAAAACAGGAGATTTACCAGCAGATTTATGGATCACAAGTTCAGATGATTTTTCATCTTGGGGTGGAGGTGATCCAAGTTATCATACAGAAGATTTAGAAAAAATAGCAAATGCGGTCGATTTTATCTCGATGCATACTTATCCATATCACCAATCGCATTACAATTCGGATTTTTGGAAGGTGCCAGAGCAAGAAGAAAATTTATCAGATAAAGAAAAAGTTGATGCAGCCATGTTACGAGCTGTAGATTTCGCTAAAAGACAGTATGATAGTGTAGCAAATTATATGAACAGTATTGGGGTTAATAAACCCATTCATATTGGAGAAACAGGTTGGGCTTCTATCTCAGATGGTCATTATGGAAAAGCAGGATCAAGAGCAACAGATGAGTATAAACAAGGACTTTATTACAACCATTTACGTGAGTGGACTAATACTAATAAAATTGCATGTTTCTATTTCGAAGCTTTTGATGAACAATGGAAAGATGGGCAAAACCCTTTAGGTTCTGAAAATCATTTTGGATTAATTAACTTAAAAAGTGAAGCTAAATATCCGCTATGGAATTTGGTAGATAAAGAAGCGTTCAAAGGTTTAACGAGAGACGGAAAACCGATTACGAAAACATATGATGGTAATATTGAAACCTTGATGAAAGAAGTTTTAGTGCCAAATACAGAATATCCAAAATAGAAATATCCTAACCATGTAAAAGTTATTTTACTTGCTTTATTTTTTAAAAGTTTTTGCCCAACAAATTCTTAAAGAAATAGACGAGTCTAAGTGAGGACTGTATAATTAACACTATTTAGGTGACATTTTTGTAAAATATTTAAGACAATATAAACACCATAGACTAATGATACAATCAAAAAAGTATACGATATGAAAATACCAAAATATTCAATATTGGCAGTCTTAATACTTACTGTAATGAGTTGTGCTTCTGAGAAAAAGGAAAATAAAGATTTGAAAGTTGAAATTTATGAAACTTCGGCAAGTGGAAATTCATTAACCAAGATTACTGAGTTATCTTCAATTGATACAACTTCAGTTATAAAGATCTTACCTGAGAAGAAGTTTCAGACCATAACAGGTTTTGGAGGTTCTTTTACGGAGTCAACGGCCTATTTACTTAATAGATTGAGTAAAAAAAATAGAGATACTATTATTGAAGCTTATTTCGGTGAAGATGGAGCGCGGTACTCACTGACAAGAACTCATATCGCGTCTTGTGACTTTTCTTTAAGTAATTACACCTATGCACCTGAGGCAGATGATATGGAATTAAAGAGTTTCAATATAGATGATGATAGAGATGACTTGATACCGCTGATTAAAGATGCCCAAGCAATTTCAAAAGATGGATTTAAAATAATTTCTTCGCCTTGGTCGTCACCACCTTGGATGAAAGACAATCAGGACTACGTTGGAGGTAAATTATTGCCAAAATACTACGATGTATTCGCTCTATATTTTTCAAAATACCTTGATGCTTATAAAGCTGAAGGTATAGATATTTGGGGATTAACACCCGTTAATGAACCTCATGGCAATGGCAATAATTGGGAAAGTATGCACTTTACGCCAGAAGAAGAAACTGATTTTGTTCAAAACCATTTAGGACCAAAATTAGAAGCTAATGGATACGGTAGCATCAATATTTTGGGATATGATCAGAACAGAAAAGGTATAAAAGAATGGGTTGATGAAATGTATAAAGACGAGACTTCTTCAAAATATTTTGCAGGATTAGCTGTGCATTGGTATGAGAGCACTTATGATTATTTTCCAGAAGAATTACAATATGCACATAATAAAGCACCCAATAAATATTTAATTGAAACTGAGGGCTGTGTAGATTCTGAAATTCCTAAATGGCAAGATGACGCTTGGTATTGGAGAAAAGAAGCAACTGATTGGGGTTGGGATTGGGCATCTGCAGAGGATAAACATTTACATCCTAAATATGCGCCTGTGAATAGATATGCAAGAGATATCATAGGTTGTCTTAATAATTGGGTTGACGGTTGGATAGATTGGAATATGGTACTCGATAAACAAGGCGGACCAAATTGGTTTGAAAATTGGTGTGTTGCACCAGTAATTGTAGACCCAGATAACGATGAGGTTTATTTTACACCCTTATATTACACTATGGCACATTTTAGCAAATACATTAGACCAGAAGCACAAGTAATCGGAGTAGAAAATCCTGATACAGAATTAATGATTACTGCGGCGCAAAACCCTGATGGATCAATAGCCGTAGTGCTTTTTAACGAAGGTAGTACCGAAAAGAACTTCGCTTTAAATCTTAACGATAAGCTTGTAACTATTAAAATTAATGCCCAAGCCATTCAGACTGTTGTAATACCACAATCTTAAAAACTATATAATTACTTAACTAATTTAAAACCGCTACTATGTCTAAAACAGCAAGTAAAGTACCAATGGGAAAAAAAATTGCCTTTGGATTAGGTATGTTAGCAAATCAAATGTTTCCTGCTGCTTTAGGAATATTTATGGTGGTACTAGTGAAAGATCTAGGATTTCCGACGTGGATGTGGGGAATTTTATATTTTCTACCTCGTATTTTTGATTCTATTACAGATCCAATTATGGGGTATATTTCCGATAATACAAGGTCTAAATGGGGAAGAAGACGTCATTATGTATTTCTTGGAGCTATAATCATGGGAATTTCATTTGCCTTAATGTGGCAACTTCATAGAGAGGATACATTAGATTATAACTTTTGGTATTACTTAATTTGGTCTTTACTATTTTATTTGGGCTTAACAATTTTTAGCGTACCCTATGTAGCTATGGGTTACGAGATGAGTGATGATTTTCATGAGCGTACCAATATTATGGCTGTTGCACAATGGATTGGACAATGGGCTTGGGTTTTAGCGCCATGGTTATGGGTCATTATGTACGATCCATCTTGGTTTGAGTCTGGTGATGTCGCTACAAGAACATTAGCCATTTGGGTTGCTGTAGTTTGTTCTATTTTAGCTATGGTTCCTGCGATTTTTATAAAAGATAAATCTACTTTAAATGATGATAATCTAGAACCACTAAATCTAAGAGGTGTAGGAGGAAGTTTAAAGAAAATACTCAAAGGATTTCAAGAAGCTTTTAAATTAGAACCATTTAGAAAGTTATGTATTGCTACGTTTTTAGTTTTTAATGCCTTTAATACTGTTGCTGCATTTTCATTTTTTATAATAGTTTATTACCTCTTTAATGGTGATGCCGGTGCAGCTTGGATTTGGCCGACCTTATTTGGAAGTGTAGGTGCTTTGGTTACAACGTTCGTTGTAATCCCTATTGTAGAGCGAATGTCTAAAAAAATAGGCAAGAAACAAGCGTTCTTGGTGTCTCAAGGAATCTCAATAATAGGTTACATAATGTTGTGGTTTTTGTTCATTCCAGGGAAACCCTATATGTTTTTATTCGCATTACCATTTTTCTCATTTGGTATTGGGGGTCTGTTTACACTTATGATGTCTATGACTGCTGATGTTTGTGATTTAGATGAATTAAACTTTGGTCAGCGTCGCGAAGGCATTTTTGGAGCTATTTATTGGTGGATGGTAAAATTTGGTTTTGCCATTGCAGGAGGTTTAAGTGCTCTAATTATGTGGGCTGTAGATTTTACTCCAGATGCAGCAACTCAACCAGAAGGAGCCGTTACAGGACTTAGGTTTTTCTTTTCTGCTTTTCCAATATTAGGAACTGCAATTGCGATGTATGTAATGAGAAGCTATGATCTTACGGAAGCACGCGCTATGGAAATTAGTGCTGAATTACAAAATCGTAAAGCCAAAAAGAAATCAAGACAACAGTCTTCTGTATATGGGGCAGGTAATCTACTTTCAGTAATTAATAGCGATATTAAATTAGAGGATTACAAAGAAATTGACTTTACTAATAAAAGTGTTGAGCAAGCACAAATGCTTTTTCGAGAAAAATTAAATGCGAAACTTCACGGTTTATGTTTTAGTCCTTATGCTGAAGGTCAAGATATAGATGATATACTAACAGAGTCTCAAATTCGTAGACGTATGAATATTATTTCACCTTATACAAAATGGATTCGTTCATTTTCATGTACTGAAGGAAATGAATTGATACCGGAAATAGCTCACGAAAAAGGATTGAAATCTATTGTTGGTGCATGGATAAGTGACGATGAAGTTAGAAATGAGAGAGAAATTGAAACCTTGATAAAATTGGCTAAAGGTGGTTTTGTCGATATCGCAGCTGTTGGGAACGAAGTATTGTTACGTGGAGATGTTTCTGAAGACGCCTTAATCGTTTACATTAATAGAGTGAAACATGCTTTATCTGACTTGGATATTCCTGTTGGGTATGTAGATACCTATTTCGAATATCATAAGCGTCCAAATTTAGTCGATGCAACGGATGTTATACTTGCTAATTGTTATCCGTTTTGGGAAGGTTTTAGTATTGATGATTCTTTACAGTATTTACGAGAAATGCATGCGATTACAAAACATGTCGCCAAAGGGAAACGCATAATTATAACAGAAACTGGTTGGCCTAGTCAAGGAGCAGCAAATGAAGATGCTCACCCATCACAAATTAATGCCATGAAATATTTCATACAGACTCAAGATTGGTCCCATAAAGAAGGAGTAGAATTGTTTCATTTTTCATCGTTTGATGAATCTTGGAAAGTGCGGGTTGAAGGTGAATTGGGAGCACGTTGGGGAATATGGAGTAAGGACGAAAAATTAAAGTACAGGTAACGTATTTTAACCATAGAGTATTATGTCTAAAAGAGAATAAAATTTTTTAGCGTTAGCATCTTTTTATGAGTCACGTAAAGTTTGAGGTGAAGGAGATGTAGGAGCTTTTCGGAGGATTTGGAATAAAAATAAAAAAATAAAAGATTAAAGTCAGATATTCAGCATTTTACCAACACAACATTACCGCTACTAAGGAAGATCTTATGCTGTTGCAGTAATTTGTAAAAGCTTTAAAAACCCTTTATATCATTGAGCTCAATTAGTTTTAATGTATTGGTAGCCATCAATGTTTTAAGTGTATGTTTTTTGTTGTGGTAGAATTATCTATAATGTATTAAATCTTAACTAAATTTATCAAACTCTATATTTTATAAATAACAATTAACTAAACAAAAACAACAATTATGAAAAAATTTACTTTTCTTTTCCTGATGCTATCAGTAGTATTAGGTTACTCGCAAGGGCCGGCAGATAATGCGGCAACACCACCAACGAGAGACGCAGTCGATGTGATTTCAATCTTTAGTGATGAATATGCTAATGTAATGGGTACGGATTTTAATCCAAATTGGGGTCAATCTGGTTTTGGCGTAGCAAATACTGCTTTCGATCCAGGTACTGGAAACTTAGCTTTAGGTTATCCAAATTTCAATTATCAAGGAGTTCAATTCGGAAGCGTTCAAAATATCTCATCTATGGAGTTTTTGCATGTTGATATTTGGATTGATGGTACCTTTAATCCTAATGTATTTGTAATTAGTTCGGGAGCAGAAATTGCTCATGGAATAACAAATGCAGGATCAGGTACGTGGACAAGTGTAGATATTCCTGTTTCAGGAATCACTGGAGACTTATCAAACGCTATTCAGTTTAAATTTGATAATGGTAATGGGTCTTCTGATGGCATTTATGTAGATAACTTATATTTTTGGAAAAATCCAACAGCACCTGGATCAGATGCTACTTTAAGCGATTTACAAATTGATGCTACAACAATTAATGGTTTTAGTTCGGGTGTTTTTAATTACAATTATGGTTTATCTCCAGGTATAACAGATATTCCTCAAATTACTGCGGCAACTTCAACAGATGCAACAGCGACATCTGTAACGATAAATCAAGCTACTGCACTTCCTGGTAATGCAAGTGTTGTAGTTGTTTCACAAAATGGATTGATTACAGAGACTTATACAGTTTCATTTACTTTTGAAGGTCCTCCTTCAGCGGCAACAGATCCAATAGCTAGAAATGCGTGGGATGTTATTTCTTTGTATAGCGATGCTTACACTGACGTTGCTAGTACATTTGATGCAGGTTGGTGTGGATTTTCTTCTGTTGAAGAAGTTATGATTTTTGGTAATCCAACTCAAAAATACTTAAATAATGCTTGTCAAGGAATAGTATTAGATACAGCTGTTGATGCTAGTACTTTTAATGCTGCTGCGGGTACTAATTTACATGTTGATGTTTATATAGAAGCTGGTACTGATTTAGTTTCTTCTGTTTTTAATTTGAAATTAGTAAATCAGCCAGGTGGTGCAGCATTCGAAATTAATTTAAATGCTGGTTCTTCTCCTGCTTTAGTAGCTGGTAGCTGGATGTCAATTGATATCCCTTTAGATTTAACCACTTTTACTGGTTTTAAAGAATTTGGTATCACCTCTAATCTTCCAAGTAAGGTATGGTATGACAACTTATATGTTTATAGAGCACCAACGACGTTAAGTACTAACGAATTTGAATTAGAAAATGTGAGTGTATATCCAAATCCTACAAATTCAGTTTGGAATATTCAAACTACCAATCAGAGCATTAGTTCAGTACAGGTGTTTGATGTATTAGGAAAGCAAGTTGTTTCTATGACTCCAAATTCAACTGATGTGTCAATTGATGCTTCTGGTTTAATCAAAGGAATTTATATTGCTAAGATTATTTCTGACAATGGAATTAAAACAATTAAGTTAATTAAAAAATAATCGCATTATTTACAGGAAGGTTGCTAATAGATACCCTCCATTAAATTAAAGCTTAGTTTAGGAGCGATTAGATGAGCTAAAATTCATTTAATCGCTTCTTATTTTAAACATTAAGCTTAGGATTTTTTTTAACAAGAGTTAAAGTTTTAATTCAATTAGATACTGTGTTAGTTAATGTGTATTTTAATACTATTAACTCAAGTTAGAATTCAAAAATAAATTATAAATCAGTAATACTGAAGACGTAATTATCAGTTTGAATAAGCCTATGTTAACACCCCTAATTCAGATAAAAAGATAATTGATACTAGTGATGTCAATAAGACTATTTGTTAAGCTCAAAAATCTATTAAAAATGACTCTCAAATAAATAAAACTTGTTAAAAACTAGTTTGAATATTTTTTAATAAGAATTATAAAGAGCGTATATTATACGCTCTTTCTCGATTATATAAAAGATTAAAATAATGACGACACTTAAAGAATTAGCTGCCCTTTTAAATATTTCAGTTTCAACCGTTTCAAAAGCGTTAAATGACAGTCATGAAATTAGTGAGAATACTAGGGTCCGAGTCAAAGAACTTGCCACTAAACTTAACTATAGACCTAATAGAATAGCACAGCAATTAAAAACTAATAAAACTAAAATTATTGGCGTTATTCTTCCGACGGTTACTAACCCGTTTTTTGCGGAAGTATTACATGGTATAGAAAAAACAGCCACGAATAACGACTATGATATCATTGTTTGTTTATCTAATGAAACCTTGCATAAAGAAAAACGAAGTTTAGATCTTTTAGCTAATGGAAGTGTTGATGGGTTTATAATAGCAGTAGCAAGAGAGAGTCAAGTCAAAGAACAAACAGATCATATAAAGTCTGCTATAAAAAGTAAATTACCTGTATTAATGTTTGATAGAGTCGTTGATGATATTGAATGTAATAAAGTAATAGTCGATGATTTTCAATCTGTTTACGACGCTACTGAACATTTAATAGTGAAAGAAAAACGAAAAAACATTCTGCTGGTAAGTAATATAGAAGAACTCAGTGTTGGTCAACTTAGAATGAGTGGTTACACAAAAGCTTTAGAAGATCATAATTTAGATCTCCATATTTTAAAATTAGATAATGCTGTTGATACTGATGTAGAAAAGCGAATATATGATTACTTAAAGGAGAATACCTCCATCGACGCTATTCTGTCAATTGATCATATTACAGGTATTGTTGCGATTAATATGGCTAAAAAGTTAGGTAAAAACATTCCTAAAGATTTGTCTGTAGTTGGTTTTGGTTACGAGCATACACAATTACTTTCGAGTCCAAAAATTTCTATTATCCATCAAAAAGCACATAAGATAGGAGAGATGTCTACAGAATTATTGATTGATAATATTAAAGATGAAAATTTAAAAATGAAAACTATTGTAGTGCCTAGCGAGTTAAAACTAAGTGAATCATCGTAAACTAAATTTTAAAAATAGGGCATAAAAAAAAGCTTGATAAAAATCAAGCTCATTTTTATTTTAAAGGGATATGATATTACAAACCTTTAACTTTATCTGCAGCCTTAGTTGCAGCGTCGTTACCAGCTTTTTTAGCTGAATCCACCGCGTCAGTACCGGCTTTTTTTGCACCATCAACTGCATTGTTAGCAGCATCTTTTGCATCGTTAGCCATGTCATTAGCTCCTTCTTTAGCGCTGTCAAATGCATCACCTGCTGCAGTTTCAGCGTCATCCATAGCATCACCTGCATCGTCCATAGTATCTTCCATAGCGTCTCCTGCATCATCAATAGTATCTTCTATTGCGTCACCAGCGTCATCCATAGCATCACCAGTATCATCTATAGCATCACCTGTAGCATCTGAAGCGTTTTCTACTGCGTCTTCTGCTTTGTCAGCTGTTTCTCTACAAGAAGTAAATGATAATCCTAATACGGCAACTAGTGCTAAACTTAATACAACTTTTTTCATTTTATTGGTTTTAGTGTTAATTTATGTTAATATACGAAAATAATAATTTAAGTGAATTATCAATATCTTTTATTGATTAATCTTCGTACATCGTTGCTATATACGTTTGTAGTAATGCATTTGGATTTTATGCCTTGGATTATTTTCGATTTTAATTACTTTTATGATGACGATAACGCAATAATTTTAATTCAAGAACCGATAAAGACGACTTAAGATAATCTTAAGTTCTAAAATTTAAGAATTTGGGTTAATCTAAATTCACATTCAGTGACAAACTTGTAACTCAGAAACATATATTTACCAGAAGAAATTTTTTAAAATAGATCAACATGACTTTAAAATCCAATTATAAAAATTCACTTTTCATTGCTGTCTTATGCGTTTCACTTTTGGGTTTTTCTCAAAATAACAGAATAGAAAAAAGCATTATAGAAGCGGTTGATAAGCATACTGAAAACGCTATTGACTTGATTAAAGAATCAGTCAATATTAATAGCGGCACTATGAATTTTAAAGGTGTAAAAACCGTAGGACGTTTATTTCAAAAGGAATTAGATAAATTAGGGTTTAAAACCGAATTAACAAATGGTGATGCTTATGGCAGAGCCGGACATTTAATAGCCACAAGAAAAGGAAAAAAAGGACCAAAGTTTTTAATGATTGGTCATTTAGATACGGTTTTTGAACTAGAAAGTCCTTTTCAAGAATACACTATGCTCAATGATTCTATAATGAAAGGGCCTGGAGTTGCCGACATGAAAGGTGGTGACGTTATCATCATTTTAGCCATGCAAGCGCTACACGAAGCCGGACTTTTAAATGATATGTCTGTCGAAATCGTCATGACGGGCGATGAAGAAAAAAGTGGAGATCCTTTAGAATTGTCTAAAAAAGCGTTAATCGATGCTGCAAAACGTGCAGATATTGCTTTAGGCTTCGAAAATGGAGATAACAATCCAAAGACAATAGTAGTTTCTAGAAGAGGTTCTGCAGATTGGCAACTTAAAGTTACTGGGAATCCAGCGCATTCTTCACAAATCTTCACGGAAGCTATTGGAGCAGGAGCCATATATGAAACGTCTCGAATTTTAAATGAATTTTACGTTCAGTTAGCTAAAGAAAAAGATTTAACTTTTAATCCGGGATTCATTATTGGAGGTACAACGTTACAGCCGGATGACGATGGAACGGGAGGACATGCCTTTGGAAAAGCGAATGTGGTATCTCAAGACGTTATTGTTAGAGGAGATTTAAGAGCGGTGTCTTTAGACCAATTAACAAAAGCTAAAGCAACAATGGAAAAGATTGTTTCAGAAAATTATCCGAAAACGAAAGCGGAATTAACATTTGCGGCAGGAGCGTATCCTCCATTGACAAAAACCGATGGGAATGTAAAGTTATTGGGGTATTACAATATCGTAAGTCAAGATTTAGGCTTTGGACCTGTTACTGCTGTAAATCCAAGAAATGCAGGTGCTGCAGATATTTCATTTACATCAGAATATGTAGAGATGGCAATCGATGGTTTAGGACTTACGGGTGGTGGAGATGACCATACAATTAATGAAACCGGGGATTTAAACACGGTGGCGATACAAGCAAAAATAACCGCAGTGTTGATGTATAGGTTAGTGAATTCTAAATTGTAGAATAAAAATTCATAAAAAAAGACTTTACTACTTTTATGTTGTTTAAAATTGGAATTTACTCAAATATTTAGAGTATAATACAGTAAGTAATTTAGATGGTGCTGCCAGTAAAGAACAAGGTATTTAAAAAGTTTATTTAATAAAATTAAAAAGTAGTGTAGCTATTCAACTTTTAAGATTAGTAAAGAAAATAGGAGGACTTAATTATATGTATTTGAAACTATGGACTTATTTAATTCAGAAATAGAATCTAATCTTTTACCATTTGATGGTGAAGTCAATTATTATGGTTCCATAATGTCTATTGAAAAAGCACAAGATTATTACGAAAAATTACTTCAACATATCAATTGGAGGAATGATAAAGCCATCATTTTTGGAAAATTAATTATCACGAAGCGAAAAGTAGCTTGGTACGGAGACCAACCCTTCGATTATACCTATTCTAAAACTACAAAATCGGCACTACCCTGGACTAAAGAGCTTTTAGAACTTAAGGAAATGGTAGAAGCCAAAACAGGAGAAACTTTTAACTCTTGCTTACTTAATTTATACCATAGTGGAGAAGAAGGTATGGCTTGGCATAGTGATGGCGAAAAGGATTTAAAAAAGAATGGAGCCATTGCGTCTTTAAGTTTTGGTGCAGAACGTAAATTCTTATTTAAAAATAAAGAGACTAAGCAAAATGTTTCTGTTCAGTTGGAAAAAGGCAGTTTGTTAGTGATGAAAGGATCAACTCAAACCCATTGGGTACATCGCTTGCCACCAACTAAAAAAGTAAAAACACCGAGAATAAACTTAACGTTTCGAACTATAGAATATTAATTAAGATTCTAAATAACCCATAATTTTTACGACAGCACCAATATTAGACTCAATATAAGATTTAGTAATCTCACCTTGTCTTTTTCTCAATTTAGCATCAGTAATTAAAGCGTTTAAAGAAGCATTGAAGGCTGAAGAACTAGCCAAACTAGTAACTCCTCCTAAATCAATAAGCGTTTTAGCTTCTGGAAATTTCTCATAGTTTTTTCCTATAAGAATTGGGATTCCAAATACTGCAGGTTCTAGTATATTATGCAAACCAGTTGTGCCTGCACCTCCACCAACGTAAGCCATGTCGGCATAGCTGTAAGCTTTACTTAAATAGCCAATAGTGTCTAAAATAAAGACCTTATAATCGGCTAAATTTTGATTTTCAGTTAATTCTGAATAACAAATCGTTTTTACGTTTAATTGCGATTTTAAAGAAGCCACATAACTTACCTTTATATTATGTGGAGCAATTACAAATTTTACATCTAAATTTTCATTAGAATTAATAAAATCCATATATAATTTGTCATCATCTGGCCAAGAACTTCCAAAGACCATACATAATTTGTCATCTTTAAATTCTTCAATAAAAGAAACCGTATTATCAATTTTTAATTGATTTGAAACCCGATCAAATCGTGTATCTCCAGAAACGGAAACTGAATTATAATCAATACTTTTAAGTAATAATTTAGAATTCTCATCCTGTGTAAAAATATGATTGAATCCAAATAAAGCGGATTTAAGATAAGAACCGTACCATTTAAAAAAGGCTTGGTCTTTTCTAAATACAGCAGAAATTAAAATCGCATTTAAGTCGCGCTTTTTGATTTCATGTAGAAAATTAGGCCAGATTTCATACTTCACAAATAGAATATAATCAGGATTCACGAAATCTAAAAACTGTTTAGCATTTGCAGTAGTATCTAGAGGAAGGTAAACCACAACATCCGCGATTTTTGAGTTTTTTCTAACCTCATAACCAGAAGGTGAAAAAAATGATAATACCACTTTATAGTTAGGATGTTTAGCTTTTAAAGCTTCAAAAACGGGCAAACCTTGTTCATATTCCCCCAAAGAAGCGCAATGAAACCAAAACGTTTTGTCTTGTGATGTAATAACATTTTCTAACTTCAAAAAGGTGTTTTTTCTACCTACAACACCTTGTTTCAATTTAGAATTGAATAATGAAGCAATTTTAATAATAAAATCAGCTAAGTAAATTCCTATGGAATAGAGTCCTTTCAAAAAAAAAGATTTGTGCTAAAATACATTTCTTTCAATTAAAAGCATTGGCTCAGCGCTTACAATTTCGTATTTTCGCTAAGAGCTTTATGCTTTTTTATATTTACACTAAAATGTAGTCTTCACGATGAAAAAAATACAGATGGTTGACCTTCAAAGTCAATATGCCAAAATTAAAGATATAGTAGATCCTTCGATTCAAGAAGTATTAGATAATGCCAGTTTTATTAATGGTCCTAAAGTCCATGAGTTTCAAAGAAATCTTGAGAATTATCTAGAAGTAAAACACGTCATTCCTTGTGCTAATGGAACAGATGCCTTGCAAATTGCGATGATGGGTTTAGGCTTACAGCCTGGTGATGAGGTCATAACAGCCGATTTTACATTCGCAGCTACGGTTGAGGTTATTGCGTTGTTGCAATTAACTCCGGTTTTGGTAGATGTAGATCCTATTACATTTAATATTGATGTAGAGGCAATTAGGAAGGCAATTACACCAAAAACAAAAGCTATTGTGCCGGTTCATTTATTTGGTTTACCTGCCGCAATGGATGAGATTATGGAGTTAGCGAAAGCACATAACTTATTTGTAATTGAAGATAACGCACAGGCCATTGGCGCAAGTTATACACATAAAGATGGTAGTAAAACAAAAACGGGCGCTATTGGACATGTGGCTTCTACATCGTTTTTTCCATCTAAAAATTTAGGCTGTTATGGAGATGGTGGTGCTATTTTTACAAATGATGATGAGTTAGCACACAAGATTAGAGGTATTGTAAACCATGGAATGTATGAGCGTTACCATCATGATGTTGTCGGTGTAAACTCACGTTTAGATTCTATTCAAGCAGCTGTTTTAGATGCTAAATTACCACATTTAGATGCATACAATAATGCAAGACGAGATGCTGCTAGAAAATATAGTGAGGCTTTTAAAAATCATCCAAATATTACCGTTCCATCTGGTTTAACAGAATGTGAAGGGATTTGTGATACATGCGATTGTCATGTATTTCATCAATATACACTTAATTTGAAAGGAGTAGATAGAGATGCACTTGTGGCACACTTACAATCGGCAAATATCCCATGTGGAGTATATTATCCAATTCCGCTACACAGACAAAAAGCATATATGGATGATCGCTATAATGAATCAGATTTTCCAGTGACCAATGCGCTTATCCAATCGGTGATTTCGCTTCCCATGCATACAGAGTTAGACGATGAACAGATTGAATGTATTACAAGTACAATTTTAAAATTTATACAAGAGA
This sequence comes from Winogradskyella costae, assembly GCF_013403865.1. Taxonomy (GTDB): domain Bacteria; phylum Bacteroidota; class Bacteroidia; order Flavobacteriales; family Flavobacteriaceae; genus Winogradskyella; species Winogradskyella costae. The sequence goes on from NZ_JABFDK010000007.1 coordinate 63,741, forward strand.
ATAAATAATATGAAAATTTTAGTTACCGGAGGTTTAGGTTTTATAGGATCGCATACCGTTGTGGAATTACAGAATGAAGGCTACGACGTTGTAATAATAGATAATTTATCTAATTCATCAATTGAAGTTTTAGATGGTATTACTGCTATCACTAACAAAAAACCACTTTTCGAAAAATTAGACTTAAAAGTGAAACCTGACGTTCAAGATTTTTTTAAGCGTCATAACGATATTGTCGGTGTCATTCATTTTGCAGCAAATAAAGCCGTTGGTGAAAGTGTTGCAGAACCGTTAATGTATTATGAAAATAATATAACCACTTTGGTATATATACTTCAAGAATTGAGAGGTTTGAGTAAGAAGAATTTTATATTTAGCTCTTCTTGCACTGTTTACGGACAGGCAGATGAATTACCAATTACTGAAAATGCACCTGTAAAAGCGGCAGAATCTCCTTATGGAAATACAAAACAGATCGGTGAAGAAATTATTAGAGATACGTGCCGCGTTAATGGAGATATAAAGGCAATTGCCTTACGTTATTTTAATCCAATTGGCGCCCATCCTACGGCCGAAATTGGTGAATTACCTATTGGTGTTCCTCAAAATTTAGTACCTTATATTACACAAACAGCTATCGGTATGAGAGAGCAATTATCTGTGTTTGGAGGGGATTATCCTACCTCTGATGGTACTTGTGTTAGAGATTATATTCATGTGGTGGATCTAGCAAAAGCACATGTCGTGGCTTTACAACGTCTTTTAAATGATAAAAATGATTCTAATTACGAGTTTTTTAATCTTGGCACAGGAACAGGTAGTACTGTTCTAGAGGCTGTACAGTCCTTTGAGCGTGTTTCAGCAACATCTTTAAATTATAAAATTGTAGATCGAAGAGAAGGTGACGTTATTGCGGCTTATGCTGAAACGTCTAAAGCAAATACTGTTTTAGGATGGAAAACAGAGTTAACCTTAGATGATGCTATGACTTCGGCATGGAAATGGGAGCAAAAAATTAGAACAAAATAACGAATTAGTAATGCCTAATAACGTTTTCAGAATCTTAGTGTTGCTCTTCGGAGCAGCACTTTTAGTAAAGAAATTCAAGATCAAATGTGACAGTTAAAACCAAATTGTAGGGTAGCATATTATTTCACTAAATGACGACATAACTTTAAGTATTTCTACAATGAAAACATCATTTTTGTTATGAAAAAAGATGTTTTTCACATAAAATAGCTAAAATTAGGTGTTTTTGCGTTTATTGAATATGTAAGCGACAAGCAACAACGTTGCGAATATGTTAATTCATTTAGTGTCTGATTTTCAATATGATAATATCAAAAGCTGTTAGCTAGGTTTTAACATTGATTTCTTGGAGTTGGCCATGAATCTTCGTTGCTTTGTAGTGAATGATAATTGAACAACATGAAATTGATTAGTATTAAAAGAGAGACCAAAACCGAAGGTCGCTTCACAAAAAAAATGGGTGTAATGTTAACTAATGTTACCTATATTAAAAAGCAATTCTTAAGTATCCCATATAAAACACTTCACAAATACAGAGAAACATATTATGGTGAAGTCAAAGATTGCGAAGATTGTAAACTAGCACGTTAGTTTTAAAATTCTAAGCAGAAACGCTTTCTTTCTTTTTGTTGTTAAATATTCCGCTCAATAGCAATATGACCATGCCTATAGTAACGGACATATCAGCAACATTAAAGATGCCAGTTTTAAATACCCCTCCCAAATTGATGTAGAAAAAGTCAGTGACTTGGCCAAATACAATACGGTCAAAAACATTGGCTATACCTCCTCCTGCAATACAACAAAAAGCAATAAGGCTCATCCGGTCTAATTCTTTAGTTTTAATGATATAATAAATCACATAAGCTAAAACAAGAGTTGGTAAAATCAACAAGAATATTAATCTAAGGGTTGGATTCATATCACTTCCCATACCTAAAAAAGCACCTTTATTTTCTACCCAGATCAGTTGGAAATAATCCTGTATAACATTGATTTGTCCTTTCCCTCCTCTAATCATTGTAGTTCTAACGATGACTTTAGAAATTTGATCAATAGCAATATTAAATGCTATAAGTATGATGATAAATAGTGTTCTGTTCAAATCCTTAAAGTTTAGGCGTTAATTTCAAAAGTAGCTGAAGCTGTTTCTGCGTCTCTATGTATTTTCTTTACTAAACCTTGTAATACTTTTCCAGGACCAACTTCCGTAAAATGAGCTGCGCCATCAGCAACCATTTGCTGTACAGATTGCGTCCAGCGCACAGGTGCCGTTAATTGAGAAATTAAATTGGCTTTAATTTCGTTTTCATCCGTAATAGCAGACGCTGTTACGTTTTGATATATAGGACAGTTCGGTTTACTAAACGTGGTGTTTTCTATAGCAGCCGCTAACTCTTCACGAGCAGGTTCCATCAAAGGAGAGTGAAAGGCTCCACCAACCGGTAATACTAAAGCGCGTCTTGCTCCAGCTTCTTTCATAGCTTCACAAGCTTTATTAATAGCGTCAACTTCACCAGAAATGACTAACTGACCAGGACAATTATAATTAGCAGGGACAACAACTCCATCTATAGTTTTACAGATGTCTTCTACTATATTATCTTCTAAACCTAAAACAGCAGCCATTGTACTTGGTTGTAATTCACAAGCTTTTTGCATCGCTTGTGCTCGCTGAGATACTAATCTAAGTCCGTCTTCAAACGTTAAAGCACCAGCAGCAACCAACGCAGAGAACTCTCCAAGAGAATGACCTGCAACCATATTTGGTTTAAAGCTATCCCCAAGTGTTTTTGCTAAAATTACAGAATGCAAAAAGATAGCAGGTTGAGTTACCTTGGTTTCCATTAAATCTTCCTTAGAGCCTTCAAACATAATGTCTGTTATATGAAAGCCTAAAATATCATTGGCTTTTTCAAATAATTCTTGTGCTAATGGTGAATTTTCGTAAAGATCCAATCCCATTCCTGAGAATTGAGCACCTTGACCTGGGAATATATATGCGTTCATTTGTGTTTCAATTTAAGATGCAAAAATAGGAATAAATATTTGCAGTTTGCAGTATTCAGTCGCAGTTTTCAGTTAGCGTATAATTGATTGAAAACTCTAAGAACAAGCCGCCTCAGCACAACGCTCGCCATCCATGGCAGCCGAAATAATTCCGCCGGCATAACCGCCACCTTCTCCACATGGAAAAAGATTAGTGATTTCAGGATGTTCTAAAGATTCTGTTCTTGGAATATTCACTGGTGATGAGGTACGCGATTCTACACCAATAATATTAGCTTCTTCAGTGTAATACCCTTTCATTTTTTCGCCAAAAGCTTTAAATCCTTTTCGTAAGGATCCTCCAATTATTTTTGGTAATAAGGAGTGTAATGGTGCTGAATTTAAACCAGGTTGATAAGAGGTTTCATTTAAACTTGAAGATAATTTTCCTTCAACAAAATCCGTCAGTCTTTGAGCAGGAGCAGATTGTCTACGTCCTCCAGCAGTGAAGGCTAAACGTTCTAAATCTTTTTGATATTCGAGAGCTTTCAAAGGCCCAAAATGTTCGTATTTATAAAGGTCTTTATCGGCATTGATTTCTGTGACAATACCAGAATTAGCGAATTTATTATTTCGTTTTGAAGGAGACATACCGTTAACGACTACTTCACCATTGGCTGTGGCTGCAGGAACAATAAACCCACCAGGACACATGCAAAAAGAATACACACCTCTGTCATTAACTTGTTGTACCAAGCTGTATGACGCTGCAGGAAGTAACTCGTCGCGCTGCTCTCCTTTACAATGGTACTGAATACCATCAATGATTTCTTGCGGATGCTCAACCCTGACTCCCATGGCGAATGATTTTGCTTCCAATTTAATTTTTTTATCATTTAATAAATAGAAAATATCTCGTGCAGAATGGCCTGTTGCTAAAATGACTTTTTCAGCATCTAATTCTTTTCCGTCTAAAAGTTGAATAGCTACAATCTTACCATTCTTAATAGTGAAGTCGGTAACACGCGTTTCAAAATGAACTTCTCCACCGAATTTGATAATATTCTCTCTTATATTCTGAACGACTTTTGGTAATTTATTGGTTCCTATATGTGGGTGTGCATCTACTAAAATCTGATCCGTTGCTCCATGATACACTAAGTTTTCAAAGATGCGACGAACATCTCCACGTTTTAAACTTCTGGTGTATAATTTACCGTCAGAATATGTGCCAGCACCACCTTCACCAAAACAGTAGTTAGAATCTTCATTTACAAAATGGTCTTGGTTGATGGCTTTTAAATCGCGTCGACGGTCTTTTACATTTTTTCCGCGTTCTAAAACAATAGGTTTAAAACCGAGTTCTATACAACGTAAAGCAGCATACATACCTGCAGGACCAAAACCTATAATATGAACCGGCTTTGCGTTTGAAACATCTTTATAATCGAAGTGATATTCTGAAGTTTCAGGCATTGGTTCGTTGATGTAAACCTCAACTTTATAATTGAACATTATGTTGCGCTTACGTGCATCAATCGATTTACGAAGAATTTTTATTCCTGAAATTTCGGAAGATTTCATTCCCAGATCATTAGCTGCTTTGTTAAGCAAACCATCGGGTTGTCTTTCTTGTTGTAAATTAATACGTAGTTGTAAGGCTTTTATCATATTGCAAAATTAAAGAAAAGAAATGTTATCAAAACTTTTTAAATAGCAATAAGTTGTAATGTTTACGTTTCCATATAAACCTAAAAAAACCACGTTAATTAACGTGGTTTCATATTCTTTTATAGCAATGGGATTAAGATTTTGTTTTGGGTTGATCTCTATTCATTTCTGTAATATCGATATCTGTAGCTTCTGTATTTAGAAAGTGTTTGCTAAAGTGATCTGCTCTTAACCAAAATGAATATTCAGTCATGTTTCCAAAACTATGACGTTGACCGGGCATAAGCATAAAATTGAATCGTTTGTGGGCTTTTATTAATGCATTTGCCATTCTAATGGTTCCTCCAGGATGTACATTATTATCGACATCGCCTGTAATAAGCATTAGGTTTCCTTTTAGATTTTGAGCTAAAGATTGATTGTTGTCAATGAGGTATTTGTATTTTACATTACCATCATCATCCATTTCTTCTTGCACTCCATGATGTGTTTCACTCCACCAACTGTTATAGATGCTATTATCATGATTTCCTGCTGAAGAGACTGCAGCTTTAAAGAAGTCAGGATAAACTAACATGGCAGCTGTAGACATAAAACCTCCACCAGAATGGCCGTAAATCCCTACTTTTTCGATGTCTATAAAGTTATGTTGGTCAGCTAATTGCTCTGCAACATGCCTTTTATCAGCTAAACCGTAATCTCTTAAATTTCCGTAACCATAGTTATGGTACCATTTAGAACGGTCTGGATGTCCACCACGATTTCCCATTGTGACTACAATGAATCCAACTTGTGCCATACGATCTAAACGATCCATTCTAACAGAAAATGATTTATTAACGGCTTCGGTTTGAGGGCCAGGATAAACGTATTCTAATAGTGGATATTTTTTAGTGTCATCAAAATCATAAGGCTTATACATTACACCATAAATATCAGTGATACCATCATCAGCTTTCATTTTAAAAGTTTCCGGAAATTGATAACCTGTTGCCATTAATTGTGATAAATCGGCTTCTTCTAAATCCATTATAAGTTTTCCTGTATTGGATCTTAATTCTGATTTAGGAACCGTATTCACTCTAGAATTGTTGCTCACAAAATAGGCGTTAGAATCTGCCATATCCGTACTTGTATTGTAATCTCCAGGATTTAAAGCTTGCAGACTAGAACCGTTTAAATTAATTTTATACAGATGCTCGTAATAGGGATCTTGGTTTTTGGCGATACCATGTGCAGTAAAAAAAAGCATTCTGCTTTTTTCATCTACACCAATTGCACTTTCTACATGATATGAACCAGAGGTGATTTCGTTTTTTAAATTCCCTTCAATATCATACAAGTAGTAATGTGCCCAGCCTGAGCGTTCTGCCCAATGAAGCATTTCAGTTTCATTATTTAGCAATACTAAAGGACGTGATTCTATATAGGTGTTAAAACGCTCTTCGATTAATACTTTAGTTTCTCCGGTATTAATATCTGCCACACATATGTCTAGCTTTTTACGATCTCTACTAATAGTGTTATAATAGATTTTACCTTTTTTAGATAATAGTAATGACGGGTTGAAGTCATCATTATAACTCGATTTCAATCTCGGCTCACGATACACTTGAATGCTTTGCTGTTTTACGGTATCTAATTGGACTTGAATATTTGACTTTGAAGGGATATCAAACACATGCAATTCAGTTTTATAATAGTCATCTTCACCTGGCATGTGGTATTTGTAAGACTCTAATGTTGGGCGTTTACCAGAAGTCGTATTGATGACCCATAAATCGTTGATATGCCTAGAATCAGTTCTTTGAAATACAAACTTTTTAGAATCGTGAGACCAAACACCTCTAACTGATTTGCGCTTATCCTTATTCTTTAATTTTTCCTCATTATTTTCACCACGACTACTTCCTCCAAAGTCATAATTTTCTTCGCCATCTGTGGTCCATTGGTTTTCAACTATTGTTGAATCTTTTTCGTTCTTTACTGCTTTTAAGAAGTTTTCTTTATCCATCCAGTACAGATTGTAATGTTTTGAGAATAAAACCACAGAACTATCTGGCGCGATATTAGCCCACTTTTTCCAGTCTTCTTTTTCTTTCTTTTTATTACTAATAATAGTTAGACCATTTCCTCCAAGACGGTACTCAAGATGATATACTTTATTCACCTTTTTTGCCTTTTTAGCTTTGCCTTTTTTCTTTTTATCTATTTGTGTAGAATCTGTTTCTGTTGTGTTTTCTTTTTCGTCGTCAACTTCTTCGTCTTTTTCTTCATCAACTTTTTCGGTTGAAGTTACGTAGAAACGAATTGCTGTTTCATTTTTTACAAATTCAAAATTAAATTTTGGTAAATGCTGTGCATCGTATGGATCTTTGGTGATCTCAGTTAGCCATTTCGCCATTTTTTCGTTATCAAAAAGTGCTTTTTTGCTGCGGCTATCGGCATCTACAATATAATAGTCAGAGCCTTCAGTTGTTTTAAATTGGTACCAAAATTTATTGCCATTTTTTAACCAATTTGGTCGCACTGACGTCGAATGAACTAACTTTCCTAAATTAGTAGGAGAATATTTAGCTGCAGCTCTATAATTAGGAATAGGGGTGTTGCTTTCTTTTTCGCTATTTTGTGCATTTGATACACTAAATGACAAGCTTAAAAGTAGTAAAAATAGTAATTTTTGCATGCTTTATAAATTGGTTTAAGGTGAGTAAATTTCTCGATTTGACTAAATTACTTGTAATATTATAAAATTGGTAAATATTTAACATTAGCCTAACGAATAAACGGAGGTAATATTTTTCTTATGAACTGATTTTACTATCTTGAAACCTCAAAATAAATCATAATTGAGCTGGTTAAAAAAAGACCCTTTACAGATTATTGCGTTCCAGAGTTATGGAACAAATTCCCGTTTTTATGCAAGAGGTAGAGCTTTGGAAGATGAATCCATTGACTTAGACGATCAGCATATTTGGCACCTCATTGTCAATACATGGAAACGATTTGAAACTGACGAAATTAAAAATGTTGGTTTAGACTTAAAGTTACCAAATAATAAAATTATAAAAGTCAATACGGACGAAAACGGTTATTTTCTTGCTGAAGAGAATATAGAAAATTTAAAAGAACTAACAAATGCTGAAGGTTGGCTTTCTTTTGAAATTTCTTATAACGATGTTAACATTAAACGTTCTATTCAGAATAAAAATAAATTTCCTGGTGAATTATTAATTCCGTCTAATAAGGCAGAATTTGGGGTGGCGAGTGATATCGATGATACTATATTGCACACTGGTGTAGTGTCTATTTTAAAATGGAAGGTGATTTATAATTCTATTTTTAAACACGCTAAGAATAGAATTCCTTTAGAAGGCTCTGCAGAGTTTTATCATAAACTGCACCGTGGAGTCTCTGGTAAAAATGCAAATCCTATTTTTTATGTCAGCCATAGTCCTTGGAATTTATACCGCTATTTAGAGCTTTTTTTACGACAAAATAATTTTCCAAAAGGACCAATTTTACTGCGAAGTCTAAGTAACCTCCTTAGAAAGAAACCTCAAGATGAAAAACCACAAAAACAAAAGGAAATAATTAACCTTTTAAAAACGTACCCAAGTTTGCCTTTTATACTAATTGGGGATAGTGGAGAGCACGATCCTGATATTTATATGGAGATTGCTGAAGAATTTCCCGGTCGAATTTTAGCTATTTACTTGCGTAGTGTAAAGCATAAAAAGAAGATGTTGCGTGTTAAAGGTATTGTTGAGGGGTATAAAGTGACACCGATGTTATTAGTAGAAAATAGTCAAGAAGCTATTGAGCATGCTAGACAAAGTGGGTTTATTATTTAAGGATGCGATCTATGCGGCTTTTATTCTGCTGCTGTAATAAAATAGGATAAAGATTAAAGATAATATTAAATAGAAATACTATTAAGGCAGACAAAAGCAGTCCGTTCCATAGTTTTATGACACTAACAATAAGTAGAAAAACAAAGCCAATTAGGTGACCTATTTCTGCATAAACCATTTCAGTTCTAATGCTTTGTAAATCTTCTCTATTTGTTCTGTTTTTGAGGTTTAAGTTCTTGTTAAAGACTTTAAAGAAACTATTTTTAATTATCCAGCTCAACTTACTTAATCCAATAGACTGACGTAAAACTTCATTTTTTATAAAGTTTAAATGTGATATTTTACCATAAAATGGTCTGTGTTTTACGACGTTATTGAGCAGTAATCCAATAGTCCATGATACAAAAGTAAAAGTGATGGCTTGAAGAAAGTACAGTAAAATTAACAATTAAAACAACCCATTAATTTCTGCATCAATTCTATTAATTATACTTCCTAAATCTTCAGGATTTGCCACAAAGTCTAGATTGTCTACATCTATTATGAGTAAATTCCCTTTGTCATATTTCGAAATCCATGCTTCATAACGCTCATTTAAGCGACTTAAATAGTCGATGCTGATTGTGTTTTCGTAATCACGACCTCTTTTGTGAATTTGAGCGACCAAATTAGGAATAGAACTGCGTAAATAAATTAATAAGTCTGGACCATTAACAAATGATTCCATTAACTCAAATAATGACGAGTAATTTTCAAAATCGCGATTGGTCATTAAACCCATAGCGTGCAAGTTAGGAGCAAAAATATGAGCATCCTCATAGATGGTTCTATCTTGGATAATGTCCTTTCCGCTATCGTGGATTTGATTGACTTGGCGGAATCTGCTGTTTAAGAAATAAACCTGTAAGTTAAAGCTCCAACGTTCCATCTGATTATAAAAATCATCTAAATACGGATTGTCAACTACGTCTTCTAATTGTGCCTCCCATTTAAAATGTTTAGCTAGTAATTTGGTGAGCGTTGTTTTTCCAGCTCCTATATTTCCTGCAACAGCAACATGCATAATCTATTCTATTTTTAATTGGTAATGACGTAGTAAATTGAAGTCGTAAATATACACTGTTTCATTGGTTACCAAAAACTGTTTTATTAACATTTTTGGATGTTTTATGGGTTTAATTACGGAAGCATTTTTTTCTAAAATGAATAAAGATTCATGCTTTTTTAAGATTAAATGAGCTTCGTTAAATGCTAAACTTTCGTAGCCCGAATTTTCTATTTTCTGAATTAAGCTTCCGAAGTAATTATAAATGTATAAATACTTTTTGGTCAATAAGTAGCAATAATTGTAATCGCTTTTTAAATCTAAAACTTCAGATTGCACAGGAACCGTTTTTAATTTGACCTTATTGGTTTTAAAGTCGTACAATTCTAAAAATTGATAATCTTGATTAAATAGCCATAGCGAATTATCGTAACCAGAAGATACAAAAGAGACGTTTTTATAAGGTTGTATAGTATTGAAATCTACTTTATTAATTTCAGCCAAACGATTATCTAAAATTACAACAGTGTTGAAGTCTTTATAAAATAGATTTAATTTTAAAGGATTGAATGTACTGGCAGATGAAATGTCTCCAAGCTGAAAATTGGAGTAGGTAATAGTGGTATCCTTTGTTTTTTTATGAAATGAATTGTTTTTTGTGGTATAATAGAGCGTTCCAAAATTATCAATCCCGAAAATTTGCTGAACCTTAAGAGGTATTGAATCAGTTAAAGTAGCCGAAATTTTCTGAAGTTTTTTTTCTTGCGAAAAGCAGCACAGACTGACGAAAAGGAATAAAAAAACGAGCTTTTGCATAATTCAGGGCGAATAAGATTGAAAAATACAAAAATTCCCCCAATTACGCTTCACGGATTTATTAGGTTAGTTAAGTATTAAGAAGCTTTAATAGGAATTTTAAATAATTAGAAGGACTTGTTCTAAATTAATCCGTCAACTTATATCCAAAACCTCGGACGTTAATAATTTGAATGTTCTCATCTTTATTTAATTGCTTTCGTAATTTACTTATAAAGACATCCATACTTCTCGCAGTGAAAAAATCGTCTGTTCCCCAAAGCTTATTCAGAATTAAAGAACGCTCTAATACTTGGTTTTTATTTTTAATTAAATGAAATAATAAATGGGATTCTCGGTGAGTTAACTGAATCGATTCATCAGCTTTAAATTTTAGTTGCTGTTTGGCTAAATCGAAAGTGAACTTACCAATTGTTATGATTTCAGCGGTCTTTTGAGACTTGGTCCTCTCGACTAAGTTATAAACTCTAACAATTAATTCTTCTATACTAAATGGTTTTTTTAGATAATCATTACCACCAATAGAAAAGCCTTCAACCACATCTGCTGTTTGCGATTTTGCTGTTAAAAATATAATAGGAATACTATCGTCTATAGCCCTAATCTCTTTAGCTAAAGTGAAACCATCTTTTTTTGGCATCATCACATCTAAGACTAAAATTTCTGGAGCTTCAGATTTATACTTGTCAAAGGCTTTATCTCCGTTTTCGCAAAGAATGACTTCAAAATCTCGTGTTTCAAGACTTTCTTTTATTATTTGTCCTAAAGCGGCTTCGTCTTCAGCCAATAACAGTTTAATTTTATTAGCCATTCGGAAGTGTAATTTTAAATGTGGTTAAATTTTTATTAAGTTCTAATGTGATTGAACCATTGTGCTTGTCAATTATCGTTTTGGTGTAATAGAGGCCAATACCAAACCCTTTTACATCGTGGGTATTCCCTTTTGGAACACGATAGAATTTATCGAAAATCTGATGTTTGTTTTCATGGGTTAAACTATTATCATTATCTGAAATTAAAACTTCAAAATTAGTTTTCTTTGTTTTCAATTCAATTGAAATAATCTCTCCTCCATACTTTACAGCATTATCTAAAATGTTGTTTAGGGCATTTTCAATATGAAATATGTCAGCATTAATAATGAAACTTTCATGCTGAATATGACTCTTAAATGTTTTATTCGGAAACTGCATTTTGTATCGAGAAACCAAAGCATCTAGTAATGCGACGATATCAAAATGATCGGTATTCAACTCTAAATTGTTACTGTCTAATGTTGCAGTTTCTAATAATTTTTCTACCATAACATTTAACTTATCTAATTGCTCAGAAGACATATTGAGATACTTTTTGGTTTTTTCTTTATCATCAATGCCGTTAAAGTTGCTAATGCTTTCAATAGCTGCACTAATCGTAGCAATTGGTGTTTTGAACTCGTGTGTAATATTGCTGATGAGGTCATTTTTTACTTCGGCTAATTGCTTTTGTTGTTTTATGATTTTTAGGAGGTAGAATAAACTGCTAATTACGGCCAAAACTAATAACGTTGAAATTAGGATGCCTCCAAGAATGCGATATAAAATAGTTTTAGTCGTGTTAGTAAATAGAATGGTTAAAAAAGTACCTTTTGGAAGGAATCTAGATTTTGTGTCTGTTTGCAAATAATTATCAGACATGTGATTAGGGTCCAATTCTGGTAAGGATCCGTTTACCTTAAAATAGTTAACGTCACGTTCAATGTCTTTATAATCTAAATAAAAGTCAACATTAATGCTTTTTCGTTCTAATTCTTTAGCTATTAATTCTTCAACAGCCTTTACATCAAGTGTGTCATTTTTTATCGAAATCATCACTTTAGAGGTCAGAAATTCGGCATTTTTTAAATTGACATCTTTATTGTTGTTTTTTAGACTATCTATTTTTAATTTAAATTGCTCTGCTGATAAGGGATTATGTGTTTTATCATGAGCCTCTGACATTGAATCTGCCTTAAATCCTCTAAAGACCGTTATACCTTCAATACTATTTGTATCTAAAGAATCAAGGTTTGTAAACTCATTTTTAGATTCATCAATGGTTTTAAAAAATTTTTCCAGCTCACTACCTTCTTCGAAAGCTTTTTTCTGTTGGTCGCCTTCAAGAATAAAACCAAAAGTGGTGCGCTCTGCTAAAGCTGCATAATAATCATCTACCGCTTTATCTAAGCTGACTTGTACATCGTTTATTAATTGCTGTTTATTGGTTTGGTAATTTTTGTAGTTCCAATAGACTTGTATGCTAATCGTGGCAACAATTACGACAACAATGGTATATAAAATCCACCTGTATCTTTTATTATTCATATTTCAAATGTATAAAGTTATTATTTAGTAAAAGTTATTGGTTAACACACGTTAACACTAGTTAACCTAAAAATAGAATTGGTGTTGAGATATTTGTAAGGTATTAATTATAAAACCATATTAAAATGAAATCAAAGATTCATGACTGTTTTAGTCTAAAAAAAGTATTCACGTGTTTAGTCTTATTAATTTCGGTTGTTGGATATAGTCAGTCTAAAGTTGAAGACAAATCAGTAAAAATTGATGCGATTAGTATTGAGGTTACAATTGATTCCTTTGAAGAATTAGAATCTACTTTTAAAGCGGAAGATTTAGATGAATTATTTAAAATGATGGATAGCAATGAAGAATTAAGTTTTACTTTAAACTGTAGCTTTTCAGAGGTTAAGGATAATTTAAAAGGTAGCATGACTTATACAGTTATGGGAAGGGCAGATGAAAAAACGAAATTTCTAAAGAATATTGAAAAAATGAAAGCTACAGCATTGAAATTTTATAATTTAAAAAACAGAAAATAATGACAACAATTACTAGAATTCTAATTTTTACATTAATAGGGGGCGTTTCATCTGTTAACGCACAAGATTTTCAAGGTGTGGCTACCTATAAAACCCAACGAAAAATTGATATTAAGATGGATAGCATCAAAATGAATAATGCTATGCAGAAGCAAATGATGGAAATGATGAAGAAGCAATTCCAAAAAACCTATACATTAACTTTCGATAAATCGTCATCTTTATACCAGCAAGAAGCGGAGTTAGATAAACCACAAGTAGGAGGCGGTTTTCAGATGTCTTTTGGTAGTAGTGGGTCTGATGTGTTTTATAAAAACGTCAAGAATAAAACTTATGTTGATCAAAAAGAAACTATGGGGAAAAATTTCTTAATTAAAGATTCTATATCTCCAATTGAATGGAAATTAGAATCTGATACTAAGGGTATTGGAGCATATACTTGTTTTAAAGCAACTTACACTAAACAAGTAGAGAAACGAGATTTTAGCTTTAGTGGCAAGATTAATAAGGATAAAAATTCTGAAGAAGACGAGGAAGAAAAAGAGCCAGAAATGGAAGAACGTATTATTACAGTTTGGTATACACCAGAAATTCCCGTAAGTAATGGACCTGCAAAATACCAAGGACTTCCTGGTTTAATATTAGAAATTCATGATGGGGAATTGACCATTATATGCAGTCAGATTGTAATTAACCCAGAAGCAAAAATTATGATCGAAGAACCAACTAAAGGTAAAGAGGTTAATCAAAAAGAGTACAATGATATCATGGAGAAGAAAACTAAAGAAATGATGGAGCGTTATGCACCAAGCAGAGGATCGAAAGATGGAGCAATTCATATATCAATAGGTGGTTAATTTTCTTAACACAAGTTTAACAAGTTGAGGCTTTACTTTTCTTCATTTAGGGAGTCTTATGGAAGTAAGATTAACTTAATTCGTTATTGAATTTAACTAGAATACTAAAAATGAAGAAATTACCGCTAAAAATAGCATTGTTGCTAACTGTACTTTTTGCAAGTTCTAATTTATTTGCACAAGATTTTCAAGGAAAAGCATATTACATATCTAAAACGACTATGGATATGGATCAATTTGGAGGGCAAGACATGTCACCAGATAGAAAGAAGCAAATACAAGAACGTATGAAGAGCTTTTTAGAGAAAGAGTATACACTTACTTTTAATAGAGAAGCATCTATATACAAGGAAGAAGAAGTTTTAGAAGCGTCTACAGGTGGCAGAGGTGGTGGATTTGGTGGTTTTACTAGTAGTTTTACAGGCGGACCTAAATATAAAAATGTAAAAACCAAAGAATTACTCCAGGACCAAGAGTTTTTTGGAAAACAATTTTTAATCAAAGATGAATTAGGAAATCTCGAATGGACAATGAGTGGCGAGAGTAAACAAATAGGAAGTTATACCGTATTTAAAGCCACTGCTGTAAAACCATTAACAGGTTTCGATTTTTCAAGTTTTAGACCAGGAGGAAGAGGCGGTGATTCAGAAAAGAAAAAAGAAGACGAGGAAACTAAAGAACCTAAGATGGTTAATGTTGTCGCGTGGTACACTATGCAGATCCCAGTAAACCAAGGGCCAGATGATTATTGGGGCTTACCTGGCTTAATTTTAGAAGTTAATGCAGGTAACACAACAATTTTATGCACCAAAGTTGTGATGAATCCAAAAGATAAAGACAAGATAGACAAACCAGAAAAAGGTGAAGTTGTCACTCAGCAAGAGTATACCGAGATTACAACAAAAAAAATGGAAGAGTTGAGAGAAAATAGAGGACGAGGCGGTCGAGGAGGTAGAAGAAATTAATCTCGGTAACTACAACTAAAAAAATCAAGTACATGAAAAAGATTACCACATTGCTGGCATTATTGTTAGCACTAACTTCTTATTCGCAAGTTAAACTTTCAGGAATAGTGAAAGACAGTATAGGATCGCCATTAGAGTTGGCCAATATTGTTGCGATTAATCAAGAAACTAAGGCCTTAGAGTCTTATGCAATATCAGATTCCAAAGGGTTTTATAAAATTGCTTTAGGTAAAAACGGCAGCTATAAGATACAGGTTACTTATATAGGCATGAAGTCTATTGATTTTGTTTTAGAAACAAAAGAAATTGATATAGATAAGGATTTAGTTATGACTTTAGATAACTCGCTTGATACTGTTGAGCTTACCTACGAAATGCCTGTAACTATTAAAGGAGATACTATTATATACAATGCAGATTCTTTTAAAAATGGTTCTGAACGAAAATTAGGAGATGTTTTAGAAAAGTTACCTGGGGTAGAAATCAATGAAAACGGACAAATAGAAGTCGATGGTAATACTGTACAAAAACTAACCGTAAACGGAAAAGATTTTTTTGATGGGGATTCTAAACTTGCAACACAAAATATACCATCTAATGCGGTAGATAAAATTGAAGTGCTCCGTAATTTCTCAGAAGTTAGTCAATTGCGTAGTGTTACCAATAACTCGGATAATGTCGCTATAAATATTAAACTAAAGGAAGGTAAAGAGAATTTTTGGTTTGGGGATATTACCGTAGGTGCGGGTACAGCACCATCACCTAATGATGATTTATATTTGGTGCAGCCTAAACTATTTTATTATAGTCCAAAGGCAAGTGTTAATGTTATAGGAGATATAAACAATATTGGAGAACCTGCTTTATCAAATCGAGATGTGCGTAATTTCGGTGGTGGTTTTAGATCACCGAGTCGTGATAGTGGAACGAGTTTAAATCTAGGCAGTAACGGCTTAAGTGGTTTAACGACTTCTGCCAATGCGCAGAAAGTAGAATCTAAATTATTGGCAACTAACTTCAGCTATGCACCAAATCCGGCTTTAGATTTAAGTGGATTTATAATTTATAACACAACGCGTTTAAGTACACGTCAAGAAAGTTTTATAAGATATACAGATCCAGAATTAGGTATTCCTGATGAGGAAACGGTAAATACAGGTAAAGAAGATTCGGATCAGGGTATTGCAAAGTTCAGTGCAGCTTATAAACCAAATGGAAATAATCAATTAGAATATGATCTTTTAGGACGTATATCTAAAGATTCAGAAAGACAAACAGAAATTTCTTCAGTAATTGGTACAACAGCTCAGTTAGATGAAGTTACTCCATTCAGTATTAATCAAAACTTAAGTTATTATTACACGCTTAATGAGAATAATATATTTGCTATAGAAGCGCAACATTTGTACAGTAATGAAGATCCTTTTTATAATGCTATATTAAATAATGATCCATCTAATAATGATAATGGTATAGACAACGATCCTCTTACTGACGATGAAGACGCTTATGATGAAACAGCAGAGCAACTAGGATTAGATAGAAGTTTAGATTTTTATAACTTAGGACAAAATCAACTTGTTAAAACCAACCAGTTAGACGCAAAATTAGACTATTATAATATTTTGAATTCTAAGAGTAATATAAATATTAGCTTCGGAACAATTTTTAGCCGCCAAGAGTTTGATTCTAATATATTTCAGTTTTTAGAAAATGATGTGACTCAAGATGCAGATCCAAATATTACAGATGCAGATGGGAATTTATTGGATGTTGGAGCTGAAAATGATGCTTTATACAGTTTTAGTGATGTTTATGTGTCAACGAGATATAACTTAAGAGTTGGTAAATTTACGTTTAGACCAGGATTATCTTTTCATGCGTATGGCAATCAAAACACACAATTTGGAACTAAATATGAAGATAACTTCTTTAGAGTCCTACCAGAGTTTGAAGCAAGAGTTCAATTTAAAAAATCTGAAAGTTTACAGTTTAATTACCGTATGAGTAACCAATTTACTGATGTTACGAATTTAGCAGAAGGATTAATTTTAAATAGTTTTGATAATTTATCTTATGGTAATTCAGAATTACAGAATGGATTGAGTCAAACGTTCAGTTTATTTTATAGAAGTTTTAACCTATTTAATAATACAAATGTTATTGGAAGATTGAGTTATACCAAAAACGAAGATCAAATAAGAAACATTGCTAATTTTGAAAGCGTTATTAGTACAAGTACATTTTTCAATTCGCCATTCGCAGATGAGAGTCTTACAGCATTTGGACGTTGGCAAAAAACATTTGGAAAAATTAGAACGACCATGGGTGGGAATTTTAACTACAGCTTAAATAATCAGTTTATAAATGGTGTACAATCTGTAAATGAAAGTTTTACGCAAACCTATACACCAGAGATTAGAACCAATTATAGAGAAGCACCAAATGTAAGTTTGCGTTATCAATACTCAGTCACTGATACAGACCAAGGAACAAGAAGTACTAAGATTATTAGAAATTCACCATCTATAAATTTTGATGCCTATATTTGGGATGCCGTTACCTTTTCTACAGATTATGGCTATACGAACCAGAGTGTTGCTGGGGAGTCAGAATCTTTTCAGACATGGAGTGCCAGACTAGGTTATAGAAAAGATAGAGATGCAAAATGGGAGTATGAAATTAGAGCAAACAACATTTTAAATATTGATGCTAATATTAATAATAATGTTGGGACGTTCTCTGTTGTTAATTCGGCAACGTTTTTACAACCACGATTTGTAACGTTTAGAGTTATTTATACGTTATAAGGTTATTTCTGATACCTATTTTAAAAAAAGCCCATTGAATGTTTTCAATGGGCTTTTTTTAATTCATATTAAATATTCTAGTTGTCTCTTAAAACATGCAAAGCTCCATTAATAGTATGTGTGTTGCCATCATAATCTTCATACGAACCACTAAAATTAATATCAATATATTCACCAACTGCACCGAGAGACGTTAGGTTATATGTAATATTGTTATTAGTATTAGACATGTCAATGCATTCCTGAATATTAAATCCAGTAGTGCTATTGTCAATATCATTCCAATCATAATTGTCATAGGTGCCTTCGTAAGTTGTCTCCTCTAAAGTCCCGAACATATAAAAGCAGTTTAAACTAGATCCGCTAATATTAAGAGTTGGTCCATTGTAATTTGGTGAGTCAGGATAAAATTCACCATTTATATTATCTAAAATATAAGTTAAGTCACCATCATCAATGCTATATTGAATAAATTCTGTAACAGCATTACAGGCGCTTATAGTTCCGATATTAGTTAATGGAGTCATAAACGTATAACTAATACTATCTGTCGTTTGAAGGTTTACATAATCACTTGCTTTTATTTTAAACGTATTGTCGTCTTCACAACGCAATAGATTGATTTCAAAAGTTCCATCACTGACTAAATCTGTAAAAGTTTGACCACCATAATTTAATTGAACATAACCGTCAGTTACAGCTTCATCATCACAGGTATTAAAGCTTCCAACTACGGTTTCTTCTATAACGTCCGAGCTGACTTGCATAATTGTTGAAATATTAGAATCTGTTGAAAATGGCCCTATCATTTCAGAATAAAGTGGAGTGCTTCCACACAAATCATAACTATACACATTAAGTTCTAAGCTCTCATTACTTGGTACATAACCACAAACTTCTCCATTTTCATTGGTATAACCATAAGTAGTACCAAAAGTGGCACTTGTAACACTTACCCAAAGATTATTAAGTGGGTTATTATTGTCATTATTAGCTAAAATACAAAGTGTAATTGCTTCCGCAGGTATATCACAATTCCAAAAAGAGAAATGAGATACTGTTCCTACGTACATGTCGCCTTGTAAAGTCGCTTCACCTTCCTCAATCCAATAACCTTTTATTTCGTTAAAATACCAAAGCGGAATGGTTGCAGGAGCAATAGACATTAAACTTGGGTCGACGTGTATTTTAATTTCGGATGTAGAACCTTCTGCTAAGTTGAGTTCTTCTCCAGAGCTTCCTCGTAATTCTACAGCGAGCATGCCTAAAGTTTGCAACATACGTTCGGCACCATCGGTATTTTGAGCATATAACATGCCTGGTCGTTGTAATGCCATATCGTTATCAGCAGGATCTAAATGATGAGCAATGACATTTACAGCACCAGAATAGTCAGAGCCATCTTCTTTAATAAAGTTGCCATCGAAGTCTACTGAGCTTCCGTTTGCAAGAGAAACACTTCCTGCGGCACCACTATTTACAGTGCCTATAACTGTAGCATCGAGCAACATGATGGTAACTTTATTGGTGCCATTAGAAGGCACCACATTACGAGAGCCATGAATGTAGCCTGCTTTTGAAGCTTTTATATAACCGAAGCGTTCGTTAACGGTAGCATCTTTAATAATGAAAACTCCGTTGCTGTCGGTTAGTGCTGTGTCGTCACCAATCGTAATTAAAACACCTTCAATTGGAAGATGATTTTTATCTATAATTGTTCCTAAAAAATCTCTTGAAATTTCACTACCAAAATACTCAGAAAACTCATCAGGAATGATTTCTTGTTGTCCGCCTCCAGAATAGTTATCATCATTGTCTTTTCTGCAAGATGAGAATGTGAGTATTGAAAATAGAATTAGAATACTAAATTTGGGAAATTTGCTAATACATTTCATGTTGAATTGATTTTGATTGTTGTTTAACGTCTCACTTATAAAACAATTCAATGGCTTAAATTCCTACTCTTTTCAATTTTACAAAACGAAAAACCCTCAACATTATGCAAAATGTTGAGGGTTTTTAAATTAGTGTATTTCTAAGATTTAATTTTTAGAAATATCTACTTTTTCAATAACTTTTATAACGTCACCTGATACGTTTGAAAGCGATGCTTCAAAAGCATTTAGTTCTTTTTTAACTTCAACCTGTGTACCTTCGAAAATAATAACTTCAGATGTTTTCTTTCCTTCTTTTATGGTGGAATAATTAACGGTGGCTTTAGCTAAACCTTGAGATTCCACAGACATTTTGATAGAAACTTCTGTGTCATTATTTGCTAAACCAGTTTCATCAGCATGACCACCTAAAATAGGAGCAATGACTAAGCCAATCAAGCACGTTAATTTAATTAAGATGTTCATTGAAGGACCAGATGTATCTTTAAACGGGTCACCAACGGTATCACCAGTTACAGCAGCTTTATGAGCTTCAGAACCTTTGTATGTCATCTCACCATTAATTTCAACTCCAGCTTCAAAAGATTTTTTAGCATTATCCCAAGCACCACCAGCATTATTTTGGAAGATTGCCCAAAGTACACCTGAAACGGTAACACCAGCCATATAGCCACCTAACATCTCAGCGATAGCTAGCGGATCCATTCCAAAAATCATTGGAATAAAAGCAATTGCTAATGGAAAACCAATTGTTAATAACCCTGGTAACATCATTTCTTTCAAGGATGCTTCCGTAGAAATCGCCACACATTTGTCATATTCTGGTTGCCCTGTGCCTTCCATAATACCTGGAATTTCTCTAAACTGGCGACGTACTTCTTCTACCATTTCCATAGCGGCTTTACCAACAGCATTCATAGCTAAAGCCGAGAATACTACGGGCACCATTCCACCAACAAATAGCATCGCTAATACTGGTGCTTTAAAGATGTTGATGCCGTCAATTCCTGTAAACGTTACATAGGCAGCAAATAATGCTAACGATGTTAATGCAGCAGAAGCGATAGCAAAACCTTTTCCTGTTGCAGCTGTTGTATTACCAACCGAATCTAATATATCTGTACGTTCTCTAACGATAGGTTCTTGTTCGCTCATTTCAGCAATACCACCTGCATTATCAGAAATTGGACCAAAAGCATCAATTGCTAATTGCATAGCGGTTGTTGCCATCATTGCAGAAGCCGCTAAAGCAACTCCATAGAATCCTGCAAATGCATACGATGCCCAAATAGCTCCAGCAAATAATAATACGGAAGGGAATGTAGAAATCATACCGGTCGCTAAACCTGCAATAATGTTTGTTCCTGCTCCAGTGCTTGATTGTTGTACTATATTTAAAATTGGTTTTTTACCTAATCCTGTGTAGTATTCCGTTACTGAAGAAATAACGGCTCCTACTACTAAACCTACTAAGGTTGCGTAAAAAACACGCATTGAAGAAATCTCTTGTAAACCTTCACCGAAGAAATTCATTTGCATAGTCTCAGGTAACATCCATGTTACTAATCCGAAACATGCTACAGCTACTAAAATAATAGATGTCCAGTTGCCAATATTTAAAGCTCCCATAACCTGGGCTTCTTTAGCGTCATTACTTTTTATTTTTACTAACATGGTTCCGATTATGGAAATAATAATTCCTACACCTGCTATTGCCATTGGTAATAGGATTGGACCAATACCTCCAAAAGCATCAGTGATTGCTCCTCCCATATCTTTAATGACGTAATTACCAAGAACCATGGCTGCTAAAACCGTTGCCACATAAGATCCAAATAAATCAGCTCCCATACCTGCAACATCACCTACATTATCACCAACGTTATCTGCAATTGTTGCAGGATTACGAGGGTCATCTTCTGGGATACCAGCTTCAACCTTACCAACTAAATCAGCACCTACATCGGCAGCCTTAGTGTAAATACCTCCACCAACTCTTGCGAATAATGCGATAGATTCAGCACCAAGCGAGAAACCAGCAAGGGTTTCTAATACGATGGTCATATCCATTGTATTGGTCCATTCGCTTCCCATAAAGAACCAAAAGAAAAATATAAAAAATGCTGTTAATCCTAAAACGGCAAGACCGGCAACACCTAATCCCATTACAGTTCCACCACCAAAAGATACCTTTAGTGCATTTGGTAAACTTGTACGAGCAGCTTGTGTTGTTCTAACATTTGTCTTAGTCGCTATTTTCATTCCTATATTACCTGCAAATGCAGAAAATACAGCTCCGAAAATAAAAGCAATTACAATAAGCCAATGCGTTGTTGGAACAATAAAAGAAACAATTGCAAGCAATATGCTTACTATGAATACAAAAATAGCGAGTAATTTATACTCGGCATTTAGAAAGGCAAGGGCACCTTCGTATATATGATCTGAAATTTCTTTCATTTTACCATCTCCAGCATCTTGCTTCATAACCCAAGATTGCTTTACTAGCATGTAAATTAAGCCTAAAAGGGCCAAAACTATTGGCATATAAATCATCAATGACTCCATATTATAATATTTAATTTAATTAGTGTTTAGCTAGGTAAATGTAATAAAATGAATCATATTTTTACGAAAAAAGCAATATCATTTGATTGATATTGCTTTTTTAATAGTTTTTTAGTTAAAAACCTTGAATTCCTAAATAAGAATGTTAAATCGTAAAAGTGCGTTTCTTTTTATGTTCACTTTCGTCATAACGCTGAATACATTCGTGATAAATTTTGATAGCTTCCTCAGCATCTCCCCATCCACCAACATCAACTTTCTTTTTCTCTAAATCTTTATAAACACGGAAAAAGTGCTCAATTTCTTTTAGTCTGTGTGGATTTAAATCGCTTATATCTCTATTATTACTCCAAATAGGATCAGAAACTGGTACACAGATAATTTTTTCATCTGGTCCTTTTTCATCCGTCATATGGAAAACACCAATCGGTCTCACTTCCATTACAACCATCGGATATGTTGGTTGGTGTCCTAATACTAAAACATCTAAAGGATCACTATCTAAAGCTAAAGTTTCTGGAATGAAGCCATAATCACCTGGATACATCATAGATGAAAAAAGCATGCGGTCAAACCTTATCTTGTGTAATGTAAAATCGTATTCATATTTGTTACGACTTCCTTTAGGTATTTCAATGAGTACATCGAAAGTTAATTCTTCTGATTCTGACATGTTTTAATTTGTATTTGGGAGTTCTAATTTACTTAGAACCATTGTTATATTCTCTGTTAAAATTTAAGTTCAGCAAAGATAATATATTGTGCGAGTTAGACAATTAATTATGTATATAGTGATTTATTGAATTATCATCAATTTAGACGTACTACTTTTCTTGTTCAAATTGTTTCAGTAAATTCGTTTAATCTGTAATGTATACTATAATTATACGTCTTTAAAAAGAGTTATCTAATATATGAACGTAATAAAAGTCATAAATGACCACAAGGAAACCATAAGAGTTTCAATGACCTTAAAAGAAGAGTCTCAGCGGTTCACAAAATTGCTATTTAAAGCTTTTTATGATTGTGATACGGATGCTGAATTGGCATTACAGCAATTGGAAACGTTATTTGTTACCATTAGAAATAAGGCATGTCCAGAAATTAAGAATAAGCCTTGTAAGCTTTGGAGTGATTTTAAAGAAAACATTCCCGATTTATATTCTAGTTTACAAAAGGATGCTGAAGCAATTTATAATAACGATCCAGCATCCAAATCCATTGAGGAAATATATTTAGCTTATCCAGGATTCTTTGCAATTTCAATTTATAGAATGGCAAGAGTCTTCTTTAAATTAAATTTGCCGCTAATACCAAGGTTAATGACGGAATATGCACATTCTATTACAGGAATAGATATACACCCTGGCGCTACTATCGGTGAGTATTTTTTTATAGATCATGGAACAGGTGTGGTTATTGGCGAAACTACAGACATACACAGCAATGTTAAAGTATACCAAGGCGTAACTTTAGGTGCTTTAACGGTAAAAAAAATACATCAAAATACCAAGCGTCATCCGACTATTGAGCAAAATGTTACCATATATGCTAATGCAACAATTTTAGGTGGACAAACAATTATTGGAAAAAACACAGTGATTGGTGGTAATACATGGTTGACGGAATCAGTACCTGAAAATTCTATTGTAACGCACAATCATCAAGTTGAAATTTTCTCAAAATTAAAAAAATAACATGAACAAGACGTTAATAGATAGAATAGGAAATACACCGCTTGTTAAATCCATAGCCGTAAATTCTAATCCTAATGTGAGTTTGTATTTTAAGCTCGAAGGAAACAATCCTGGTGGGAGTGTAAAGGACAGGGCTGCTTATAACATGATTAAAAGCGCTTTAGATACTGAGGAAATTAATGCGTCTTCAAAATTAATTGAAGCGACTAGTGGAAATACAGGAATTGCATTAGCAATGATTTGTAGTATTTTTAAATTGAATATTGAACTTGTAATGCCTGATACTGCTACGAAAGAACGTGTGCAAACTATGCGTGCTTACGGGGCAACCGTTACACTGCATCCTGATGGTATAGAAGGCGCGAGAGATTATGCTATAAATAAGGTTGAACATGAAGGTTATTTTTCATTCAACCAATTTGCTAATGATGACAATTGGAAGGCACATTATAAAACAACAGGTCCTGAAATTTGGAGAGATACCGAAGGTGCAATTACGCATTTTGTGTCTTCAATGGGAACTACAGGAACTATAATGGGAACCTCTACGTTTTTGAAAGAACAAAATGCTGAAGTAAAAATTGTAGGTGTACAGCCAACCGATGGTTCTAAAATACCTGGGATTAGAAAATGGCCCATAGAATATTTACCTAAAATATTTGATGCTTCTAAAGTGGATCAAACTATTGAAGTCAGTAAAGATGAAGCCGTAGAAATGACACGACGATTAGCTAAAGAAGAAGGTATACTCGCAGGAATGAGTAGTGGAGGAGCCACCGCTGCAGCTTTAAAATTGGTAAAAGAATTAGAGAGCGGAGTCGTAGTTTGTATTATTTGCGATAGAGGTGATCGTTATTTATCCTCTGATTTATTTGAATAAAATATTAAACACATTTTCTAAAAAAAAAAAGGATTTACTAAACGTAAATCCTTTTTTTTTAGAAATAGAATCCAAAACTACCAGTAATACCAAATGGTCTTGCGTCTGGTCGATCTAAATAATTTCCTCTAAAGTTGAAGTCTAAACGCAACACTTTAAAAATGTTGGCAACACCAAAGCTATATTCATAGTACATACGGGTATT
Organism: Winogradskyella costae; assembly: GCF_013403865.1. Taxonomy (GTDB): domain Bacteria; phylum Bacteroidota; class Bacteroidia; order Flavobacteriales; family Flavobacteriaceae; genus Winogradskyella; species Winogradskyella costae. The sequence continues at coordinate 88,882 of NZ_JABFDK010000007.1, forward strand.
TGGCGCTACTAAAGGAATTTCCATTAGATTACCTGTGCTGTTCAAAGTTGCATTTTCATCGGAGAGTTCTCCCCAAACACCCCTCAATCCTAAAATAGCTCTTAGGTTATACTTTTTTAAGAAGGGAATACGAGAGAAAATACGACCATTAAAATTATGCTCCAAATGAACAGAGCTATAGGTGTCTGTGACAAATTCGTAATAATCTAATTGTGTAAACGTATTGTATATTGAAAAATAGGATTGGTTACCAGGAACAACACTTAACAATCCTAAAGGTACTTCCCCAAATGTTTTACCTAATTCTACGGAGGTAACTAATCTACCAAATCCTCCTACTTGCCATGGTTGTATATATGAGAATTGAACTTTGGTATAGTCAAAGTCACTATCAAACCAATTGCGATCTCCACGACTTACTTGTGCGAAAAGTCTAGCGAAATTATCATTCTTATTTTTACGTTCTACTCCAAAACCGGTCATTTGACGTTTTGGGAAATAGCCCAAAGATAACCTTGATTCAAATTGTTTAATTTCAGAAGAAATACCTGATGATGATTCTGGATCAATATAATCTAAACTAAATGTTGAGGACGCTGAACTTATAGTACGGAAGCTTCCATCGATACGCACTTCAAAATTTCTAGAAGGTTCAATAGAGGCTCCAAAATTAGTTAAATTGATGTTGGATAACTTATCATTTGTACCAGTACCAATGACTGCGGATGAAGCTAAACTACGGCCTAAAACATCCGAAGAGCTCGTTAGGCTTGCTCCGATTTGTTCTACATCGCGCCTATTACCTCCAAAAATAGTTAAACGACTGCGTTTGTCTAATAACCACTTTCCAGAAACTCCGTATTTAAATTTATCATCTTTAAAACCATAAGCTAGGAAGCCTTCAATTCGCCATAAATCGTTAGGACCAAAATATGTTCTTCCACCAGTTCTAAGTCGTATACCTTCAACTTCGTTATAGCCAAAAGTTGAAAAAAGAGGACCGTAATCTAAATTGACGCTTGGAAACTCTATATAACCTGAAGCTAAAATACTTCCTAGATTATACAAGCGTTTAAATTTCTTAACCGTTTTTAGTGTGTCTAACATTTTGTAGACCCCTTTTTCGTCTTTACTTAAATCTTCGAGTCTATTCGTCTGCCAAAAATCATCTTCTCGGTTGTACACATCTTCATCATAATTATAAACGACCTTATCGTAAAACTTAGGATCTTTAGGTTGGTCAAATTTATAATTGTCATAGATCGTTGTTCGTTTTCCGTATACACCTCTAGACATTTCTTTTTTATTCATGGCGAAATCCGAAAGGAAATAATCACGTTTTATAAGAAATACAGAATCGTTTAATACCTCAAACTCTTGTTCAATATAAATTTCCTTAACCCAGTTAATATTCGCGCTTTTTGATGCTTGAAGATTAATTTCTTTAATGGCATAAGTGGAGTCGTTTACCCAAAAATCACCTTTAAAGGTCAATTCGTTTTTTCGTCTAGGATAATAAATAATGTTGTAACACCATTTGTCATCTATAAAGGCGCTATCGGATAATACATAATTATAAGTTTGTACGCCTGTTCTACTTAAAGGACTTACAAAACTTTTATCGAAAAACTTTAAGTAATTATCGTAGACATTATATTCAGAATAGAGATCATCTATAAAATCTATAATAACTTGATTGTTACTAAAACCTGAATTCTTATTGCCTTTTAGCTCTTCATGTTTTTTATTAATCACATTATCGCCAGATATTTTCTTAACAGATTCGTTTAAGAAAATCGGTAAGTAGGTTTTTCCTGTAACGTTAGACGTGTCAACTTCATTAAAAACGAACTCCATACCTTTAAAAAGCTTACTTTTTATTAAAGTGCTATCAATAGTGTTGAGGTCAAATTCTACTTTTTCGTACTGATCGTATTCGTATTGCTTAAATTGACTTAAACCGTTTTGACGCTTACGTTCCCAAATCTTTTTAAGAATTCTAATGGCTGGATTTTCCGATGCTTTTTTTGATTGCTTTCCTGTAACAATAAGGACTTCATCTAACGATGAGGCTTCCTCCTTAAGCGTAAATTTTAAATCGTAATTAACACGCTTGGTCAAAGGAACTTCTAATATTTCGAAACCAATAAAAGAAACGATTAAATTGTCCCAACTATTGTCGGATTCTAGATAAAACTTCCCCTCTTCATTGGTAATTGTACCTTCAGTAGAACCTTTAAATAAGACATTGGCAAATGGAATTGGTACATTGTTTTCATCAAAAACATGACCGCTAACTTTAGTCTGTGCCATTGCAGAAAAAAATCCAAGAACAAGAAATGGGATAAGTAGTTTTAGTTTCATATTAAAAAAATAAACTTCATCAACAACCATGCTAAACATATGTTAGAGGGTTACAAATGAAGTTTACTAAACGCAGATATATGCTTTTTATTTATTTATACATCACTTTTTTTACTGCTTTAACAACATCATCGCTATTTGGTAGCCATTCTGCTAATAATACAGGTGAATAAGGTGCAGGTGTATCTGCTGTATTTATTTTAATGATTGGAGCATCTAAATAATCAAATGCTTCCGATTGTACTAAGTAAGTGATTTCAGTAGCAACATTTCCAAAAGGCCATGCTTCTTCTAAAACAACTAAACGATTTGTTTTTTTAACAGATTTTAAAATTGCAGCTCTATCCATTGGACGAACAGTTCTTAAATCTATTATTTCACAAGAAATACCTTCTTTCTCTAATTCGTCAGCAGCTTTGTAGGCTTCTTTAATAATTTTACCAAAAGATACGATAGTAACATCGGTTCCTTCTCGCTTAATTTCAGCAACTCCAATAGGTACTACATATTCTCCTTCTGGCACTTCACCTTTATCACCATACATTTGCTCACTTTCCATAAAAATAACAGGATCGTCATCTCTAATAGCAGCTTTTAGTAAACCTTTGGCATCATAAGGATTTGAAGGTACAACCACTTTAAGACCTGGAGTATTAGCAAACCAATTCTCAAAAGCCTGAGAGTGTGTTGCTCCTAATTGACCTGCAGAAGCTGTTGGGCCTCTGAATACGATAGGACATTTAAATTGTCCACCAGACATTTGTCTAATTTTGGCTGCATTATTTATTATTTGGTCAATACCAACCAAAGAGAAGTTGAACGTCATGTATTCTACAATAGGACGGTTTCCTGTCATGGTAGATCCAATGGCAATACCAGCAAAACCAAGTTCTGCAATAGGCGTGTCGATAACGCGTTTAGCGCCAAATTCATCTAACATGCCTTTAGATGCTTTGTATGCACCATTATATTCTGCTACTTCTTCACCCATAAGATAAACACTTTCATCTCTGCGCATTTCTTCGCTCATGGCTTCACAAATAGCTTCTCTAAATTGAATTGTCTTCATTTTCTAATTTTTATTCGAAAAACAAAAATAATAATTCTAGACTATATAATGACATTAAATTTAATGTGAAAAAAGAAAATGTTTTAAAGCATTATGTTTTTTTAGCATTATTTGATTTTTTATGAAGACTTCTAAATAATAGAATGATTAAATTGTAAGAGAATCAGCAAAAATTCTTTAAATTTTTAAAAAATCGATAGTTTATTACGAAAAAAATGAGTTTTTCAAATATTTACTATGCGTGCATAGTAAAATTCAAATTATTATTTTTATCTTCGTACTCAAGAAAAAGACGTTTAAAATAAATTATTTTATATGAAGATATTAGTATGTATTAGTCATGTGCCCGACACAACATCGAAGATTAATTTTACAGATGGGGATACAAAGTTTGACACTAATGGGGTGCAATATGTAATCAATCCTAATGACGAATTTGGACTTACACGTGCCATGTGGTTTAAAGAAAAGCAAGGAGCAAGTGTAGATGTTGTTAATGTGGGTGGGGCAGAAACAGAACCAACTTTAAGAAAAGCTTTAGCTATTGGTGCAGATTCAGCGATTAGAGTAAATACGCCAGCTATAGATGGTTATACGGTTGCAAAACAATTGGCTAAAGTCGTCAACGATGGTGCCTACGATTTAGTTATTGCTGGTAGAGAATCTATTGACTATAATGGTGCAATGGTGCCTGGTATGTTAGCAGGGATTATAGGCGCTAATTTTGTTGCCAATTGTATTAATTTAGAAGTTGATGGAACCAACGCAAAAGCGGTTAGGGAAATTGATGGGGGTAAGGAGACGGTTAGTACATCGTTACCCTTAGTTATTGGTGGTCAAAAAGGATTAGTTGAAGAAAGTGATCTTCGTATTCCAAATATGAGAGGTATTATGATGGCACGTAAAAAACCTTTAACGGTTATAGAGCCTACAGAAGCTAATGTTGAAACTAAAGTTTTGAGTTTTGAAAAGCCAGCTCCTAAAGGTGCTGTTAAATTGGTTGATGCTGATAATATAGACGAATTAGTAAACTTGCTTCACAACGAAGCTAAAGTGATTTAATCTGCCATTCCTGCGTAGGTGGGAATTCATACAATAAATTATAACAACATAGATTCCTGCTTGCGCAGGAATGACAAAAATAAAAATTATGTCAATTCTAGTATATACAGAATCCGAAAACGGAAAATTTAAAAAGGCAGCTTTAGAAGTTGTCTCTTATGCAAAGGCAATAGCAGAACAAATGGGAACTTCAGTTACAGCGGTTGCATTTAATGCTAATAACGCAGAAGCGCTAGGTAACTATGGTGCTTCTAAAGTACTTTTAGTAAAGGACGAAACTTTAAAAGTTTTTAATGCTAAAAAATATGCGGCTGCTTTAGAAAATGCAGCTAAAAACGAAGATTCAAAAGTGGTTGTGGTTAGTGCAAGCGCTAATAGTAAATATTTAGCACCATTGCTGGCTGTTGGTTTAGATGCTGGTTATGTGTCTAATGTTGTTGCAGCTCCATCTAGCGTTTCTCCATTTACAGTAAAGCATTCTGCCTTTACAAATAAAGCATTTGCAAATACAGAAATAACGACCGATGTAAAAATTGTGGGTTTATCTAACAATTCGTTTGGTTTGGTCGAGTCTGGAGGTAATGCCTCAGTTGAAGATTTTTCACCTTCAATTCCAGAATCTGGGGTAAAAGTTGAATCTGTAGATAAAGCAACAGATAAAGTAAGTATTGCAGATGCAGAAATCGTTGTTTCTGGTGGAAGAGGATTAAAAGGGCCTGAAAACTGGGGAATGATTGAAGAACTTGCAGAAGTTTTAGGCGCAGCAACGGCATGTTCTAAGCCTGTGTCAGATTTAGGATGGAGACCGCATGGTGAACACGTTGGTCAAACAGGAAAACCTGTGGCGTCTAACCTATATATTGCTATTGGTATTTCTGGGGCGATTCAGCATTTAGCTGGTATTAACTCTTCAAAAGTAAAAGTGGTAATAAATACAGATCCAGAAGCGCCTTTCTTTAAGGCTGCAGATTATGGAATTGTAGGTGATGCATTTGAAGTTGTGCCTAAATTAATAGAAAAATTGAAAGCTTTTAAAGCGGCAAACGCATAATTTTATTACCTTGTAATATTCAATACCAATTCATAAAAGAAAGTATGCGGTATTAATAAGGACTGTTTAAATTTAGATTCCTCTTATTCACTTGCGTTTTATCGAAAGTATAGAGGAAATTAACCAAATCTGCACAATGCAGTTGGTAAAGTCCAAATTTAAACAGTTCTTTGTGTTTTATAAATTATGAGTTTAGTTCGTTTAAATATCAAAGGCATCTCTTACAGTCAAACCCAAAATGGTGCTTACGCTTTAATACTTAATGAAGTAGATGGTGATCGGAAACTACCAATTGTAATTGGTGCTTTTGAGGCGCAGTCTATTGCTATTGCATTAGAAAAAGAAATCCGACCTCCACGTCCTTTAACTCACGATTTATTTAAAAACTTCGCAGATCGTTTCGATATTGTTGTCAAACAAGTAATTATTCATAAGTTGGTTGATGGTGTATTCTATTCAAGCTTAATTTGCGAACGCGATAAAATTGAAGAAATTATAGACGCAAGAACTAGCGATGCTATTGCGTTGGCTTTACGTTTTCAAGCTCCTATTTTTACTTATAAAAATATTTTAGATAAAGCGGGAATCTATCTTAAAGTCAATCCAAAAAAGGAAGACGATGAAGAGCAAGATAGTATTCTTGTTGATGATCTTATTGTTGAAGAAATTGAAACTGCATCTGCAGAACAAGAAGGTTATAAGAATAAATCTCTCGAAGAACTCAATGAACTCTTAAATGAAGCGGTTAATAATGAAGATTATGAAATGGCAGCCAAAGTAAGAGACGAAATTTCTAAACGCTAACTAATACTTCTTTTTTATGAATCAGTTTTTCAGGGCTTTTCTGGCTATATTTATTGGACTTTCATCAATAACAGCTCAGGAACTTGAGAAAACATGGGAGTCTACAGCTTCCGAAAGTATATACTCTACTTTAGAGTTTAAGAAAGGAGAATTTAATTTTTCTTCAAACTCAATAGAAAATTTGAAAGGAGATTATATGTACCAAAATAACTTGTTGGTACTTTATCACAATGACTCCTTAAATTCAATTAAAAAATATAAAATAACTGAACTTACAGATTCTACGTTGGTTTTCTCAGGAAAAGAGATGCGTTTCAATTTGGTCTCTAAGAAGGAGGAAATAATCGCTAATCCAGAAATAAATGCAGGAGAAATAATACCCAATCAAGGGTTTTCATTTACCAGTTTATGGAGAGGGGTTCTAGGAATGGTAACTTTGATTTTTATCGCTTTTCTGTTCAGTAGTAATCGTAAAGCTATTAATTGGAAAACTGTTGGTATCGGTTTGGTGTTTCAATTAGTTATAGCAATTGGAGTTTTAAAAGTCGATTTTGTAAAGACCGTTTTTGAATATATCGGTCAAGGGTTTATTGCTATTCTTGGATTTACACAAGCAGGTAGTGAATTTCTATTTGGAGGGATGTTAGATATTAACTCTTTCGGATTTATTTTCGCTTTTCAGGTATTACCAACCATAATATTCTTCTCGGCTTTAACTTCTGTATTGTTTTATTTAGGATTGATTCAGAAAGTTGTAAAAGGCATGGGATGGTTGTTATCTAAAGTTCTTGGTATTTCTGGACCGGAAAGTTTGAGTGTTGCAGGTAATATTTTCTTAGGACAAACAGAAGCTCCTTTGCTTATTAAAGCGTATTTGGAGAAAATGAATAAGTCAGAGATACTCTTAGTTATGATCGGTGGAATGGCAACTGTTGCAGGTGCTGTTTTAGCTGCTTATATTGGCTTTTTAGGAGGTGAAGATGAAGCTCTACAATTATTTTATGCGAAGCATTTATTAGCAGCTTCAGTTATGGCTGCGCCAGGTGCGATAGTGATTTCAAAAATATTATTCCCTCAAACAGAAGAAGTAAATACAGATGTTACGGTGTCTCAAGAAAAAATAGGTTCTAATATCTTAGAAGCTATTGCAAACGGAACAACTGAAGGCTTAAGATTAGCAGTTAATGTTGGTGCAATGCTATTAGTATTCGTTGCTTTTATTGCTATGATAAATGGAATTCTTGAAGGCCTTGCGGGATTTGATGGTTTTACAATTGCATTCTTAAATATAGATTGGCATTTCACATCTTTAAATGAGATTATAGCAGATAATACACCATACGACAGTCTATCGCTAGAATTTCTTTTGGGTTATCTCTTCGCCCCATTAATGTGGCTTATAGGTGTTGCCTCTGAAGACATGGCATTGATGGGGCAGTTGCTTGGAATTAAACTAGCAGCAAGTGAATTTATTGGGTATATACAATTGGCTGATTTAAAAAATGCGGCAAACGCGACGCATCTTACTTATGAGAAGTCAATAATTATGGCAACTTATATGCTTTGTGGTTTTGCTAATTTTGCTTCAATTGGAATTCAAATTGGAGGGATTGGTTCTTTAGCACCAGGGCAGCGGACACAATTATCTAAATTTGGCATGAAAGCTTTAATTGGGGGAACAATTGCGTCCTTAATTTCTGCGACTATTGCTGGGATGATTATTGGATAATTAAGTCATATTGAAAATAATATAGCGCATAGACTAAAGCATTAGATATTACATTTGATGCTTTTTTTCTTTATTTTCGTATTGCTGAAAATCTAATCAGCAATTTAACATTAGAGTAAAGTTTAATTAAAAGAGATTCCCACTCTCGTGGGAAATGTTATGAAGGAATATCACGATTTAGTAAAGCATATTTTAGCAGAAGGCAACGAAAAAGGGGATCGCACCGGTACCGGAACAAAAAGTGTTTTTGGGTATCAAATGCGCTTCGATTTAAACGAAGGGTTTCCGATGGTAACTACCAAAAAGTTACATTTAAAATCTATAATATATGAATTGCTTTGGTTCTTAAAAGGCGATACTAATATCGATTATCTTACTGAAAATGGTGTAAAAATCTGGAATGATTGGGCGGATGAAAATGGTAATCTTGGACCCGTTTATGGTCATCAATGGCGAAATTGGGCTAGTGAAGAAATCGATCAAATTAAAGAGGTTATTCAAACTTTAAAAACCAATCCTAATAGTCGTAGAATGTTAGTTTCGGCTTGGAATCCTTCAGTATTACCAGATACATCTAAGTCATTTTCAGAGAATGTAGCAAATGGAAAAGCAGCTTTGCCTCCGTGTCATGCGTTTTTTCAATTTTATGTTGCTGATGGTAAATTATCTTGCCAACTCTACCAACGAAGTGCAGATACGTTTTTAGGCGTACCATTTAATATTGCATCTTATGCTTTATTTACAATGATGATGGCTCAAGTTTGTGGCTATGAAGCGGGTGATTTTATTCACACATTTGGTGATGCTCACATTTATAATAATCATAAGGAGCAGCTAGAATTACAATTGTCTAGAGATATTAGGCCGTTACCAAAAATGATTTTGAATCCTGAGATAAAAGATATTTTTGACTTTACATTTGAAGATTTCACATTGGTTGATTACAACCCGCATCCACATATTAAAGGTAAAGTTGCCATCTAAGTTTAGTCCATGAAGCATTTTTTTATTCTTATTGCATTTTTTGGAGGCTTAGTATTATCTGCTCAAGAAAAGACAAATAAACAATCTGAATTAGATTCTATAGCAGCTACAAATGATGTTGATAGCTTTAGTATCGTTGAAGACGTTCCCATATATAAAGGTTGTGAAAACAGGGTGACTTATGCTGAAAAAAAGGAATGTGCAAATCAAAAAATTGCTGATTTTTTCAAAGAAAATTATAATACAATACGTCCAAAAGATTCTGAAGTCTCTTCGGGTAAGGTTAGAGTGTTGGTAACATTTAGTGTTGACGAACAAGCAAATATTGTTGATGGCACAGCAGAAGGCCCAGATAAATATTTTGAAAATGAAGCATTGCGTGTTTTAAAATTATTACCTAAATTCTCATCTCCTGGTTATTTTCGAGGAAAAGCAATTAAAGTTCCTTTTTCTATACCTTTAGTTCTTTATGTAAACACTAAAAAAGATGAAGTTGTAGACGCCACTTATCCTGTATATAGAGGTTGTCATAAAGAGTTAAGTTTTGAAGAGACTAAACAATGCACTTCAGATAAAATTATGGATTATATCAAAGTGAGTTTCAACTATGAACTCGCTGATAAAGTATTTCCTACGGAGTTAACGACCCAGTTTCTAGTAGAGTTTATTATTAATAAAAAAGGTAAAACTGAGCATATAAATGTTAAGGCACACCATAAAGCCATTGCTATAGATGTAATTCAACTTATAAAACGAATGCCTAAATTTAAAACGCCAGGAACACGTAATGGTAAACCCATAGCTACAAAATTTAGTGCTTTAGCTACAATTCGGTTGTTATGATAAACAAAAAAAAGCATCTCGAACTGAATCGAGATACTTTTAGAATGTCTTTTTATTATAGAAAAATCTATAAATTGATTACACAGTTTTCGTCTCCTGCAAATTCGTTAAATGCATAAGAATCCGCCGCATCATCATTGATATAAGCACCGTCAACCAAATATCTAAACTCATAAGACGTATCTTTAGCTAAATCTAAAGTGCCTTTAAAAGTTCCGTTCTTTTGTTTTTTTAATTCAGTAGCTTCAGTATTCCACTCGTTAAAGCTTCCAACAACAGCTACATTTTTTGCCTCTTTTGCAGGAACAGAAAATGTTACTTTACAAACAGGTTTAGATTTTAAATACTGTTTTTTAATTGCCATAATAATAAATTTAGAGAATAGAATTAATTATATAACAAAAATAGAAAAGATTTCAGTTCGAATAATTGTTTAAATGCCTAAAAACTAAAGATTTATCGATTTAATAATATTGGGTTCAATTTAGCGTATACAACATAAAATTTTCATGCTTATTTTAACGGATTAATAATAGAAGATATTAATTATATTCTATTGATTTTCAGTGTTATCGTTTTCGAAAAGAAAAAAATAGAAAACTGCTATAATCTCACAATTCTTTTGGTGAAAATAAAGTATCTTTATCTTATTAAATTGCGATTATGTTCGGGAAGAAAAAACAAGTTACTAGTATAGATAAAGATCAATTAGAGCTGATTGAAAATGCTCAAAAACGTATTAAGCAGAAGAAGCGACTGTATGTGCATTTCGTTATCTTTTTAATTGGTGCTGTCTTTTTAATTTTAGCGAATACGGTTTTAAAAATTGGCGCAAATTTTAAACCAGCTGGTGTTGATTGGTTTGTATATGCAATTTTAGCATGGTTCTTTCTTTTTATTTATCACTTTGTAAGTGTTTTTGTTACCAATAAATTTATGGGAAAGGATTGGGAGAAACAACAGTTAGAAAAACTGGTAAATCAGCAAGAGGCGCGTATAGATAAGTTAAAACAGAATTTTATTAAAGAAGAAACTAAAATTGCTCAGACGCAAGCATATACAGAAACAAACAAAAAAGACATCATAGCACAGAAAAAAAAATCTAGTGAGTTAACGATCATTGTAGCTGCCGGTGAAGATAATGCTATAGGAAAAGATAACGATTTAATTTGGCATCTTAGTGACGATCTTAAGCATTTTAAGTCTCTTACTAATGGACACCACATAATTATGGGGAGGAAGACTTTTGAAAGCTTTCCAAAACCGTTACCAAATCGTACACATATTGTTATTACAAGACAAGAAGATTACAAAGCACCCAATGGTGTTATTGTCGTTAATTCATTGCACGATGCCTTAGATGCGGCAAGATCGGATAAACAGCCTTTTGTTATCGGAGGAGGCGAAATTTATAAACAAGCACTGTCTATAGTTGATAAACTTGAAATAACTCGTGTTCATGCCAAGTTTGAAAATGCTGATACGTTCTTTCCGGAGATTGATGAGCCCAATTGGCAAGAAGTTAATAGAACAACGCATGATGCTGACGAAAAACATGCGTATGCGTTTTCGTTTATAACATATTTAAAGAAGTAGGAACGTTATAACTCGTCTTTGATATATTATTTCTATAAGTTTCAGAAATAAAAAACACCCTAGCTATAACGTAGTTAGGGTGTTTTTATGATATCTATTGAATGAAGCTAATTAAATTTCAAAAGCAGCTTTTACTTTATCAACATAATCTAACTTTTCCCAAGTAAATAATTCTACATCTAAAGTAATAGGTTCACCATTTGGTTGCTCAAATGATTTTGTAACCATTTCATTCTGTCTTCCCATGTGTCCATAAGCTGCAGTTTCACTATATATTGGCTGACGTAATTTTAAACGCTCTTCAATAAAAGCTGGTCGCATATCAAATAGTTTTTCAACTGTTTTTGCAATTTCACCATCTGTTAAATTAAAATGGCACGTGCCATAAGTATCAATAAAAATTCCCATCGGTTTAGCAACACCAATAGCATATGAAACTTGCACTAAAACTTGGTCACATAAACCTGCAGCTACTAAATTTTTAGCAATATGTCTCGTAGCATAAGCAGCACTACGGTCTACTTTACTTGGGTCTTTTCCAGAAAAAGCTCCACCTCCGTGTGCGCCTTTTCCACCGTAAGTGTCTACAATAATCTTACGACCTGTTAAACCAGTATCACCATGAGGGCCACCAATTACAAACTTACCGGTTGGATTAATGTGATAGGTAATATCATCATTAAACAATTCTTGAATATGCTCAGGTAACTTAGCAATAACTCTAGGAATCAATAGTTCAATGATATCCTTACGAATTTTAGCCAGCATTTCTTCATCAGCAGCTACAATATCAGCTTTAGAATTGGATTTTGGTATTACGAAATCGTCGTGTTGTGTTGAAACTACGACTGAGTCTATACGTTGTGGTATGTTATCATCACTATATTCGATGGTAACCTGACTTTTAGAATCTGGTCTGATATAAGTAATGTCTTTATTTTCGCGACGTACTTCTGCAAGTTCTTTTAAAATTCTATGTGATAAATCTAAAGCCAATGGCATATAATTATCGGTTTCGTTGGTAGCGTAACCAAACATCATTCCTTGGTCACCAGCACCTTGCTCTTCTTTAGTTGCTCTATCTACACCACGGTTAATTTCTTCTGATTGCTCGTGTATAGCAGAAAAAACGCCACAAGAATTACCATCAAACATATAGGCACTTTTTGTGTAACCTATTTTATTAATGGTGTCTCTAGCTATTTTTTGCACATCGAGGTAGGTGTTCGATTTTACTTCCCCAGCCAGAACAACCTGTCCTGTAGTAACAAGAGTTTCACAAGCAACCTTAGACTCTGAGTCAAAAGCTAAAAAGTTATCGATTAGAGCATCACTAATTTGATCTGCTACTTTGTCTGGGTGTCCTTCAGATACACTCTCTGAAGTAAATAAATATGGCATATGTCCTATGTTTAGGTTATATTAAATCTACGGAAAAATTTCAGATTGCTTGGTCGCTAGAGAAGTAGAAAACTTACTGCTTTAGCATTTTTTGTTTCAGCAGAATTTAATTCTGCGTCAGAGGTTGCAATCAGATCAAATTTTTCCTCTCAATTTTTGATGATACAAAAGTAGAAAAATTATATGGAATGAAATTTTAATTCATCTTTTTTATGAATTTATTAGGTTTTAATGAATTCTGAACTACAATTTAGTCTTCAAGATTTATAAAAAAGTACTAGATTTACATTATGCTTTCAAAGAAAACAAAATACGGAATTAAAGCCTTGGTACACTTAGCGCGACAGCGAGATCGAATGCCTGTTCAAATTTCTACAATTTCAAAATCAGAGAATATTTCTCAAAAATTTTTGGAAAGTATATTATTGACTTTGAGAAAAAATGGATTATTAGGGTCTAAAAAAGGTAAAGGTGGTGGGTACTATTTATTAAAGGATCCAAATGAAATTCCTATGACAACAGTGATGCGGTTGCTAGAAGGCCCAATCGCAATGGTGCCTTGCGTAAGTTTAAATTTTTACGAAAAATGCGCTGATTGTACAGACGAAGACGCGTGTGCCGTAAATAAATTAATGTTAAAAGTGCGCGATAATACACTCGAAATATTCCGAAATACTACGTTGGCTGATTTGTCTAATTAGCATATTCTTATTTTTTTTAATCTTTTTTTTTGATTTTTTTAGGTGCTATACTAGATTAAATTTATATGTTTGCATTACCCTAGTAAATCTATAGGGTAAAAGGATTTAGAATTAAGGACAGAATATGAATAAGGCATTACAAGTAAATTTGAGTTTGGAAAAAGATGAACATGTTTCTTCTGCCCCTCAAGAAAATATTAAAATAAGTATTGCTAAAACAATTAGTTGGAGGCTGATAAGCACTTTAACACTTGCATTTACAATAGGGGTATAGAATTAATATCTAAAATGGTACTTTACTTTTTTAAGAACGTACTTGGAATAACATAAAATGGGCAAAATGATTGATATAGATATAGAAGTTTGGAATAAAAAATTAAGAGATAAAACTCCTGATGAAATTGCTGAATGGGCATTAAAGTTATCTGATAATAGAATTGTAACGACAAGTTTCGGAATCTATTCTTCGGTCTTGTTGAGTACAATGTCTAAACTAGATGACGCTATAAGGGTGGTATGGTGCGATACCTTGTACAACCAACCAACTACATACGACCATGCTTCTAAATTGATAGAAAAGTATAAGCTTAATATTCTAAAGTATCAAAGTTTATATACTAGAGAAGAGATTGATTCTACCATAGGATTACCAAGTTTAGAGGATGACAATCATGCGATTTTTTCAGAAGCCGTGAAGCTTGAGCCATTTAGACGAGCTTTAAAGGAACAGAATCCAGATGTGTGGTTTACTAATATCAGGGTAAGACAAACAGAATATAGAGACAAGAAAAATATTTTAAGTTATAGTAAAGATGGTATTCTTAAAGTGAGTCCATTTTACTATTGGAGCGATTCGGATTTAGACCAATATATAGAGGACAATAAGTTAGCTAAGAACAGTTATTATTTCGATCCTATAAAAGCACTTCTCAATAGAGAATGTGGTATACATTTTCAATAAATAGAACAGATGCAAAGTTTCAGAACAGAATTAGAAAATCCGGTAGTACAAAAGGACATCCTAGAATTAGCTCATAAAATTGAACTTTTTCAAAATGGAAAAATCGACGAAGAAAAATTCAGGAGTCTTCGTCTAGCCCGAGGTATTTATGGACAACGCCAAGAAGGTGTGCAAATGATTAGAATCAAATTGCCTTATGGTAAAGTGTTGAGTCATCAGTTGCGACGTATTGCTGAAGTATCGGATGAATATTCTCGAAGCCGATTACATATCACTACACGCCAAGATATTCAGATCCATTACGTGGATATCAATAGAACACCTGAACTTTGGGCAGAATTGGAGCGCGATGATGTTACAATTAGAGAAGCTTGTGGTAATACCGTAAGAAACGTTACGGCAAGTGAAACTGCTGGTATTGATATCGATGAACCTTTTGACGTGTCCCCGTATGCAGATGGCATATTTAAATTCTTTTTACGGAATTCTGTTTGTCAAGAGATGGGAAGAAAGTTCAAAGTGTCGTTTTCAAGTTCAGATGAAGATACAGGATTATCGTATATGCACGATTTAGGTTTTATAGCCAAAATTAAAGATGGAGTTAAAGGTTTTAAAGTGCTATTGGGAGGTGGATTAGGATCGCAGCCAAGGCATGCCGATTTGTTTTACGAGTTTTTACCATCAGACAAAATTATTCCTTTAATGGAAGGGGTTTTAAGAGTTTTTGATCGCTATGGTGAACGAAAAAGTAGAGCCAAAGCACGACTTAAATTCTTAATAAAAGATATCGGGTTAGAGGCCTTTAAAACATTAGTTGAAGACGAACAGAATGCGATAGAATTCAAATCAGTTGCAATTGATACTTCAGGTTATAAAATTTCAAAGCCCGTGTCTGCAACCGCACCAAACGTAGAAATTAAAAATATAGAAGCTTATAATTTATGGAAATCTACCAATGTCATTCCTCAAAAACAAGAAGGTTATGTGGCTATCGGAATTAAAGTTTTATTAGGTGACTTCTACACTGATAAAGCACGTTTATTGGCCGACTTGGTAGAGCAATATGCAGCAGGAGAGTTAAGGTTGAGTTTAAGACAAAACATCTTAATCCCTTTTGTGAAAGAAGATTTATTACCTTTTTTCTATACAGAATTAGAAAAATTAGGCTTCGTTGAAGCGGGTTATAATAAAGCGGTCGATATTACCGCATGTCCAGGAACAGATACTTGTAATTTAGGAATTTCGAGTAGTACAGGAATTGCAGAAGAATTAGAACGCGTTATTAAAACGGAGTATCCACAATATTTAGAGAACTCTGATTTAGTTATTAAAATCAGTGGCTGTATGAATGCTTGCGGGCAGCACAATATGGCTAATATTGGTTTTCAAGGAATGTCTATTAGAACCAAAGACAAATTAGTAGCGCCTGCATTGCAAGTGCTTTTAGGTGGTGGAAACTTAGGGAATGGAAATGCCTATTTCGCTGATAAGGTGGTTAAAATTCCGAGTAGAAGAGGGCCTGAAGCTTTAAGAAGAATCTTAAATGATTATGAAAAACAGGCTAACGGAAAATTATTTGTCGATTACTATAAAGAACAGGGTGAAAAATATTTTTATCACTTATTAACAGATTTATCAGATACAGAAAATCTTACTCAAGAGGATTTTATTGATTGGGGAACAAATGAGCAGTATGTTAAGGCTATCGGAATAGGGGAGTGCGCAGGGGTTGTTATCGATTTAATTGCAACACTTTTCTTAGAAAGTGACGAGAAAATAGATGAATCAAAAATAGCGTTTAATAATAAAGTTTACTCAAGCGCTATTTATGAAGCGTATCGTTCCATGGTAAATTCGGCTAAAGCGATTTTGCTGTCAGAAAATATTAGTACCAATACCCAGGCAGGTATTATTGCACAATTTGATGAGTTGTTTGTAGAAACTAAAAAAATAGAATTAGGGACCTCTTTTTCGGATCTCATTTACCAGATAAAAGTATTTCCTCCAACAGAAGACTTTGCTAGTAATTATATAAACGCAGCAGAACATTTTTTAAAAAGTGTAAGAGCTTTTAGAGACGCACAAGTTGCATAAAACCAATAGTATGACACCAAGATTAACGATAGTAGGCGCAGGTCCAGGAGATGTAGATTTAATTACTGTAAAAGCAATTAAAGCAATTAAGGCTGCCAATGTTATTTTATATGATGCCCTTGTAAATGTTGATTTACTAGAGTATGCTTCACCAAGTACAGAATTGATCTTTGTTGGAAAACGAAAGGGGTGTTATGCTTATCAACAAAATCAAATAAATGAATTAATAGTGCAACGCGCTTTAAGATTTGGTCATGTTGTTCGTTTAAAAGGTGGTGATCCATTCATATTTGGCCGTGGTGCAGAAGAATTGGATTATGCTAAGGAATATGCCATTGAAGTGGCTGTTGTTCCTGGGATTTCGTCATCGGCTGCTGTACCAGCATATCAAGGTATTCCATTAACGAAACGAAACGCTGCCGAAAGTTTTTGGGTCATTACAGGAACTACAAAATCTCATGAGATTTCTGGGGATATTGCATTAGCCGCAAAATCTACAGCTACTGTAGTTATTTTAATGGGTATGAGTAAACTTTCAGAAATTGTTCAAATTTTTTCTAAGGAAGGAAAGTCTGAAACTGCTGTTGCCATTATTCAAAATGGGACAAGACCTAATGAAAATGTTGGTATTGGCAAAATGTCTAATATTGAATCGATTGTTAAAGAACAGCAACTTTCAAATCCAGCAATTATCATCATAGGTGAAGTTGTTAATCAACGTGTAGATCTAACAGATATTTACACCAAAGCTGATTTAGCTCAATATAAAATACAAAAGCAAATAGCTTAACTATGGAACGGAATAATTTATACCCGATCTTTTTAAAAGCTAAAAATCTCAATGTCTTAATTATTGGCGGTGGTAATGTTGCGGAAGAGAAATTAACTTTTCTTTTAAAATCTAGCCCAGATGCCAATGTGACGATGGTGTCACCAATGTATAGAGAAGGAACGATTGCAATTGCTAACACCGGAAACGTAAAACGTGTTGACGATATTTATAAAAATGGCTATTTAAAAGGACATCATATGGTGATCGCAACAACGGATCAGCCCGAAGTTAATATCAAAGTGTATAACGATTGTCGCTCGCAAAACAAATTGGTCAACGTTGCCGATAATCCACCATACTGCGATTTTTACATGGGAGGCATCGTCACAAAAGGTAATGTGAAAGTGGCGATTTCTACTAATGGACAATCGCCAACCACAGCAAAACGATTACGTCAGTTTTTTGAAGATGTAATACCAGAAAATATAGATGATTTGGTAAAGAATCTCAATATATATAGAAAAACAATAAAAGGAGACTTTGAGCAGAAGGTCGAAAAATTAAACGAATTCACTAAAGGTTTAGTCGAAAAAATGTAGATTATGATTACAACAGATATACTTATTATAGGAGCAGGACCAACAGGTTTATTTACAGTATTTGAAGCTGGATTGCTAAAATTAAAGTGCCATTTAATTGATGCATTGCCCCAACCTGGTGGTCAGTGTTCCGAATTATATCCTAAAAAACCAATTTATGATATTCCAGGATTTCCAGAGATATTGGCTGGCGATTTAACCTCAAATTTATTAGAACAAGGTAAACAATTTCAACCTGGTTTTACTTTAGGTGAACGCGCAGAAACGATTGAGACTTTAGAAGATGGAAGTTTTATTGTAACGACAAATAAAGGCACACAACATCATGCCCCTATTATTGCCATTGCTGGTGGTTTAGGAAGTTTTGAACCAAGAAAACCACAATTAGAAAATATAGATATCTACGAAGACAATGGATTAGCGTATTTTATTAAAGATCCAGAAGTGTATCGTGATAAAAAAGTGGTAATTGCAGGTGGAGGAGATTCAGCTTTAGACTGGAGTATTTTCTTAGCAAATGTCGCTTCAGAAGTGACTTTGGTACATAGGCGAAATGAATTTAGAGGTGCTTTAGATTCTGTAGAACGCGTGCAAGAATTAAAATTACTCAACAAAATTAACATCATCACCCCAGCCGAAATTACAGGTTTACACGGAGACGAAAAAATAGAAGGTGTTTCAGTAACTAAAGATGGTGTAACTCAGGTATTAGATGCAGATGCTTTTATTCCATTATTTGGTTTGTCTCCAAAACTGGGTCCAATAGGAGATTGGGGACTTGAGATAGAAAAAAATGCGATTAAAGTAGATACTGTAGATTATCAAACTAATATTCCTGGTATTTATGCTATTGGAGATGTCAACACTTATGAAGGGAAATTAAAGTTAATTCTTTGTGGTTTTCATGAGGCGACTTTAATGTGTCAATCCGCATATAAAAGACTAAATCCTGGAAAGAAATTTGTTCTAAAGTATACAACTGTTAGTGGTATAAATGGTTTTGATGGTACAAGAAAAGAATCTCCAAAAGCTGTAGTTAAAGCTATCTTATAATGCAAGATATTACCATACATGTTATAGACCGAAATGGTAAAAAGCATTCCATTGCGGCTCCGACAGATATGGCAATGAATGTAATGGAGATTATACGTTCTTATGAGTTGGCACCAGAGGGTACCATCGGAATTTGTGGTGGCATGGCGATGTGTGCATCTTGTCAATGCTACGTCAACTCTAAGCATATGTTAAATGTAATGGAAGACGATGAAGAAGCGATGCTGTCTGAAGCTTTTAATGTAAAAGAGAATAGCAGATTGAGTTGTCAGATTCCTATTTCTGAGATCTTACATGAGTTAGAAATAGAATTAGCTCCAGAATCTTAAAAATGAATTCAAATACATAACAATTTCTTAGGTTTTAATTAACAAAAGAATGTTCATTTAGTTAGATATTTGCACTTTATTATTAAGCCCCTAATCATGAAATTAATAAATAAGTATAAATCAGATTTTAGATTTGCTTTGCAACTTTTGGTGTTAACAGCTATAGCGTTAATCGCTACGTTATTTGTATAAAGTCTTGCCACTTACTTGAATGTCTAATTGTAATTATTGACTATTTTTGCACCTCAATAATTGCCAATGCGAAATCTATTATGTACAATTTTATTATTAATGTCTATAGTTCTCTATGGACAACAGGAAAAGCATAATACGTACTTTGATCTCAATTATTTCGGGGGCAATATCGCACTTCACAATAATAGTATTGCTCATTTAATTAAAGGACATCCTGAAGGTTTTATTTTTAGTTGGAATAAAAAAACGTTTGGAAACGAAGCTTGGGAACAACGTTATAATTATCCAGATTATGGGGCGTCCTTCATTTATCAAGATCTAAAGAATGAAACATTAGGGAACAATTTTGGTCTCTATGCGCACTATAATTTTTATTTTCTTAAACGTAATATGATGTTACGGATAGGACAAGGTTTAAGTTTCTCCACCAACCCTTATGATAAGATTGAAAATCCTAAAAATGTAGCATTTGGGTCAGATATTTTGAGTTCAACCTATTTGATGATTAATTACAAAAAGGACCGTCTTATTAATCGTTTCGGCATTCAAACGGGGCTTACTTTGATACACTATTCAAATGCCAATGTTAAGGCGCCAAATACAAGTGTAAATACAATAGCCTTCAATTTGGGGATAAATTATCAGTTAGATTCTGAAGAAAGTGAATTTATGGAGACTGTTGACGACGAAAAATTCACTGAAAAAATAAAATATAATTTTGCTTTTAGATCAGGAATCAACGAAAGTGACGTTATTGGAAGTGGGCAATTTCCATTTTATGTGTTGTCTGGTTATGCAGATAAACGCTTAAGCCATGTTAGTGCCATTCAAGTTGGTGCAGATGTATTCTTTTCAAACTTCTTAAAGGAATTAATTTATTACCAATCTGTTTCGCTTCCTCAGGAAAACGTTAATGGAGATGAAGATCATAAGCGTGTTGGCCTTTTTGTAGGGCATGAATTATTTATTAATAGAATGTCGGTTGAAACGCAATTAGGCTATTATGTATACTATCCTTTCGATTTTGAAGGTAGAACATATCTAAGAATAGGTTTAAAACGGTATTTTGGAAAAAAACTTTTCGGAGCTATAACCTTGAAGTCGCATGGAGCAAAAGCAGAAGCTGTAGAATTCGGAATAGGAGTAAGGTTATGAAAAAATTAGTTTACATATTTAGCTTGTTCATATTAGCTTGTAATAGCGAAGATGCTAACGATTGTTTTCAAACATCTGGACGCATCATTCAACAAGAAGTTTCAGTGCCTAGTTTTGAACGTATTCTTGTTCATAAAGATGTCGAACTGATTATTAAAGATGCACCCGATTATAAAGTCACAATTGAAACGGGTGAAAATTTAATGAACGATGTTACAGTGGAAGTAGTTGGAGATCGATTGGTTTTAACGGATAATAATTCCTGTAACTATGTAAGAGATTATGGTATTACCAAAATATATGTGGAAACACCTACGCTTACTGAAATAAGAACATCTACACAATATGATATTTCTTCAGAAGGTATTTTAAATTATGAAACGTTGACTTTGATTTCCGAAGACTATAATGAAGAAAATGAATTTACCGTTGGTGATTTTAGGCTCAATATTAATTCTCAAAGTCTGAATATAGAATCCAATAACCTGTCATTTTTCTATATTGAAGGCGCAGTAGATAATTTGTTTGTAGGGTTTTATGCAGGTGCAGGTCGTTTTGAAGGTGAAAATTTATGGGCGGATAACGTACATGTTTACCATCGCGGAAGTAATGATATGGTTGTTAATCCACAGCAAACGTTAACCGGGAATCTTAGAGGTACAGGCGATTTAATTTCAGTTAATGAACCAGCAATTGTAGATGTTGAGATTATCTATACTGGACGTTTGATGTTCCAATAATCAATTAAATGTTCAGTAAAATTACTAACACAATACTTATTGCTAGAAAACCGATGCGTTTATTCCAATTCTCATTAAGAACGGTTTTAAAACTTTTGGTTCCTAAGAAATAACACCACCGTAAAGAGGCTCCGATAAGTTTAGGTAACGATTCAAAGATTGCTGTGAAAAGAAGCTCTATTAAAAATTCCACTGCGATACTATTTAGTTAGCTCATGAAACAAACTCTCTAAACTCGTATTCTTTTGGTTGAGTTGTAGAATTTTTAGTTCATTATCATGTGCAAAATCAAACACATGAGAGCGCATGTCTGCTTTAGTAGAAAACGTAATTTCATAAACAAAGCCGTAAGTGTTGGTAACAGATTTTACTTTTGGTAGTCTCAACAGAAAGGCATCTTCAACTCTAAAGTCAAATTCAACAATCACTATTTGTTCTTGGCCATCTCGCAGATCTTTTAAATATTTATCTGCAACCACTTCGCCTTTATTAATTATAATTACACGATCGCACATCGCTTCAACTTCTTGCATAATATGTGTAGATAAAAACACTGTTTTTTCTTTACCAATACTTTTGATGAGGTTTCGTATATCTATTAATTGGTTAGGGTCTAAACCAGTTGTAGGTTCGTCTAATATTAAAACATCAGGATTGTGCAACAGAGCGTTTGCCAAGCCTACACGCTGTCTGTAACCTTTAGAAAGCTGGCCTATTTTTTTATGAGCTTCTGGTTTTAATCCCGTTAATTCTATAACTTCTTCAATGCGCGATTTAGGCGTGCCATAAACATTCGCGTTAAAATTCAAATATTCTTTAACGTATAAGTCAGTGTAAAGCGGATTGTGCTCTGGTAAATACCCAACACTACTTTGTACATTCTTCTTTTCTGAAGTCACGTCAAACCCATTTACACTTGCAGAACCTTCAGAAGCTTCAATATAAGTGGTTAAGATTTTCATCATAGTAGATTTTCCAGCACCATTTGGGCCTAAAAAACCAACGATTTCTGCATCATTTACCTTAAAAGAAACATTGTTAAGTGCTTTCTGATCTTTGTATAATTTGGTAATGTTTAAAACTTCGATTGACATACAGATATAATTTATTCAAAAATAGTTAATTCCGAATATTGTAATGCAATTATTGTTAATTCTTTAAAACTTTGCGATTATTTGGAAAAAACTAATTCAACAATTTTGATTTGTGAAAATAATAATTACATTAGCCATATAATTAAAGATTTCCACTGTTGTGGAAAATGAATATGAACATATCTAGAGCATATTATAACTGGTTTTATTTCTTTTTTAGCTAAAGGAACGAGACTGAGTATGTTTTATTTAAAATATAGTTTTAAAAGTCTCGATTTAATCGAGACTTTTTTTATGTCAATTTTTTAGAAGTTGACAAATGTTGAACTGTTTTCAGGACATAAATAAGATTAATAAATTTTGAAGAAACCAATTGCCATACAAGGAATTAAAGGATCATTTCATCATGAAGTTGTTCAGCGTTATTTTAATGGTGAAGCTGAGGTTGTGGAATGTATGACTTTTGATAGTGTTATTGATACACTACTAGAGGAGCAAACGGATGAAATTGTAATGGCTTTAGAAAATTCTATTGCAGGATCAATTATTCCTAATTATGCGTTAATCGATAATCATAATTTAAGTATTGTTGGTGAATGCTATTTAGATATTCAGCATAGTTTAATGGCGCTAAGTAATCAATCTATTGAAGATATTTTAGAGGTGCATTCTCATCCTATGGCGTTATTACAATGTAAGGTGTTTTTTAGAGATTATCCGCATATAAAATTGGTGGAAGCTAAAGATACAGCTGATGTTGCGAAACAGATTTCAGAACAAAATTTAAAAGGCATTGCAGCCATAGCGAGTAAAAATGCGGCAACATTATATGGTCTTAATGTTTTAGCAGAAAGTATTCAGACTATAAAACATAACGAAACGCGTTTTGTTATTGTGCGACGTGAAAATAATCATACTGATAACGCCCATATTAATAAAGCATCTTTAAAGTTTGAATTAGATCATAAACGTGGCAGTTTAGCAGCTTTGTTAAATGTGTTGAGTGATTGTAAACTAAATCTTACCAAAATACAATCATTACCAAAAATTGATACCCCTTGGAAATATGCGTTTTTCGTGGATGTTACTTTTGTGGATTATAAAGATTACGATAAGGCGAAGTCTATTATTGGCTTAATGGCAGAGAATTTTAAAATATTGGGAGAATATAAAAATGCAAGACAATGATAGAAGTTGCAAAACGATTACAAAATGTTGAAGAATACTACTTTTCTAAGAAGTTAAGAGAAGTGGCGCTTTTAAAATCTCAAGGCAAACCCATTATTAATTTAGGTATTGGGAGTCCAGATTTAGAGCCACCTTTTAAGGCGTCTATGTTACTTCAAGATAGTTTATTAGATGAGAAAGCACACCAATATCAAAGTTATCAGGGCTTGCCAGAACTGAGGGAAGGGATTTCAAGTTTTTATAAAAACCATTATCAAGTTCATTTAAGTTCGCAAACAGAAGTATTGCCTTTAATGGGGAGCAAGGAAGGTATAATGCATATTTCTATGGCTTTTTTAAATAAAGGAGATAAAGTGTTGATTCCTAATCCTGGGTATCCAACATATGCATCGGTAACTAAACTTTTGGAAGCAAAGCCGGTATTTTACGATTTAAAGGAAGGTAATAATTGGGAACCAGATTTTGCTGCTTTAGAGCGTTTAGATTTAAAACGAGTTAAAATTATGTGGATTAACTATCCGCATATGCCGACAGGAGCAAATGCCACAAATAAATTTTATGATAAGGTGATTGCCTTTGGAAAACGACACGATATTTTAATAGTAAATGATAATCCATACAGTTTTATTCTTAACGATAAACCAATAAGCATCTTAAGATACAAGAATGCTAAGGATGTTTGTTTAGAACTAAACTCATTAAGCAAAACCTTTAATATGGCAGGCTGGCGTGTTGGCATGTTAGTTGGTAATTACGATTTTATAAGTGCTGTTTTACGCGTGAAAAGTAATATGGATTCCGGTATGTTTTATGGCATACAAAAAGGAGCAATTGAGGCTTTGAAATGTTCGGAGATGTGGTTTAAGAGTTTAAATAGCGTATATCACCGCAGAAGAGCATTGGTTTGGAAACTTGCCAAGGGGCTTAATTGTACTTATGATGAATATGCTTCCGGACTGTTTGTGTGGGCAAAATTACCACCCCATTTAAAGTCCGAAGAGTTTACAGACTTAGTATTAAAAGAACATTCTATATTCATTACACCAGGTACAGTGTTTGGTAGCAATGGAGAAGGCTATGTAAGGTTTTCATTATGTGCTTCTGAAGAGATTATTGAAGAAGCCATTGCAAGGGTATAGGTAATAAGCAGTGACAATTAAAAAATTAAAAGTGAATAATATTTTTATCATAGGAGTGGGATTAATCGGAGGGAGCTTTGCGTTAGACATAAAGGCATTACATCCAGAATGTAAGGTTTTTGGTATTGATACAACTGAAGCACATCTTGAAGAGGCAATGCAATTGGGAGTCATTGATGAAAAGGCAAGTTTTGAAGATTTAAATAAAGCAGAAATTGTAATTATAGCAATTCCTGTAGATGCAACTTTAGAGGTTTTGCCAAAGGTTTTAGATCATATTTCGGATGACGCCATTGTCTTCGATGCAGGTTCTACTAAAGAAGATATTTGTGATAAAGTGAGAAATCACCCAAAGCGAAGAAATTATTTAGCAGTGCATCCTATTGCGGGTACAGAGCATTCTGGACCAAAAGCAGCGATTCATAGCTTGTATAAAAACAAGACGAATATCATCTGTGAAGTTGAGGAAACAGCCTTCAAGCTTCAAGAAAAAGCGTTAAAGTTGTTTTCAGATTTAGGAATGCGTATTCGTTATATGAATCCTAAAGCACACGATAAGCATATTGCGTACGTTTCTCATTTATCGCATATTAGTGCGTTTATGTTGGGGAAAACGGTAATTGACAAAGAACGAAATGAACGCGATATTTTTGATATGGCAGGTAGTGGATTTGCGAGTACAGTGCGTTTAGCAAAAAGTTCGCCAGCGATGTGGACACCGATTTTTAAGCAAAATAAAGCCAATGTTATAGAGACTTTAGATGAGTATATCGATAATCTAAAGCATTTTAAGCAGTTGATGGAAGACAATGATTTTGACGCTGTTTATAACGAAATGGAAAAAACAAATCACATAAAAGATATATTAAACGGAATACAATAGTAATTAAGAATAAAAGCAAAATGGAAAACAAGAAAGAAATGAGAACTTGGTTGGATGATATGAATCTAGATCATCCATTAGTAATTGCAGGTCCTTGCAGTGCAGAAACAGAAGAGCAAGTATTAAGAATAGCACACGAGCTAAAAGATACTGATGTTAATTACTATAGAGCAGGTATTTGGAAACCAAGAACACGTCCAGGAAATTTTGAAGGAGTAGGAGCTTTAGGTTTAAAATGGTTGCAAAAAGTTAAGGAAGAAACAGGAATGAAAACCTGTACAGAAGTTGCAAACGCAGCACATGTGAAATTAGCCTTAGAGTATGATGTAGATTTATTATGGATTGGTGCACGTTCTACAGTGAGTCCATTTATTATGCAAGAAATTGCTGATGCCTTACAGGGAACAGATAAAATTGTATTGGTTAAGAATCCAGTAAATCCCGATTTATCATTATGGTTAGGTGGTATTGAAAGATTATATTCTGCAGGAATTAAAAACTTGGGAGCGATACATAGAGGGTTTTCTACGTATGAAAAATCGAAATATAGAAATATACCAGAATGGCAATTGGCTATTGAGTTTCAAAATAGATTTCCAGATTTACCTTTAATTAATGATCCTTCTCATATTACAGGAAATAGAGATATGATTTTAGAGGTTTCTCAAACGGCTTTAGATCTTAATTTTGACGGTTTAATGATCGAAACACATTTCGATCCTGAAAATGCATGGAGTGATGCTGCACAGCAGGTAACCCCAAGTAGTCTTATTCAGATTATGAAAGACTTAAGGATTAGAAAAGAATCAGATCCTGAAGCAGAGTATAATAAAGATCTTAATAATTTAAGAGCACAAATAGACGTTGTAGATAATCAGATAATTGATTTGTTAGGCAAGCGTATGAAAGTTGCTGATGGTATTGGGTTACTTAAAAAAGAAAAGAATGTTGCTGTTTTGCAAAATAAACGTTGGAACGAAATCTTAGGTAAAATGGTCTTAGAAGGAGATGAGAGAGGACTTAGCGAAGAATTTATTTTAAAAATGTTTAAAGCGATTCATCAAGAATCTATTAACCATCAAGAAAAGATTATCAACAAGTAAATTGAACTGTAACAAAAAAAAAGGCTCGCGAATGGCGAGCCTTTTTTTATATGTAATTAATTGACACGTTTAAACGTATAACGTGTTACAAAAATACCTTGCCCATCTCCTTTACCGCTGTCACTTTCTACAGCGCTATTTATAAACATAAGTTCCCAACCTTCTTGTGCCATGCTCGTGAGTTTAGAACTAACGACAGCGTCATTAGCAACGATATTTTGAAAACGAATGCCACCAATGTTATAAAAGTTTAATAATTTAGTTTCCTCAAAATCCTTTACACGTATATCTCCACGTTTAGATTTGTTTCTACCACTGTCTTCTTCAGTTTGTCCAGATGTGAAATCTTCGTAATCTCTATCCACGTTAGATGAGATTAAGCGCGAACGTCCCAAACCACTAGAGACAATAGATTCTATACTGGTAATTACTTTGTATTCTACTTCAGGAACTGTTTTTTCATTCTGAACAAAAGAGAAGGAAATAATCCCTGTAATGATTAATCCGATAATAAGTAAATTTTTTTTCATGATGAATGTTTTATGTTTTAACACTCGAAATTAAGTATTTTTTTAGTTTAAAATCGTTTCTTTGTTACACTATAAGGAACATGACAGGAACAGTATATAAATCTACAGGCAGTTGGTACACTGTAAAAACCCTAAATGGTAAATTCTATGAATGTAGAATTAAAGGCCGTTTTAGATTGGATGGTATTAAAAGTACCAACCCTATTGCTGTTGGAGATAAAGTTGAATTTGAACTAGAAGCAAAGAATAATACCGAAACAGGTGTAATTCACAAAATTGAGGAACGTAAAAACTACATCGTTCGTAAGTCGGTTAACCTTTCTAAGCAAACGCACATCATTGCTTCAAACATTGATCAAGTGTTTTTATTAGTGACCATAGATAATCCACCAACATTTACAACATTTATCGATCGGTTTTTAGTGACAGCAGAAGCGTATTCTATTAAAACAGTGTTACTATTTAATAAAGTAGATACCTATGATGAAGAGACTTTTCTAGAGGTAAAGTATCTTGCTAGTGTATACAGAGCAATAGGTTACGAGTGCATTGGTATTTCTGCAACCACAGGAAAAAACATCGATCAGGTTAAAGCCTTAATGGAAGGTAAAGTAAGCATGTTTGCTGGTCATTCAGGTGTTGGTAAATCTACTTTAGTAAATGCTATTGAACCTTCCTTAGACTTAAAAACAAAAGCGATCTCAACGCAACATAGTCAAGGGCAACATACCACAACATTTGCAGAAATGTTTGATCTAAGTTTCGATGCAGTTATTATCGATACCCCAGGAATTAAAGGCTTTGGAGTTGTTGATATGGAAAAAGAAGAAGTTGGGGATTATTTTCCTGAGTTTTTTGCTTTAAAACAAGATTGTAAGTTTAATAATTGTATTCATCTCAACGAGCCAAAATGTGCTGTAAAGGATGCTCTAGAAGCTAATGAGGTTTCTTATTCAAGATACAAAAGTTATGTGCAGATTTTAGAAGGAGAAGATGAGCATTACAGAACGGATAATTGGGATGAGGCGTAATCATTTCTTGTTTGTCTTGGCTAGGTTGAATAAAGTTATCAATTTATGAGAATAGTAATACAAAGAGTTTCTGAAGCTTCAGTTACTATAGATAATTCTGAAGTCGCAGCAATTCAAAAAGGACTTTTAATTTTGTTGGGAATCGAAAATGAGGATACTCAAGAAGACATTGACTGGCTTTGTAATAAAATCACTAATCTTCGTATTTTTCCAGATGAAGATGGTATGATGAATATCTCCTTAAAAGCTTCCGAAGGAGAGGTTATTTTAGTGAGTCAATTCACACTTCACGCTAGTACAAAAAAAGGAAATCGCCCAAGTTATATTAGAGCAGCAAAACCAGATATTGCCATTCCTTTGTATGAAGCGTTTATTAAGACGCTGAAAACTACATTAGGTAAATTTATACAAACTGGTGAGTTTGGTGCCGATATGAAAGTGCATTTGGTCAACGACGGTCCGGTTACCATAATTATAGACTCAAAAAATAAAGAATAACACCCAGGGGGTATCGTAACATTTATAGTTTTAAATTTTTCTTTGTCACTTCGTTAAGTGGAAATCACGTTATATGGTTTGAAAGTCATCAGTATTCAATTTCGAATTGAATAATAGCAATTAAGTAGTTAAGCTAGGGGGGCAACGAATAAATTAGGAACGTAGTAAATTTAGATTAGAAATAGTTTGGGGTATTGCTTTTCCTTTATATATTAGTAAATCTAAACCTATCAAAACTGCCTAATGCTCAAATCTCTATCCGCTAAGATTCACCTTTCTTCTTACTTGTTTTTTGTTTCAATTTTTAGTTTTTCTCAATCTGAAGACACCTATATTGCAATGCTTGCTCCACAAGAACTTACAACAAAAGTTAATGCGGTTGTTAGGTATGATAATCAAAAAATAGAGATAAATGCTATAGATAATATGGTGGTACATACAAAGCGTATCGTTACAGTTTATAACAAATACGGAGATAAGCATGCCAACTCTTTAGAATTTTATAGTGAAAACTCAAGTGTTAAAACGATAGAAGCTAGAATTTACGATAGTTTTGGTGAAGAAATAAAGAAGATAAAGAAGAATGACTTTACAG
Organism: Winogradskyella costae; assembly: GCF_013403865.1. Classification (GTDB taxonomy): domain Bacteria; phylum Bacteroidota; class Bacteroidia; order Flavobacteriales; family Flavobacteriaceae; genus Winogradskyella; species Winogradskyella costae. The sequence continues at coordinate 118,445 of NZ_JABFDK010000007.1, forward strand.
ATAATAGCGCTGTAAGTGGAGGAACATTATATTCTGATAGTCGTGTTAAGTATTATGATTACACACCTACTAGTTACCCTTATACTATTGAGTTTATATCAGAAGTGAAACATAATACTACAGCTTTTATTCCCCAATGGAGGCCAATAAACGGTTATTTTTTAGCCATTCAATTTGCCGAGTATAAAATTGAAAATAATTCAGGAATACCTTTAAAACTTAAAAAGGAAAATATTGAGAATAATAACGTAGTTGAAGTCTCAAAGAATCATTTTAGAATCGAGAATTTACCAGGGATTAACTACGAATCGTATAGCCCTTCGCTCGTTACATTTACCCCTAATGTAAAACCAGCACTTACGAAGTTTAATATGAATGGTGTGGAAGGTGTAAACACTAATTGGCAAGATTTTGGAAAATGGGTTTATGGTGAGCTTTTAACTGGTACCGATATATTACCGCAATCTGCTATAGACGACGTAAAAGCCCTAACTAAAGGAGTAGATGATAAAATTGAGCGTGCCAAATTGGTTTATAAATACATGCAAGATAGAACACGTTATATCAGTGTACAGATAGGAATAGGCGGTTGGAAACCGATGTTAGCAGACGACGTAAGTAAGCTTGGTTATGGGGATTGTAAAGGTTTAACGAACTATACAAAAGCATTATTGGAAGCCGTAGGTGTGCCTTCTTATTATACGTTAGTTTTTGGAAGTCGTAATATTTTAGATATTGATGATGAGTTTTCATCAGCTCAAGGGAATCACGCTATTCTTTGTGTTCCTAATAACGGTGAGAATATTTTCTTAGAGTGCACAAATCAAACTAATCCTTTTGGGTTTTCTGCTGGTTTTACAGATGATAGATCTGTATTACTAGTAAAGCCAGAAGGTGGAGAAATAGTACGAACTAAAATTTATGAAGCAGAAGAGAGCCTTCAAAAAACAACCGCTAATGTTATTATGGATGCCACAGGTGGTTTTACGGCAAATGTAACTGTTAAAACTACAGGTTATCAGTATAGTCTACATGATGGTATTCAAAATAAAACTGAACAAGATCAGCACATCTATTACAAGGACTATTGGGATAATATCAATAATATCTTTATTGAAAATATCAATATTATAAATGATAAAGAAATTATTGTTCTAAGTGAAGCGGTTAAGTTATCAGCAACAAATTATGCGTCAAAGAGTGGTGATCGACTTATTTTTCAACCCAATATGTTTAATACGGTGACTTCCATTCCTTCGAGATATACGGATCGGAAATTAGAATTTAAAGTAGACCGTTCTTTTAAAGACACTGATGAATTTATTATTCAGTTACCCGAGGGTGTAAAGGTCGAAGCCATGACAGAGGCTAAAGAAATTAAAACCAAGTTTGGTACCTACAGTTTTAAATTAGAAAAATTAGAAGCCAATAAGTTGAAATACACTAGAACTTATATTTTACTGAAAGGAAACTATCCAAAGGAAGACTATAAAGCCTTTAGAGAGTTTAGAAAACAGATTGTAAAACACGATAAAAGTAAAGTGGTATTGATTAAGGCTTAATGATTTCTAATGTAATAATTCAACCTAGTCACCAATTCAATAATTAAAAAGCTACTATTTGCATTGGTAATAGTATTAATTTCTAACTTTTTAAGTGCTCATAATTATGACTTTGATGACATTTAAATTGCCGAACTAAAAGAAAGACATCTTATAAAAGTTTCAGCTTCTTCTGCAACCATTTTTCTATCACAATGAAGATATAAGTTTCTTTTTTTTGTCATTAAGAATTACAGATGTACAATGAGACTAGAGCTCACAACGACATTAAATAATATTAAAATTATTGATACGACGTATTCCTCTTTTTTCTCTGTTATTTTTAGCGACTAAAGAAAACCCATTTAAGTTGGAAGAAAGTAAATATCCAATCGATTTGATAATTCCTGATAGAGATAAATATATGGTTTATAGTATCCGACCCAAAGGCTATGATGTAGAATCGTTACAAAAGTCTGAAGCATTAGAGTTTAAAGATACTAACGTAACATTTATGTATCTTGTTCAGTAAAATAGAAAATATTTGAAATTAAAGACGTAATTAGATAATGCTAATCCTTTAATTTACCAGTAGATTACAAAGTATTTAGAGCTTTTTACAACAAAACAGAACAGAAATAAGTAAATCAAATTAACTAAAGTATAAATATGGATATCAAAAACGCACAAATAGAAGTTGACGATTGGATTAATGAACACGGTGTACGTTACTTTAATGAGCTGACAAATATGGCACAGCTCACCGAGGAAGTGGGGGAAGTGGCACGTATCATAGCAAGACGTTATGGTGAACAAAGCGAAAAAGAAAGTGATAAAGATAAAGATCTAGGCGAGGAGTTGTCTGATGTAATGTTTGTGGTATTGTGCTTGGCAAACCAAACCGGTATAGATTTACAGGCTGCTTTTGATAAGAAAATGGATAAAAAAACAAAACGAGATCATAACAGGCATCACAATAATGAGAAATTAAAGTAGTTTTGTCATTCATCTTTATTTTAAAGCTTTACTATGGACGTTAATATCCAAAAATCAAAACTACATAATCACCAAGAGATTCAAATTACGGGATCTAAGAGTGAATCTAATCGCCTGTTATTACTTCAGGCGTTATATCCGCAGATTAATATCAATAATGTTTCTAATTCTGATGATTCAGTGCTGATGCGAAAAGCATTGGTTTCAGATGAGGAACTCATTGATATTCATCATGCAGGTACAGCCATGCGATTTTTAACTGCCTATTTTTCAATTCAGAAAGATAGAGAAACGATAATTACGGGGTCACCCCGAATGAAAGAACGACCGATTAAAATACTCGTTGATGCATTAGCGGCATTAGGTGCAGAGATTTCATATTTAGAAAATAATGGTTTTCCACCGTTAAAAATAATAGGTAAGGTACTGACAAAACATAAAGTGACATTGGCGGCTAATGTTAGTAGTCAGTATATTTCGGCTTTATTGTTAATCGCGTCTAAATTAGAAAATGGATTAGAGTTGACTTTAGAAGGGAAAATAACCTCAATCCCTTATATCAATATGACGTTGAGCTTATTAAATAGTGTTGGCGTCGAAACCAGTTTTGTTGAGAATATCATTACTGTAAAACCCAATACAATTGATATAGAACCTCAAACGCTTACGGTTGAATCTGATTGGTCATCAGCATCTTACTTTTATGGTCTAATTGCTTTAAGTGATGTCGGTACAGAAATTACTATCGGATCTTACAAAAGTGAAAGCTTGCAAGGAGATTCGGTATTGGCTGATATTTATGAGAAATTTGGCGTTACTACCACGTTTTTAAATGAGTCTATTACACTTCGAAAAGTATTAAATATTGATGCTAATTCTAAAATTGAATTAGATTTAAAAAACGCGCCAGATATAGCACAAACCATAGCGGTAACAGCATTTGGTTTAGGACTAGAGTGTTATATGATAGGTTTGCATACCCTTAAAATAAAAGAAACAGATCGTTTGGTAGCGCTTAAAACGGAATTAGAAAAGTTAGGTGCAGAAGTAATCATTACCGACCTTTCTTTGCATTTAAAACCATCAGATAAAATTAATAGTGGTATAAAAATAGGAACATACAATGACCACAGAATGGCCATGGCTTTTGCTCCCTTAGGTTTAAAAGTACCAATTGTTATTGAAAACGCTGATGTGGTGAGTAAATCATATCCACAGTTTTGGGAAGATTTTAAAACGATTGGTTTCAATTTAAAATAAACCCTTATTTACTTGACAAGGCCTATGTTGAGATTGTATATTTGCAATTCGAAAAAATAAAACAGATACATGAAATTATCACACTTTAGTTTTGACCTTCCAGATGAATTATTAGCTGAACATCCTGCAGAACACAGAGATGAGTCTAGATTGATGGTTCTTGATAGAGCAAAACAAACTATCGAGCACAAACAATTCAAAGATATTATCGATTATTTTGATGAGGGTGATGTGATGATAATGAATGACACCAAGGTGTTTCCGGCACGTTTATTTGGTAATAAAGAAAAAACAGGCGCACGTATCGAAGTATTTTTACTACGCGAATTAAACCAAGATCAACGTCTTTGGGATGTGTTGGTAGATCCTGCACGTAAAATAAGAATTGGTAATAAATTATATTTTGGTGACGATGAGACTTTAGTTGCTGAAGTTATAGATAATACCACCTCTAGAGGTAGAACATTACGTTTTCTTTATGATGGGTCTTACACAGACTTCAGAACAAAATTAACGCAACTTGGTGAAACGCCTTTGCCAAAATATATTAACAGAGAGGTAGAGCCAGAAGATGAAGAGCGTTACCAAACAATTTATGCAAAGAACGAAGGAGCTGTAGCAGCGCCAACAGCAGGTCTTCACTTTTCTAAACACTTATTAAAACGTTTAGAGATAAAAGGTGTTAAAACTGCAGAAGTTACTTTACATGTAGGTCTAGGTACATTTAACCCTGTTGAGGTCGAAGATTTATCTAAGCATAAAATGGACAGTGAAGAGATTGTAATTAAGAAAAGTGCTGCAGATATCGTTAATGAAGGTATAGAAAAGAAAAAACGCGTGTGTGCTGTAGGTACAACTTCAATGCGTACGATTGAAAGTTCAGTATCATCAAATGGAAGATTAAATGAATTTGAAGGTTGGACCAACAAATTTATCTTTCCTCCATATGATTTCAGTATCGCTAACTGTATGATTACAAATTTTCATACACCAAAATCAACGCTGTTAATGATGACATCAGCTTTTGCAGGTCATGATTTTATGAAGAAAGCATACGAGGAAGCGGTAAAAGAAAAGTATAAATTTTACTCTTATGGTGATGCTATGTTAATCATCTAAGCACAGCAATCATAAACTATAAAAAAAAGTCTCTTCATTGAGGCTTTTTTATTTTAAGAGAAAACCAAATTCATTTAAGTACTTTTGCATACGATGGAAGTAAAAAAGAAAGATATAAGAGCCTTAACTAAAGATCAACTTAGGGATTTCTTTGTAAAACAGGGAGATAAGGCCTTTAGAGGTAATCAGGTATATGAATGGTTGTGGCAAAAGGCGGCCTATAGTTTTGAAGATATGACTAACGTATCTTTAGAAACACGACAAATGTTAGAGGCTAATTTTGTAATTAACCACATAAAGGTAGATCAGATGCAACGCAGCTCTGATGGTACCATTAAGAACGCTGTAAGGCTTCACGATGATTTAATTGTAGAATCTGTGCTTATACCTACGGCAAGCAGAACCACAGCTTGTGTGTCTTCTCAGGTAGGTTGTAGTCTAGATTGTAGATTCTGTGCAACGTCACGATTAAAACGTATGCGAAATCTTAATCCAGATGAAATTTACGATCAGGTGGTCGCTATAGATAACGAAAGTAGATTATACCACAACAGACCGTTGAGTAATATTGTTTTTATGGGAATGGGAGAACCTTTAATGAACTATAATAACGTTCTTAAAGCTATTGATAAAATCACATCACCTGAAGGTTTAGGAATGTCTCCAAAACGTATTGTGGTATCAACCTCTGGAGTGCCAAAAATGATTAAGAAGATGGCAGACGATAATGTGAAATTTAAGTTAGCTGTTTCACTGCATTCTGCAATAGATGAAATACGTACGTCTATAATGCCATTTAACGCAACATTTCCGTTAAGCGATTTGAGAGAGTCTCTTCAATATTGGTACGCAGCCACAAAAAACAGAATTACGTATGAGTATGTAGTTTGGGATGGTATAAATGATCAACGAAAAGATGCAGAGGCCTTAGTTGAGTTTTGCAAATTTGCTCCCAGTAAAGTCAACCTTATAGAATACAATCCTATTGATGATGGCGAATTTCAACAAGCCAGCTCAAAAGCTATTGACATGTATGTTAGTGTTCTCGAAGCTAATAATATCACTGTAACGGTAAGGAGAAGTAGAGGTAAGGATATTGATGCCGCTTGTGGACAGTTGGCTAATAAAAGTTAGATTACTTTATATTAAGACATAAAAAAAAGCGGCAATTGCCGCTTTTTTAAATTTATATAATAGGTATTAACTCTTAACGAATTTGATCGTTTTAGAATTTCCATTAATAGTTACTTTAGCTATATAAACGCCATCTGTTAAAGAAGAAACGCTAATAGACTCAGATGTGTTAGATAATGATCTTGAAATGACAGATTGACCTAATAGAGAGTAGATTTCAATATTAGTCATAGCCATATTAGACGATTCTAAGTTTAGAACTTTTAAATCTTTATTGTAAAAATGGTTAAAATCATTTTGTGCAACTTCACCAACACTCAAAGTTGTATCTAAACTTGAATCAAAAAGGAGAAGGAAGCCACCTCCACGTGGTCCAAATGAACGATATGCAATATAATAATCATCAGTTGCTGAAGGTGTAAACGTACTACTTTCTTGATAAGCCATTGTTTCTAATGTTTCAAATTCCCCTTGAGTTGTAAAACCTGCATTAGTGAATAATGTCGCAACCACATTTGCTGTTGATGATGGACCATCAACTATAAAGGCCTCTAAACTTGCATTTGCTGTACCTTGTAAAACATTATAAGATGAAGAATATTGATACTCAGTACCTGCAGTTAATTCTAAAGCAGGACTAAAAAACCAGTCGTCTTTATTTGTAGAATCTTCTGTACCACTAGCATTAGTTGCAAAAGTTTCTGGTATCAAGTCTCCGTCTAAATCTAAATCTTGTTGTGTAATCCAAGAGAGTGTGTCACCATCAACATCTTCAATTGTGTAGCATACTAAAAATTGATTGTTGTCATCAAAAGTTTCAGCATAAGGTGCACTGTAATCACATGTAACCGCGGTTTCTGTTATTTCAAAATCAAAGCCGGCATTACTCCAACGATCATCAAATGCAATATAATAAGTAGTACCTGTTGCTACTAACCACTCCGCTTCAGATAAAAAGTTTGCAGCTACGTCGTCATTTCCGCCTACACAAGTAAGAGAACCACATGCACCAGAGTAAACATGTAATCGTGTGTCACCACCAGCATTTGCTGGTAAATCGGTAGTTACAGTTGCTATACCATCTATAGTAGCAGTAAAAGAATACCATTCTCCAGCAGTGGCTCCTGCTCCATTGTCAGCACAAATTGGGTCTGGTATATCAGTTCCATCTACAGCTGCAACTGTATGAGTTCCTGCTGTTACTACTGCTGCTGTCGCACAAGTGTCTTGAGCGTAATTAAATTGAAAAGCTGCTAAAGCTAATGCTAATAAAGTAATTTTTTTCATGTGTTTGTTTTTTTTAACGATTAGTAGGTATAAAGTTACAAATTATTTTGAGGAGTAAAAGTTAAAATTCTATAATTCCCATTTTATGAATAAATAATAATAGAATTTGTAATTTCGCAATGATTTAGATTAGAAATGAAAATAACCGAACAAATAAAACAACCAATCGCCTACGAAATGGATCTTTTTGAACAAAAGTTTCAACTCTCTATGGCGAGTAAGGTAGCGTTACTTAATCGTATTACACATTATATTGTTAACCGAAAAGGAAAGCAAATGCGACCAATGTTTGTGTTTTTGGTGGCTAAAATGATGAATAATGGCGAAGTATGCGAGCGTACTTACAGAGGTGCTTCGGTTATTGAGCTCATTCATACAGCAACTTTGGTTCATGATGATGTGGTGGATGACAGTAACCGAAGACGTGGATTCTTTTCAATTAACGCCCTTTGGAAAAATAAAATTGCGGTTCTTATAGGGGATTTTCTACTCTCAAAAGGTTTGTTACTTTCTATAGATAATAATGATTTTGATTTACTGAAAATTATCTCTGTTGCTGTACGTGAAATGAGCGAAGGAGAATTACTTCAAATTGAAAAAGCCAGACAGCTAGATATTACAGAAGATATTTATTACGAAATCATCCGACAAAAAACAGCAACTTTAATTGCAGCCTGTTGCAGTTTGGGTGCTGCATCTGTTAAACCAAATTCACCAGAAGTAGAAGCGATGCGTAAATTTGGGGAGTTAATTGGTATGGCATTTCAAATAAAAGATGATTTGTTCGATTATGGTAAAGAGGCCATTGGCAAACCAACAGGTATAGATATTAAGGAACAAAAAATGACACTTCCACTTATTTATGTACTTAATAAGTGTACTAAGAAAGAAAAGTCATGGTTGATTAATTCGGTTAAAAATCACAATAAAGATAAAAAACGAGTTAACGAGGTCATTACTTTTGTTAAAGAAAATGGCGGCCTAGATTATGCGGTTTCTAAAATGAAAGCTTTTCAAGAAGAGGCCTTAAGTATATTGGCAAAGTATCCAGAATCACCATACAAAGCATCTCTTAATCTTATGGTCGATTATGTAATTGATCGAAAAAAATAAATCCCAAGTAGTTTAAATTCAGGTAATTAAAAATTATTTTAATTATTTTTCGCTTCTCAAGCAACCCTTGGCTGTAAATTTGCGTCTTTATAAATAGAAAGGCATCTGAACGTCATCAGAATTTAAACCCAACCATGAAAGTTATACAACTTCATAAAAACGAAACAAAACTTATAGAGCGCGCTGCGAATAGAAATCGTGAGGCACAACATATAATGTACGAGTTACACGCACCAAAAATGTTGAGTGTCTGTAGATACTATATAAAAGATGTACATCAAGCCGAAGAAGTAATGTTGAATGGTTTTTTTAAAGTATTTAAATATTTGAAAACATATAAACATGAAGGCAGTTTTGAAGGTTGGATAAGACGAATAATGGTAAGAGAATCCATATCATATTTAAGGCAGAATAATAAGATTGAATTTGCAGTTGAAGATGATTATTTGGATCAAGGCTCATCAAACAATATTAATACAAACATTGAAGTTGCTGAAATACAACAACTCATAGATAGTTTACCAGAAGGATACCGAATGGTGTTTGTAATGTATGCTATTGAAGGGTACAAGCACAATGAAATTGCTGAGTTATTAAAAATATCAGAAGGCACTTCAAAATCACAATTGTTTAAAGCACGACAGATGCTTCAAAAGAAATTAAAAGAATTAAATAACAACAGTTATGGCACCAATTAAATTTGAAGATAATATAAAAGATAAGCTCGAGAAGCGAACCTTGTCGCCATCATCAGAAGGTTGGTCTAAGCTATCTGAGCGTTTAGATGCAGAAGATAACAAATCTAAAAAACCAATGTTTTGGTGGTTAAGTATAGCCGCATGTTTATTGATTATGATTGCGGTATCAATACCGTTTTTTAGTACTCCAGAATCGGAAATGGTGTTACCTCAAATCGTTGAAGAAGAAGTTGTAGAGCAACAATTAAATAATGAAACCTTAAAACCAAATCAAAAAGAATCCATTAAAGTTGTAGTTGAGGATAAAAGCGTAGAAGATAAAAAAGAGGATTTGCCAACGGTTAATAAGCCAAATAAAATAGACTATAAAAAAGCGGTAATTAAAAAGTCTGAGTCTCAAATTCAATTAGCAAACATAGATAAACACCAAGAGGGGTATGCAAATCAAAGTCAAGAAGAAGAGCTTAATAACGAAGCGCAACGTCTTTTAGAAGAAGCAAAGTTAAAAATTGCAGTAGCAGAGGCTATCGTTACTTTAAAGGCTGAGAAAACATCAGTTACAGATCGAGAAATAGATTCTTTATTAAAAATGGCGAGTAAAGAATTGTTTCAGCAAAACATTCAGAATGAATCATCAAGAACAGTAGATGCAAATAATTTATTAATGAGCGTTGAAGATGAAATGGGACAATCCTTTAGACGTAAGGTCTTTGAGGCTTTAAAGGAGAGTTACGGAACGGTTAAAACTGCGGTTGCAAATCGTAATAACTAAGTCCCTTTAAAAAAAAAGAGATCTCATTAAGAGATCCTAGAACAAGAATCAAATTATTTGGTTGGTAGCGTAGCCGAAGTAAACATCAATAATCAATAAATCAAAAAACGAACAGTTATGAACAACATTACAAGATTGGTATTATGCTTAGTGATAGCACTAGCATTTACAACAGTACAAGCACAAGAAACAAAGGTTGATAGTACTAAAACGTCAGCGAATCACTTAAAAATTGAATCACTTAAAAATCTCAAAATTAACATTGAAAATGAAGAAAGAGATTTTTTAAAATCAGAAATAGCAGCGATTAATCAGCGCTTAGATGATGGTGAAATAACAGCAGCAGAAGCAGAAAACTTAAAGAAGGAAGCTGCAAAAAATAGAGCTCTAAATATTGAAAATCGTTTAGCTATTATAGATAATAAAATTGAATTATTAAAAAGAAACGATGATACTTATAGTGCTGAAGATGGTGAAGAATACGGTTATGTCCTTAGAATAGGATCTGAAGAGGGAGACAAGGAAAGCTTTGTTTATTTTGGAGAAAAATCTAATGATAAACCTAGAAAATATGATAGACGTACAACTACAAATGTTGTCTTTGCTTTAGGATTTAATAATGCTTTAATCGAAGGACAGAGTCTTAGTGATTCACCATATAAAATAGCTAACTCTGATTTTTATGAATTAGGCTATGCTTGGAAAACTAGAGTTTTTGAAAACTCTAATTTCTGGAGATTAAAATATGGCTTCTCTTTTCAGTGGAATAAATTTGAAATGAAGGATAATAATTATTTAGTGAATACTGATGGCGAAATTTCGCTTCAAGAATTTCCTTCAGATTTAAATAAGTCAAAGTTTAGAACAACTAATTTAGTATTTCCAATGCACATAGAATTTGGACCTTCTAAAAAAATTGAGAAAGACGATTACTTTAGATATTCAACGCACAAAAAATTAAAAGTAGGTTTAGGTGGTTATGCAGGTTTAAATATTGGTAGCATGCAAAAACTAAAGTACAAGGACGATGGTGATAGAATAAAAAATAAGCAACGTGGTGGTTATGAGGTTAACGAATTTGTGTATGGCTTAAGTGGTTATGTGGCTTTGGGAGAAATTGCTTTATATGTAAAATACGATCTTAATCCAATATTTAAAAATCAAGTTGTAGATCAAAATAATATTTCAGTAGGGATACGTTTTGATATGGATTAAATAAATCATCAATCAATCAATCAGTCAATCAATTTTTGAGTGTTAAAAGGCCTTAATCGTATTTTAGATTAGGGCTTTTTGTTTGTGTAGATTTCCTAAAGGTTATTGACATTGTTAAATCCAATTATTAATAATAATGTCGAAATGAGATGTCCTAGTTTTAAACGTTTTGAAGATTCGTAAAGAATTAATCTGGCATTAACCTGTGATATAGTAAAAATTGAATTAGTTTTTATGAATAGCTTTTAATACAAATTGTTTTATCTTAAATTTGCAAACTTGCTAAAACACTAAAATTGATCTCACAAAACTCCATTGCACAAGTATTTGAAACCGCTCGCGTAGAAGAGGTCATTGGTGATTTTGTACAATTAAAAAAAGCAGGTACCAATTACAAAGGTTTAAGTCCTTTTAGTGAAGAACGCTCTCCGAGTTTCGTAGTGTCTCCGGTGAAACAAATTTGGAAAGATTTTTCAAGTGGAAAAGGCGGAAATGCCGTAACATTTTTAATGGAGCACGAGCATTTTACGTATCCTGAGGCTATAAAATATTTAGCAAAAAAGTACAATATTGAAATAGAAGAAACCGAACGCACCGACGAAGAAAAAGCACAAGCGGATAACCGTGAAAGTTTATATTTAGTAAGCGAATATGCAAGTAGCTATTTTCAAAATGTACTTCATAAAACAAATCCAGGGAAAGCGATTGGTTTAAGTTATTTTAAAGAACGTGGTTTTACTGAGGAAACCATCAAAAAATTTGATCTCGGTTATTCGTTAGATGAGTGGCAAGGATTTACAGATGACGCCTTGGGTAAAGGTTATAAACTCAATTTTTTAGAGCAAACGGGTTTAACTATTGTTAAAGGAGAAAAACGCTTCGATCGATTCAAAGGCAGAGTGATGTTCCCAATTCATAGTATGAGTGGGCGTGTTCTTGGCTTTGGTGGACGTATTTTAACCAACGATAAAAAAGCGGCGAAATATTTAAATTCACCAGAGAGCGAAATCTATCATAAAAGTAAGATCTTGTATGGTCTATACCATGCCAAACAAACGATAGCAAAAGAAGATAATTGTTACTTAGTAGAAGGTTATACAGATGTCATTCAGTTTCATCAATCAGGTATTACCAATGTGGTGTCTTCTTCTGGCACAGCCTTATCTCCAGATCAAATACGGTTAATTAATCGTTTAACAAATAATATTACCGTTCTTTTTGATGGTGACGCAGCAGGAATTAGAGCATCCATTCGTGGTATCGATTTAATATTAGAGCAAGGCGTAAATGTTAAGATATGCACGTTTCCTGATGGTGAAGATCCTGATAGTTTTTCTAAATCCAACACTTTAGAAGAGCTTACGGCTTATCTTGAAGAAAATGCTAAAGATTTTATTCAGTTTAAAGCGTCGCTTTTAGTAAAGGAAGCTAATAATGATCCGATTAAAAAAGCGGAGACCATTCGCGAAATTGTAAACAGCATTGCTAAAATTCCAGATCAGATAAAACGCGAAATTTACATTCAAGAATGTGCGCGTATAATGGATATTAGCGAGAATGTACTTTTTACAACTTTAGCACAAATTAATAATAAACAGGCTAAGGATAATAATAAACCCAAGTCTTATGCTCCATCTAGTTCTTCTGATCCAAATGAACCTCCATTTGAAGTTTTTAGGAATGAAGAGCCTAGTCGTAAGCCAAAGGTTGATATTCAATATGAGTTAGAGAAAAAAATTATTGAAATCTTAATGCTATATGGTGATAGAACAGAGCAGTTTGAGGACTTAATTTTACAAGAGGATGAAACTTCTGGAGAGCTGCTATTAGAGCCAACAAAACATGAGGCACGCGTATTTGAAAAAGTGTATTTAGACCTTCAAGAGGACGAAATGCAGTTTTCTAATCCGCAATTTAAGGCGCTTTATTACTCTATTATTGATAAATTAAATCAGGAGGAAGGATTTTCAACCAAAAACTTCATTAACCAATTAGATCAAGATTCTGCAAGTACGGTCACAAGTATTTTAATGGAAGATGAACGTTATAATCTTCACGATTGGGAGCGCAATCTAATTATTCCTAAGGAAAAAAAAGATTCTGTTTCACAATTAGTGAGTCAAACTATTTTAAGTTTGCGTTGTCATTTAATTGATCAAAAAGTAGCCGAGTATAAAAATGAAACCTTAAAAGAAAATGTCGATCTACGCACTATAATGGAAGATGTAAAAGACTATGTTGGTCTTAAAATGTTGTTGTCTCGTAAGTTAGGTAAAGTTTTGGGCTAATAAAAAAACACTGATTAGGTTAAATTGTGATGCTTCGCTTGGTGAATTAAATCTACAATATTTGTAACATTTAATTTTTTAAACAATCTGGCTTTGTATGTACTGACTGTTTTTTCGTTAATATCTAACTCTTGCGCGATTTCTTTGTTTTTACGACCAATAGAAAGTAATTTTAAAACTTCAACCTCTCTAGTTGATAGCTTTTTAAACATGCGACTTCTGCTTTTTCGTGTGTCTTCATAATGAAAATGTTTATCCATTTTCTCGCTTAGAGATGTTTCGCCGGCGCTAATTTTTCTAATTGCCGCTTCTATTTGGTCAATATCAACTCCTTTATTTAAATAGCCAGAAGCACCTGCTTTAATTGTGCTTATGGCATATATTTCTTCGGGTTGATGACTAAACATTAAAACCTGAACGGATTTATTTTCTTTTTTTATAGCTCTTAGTGCAGTAATGCCGTTAAGTTCTGGTAAATCGATTTCAGATATAATAACGTCGACTTTATGGCGTCTTACAAATTCAAATATCTCAATCCCACTTCCTAAACTACCGATGACTTTAAAATCTTCTTTACTGTTTAAAAATAGTTCTAATCCTGTTCTTACAATAGGATGACTATCTACAATCAGAATATGTATCATGATAATAGTATTTTAGTTTTTTGGTTAGGGGTAATTATTTAATATGCTTTTAGTTTTAAAAACATTGCGGATGCTAATTGAGTAAAAATAGTTAAAAATTAAATAATTTAGTAATTTTATTTAATGAAATGCAATATTTATTTTAAATTATTAGGGATTTCGCAAACAGGTATTGGGTTCATTTTGTGTTTGTTGGAAGAATTGTAGCGCATGTAAATGGTGATAATCTCACGTTTTCTGCCTTCAAAGTCGAGGGCTGTTTTACCTTCTGCTGTCACTTGCATCGCCCATTCTAATTCTGGGTAAGAGGCGCCGATTTGATCTTCATCGCTACGAGCATCGCCAAAGAGACCATCGCTAGGAGCAGCTTCTATAATGGATTTTGAGACGTTTAAGTAATTTCCAATATTGTATACTTCTGATTTCATTAAATCTGCAATCGGACTTAAATCAACTCCACCATCTCCATATTTTGTGTAAAAACCGACACCAAAATCTTCAACTTTATTACCTGTGCCCGCAACTAAAAGGCCTAATAGTCCGGCGTGATAATATAAAGTTGTCATTCGTAACCGGGCTCTAGTGTTGGCTAAAGCCATATCAACAGTAGCCTGATTGCTGTCTAAACTCACTTCGGTTTTAAACTCTTCAAAGACAGGAGTTAGGTTTACAACCGTATCTTTTACATTAGAAAACTTACGTTTTAAAAATGAGATGTGTTCTTGGGCTCTTGTAACATGACTAGGCGCTTGGTGAATTGGCATTTCAATGCATAAAACATCCAAGCCTGTTTTGGCACAAAGTGTAGAAGTTACCGCAGAGTCAATTCCCCCAGAAATTCCAACAACAAAACCATTTACTTTGGCATTTGTAGCATAGTCTTTTAACCAATTTACAATGTGATCTACTACTTTTTCAGTTTGCATAATTTTTAATTTTTAAAACAAAGAAGTGTACCTTTGCACAACAAAAATAACGCAATCGAGTTAGGATTAAAAATATTTTATTAGATGCATATAAGAATTTACTTTATTTTATTTACCGTGTTTACAATGTTTTCTTGTGATAAGGAATCTAAAGTTGAACAAGAAATCGCTAAAATTGAAGTTGATTTTACTGTAGAGCGTTTTGATATAGCATTTGCTAAAGCACAACCCAAGGATTTAACGCAGCTAAAAAAGGATTATCCATTTATGTTTTCTAAACATACGCCCGATTCAGTTTGGATAAATAGGATCACCGACACGTTGCAAAATGAAATTTCACAAGAAGTTAGCCAGACCTTTGAAGATATTGAAGTTGTTAAAGAGGAGCTGGTTTCAATGTTTCAACATATTAAATATTATGATAACGTATTCTCCGTGCCACGCGTCATTACTTTAACGAATGATGTACAATATAGGGACAATGTTATCGTAACGGACAGCATAGCATTAATTGCTTTAGATAACTATTTAGGAAAATTACATCGATTTTATGTAGATGGTAATATACCTGCGTATTTGGCTGAAAATTTCACCAAGGAACAAATTGTTGTAGATATGGCTGATGGGTATGCTAAAAAATACATTTTTCAAAACGATAGAAGAACCTTAAGAGATGAGATGATATATTTTGGGAAGTTACTTTACTTTAAAGACGTTATCATTCCTTTTAAAACAGATGCTGAAAAGATTGGCTATTCTGAAAGTCAGATTCAATGGGCTGAAGCTAACGAAAGTCAGATATGGAGCTATTTTATTGAAAAGGAATTATTGTACAGCACAGATCCTAAATTACCAAATCGATTTATTGCGGATGCCCCATTTTCAAAGTTTTACTTAGAACTCGATAACGAGTCTCCAGGTCGCTTAGGTCAATATTTAGGATGGCAAATCGTAAAAGCTTATGCCGAAACTACAGGTGCTGACGCCTTGAAAATTATGCAGACTGAACCAGAAGAAATATTTATAAAATCAAAATTTAAACCTAAGAAGTAATGTCTAAAGTTATAAAATCTAAAATAGTACTAAACGTAGAACTTGACGAAAACAGAGTGCCAGAAAAATTGAATTGGTCAGCTCAAGATGGTGGTGTAGATAATGAAGAAGCTAAAGCGATTATGTTATCGGTTTGGGACAGTAATGCACAAGAAACTTTAAAGATAGACTTATGGACTAAGGATATGCCAGTTGATGAAATGAAACTTTTCTTTCATCAAACGTTGGTTACCATGAGTGACTCTTTTTTAAGAGCAACGCAAGACGAAAAAATGGCCGGTGATATGAAAGATTTTTGTGATTATTTTGCTGAAAAGCTTAATCTTAAAAAGTAGAATACCTTAATTGTTATCTAAATTATGATTTGTTTCGTAGTATGGAATTAGATTAAAACTATCAGATTCTACATTCATGTAGTTTGCTTTATTTCTTCTTTTGTGTTGCACAAAGCGAGTTGTATCGTGGATTTTCCAAACGCTAAGCTCATTTAATCGACCTGAAAAGGTTTTCATATCAATCTCATTCTTGCGGATCATACGATCGACAGTTTTCTGATCTACTATTTTTAATATCTTTTCAGAACTAGAACCGTTATTTATCTTGTGAATGACCCAATAGGTAGAGTTCGTAGTGTTCTCTACTTCTACTTGATGTTGTATTACTGTTTTTGATGTGAAACCTTTATTTAGTGTAAGCGACTTTTTCTCTTTTACAATAGAAGGTGCTGTTTTGCCGTATAGACTTAAATCGGTCCTTCCCGTATTGTTCTCAGAACCATAGGATTCATTTTTAATAGCAGAAACTATTTGTGGAGGATTTATTTCTTCATTGTAAGGGCTTGCAATGGCAGTTAATAAAGGAGTTGGTTCCTGTAAATTAAAACTTTCATTTCGCAACAGTGTAATAACAATAAGCTTGTCTATAAGTACGGCTTCAACGGCATAACGACCTACTGGTATATCTGAAATTAGAATTTTCGCATTATTATCTTTTACCTTTATAATACGTTCAAAGTCGTCATTAAAAATCATAATTTCGTAAATAGTACGTTCAGATTTAAAGATAATGCTGTCTTCTGTTTTGTTAAGTTGGTGTTGTAGCTCCTTAGCTCTATTGTTTACATTTTGAAGCAGTACAGATTTTTGTCCATAAGCTAAAGATGATAAAAGTAACAACACAATAAAGTATAGTCGTTTCATAATTAGTAGGTTTTTGTTTTGGGAAACAATTTTAATACTAAGCATAACAAATTACAATGCCGTCATATTATACGCAAAGTTAGTCACTTTTTAGTGTATAAAATTAAAATGTAGATACATGGTATATTTCTTTGATGATATGTTGTAGTCGTCGATATAACACAGATAACATCGTGGAAAGTGTTGTGTTTTAATTTATTAATGAAGTCTATTTACTTAATATTGAAAATAGATGAACTCAAAAATTGAGCAATCAATGAGTGTATCAATTAATTAATTCTACAAATGCTGAATATGGTTTGTTGTAGAATAATACGGAGTGTGATTGTATGAATTTGTTGAAGATGAATAGACAAATTTGGGGTTCGAAACTTGATTTTCCATAAATTCCCCTTTGTTATACACTTCCCATACGGTGAGTTTGTTTAATTTGCCTGAATCACTCTTAATTTCAAGTTTGTGTCGATAAATCATTTTGTCTACGGATTTCTGATCAGCTAATCTCATAGTTTTACATGAACCAATTTTATTAATGATTTCTGTTTCAGTCCAAAAATATTTTTGATTTTTAGAGTCCTGATTTTTTGCTTTACCTCCGGTTAAAATAAATTCTATGCTTTTTTTTGGAGAACTCTTAATGACTTGTAATTCTTCATCTAGCATCATTCCTTTCCCTTCTGTAATTTGCTCTAAGTTTTGGTGCATACTCGAGCGAGAAACGTCATTATAGTCCTCGTGCTTTATTAAGTCAAAAGCTATAATCTTTTCAAATAGCCTAGTCTCTATTATAAAATTTCCATTCGGAATGTCTTTTAAAGAGATTTGAGTAGTGTTAGCGTCGACTTCAATTATTTGCTCGTAATCTTCATTAAAAATTTCAACGTTGAGAATTTTAGAATCACAGCCTAGCATTAAGCTGTCTTTTGTAGAATTCAGACTGTGTTTTAACTCTTTTGCTTTTGGGTTCGTGTTTTTAAGTAAAATTGTATTTTGACCAAAACTAATTGAGGTCATAAGTATGACTAATAATATGCTTGTGTTTTTAATCATAGCAATTATATTTTTAGGTTAGAGAACAGGCAAATATTTTAAATTTATATAATGATATTTATCTATTTCTTATCTAATATACGATCTGAATGTGAATTTGATAATATTAAAGGGTGTTTTGCGTTTTTTATAGATGATGAACGCTCATCTAGGTTGTAAAGCAAAAAAACAAGATTTAAATACTTAAGGTCTTAAGATTTTTTGTTTCTGAATTTTACTAAATTAGCTTATGAGGAAAATATTATTTGGAGTTATCTTAACCTTAGTTGTTGTATTCGCTTTTAGATATTGTGATGATAAACAAGAAGACAAAATTGTGCTTAAAGAGAGTACAGCTTTAATTCAAGAACAAATTAAAAACGTTGGTAAACTCGTTGTTACCGAAGGGCATTTTAGTGAAGTGTTCACCTATAAAAACTCAAAAGGTGTTTTTGGGGATTTAATTTCAGCCGAAAAGAAAGCCGTAGTTATCGTCAATGCAGATGTAACAATTGGTTACGATTTAAGTAAAATTGAGTATAAAATTGATGAAGCTACAAAAACACTTAAAATCTTAAGCATTCCAAAAGAAGAAATAAAAATTAGTCCAGATTTTGAATATTATGATATGCAGGCAGATTATCTTAATCCATTCGAAGCCAAAGACTATAATAGTATAAAAGAGACGGTAAACAAGTCGCTAATGAAAAAAATTGAGGCATCTGATTTAAAGTCGAATGCGCAAAATAGATTGATTAGCGAATTATCTAAGTTTTTTATGTTAACTAATTCTTTAGGTTGGACATTAGAATATAACCAAAGTCCAATTTCAGAATTAAGTGAACTTAATAACCTAAAGCGTATATTAGACTAAAAATTAACCCAACTTTCGTTGTAAGCTATTCATGCCACCGCCATTTATGGCATCAATATCTTTAGATTTTAGAAGGCTTGCGGCACTACCAGAACGCATGCCGCTAGCACAATAAGCTATAACAGGTTTATTTAATTTTTTAATCTCATTAAATCTAGTGCTCAATTCCTGAACAGGAATGTGTATTGCATTTTTTATATGTCCGCTTTGGTATTCGCTTGGTGTTCTAACATCTAAAATAACAGCACCTTTTTCAAGGTATTCTGCAACGTTGTTAGTCGATTTACCAAATAAAGCATTAAATAGTCCCATAGTTTTTATTTTTAAGCAAACTTCCGAAAAGTTAATGAATGTATTCGTAACCAAAGTTACATTAAAATTACGTTGCGCTTAAAATTCTAACTATTTTAGTGCTTTAGAATACAATGAAACCAGAGACACGTCAACAAGAAATTATTAGAGTAGCTGCTAAACTCTTTAAAGAAAAAGGTTATAGTGCGGTCACCATGCGAGATTTGGCAACTGCTATGGATATAAAAGCAGCAAGTCTTTACAATCACATCAATTCCAAGCAAGATATATTAGAAAGTATTATAATTTCTATTGCAGAACAGTTTACAGAAGGAATGTCTTCTGTACAAGAAAGCAATGCTACTTGCATCGAAAAGTTAAAGGAAATTATAGCATTACATGTAGAAGTGTCTAGTACCAATATTTATGGTATGGCTGCTTTAAATCACGATTGGATGCATTTGGAAGCTCGACTAAATTACTACAAAAAGTTGCGTAGCGATTACGAAAATGATTTCAGAAATATTCTAATTGAAGGTATAAAGGCTGGTGAGATTTCAGATATAAAACCAGATGTTATGATGTTTTCAATCTTAACAACCTTACGTTCCCTTTATTTATGGATACCGAAAAAGGAAGATGTAAATCTTCAAGAACTATCTAGTAACCTCAATGAAATTCTTATAAAAGGAGTCATAAAATAGATTTAAATTTATTTACTAACTTTGTCAAACAAACTAACAAGTGTTAGTTAAGTGTTTTTAAAAATACATATGGCACAGTTTTATAAGCTTAAAATTCAAGATATATATAAGGAAACCGAAGATACTTCTGTTATAACCTTTGAAGTTCCTTCAGAATTACATAGTACATTCAAATTTCGTCAAGGTCAACATTTAACTCTAAAAGCAGACATTAACGGAGAAGATGTGCGTCGTTCGTATTCCCTTTGCTCAAGTCCATTAGATAGTCAATGGAAAGTTGCTGTAAGGCTCATTCCAGGCGGTAAGTTTTCAACCTATATAAATGACGAATTAAAAACGGGAGACCAATTAGAAGTGATGTCACCAAGCGGAACATTCGGAGTAGAGGTCAACGCGTCAAAGCCCAAAAACTACTTATTTTTCGCAGCAGGAAGTGGCATTACACCAGTCCTCTCAATGGTTAAAGCACATTTAAAAGCGGAACCAAATTCGACATGTAAATTATTTTATGTCAATAAAACCGCAAAATCCATTATCTTTAAAGAGGAACTAGAGCAATTAAGAAACACTTATTTTGGTAGATTCGAAATTTATTATTTCTTAACCAAAGAACGTAGAGATATTGAGTTATTAAACGGAAGATTCGATGATGAAAAGATGAAGATTCTTACCAATACATTTATTGATATTCCAGATACAAGTGAAGTATTTCTTTGCGGACCAGAAAAAATGGTCAATTATGTAAGCGCGTATTTAATAAATAAAGGATTACCAAAAGAATTAATACATTTTGAATTATTTGTAAAAGGACTTTCAGATGAAGACATTAAGCGCGCAGAACGCTTAGCGCAGCAAAACGTAGAAGGCACAGAAATAATCATAGTAGATGGCGGAAAAGAATTCACCTTCACCATGACTAAAGAATACGATAATATCCTCGACGCAGCCTTAGGAGCAGGAGCCGATTTACCATTCGCCTGTAAAGGAGGTGTTTGTAGCACCTGTAAATGTGAAGTGAAAGAAGGCGCAGTCGAAATGAAAATAAATTACGCATTAAGTGATAAAGAAGTCTCACAAAATCTAGTCTTAAGCTGCCAAGCAGTACCAACAACAGAAAAGGTAATTGTAGATTTCGATGTGTAAATAAGACTTGTCATTCCTGCGTAGGCAGGAATCCATAATATTTTGAAAAAGAAAAGTTAGAGTTCAACAAGCTAAAGTCCAACAGCCAATAGCTAAAAGCTTAAAATCATGAGTGAAGAACAAATAAAAAATCTAGAAGCACAATTCGAAGCACGTATCGCAAGAGACGAGAAAATCGAACCAAAAGATTGGATGCCAGAAAAATACCGTAAAACGCATATTAGGCAAATGTCGCAACACGCACATTCCGAAATTGTAGGGATGCTTCCCGAAGGAAATTGGATTACAAGAGCACCTTCTTTGCGACGTAAAGTAGCACTTTTAGCAAAAGTTCAAGATGAAGCTGGTCATGGTTTATATCTCTATTCTGCATGTGAAACCTTAGGGATTTCTCGCGATGAGTTATATGAGCAATTGCATTCAGGTAAAGCAAAATACTCTTCCATCTTTAATTACCCAACAGTAACTTGGGCAGATATGGGAGCTGTAGGTTGGTTAGTCGATGGTGCGGCAATTATCAATCAAGTGCCATTATGTAACACTTCTTATGGACCATACGCAAGAGCAATGGTTCGTGTATGTAAGGAGGAAAGTTTTCATCAACGTCAAGGTTTTGAAATCATGATGAAGTTGGCAAACGGAACACCAGAACAAAAAGAATTAGCGCAAGATGCTTTAAACCGTTGGTGGTGGCCAAGTTTAATGATGTTAGGTCCTACAGATGCCGAATCTATTCATACAGAACAATCCATGAAATGGAAGTTAAAACGAAAATCTAATGACGATTTACGTCAGCAATTTATAGATCAAACCGTACCACAAGCCGAATTAATCGGACTTACAATTCCTGATCCAGATTTAAAATGGAACGACGAACGTCAAAGCTACGATTTTGGAGCTATTGATTGGGACGAGTTCTGGCAGGTAGTCAAAGGTCATGGACCAATGAATAAAGAACGTATGAAAGCTAGAGTTGGTGCATGGGAAGAAGGAGAATGGGTTAGAGATGCTGCAATGGCACATGCTGAAAAGAAGCAAGCAAGAAAACAAAAACAAGCAATTTAAATTTCATCGTCAATTCGAGTGATTTTCTGTCAGTTTATGAGCAGTCGAAATCAAAGAAAATTATATCGAGAATAAGATGAAACAAAACATATAATTATGTCTGATAAAAAAAACTGGCCACTTTGGGAAATCTTTGTAAGAAGTAAAAACGGATTAGAACATCGTCATTTTGGAAGTCTTCATGCAGCAGATGCAGAAATGGCATTAGAAAATGCAAGAGATGTGTACACAAGACGAAATGAAGGAGTGAGTATTTGGGTCGTAGAATCTAAAAATATCACAGCATCAAATCCAGAACACAATGGTGAAATGTTTGAGCCTGCTCAAGATAAAGTCTATCGTCACCCAACATTTTATGATTTACCGGACGAGGTAAAACATATGTAATAATTGTCATTCCTGCGAAGGCAGGAATCTCATTAAGAGAATCTAAATTTCATTCAGAACAAAGGAAGAATCTTATTATTAATAAGCACGTCACTTCGAGTGATTCCGATTTTTTATTGGAATTATATCGAGAAGTAATTAAATAGATACCCATTTTCATGGGCACTTAAAATGAAACAAAACTTATACAACTACATACTAGGAATCGCAGACAACAGCCTAATCCTAGGCCAAAGACTAGGAGAGCTCACAGGACATGGACCAAGCCTAGAAACAGACATTGCCTGCACCAATATCTCATTAGATTTATTTGGGCAAGTAAGAAGCTATTTTCAGTATGCAGCAAAAATTGCTGGTGATGATAGAACAGAAGATGATATCGCCATGCTTCGTAAAGAGCGTGAATATGTAAATGTATTGTTGGTAGAACAACCAAATACAAATTTCGCCTACACTATGGCGCGTCAGTTCTTATTCGATGTATATCATTTATTGTTTTTACAGGAATTAGAAAAAAGTAAAGATTTAACTTTATCTGCTATTGCAACAAAATCAATTAAAGAAGTGAGTTATCATGAACGTTTTTCAGGAGACTGGATAAAACGTTTAGGAGATGGTACAGAGGAAAGTAAAACAAAAATGCAAGATGCTATTGATGGTTTGTGGACCTATACTGATGAGTTATTTCATCAAACCGAAGCAGATAAAGCAATGGTTGCAGAAGGAATTGGTGTTGATGTAACAAAACTTAAAGAGACCTATTATAAAAAGGTAAATGAAATTTTAGAAGAAGCAACACTCGAAATCCCGGAATCAAAATGGTTTCAAAAAGGTGGAAAAGAAGGCGTTCACACCGAACATTTAGGGTATTTATTAGCAGAGCTTCAATATATGCAACGTGCGTATCCTAATATGGAATGGTAACACAAATTCCTCAGAAGGCAGATAAATATTTTGGTTCAGCGAAGCTAATCTCAAAAATTAAAACAAAATGTCACTTCGAGTGATTCCGATTTTTTTATCGGAATGGTATCGAGAAGTAATAAAGCAAAATTCCCGTTTTCACGGGAAATGAATATGACAACAGAACAAAACATAGACCAAATCTTAATTCCAATTCTGGAACAAGTTTCAGATCCTGAAATCCCAGTATTATCTATCATGGATATGGGAGTGGTACGTACTGCAGTCATAGAAAATAATATTGTAAAAGTAGAAATTACACCAACGTATAGTGGTTGTCCAGCGATGGATGTTATTGGAGACGATATTAAAGCCGCATTAAAAGTGGCAGGATACGATTCAGAAATAGAATTAATTCTTGCACCAGCTTGGACCACCGATTGGATTACACCAAGAGGAAGAAAAGCATTAGAAGATTATGGCATAGCAGCACCTTTAAACGCAGAAGCAGATAAAGATGTATTGCTTAATGATAAAAGGATAGTGAAGTGCACCAATTGTGGTTCACAAAACACAAGATTAGTAAGTCAGTTTGGTTCCACAGCATGTAAAGCACAGTTTCAATGTGACGATTGCCAAGAACCATTTGATTATTTTAAATGTCTAAAGTAAAGGAACTTCAATTCGAGTGAAATTGTTTTTTAGCAATTTTGTATTGAGAATATATAAAAGTTTTGTCATTCCTGCGAAGGCAGGAATCCACAATAAAAGAAAAACATATGAATAAAAGCATTCTTTTAAAAATAGAAAATAAAATAGCGTACATCACGCTAAACAGACCAGAAGTGTTCAACAGTTTTAACCGTGAAATGGCTTTTTTGCTTCACGATACTTTAGATGCTTGTGAAACAAATGATGAGGTTAGAGCAATTGTTCTTACAGGGAATGGAAAAGCATTTTGTGCAGGACAAGATTTAAAAGAAGTTACAGATCCAGATTTAAACCCTGGATTCAAAAAAATATTAGAAGAGCATTACAATCCTATAATTACAAGAATTCGTGCGATTAAAAAACCAGTTATAGCAGCAGTAAATGGTGTTGCAGCAGGAGCAGGAGCAAATATTGCTTTAGCTTGTGATATTGTGGTTGCTCACGAAAAAGTAAGTTTCATTCAAGCCTTTAGTTTAATTGGTCTGGTTCCTGATAGTGCAGGAACATTCTTTTTGCCAAGACTAATCGGTTTTCAAAAAGCATTAGCATTAGCCATGTTAGGCGATAAAATTTCAGCAGAAGAAGCAGAGAAAATGGGAATGATTTATAAAATGATTCCATTAGAAAGTTTTGAAGAAGATGTCAATAAGTTAGCTTTGAAACTGGCAAACATGCCTACAAAAGCATTGGGTATGATTAAAGAATTATTCAATAAATCGATGACCAATGATTTAGAATCTCAATTAGCGTTGGAGTCTAAGTTACAAATTGAAGCCGCACAAAGTGAAGATTATAAAGAAGGAGTCGCAGCATTTATTGAAAAGAGAAAACCAAATTTTAAAGGAAATTAATTAATGTCAGTTCGAGTGAAATTGCTTTTTTGCAATTTTGTATCGAGAACAATATGAATAAACAAACACTCATAGAAGCGCACAACCGAATAAAACCTTTTATTCACCAAACACCAGTGCTAACCTCAGAATTGCTAAATAAAGAAGCAGGCTTTAACCTGTTTTTCAAATGTGAGAACTTTCAAAAAATGGGAGCCTTTAAGATGCGAGGAGCTGCAAACGCTATCCTTTCACTTACTGATGCAGAAAGAGAACGTGGTGTGGTAACACATTCTTCAGGTAATTTTGCCCAAGCCGTTTCATTAGCAGCTAAAAAATTAGGAGTTAAGGCTTATATTGTAATGCCAGAAAATGCACCTCAAGTAAAAAAAGATGGTGTTAAAACGTATGATGGAGAAATTATAGAATGTGAATCGACACCTCAAGCAAGAGAAGCAGCAGCTAATAAAGTTAAGGAGGAAAAGGGAGCATCATTTTTACACCCATCTAATCAAGATGAGGTGATTTATGGTAATAGTACAGCAGCGATTGAATTATTAGAAGAGCAACCAGATTTAGATATTATTCTAGCACCTGTTGGAGGAGGAGGTCTTATTGCAGGAACTGCTTTGGCAGCACATTATTTCTCTGAAAAATGCAAAGTAATTGGTGCCGAGCCTAAAGCTGTTGATGATGCATATCGATCATTAATTTCGGGTAAAATAGAAACGAATACTACGTTTGCAACTATTGCAGATGGACTTCGAACAAATTTAGGTGACCGCAATTTTCCAATTATTCAAAAGCATGTAGAGAAAATAATTTGTGTAGAGGAAGAGGAAATTATCCATGCTATGCAATTGATTTGGGAACGCATGAAGATTATTGTAGAACCATCAAGTGCAGTAGCTTTTGCAGCTGTATTAAATAACAAAGAAGAATTTGCAACTAAAAACATCGGAATTATTATTTCTGGTGGTAATGTAGATGTGAAAAATCTGCCATTTTAGATAACTGTCACCCTGAGCGCAGTCGAAGGGTATCAATAAAAAAAATAATTTGTCATTCCTGCGTAGGCAGGAATCCACAATAAAAGTAAAAACATGAACATAGGAATTATAGGTTCAGGAACCATGGGAAGCGGCATCGCACAAGTAGCAGCAACTTCTGGTTGTCAAGTAAAATTATACGACACCAATCAAGCTGCTTTAGATAAAGCTAAAGCAAGTTTAGAGAAAATACTATTGCGTCTTATTGAAAAAGGACGAATTGATTCGGATGAAAAAAACAGAATCCAATCTAATATTTCTTATGTAGATAGTCTTAAAGATTTAGCTGATGCCAACTTAACGATTGAAGCTATTATTGAAAACCTAGACATCAAGAAAAAAGTGTTTTCAGAATTGGAAAGCTATGTTTCAGATGATTGTATTATTGCATCCAACACATCAAGTTTATCAATAGCATCAATCGCTGCATCTCTGAATAAACCAGAACGTTGTGTAGGGATTCACTTTTTCAATCCAGCACCTTTAATGAAATTGGTAGAGGTTATTCCTGCTATTCAGACGTCAAAAGAAGTACTTGAAAAAGTCATACAAACTATAAAAGACTGGAAAAAAGTAGTAGCAGTTGCTAAAGACACACCAGGTTTTATTGTAAACCGTGTAGCAAGACCTTTTTATGGCGAAGGATTAAGAATTTATGAAGAAGGATTAGCCGATTTTGCAACTATAGACCACAGTTTAAAATCTTTAGGAGGTTTCCGAATGGGACCATTCGAGTTGATGGATTTTATAGGTAATGATGTCAATTACACCGTAACCGAAACTGTTTTTACCGCGTTCTATTTCGACCCAAGATATAAACCTTCATTTACGCAAAAGCGTTTTACAGAAGCCGGTTATTTAGGTCGAAAATCAGGAAAAGGATTTTATGATTATGATGCAAATGGAAGAAAAACAGAACGAACATCTGTCTCGTCGAGCGCAGTCGAGACGTCTCTTTCTGAAACTATTTTCAACCGCGTCCTAGTCATGCTCATCAACGAAGCAGCAGATGCTTTATTTTTAAACATCGCATCCGCTGAAGATATAGATATTGCCATGACAAAAGGAGTTAATTATCCAAAAGGATTATTAGCCTGGGCAGACGAAAAAGGAATCGATTGGTGTGTGTCTAAATTAGACGAATTGTACAACGAATACCACGAAGATAGATACCGCTGTAGTCCGTTATTACGTAAAATGAATAGAGAAAACCAAACGTTTTTTAATTAGAAACGTCAGTTCGAGTGAAATTGCTTTTTCTGCAATTTTGTATGAATAATATAATTACAACGATTTGTCATTCCGCACTTGATGCGGAATCCACAATAAAAGATAATAATTAAATAAGATTCCCACTTTCGTGGAAAGTAAACATGAAACCAGAGCAAATTCCACATAAAATGCTTTCCCAAGATGCCTACAGCACTTGGCTAGGAATAGAAATTCTAGAATGCGAAATAGGCCGTTGCAAAGTAGCAATGACCATTAGAAAGGAAATGCTAAACAGCATGAATAAAGCACATGGTGGTATCAGTTATTCATTAGCCGATACGGCTTTCGGATTTGCAGCAAATACCCATGGTAAATATGCCGTTTCTATCGAAACAAGCATTAATCATATTGAAGCCTTAAACGAAGGTGATTATATTGTAGCAGAATCTGTAATAGAATCTGTGAAAAACAGATTAGGATTTAATATTATTGAAGTAAAACTAGGAGAAGAATTAGTAGCACTTTTTAAAGGTGTCGTTTATAGAACTCAAAAGGATTGGGAATAAAATAGTAAAAATATAAAATTATGAAATGGAAAGGTAGACGACAAAGCGGGAATCTTGAAGACCAACGCGGCATGGGAACTAAAGGTAAAGTTGCAGCTGGTGGTGGAGTTATTGCCGTAGTTGTAATTTTATTGCAACTTTTTGGAGGTGAAACTGGTCAGCAAATAGCACCAATCATAGAGCAGGTAGCTAATAGTCAAACCACTCAGCAAGTAGAACAAAGAGATTTAACCAGCGAAGAGCTTGAAATGGGCGATTTTATGGCAACTGTTTTGGCCGACACCGAAGATGTGTGGAACCAAATATTTAGAGACTACAATCTAGGGGATTATAAAGAACCAAAAATGGTATTATTCACAGATGCGGTTTCTACAGCTTGCGGTAGTGCAACTTCAGCTTCTGGACCTTTTTACTGTCCTGGCGATCAAAAATTATATATGGATTTAGCTTTTTTTGACGAACTAAAAACACGTTTTGGAGCAAAAGGTGGCGATTTTGCAATAGCTTACGTCACAGCACACGAGGTTGGTCATCATATCCAAACACTTTTAGGAACTTCAAACAAAGTAAGACAATTACAAAGTCAAACAAATCAAGTAGGAGCAAATAAATTGTCTGTTGCACAAGAATTACAAGC
This sequence comes from Winogradskyella costae, assembly GCF_013403865.1. Classification (GTDB taxonomy): domain Bacteria; phylum Bacteroidota; class Bacteroidia; order Flavobacteriales; family Flavobacteriaceae; genus Winogradskyella; species Winogradskyella costae. Next base: position 147,091 of record NZ_JABFDK010000007.1, read on the forward strand.
CGATTTTTACGCAGGAGTTTGGGCACATCACAATAAAAAATATTTACAAGCAGGAGATATTGAGGAAGCCATGAGCGCTGCCAATGCTGTTGGTGACGATGCCATACAAAAAAGAAGTACTGGAAGTGTAAATTCAGATAGTTTTACACATGGTACGTCTAAACAACGTATGGAGTGGTTTATGAAAGGCTACAACACAGGAGATATTAGAAATGGAGATACGTTTTCTGCACTTTTAGATTAACCAATTCCAGCTAAAACAAGACAATCTATTGTTTATAACAATTTGTCATTCCTGTATAGGCAGGAATCTACAATAAGAGTAAAAATATTAATTTGAAATAGTAGATTCAATTTCAAAATCAATTTCAATATCAATTTCAAAAATGAAAGAAGCATACATAATAGACGGCATTAGAACACCAATAGGAAATTACAAAGGAACTTTATCTGCTGTTAGAACAGACGATTTAGGAGCATTAGTGATTCAAGAAATCGTAAAACGAAACCCAAGTATTCCAAAGGAAGCTTACGACGATGTTATTATGGGTTGCGCCAACCAAGCAGGAGAAGACAATCGTAATGTAGCGAGAATGTCTTCACTTCTTGCAGGATTACCATATACTGTTCCTGGAGAAACTGTAAACCGATTATGTAGTTCTGGTCTATCCGCAATCATTCACGCTAATCGTGCCATAAAAACAGGTGATGGAGACGTGTTTATTTCTGGTGGAGTTGAAAACATGACACGTGGACCTTACGTTATGGCAAAACCATCATCCGCATTTGGAGGCGATTCTAAACTATACGATTCTACTTTCGGATGGCGATTTGTAAACCCGAAAATGCACGAAATGTATGGCACAGATGGCATGGGAATGACGGCAGAAAACTTAGTAGAAAAATATAATATATCTCGCGAAGACCAAGATAAATTCGCACTTTGGAGTCAGCAAAAGGCAACCAAAGCACAAGAAAACGGACGACTAGCAAAAGAAATTGTTACTGTCGAAATTCCGCAACGTAAAAAAGATCCTATCCAATTTTCAAAAGATGAGTTTATAAAACCAAGCTCTTCCTTAGAAGTTTTAGGGAAACTAAGGGCAGCTTTTAAAAAGAAAGACGGAAGCGTAACTGCAGGAAATTCTTCTGGATTAAATGATGGTGCAGCGGCAACCATTATTGCGAGTGAAGATGCAGTAAAAAAGTACAATCTCAAACCAATAGCTAGAATTGTAAGTTCTGCAGTGGTTGGCGTCGAGCCAAGAATCATGGGTATTGGTCCTGTGCAAGCGTCTAATAAAGCATTAGAAAAAGCAGGTTTAACCATGGACGATATGGATATCATCGAGCTTAACGAAGCCTTTGCGGCACAAGCTTTGGCATGCATTCGCGCTTGGGGATTAGAAGATAACGACCCAAGAATTAATCCAAATGGTGGTGCTATTGCCATTGGTCATCCGCTTGGTGTTACTGGTACAAGAGTTGCTTATTCTGCGGCTTTAGAATTGCAAGAACAGAATAAAAAATACGCGTTAATTACCATGTGTATTGGCGTTGGTCAAGGTTATGCAGCGATTATTGAAAGAGTCTAATTCCTGCGCAGGCAGGAATCTCATAGCAAGAGGGAAATAATCTTTGACTAAGATAAAAAAACATAGCAAGTAAGTGCGTTAGGGATTGAAGTGGCATCCTTTTTTGCGTCAGTTCGAGTGAAATTGCTTTTTGGCAATTTTGTATCGAGAACAAGTAAAAAAGATATAACGGAAAGCCCGACCTTTAGGTAACGCTAAAAAAATAGTAATTTAATAGATACCTGCCTTCGCAGGCATTTGATATGAATAAAATAGAGCACTACGTTCAAGGACAATGGACAACAGGTAAAGAAGAAGGAATACCAATTCTAGATGCAGTAACTGGCGAAGCTTTTACAAGCATTGCTATCGAAGGTTTAGACGTTCCTGAAATTCTTAACTACGGTAGAACAAAAGGAGGAGAGGTTCTTCGAAAAATGACATTCCAAGAACGTGGAAACATGCTTAAAAGTTTAGCTTTATATCTTACCAAAAGAAAAAATGCATTTTACGAATTAAGTTACAGAACAGGAGCAACCAAAGTAGATAGTTGGATCGACATCGAAGGTGGTTTCGGAAACCTATTCGCCAATGCTTCTCTAAGAAAACTTTTTCCAAATCAGCCATATCACGTAGAAGGAGATGCTATCGATTTATCTCGTGGCGGACGCTTTATGGCACATCATATTATGGTGCCCAAAAAAGGAATTGCAGTGCATATTAATGCATTCAATTTCCCTGTTTGGGGAATGTTAGAAAAGTGCGCAGTAAACTGGATGGCTGGAGTGCCAGCAGTAGTTTTACCAGCACCTTCATCTTCTTATTTAGCTGAAGCTGTAGCAAGAGAAATAATAGCCTCAGGTATTTTACCAGAAGGCGCATTACAAATCATAAACGGAACGGTTAAAAATATTCTAGACACTGTAGAGTCTCAAGATGTTGTAACATTTACGGGTTCTGCAAAAGTAGGTCGCTTATTAAAAGCACATCCACGATTGATACAAGAATCTGTGCCATTTACAATGGAAGCCGATTCTTTAAACGCATCAATCTTAGGAGAAGATGCCGTTCCAGGAACACCAGAATTCGATTTATTTATTAAAGAAGTAAGAAAAGAAATGACGGTTAAAGCAGGACAAAAATGTACTGCAATACGTAGAATCATTGTTCCACAAAATTTAGTGGAAGATGTGCAAACTGCATTATCTAAAGCTTTAGATAAAGTCACTATTGGAGATCCAAGACTTAAAGAAGTTAGAATGGGATCTTTAGTAAGTCATCAACAAGTACAAGCGGTTAGAGATTCTGTAAATGATTTGTCTAAAGAAGCACAAATCGTTTATGGAAGTTTAGATGAAATAAACACGATTGGAGCAGATGCTAAAAAAGGCGCTTTTATTAGCCCGATTTTATTACGTTCTGATCACCCTTTTGAAAATACAGTCATTCACGAACGCGAAGCCTTTGGTCCAGTAAGTACCATTATGCCTTATAAGAATTTAGATGAAGCGATTACTTTAGCGCAAATGGGTAAAGGTTCGCTAGTTTCTTCTATTGCAACAAACGATGATAAGATTGCGAAAGAGTATGTTATAAATGCAGCATCTCATCATGGTCGTATAATGGTGGTTAATCGCGATATGGCTAAAGAAAGTACTGGTCATGGTTCGCCATTACCATATTTAGTGCATGGAGGTCCAGGTCGTGCTGGAGGTGGAGAAGAAATGGGAGGAATGCGTGGAATAAAACATTATTTGCAACGCACAGCAATCCAAGGTTCACCAACAACAATAACCGAAATTACTGGTATATACCAACAAAACGCAAAGTATAAGGAAGCAGAAATGCATCCATTTAAATACCATTGGGAAGACATCCAACCTGGAATGTCTATGAAAACCCACAGACGTACATTTACCGATACCGATATTATCAATTTTGCAAATGTTACTTGGGATCATTTCTATGCACATACCGATATTACTTCTTTAGACGGAAGTATTTTTGAACAAAGAACGGCCCATGGTTATTTCATTATTTCAGCAGCAGCAGGATTGTTTGTATATCCGAATAAAGGACCAGTTTCTGCGAATTACGGATTAGAAGAATGCAGATTCTTACGTCCGTTATATCACAACGATACTATTTACGTACGCCTAACGTGTAAGCAAAAAGTAGATAGAGACGTCGCTTCCGCAGAACATCCTAGCGGAATTGTAAAATGGTATGCAGAAATTTTTGATGCTAATACCAATGAGAAAGTAGCATTCGCAACAGTCTTAACTATGGTTCAGAAAAAACAAGAAGTTTTAACTGAAATGACTGAAGATAAAATCAACGAATGTCTTTATGCATTAAAGGAAGATGCAAAACCTAAATGGGGAATTATGACACCTCAGCATATGATTGAGCATTTAGAATACACTTATAAAATTGCTTCAGGAGAAATTCAAGATTTTGAAATCGCAACACCTGAAAAGATTTTAGAGAAAGTGCATAATAGTTTATGGAATTATGATAAATTCCCAAAGAACTCTCAATTTCCTCAGTTAGAAAAAGACACTTTAGATACATTAAAGCATCCTGATTTGACTACAGCAATAGAAAAGTTTAAAGGACAAAGAGAAACCTATTTAGCGTATTTTAAAGAAAATCCGGAGGCTAAATTAAATAATTTAGTCTTCGGAGAATTAAATAAATATGAATCGTATTTATTAGAAAGAAAACATTTAAATCATCATTTCGAGCAATTTGGATTACTATAATTATTAATAGAAAGTCACTGCGCACGTGTTGCGCAGTCGCATTAATGTTGACGAAATACTTTAATGCATTCGCTTAAATGAAACGTAATGTCTAAAAAATATTATACATACATTCTAACACATGAAAGAAATCACATTTTTTATGTTGGAGTTACAAATAATATTGAGAGACGAATGAGTGAGCACAAAACAACAACTTTTGGAACACACGTTGGACATTATAATATTAAAAAATTAGTTTATTTTGAAGAGCACTCAGATATAAGGATTGCTATTAGAAGAGAAAAGACCATTAAGAAATGGAAAAAAGAATGGAAGTCCAATATAATAATAGTAATGAATCCGGAATGGATCGACTTGAGTTTAGGCTGGGATCTGTCCAAATATATTAAGAACTAAAATAATACGAATGCGCAACAAGTGCGCATTGACATACTAAGAATATGAGTGAACCATACGTAAAATTAGAAATTAAAAACGAAGTAGGATACATCGAGTTTTTTCATCCTGCACACAACTCTTTACCAGGAGATGTTTTAGCAAAACTAGCGCAAACCATAACAGGTGCTGGAACTAACGACGCTATTAAAGTTGTGGTTCTTAAAAGTGGAGGAGATAGAACTTTTTGCGCAGGAGCAAGCTTCGAAGAACTTATAAATATCAACGATGCAGCAACAGGGAAAGTGTTCTTTTCGGGTTTCGCAAACGTGATTAATGCCATGCGTAAATGTCCGAAATTTATTATCGGTCGCATTCAAGGAAAAACCGTTGGTGGTGGTGTTGGACTAGCAGCTGCAACCGATTATTGTATGGCTTCCAAATTCGCAGCTATTAAGTTAAGCGAATTGAATATTGGTATTGGACCATTTGTTGTCGGACCTGCAATAGAACGTAAAATGGGATTAAGCGCTATGTCGCAAATCGCAATTGATGCAAACACATTTTATCCTGCAGAATGGGCAAAACAAAAAGGTTTATTCACGCAAGTGTATGAAAGCACAGAAGTATTAGATGAGGCTGTAAAAACAACGGCAGAGCATTTATGTACCTATAATACAGAAGCCATGCTAGAAATGAAAAAAGTATTCTGGCAAGGCACAGACGATTGGGATTCACTTTTAGCAGAACGCGCTCAAACTAGTGGTAGATTGGTGCTTTCTGACTTTACAAAAGAAAAATTAAAAGGGTTTAAATAAAATTGAATTTACTCTATGTAAATAATGCTGCTTTTAGGTATAGTTATTCCTCGTTTTAAAATAACAAAATCAGAGGTAACTGCCCAAATAGTAGTGTCTACAGTTAATAATTTATTAGTACGATCTGTGAAATAAATTTTCACTTTAGTTTTTAATAAATTACCTAATTGAGTAGCACGTTCTAAATAATGAGATCTTAATTTTATTTTTTTAGGATTAGTAAGAATTTCATTTTTTGAAAATTTTAGTTGAGGGATGTCTTCTTTTTGTATAATGCAAGATGGAGTTGAGTAATTCATATATTAATAGTTTTATTTCAATGTAGTGTAGTTTTCTTGAGTAAACCTTACATTTATTTATCATTTTTATGAATATTTAACAGTTTAATTATTATTAATAAAATTATGGTTTACAGTTTTAAAGGTTATACACCAGTTGTTCACGAATCTAGTTTCGTACACCCATTAGCAGCGGTTACAGGAAACGTTATTATTGGTAAAAACTGTTACATCGGTCCAGGAGCAGCCATTCGTGGAGATTGGGGACAGATTATTTTAGAAGATGGTGTAAACGTACAAGAAAACTGTACAGTGCATATGTTTCCAGGTAAGTCCATCACACTAAAAGAAAGTGCACATGTGGGACATGGAGCGATAATTCATGGTGCAAATTTGGGTAGAAATTGCCTAATAGGAATGAATACAGTAATCATGGATGATGCAGAAATTGGAGATGAATGTATCATAGGAGCCATGTCATTTGTTAAGGCCGAAACTAAAATACCATACAGAAGTTTAGTAGTAGGTAATCCTGCGAAAGTGATTAGAGGAATAACAGATGAAATGATTGCGTGGAAAACAAAAGGCACACAATTATACCAACAATTACCAGCAGATTGCCATGAGAGTTTAAGAGAAGTTGAACCATTAAGAGAAGTGCCAGAAAACATGAAAATTCAAGATGATATTTATAAAACACTTCGGGAAACGTTCAAAAAATAAAATGACGTCTCTTCGAGTGATTCCAATTTTTTATCAGAATTGTATCGAGAAGCCCAGTGTTTTTCAATTTGAATATTAAAGACCTGTCATATTTTCAAAATTTTACAGGACTACAAAACCCGACTCAAATCAATCTCATTGGTCTCTTTACTCGTCGATAAAGCAATCAAACTTTGAACATTTCCTAGATAAGGAAGTAGCGTCAATTTTGAAATAATGAAAGTTTCATAAGCCTCAATATCCTCAACAACCAACTTTAGTAAATAGTCAAAATTTCCACTGACGCGATGGCATTCTACAACTTCCGGAAAGTTGTTGATTTCCTTTACAAACTTTTCTAAATAACTTCGCGTATGCCCTTGCAACGTGATTCCTATAAAAACAGTCAGTTTTAAGCCAATTTTCTTGTTGTTTAAAACAGCAACATATTTTTCAATATAACCTTCTTTTTCAAGTTTTTTAATGCGTTCAAATATTGGTGAAGTGCTCATGCCGAGTTCCTCAGCAATACTTTTTGTTGTTCGATTGCTATTCTTTTGAAGAATCGCAAGTAGTTGTGTGTCTATTTTATCGAGTGTATGTGGCATGAGAAAATTAGTTGCTTTAAAGCGGTAAATTTAATGATTAAAAGTCTAATAATCTGTAATGGTGTTAATTTTAAGAATAATATCCTTTTCAATGGTAAATTAAAAGATTTTAACAATTGTATAATTCAATATACATTATCTTTAATTCTTAGAATCCTAAACTACGATAGCTTGAAGAATTTCGAATTAAAGATGCCTAAAATGGGCGAAAGTATAACCGAAGGCACCATCATCAATTGGTTGATTTCTGAAGGAGACTCTTTCGAAGAAGGAGATATTATACTAGAAGTAGCAACAGATAAAGTAGATAACGAAGTGCCAGCACCAGCAGCAGGAACTTTAATTAAAACCATGTTTCAAGCTAAAGATGTCGTTCCAGTAGGAGAAGTTCTTGCGATTTTAGAAGTTTCAGAAGTGAAGAAATCGAAAGTACAAAATGAATTTAAAGCTGCAAGTTCGAGCGCTGCTGAGAATAAGGTAAAGTCTAAAAGACCAAAGCCAGTACAGCAGGCTTCCAACTCGAGTTCTACTTCATTTTCAACATCAAACGCAAACACCTTCTTTTCGCCATTAATCATCAAAATAGCAAAAGAACATCACATCAGTTTTGAAGAATTAGCACGAATTCCTGCAACAGGAAATGAAGGCAGACTTCGTAAAAGCGATGTGTTTCAATATATAGATGAAGGACGACCATATAAATTCGCACAACCAGTAGCCGAAAAAGATCCAACAGCCTATAGAATTCCACAATTAAACTTCGATAAAGGCAAAGGAAAAGTGATCGAAATGGACAGAATGCGCCAAATGATTGCTGACCATATGGTGTACTCAAAACATACATCGCCTCACGTTACTGCTTATGTAGAAGCGGATATGACGAATATGGTAAATTGGAGAAACGCAAACAAAGTTGCCTTTCAAGAAAAGCATGGAGAGCGTTTAACCTTCACACCATTATTTGTAGAAGCTGTAGCGAAAGCAGTAAAAGATTTCCCGAATATTAATGCTTCTGTCGATGGTAATAACATTATTGTAAAAGAAGATATTAATATTGGTATGGCAACAGCATTACCAAGTGGAAACTTAATAGTACCTGTAGTAAAAAATGCAGATACTAAAAATTTAAAAGAGATTGCTAGTAACGTAAACGAATTAGCAGGAAAAGCTAGAGAAAACAAACTAGCAGGAGACGATATAAAAGGCAGCACCTTCACAATTTCTAACGTAGGAACTTTTGGGAGCGTTATGGGAACACCAATTATTAATCAACCAGAAGTTGCCATTTTAGCATTAGGAATAATCAAAAAACGACCAGAAGTTATCACTACTGAGAAAGGAGATGAAATAGCTATTCGTAGCATGATGTACTTATCGCTCTCTTTCGATCATCGCGTAGTAGACGGATTCTTAGGAGGAAGTTTTGTAAGAAGAGTAGCAGATTATTTCGAACAATTTGATACTAATAGAGAAATATAAATCATTTGTCATTCCTGCGAAGGCAGGAATCCACTATGAAATAATAAATTAAATAGATTCCTGCCTACGCAGGAATGGAAGCAAATTATGAGCCATAACATATCCATACAAAAAGTAACCGAATCTAAAGTCTCAAACATAGACTTCAACAACATACCATTAGGTACAACATTCACAGACCACATGTTTATTTGTGATTATAACAATGGTGCATGGGAAAATCCAAGAATTGAACCCATGGGAATGATTCCTACACATCCAGCAGCCATGGCTTTGCACTACGGACAAGCCATTTTCGAAGGTATGAAAGCCACTGTAGATGCCAATGGAAATCCTATGCTTTTCAGACCATCAAAAAATGCAGAACGGTTAAATTTTAGTGCAGATAGAATGGGAATGCCTAATTTTCCAGAAGATTTATTTGTAGATGGCTTAAAACAACTAGTTGCAATAGAACAAAATTGGATTCCACCAATGGACGGAAGCGCACTCTATTTAAGGCCATTCATGTATGCAGACGAAGCTTTTATAGGTATGCGAGCAGCAACACATTACAAGTTTATAATCATGGCATCACCAGCTGGTCCATTTTTCACTAAACGTATAAAATTGTGGGCAGAAAATAAATATATACGTGCAGCCTCAGGCGGAACAGGAGAAGCGAAAGCAGCAGGAAATTACGCAGCAGCCATTCGTCCAACAGAATTAGCAAAAGCCAAAGGATATGACCAAGTATTGTGGTTAGATGCTGTAGAACATAACTATATCCAAGAAGTTGGCACCATGAATATTTTCTTTAAAGTCAACGGAAAATTCATCACACCAAAACGCGATGGTTCCATTCTAGATGGCATAACCAGAATGAGCGTTATGGATATTTTAAGAGATAAAGGTTACGAGGTTACAGAACGCGCTATAACCATTCAAGAAATCCGAGATGCTTCAATTGACGGTACATTAGAAGAAGCTTTCGGAACAGGAACAGCCGTTGGTATTGCTTATATTCAAGAAATTGCAATGGGCGAAACAATAATTCATGTATCAGATAAAAGTCCAGTTGGTTTAGAAGTTAACAATACTCTAAACGCTATCAAAACCGGTAAAATTGAAGACAAATTTAATTGGATGATTAAAATTGAAAACCAATTAGCTTAGAGTAATTTGGGCGTTACCACAAGGGTCGCGCTTTCACTACTCGCTCTTTTTGCAGAAAAAGCAAAAAGGAGCTCAAACAAACCGTTCAATCGCTAACGCAGAGATTACCGATTTGTCATTCAGAGCAAAGTGAAGAATCTCAGTGAAAATCTGAGTAATAGTTAAATTTAAGGTTTGTCATTCCTGCGAAGGCAGGAATCCAAAATATTAGAGAATTTAAAATAGATTCCTGTCTACGCAGGAATGACAATTATGAAAAAAGAAACACTAAAAAAAGGATTTTCAAAACTCTGCACAGCAAAAGCAATGGCAGAATTATACGAAGCTAATTTTAAACAAGTTTCAAAATACGTACACGCAACATCTCGTGGACACGAAGCCATTCAAATTGCATTAGGTTTACAATTATTACCGCAAGATTATGCATTTCCGTACTATAGAGACGATGCTATGTTATTATCGTTTGGTTTAGAGCCTTACGATTTAATGTTGCAATTATTAGCAAAAAAAGAGGACCCATTTTCTGGAGGAAGAACCTACTATTCACATCCAAGTTTAAAGGACGACGATAAGCCAAAAATACCGCATCAATCCTCAGCAACAGGTATGCAAACCATTCCAGCAACAGGCGTTGCCATGGGAATGCAGTATAAAGAATTACAAGGTTTAGACGATTATAGTTTAGAATCTGACCCTGTCAGTTCGAGCGCAGTCGAGAACGCTCTAAAACCAATAACAGTTTGTAGTTTAGGAGACGCCTCAGTAACCGAAGGAGAAATAGCAGAAGCTTTTCAAATGGCAGCATTAAAGCAAATGCCAATCTTATATTTAGTACAAGATAATGGTTGGGATATTAGTGCTAATGCAGCAGAAACAAGAGCACAAAATGCTTTTGAATATGCAGCAGGATTTAAAGGTTTGGACGCTATTTCAATAGATGGTGCCAACTTTACAGAAAGCTACGAAGCCTTAGAAAAAGTAATAGAAACTATTCGTACAGAACGCAGACCATTTTTAGTACACGCAAAAGTACCATTGTTAAATCACCATACTTCTGGTGTAAGAATGGAATGGTATCGCGATGATTTAGAAGAAGCACGTTCTCGTGATCCTTATCCGGTTATTAAACAACAATTACTAGATGCTGGATTTTCAGAACAAGACGTTTTAGACATTGAAAATTCAGCGAAAGCGAAAGTAGAATCAGATTTCGAAAAAGCTTTAAAAGCTGAAGACCCAAAACCGGAAGATTTATTCACAAACGATTTTGTACCAACACCAATTACCGAGGAAAAAGGAATACGTTCACCAGAAGATGCCGAAAAAGTAGTGATGGTAGATTGTGCACTTTTCGCTGTAGAAGAATTAATGAAAAAACATAAAGAGTGTTTACTTTACGGTCAAGATGTTGGAGGAAGACTTGGTGGTGTTTTTAGAGAAGCAGCAACATTAGCACAAAAATTTGGAGACGACAGAGTGTTTAATACACCAATACAAGAAGCATTTATAGTAGGTTCTACAGTTGGCATGTCTGCTGTTGGATTAAAACCAATCGTAGAAGTTCAGTTTGCAGATTATATTTGGCCTGGCTTAAATCAATTATTTACAGAAGTTAGTAGAAGTTGTTATTTATCTAACGGTAAATGGCCAGTGTCTATGATTCTTAGAGTACCCATTGGTGCTTATGGAAGTGGTGGACCTTACCATTCCTCATCGGTTGAATCTGTAATAACAAATATTAGAGGTATAAAAATTGCCTATCCAAGTAATGGAGCAGATTTAAAAGGATTGATGAAAGCGGCTTATTACGATCCTAATCCAGTTGTAATTTTAGAACACAAAGGGTTGTATTGGTCTAAAGTGCCAGGAACGCAAGGTGCAACGTCTGTGGAGCCAAGTGAAGATTATGTATTGCCTTTTGGTAAAGCATGGGTTTTACAAGAAATTTGGAAACAACAAAATTTAGAAACATTAACTATTGTGACTTACGGCATGGGAGTACATTGGGCAATGAATGCTAGTGCAGAATTAGGGATGCATGACCAAATTGAAGTGATTGATTTACGTACACTGTTTCCTTTAGACGAAGACACGATTATGGAATCGGTTAAGAAAACAGGAAAGTGTTTAGTGGTAACAGAAGAACCTTCAAACAATAGTTTTGCAAGAGCCTTATCTGGTAAAATTCAAGAAGAATGCTTTAAATATTTAGATGCGCCAGTCATGACAATTGGTAGTGAGAATATGCCTGCAATTCCTTTAAATTCGACTTTAGAACAAACCATGATTCCTTCAACAGATAAAGTGAAAGCTAAGATAGAAAAGATACTAAACTATTAAATTTATAATAGTCTTACACATATACTTATGTGTGTAATAAAAGGGATTCGTAATTGGAAAACAATTATGAATCCCTTTTTTTTATGAATTCAATTTGCTTCATTTTTATAGAAATAGATTTTAGTTAAAATATGTTTTTTCAAAAAAAGAGATTTCAAAAATAAATTGGAAAGCGTATGAAAGTCGTAAATAATCTTCTATATTTGAGGTGTAAACTTTAGGAGTAGCTATTAAATTAGTTTGAGAAACATCCTTAGAACCTGATTTGGTTAATACCAACGTAGGAAAAAGTTATGTTCGATAAAACATCGAAATACTACCATTTTGGTTTACAGTAATATTTTATAAATATGATTACTATAAAAGTAAACCAAGAAGATCACCACATTTTAGAAAACATAACACTACAAGAGTTTGTCGAAAATTTAAAAATTCAAACAAACGGCATTGCTATTGCTATAAATAATACTGTGGTAAAGAAAACAGATTGGTCTTCAAGATTACTTCAAAATAATGATGATATTTTAATTATAAAATCTACTCAAGGAGGATGATTTTTATTTTAAAAGGAAACCAATTATCAAATGAAGAACAAAGACACAGCTCCAAAGCAAAACGGTATTACAAGACACCCGTTTCCGAATTCTAAGAAAATCTATGTCAACGGAAAAATTCACCCGCAAATTAAAGTTGCTATGCGTGAAATTACATTGAGTGATACGGTAGACTCAATGACAAAAAAGAAAACACCCAACGAGCCCGTAACTATTTATGATACTTCCGGACCTTACACAGATCCAGACAAATCAATAGATGTACATACCGGTATTGAAAGAATTCGAGAACCTTGGATTAAAGAACGTGGTGATGTAGAGGAATTAGAATCATTCTCTTCAGAATATTGTAACGAGCGTTTAAACGATGCTAGTTTAGATCACATGCGTTTTAAGTTATTAAAGAATCCGCTAAGAGCTAAAAAAGGTCAAAATGTAACACAATTACATTACGCTAAAAAAGGACTAATTACACCAGAAATGGAGTATATCGCTATTCGAGAAAACCAACGAATAGATGAAATGACAGAGATTAGAAAGCAACATAAAGGAGAACACTTTGGTGCTTCTATTCCAGATAAAATTACACCAGAATTTGTAAGGTCGGAAGTTGCAAGAGGTCGCGCAATAATTCCGTCAAATATTAATCACCCTGAAGCAGAACCTATGATTTTAGGTCGAAACTTCTTAGTAAAAATAAATGCAAATATTGGAAATTCTGCCGTTACCTCATCCATAGAAGAAGAAGTAGAAAAAGCAGTGTGGGCTTGCCGTTGGGGAGCAGATAATATTATGGATTTATCTACCGGAGAAAATATTCACGAAACTCGCGAGTGGATTATTCGTAACTCACCAGTCCCAGTGGGTACCGTGCCCATTTACCAAGCATTAGAAAAAGTAAACGGTGTTGCCGAAGATTTAACATGGGAGATTTTTCGCGATACATTAATAGAACAAGCCGAACAAGGAGTCGATTATTTTACCATTCACGCAGGTGTGTTATTACGTTACGTGCCAATGACGGCAAAACGTGTTACTGGTATTGTATCTCGTGGCGGATCAATTATGGCAAAGTGGTGTTTAGCACATCATAAAGAAAGTTTTTTATATACGCATTTCGAAGATATTTGCGAAATCTTAAAACAGTACGATGTAGCCTTTTCTCTAGGAGATGGTCTGCGTCCAGGTTCTGTTGCAGATGCTAATGACGAAGCACAATTTGCAGAATTAGAAACGCTAGGAGAGCTAACGCAAATTGCACGTAAACACGAAGTCCAGTGTTTCATAGAAGGACCAGGACACGTGCCAATGCACATGATTAAAGAAAATATGGAGAAGCAAATAGAACTTTGCGACGAAGCTCCTTTTTACACTTTAGGTCCTTTAACTACAGATATTGCACCAGGTTACGATCATATTACTTCAGGTATTGGAGCCGCAATGATAGGTTGGTACGGTTGCGCCATGTTGTGCTACGTAACTCCAAAAGAGCACTTAGGATTACCAAATAAAGAAGATGTACGCGTCGGTGTGGTGACGTATAAATTGGCTGCGCATGCTGCCGATTTGGCCAAAGGTCACCCAGGCTCGCAACACAGAGACAATGCGTTGAGTATGGCGCGTTTTGAGTTCCGTTGGGAAGATCAATTTAATTTAGGCTTAGACCCAGAGCGTGCACGCGAATATCATGATGAAACTTTGCCTGCCGCAGGTGCTAAAATCGCTCATTTTTGTTCTATGTGCGGACCAAAATTCTGCTCTATGAAAATTTCTCAAGAGGTACGCGATTTTGCTGCAGTTAACGATATTGTAGATAACGAGGTTCTTGCAAAAGGAATGGAAGAAAAATCTAAAGAGTTTAAAGAAAAAGGATCCGAAGTCTATTTGTAAAATTATAAGGAAGTTCCCACGCTTTGAAAAAAAAGCGTGGTCGGGCTTTCCGTTATATCTTTTACTGGTTCTCGATACAAATTTATTCATACACTGCATAAATTTACTCGAACTGACGGCAAAAGGATGCCACTATAATTGTATAACACTCACGAGTTCCTATTTAATAAAATAGAATAACTGAGTAATCCCTAACTCAAAATCCAAGTAACCGTCATTACGAGGAGGTACGACGAAGTAATTTTATCTTTTAATATTAAAAACTAAAAACCTATGATAGTTCTTATCGCACCAGAAAACGATATTCCAAACGAAATAGAAATACTAAACCAATTATTTAGAGAAGGTTTATTGGTGTATCATTTGAGAAAACCAGAGAAAAACTACGATGAACACGTTGCGTATTTAAACAAAATTGATAAAGAATATCACAACAGAATTGTAGTGCATTATTTTCATGAGCTGATAAACGATTTCAATTTAAAAGGTATTCATTTTCAAGAACAAAAAAGAATGGACCATATAGATAATCCTGGTCAATATTTCAAAAACCTAAATATGTTTGGTAAAACCATAAGCTCTTCATTTCATGAGCCAGAAGTATTAAAAGCGTGTTATTTTGAGTTCGATTATCATTTATTAAGTCCTGTTTTTTCTTCAATATCAAAAAAAGGATATAAGGGAAAAGGTTTTGATGTTAAGCATATTGATAAAACAATCATTGGTATGGGTGGTATTAATGTAGAAACGATAGAAGAAACTATAACGTTAGGATTTAAAGGAATAGGTGTTTTAGGTGGTGTTTGGAATGCTGAAAATCCGTTAGAGGGTTTTATAAAAATAAAAGAAACATATAATAAACACACCAGTAAATAAGTGTTTTTTGAATAACCTATTGATGCTAAATACATAAAAATTGAATCAAAAAAAATACATCTTAACAATAGCGGGTTTAGATCCATCAAGTGGTGCCGGAATTACGTCGGATATTAAAACATTTGAAGCGCATGGATTGTACGGTTTAGCCGTGTGTACGGCAGTTACTGTTCAAAACGATATAGATTTTAAAGACTGTATTTGGATTGAAAAAGAAACCATTTTAAATCAGATTGACCTTTTGTTTCAACGGTTTGCCATTGCTGTAGTAAAAATAGGAATCATCCAGTCTTGGGACGTTTTATTAGAAGTTATTCAAACATTAAAAAAGCTAAATCCAACTATAAAAATAGTACTAGATCCTGTTTTAAAAGCGAGTGCAGGTTTTAGTTTTCATAATAAACAAGATTTAAAAATTTTAGAAGAAGTCTTGAGAAGTTGTGATTTTATCACACCAAATTACGAAGAGATTGAAGCCTTATTTCCAGAGAAATCTATAGAAGACACCATCGATTTTATTTCAGAAAAAACAAATATCTACTTAAAAGGAGGTCATAGAACGGATAAAAAAGGATGGGATGAAGTCTATTACAGTAAAATAGTAAAACTAAATATTCCACCGATTGCTGATACCGTTTTCCAAAAACATGGAAGCGGTTGTGTTTTATCGTCAGCATTGGCTTCTAATTTAGAAAAAGGAATGAACATAGAAGATGCTTGTAAAAATGTAAAATGGTATACCGAACAGTTTTTAAATTCAAACAGCACCCTGCTAGGAACACATAAATACACAGAAAATGCTAAGTAAACTACATTATATTTCTCAGGGCAAAACACCGCAAGATCATATAGAAAATATACAGAAGGCATGTGAAAACGGAGCAGAATTAGTACAGCTGCGTTTAAAAGAAATGGCACTAGATATCATTTTAGAAACTGCAGAAAAAGCTAGAGAAGTCACCACTCAATTTAAAGTGAAACTAATAATAAATGATCATTATAAAATAGCTAAAGCCGTAAAAGCAGACGGTGTTCATTTAGGAAAAACAGATACATGTCCATTAATAGCTAGAGTTTATTTGGGAAAACAATTTGTAATTGGTGGTACTGCAAACACTTTAGAAGATTGCAAAGGTTTAATAGAAAAGCAAGTGGATTATATTGGTTTAGGACCTTTTCAGTTTACAGAAACTAAAAAGAATTTAAGTCCAGTTTTGGGTGTCGAAGGTTACAAGCAGTTAATAGATAAGCTAGAAAAAGACACGCCTATAATTGCTATTGGTGGTATTGGTATGGAAGACGTTCTGACAATAATAAAAACAGGTGTTTACGGAATAGCCGTTTCTGGAACAATAACTAAAGATTTTACAAGTATTTCTAAGTTTTATGAAATCTTAAATTCGTCAGAGGTAAAAGCATAAGCAGTCTTAATCTAACATAGATTCAAAAAAAGTAAAAATGAATAAAATATTAAAAATAGCAGATAAAGAATTTACCTCTAGATTATTCACAGGAACAGGAAAGTTTAGCGCTTCAGAAGTAATGAAAGACGCTTTATTAGCTTCCAAAAGTGAACTCATAACGGTTGCTTTAAAAAGAGTCGATGTTCAAAATAATGAAGATGATATTTTAAGGCATTTAAAGCATGCTCATATTAATTTATTGCCAAACACATCTGGGGTTAGAACCGCTAAAGAAGCCATTTTCGCAGCAGAATTATCAAGAGAGGCTTTAGGGACTAACTGGATTAAATTAGAAATTCATCCAGATCCTAGGTATTTATTACCAGACCCTATAGAAACTTTAAAAGCGGCTGAAGCATTAGTAAAATTGGGATTTGTAGTGATGCCTTACATTCATGCGGATCCTGTGTTGTGTAAGCGATTAGAAGATGTGGGCGTGCAATGTGTTATGCCATTGGGAGCACCGATAGGAAGTAACAAAGGATTAAAAACGCAAGATTTTTTAGACATTATTATCGAGCAATCTAATGTGCCTGTTATTGTAGATGCTGGTATTGGCGCACCATCGCATGCAGCTTATGCCATGGAATTAGGTGCGGATGCTGTCTTAGTAAATACGGCAATTGCAGTATCTAAAAATCCGGTAGCTATGGCAAAAGCATTCAAATTGGCCGTGGAAGCTGGTAGAATGGCGTTTGAAGCCAAACTCGCACCAATTAAAAATAAAGCGGAAGCGAGTAGTCCGCTAACAAGTTTTTTAAACTAAAATATGGCAAATTTCATAGAACTTTTCGATACTTATAATTGGGATAACACACTGAAAAGCATCTTCAGTAAAACAGAAGTTGAGGTAGAAAATGCTTTAGCAAAAGAAAAGCTGGATTTAGAAGATTTTAAAGCCTTAATTTCTCCTGCAGCAAAGCCATTTTTAGAACGAATGGCACAGAAAAGTAGCATGCTCACTAAAAAACGATTTGGTAATACCATACAAATGTATGCGCCAATGTACTTAAGTAATGAGTGCCAGAACATCTGCACGTATTGCGGGTTTAGTATGACAAACAAAATACCAAGACGCACATTAACAGATGCTGAGATTTTAAAAGAGGTGGCATTTTTGAAAAAAAAAGGATATGATCATATCTTGTTAGTTACTGGAGAAGCCAATAAAACGGTAGGCGTCAATTATATTAAAAACGCGATTAAAATAATACGTTCTCAATTCTCGAATATTACCATAGAAGTACAGCCTTTAGATCAAGAGGAATACGAGTTGTTAATTGAAAACGGATTGTACGCCGTATTGGTATATCAAGAAACATATCACAGAGAAGAGTATAAGAAACACCATCCAAAAGGAAAGAAATCTAATTTTAATTACCGTTTAGATACACCAGATAGATTAGGGAAAGCAGGTGTTCATAAAATTGGATTAGGTGCTCTGTTTGGTTTAGAAGATTGGCGTGCAGATAGTTTTTTTACAGCCTTGCATTTAAAATATTTACAAAAAGCGTATTGGAAGACAAAGTACTCTATTTCATTTCCAAGATTAAGGCCGCATTCTGGAGGTTTAGAGCCAAAAGTAGAAATGACCGATAGTGATCTGGTGCAATTAATTTGTGCTTTTCGTTTGTTAGATGAAGATATAGAATTGTCTATGTCTACAAGGGAAAATGAAATATTTAGAAATAATATTGTTCAATTAGGTGCTACTTCAATTAGTGCAGAATCTAAAACAAATCCGGGTGGTTATACTGTAGAGCCACAATCTTTAGAACAGTTTGAAATTTCTGATGAAAGGAGTACAGAAGAAATCGTAAAAATGTTAAAAGGTCAAGGGTTAGAAGTGGTTTGGAAAGATTGGGAACATTTTGAAGAAATACAAAAGTAATGAGTCTTACCATAGAAGAACGAAAGCAATACAGTCGTCATCTTATTTTAGATGAAATAGGGGAAGCAGGACAATTAAAACTGAAGCAAGCAAAGGTTTTAGTCATTGGTGCTGGTGGTTTAGGTTGTCCTGTTTTACAATATTTAACAGCGGCAGGTATTGGAACTATTGGTATAATAGACCATGACATAGTCGATCAAAGTAATTTACAACGTCAGATTTTATATACTATTAATGATGTTGGTTTTTCTAAAGCAGAAACAGCTGCTAAGCGGTTATCTCAATTGAATCCGTTTGTGCTTTTTAATACTTATAACGAAAAACTAACTCGTGAAAATGCAATGGGGTTATTCTCTAATTATGATATAATAATAGACGGAAGTGATAATTTTTCAACGCGGTATTTAACAAACGATGCAGCAGTAATTATGAACAAACCTTTAGTTTACGGCGCTATTTTTAAATTCGACGGCCAAGTTAGTGTCTTTAATTATTTAGGAAGTGCAACTTATAGATGTTTGTATCCAACACCTCCAAAACCTGAAGCGTCTCCCAGTTGTTCAGAAATAGGTGTCCTGGGTGTTTTGCCTGGCATTATTGGGAGTTTACAGGCAAATGAAGCCATTAAGCTTATTTGTGGTTTTGGAGAACTGTTGACGAATAAGCTGTTATTATTTGATGCTTTAAGTTTGAATCAACAGATAATGGGTTTTGAAAGAGATGAAACGTCAACAATTAATGCTTTAGAAAAAGATTATAATTTTTTCTGCGGCATTGTTTCAACTAAAGAGATCACATTAGATGAATTGAATAGAAACAAAGAGAATTATAATTTGTTAGATGTTAGAGAAGCATCAGAAAGAGAAGCGTATCATATAGGTGGACAACATATTCCTTTAGGACAGTTATCAAAACGATTTAAAGAAATAGATATTACTTTACCTATTGTAGTTTATTGTAAGTCAGGAAAAAGAAGTCATAGCGCCATTTCTTATTTAAAAGCGAAATTAGATAAGGCTGTTTTTTACAATTTAAAAGAAGGGGTATAGCTGTGAGTTTTGGGCGTAGTTTTACAAGGGTATTGTCAAGAAGAGTATCAGTAAAAGTTTTTAGTACTTAGGAGTAATTTAATGAAGGGATCGATTCTTTTTTAGAGAAAAAATAAAAATAGAGAAATTATTTAATTTTCAGGCATAAAAAAGCCTATCTAAAAGATAGGCCTTATTCTTAAAAAGATTGAAAGGTATATAATTATATAACTTTTACATTTACTGCGTTTAATCCTTTTTTTCCTTCTGCTAAATCGAATTCTACATTGTCTCCTTCTCTAATCTCATCGACTAAACCAGAAATGTGTACAAAATGCTCTTTGTTGTTTCCTTCTTCTGTTATGAATCCAAAACCTTTAGAGTCATTAAAAAATTTTACTGTACCAGTACTCATATTATAATATATTAAATTAAGATGCAAATATAATGTAATTAATTGAAATTCAATTAATTTAATGCAGTTATTTTTTGTTGTACTAACTGTCTATCTTGTCAATGTTTATATGCTAAGTAATCTAAATATTATACTCTGACAGGGGTCTGGTAAATTTTTCAGGATCCGCTGCTAAATGATAGCGGGGGTCATCAATGGCTTCAACGATAACATCTTTAAATTTAGGACTCGCTTTGTACAGTAAAATCTTACAATCTTCACTTAAATGTTTAAGTCTAATTGTTTTTCCTTCAGCTTGATATTTTTCAACAATAATAAAAATAGCTTCAATTGCTGAATGGTCTGATATACGCGCTTCAACAAAATCAATCTCTATATTATCTGGATCATTTTTAATATCGAATTTTTCATTAAAAGCGGTAATGCTTCCGAAGAATAATGGCCCCCAAATTTCATATGTTTTTGTACCATCGGCTTGAATACGCTTACGTGCTCTAATTTTCTTAGCATTTTCCCATGCAAAAGATAAGGCTGAAATAATTACACCAACGAATACAGCTATAGCTAAATCGAAGAAAACCGTTACTACAGATACAATAACAAGTACTACGGCATCTGATACTGGTATCTTTTTCATGATTCGGAAACTAGACCATGCAAATGTTTCAATGACCATCATAAACATAACTCCTACTAAGGCTGCAATTGGCACTTGCTCAATATATTTATCTGCAAATAAAATGAAAGTAAGTAAAGTAATTGCCATCATTACTCCAGATAAGCGTCCTCTACCTCCGGCATTAACATTAATTACAGTTTGTCCTATCATTCCACAACCACCAGTTCCACCAAAGATTCCACTCAGCATGTTTCCAGAACCTTGCGCGATACATTCTCTGTTGCCATCTCCCCTAGAATCTGTTAATTCGTCTACCAAGTTCATTGTCATTAATGTTTCTATCAATCCTACTGATGCGGCTAAAAAGGCATATGGTGCAATAAATTTTAGCGTGTCTAAGTTAAATGGTAAATGACTCCAAAGTTCACCAAGATTTAGTTTGCTAGACAATTCATCAAATCCATTTAAACCGGCACCGCCACCATCTCTAATGAAATCGCCTACATTAATAGAATGAAGGCCTCCAAAAATGGAAATTAAAGTCACTATTAGAATGGCTGTTAAGGCAGCAGGCATTTTTTTTGTTAATTTTGGTAATCCCCAAATTATAAACATAGTTAGCAAAACTAAAGCAATCATGATGTATAGTTTTTGTCCTTCCATAGTGGACTTAACAACGCCATTATCTTTTACAGAATATAAGCCATTATCTTTTATATTGAAAACAACTTGCTTAGTGTCGACGTCAAAAACTTGATTATTGGCTATGACAAAAACTTCTTCACCAGTAGTTATATTTGTTATGGATTCTCCATTTATTGAGAATATTTTAGTGTCAGAAATTAAATCTTTTACAGCGTTATCATTGATGTTGTAAATCAACTCTTTAGATTGTGTTTTGCGCATGTTTTGTCCAAAAACATCCTTGGTGTTTTCTTTAAACATACCAAGTTGTGCTAAGAAAATTACAATTGCTAATCCGTTTACAAATCCTAGCATTACAGGGTGAGGAATTAAACGCACAAATTTACCAAGCTTAAAGACTCCTGCTAATATTTGAATTAGTCCCATCAAAACAACGGCTGCCAGTAAATAAAAATACCCCATGTTTTCAACAGGAGTATCAAATAGTAACCCTTTAGCATGTCCTTCTTGAATCATATGAACAAAAATTACAGCGACAGCTCCGGCAGCACCTGAGATTAAACCAGGTCTTCCGCCAAATAATGCAGAAATAATTCCAATTATAAATGCACCAAATAGTGCAACGATCGGACTAATTTGTGCAACGAATGCAAAGGCAACGACTTCCGGAATCATTGCTAGAGATACGGTGATACCTGCAAGAATGTCGTTCTTAGGGTTTTGAGTAAAGTTCTTTAGGGTATTTTGCCCAAGTTTCATAGTATTTGCTTTTAAAAGTCGGCAAAGATAGATTATTTAGATTAAAGGTATAAGAATGAACTAATCTAAAAGAAAAAAGCACTAGTATTCACTAGTGCTTTTGGTTTGTGTGATGATTTTATTTTTTATCAGGTGGAAACTGTGTCAACATTTCTGATACAAATTCTTTAATACGTGCGTCTTTCTTATCTGGGTTGCTAGCGTTAAGATTTCCTGTGCCCGAACCTTGCCAAATTAATTCTTTTTTGTTAGCATCAATAAGATCTATAAATAGCATTCCTTCAGTAGTCGTTGTAACTTGGTTGTTGTTCCAGCCAGATCTCCAGCCCCAGCCACCATAACCGCCCCAGCCCCAAGCTCCATTGCCCCAAGCATTGTTGTAAACATCAACACGTTGGTTCGATTTAGTGAATATACTCACTAACATGTTGGGGTTTTCTGATTTTGTATAGCCTTTAGCCATTAGTTCTGCTTCAATGGCTCTTAGAATTCTACGTTTATCAATATCATTGATTTCTGCTTTGTCAATACCTGGTTTAAAAAAGGCAAAGGTTTTATAATTGTCAAAATTTGCTTCTCTATCATAATCGGCAGCAACCCTTACCGAGCTGCAAGATGTTAGTCCTATCAATAGAAGAAACATTGGAGTAAATTTTAATAGCTTTTTCATAATGGCTTTTTTTTTAATTATACTTAGTCTAATATATTGTCATCAACGAAATTAGGTAACGTTACTTTTAAATTTGGTTCGATTTCCATCGCGCGTTTTATCGCAAAAACGGCACCTTCATTTCTTGCCCAGCTTCGTCTTGATATACCGTTATTAACGTCCCAAAATAGCATTTGTTTTAATTTTTTGGATGCTTCCTTAGTACCATCAAGAACCATACCAAATCCGCCGTTTATAACTTCGCCCCATCCGACGCCTCCACCGTTGTGAATGCTTACCCATGTGGCTCCTCTAAAACTATCACCAATTACATTTTGTATGGACATATCTGCCGTAAAACGCGAGCCGTCGTAAATATTGCTCGTCTCTCTATATGGGGAATCGGTTCCTGAAACATCATGATGATCTCTTCCTAAAATAACAGTTTCAATTTCACCATTTTTTATAGCTTGGTTAAAGGCTTCGGCAATTTTCATTCGGCCTTCTGCATCTGCATATAAGATTCGGGCCTGAGAGCCTACAACAAGTTTGTTTTCTTGTGCACCTTTAATCCATTGAATATTATCAGCCATTTGTTGCTGAATTTCTTTTGGTGAATTCTTTTTAATATCTTCTAAAACTTTACAGGCAATAGCATCCGTTTTTATCAAATCTTCCGGTTTACCTGAAGCACAAACCCAACGAAATGGGCCAAAGCCGTAATCGAAACACATTGGTCCCATAATATCTTGTACGTAACTTGGGTATCTAAAATCGATACCATTTTCTGCCATAATATCGGCACCAGCACGAGAGGCTTCCAATAAAAAGGCATTTCCATAATCGAAGAAATAAGTGCCTTTTGAGGTGTGCTTATTTATAGCGTTTGTATGACGTCGTAAGGTTTCTTGAACTTTCTCTTTAAATAATTCGGGTTGATTCGCCATCATGTCGTTAGCATCATCAAAAGAAATATCTACAGGATAATAACCTCCAGCCCAAGGATTATGAAGTGATGTTTGATCACTTCCTAAATCAACATGAACATTAGCTTCATCAAATTTTTCCCATACGTCTACAATGTTACCGAGATATGCGATTGAAATAGTTTCTTTTTCAGCTTTAGCTTTTTCTACACGATTAACCAATTGATCTAAATCTGTTATTTTTTCATCAATCCAGCCTTGGTCTAATCGCACTTGTGTGATTTTTGGATTTACTTCTGCACAAACTGTGATACAGCCAGCAATATTTCCTGCTTTTGGTTGCGCGCCAGACATACCTCCTAAACCTGAAGTTACAAATAAATTACCTTTTGGTTCTTTTTTAATTTTTCTAAAGCCGTTGAGTACTGTAATCGTTGTGCCATGTACAATCCCTTGTGGTCCAATATACATGTAGCTTCCAGCTGTCATTTGTCCATATTGTGTTACGCCTAGAGCATTGAATTTTTCCCAGTCATCAGGCTTAGAGTAATTAGGAATCATCATGCCGTTAGTCACCACAACTCTTGGTGCTTCTTTATGCGATGGGAACAATCCCATAGGATGACCAGAATACATAGTTAAGGTTTGTTCATCATTCATCTCGGCCAAATACTTCATGGTTAATCGGTATTGTGCCCAATTTGAAAACACACCGCCATTACCACCGTAAGTAATTAATTCATGCGGATGTTGTGCTACAGCGTAATCTAAATTGTTCTGAATCATTAGCATTATAGCCGCTGTCTGAGTTGATTTTGCTGGATATTCAGAAATTGGTCTGGCATACATTTTATAATCTGGTCGTAAACGGTACATGTAGATTCTGCCATAAGTATCTAACTCGTTTTTAAACTCAGGTAATAAGGTTTTATGATCTTTTTTATCAAAATAACGCAAAGCATTTCTAAGCGCTAATTTTTCTTCTTCTGCAGAAAGAATAGCTTTACGTTTTGGTGCATGATTTATCGAAGCATCGTAAGGTTTTGGTTCTGGTAATATATTTGGAATGCCTTCTAATATTTGATCTTTGAATGAGAGATTTGTAGTATGCATTACTTCTTTTTTAATGTGTTTTTGTTGAATCCATAAGGACAATGTCTGCAGCCGCTTTCACAACAATAGCCACGTTTTAAATGGTATTGCTCAGTAAAACAGCGGTAACCTTCTGGTGTTAGATAATAATCACCGTCTTCAATTGGGACGTATTTTTTCATAGTTAATACCAAATAAACATCAAAATGCTAGGTTAAGTTCGTTGCTGTTTCCTTTATATTTTCAATTTAATTTAAAGAAAATATATTCCAAATTTACCTTCAATAATTTAAAAATTCATTTGGTATAACAAAGATAACGTAATTTGGTTTGATTTTTGAAACGAATAAAGCATGATATTGATTTCGAAATATATAGTGCCAAACGGTTATGCGGGAATTACCATTTTTCCTTTTGTGTTTTTAAAAACTGAAAATTTAAAACGTAATACTGTACTTGTAAATCATGAAAAGATTCATCTAAGACAACAGGTTGAATTATTTATTCTTCCATTTTATATGATGTATACAATTGAATTTTTATGTCGATTTATTCAATATAGAAAATGGGATTTAGCTTATAGAAATATCTCTTTTGAGCGTGAAGCTTATAGTCATGAAAAAGATCTTAGTTATTTAAAATCAAGATCTTTCTTTAATGTGTTTAAATTTATTAGAAATTAAATTTTTGCGATTTTTTATTCGCTATCAGTTAACTTTGTTGGTATAAAAACAAAGCAGTTGTTAAATAGTCGTACTCATAATCAGCATTTATCTATTCCCAATACGTCGATAGAAATTACAATTAAACGTGAAGATTTAATTCATCCTTTTATTTCTGGAAATAAGTATCGTAAGTTAAAATTCAATATTGAACAAGCTAAAACTAACAATATAAAAACCTTATTAACCTTTGGAGGTGCATTTTCAAATCATATTGCAGCTGTGGCTTATGCCGGAAAAGAATATGGTTTTAATACGATAGGAGTAATTAGAGGTGAAGAGCTAAAAGAAAAGAAGGACTTAAACCCAACGCTGACATTTGCAAAATCTTGTGGTATGCAATTTGAATTTGTGTCTCGAGAGGTTTATCGGAATAAAACCAACGGTGATTTCATAAATAGCTTAAGAAATGAATTTGGAGATTTTTATTTAATTCCGGAAGGAGGTACAAATGAATTGGCCGTCAAAGGTTGTGAGGAAATTTTGGAAGCAGACGATTTTAATTTTGATTATATCTGTTGTGCAGTAGGAACTGGAGGAACAATATCGGGATTAATTAATACGTCTAAAAAGCATCAGAAAATATTAGGTTTTCCGGCTTTAAAAGGTGATTTTTTACAAGAAGATATTCGTAAATTTGCAAATCAAGACAACTGGAAGTTAATAACAAATTATCATTTTGGTGGTTATGGTAAAATAAAGCCCGAATTGATTGCGTTTATTAACACGTTTAAGAACGATTATAATATTCCATTAGATCCTATTTATACTGGGAAAATGCTATTTGGAATATTTGATTTAATTGCTCTTGGATATTTTCCAAAAGATTCTAAGATACTCGTCATTCATACTGGAGGTTTGCAAGGTGTTGCAGGTGTAAATGATATGTTGAAGCGTAAAAACCGACCTTTAATTGAAATATAAAGCATGAAATTCAAATATTTATTTTTATTAGTTGCATTATTAGCATTGAGTTGTGGCCCTAAAAAGGGAATTGTAACTAAAAAGAAGCAAAGGAGTACTACAAAAACAGTCGTTGTTGAGAATAAAAAAGACGTCGTTAAAACAGTTGAGCCAGAAGCCCCAGCTGTAAAAGCAAATGATACGCGAAGCTCTGTAGAGATCTACATCGATTTATATGCAAATATTGCAAAATCTAAAATGCGTACTCACAAAATACCAGCAAGTATTACATTAGCGCAAGGAATATTAGAATCAGGATCGGGTAGTGGTCGGTTGGCTGTAAAGGCAAATAATCACTTCGGAATTAAATGTCATGGCTGGACAGGTGCTAAAATTTACCATGATGATGATCGCTCTCAAGAATGCTTTAGGAAATATGATAAAGCAGAAATGTCTTACGAAGACCATTCTGAATTCTTAACAGGCCGTAGCCGTTATGCGAGTTTATTTGATCTAAGACCCGATGATTATAAAGGTTGGGCTAAAGGCTTAAGAGCGGCGGGTTATGCAACAGATCGTAAATATCCTGAAAAACTGATTAGCTTAATTGAACGCTATAATCTTGATAAATATGATGATGAAGTTCTCAATGGAGCAACTACTAAGTCATCGCGCAGATCAACCACTATAATAGAGGGGCCAAAGAAGGTGACGTCTAAAAAGCACACGGTGGCTAAAGGAGATACGTTGTATTCTTTATCTAGATTATATAAAACTACGGTTGATGCTATTAAAGTTAAAAACAATTTAAAATCAAATGACCTTACTATTGGTCAACAACTTATTATTCCTAATTAATTTATGTTATATAAAAGAAGTAGTGCTTTGTTTCAAGATGCACAAAAGGTTATTCCTGGTGGTGTAAATTCTCCAGTTAGAGCATTTAATGCTGTAGGTGGAACACCAATTTTTGCTAAATCTGCAAAAGGAGCTTATGTTTATGATGAAGATGGAAATCGTTTTATAGATTATATAAATTCTTGGGGTCCAATGTTACTTGGTCATGCATTTTCTCCTGTAGTAGATGCCGTTATTGAAAAAGCAAAACAAGGAACTTCCTTCGGAATGCCAACAGCTATTGAAACTGAGATCGCGGAATTAGCGGTTTCTATGGTGCCAAATATTGATAAAATACGTTTTGTAAATTCAGGTACTGAAGCGTGTATGAGTGCTATTCGTTTAGCTAGAGGTTTTACCAAAAAAGATAAGATTATAAAATTTGCAGGTTGTTATCATGGCCATAGTGATTCGTTTTTAATTGCCGCAGGAAGTGGTGCCATAACATTTGGAACACCCAATAGTCCTGGTGTAACAGAAGGAACAGCAAAAGATACGTTATTGGCAAGGTATAATGATCTTGAAAATGTAAAAGAATTAGTTGAAGCAAATAAAGATGCTATAGCTGCAATTATTATTGAGCCTGTCGCGGGTAATATGGGCTGTATTCCGCCTGTAGATGGGTTTTTAGAAGGTTTAAGGTCTGTTTGCGATTCTAACGATATCTTATTGATTTTTGATGAGGTTATGACGGGTTTTAGATTGGCAAATGGAGGCGTGCAAGAACTTAAAAATATTAATGCAGATATCGTTTGTTTCGGAAAAGTTGTTGGGGGTGGATTGCCAGTTGGTGCCTTTGCTGCTAGAAATGAAATTATGAATTATTTAGCTCCAATTGGTCCTGTGTATCAAGCAGGAACTTTAAGTGGGAATCCGTTAGCTATGGCAGCTGGATTAGCAATGCTTAAAACCATTAATGCTGATGCTGATTTGATGAATAGGCTAGAGGTGAAAACAAAATATCTTCATGATGGTATTGCGGATGCACTTAATAAAAATAATGTAACACATACAATCAATAGAATAGGGTCTATGATTTCTGTTCATTTTTCAGAGGATGCAGTTGTAGATTTTGATTCTGCTGCCAAAGGAAATAATGACACGTTTAAAAAGTTCTTTCACGGTATGCTAGACAAAGGTATTTATATTGCGCCGAGTGCATTTGAAACCTGGTTTATAACGGATGCTTTAACTTATGAAGATTTAGACGAAACCATTGCGGCTGTCGAGGACATTGCAAAAGATTTGTAAATAAAAAAAGTCTCGCATTTTGCGAGACTTTTTTTATTATAAAAAATGAGCTTAACGTTTTTTGAATGCTTTGTAGCGATTAAATTGTTCTTTATTTAAAAGATTTTTCATTTGGTTGTCAAGCTTTTCGTTTGCGGCTGTTGTTTTAATAAATGATTCTTTATCAGTTGAGTTTTCGTTTTCAATGAAATATAAGGCACTCGTGTGCTCTGTTACTATTTCGTAAACTTCCTCTGTTTTGTCTTTTTCCAACCGAACAAATTTTATTAAACCTTTAGTCGTTTTAATAGCATTAGCTTCTATAATAGCATTCGCTTCCTTATCAGTTTTGCTGTCTTGTGCTGCAGCTGTCTGAGTTCCTAATAATAATGCAAATGCAAATAAGCAAAGTGTGATAATCTTTTTCATCATTGATTTTTAAATTCGATACTAAAATAACAATTTAATTCAATAAAAAGAAAAAGTATCACCGAAGCGATACTTTTTCTTTAAAATAAAATATTGATATCTTATTTGTCATCTTCTTGTTTGTTGTCTTTTTCTTTTCGTTTTTTATTATGATCACCTCTCTTTTTATGCTTTTTAGGCTTCATTTTTTCGAACTTAGCATATTGTTCCGCATTTAAGATGGTTTTCATATCGCGCTTCACTTCAATCTGTTGATCTAATCTTGTGTTTTGCATCTTAAGGAATTCTTCTTGAGAAGGTCTTTCTCTTTTTTCTCCTTCTGCAGATTTATGTTTTTGTCTTAATCCTTCGTTTGCTTTTGCTTCATTTAAGAAAATAGAATGTACTTTTTTCTGTTGCGCAGCAGTTAAATCTAGTTTTAAAGTTAGCTTCTTTGATTTTAAATCTGCAATATCATTGGGTGTCATTTGCATCCTTAGTTCTGATCTGTCTTTGCGTTCTGATCTCTTTTCTTTTTCCTGCGCCATGCCATTTAATGTAAATAGAGCAACAGCGATTACTAATAATTTTTTCATGTCTTTATAGTTTTATGTTATACTTATTTAGACCTAGAGTCCTTATGTAGGTTTAACTGTAAGTTGTGTTTTAACAAGTATTTTAACATTAATCATAGTTTTAAGAGCTTTAAAGTTGTTTGAAATAGGTTCTCTTTTTCAACCTTACTTTTTAGCCACGCGTAGAAGCTTAATATAAATATATCCTCTTTGTCTAGAGTAGTCCACTCAAAAGTTAATTCAATTTTGTTTTTAAATTCAGGTGTGTTTATACTTTTAGGTTTTATGTAATATAATTCTGCAAATTTTAGAAAAATTATAATTCTAGTTTGCCCAATTTGATTTAAGTAGCCTGTGTAGCGTCGCCTAAAACTTTTTAATCTCGAATAAAATAAGTCGTCTTCTTGCAATTCTGCATATAATAAAAGCTCGGCGACATTTTTTTTTATCACCCAATCTATACCTGATTTTTCTTGGTACCATTGATCAGTATGATAAAATTTAGATGAAATGGATTTAGCCTTTCCAAAGTCCTCTTTTTGAAAGTAAAACATAAAACTAGTTAGCTGTAAGTCTAGTAAGGTTTCTGTGTCAACATGTTTTTGATTTGTGAAGCGT
Source organism: Winogradskyella costae (assembly GCF_013403865.1). Taxonomy (GTDB): domain Bacteria; phylum Bacteroidota; class Bacteroidia; order Flavobacteriales; family Flavobacteriaceae; genus Winogradskyella; species Winogradskyella costae. The sequence goes on from NZ_JABFDK010000007.1 coordinate 177,348, forward strand.
TCAATTAGTGCAATCGCGTCATCTTGTTTATTGCTATAGTTTAGATTTAAAGCTTTAACTAAGGTTTTTTTTAAAATGAATGATTTGTGAAAAGTGCATTTTTTTAGCTGCATTAACTGTTCCATTTCATTGATGTAGCGCAAAGAAGCTTCAAATTTTTTATTTCTGAAGAGTGTGTTTGCAATGATATAAACGATTTCAATTTGATAAAAGAGTTGCTTATCGGTTTCCTTTTTTTGTTTTAGAATGTCATAACTCTTCATCACAAAGCCTTCGATTGAATAGTATTTTTTTGTGACTAAAGCCGAAATATTAGCAATCGCTAAAATTTGATATAAGGATTTAAAGGAAAGTGAGGTATTGATCTCAATGTGGTTTGCATTCAGTAGATGTTCAAGTTCTAATTCAAAATCAATAACACTTCCTTTATATGTGACTTCATTTAACATCAATTTTAACTGAGCGTACACGATGTTAAGTCGGTCTTCTAAGTGATGTCTTTTCTGATTTTCTTTCTGTTTAATTATTAAGTCATCTATACTCACTTTAGGATAATTATGTGCATACTGGATTTTGGTATGGTAAATTTCGTTGAGTATAGGGAACATTAAATGCTCGTCTGCTAAGCGTTCTGCTTTATCTAAAACTTTATATGCGATGTCATAATTTTTTTGAAGCAAAAATGTGCGTGATGCTAAGATATATTTAATAGCCTGTATATCTGTGGAATTCTCGTCCTCGAGGTTTTTATTGGCTGTGAAATCTATTAAGGATTGGAATAAGCGCTTTCTTAAAGCATGATAAGCATTACAGTTTTCTACTTTGTAAAGTTGATTGCAAATGCTTTTAGAATCGTCATTAGAATGCGCGAGTACTTTAAATAATTGAATGTTCTTTATGTCCTTTCGCTTGTTCTTTTGTTGAAGATAATTTATAAATTTCTGTTGCTCATCAATTGTTAATGTATCAATTATAGATTTCAATCCTATCATTTAATCGTCATTATTATATTTAGTACATGCCTAAATATATTGAATTTTTAATATAGGATGTAAATTATATCGTCAGTTTAGTTTAAATTTTAATTTTATGCTTCTTCACTTTTGTTAGAGATTTGGCTTATAATCATTAAAACTAAATACTATGAATTATCAAACAACAGTGTCTTTAAAAGATGAAGAAAATTTAAAATCAAAAAAGAAAGATAGGAAGGTGTATAACCATAAACCAACACCAGCATTTATTGGAGCCTCGTGGTCGGCCTTACTTATTGGTATGGTTGCTTATTGTATTGGACTTTGGAATGCAAATATGGAACTCAACGAAAAAGGCTATTATTTCACCATTCTATTATTTGGATTGTTCTCAGTAATCTCAGTTCAAAAAGCCGTTAGAGATAAGCTCGAAAACATTCAAGTTACCGAAATGTACTATGGCATCAGTTGGTTCACTTCGATAGCGGCCATTGTTTTATTAACCATTGGATTATGGAACGCAGATTTAGAATTAAGTGAAAAAGGCTTCTACGCTATGTCATTTACTTTGAGTTTGTTTTCGGCAATTGCAGTACAAAAAAACACAAGAGATGTCGCTTATATTAATAACGAATTAGATACAAAAGAAGACGACGATTAGTTTTGATGATCGGTTAATTTCTAACCAAAAACCTTGCAGCATTCTTTTTGCTGTGAGGTTTTTAAAATGATTTAATATTGAGCATAATCAGTGTGTTATTTTAGTTTACCTATTCTAAAAGACTATTGTAATACCTTTGGTTACTAAATACTAAGAAACAAATGGAGCACACCATTAAAGTGATATTAAAAAAAAGACTTAAAAAGGTTATAATTGTACTTTTAAGCATATTTGTTATGATAGCATCCGCACTTTATTTTTTGCAAGAAAAGTTATTGTTTTTACCTAATACTTTAGAGCAAAACTATCAATACCAGTTTCAACATAATTTTGAAGAATTATTCTTTAAAACTGATGAGAATACCATTATAAACGCACTTCATTTTAAGGTTGAAAACCCAAAAGGAGTTATCCTTTATTTTCATGGAAACGCTGGCGATTTAAGTCGTTGGGGAACGGTTTCAGAATATTTTGTAGATATGGAGTATGATGTCTTAATATTAGATTACCGAACTTATGGGAAAAGTACAGGCAAATTAAGCGAAGTCGGAATATATAGTGATGCTCAGTATTGCTATGATTACCTTTTAAAGCAATATTCTGAAAATGAAATTACTTTATATGGAAGATCTTTAGGGACAGGAATTGCATCATACTTAGCTTCAAAAAACAAACCAAAGCAGCTCATTTTAGAAACTCCTTATTATAGTATTTTGGATGTAGCAAAAGGTAGGTTTCCAATGTTGCCTGTAAAGCAATTGCTGAAGTATCATTTTCCAACCTATCAGTTTTTACCAAATACATCTTGTCCAATTACAATTATTCACGGAACAGAAGATAGCGTCGTGCCTTTTGTTTCAGCTAAAAAACTTTCAGAATTAAATATTGAAAATTTAAACTTTATTACTGTTAAAGGAGGTGAACATAATAATCTTATAGAGTTTGAAGATTATAGAAATGTAATTCAAGAGCGATTAAAGTAATGTGTTTTTAATAGTAAGGCACTCTTATAAATAAGATATAGAATGGGTAATCCAGATGCAACTACCAAAACTATAATTAATATTGATAATTTAAAACCTACAAACGGAATTTTATTGACATCTGAAAGCAATGTTGTTTTTTGAAATAGGTAATAAAAATTTGAAGCAGATAAGGAAATAACAAAAGCGATTAGGACATATTTTGTTAGTGGATAATGTGGATTGATATTTGTTTTGTGAAATAATAAAAGTACAATTACGCAACTGATAACGACTGCAAAAATTAGCGTATTAAATAGCTCCTTTTTATCTTTAGTATTGCTGCTAAATCGCTTTTGCGTACGTAAACAATCGGAGCAATAATTAGGGTTGTTGTAAATACACGTGTGACACATACCTCGTTTACAACCTTCACATTTTTTTTGTAAAAATAAGTTAGGATGTGTATGGCAGAAGTATAGTGCTTTTTTATTGTAGTCGCTCATTAGCACTAATATATAGTTTTCTGAATAAAAAAAAGGCTTCAATTTAAATTGAAGCCTTTTTTATAATGTATTTTAATTAAAATTATTTAGGATCTAAAATAAGATTAATACGCTCAATGGCATCTGCAATATGGATTCTACTTATAGAATCTCCACCACGTGCAGAACGTAATTGGCTACGTAATGATTTTAACTCTGCTCTTACAACCGCTCTAATATCAGATTGGCTTGTGTTAACAGGAGTCACTTTAACATAAGGACTAGATCTTCTGCCTGCAGTTTGGTTTTTTGCAGTCATTAAATACTCTAATCTATCAATATGTGCACGTTGTAAATTACGTCTGTAAGTATCTATTTTCTTACCTGTACGTAATTCACTCCAAACACCTTTACGTAAATCGCTCATCATATCAGTTAATGCATAAGCATTACTGTCATACGTATTTGCTTCAATAAGACGTTGCATTTTTCCTAAACTCATTATGTTGTTAAGGGTTCTAGACTGCATTGCTCTTACACGCTCTACAGAACCAGTAAACTCAATACGATCAAAAATGTTTTTATCTAGTAACCAATCTGGAGTTTCAAATAAGTTGGCTTGAATAAAAGCCAATGCTTTTTGCTGGTGATCTTTAGGGACGGCTGTATAAACAGCACCTTCTTGATCAGCAGCTTTATAGTTTTCGTAAACACCACCAATGTTATTAGAAACATGTCCCATATAACGGTTAAATTGTGATACTACATGGCCATACATTTCATCTAAATCATCATAACCTTCACCAGCTTCTGTAGTCCACTCAATTAAGTTAGGTACAATACGCTTAAGGTTTTTAATTCCATATTCACTTGCTAACATAGCGTCATCACCTAAATCTTCTGTTTGAGAACTAGGATCAACTACATCACCAGCTTGTTGGTGTCCAAAACGGTACATTGGGTCACCAGCATGCTTCATAATCCATTCGTTAAGAATTGGCTTTTCCTCTTCCGCAGTTTTATCTAAAATGGGTCTATAACCCCAAGAAATAGAATACTTATCGTAAGTTCCGATATCTGGCATTAACGCAACACCTTCATCACCTGGCTGAGCGATGTAGTTAAAACGTGCATAATCCATTATTGATGGAGCAGTACCAAATTCTTTAGTGAATTCAGCATCTCGTAATTTCTCTACAGGGTAAGCAACGCTAGATCCCATATTGTGAGGTAAACCTAATGTATGACCCACTTCGTGAGAGGATACAAAACGAATTAGACGTCCCATAACTTCATCTTTAAACTGTGGGCTTTGTGCTTCTGGATTAATTGCAGCAGTTTGAACAAAGAACCATCCACGTAACAACGACATTACATTATGATACCAATTGATATCACTTTCTAATATTTCACCTGTTCTTGGGTCACTTACGTGAGGTCCATTAGCATTTGGAATCGGAGAGGCTAAATAACGTACAACAGAATAACGAGCATCTTCTGGACTCCATTCTGGGTCTTCTTCAACCGTTGGCGGTTCTTTAGCGATTATCGCATCTTTAAAACCTGCAGCTTCAAAAGCCACTTGCCAATCTTCAATACCTTGTTTAATGTATTTTTTCCATTGTTCTGGAGTCGCCCTATCAACGTAGTATACAATTTGTTTTTTAGGTACTACTAATTCACCACGCTTAAATTTCTCAATGTCTTCCTCTTTTACCTCTAATCTCCAGCGATCTAAATAGGTAAGAGTTTTACTTTTTTGATCTGCTTGACCATAATCTGTTTGGTCTCTTGAAAACCAACCTACGCGTTCGTCAAAATAGCGGCGCTTCATAGGTACATCTGGTAAAAGAATCATAGAGTTAGACATTTCTATCGAAACACTACCCGTGCTAGAATTAGATGGGGGATTTCCTGCGGCATACGTTTTTACGTGACGTGCTTCAATATTTCTTGGGTAACTTTTAATCGTCTCGATAAATGATTTATCACTTTCTAAACGCGATATTTTATAAGAAGACCTATTACGTTGTGGTAATCCTAAAGGTTTTACATCTTTCTCAAATAAAGGCGTTGCATCTATCACTGTGCTCGTAGAGTCTTTGCTAAATGCTTCAATAGGAAATGTGTATAAAACAGGTTCGAAATTAGAATTTAAAACAGCTTCACTGACCGGAAGAGAATCAGCTGCAACAACATTGTAAGACACAACTCTAAGTACAACTTTTTTGTCTTTTTTCTCCCATCTCAATACTTGCTCATTAGTTTTGCCTCCACCAAAACCTAGCTCTGAAGCTGTTTTAGCAATACGAGTAACCATTAACATTTCTCTATTAAAAAGAGAGTCTGGTATTTCATAATAAAACTTGTCATCTAAAGTATGAACTGTGAATAATCCTACATCACTTTTTGCATCTTTAGTGATGACTTTGTCGTAAGGCTTTGGGTCATTTTTTCCAGGCTTCTTTCCTGAAGGTTTAGCCATGGCAGTGGCATCTTTGCCTGATTTTCCAGCTTTTTTTGCAGTAGAGCAAGAAAACGCTAAAAAGGCGGAAACTACAAAGAGTAGTTTAATGGAAACGTTTTTCAAAATAGTTAGTTTTTAAATTTTGATGAAAATACGTATTCTATTAAGAATATGTTAATTTAAAAACTGATTTTAGTATTTCTTTAACGTGACTATTCTAGGGTATCTAGGTAAGATTGAATTAATTCTATTCCTTCTGTATGTAGTACTGAAGTTCCTATAAACGGCATACTCAAACCATCTTGAATAAACGAAATTCTGTAACTAATAGCAAAGCTTTGTTCTGTGATTTGACTTTCATTCAGTGGGGTTTCAAAGGCTAAATTTAAGGTGGTTTCGTCGGCACAACTACCACCAGGAATATGGCAATGTGCACAATTAATATCCATGTAGGCTCTTGCCCTAGCTTCTAATCTAAAATCTTCATCTTCCCAATTTGGTAAACTTGTAATAGAAGCACTATTAGTAACACCTGTTAATTGAGAGTTGCTAATAAATTTTTCTAATTGATTTTCTCCATTGATTTCAAAATTCATGGATCTTAATTTTGGTCCTATGGGTATAATGTTATCATTATTGGCGTGACATGTAAAGCAGTCTGTGTTTGAAGGGATTTTGTAGGTTGTAGAATTTGTGTTGCCCTCGACGTCAATCCAAGTAACTGGTAGAGAACTTCCTGCCAAATCTAAAACAGCATCAGTTTGGGTGTCATTCCATTTATAATCTCCTGTTTCCCATTGATCATTTAATTTAATTAAAACGCGGGTTTCTATAATATGTCTGCCTAAAGATAAATCGCGTTCATCGAGGTTATAAAAAAAGGTTTTTGCAATTACTGTATTGTTTGGGAATAGAGGTAATCCATCTCCATCAAACTCCATACTTGTACCTTCTGGTAAAGCGATAATTCGTTGTTTATGTGCGTAATCAGTGAATAAGGTAGTGTTTAAATCATATTCAAAGGCTAACGGTGTTATTTGTAAATCTTTAAGATCATTAACAAATAAATTCATTTCAGATAAAGTAGGTTTGAATTCTGTTGCAACATTTGGTTGTAATGTTGTAAAGCTATATACATTTGTGTAGACGCTCTCAAAGTTTGTGCTGCACGTAGATTTAATATAAACATCATAAGTGGTGTTTCCTAGTAATTCTGTAAGCTCAGCATCTGTATCAGATTCAGAAATTGTTATTCCGTTACCTATTGTAAAACCCGAAACACCATATTCTATTGTGTGTTGCGCTAAAGCGTCAGTTGTTTCCCAAGTGATTGTTGTAGAATTATGAGTTATAGAACTTGACGATACGTTAGTTACAGGATTGCAAATTGGATTTGGTGACGTTGTAAAACTGAAAGCATCAGTTTGTGTACTGATATTTGTAGAACTACATGACGTTTGTATATAAACATCGTAAGTGGTATTTGCTTGTAATGCGGTAAGTGCAGCATCTGTATCAGTTGCCGAAACTATAGTTCCGCTACCTATTGTAAATCCAGAAAGACCATATTCTAAAGTGTGTTGACCTGAACTGTTAGTTGTGTTCCACGTTATTATTGCAGAATTATTAGTTATTGAATTTGATGATATATTAGTTGCGGTATCACAAACAGCAGCAACGTCATCGTCATTATTACAAGAAAAAATAATACATGCGAAAGCGAATAATAAGTATGTCTTTTTTAACATTAGATGTGATTTTCTGATTGATAGCAAGTTGCTAATGTAATAAAATTAATTTTTAACAAAAAAATAAACTGATGGCTAGCTTATTTGTTGAATATTACAATTAGCACTTATCGTTTCAAAAATTTAAAGCTTTCGGTTTGATTTTGTGAATTCATAATCTTTAAAACATAACTGCCTGAAGCTAAAATATCAATTTCAATGTTATTGGATCCATCTATGTAAGCGGAAGTAATTAGCCTGCCTGAAATATCATAAATAGAGTATGGATTGTTAATTAAAGGAGTGACGGAAATGAGTTGTAATCTATGATTAGATATATCCGTTATTAGTTTGGTTTTTTTCGCGGTAAAACTATTAATAGACAGGGCTTGCCTACCGTAATTAAGTTCTACCTCATTGCCATTATATATGGTTAGCATAGCATCAGAACCGCTTCCTGTCATTTCAAATGTGTATATGTCTTCATTAAGGTTGAAAAAATTCATGTATGACGTTTCAAAAATCGCTTGGTCTGCAATGTCACAGAAACTTAGTGTCCAACCTATATCTCTAATTATAAAAGAATTTGGTTGTACTGGATTGTCATACATACCGTTGAATCCATTACAAGTGGAGCTGCCATAAAAATTACTTTGGCCATTAGTAATATCGTCAGAAAAGAATATACTTAAGTTAGGGTTAAAAGTATTCTCAAGTAAAATATCAAATTCCCAAATAGAATGAATAAACCATTCTCCGCTTAGTACGTTTGAAGGTGCGTCTTCACGGCCTAAGTTTATGACATCTCCTTGGTTGTTGGTAAAACTTAAATTGTGTAAATCATTAGTAAATGAATACGTTAAATTTCCAGGTTCTTGTAAAATTGAAAAGTAGGAGTTCTCAAAGTCAGTTTCCTCAGTTGTAGTACATGAGTTGTCTGTAGTTTCAAAATAAGGAATAAGACTTATAGCATTATTTTGTTCGCTCTCAAAGTACAAAGTAAAAGAGTTACAAATGCCATTGCCGTATATATAACGTCCCCAATATTGGTCTAAAGGTGCACTGCTAAATGAATTGTGAAATTCAATATTTGGCGGTGTTGTAACCGTTGAAGGTAAACTAATGATGTTTCCATTTGATTCTAGAGAAATTACATTCCAATTACCTATGAAGTTCTGTGAATTTATGACTATTGTAAAGCATAAAAGTATGATTAAGGTTGCGTAGCTTTGTTTCATAGAATGAGCGTTTTATAAAGGTTTTAATTATTAGTAACGCTCTAATATATAGTTTTTAAACTAAAAAAAAAGGAACTACCTCTCGGCAATTCCTTTTTTATAAATTTATGTTAGAAGATTTTTAAACAAGCTCTACAAATAAGCCGTCATCAGTTTTTTCAACCTTTGTTAAGCCATGTTTGCTTAAACCTTTTAAACCTTTATCCCAACCTTTATTGCTTAAGCCAGATTTTGATTTAAGCATATTTAAGTCCATGCGTTTTTCAGCCTTTAAAACTTCTAAAATCGCTTTTTCGTTATCGCTTAAATCTACTTTTTTCTTCTCTGGTCGCATCTGAGGGAAGAATAGAACTTCTTGAATACTCTGATTGTTGGTTAAGAACATTATTAAACGGTCCATTCCAATTCCCATTCCAGATGTTGGAGGCATTCCGTATTCTAGCGCACGTAAAAAATCGTGATCTATAAATTCTGTCGCTTCATCATCTCCTTTTTTAGCTAAACTTAACTGGTGCTCAAAACGCTCGCGTTGGTCTATTGGGTCATTTAGTTCAGAATACGCGTTAGCAACTTCTTTACCACAAACCATAAGTTCAAAACGCTCAGTTAATTCAGGATTTTCTCTATGCTCTTTACATAAAGGACTCATTTCTTTAGGATAGTCAGTAATAAATGTTGGTTGAATATAATTCCCTTCGCATTTTTCACCAAAAATTTCATCAATCAACTTGCCTTTACCCATCGTCTCATCTACTTCAATATGCATGCCTTTTGCAGCTGCTCTTATCTCGTCTTCTGACTTATTGTAAATATCAAAACCTGTGAATTCTAAAATAGAATCGCGCATCGTAATACGCTTGTAAGGAGCTTTAAAATTGATTTTGTGTTCACCAAAAGTAGCATCTGAAGTTCCGTTTACAGCAATAGCACAATGTTCTAATAATTGCTCACAAAAATCCATCATCCAATTGTAATCTTTGTAAGATACATAGATTTCCATTGCAGTAAACTCAGGATTGTGAGTTCTGTCCATTCCTTCATTTCTGAAGTTTTTAGAAAACTCATAGACACCATCAAAACCACCAACAATTAAACGTTTTAGATATAATTCGTTAGCAATTCGCATGTATAATGGAATGTCTAAACTATTGTGATGCGTCATAAAAGGACGTGCTGCAGCGCCTCCAGGAATCGGTTGTAAAACCGGAGTTTCAACTTCGAAATAACCAGAGTCATTAAAGAAAGATCGCATGGCGTTAAACAATTTTGTACGCTTTATAAATACTTCCTTAACATGCGGATTTACGACTAAATCTGCATAACGTTGTCTGTAACGCATTTCAGGATCTGTAAACGCATCATACGTTTTACCATCTTTTTGTTTTGGTATAGGTAATGGCTTTAAAGCTTTACTCAATAATTTGAAATTCTTAACCATAACCGTTTTTTCGCCAACTTGCGTTGTGAAAAGAGTCCCTTCTATACCAACAAAATCACCTAAGTCTAATAATTTCTTAAAGACATCGTTGTATAAGGTTTTGTCTTCACCTTCACAGATTTCATCTCTATTAAAATACACTTGAATACGACCTTCGCTATCTTGCAATTGTGCAAAAGACGCTTTTCCCTGAATGTTAATAGCCATTAAACGACCAGCAATAATCACCTGTTTACCGTCTTCAAAATCAGCTTTAATCTGTTTGGAAGTATGATTAACCGGAAATAAATCCGCTGGATAAGGGTTGATCCCTAAAGCTCTAAGCTTTTCTAACTTTTGGCGTCTTACCAATTCTTGTTCTGAAAGTTGCATTCTTATTTATTTTTATAAGCTTATTTGTTTTTTAAATAAGCAGACGCAAAATTACACTTTTTACAAAAATTAGAGAACACCTTTTTAGTTTGATTTAATAACCTCTAAGATTTCCTATTAATTCTGGTTGTTTTGAATTGTTTTTTGTCGTTTCTACGGGCTTGGAAACAATAATATGTGCTTTCGCTTTATCCCGACTGATATAATGTTAATCCAAAGAAAATGTAACAATTCTCTAAAGTGCACGTCATATGTAATACATCAAATCATTAAACAAATATTATGAGTATCTGGCGTGTTATCCTTGCTATCATTTGTCCACCTTTAGCTGTCCTAGATAAAGGTTGTGGTTCTATTCTTATTACCTTTTTATTATGGCTTTGCGGCTGGGTGCCAGGTATTATCGCAGCTTTGATTATTCTGAATAACCCAAAGCGATAAAATACTTACCTTTGCCCTCTTGTAATTTATGTAAAATATTATAATGAAAAAGATTTTTATATTACTCTCTTGTACATTTCTAATGATGTTAACAAGCTGTCAGTTTTCAGAAAACATCTATATCAATGAAGATGGTAGTGGTAAAGTAAGGTTTTCAATGGATGCATCAGAAATGATGGATGTGCTAGGGCAATTGGGAGAGAATGCTGCTGATGAGATGAGTAAAGCTGTGGATTCAACAATTGTTTTCAGGGACTTTTTGTTAGATCATAAGGATAGTATAGCTAATTTGTCAGTAAAAGAACAGCAAAAGATTAAGGCTATGGAGGATTATAAAATTCATATGGTTATGAATCCTGATGAGAAAAAAATGTTTTTTGATATAGAAACAGACTTTGATAGTGCCAGTGAGTTGCGAGATATGTACAAAGCAATGAATAGCTTTAATAGTTTGAAGGGAGATGAAACTGTCGGTGATAATTTGCCTTTAAGTCCATTTTCTAGTATGGGTAATGAAGGCTCTACTTTGGTTAGTTACTCATATAACGGTACAGTTTTTAAAAGAAATGCTAAGATTATTGATATAGAAAAACACCAACAATCTTTAGATAGTATAGATAAATCGGCTATGATGCTGGGGTCTTCAAAATATATAATTAATTACCATTTTCCTAAAGCTGTAAAGTCCTTCTCAAAAGAAGGAGCAATGTATAGCGAAGATAGAAGAACGGTTACTTATGAGGTTGGATTTATAGACATGCTTAAAGATCCTGAGATACTGAATATTGAAGTTATTTTAGAGGATTAAAAATATATTTGCTTTGAATAAAGTTATAAAACTACAAGATTTAGGAGCTAAAGATTTTAAGGACACTTGGGATTACCAAGAGACACTCTTTAAATCCATTTTAGATACTAAAATTAAGAATCGAAGAGAAGACGCGAGTTTAGTAACCGATAATCATTTTCTATTTGTAGAACATCCGCATGTATATACTTTAGGGAAAAGTGGAGACTTGTCTAACTTATTACTTTCCGAAGCAGAACTTAAAGCTAAAGATGCTACATTCTATAAAATTAATAGAGGTGGTGATATTACCTATCATGGACCAGGACAAATAGTAGGATATCCGATTTTAGATTTAGATAATTTTTTTACAGATATACATAAGTACTTACGCTTCTTAGAAGAAGTGATTATTCTCACCTTAGCGGAGTATGGTTTAAAAGCAGAACGTAGTCCAGGTGAAACAGGGGTTTGGCTCGGTGTTGGTACTCCATTTGCGCGCAAAATTTGCGCAATGGGAGTAAGAGCGAGTCGTTGGGTAACTATGCATGGCTTTGCTCTTAATGTCAATGCGGATTTAGGCTATTTTGATAATATTATTCCATGCGGAATAAGGGGTAAGGCAGTTACAACTTTAAATAACGAATTGGGTGTTGATTTGGTGGATGAAGCTGAGTTAAAACGTAAAATTTTAAAACATTTTAGTGCACTTTTTGAGGCGAGCTTCATTCAACTTTAGTTTATGACTGAGATGTTAATAATTCAAGTTAAGACTCGTCATTAAAAAACACTTTATAATAATGCATTTTTTTCTCTTCGTCGTACCCGCGTTCTAAATATTCTGCAGAAGCATCAGGTGCATCAACATCAAGTTTTATTTGAATGTTGGTATCTAGTTTAATCTCGGTTTTAATTTTTTGCTTTTGCTTTTTTAAAGCAATTTCAGAAACGTCAAACTGGTTTCTAATAAGGACTTTATTGTCTGTTTCGTATATTTTCTTGTAGTCTTCAAACAATTGAATTTTATCTTCTTCGTCAAAAATTTCTTCTTTGAAAGTATCGATGTTTACAATTTCATTTTCCTTGAAAAAATCGACGGTTTTAGCTAAAAAATTACTTTGCTCTTGGCCACCAAAATTAGGTTGTAAAACTTCTTTAGAAAACTCTCGGCAAAGTTCTATACAATTTTTAGTATGCTGATTACTATCGTCGGGATATCTTATATTTAGGAAACTTTTAATCCAGTATTGTGTGTCGTAAGTATTGTTGTCTACACTAAGCACAATTTTACCTTCCATATCGGAGGTGTTTAAAATTAAACAGCCTTTATCTACCTTTTTTGCTTGAATACCTTTTTGAACTAGAATATCGTAGTTATTATCTTCTAAATACGTTTGAAAAAACTCAGTCTTATTTTCGATCTTAAAAATCCCAATAGCGTCCGTAAAATAGTCTTCGTATTGTACGTTTTCAAAATGGCATATAAGGACGTCTCCAGTCTTAATTTGAGCCGAATTACTTTGCTCAAATAAATGTGTAACAATATGCTTTGAAATTTCTACAAAATCAGCATCTTCTTTAAATAGTTGATCACTGTAAGTGTTGATTTCATTGAGAGCGACGTCGCTATGATGGTGAAAACGATAACTTTCAGCGACACTCATAAAAGGTTTCAAAAGATACGGCAACATTAAATTGTAAGTGGCTTCATCAAAATCTACAATGGCATCTGAAAAGGCATTTTTTGTGCCATTGAACTTGTTACCAACTTTGTGAATTATACAGCTTCTTAAGGATGCTTTTTGTCTTTTTATCATGATCGAAATTGTCGTCTAAATTTTGAATATACTATTCTACAAAAGTAAGGCTTATTCTATTTGAAAATAGACCATAAATAGAATTGGTTTTAGTGTAATTTGTAAACCACTATGGTTTTATCATCACTTTGCGTTATAAGTTCTAAACCGCTGTCATCATCTAGTTTTTCGAGCACAGCAGCTGAAGTACCGAAAACAGGGAAGTTAGGGATTGATTTAGCTTGACTGTCAAAAAGATATACTTTTTTAGATTGTAAATCCGTTGTAGTTACATAGATTTTGTCATTCAAATAAAAAATTCGAGGAGCTGTATATTCTCCATAGTCCAAATCTATTGTTCTAGATTTAATAATTAACCTGTTTTCTCTTAAGGAAACTAATGTTTTGCTAGTCGTTGCGATTTTATGTTTATCCGTAAGATTTAGATTTTTTGAACTTAGATTCCCTTTGGTGTCCACTTGGATAAGTTGACCAAGTGTGTTGGTTGTAGTAAACTTATTTTGATATAAATACACGTCATTATCAGAAAAACGAATCCTATCTTTTACATTTACTCTGATATCTCCTTGACGGTTTAAAATTTTAAGATCTTCACCTGTGCCAAATACAATGTAATCCTTACTTCCAATTCTAAAATGTTTGGGTTGTGATAAAATTTCAGAGTCATTATTTTTATAATTGAATCCATTAACTGATTGCCCTTTTGCATTGTACATTAACAGATGCTTCCCTTGAGTTACCATTAATCTATAATCTTTTCGTTTATCGTAATCAAATACAGAGAGTGGTTGTGTAATGGCATCGTTAAATCTTAAAGGAAAAGGAGATACATTGTTACCATTTCTGTCTAATACATAGAGTTGGTTTGGGGTTGCGAACGCCAGTTGTAATCTACCATTTTTGTACATATCAATCTGTTCTACCTGACCCAAAATTCGTCCTTGAAGTTGTTTTTTCCACAGTACATTGCCTGAGCTTGATATAAGATAAAGTGTATTGTTTACATCCTGAACGACGATATCATGCGATTTAGATATGTGATTTTTAACAGCTTGCGGTGCTGTTAGTATCGTTGCGTTGAGTGGTGTCGTAAAAGTTTCTGCAACAGAATTTGAAGCTGCTCTTTTTTTGAATTTCTGGATGATTCCGTTAATATGTGTGTAGTTATTTTCGCGTATAAACTGAACAGCATTGGCGTTATAACCAGTCATGGTTTGGTCTAAAATCGCTGATAGTTTTTCAGAATTCTTAAAGATAAATAAAGAGGCTTCATCACTAAGGTTTTCGCTAATACTTAAAAAAGCATCCGAATTAGCAAGTGTATTGTTGTTTAAAGCGTCTGTAAGAATGGATTTTAGGGTCTCAGAGGAATTAGAGAAGACAATAAAATTTTCAAAAGCACAAAAGTAATTAGCATTGTCAAAAGCAATAAAGGGCTTTAAATTAGACTTAAAGAAGTCTGGGGTTTCAAACTCAAAGATATCAATATCTCTAAATGATTCAGATATAGATTTGTCTTCAATAGATTCTAAAATTAAATTAGGATCTAATGAATGAAGTATTAATGCATTGTCAATCAGGGCAATTTCATCTGTAAAATTTAAGAAAGTTTCAGAAATGTCTGCTATGCTATCTTTTAGCTGATTATTGTTGTCGTTAAATACTGAGAAATTATCGTAAGTAATACTGATTAAAGAGCTTGTGTTGTACGGGGCAATTAAAGGCGAATTTGTTTTTTGAGGAATAGTGTTCTTAAAGCTTTCTAGATTGTTGGAGCTCGAATCTATAGCGGTTAATATACCATTATAGCTTAGTCCCTTTTCAGTATAATCGAAATCTAAGACTGTAAAGTTTCTACTTCCTTTATTTATGATATCAGAAAATAGTAATTTAGAATAATTAGTGGCGTCAGACTTAAATAAAATAGAAGCGATCGATTTGTTGTCCGTGGTCTCAATTAGATGACTAAGTTCTGCGTTTTCATTTTCTTGATTTAAAGTTTTTAAAAGTTCTAGGTCATTTGAACCCGCAAAAGTGTTTCCAATAATTTTATGGTATATAGTGCTATCGTTTATTTGTGTCTTTTCAATTTTTAAGTCAACTAAAGTTGTCGAAGTAATATTTTTAATGGAATCTAGGACAAATAAAGTACTATCATTTTCAGTAAGAATTAAATAATTAGAGTCCGCAAAAGAAATAAAAACCTGCTTAGTCGTGTTTAATTGATTGAGAAATAGAGAAGCGTTTTTTAACTCTTCATTATATATTCCAGAAAGTACATCGTTATTCTCAATACTAGTTACAAAATCATTAAGTTCATTTACTTGAATGACGGCTGATGTTTCAGTTGGAATAAATTTGTAAGGTTGTTTGGTTTTGTTGTAGTCTTTTTGGCAAGCCAATACTAAGGTAAACAATATCGATAAAAAACCAAGTCGCTTCATTAAGATGTATTTAGTTTACAAATATAAAAAGTTATATATCCAATTGGTATTGCTCAGGCAATAATCTAAATGATTTTCTATGATATTTTGTAACACCGTATTTTTTTATAGCAGCTCTATGCTCTTTTGTTGGGTAGCCTTTGTTTTGTTTCCAATTGTACATCGGGAATTCATCGTGTATTTTTTCCATATAAGCATCTCTATATGTTTTTGCTAAAACGGAAGCAGCAGCGATGCTTAAATATTTACTATCGCCTTTTATTATTGTGGAATGTGGAATGTCTTTATAGGGTTTAAATCTATTACCGTCTACAATAATATATTCGGGTATAGTTTTTAAACTAGAGATAGCACCATGCATTGCTTTTATAGAAGCGTTTAAGATATTAATGGTATCGATCTCAGATTCAAAAATGTTTTGCACGCCAAATGAAACACACTCGTTTTCTATTATGGGTTTTAAAATAGCTCTGTTCTTTTCTGAAAGTTGCTTAGAATCAGTTAGTAGCAAGTTTTTAAAGGTAGTTGGTAATAGAACTGCAGCAGCTGTAACTGGTCCGGCTAAACAACCTCTACCTGCTTCATCTGTACCACATTCTAAATTAAAATTTGAAAACTGAATTTTTAAAGCCAAAATGTTAAATTTTGAGCAAAGTTAAAATTTTAACGCAACCCTTTCACATTTTTCACATCTAACTATTGAGTTAATGCCTAAAAACACTGAGGAAATAGCAATCTATGAATAGTTATCATATTCGCAATAGTGTTAACATTATTTTTGGAAAATTGCTTGGTTATTTAATATTTAATTAAGATGTTTGCAATTAGACTAACTCAAATAATTGTTTTATGAAATTAAAATTAACATGGTTATTAACGCTATTTATGGCGTTCGTGATGCAGTTTTCTTTTGCACAAGAGAAGACTATCACAGGTACAGTTACAACAGTAACGGATGGTTTACCCCTTCCTGGAGCTAGTGTAATTGTAAAAGGGACCTCTAGAGGTCAACAAACAGATTTTGATGGAAAATTTTCCATTAGAGCAAATGAAAATGATATCTTAATTTTTTCTTACGTAGGATTTGTAAGCGTAGAAAAAACTGTAGGTTCTAGTTCGGTTGTGAATGTAGCTTTAAAAGCAGACAGCCAACTTGATGAAGTTGTAGTTGTTGCCTATGGTAATGCTGCTTCTGTAAGAACAGTAACTGCTGCTATAACTACGGTTAATGCAGAGATATTAGAAGATAGAGCAAATGCTTCTGCATTACAAAATCTTCAAGGTCAGGTTGCTGGTTTAAATATTGCTACAGGTTCTGGGCAACCAGGTGCTGATAGTACTATAATATTAAGAGGGCCTGGATCTATTAATGGTAATATTGAGCCATTATTTGTAGTAGATGGAATTCCTGTGGATGAAGATAATTTTAGAAGTATCAATCCAACTGATATTGCATCATTTGCAGTTTTAAAGGATGCTGCTGCAGCAAATATTTATGGAAACAGAGCTGCGAATGGAGCGATTGTGATTACAACTAAGAGAGGTCGTTATAATCAAGGGTTAGAGTTTAAATATACTTCTACTTATGGTTATAATGAATTACAAGATCAGCCTTTTGAGTTGATGAACTCAAGAGAGATTTTAACTTGGCAAAATCAAAATGGTGGTGGCTTAGGTGCTGAGTTATCTCCAAATGAGATTAATGCTATAGCTAATCAAACAAATACAAGTTGGGCGGATGTGTTCTTCAGAAAAGGAACAACTAATTCTCATAACTTATCAATTACATCTGGTGGAGAAAATTCTAATAATTTTACCTCATTACAATATTTTGAACAAGATGGTATTTTTATTGGATCGGCATTTAAACGTTTCTCTGTAAGAAATAACTTCAGTGGTAGATCTTCTGATGATAAATTTAATTATGGTTTAAACTTGTCTGTAGGTGTTTCTACTACAAATGAGCAAGATGGTTCTGGTTCTGGTTCTACATTCTTTAACCCATATAGTGCTGCTTTACAAGGATTGCCTTATTTAAGTCCATATGCAGCTGATGGTTCAATAACTCGTGATGGTGGTATTCAGCCAGGTGATATTGATGCGATTCTTGGACGTGGAGCTTCTAATTTCCCATATGTTCTATTAAATAGTATAGCGCTTAATACTGACAAAGAAGAGGAAGTAAAGGTTTTAGCTTCTTTTAATGCAAATTGGAATTTCGCCAAAAATCTTACGGCAGGTATTCAATTAGGTGTGGATTACAGTAGTGAAAGAGCTATCGATATTCTTCACCCAGAAAGTATATTAGGACCGTTTCAGTCGGCACAAGGTGTAGATGCTCAATTTGGTGGTATTCAATCTGAGTCATTTCTAAGAGATTTTAGATTTAATTCAGTTACTTCATTAAATTATAATAATACTTTTGGTGATAAACATAATTTAGATGTTACTGTTTTTATGGAGTATTTAAAAGGACATTTAGACTCATTTAATTATACACAATTCGGTCTTGATCCTCGTTTAGTAGGTTCAGGTGCTGCTTTTATTCCTGGAACAACAACTGAAGTTATCGGCGGAAATACAACTAACCCATATATTGATACTTTAGGTCAAACTACTATTACAGTAGGAAATATGTCTTTATTCAGTCAATTAGATTATGAATATGATGGTAAATATGGTTTCTCTGCAGGAATAAGAAGGGACAATTCTTTTAGATTTATTGATGATAACAAATGGGGTACATTTTGGTCTGTTGGTGGTCGTTGGAATATCGATGCTGAACCTTTTATGGATGGTAGTGCTTTTAATTTATTAAAGCTTAGAGCATCTTACGGACTTTCTGGTAATGACAGGATTGCAGGTACTTATTATGGTGGTCTTAGTTTAACTAGAAACCTATACACTGCAGGAACTGGTTATAATGGTTCAGTTTCAACTGTACCTGCTCAAGTGGCTAACACATCTTTGAGATGGGAAGAAACTACTCAAGCGAATATTGGATTGGATTTCCAAATTTGGAATAGTAAGCTTACTGGTGCAATTGATGTTTACGAGAAAAAGACAGAAGATTTGTTTCAGAATAATAATATTTCACTGTTAAATGCTACAGGCGGTACAATTGATTCTAATCTAGGTACTATGGTAAATAGAGGTGTTGAATTACAATTATCGTACAGATTATTTAGTGATAGTGATTGGAGAATATCTGTAAATGCTAATGGGTCTTATAATAAGAATGAGATTGAGGCTTTACCTCCATCATCTAATGGGTTAGTTAATAATGGTGGTTCTACAGCGTTAGGTGAAGGTGAGTCATTAGGATCTTTCTACTTGGTACCTTATGCAGGTGTTAACCCAGCAAATGGTAATCCATTATTTAGAAAATTAGATGGTTCATTAACGGAGACGTTATTAGATGCAGATAGAGTGTTTTCTGATAAATCAATTTATCCTGTTTTTCAAGGAGGTTTTGGTTCTGATATACGTTATAAAGGTTTCGAATTTACTACACAATGGTCTTTCGTTGCTGAAGTTTACAGAAACAACTTAGATTACGCTAGTTTACAAGAAGTTTCTCAAGGACAGACAGAGAATGGTAGAAATAGATCAGTGACTTTATTTGATGCTTGGCAAAATGTAGGTGATATTACAGAAGTACCTCGTGTAGGTTCTGCTTTTGGTAGTGTTGATTATATTAATTCTACAGATAGATATCTTGAAGATGCATCATTCCTTAGGTTAAGAAACATTACGTTAGCATATTCTCTTCCAAAAGAGGCATTAGAGAAATTACCAGTGAGTGGTGTAAGACTATACTTGCAAGGTGAAAATTTAATTACGTTTTCTAAATACAGAGGATGGGATCCTGAATCTAACTTTAGAGCAACGGATAGAGGGCAGTTCCCAACACCTAAAATATATACTCTAGGAGTAACAGTTAATTTTTAATAAAAATTTAAGATGAAAAAACATATATTTAAAATATTATTTTTATTTGCATTGTCTTTGTCAGTCTCTTGTGAGGATGCCACTGATATTTTGCAAGAAGGGGAGCTTACAGAGGATGCTGCCTATAGATCTTTAGCCGACGTACAATCGGGACTACTTGGTGTTTATGCCGCTTATGCTCCAGATGGAGGTGGTAATGGAACAGGTAATTCTTTATACGCTAATGCAATTTTAGGTGATAACCTTAAAGCTGGTTTAGCTAGTAATGGTCAGGGTGCTCAGGATTACAACTATGTAGTAAGTTTTACAAGTGGAAGTATTCCTCATAACATTTGGAATAATAGATATGTAACTATCAATTTTGCAAATCGTGTACTTGGCGTATTAGATCGTTTAACTTTTACTGGTGAAGAATTAGTTGAAGCGAATCACATAAAGGCACAATTGTTAGCTATAAGAGCATTATGTCACTTTGAAGTTGTTCAATATTATACAACAGACTATAGCAATCCTAATACTTTAGGTGCTATTAATATGGATTTTGTTCCAGAAACAGCAGATGTTTTTGAAAGAAATACGGTTTCTGAAAACTTAACCTTCATTAAAGAGGATTTGAATACAGCTTTAACTTTATTTGATCCATCTAATGAGACTAATGATAATCCAATTTGGATTAGTGAAGATTTCGTTAAGTTTCTTAAATTAAGAATAGCACTTACAGAAGGTGATAGCAGTACAGCTAATATTACACTTGCTAATGAATTATTAGCAGATTATCCTTTAGCTAGTTTTGGTGAGTATATTGGAATGTATTTAGATGTAGATGATACAGAAGTTATATTTAAGTTATCAAGAGTTGTTGGTGATGCAGGTGTAGCACAGTTATTTTACTTTAACTTTCCAGGAACAGGTGACGGATTCTTAGAAATGTCTAATGAGTTGTTTAATTTATTAGATGCAGAAGGTGGTGCTAGAAGACAAGCTTTTGTTAACTCTGCGAGTACTGTAGTAGGATTAAATGATCCTGCAAATGAATTACTAATTAATAAATATCCTGGTTCAGCTGCTGGACAGGCAATTAATGATTTTAAAATGATGAGAGCTTCAGAGGTTCAATTAATCAAAGCTGAATTACAAGCTAGAAATAATATGTTCGCTGATGCTGCAACTACAATTCAAGAGTTAAGAACTGCTAGAGGATCAGCTACTGCTACACCTACATCTTATACGAATTTAAATGTAGCTTTAACTGATATAATGTTAGAGCGTCGTTTAGAATTATGTTATGAAGGTCATAGATGGTTAGATATTAAGCGTGTAGGTCCAGAATTAGGTATTGGATTGTCTAGAAATTCTGCTGATTGTGCTTCTTTTGAAGGTGTATGTGATATTTCATCTTCTGATTTTAGATTTACATTAGCTATTCCTCAAGATGAGATCAATGGTAATACTGCTATATCTCAAAATCCTCAATACTAATTCAAATTAATTTTTAGAAAAAATAATTATGAAAAATATATTTAAATTAACATTTGTATTGCTATTGGCTATAGTTACTGTGTCTTGTGATGAGACAGTAGAAGAAGTTATTTATAACGGCAATATCAATGAAAACAATACGTTTATAACGTTCGAGAGAAGTGTTTATAACTTACCAGTTACAATCGACGATACTAGTAGTATTAATTTAATATTAAATTCTAGTACGGTTAGTAGTGTAGATAGAACATATGATATTGTTTTAAATACAGATCCTGAGATAACTACAGCTAATGATCTTACTTATAGTTTACCTACAAGTGTAACCATCCCAGCTAACTCTTATCAAGGAACACTTACTGTCGTAGGTACAGACAATAATTTGGTAGATGCTACATCTAAAAGAATTGTATTTAATATTAATGGGTTATCTGATTCTGAGAATGCAGATTTTGAAGAAATTACTGTTAATATTTTTGAAGTTTGCCCAGTTCCTAGTACATATTTAGTAGGTGATTACATTATCGGTGATGATGGATCAGGTAATTTTCCAACAGGAGAAACAGTTTCTATATCTGTAGGCGATAGTGAAACAGAAAGAACATTCAATACAATACATTTACCTGGTTCAGGTGTTGAAGCTGAAGTAGAAGTAATACTTGGTTTAGCTTGTAACGTATTAAACTTTGCGCAGGATGTTGATATCAATGTTGCTTGTGCAGGTGGTGATTCTTACATATTAGTCTCTGCAGGTGCTGCAAATAATTCAACTTATTCTTTAGATAATGAAGATGTTATAACAGTTAATTATTTACAAGATCCATTACTTTCTTGTGGAAGTAGTACGGTGCAAAGTTTTACTTTAACTAAAATTTAAAATTACATATGAAAAATATTTTTAAAATATCGTTTTTATTCTCATTGTTATTGGTTTCTTTTAACAGCTGTGATAGTAGCGAAGGTGAGAATGAAGGTAAATTCAACGCAAGTCCTGAGACTGGTTGGGTGCAGTTTCAAGCTAGTCAGTTAAGTATTGACTTAAATAGTTATGATACAACTACTCTTGCAGGTATTCCTGTTGAAGTAAATGTTCCTATAGTTGTTAATGATTTAACTATTAGCTATAGTTTTGTACCAGTATCAGGTGCTAACCCTAATACAGTTTTTTCTAATACAGGTAATTTGTTAAGCCCAGGTGGTACTTCAAGTAATTTTGATACTACTTTTCCTGAACTAGAATTGAACATAGCGGAAGTAGTAGCAGCTAACATTACAGAAGCTATGGTGTTTGATGTTGTTTTGGATGGTACTGATAATTCAGGTATTGCTATAGGTATTAGTGGTACAGAAGAAACTAGACCAACGACAATTAGAGTAACTATTTGTCCAAATATTGAAGTTGCTATTGCAGGATTACTTCCAAATGATGACTTTTTTGTAGGTGATTATAATCTAACTGTGACTTCTGGTGATAGTTTATTTGGTGGAGATGTTTTTGCTGATCAAACTGTTACTGTAACAGCAGACGCGAGTGCAACTTTTAACAGATCATTCGATGTTCCTTATGCACCAGGTGGTAATATAGTTTCTATCGGATTTAATATTAATTCAGATGGTCAGATAGTTGTTCAAAATGACATATCTACGGGTATAGCCTGTGCTGCAGGTGAAGACCTTACTATAGGTGGTGATAGTGTTAATATTTTTACTCTAGACGCTTGTACAGTAGCAGAATCAGAAAGTGTAACATTGAATATGTTAGATTTTTTCGGAGGCTCTGGTGGATGCGGTGTTGAGAATATTGAATTAACAGTTGTGTTAACAAAAATATAATTATTTATGTTTTATAAAAAAAAACCGCTTTTAGCGGTTTTTTTTTATTTATCTTGTATCCGTTATAAATGGATTTTTTTATTTTGAAAAAAACATTTATTAAATTAAAAAAAAAAATATGAAAATTAATACTCAATGTCGATACTTGTTACTACTAGTATTCGTCAGTGTTTCGTTGTCTATTAAGGCACAAATTAAATCAGGTTTTTGGTATCAAAAATCTGATGTTTTGAATTCTGAGTATGAGAAATGGGATCGTGTATCGATGCCAAATGCTTATACTGTTTATGGTTTAAATATCGATCAGTTATTTGATAAAATTAAATCTGCTCCAAATAGGTTACTTTCAGATAATACAAATGGTATTGTAGTAAGTTTTCCTAGTGCTGATGGATTATATGAGGATTATGAAGTTTTTGACGCACCGGTACTTTCTGAGGACTTGCAACTAGAGCTAAGTGATGTGCGTTCATTTGTTGGAACTTCATTAAAGAATAAAGGCAAAACAATTAGATTTAGTATTTCTCTTTTTGGTTTAAAAGCTGTAATTTTTGACACTGATAATTCGGTTCAATACATCGACTCCTTAACAAAAGACAGAAAATTTTATATCGCTTATTCTAAGAATGATATTCCTTTATCTGAAACGCAAATAAGTTGTCTTACAGAAGATTCTGAAGAGCAAATAGCAAGCTCTTTAGGTGCTGGAATGAACCCTGCTGCTCGAAATGCAAATGATGGTAAATTAAGAAATTTTAGATTAGCACTTTCCTGTACACAAGAATACGCAACATATCATATCAGTCAAGCAGGTTTAAGCGGTGCTTCTGATACAGTAAAAAAGAATACGATATTAGCTGTTATGAATGATGTTATGACAAGAGTTAATGCCGTTTACGAAAGAGAATTGGCAGTAACAATGACAATTGTTGATAATAACAGAAATGTCATTTTTATCACTGATTCTTTCTTGACTAATGATATTATCAGTGAGTTAATTGATGAAAGTCAATTTTTTATTGATGCATTTATTGGGGAGCCTTATGATATAGGTCACATGTTAAGCACATCTGGTAGTGGTCTTGCGCAGGTGGATTCACCTTGTACTAATAATAAAGCTAGAGGCGTAAGTAGTTCGTTATTCGGGCCATCTGCGGGTTATAGTTTTGAGTCTACATTAATGCACGAATTTGGACATCAATTTGGAGCTCGTCATACCTATAATGCAAACACCTGTGCTAGTGCTGCAACAGCAAGTACTGCATATGAGCCAGGCGGTGGGACTACAATTATGTCGTATGCTGGGATTTGCGGTAACCAGTCAAATATTCAATCTCAAGCTGATTTATATTTTCATCAAGTAAGTTTGGACGAAATGTGGTCTAATATTACTTTCGGAAATAGTACATGTGCAGAACAATTAAGTATTTCAAATTCATCTCCAACAGCAAATGCTGGAAATAATTATACGATTCCATTTAGAACGCCATATAAACTTGTTGGTTCTGCTACTGATGATAATGATTTAGCACTTTTAACTTACTGCTGGGAGGAGTATGATTTAGGTGCTTCTAATACAGCACCGTCAGATTTTACAGCAGATGGACCTGTTGTTAGGTCTTTTTCACCTAGCGCTAATAACGTAAGATATATTCCTAGACTAGAAGATTATGTTGGTAACGTTAATAATTCAACAAGTTGGGAGCGCCTCATGTTAATAGGAAGAAATCTTAATTTTAAATTAACGGTAAGGGATAATGACATTCAGGGTGGTCAGATTGGTGTAGATGAAATGACTATCGCAGTAACTAATTCGGCTGGTCCGTTTGTAGTGAATTCACAAAATACGTTTGATATTTCTTATGTTGGTAATTCCTCTCAAGAGGTATCATGGAACGTAGCTTCAACTAATACAGGTGCTGTTAATACACAGAATGTTAATATTTTATTATCAACGGATGGCGGATTAAATTTCGATACAGTATTGTTATCTAATACCCCAAATGACGGTAGTGAAACTGTTACTCTTCCAAATGTAGATGCTACATCTTGTAGAATAATGGTAGAAGCTGTGGGTAATATATTCTATAATATTAATAGAAGAGATTTCGAAATTCAACAGAGTTTAAGTGTCGATGATTTTGGTTTTGATAATAATTTGTCTATTCATCCAAACCCAAATAAAGGTGAGTTCACTATAAGCTTCGATTCTAGAGTTAACAATAACGATGACGTTAAAGTTGATGTTTATGATATTAGTGGACGTTTAGTCTACAAAAATTCCTTCTCTAATAACTCTATTAGTTTTAATGAAACTGTAAATTTACGTGGTGTAGCTTCTGGCGTTTACATCGCAAATATTTCTAAAGGAAATACAATTACATCTAAAAAAGTTATTATTGAATAACGTACTTTAATAATTAGATTTACTAAAGACCAACAAATAATACTGTTGGTCTTTTTTATGTTAAGTAAATTGTAATTTTATATTCTTATACAATAATTAATGATTTACTTTGTTTGAAAATTATATACTCCTAAATGCAGAACAAAAATTTTTACATAATTGTATTTTGTTTTTTTACAATAAGCCTTGTGGCTCAAAATAAACTTATTAAAACAAATCTAGATAATAGATCAGATACAACTTCCCTTACCAATAAGGCTAGTGGATTTAAGGAGTTAGCGACTATCGATATGTATCTTCAGTTTAGAGACCTCACAGATTCTATCCAAGTAGATACGACATTGACTATTAAAAAGGATTATAAATTTAATTATCTTCAAACGGATAATTTTAATTTAATGCCATTTGCTAATATTGGTCAAACCTATAATACGCTTAGTTTCGATTCTTGGGATAAAAACACAGCACCACTGTTCGGCGCAAGAGCACGTCATTTTAATTATTTAGAACATGATGATATTATGTTTTATGAAGTTCCCACTCCATGGACACGGTTAACTTACAAGACCGCATTTGAACAAGGACAGCTATTAGATGCATTTTTTACCGTAAACCTTTCCCGTCAGTTTAATTTTTCAATTGCCTATAAAGGGTTAAGGTCCTTAGGAAACTATCAAAATGCATTAACCAGTTCGGGAAACTTTCGTTTTACCTCAAACTATAAATCAAAAAATAAAAAATACCTAGCTAAAGGTTATGTGGTCATGCAAGATTTGCTTAATGAAGAAAATGGAGGTTTAGAAACAGAAGACTTAGACAATTTTAGTATGGGTAATGAGGAATTCTTGGATCGATCTGTATTTGATCCTGCATTTCAAGATGCTGAAAATATATTAGAAGGTAAACATTTTTATTTTGAACACTCTTATGCACTGCTTAATCGAAGAGATTCTTTGAGTAATAATAGTATCACGCTATTCAATAAAATTTCATTAGAAGATAAATATTATCAATATAGTCAAACAACATCTGCCGTAGATTTTTTCGGTGAAGCTTTTACAACAGACATTAATGATAAAGTAAAATTAGAAAACTTTAATACCGCTTTAGGAGTTCAGTATTCCAATGATATTATAGGAGAATTAGAATTGGCGGTGAATTATACGGATATTAATTACGGTTATAATAGCGTTGTTTTATTTCCTAGTGGAGCAATAACAAATAGGATTCAATCTAATTTTTTGGGTCTCGAAGGATCGTATTCAAAAACATACAAAGGATTTAATATTAAGGGTAGTGGAGGATTAAACTTATCCGATACATTCGTAGGAAGTTATTTAGACGGTTCTATAAATCTAAAATTAAATGAGGATATTGACATATCAGGGGGCATTTCAATAAATTCTAGACTCGCAAACTACAACTACTTATTATACCAAAGCGATTACATTAACTACAACTGGTATAACTTAGATAGTTTTAAAAATGTAAATACACAGCAACTAAAATTCAAAATTGAATCCAAAAAATGGCTAAATGCCTACGCAGATTTATCTAATATTGACAATTACACCTATTTCAATTTAAAAGAAACTATAGACGGGGTTAACACCATTGAACCCAAGCAATACAACGAGCCTCTTCAGTATTTCAGATTAAAATTACAAAGGGAGTTTAAATTAGGCAATTTTGCATTAGATAATACAGTAATGTATCAAAATGTCGTTAGTGATGAAGATGTCCTTAATGTGCCCGCAATTATAAGTAGAAATACACTGTATTATTCCAATCAATTATTTAAAAAATCAATGACCTTTCAAACAGGAATAACCTTTAATTACTTTTCTGAGTACAATATGAATGGTTATGATCCGTTGTTGGCTGAATTTTATACGCAAAACGAAACTAAGCTAGGCGGTTTCCCTAGACTAGATTTCTTTATTAATGCGAAAGTTAGGCAAACACGGATCTTCTTTAAAGTTGAACACTTTAATTCATCCTTTACGGGGTACGATTACTTTTCAGCCCCAAATAATCCGTACAGAGATTTTACGATTAGGTTTGGTTTAGTGTGGGATTTTTTCCTGTAGACTAATTTATAAGGTTTGTCCATTACGTATCAGTAGCGTAGTAACTAAATAGCAGATGGTATTTTTAGTAATAGATAAGATACTAATGTAATACCTACGGAGAACTACAAATAGCGTATTAGCTTTTATTTTCAGGACATTTCCCTTTTGCTTTTTAGAAGCAAAAGCGTCGCGTCATCCGCTATATCTTTTTTTATGAGATTCTCGTTAAAGTAGAATATTCTATTTCACGGACTGTATTCTTAATATACTAGTATATATAAGTGAAAAAAGGATGCCGCTATTACCGCTAATGCAAACTTAATAATGAGCAGATATATAATGAGCAAATAGGTTGGGAATTGTAAATAGAGGTATTTAAAATTTAAATGTAATAAATCTTATTTTTTTATTTAAATTAAATACCTCAAAATTAGTGGGTTGTGAAATAATTTAAAATAAAACACAAAAAGAGCTTGCGAGAACGAAAAAGGCTTGTATATTTGCACCCGCTTAGCGAAACAACGTTAAGAGAAAGTAAAGAAAAAGTTCATTAACATATTGAATTGACAGCG
>NZ_JABFDK010000008.1 GCF_013403865.1 Winogradskyella costae
AAAAAAAGCAGTCCGCTTAAATTTTCTAAGGCTAAAGATTGGTTAGTTATCGATGTGCCTTATAAAGCACCAGACGAGTTAATATCTGTAATTGAAGTTAAGCTTAAAGACGCAGAACCTATTGTAGAAACAAACTTAGGCATCTATCCAAATGTGCCGACTAGATTATTAACCGAATTTGGAGAAACTGAAGGCGCAGAACAAAAAAACATACGTTGGATGGAAAAATTTGGTGAATGGAAACATGCCAATCAAGTAAGCAATTGGGAAGAAGACGGCATGGTTTGTTGGGAGGTTAATGTTCAAGAACCAGGTTATTATTATCTAGATTTAGAATATAAAGGAGAAGGACGATTGGTTTGGAAAACAACAACAGATGAAGGTATAAAAATTCAAAACCAGCAAGCAGCAACCGATAAGTATGCCTATCGCAGAATGGGAATTTTAGAATTTAAAACGGCAGGTAATCATATAATAAAAACGTCTTTGGTTGAGGGTGATGCGCAAACATCTAGTCTAAAATCTATTAAAATTTTACCAATAAAATAATGTAAGCATCATGAAGTTAACCTTTTTACATAAAAGTTTATTTTTAGTCAGTTTGTTTCTATTACAAGCAGCCTTTTCACAAAGTGATAAGCATTATCCAAAGTTTAGTTGGGACAAAGTTCCTGTAGCTTTTCATTTTGGTAAAAAAGGAAACCTTTTAACAAAATCTGAAGCAAAATTTGTAGCCTCTCATTCTAACTTCACGGTATTAGAAAAGGCACATGGTTTTCCAAAATACAAATATTCAGAAGAAGCTATTGCAGCTGATGCTAAAGTGTTAAAGGATTTAAATCCAGACATGAAAGTGGTATTCTATTGGAATGCTTTTTTAGATTATAATATGTATGAAGCGCATGAAGATTATCAAACAAAATCAGATTGGTGGCTTAAAACAAAAACAGGGGAACTAGATTTAAAAGATGATAAATTAAAGCGCTATGATTTATCTAATTCCGAACTTAGAGATTGGTGGTCTGATATTGCGTTAGACAATTTAAAGAATGATAACATTGATGGTGTTTTCTTTGATGCCTTGGTTCAGGTTACAAATCCAGGTAATAAACGCTTATGGGGAACTGAAAAATTTGATGCGATACAACAAGGCTTAAAAGATTTAATTAAAGAAACTAGAGCTAAAATTGGTGAAGAAAAATTAATCGTTTATAACGGTATACGTTCAACACCTGTTAGAAATAGTGGTGATGATTTTCCAGATTCTACAGATGCCATTATGATTGAGCATTTTGGATATTTTAATAGCAAAACAAAAGAGAGTATGCTTCAAGATATTCAAGAGATGGAAAAAGCAGGTAAGAGTGGGAAAATTGTAGTGTTTAAGACTTGGCCAGAAAATGCATGGGTAAACAAAGGGTTTATGGCTAAATCTGATAAAGAAAAAGCGGAAATTTCTAAAGAACACCTAACGTTTGCATTGGCTTCTTTTTTAGCTGGTGCACAAAAACATTCGTATATTATCTATAATTGGGGGTATCGCTTAAGTATGGGGTCACTTTTATGGTATCCAGAATTTGATAAACCATTAGGGAAGCCTTTAAACGAGATGCAAGTCAATGCATGGATTTTAACACGAGATTATGAACATGCCCGTGTTTGGGTCGATTTAGAAAACAAGAAAGCTACCATTGATTGGAAAGCATAAAAAACCATAAATAAAGTAAAAAAACCATGAAGATTAGTCCCTACTGTTATGTTTTCATACTGATGTGTTTAACATCTTGCCAACAACAAACAAAACGAACGGAGAAGGTCAATAAACCCAACATCATTATATTTTATGCCGATGATATGGGGTATGGTGATTTGGCGATTCAAAATCCACAATCTAAAATCCCAACACCTAATTTAGATCAACTCGCTAGAGAAGGGCTGCTCATGACAGATGCGCATAGTTCTTCTGGTGTTTGTACGCCAAGTCGGTACGCCTTACTATCTGGTCGTTATCATTGGAGAGATTTTAATGATATCGTACATGCCATGGGAGAATCTGTGTTTATAGAAAATCAGGTGACTTTACCTCGAATTCTTAAAAATAACGGTTATCACACAGCAGCCATTGGGAAATGGCATTTGGGTTGGAACTGGGAATCCATCAGGAAAAAAGAGGTTACTGAAAAAATAAAAGCGAAACACGGCAAGAGGGACGTCGAAATTTGGCCAGCTCAGGCTTACGACTGGGATCAACCTATTCCTAATGGCCCTTTGTCTATAGGTTTTGATTCTTATTTTGGCGATGGTACTATCAATTTTCCACCCTATACTTGGATTGAAAATGATAAGGTTACAGAAGCACCAACAATAACGCTAGAACACCCAAAGGAAGAATTTGCTTTAGAAGGCAACTGGGAGCTAAGACCAGGGCCAGCAGTTAAAGGTTGGGACTTTTATAACGTTTTACCTACGGTTACAAAGTCTGCAGTCAGCTTTATTAAAAAACAAGAAAAAGCGGAAAAACCGTTCTTTTTATATCTGCCTTTTCCGTCTCCACATGCACCAATAATTCCAAACGAAGCATTTAGAGGAAAAAGTAAAGCAGGTCCTTATGGCGATTTTGTATATCAAACAGATGATGCTATAGGTCAGGTTTTAAAAGCTTTAAAATCCATTGGTGCAGATGACAATACCATTGTCATTTTTACATCAGATAATGGCTCAGAGCGTTATGCTTACGATCGTATTAAAAACTACAATCATGATAGTTCTCATCCATTTAGAGGAGTAAAAAGAGATGTTTACGAAGGAGGCCACCATGTACCGTTTATTGTAAAATGGCCAAATAAAATAAAACCAGGGACTACAAGTTCTCAGTTATTTAGTCAAATTGATATTCTAAATACCTTAGCATCTATTACAAATAGTGATTTACCAAAAGGCTTTCAACACGACAGTTATAATTTTTCTAAGTTGTGGTTAGAAGAAAATAATAAGGTGGTAAGAGCGAATATTATTCATAATACATTTACACCCAAATATGCCGTTAGAAAAGGAGATTGGCTGTATATCAATAATAAAGATGGCTATCACGCCAGAATACCAGAATGGTTTGTTGAAGGACAACGTTTTAAAACGGCTAAGGATACCGTACAGCTCTTTAATCTTAAAGACGATATTGGTCAAACCACAAATTTAGCAAGTCAATTCCCAGAGAAAGTCAAGGAGCTGGCCACAGACTTGCACAATGAACAGAAAACAGAAACATTTAAAAATTAATTTTATAATGCGCATTAACCCATTAAAAAACATTGTGTTAGGTGTCGTTGTTATGACGATGCTTTCTTGCAACAACACTAAAAAAGAAATTGTAGCAGAGAAAGAAGGTATCATAATAGAAGATGCAAGGCCAAACATCATTTTTATTTTTGCAGATGATTGGGGTTATGGTGATTTAGGGGTATATGGAAACACGGAAGTCGTGACTCCAAACATAGATAAAATGGCAGCTGAAGGGACACGGTTTACACAATTCCATGTGACTAGTGGTGTTTGTTCACCAAGTCGGTCTTCGGTGATCACGGGTCATTTTCCAGCCAGACATCGCGTTCATGCCCATTTTGCAGGAAATGAAGTGAATGCCAGACGTAACATGCCGAATTATTTAAATGATTCCTTACCCGTTTATTTACCTCAAACCCTACAAAAAGCAGGCTATAAAACCGCACATTTTGGAAAATGGCATTTAGGAGGTGGTGGTCAACCTCATGGAGATCCTTCAGCACCAGAACCCAAAGAATATGGTTATGATGAAGCTAGAGTTTGGAATGGAAACGGACCAACATGGCAAGGCGATCAAAAATGGCCAACCACACGATTTATGGATACGGATACGCTATGGGTACAAAGTTCAAGTCGAATTGCTGTAGATGAAACGATTGATTTTATAAAGGATAATAAAGGCAAACAACCCATGTTTGTTAACCTTTGGCTAAAAGATCCGCACACACCTTTATGGCCTTCAGAGGAGCAACGCAAAGATTTTAAAGGCTTATCACCAAGTAAGGAAACCTATTATGCGGTTTTGAAAGATGCTGATTTTCATGTTGGACGCTTATTGGAGTCCATTTCAGAAATGGGATTAGATGATAATACCTTAATTATTTTTTCTAGTGATAATGGTCCTGCAGGATGGGGACCTTCTAAAGAAGCGGGTTCTACAGCAGGTCTAAGAGGTCGAAAAGTAGATATTCTTCAAGGTGGCGTTGTGGTGCCTTTTATTGTAAAATGGAAAAATCATGTGGAAGAGAATAAGGTTGATACGACAAGTGTATTGTCTACAGTAGATTTATTGCCAACCTTTGCAAGCTTAGCAGAAACAGCGCTACCAAAAGACTATAGTATTGATGGAGAGAATATAACACCAATCTTAGAGAATAAAAGTTTTGAACGCACCAAACCTTTATTTTGGGAATGGCGTTTTCCAAAAGTAAAAACAGATCATTGGGCAGAAGGAGCCGTAAGAAATGGCGATTGGAAACTCTTATTTAATGACGCCATTAATAAAGAAGAACTCTATAATATTTCTAAAGACCCGTTTGAAAAAACTAATGTCGCAGAAAATAACGAGCAACTTGTAAATGAGCTTAAAAGCTTATGGATGGATTGGAAAAAAGAATTGCCCCAATAGATAAAAACGGTTTTGTACAAATGAATAGACATCATCTACTTTTAAAAAATAGAATTAAAATGAATAAAAAAATAATTGTATTAATGGCACTTATGGGATTTGCTTTGTCATGTACATCCCAATCCCAAAAAACAACAACAACGAAAAAAGCAAAACAACCTAATGTGATTGTTATTATTACAGACGACCAAGGTTATGGGGATTTAGGAGCTCATGGAAATACACTAGTTAAAACGCCTGCTTTAGACAAATTTCATGACGAATCTGTACGATTAACAGATTTTCATGTGGGGCCAACCTGCGCGCCTTCAAGATCGGGTTTAATGACCGGACGCTATGCGAATAGAGTTGGGGTTTGGCATACCATCGGTGGTGTATCTATTTTAAGGGAGGATGAAGTTACTATGGCTGACGTGTTTCAAGACAATGGTTACGAAACCGCTATGTTTGGTAAATGGCACTTAGGAGATACCTATCCTTCTAGACCACAAGATAAAGGTTTTAAATACACCATTACGCATGGTGGAGGAGGCGTAGGACAAACACCAGATTATTGGGATAATGATTATTTTGATGATACCTATTTTAAAAATGGAGTACCTACAAAGTTTGAGGGCTATTGCACCGATGTTTGGTTTGATGAGGCGATAAAATATATTGAAGACAAGAAAGATGAACCGTTCTTCGCTTATATTTCTACGAATGCGCCACACCTTCCTTATAACGTTCCGGAAGCTTATTATAATCAATATAAAGATTTAGACATTCCTGAGTTTCAAAAGATATTTTATGGAATGATTACCAATGTAGATGACAACGTTGCAAAACTTCAAAAGAAATTGGAAGACTTAAAAATAGCCGATAATACGATCGTTATTTTTATGACGGATAACGGAACGGCTTCAGGCTATAAAACCGTAGGAGGTAAGCTTTACGGTTTTAATGCAGGCATGAAAGGCACAAAAAATAGTGAATATGAAGGTGGACACCGTGTGCCATTTTTTATATCGTACCCTGGAAAGCAGATTGAAGGTGGTAGAGATGTTACCGATTTAACAGCACATTTAGATATTTTGCCAACTTTAGCGACCTTATGTAATTTAGAATTACCTGAAGGACAAAAAGAAATGGATGGTTCAGATATTTCTTCATTGATTTTAGGTGAAGAAGAAACCATTGGTAGAGATTATCTTATTACCGATTCTCAGCGTGTGCAAAGTCCTATAAAATGGAGAAAAAGTGCTGTGATGTCAGGTAAGATGCGATTAGTTAATGGTAAAGAATTATATGATATTTCTAAAGATCCAGGTCAAGATAATGACTTAGCTGCTCAGTTTCCTGAAAAAGTAGAACAAATGCGAGGCTATTATAATGAATGGTGGAGTTCTGTTTCTACGGAATTTAATCAGTTTCCTATTATTGTTTTAGGATCAGATCAACAAAATCCAATAGAATTAACCTGCCATGATACCCATGTGCACGATTCTAAAATTCCATGGAATCAGAATTATATTAGGGAAGCGCAAAAGAATCCAATAGGAGGTGAATTTACCGTAGCCTTTGAACAGTCTGGAACGTACACTATTGAGTTGAGTAGATGGCCTTTTGAATCTAATTTAGCCATTAATGCGGCTGTAGAAGGCAAAGAAGGTACCATTTCTACAGAAGCAATAGCAGAAGGTAGAACGATGAACTTTAAATCTGGTGGTGTAAAAATTGGAGCTTGGGAACAAACTAAAGCTGTAGAAAAGGACGCAAAAGTAATAAGTTTTAAAGGTAATTTCACCAAAGGAAAAACGGATATGAGTGCTTGGTTCACAACTGATGAAAATGAAGATTGGGGAGCTTTTTATATTAGAGTGAATCGAATATCTAAGGAGTTCTCTTTAATAGATTAATAAGCTTAGGGATTGAAAAAATACATGATTTTACCCTTTTTTTATTTTTGAAAATTGATATGAATTTTAAAAAAAAAAACATTATATGTATTTATTAAAAAAAACTATTTTATTGTTCATTATAACTTTATCTGTAACTACACTCTATTCGCAAGACATATTGAAAATAGAAGGTGTTGTTTTAGATGAAACTAGTCGTGGCGTTTCCTATGCTGCCATAGGTATTCCATCTAAATGGATTGGAACATCAAGTAATGAAGATGGGGAGTTTTTATTAGAACTCTCAAAAAAAAACTTATTAGATACTCTAGAGGTTTCAAGCATAGGTTATATAACCTCTAAAATTTTAGTTGAAGACTTTTTGGCATTAAACGAAAAAGTAATAACCTTAAAAGAAGATATTGTATCGCTTGATGAAGTTAACATAATGAACCCATCTCATTATGTGCAGTTGGCCTTTAAAAACTTAAAAAAGAATACCGTAAGTTCAACGCACGAATTAAAGGTTTTAAATCGTTTTTTTACTGTTGAAAAAGAAAAGGCTAAATTTCTTATTGAGCATTACATAAAAGTGAAAGATAAAGGTCCAAGTAGTGGTGATGTTAATCGTATAGAAATTGTAGAAGGAAGAAAATCGGTAGATTACAGGTATTTTCCTAATGTCAAATTAAAACGCACGTATCCTATTCATCTTATGACCCAAATGAACCCACTAAGAAATGGTATTCCTTATAGAAATTATAAATGGTCTAAAATAGGAGACACATCATACGATGGTGAAGATATCATTATTATTCAAGGCCAAAAGAATAGTAATAAACGACGACCTTACCAAGATCCAATTTTATACATTGGGATGGATACTTATAAGGTATATAAAACGACCAACGAATCTGCTACACTTGTGTATCTGTATAAAAAGAACAAGGACGGAAAAATGTATTTAAGCTATCATAATTACTTTACAAGACAGTATCACGAACTAAACAAAACACAACAGTCAATTTTAAAAACAACAGATGACAAATTTAAAATCTCTGTGAGAAATGAAGTTGTCGTTTTAGGTATAGAAACTGATAAAAAGAAAATTAAGACTAAAAGTTCTAACGTTTACCAAAAAAACATAGAAGATATTAAAGTAGAATACAACTCGATTTTTTGGAACACCTTCAATTTTCCACCGCCAACAGAATTCTACAAACAAAAAGTTAAAGATTTGGAATCCATTCACGGTGTGCCATTGGAAACTCAATTTAATTTGGCTAACAACTAATTAAAACGACCTGAATTTTGAACATATACTAGTGTCAAATTTTTCATTTACAATATAATTTCACGCAAGGCCATTTGTCGATTGTTCCATATAAAAAAGCAGCAATATTTAATAAATATTGCTGCTTTTTAAGTTATGTATGGGAAATAAACTAGTTATTCTTTAGATGATAGCATATTTTGTGTTGCAACCGTTCTAAAGCCCATATGATCGGATCCTGAATCTACTGAAACCCCCATTTTAGCTGAAATTCTAAAACTTGCACAGTACGAGGCGTGGCATAAAAAAGAGCCACCTTTCATCACGTGTTCTACTTGATACGGATTATTAGGATTGAAATGTGTATCAGCGCCTTTAGGATTTACAATAGGTTGTGACGTATCTAACTCACTATAATATTTTACACTAAAAAAATCACTGGTCATTTCCCATACATTTCCAGCCATATCATATAACCCAATACTATTTGCTGGATACGATTTTACTGGAGAAATAAATTCAAAACCATCTTGAGACTCATTATTTGTAGGAAACACCCCCTGCCACGTATTCGCATTCGCATCTAATTTTGCAGCATCATTGCCCCAGGTAAATATGGTATTTGTATTTTTACCTTGAGCCGCAGATTCCCACTCTGCTTCAGTTGGTAAACGTCTATTAGCCCATTCACAATACGCTATAGCATCTTGGTAGGCCACATGGACTACAGGGTAATCATCTTCACCTTCAATCGTAGAGTTTGGTCCATCAGGATGCCTCCAATTCGCTCCTGTTCTCCAAGTCCACCATTGGCCATAGTTCTCCATGTTTACCACAGCATTTACACTTTTATTGAAAATTAAGCTTCCGGGCTGTAGAATAGAATCATGTGGTTTTGGTGTGTTGGGGGGTAATTCTTTTTTAATTTCTTCCCAATCAATCTCTCGCTCTGCTATGGTTATATAATTTGTAGCTTCTACAAACGCCTTAAATTGCTTATTAGTAACTTCAGTAATATCTATAAAAAAACCATCAACAGTAACCCAATGCGCCGGTTTTTCTCTAGGCATAGCATATTGATCCGAATCTTTTGCTCCTTGTAAAAAGGTTTTTGTTTCAACCCATACCATGCCTTCAGGTGCTTCTATTTTTGAAATTGGTTCAGCTTTAACTTCGAGCTCACTGACTTGTTTCTGCTCTTGATTTTTACAGCTACTCACTGATGAAAACAATAATACAACGAAAGCTAAATAAGCCCATTGTTTTGTTAAGTGTTGATGATACATGTTGTTTTAATTTTTATTAAACTATTTTTCTTTATCTAAATAATGTGCAAATTGATAGTTATTCTTTAAGTGGCTTAGTATTCCTATTGTAAATAAACTATTTTAAGCCATAACATTATAATTATTGCTACTAATTTTATTAGTTATGCTCCCAAATAATTCGAGTTTGCTTATGAATTTACCCCTAAGACAGCACTAAGACATATTCTATCTTATAAAAAAACCGTAACATTTTTTCAAATATTGCGGTTTTTTTAGGTACTGATTAATTCAAAATGATATGTGTATTCAACTATTTAAAGTGTTGATTTTATATGATTTATTTAATAATAATTTTTTGAGTTCTGTTTTGCGTTTCACTTTTTAATTCAACTATATAAACTCCTGTTCCTATTGCATTCGCATTAACAGTATTTGTTGTGCTAGTAGTATCTAAAGCTTGTTGTAATACCAATCTACCTTGTATATCATAAATTACAGCTGTTGTAGCACTATTAAGTTGTCCTTTAACTATGACATTCTTAGATGTTTGCTCTGTGTATATATTTAAACCGCTTAAAACGTTGTCATTTACCGATAATGTTGCCGATGAGAAATGCACATAGAAACGACCTGTTCCATTTAATGTACTAGATGGTGTAAATACATAATTACCAGTATTTAATAACGTCCAAGTGTTAGTGACATTATCCTCAAGGTAAACACTAACACTTGAAGGTATAGTAGCCGTTGTAGCATTTAACCCTAATGTTAATTGCACACCTGCTTCACTTTTAACACCAAGTGGCACAACTACATCGTTAAAATCGTCATATGATAATGCTTGTATAGCCATTTCAATATTTGTATTATCTTCAACTAAATGTGTAAAGATCCCTTTTGCAGACCCTGCATAAGCACCTGCATCATAACCAGGGTCTAAACCACGAGTTTGATTGTCTGCAAAATATATTTTTGTAGTAAAATTAGATGTTCCGTTAGACAAAAATAACTCAGATAAAACAAAGTCAGGTGTTGTTCTACCAACAATAAAATCATCTGAATTTCCAATAGTTCTCATTTCTGGTTTGAAAGTTACAGTTCCTCCACCAGACTTAGTTCTTACAAAGAAACCTTGTGCTGGTGCAATTTTATCAGTCGTATTAAATGCATTCCAGATAGTGAAATTACTACCATTAGAATCATCAGCATCATAACCATAAATGGCTTGAAAAGCTCCTGTATCGAATTGACTTGAGTTCTCTGTGAAAAAAGCATCAAAATCTAAATATGAAGGAAAAGGGTTTCCTATTAAATTCCATTTACCATAAGTAGCGTGACCTCCATCTGAAATAGAAACAGGTACATCTACTGCTGGTGAAGCGACTTCAGCTCTAATTAAAAGAGTACTTCCAGCATTAGTTGCTGTTCTGTAACCTATTCCAGGGATTATATTTTCAGCTCCATCATCCACTTCATCCCAAGTTAGGTATTCACCGGCGGTATTATCAAAAGGACCAAACAATTTTTCAGTCGTTGTTGCTGGGTTCTCGTAAAGACTACTGTTTTCTGCTGTAAAATCACTAAATATTCTCGTTGCAGGAGTCGATATTAAATCGTTATCTGAGAATATATTTACGTATCTATAATATCTAATATCTCCATCTACGGCACCGTTAAAAATTAAACTACCAAAACTATCAGATTGACTCTGAGCAAAAAGTTGACCATTTCTTGTTACGGTATCTCCATTTACAGTAAGAGAGTTTCCTGGAGTAACTATTACTCTTTCTTTTTCAACGTCCGTACCATCTATATTTACAATGGTAAAGTCATTTACAATAACGTCTGAATTTATTGATATAAGGCCATGTATTATTACATTATCATTAATCGCATTAGGTACAACACCACCTACCCAAGAGGTAGCATCTTCCCAATCCATACTCTGACCAGTTGTTGAAGTATACGTCACACCTACTGGGATAATTTTAGTAATATAGCCAGAAGCATCTTGTACAAGAGTACCATTTTCAGGTTCTACACCATCAATAAGCCACGTATCTAATTCCGTTTGAGAAACACTAGTATCTGTTGTTCCTATTCTAAGAACACCAGATGTATAATTTTTTAAATCAACGATACCTCCATTTGTTGAAGCTCCAGAAAACTGAACTGTTGTTACTGATGAATCAAAGTTTAACGCTAACGTATTTGAGTTAAGATTGAGGTTAGCCATATTGTTTTGGTTGGCATTGAATGCGACTTCAGATGTTACATTTTGATTATTTGAAATGGAAGCTTCAATAGTGTTTTCTCCATTTACAGTTAATAACGCATCGTTGCCTCCTGTAAAATTAAAACTACCAGTAAAGTCTGTACAATCTGAAGTAGTTCCTAAAATTAATTCATTTCTGAATCTAATACTATTACTTCCTGTAACAATTCCATTTAATTCTATAGGATTAACAGTAGATAGGTTATGGAAATAAACAGCAGATGCTCCTAATGCCAATGTATTTCCATCAGCGAAAATTAGTTTACTCGAACTAGCATTTCTAATTCTCTTATTAGTATTTAAATTTATGTTACAGTCAAAAGTAGTTATTGCTGTATTGGCATTATTACCAATAGAATTACTACCTGTAGCAGCACTTCCAATTGTTAAAGTACCATTGGAAATGGTTATTGGTGTACCTGAAATTATTATTTCATCTAAAGAAAAAGTGCCACCGTTTAAGTCCGCTTTAGTTGTCATGGTCGCTATACCTGTTGCTGGTGTAGTTGGTGTCCAGTTTGCGTTGTTAGTCCAAAGATCATCTGTAGTTTCAGCAAAAGTAGCATCTTGTGCGTTTAGTTGAGAACTTCCTAATCCTGCGAGGACTAAAAGCATAATAAAGTGTAGTTGTTTTTTCATAGGTTTAGGGCTTTGTATAAGTAAGAGGACAAAATTAAGCTAATATACTGACTTAGCCTTGCTTAAATCGCCCAAAAACATACTCATTTAATGTTATCATATTGATAGATAGGACGTGTATATTGTAAGAGTTTTAATAGATTGTATTTTTATATTATTGATTTATAAGTGTTTGTGTTGTTTAGGGAAATATGATTGAAAGCGAAATACTACCTTGATTATTTGGGATAAAAGCTTTAAAAATGATTTTATTGACTGTATTGTATGAGTTTTTAAAAGTTAATACTAATCTCTAGGTTTTTCTTAGAGAGTGAATGAGCACTAAAAACTACGAAATCAGCTAAGGGTTTGTATAGAATTTAAATAAGTTTAGGTTCAAAATTTATTTAATCTTAAAATTTAAAATAATGAAAGTACAAGCATATTTATCGTTTAAAGGAAATTGTCAAGAAGCACTAAAATTTTACAGCGAGCTATTTGATGCTGATATAATTAATCGTCAAACTTACGAGGACAAAAAAATAGATGTTCCATCCTCTTATAGAGATAAGCTTCAGCATGCAGAGTTAAAAGGAAAGAATGTTTATTTTATGGCTTACGATGCTTCGCCAGATACACCACTCAATAGCGGTAATCAAATGCATATGAGTATTGAAGCTTCTAGTAAGGCAGAAGGGAAAGAACTTTTTGAATCCTTATCAGAAGGAGGACAAGTACACCACAGTTACCGCGAAAGGGAATGGGGTTATTTTGGCCGCTGTACAGATAAGTTCGGAATTGGTTGGATGGTAAACCATAATCAATAAGAGTTTTTTCGTCATAGACACTTAGTAAATACCCCTTTTGAAATCGTTTTCAAAAGGGGTATTTAGTTGTGTTTTTATAGTAAATGCATTACTATTATAAATATTTTAAAATACGTTCTAAAGCCATGCCACGAGAGCCTTTTATTAATACCGTAGTGTTTTGAAGTTTAAGGTCTCTTAGATTTGGTTTTAAGTCTTCAAAGCTAGGAAGCTTAACTGTGGAGGCTTTTGTTTTTGTTTTATAGAAGTTTTTGCCAATTAGAACGATATTAGTTTTAAAATTAGCCTCGATAAAGTCTACTATAGACTGATGTTCTTTTTCTGCGTCTGCGCCTAATTCAAACATATCGCCAAGAAACAGATATTTGTTTTCTGCATCTAATTGTTTTAGATTCTTTAGGGCTGCCAACATACTTGTAGGATTCGCATTGTAAGCATCTAAGATGATTTTAGTAGTTCCTTTTTTTATGATTTCAGATCGGTTATTATCGGGCTGATAACCTTCAATAGCTTTTTTAATGTTATGTGTTGTAATCTTAAAATATTTGCCAATGGTCACCGCCACTGCTATATTGCCGTAGTTGTAATCGCCTATAAGTTGACTTTCAATTTTAATGTCATTATATTTTAATGTTACATTAGGGTTGGCACTTTCAAAAGAAACCGCACAGTCATTCTCTGCACTCTTACCGAAAGTAATGATTTGAGAATAAGCACCAATTTGTTTTACTTGCTTCTCGTCGTCCTCATTTATAAATGCGATTTTGCGATTTTGCTTTATGTAATCATATAATTCTGATTTCGCTTTAACGACACCTTCTATACTTCCAAATCCTTCAAGATGCGCCTTACCGAAATTAGTGATTAAACCGTAATCGGGTAGTGCTATGCCACATAAAAATGCGATTTCGTTTTGATGGTTGGCTCCCATTTCAACTATACCAAAATCTATATCTTCTGAAAAACTTAATAAAGTTAGGGGTACACCTATATGGTTGTTTAAATTTCCGACAGTAGCGTTAACGTTGTAAGTGGTATTGAGAACGGCATTTATGAGTTCTTTAGTTGTTGTTTTGCCGTTGCTACCTGTTAATGCTATAATAGGAATGTTAATCGCTTTTCTATGGTAGGTTGCAAGCTTTTGTAATGAGGTTAGTACGTCTTCGACATATATACAGTTGTCATTCCCTAACGCCTCCACATCATCTACCACACAGTATTTAGCACCACCGGCAAAAGCTTTGTCTACAAATTTATTTCCATCAAAATTATCACCTTTTAAAGCAAAATACATACAGTCTTGGTGTAGTTTTCTAGTATCTGTTGAGATTGTAGAGCAGGTCTTAAACTTTTGATATAGCGTATCGATTTCCATAGTGCTGTAATGCTTAGGTTGTTATGTGTGGTTTTTTGCAATTGTGCTTTAAATAGTTATAATTAAAGCTTCTATGATTGACAGGTTTAAAAATAAAAAAAGTCCTGATATATTTATCAGGACTTTTTAAAAGATTATTTAAAACTTCTTAATTTCTTCTTTTGCCAGCTTCAGCACTTTTAGATCCAACTCTAGAAACAGCACATCTAAAACCTATATAGTCTGTTGCCATATCTTGTGGGAAATAGCGACGTTGCGCTGGGTCAATCCAGTATGCTCTATCTCTCCAAGAACCACCTTTGTAAACTCTTACTTCATCGTTAATTAGTGATGTTCTACTATTAGATTGGTCATATTCTCTAGTCATAGTACCAGAAGCAGAATCCATTTGAACTTTATGTTTTGGAGAATTGTACATTTTACTTGTTGCACTCTTATCTCCTTCACTTTCGTCAAAACTCTCTCTATAGTGACGTGAAGAACGCTTATCACCATCTCTAAAGTTTATGTTATCACTTTGACTAAAGTTAGTTCTTAAATATGTTTCATTTTCGTCAATTGGAACTCTTGCAATTTCACCAGGTAAATCTCTAGCGATAATTTTACCGTTACTTAATGTATCATATACAATCTCATCAACAGTTACAATTTTTACTGTACCATCTTCATTAATCGCATTTTTAGAATATACGTTTCCTCTATAGTAGTTAAAGTCATTGAATTCATCGTCTACGATAGGTCTGTAAACATCAGCTACCCATTCAGCAACATTCCCGGCCATATCAAATAAACCATAATCATTAGGTTCGTATGTTTTAACTTCTGCAGTAATATCGGCACCATCATCAGACCATCCTGCGATTCCACCGTAATCACCTTTACCTTGCTTAAAGTTAGCCAATTGATCTCCGCGATTTACACGTTTTCCAGATCTTGTATACTGACCATCCCATGGGTATTTTTTACGACCTCTATATACATTATATTGGCGTAATTCACTCATACCTAATGCTGCATATTCCCATTCTGCTTCGGTAGGAAGTCTATATTTTACAGGAATTAATCCAGATTCTCTATCGGCATAAATATTAATAGGGTTTCCGTCTGCATCCATTTGTTGTCTACGTTGTCCTCCTTCTAAAACTTCAGAATTACCACCGTAAGTTTGTGATGGAGCATTGATATAAGTGTCAGTACTAAATGTACTTTCTGCACTTACGTCTGTGTATTGTGCATCTCTTTTTATATAACCAGCTTCTTGTAATGACAATTCTGCTACACGGTCAGTTCTCCAATTCGCATATTCTACGGCTTGGATCCAACTTACACCAACTACAGGATAGTTTGCATAACCTGGGTGACGTAAGTAGTTTTCAGTCATCATTTCGTTATAGCCTAAACGATTTCTCCATACTAATGTATCTGGAAGTGCTCCTTTGTAAATTAAAGCGTAGTTAGGATCATCTGGTGGGTATACATTTTTTAAATAATCTAAATAAAACAAATAGTTAACATTGGTAACTTCTGTTTCATCCATATAGAATGATTGTATATGCTGTTGAGTTGGAGTATTATTCCAATCGTGCATTGGGTCATCTTGTACTTTACCCATTGTAAAGGTTCCACCTTCAACGAAAGCAGTTCCCGGAGGTGTTTCTTGCTCTTTAAATTGAGTGTTGTACTGAAAACCACCTTTTTTATCGTTGATTTTCCAGCCTGTGGCACTATCTACGTTGCCAGAATTAGAAGAACGATTACAACTCACAATTGTGGCGCAAAGCGTTGCTGCTATTAAAAATTTTAGGTTTGAGACATGTTTCATATCCATACGTTTAAGTAAGCTCGTTTAATTTTAGAGTCGCAATATAACAATTAAAGGTAAACCGACAACTTTTTTTTGTGTCTAAATTTAAAAAATAATGCATTTCATCCTTTTTTTTGAACATAACAACGGGTTTTTTCCAATTTATCGATGTATTTTGCCCTTTAATAACGAGCTTAGAAATGATTTATTGTTGTATTTTTGAAATAAAAATTGTGTAGTCATAATAACGCCACTTATAAGCCGTTATTTTATTGTGAAATATTAGATTTGTTAAATACGACCTGTATCTTTTAATTCTTCTAGAGGCTAATAACGAAAATGAATAAATGAAAAATTGCTATTTAATTTCTCTTCTCTTATTTACGATGCTTTGTTTTGGACAGCAAAAGCAATTTAATATAAACTGGGATGGCTATAAGGTTTTAGAAACCAATTATAGCAAAATTGAAGTTCCTGCTTTTGATGAGAATCATTTTAATTATGATGATGATAAGGGACTACTTTTTTTTGGACAATGGGAAAGTAACGGGGGGCAAATTGACCAAAGCTCAGTTGCTGTCACCAATATCGTATATGAAACAATGTCATCTAACGAATTAAAAGATTTAAATCCAAAACGTATCCCCAATTCTCCAAGTCCTAAATTA
Organism: Winogradskyella costae; assembly: GCF_013403865.1. Taxonomy (GTDB): domain Bacteria; phylum Bacteroidota; class Bacteroidia; order Flavobacteriales; family Flavobacteriaceae; genus Winogradskyella; species Winogradskyella costae. The sequence continues at coordinate 16,673 of NZ_JABFDK010000008.1, forward strand.
CATAATACTAATGCTAGAGGAAAGTATCGCACCTATTTTGAATTAAGTCCTATTATTAACGATAAAGGAATTTTTAAACGAATAACAGCATTCACGGTAAATTATAGTGTGACTTCTAATCGTTCTTCGGTTATAGCAAAGGGTGTTAATGATATTTCAAATTCAGTTTTAAGTTCCGGGCAATGGTATCGGTTTTATATAGAGGATTCTGGTGTATTTAAATTGTCCAAGAGTTTTTTAGGCGGTTTAGGGGTAAATACGAATTCTGTAGACCCAAGAACGATAAAGATCTATGGTAATGGAGGGAGAATGCTTCCGTTGCAAAATTCTGAAAATTATCCATTTGATGTTGTAGAAAATGCCGTGAAATTTATAGGTGAAGAAGACGGTCGTTTTGATAGTGCTGATTATATTCTTTTTTATGGGGAAGGCCCCAAAACGTACAGTGAAGAAAGTGAAACAAATTTAAATTTGTACACAGATAAGACATATTACTATGTAAATGTAAGTTCTGGTAATGGTAAACGTATACAAAGTATGCCTACTATTAATGCAGAAGCTAATCTTCTAATTGATACGTTTCAAGATTATCAGTTTTATGAAGTTGATGACTATAACCTTGCTAAATTAGGAAGGCGCTGGTTCGGGGACGATTTTGATATTGATAATCAAAGGTCTTATGAGTTTGAATTTCCAAATTTAGTAACAACGACTCCTGTAGACTTTAGTATAGCTGTAGGATCTGTTTCCGAAGTGGCGACAACTATGAAGGTTACAATTAATGGCAATGAAGTTACAACTTTTGGACTCTCAGCTATAACTCCAGGTTCGGTTTTAGGAACTGCTGCGGCATATAGGCAATCACAAAATATTACTTCGGATGTCGTTACGGTAGCTTTTGACTACAATAATAGTGGAAATCCATCTGCCAATGCATTTCTAGATTATATTAATATTGAAGCTACTCGTGGTTTAAGATATGAAGGTGATCAGTTGGTTTTTAAAAATAAAGATGTCATTACCACACCGGGAATTGTTCAATACAATATTACTAATACAAATGCTATTAGAGAAATATGGGATATAACTGACCGTTTTAATGTGAGTACTACTGTAAACTCAGGCAACGCTAGTACGATGTCTTTTAAAGCGGGTTCTGGCGAGGAAAGAACATATTTAGCATTTTCTAACTCAAATACTTTTTTGCCCAAAGTAGATTCTAGGACGGTTGTTTCTAATCAAAACTTAAAAGGCACAATTTTTAATAACAGTCAAGGTGAGTTTGAAGATATCGATTATATCATTTTGGCGCCATCTCAATTTTTAACACAAGCAGAACGCTTAGCTGAGATCAATAGAAATCAATACAGTTTAAGTGTAAAGGTAGTTGATATACAAACAATCTATAATGAGTTCAGTACAGGTAGTCAAGATATTGCTGCATTGCGTAATTTTATTAAATACGTATATGACAACGCGAGTACACCAAGTAAACGCTTAAAATATCTTTGTTTATTTGGGGACGGTTCTTATGATTATAAAAACAGAATAAACAATAATACCAACTTAATACCTTCATGGTATACTACAAGTAGTTTTAGTTTAACAAGTTCATTTGTTTCAGATGATTTTTATGCAATGCTAGATGATAATGAAGGCGGCATGACTAATTCGATCGACCGAATGGATATCGCAGTGGGGAGAATTTTAGCAGAAAATGTGCAGCGTGCTAAAGAGATGGTAGACAAAATAAACACCTATTACCAACCAGAAGCTTATGGCAGTTGGAGGAATAATATCCTTCTTATTTCCGATGATGTCGATGAGGCTTGGGAACAACGTTTGCAAAAAACTACGGATGATTTAGGGACGACTTTAGATGAGGAAAAGTCATTTTTAAATGTTGTTAAAATTCATTCAGATGCCTTTGAGCAAGAATCTTCTGCGGCAGGAAATAGGTACCCTAAAGTTAATGACGCTATAAAGGATGCTATTGAAGTTGGTGCTTTGGTAGTTAATTATTTTGGTCATGGAGGTGAAGATGGTATTGCTAAAGAACGAATTTTTGATAAGATAGATTCGCAAGAGATTAACAATATCTGTAAATATAATTTGTTTATTACCGTAACTTGTGAATACACAAAATTCGATGACCCGAACAGAGAAACAGCAGGTGAGTATACGTTTTGGAATACAAATGGAGGTGCCGTGGCTTTAGTGACTACAACCCGACAAATAATTGTGACTGTTGGTGAATCGTTAAATAATGTCTTAGATGATTATTTATTTGCATTTGGTTCTAGAGATTACGTCTCAATGGCGGAAGCTTTGCGTCTAACAAAAACAGATAACAATATCGCTGGCTCCAGTCAAAAACGATTAGTGTTTTATATCGGTGATCCTGCAATGAAATTGGCTTTTGCGCAACCAGATATTAAATTAACTAAAGTAAATGATGTAGAAATTACACAGTCTATCGATGTCCTAAAAGCTTTAAGTTATACAAAACTAGCTGGTGAAGTGGTGGATACAAATGGCAATGTCTTGTCTAATTATAATGGTACATTAACCGCAACGGTTTTTGATAAAAATATTGAGCGTCAAACCCTGGGTAATGATGGAGTTACTGATACTGATGGTGATCTTATTATAATGGATTTTAATACACTAGGTGAAGTTATATTTAAAGGTCAGGCTAGTGTTGTAAATGGATTATTTGAATTTGATTTTATTGTCCCAAAAGATATCGGAATTCCGGTTGGCAATGGAAAAGTGAGTTTTTATGCGCAAACAACTAATCCGATTTCGGACCAAGCAGGTGCCAATTTTGATATTCAAATTGGAGGTATTAATGAAAATGCTCCTGAGGATAATATCGGACCGGTCATTAATTTGTATATGAACGACGAAAACTTTGTTTCTGGTGGTATAACAAATGAATCTCCAGTTTTTTTAGCAAAGCTTCAAGATGATAATGGTATTAATACAGCCAGTGGTATTGGGCATGATATTACAGCTGTCATTGATGGAGATGAAACCAACCCTATCGTTTTAAACAACTATTATCAAGCAGAAGTAGATGATTATACTAATGGTACCGTATCTTATCCATTTAGAGATTTAGAACCTGGTTTACATACATTGACCTTAAAAGCTTGGGATGTTTACAATAACTCTTCAACCGTAGAATTTCAATTTATTGTTTTTGATAAAGATGAAGAATTAGTGATTAATAATGTTTTAAACTACCCAAATCCATTTGTAAGTTATACTGAGTTTTGGTTTAACCACAATAGTGTAGAGCCTTTAGATATATCTGTGCAGATATTTACAGTTTCGGGTAAATTAGTAAGAACGTTAAATGGACAAACCTCAGGCGGAAGCAAAGCTGTAAGTTCTTTATCTAAAGATATTATTTGGGACGGAAGAGACGATTTTGGAGATAAAATAGGAAAAGGAGTCTATGTCTATAAACTAAAAGTGAAATCTAATCGTTTAAATAAACAAGTTGAAAAAATTCAAAAACTTGTCATACTATAATAATAATTTATATTTGCTAACGAATTAATGCTAATTACGAGGTGTTAATATTTCAAAAACTGAACATGAAGAAACAGATTATAGCCTTAATGGCTCTTGTTACAATAAGTAACGCCTTTGCACAAGAAACAACACAAATTATTGCAAATAGTTTTGATAGTCGAGTAATTACAACAGGTTTGCCATTTATGCTAATAGCGCCAGATGCAAGATCAGCATCTTTAGGTGATATGGGAGTTGCAACCTCAGTAGATGGCTATTCACAACAATATAATCCAGCTAAATATGTTTTTTCTGAAGCAAAACAAGGGGTTAGTTTAAGTTATACACCATATTTAAGTAAGCTTGTAAATGATATTTCTATTAGTTATGTTACTTATTTTAACAGAATTAATGACGTTAGTGCATTTTCTGCTAGTGTTAAATATTTCTCGCTTGGTGAGATCACATTAACTGATAATGCTGCAGATCCAGGAAGAATTGTAAAACCAAATGAATTTGCTATTGATGGTGCATATACTTTAAGATTAAGTGATCAATTTGGAATGGCTGTTGCATTACGTTATATGAGATCTGATCTAAGAATTAGTGGAATAGGTGATTCGAATGCACAACCAGCTAGTACTTTTGGTGCAGATATTACTGGGTATTATCAAAGTGAAGAAGAAGCCTATAATGATTATAATGGCCGTTGGAGAGCAGGTTTTGCCATTCAGAATTTAGGACCAAAATTTAAGTACGACGATGGTGGTAATGATGTTTTTCAGCCAACCAACTTAAGATTAGGAGCAGGATTCGATTTTATATTTGATCAATATAATAAACTAGCAGTAACTGGTGAAGTTTCTAAATATTTGGTGCCAACTCCGCCGATTTATGGTGATAGAATTGTTTTTGACGATGCAAATGGTGATGGCATATTTAATCCGGATGACGGTGATTCTCAGAGCGACGCGCAATTAGCTGCATCGGCAGAAGATGTTATTATTTCAGGTCGAGATCCTGACGTCAGTTTCTTAAATGGAGTGTTTCAATCTTTTGGAGATGCGCCAGGTGGTTTTAGTGAAGAACTAAGAGAATTTACTTGGGCATTAAGTGCAGAGTATACGTATCAGGATAGTTTTTCATTGAGAACAGGTTATTTTAACGAAGCAGATGATAAAGGGGCGCGTAAGTTTTTTGCGCTTGGAGCAGGTTTTAAATACACTACAATAAATGTTGATTTATCATATTTATTTTCCGCTTCTAAAGTGCAGAGTCCATTAGAAAATACGTTACGTTTTTCACTCACCTTTAATTTTGGTGATGGTGAATACACCGAATATTAAAATTTATAACTAAATTTAGATCTTAAGAACTATTGTTTACTAAAGCAATAGTTTTTTTGTCTAAAATAATTTGCACACTATGAAGGAAGTCAAAATAGAAACCACATTACAAGTCTATGATGATATAAATGAGCTTCCTAAAGCCATTCAAAATTTAATGACTACGGCCATAGAAGCTAGAGAGAATGCATATGCCCCGTATTCAAAATTTAATGTAGGAGCGGCTATTTTGTTAGATAATAGTATTGTTGTTATTGGAAGTAATCAAGAAAATGCATGTTTTCCTTCAGGATTATGTGCAGAACGTACAGCAATATTTTATGCCGGAGCAAAATATCCTAAAGCTAAAATTCTGAAAATGGCAATTACAGCTTCGTCACAAAATCAAAATACAAATAAGCCTATACCACCATGTGGAGCTTGTAGACAATCTATAGCAGAATACGAAATAAAACAAGACCAACCCATCGAAATTTATTTTATGGGAGCAGAAGGTAAGGTTGTAAAATCACGTTCTTTAGGTAATTTATTACCGCTTCTTTTTGAAAGTTCAGTATTATAAGGTTTTCATTGCAATAAATTCAGTAATAACTTATTTTTTTTATGATATACTGTTTCTTCATTATTGACTAAAGTGTTATTTTTGTTATTCTATTTTATTTAAAAAGAACTCATCAAAAAATGCAAAAAATAACTAAAGAAGTTTACCTAAAGTGGTACGAGGACATGTTGTTCTGGCGAAAGTTTGAAGACAAGCTTGCCGCAGTTTATATTCAGCAAAAAGTTAGAGGATTCCTTCACTTGTATAATGGCCAAGAGGCTGTATTAGCAGGAGCTTTACATGCTATGGATTTAACCAAAGACAAAATGATTACAGCATATCGTAATCACGTTCAGCCAATAGGCATGGGGGTAGATCCAAAACGCGTTATGGCAGAATTGTTTGGGAAAGCAACAGGAACGTCTATGGGTCTTGGTGGATCTATGCATATTTTCTCTAAAGAATTTCGTTTTTATGGAGGTCACGGTATTGTTGGTGGTCAAATTCCTTTAGGTGCTGGTATTGCTTTTGGTGATAAATATCACGATAAAGATGCCGTAACCATTTGTTGTTTTGGTGATGGTGCTGCAAGACAAGGATCGTTACATGAAACGTTTAACTTAGCAATGCTTTGGAATTTACCAGTAGTATTCGTTTGTGAAAACAACGGTTATGCGATGGGAACTTCAGTTGCGCGTACAGCAAACCATACCGATATTTGGAAACTAGGACTTGGGTATGATATGCCTTCTGGTGCAGTAGATGGGATGAATCCTATTAAAGTTGCAGAAGCTTTTGATGAAGCAATTCAACGCGCAAGAAAAGGTGGTGGACCTTCATTTTTAGAAGTTAAAACATACCGTTATAGAGGTCATTCAATGTCTGATGCACAACATTATAGAACAAAAGATGAGGTGGCTGAGTACAAAAAAATTGACCCAATTACACAAGTAAAAGATATTATTCTTGAAAATGAGTATGCTACAGAAGCAGATCTAAAGGCCATTGACAAGGATGTTAAAAAACGTGTTTCAGAATGTGAGAAATTCGCAGACGAATCTCCATATCCTGAAAAGAATGTGATGTACGATGTTGTATATGAGCAAGAAGATTACCCATTTATAGACCACAAAATTAAGTAAACTATGGCAGAAGTAATAAATATGCCGCGTTTGAGCGACACCATGGAAGAAGGAACTGTTGCCTCTTGGTTAAAAAAGGTAGGTGACAAAGTAGAAGAAGGAGATATTTTAGCTGAAATCGAAACTGATAAAGCAACTATGGAGTTTGAGTCTTTTAACGAAGGGACGTTACTTCATATTGGTATTCAAGAAGGTGAAACTGCTAAAGTTGATACCCTTTTAGCTATTATAGGTGAAGAAGGTGAAGATATTTCTGGTTATTTGAATGGAGAGTCCTCAAAAGATGCTTCCGAAGATAATGATGATTCAAAAGAAGAATCTGACACATCTAATGATTCTGCAAAGGAAACTTCAGAGGAGTCTACAGATGATTCAGCGTCAAGTTCTGATGAAGAATTACCAGAAGGAGTTATCGTTGTTACCATGCCACGTTTAAGTGATACTATGGAAGAAGGAACTGTGGCGACTTGGTTAAAGAAAGTTGGTGACGAGGTTGAAGAAGGAGATATTTTAGCTGAGATCGAAACAGATAAGGCAACAATGGAATTTGAATCGTTCCAATCTGGAAATTTATTACATATTGGTTTAGAAGAAGGTGAGTCAGCTAAGGTAGATTCATTATTGGCTATAATTGGTCCTAAAGGAACTGATGTTTCTGGTATTGCTAAAAACTTTAAATCTGAAGGAGCAGAAGTTAAGAAAGAAGCCCCTAAAGCTGAGGTTAAAAAAGAAACGCCAAAAGCAGAGACTAAAAAAGTTGAAGAAAAGAAAGAAGCTCCTAAAGCTTCAAGTTCTAATTCGGCTTCAACTTCGAATTCAAATTCATCAAGAGTTTTCGCTTCGCCATTAGCTAAAAAAATGGCAGATGAAAAAGGGGTTAATTTATCTCAAGTTAAAGGGTCTGGTGAAAACGGAAGAATTGTAAAGAAAGATATTGAAAACTTTACACCTGCAACACAAGGAGCTACTGTTGGTAAATTTGTACCAACGGGTCAAGAAGATTTTGATGAAATTCCAAACTCAAACATGCGTAAGGCGATTGCTAAAAATTTAGCGAAATCTAAATTTACGGCACCACATTACTATTTAAATGTGGAGTATGATATGGAAAACGCCATTGCATTTAGAAAACAATATAATTCTATCCCGGATACTAAGATTTCTTACAACGATATGATTGTAAAGGCATGTGCTTTAGCATTAAAGCAGCATCCTCAAGTAAATTCACAGTGGTTTGATGATAGAATGAAATTAAATAACCACGTACATATTGGTGTAGCAGTTGCCGTACCAGACGGTTTATTAGTGCCTGTTGTTAAATTTGCTAACGAGCAAAGTTTAACTCAAATTGGTGGAGCTGTTAAAGAATTAGCAGGGAAAGCTAGAAATAAAAAGTTAGGACTAGATGAAATGGAAGGTAGTACGTTTACCATTTCTAACTTAGGAATGTTCGGTATCGATAGTTTTACATCAATTATCAATCAACCTAATTCAGCAATCTTATCTGTTGGAAATATTGTTGAAAAACCAGTAGTTAAAAACGGACAAATTGTAGTTGGTAATACCATGCAACTTTGTTTAGCTTGCGACCATAGAACGGTTGATGGAGCTACAGGTGCACAATTCCTTCAAACATTAAAAGGCTATATTGAAAACCCATTAACAATGGTTGTGTAAATCTAATACCGCACTCTAAATTTAGAGTATCTATATAATATAATCCTGATTTGATAATTTTCGAATCAGGATTTTTTTATCTTTAAACACAAATAAAACTTAACGATGAAAAAAATACTTTCAATAGTCTCGATTGCCTTGCTTTGTTCTTGCGCTTTTAATGTAAAGGCACCAGATGGAACCCCTGGAAAAGATGGTGAAAATGCTAAGCCTATTATTACACAAGAATCCGTTAAAGCAAGTATGAACTACTTAGCTTCAGACGAATTAGGCGGAAGAGAAACGGGAAGTGAAGGGCTTGAAAAAGCAGCCGTGTTTATTGAAGAGTATTTAAAATCTAATGGAATTAAACCGTACTTTAAAACCTACCGCGATTCATTTAAGTTAAAGGATTTAGATGCCTATAATATTGTAGGGGTTGTTGAAGGTAATGACCCTAAACTTAAAAATGAATATGTTATTCTTGGAGGGCATTACGATCACATAGGACAAGGGAAAGTTGTAGAAGGAGATTCAATAGCAAATGGTGCTAATGACGATGCTTCTGGTACTATTGCAGCCATGGAGTTTGGTGCTTATTTTGCCAAAACCAAAACAAATAAACGCAGTATTTTAATTACCTTATATGATGCTGAAGAAAAAGGATTAAAAGGTTCTGCACATCTAGCAAAACGTTTAAAAAATGAAGGCATAAATGCTTACACAATGATTAATTTTGAAATGATTGGTGTACCTAGAGCTTCAACTGAAGCTATAGCTTATATGAGTGGTTACGAGCGCTCTAATTTTGCTGAAACTTTAAATGGATATGCAGGGGAGGAAGTTGTTGGATTTTTTGAAGGAGCAAAAAAGATGAGTTTATTTATGAGATCAGATAACTTTCCATTCTTCAATGAATTAAATATGCCTGCGCATGCCATTTCAACTTTTGACTTTACAAATTTTGATTATTACCATCACGTCGATGACGAAGTTGATCAAATGGATTTTGAACACATGGCGAATTTCATGAACAAAATGATTCCTGCCTTAGAAGGAATGATGAATGCACCAACAAAAGAAGTAGTTTTAAACGATGAGTAAAAATATAATTATTACAGGAACAAGCAGAGGTATTGGGTTTGAATTGGTTCATTTATTAGCGGACCAGGGTCATAATGTGTTAGCTTTATCTCGAAATGCCAAACCCGTATCCAATCTTCATTTTGATAATATTTCATCATTTTCATTTGATTTATGTAATGAACACGATTATCAAAACGTAGTAGATTTCATTAAAAATGAATGGAAACACGTTGATGTCTTAATCAATAATGCTGGTGCCATATTAAATAAACCCTTTGCAGAAACAACTTTTAAAGACTTTGAAAAGGTTTATCAAACCAATGTTTTTGGGGTTTCGGAATTAACAAGAACGGTGCTTCCTTTTATGAAAAGTGATGGTCATGTTGTAACGATTAGCTCAATGGGTGGGATTCAAGGGAGTATGAAATTCCCAGGCTTATCGGCTTACAGTTCTAGTAAAGGTGCTGTAATTACAATGACGGAATTATTAGCGGAAGAATATAAAGAAACTGGACCACAATTTAATGTTTTGGCTCTTGGAGCTGTACAGACTGAAATGTTGGAAGAGGCATTTCCTGGTTATAAAGCACCAACGACGGCTATAGAAATGGCAAGGTATATTCAAGATTTTTCTTTAACCGGAAATAAATATTATAACGGAAAAGTATTGCAGGTGTCTAACTCTACTCCTTAAAGAGATTTAGTCGCCTTCGTATCTTTTTAGTTTATTCTGAGCGCTAACTAATTCCGATTTTAAATAATCAATTTTTTCTAAAAGGTTAAAAACGGTATCGATGCCTTCAAAGTTAAGACGAAGATCTTGGTGCAATCGAATCATTTTTTCTACATCCGCAATATTATCTTGATGGATACATTGGGTCTTTTCTACGGAAACAAACTCAATAAGACCATATTCATTAAGTCCTATAAAAAAGGACATTTCAATTTGGTAATGCGTACAAAGATTTGGTATGGGTATTAAATGTGTATTTTGCATAACTATTGTAATTTTGCTAGTTCTTCAAAAAGTTCTTTTTCCTTATCAGATAGTTTTTTTGGTAATTCGATATTATACGTAATAACCAAGTCACCAAATTGTCCTTCTTTTTTATAAATGGGAAAGCCTTTACCTTTCAATTTAACTTGGGTCCCGTTTTGAGTGAGCGGTTTTAAAGTCAATTTTACTTTTCCATCAAAAGTGTCTATGGTAACGTCACCTCCAAGAACGGATTTGTATAAATCGAGATTTACGGTTTTATACAGATTTGAACCATCGCGTTTAAAATCCGTATTGTTACTGATTATAAATTCAATAAGTAAATCTCCATGAGGGCCGCCATTTCTGCCTTCTCCACCCTTACCTTTAATTTTTATTATTTGTCCATTGGTAATTCCTGCGGGAACTGTTAAGCGTATGTTCTTACCATTAACGGTCAACACACGTTTCTCTGTGGTATAAACGTCTTTAAGGTTTAATTGCAATTGTGCATTAAAATCTTGTCCTCTAAATTTTGTTGAACGACCTCTACCATCAAATCCCCCTCCAAACATAGATTCGAAAAAATCAGAGTAGTCGCCATCACCGAAACCTTGAGAGCCCGATGAATGCTGATAGCGTTGTTGTGATTGATGTTGCTGTTCCTGTTGTTTTTGCGCTTGATCGTAAGCTTCACCATGCTGCCAGTTTTCTCCGTATTTATCGTACTTTTTTCGATTTTCATCATTACTTAGTACTTCGTTAGCTTCATTAACTTTCTTGAATTGTAACTCAGCCTCTTTATCATTAGGATTTAGGTCGGGGTGATGTTTTCTTGCCAATTTTCGGTAGGCCTTTTTAATATCACTTTTGGTTGCGCTTTTATCTATACCAAGTATTTTATAATAGTCAATAAATGCCATGATTCTAAATTATATAAATAATAGTAAATATTAATTAGTGTCTAGCTAAGTTAGTGTTTTTTAGACTAACATTAATACAAGTGCGATTAAGAATATATATTAAATACGCTGTGAAATTCTATTCGTTTTTCCATGGTTTACCTTGTAAGATTCTTAGAAAATACTGAAACGTGTTTAAAAGGAGATTGAAAAGCGTTAACAGCATTTAGTGTAATTTAAGCGATTTAGATGAGATTATAGATTATGAAGAAAGGGGGCAACATCATAAAAAACAATCCTCTCTACCTAAAATTATTTTTTATTGTCTTGGTATATGTTTGGCTGTTTATTATCATCGGAACTGTGGCTTTTGTATTGATAAAAAAAAGAATAAAAAGTTAAAATTTAACGCTTATTTTTGCGCCAATGCAAACACAACTTTTAAATTTTATTCCTATTGCGGCGCAGCCGATGATTACAGCGCTTTTGTCTGTTGATAGTTTGACTGTGAAAGTAAAAAATGAACGTAAAACGCGCCATGGAGATTATAGGGAATTACCGAATGGCAAACATCAAATAACCATAAATTCTAATCTTAATTCGTATCGGTTTTTAATCACATTAATTCATGAAGTTGCCCATTTTGAAACTTATAAGAAGTATGGTAGATTTATTAAACCGCATGGAAAGGAGTGGAAACAGACCTTTCAGCATTTAATGTTGCCATTTTTACATCCAGATATTTTCCCATTAGAGCTGTTACCATTATTGGCTAATCACTTTAAAAACCCAAAAGCATCTAGCGATACAGATACGCAGCTCGCCTATGCCTTAAAGCAATTTGACGAAAGTAATGATAAGACCTATGTGTTTGAGGTACCTTTGAATAAAACCTTTAAGCTATACAATGGAAGGGTGTTTAAAATGGGGAATAGAAGAAGAAAACGCTACGAATGTGTAGAAATTAGCTCTGGTAAATTATATTTGTTTAATCCTAACGCAGAAGTTGAATTATTAGAAGAATGAAGAATAAAAATTATTATGCCATTTTAATGGCTGGAGGAGTCGGCTCAAGATTTTGGCCTGTAAGCACACAAGATTTTCCCAAGCAGTTTCACGATATGCTTGGTACAGGTGATACCTTAATTCAAAAAACATTTCATCGTTTAGCACAATTAATTCCAGAAGAGAATATTTTTATATTAACGAACGAGCGTTATAATGATCTCGTTTTTGAACAATTGCCAAGTGTTACTAAGCGTCAGGTGGTTTTAGAGCCCGCGATGCGTAATACGGCTCCGTGTATATTATATGCAGCTTTAAAAATTCAGAAAGAAAATGAAGATGCCGTAATGATTGTAGCTCCAAGTGATCATTGGATAGAGGATGAACAAGCTTTTTCTCATAATGTAAAAACAGCTTTTGACTACTGCGAATCTAACGATGCATTAATGACTTTAGGAATTACGCCTACATTTCCCAATACAGGATATGGTTATATAGAATATGATCAATCGACAACAACTGAAATTAAACAAGTGAGCCAATTTAGAGAAAAGCCAGATTATGAAACGGCTAAGTCTTTTATAAGTCAAGGAAACTTTTTATGGAATGCTGGAATTTTTATGTGGAGTGCTAAATCAGTTATTAAAGCTTATAAAAACAATCAACCAGAGTTATTTAAATTGTTTGAAAGCGGTTATAGTGTCTACAATACTGAGCACGAAGATGCGTTTATAAAAGAGAATTACCAAAATGCTGAAAATATATCTGTCGATTATGCACTTATGGAAAAGAGTCGCAATGTGTATGTGATTCCCGCAACTTTCGATTGGAATGACTTAGGAACATGGGGAAGTCTTTACGATAAATTAGATAAGGATGACAATAATAATGCGATAGTTAATGCTAAAACTTTATTAGAAGATTCTAGTGGTAATATGATTCGATCCAAAGCAGATAAAATTGTTGTTATAGATGGATTAAAAGATTATATAATTGTTGATAAAGACGAAGTTTTACTTATCTTTCCTAAGGCAAAAGAACAAGATATTAAAAAAGTACTTCAAAATGTAAAAGCTAATTTTGGAGAAGAATATGGGTAAACTATGAGCGACGAAAATAAATTTAACTTTTCTGAAGAAGAGAATTCTCAGGTGACCAATGAGATGAATAAGGAGGCTGCTGCTGAGGAAAAAAAAGAAGCAGTAAAAAAAGATGCTCAAGGTTTATTTGCAAGTTTAAAAACGTTTTTAAGTCAACTGCTCGATTTTAGAGAAGATACAGATAGAGACGCAACTATAACCGCGATAAAAGCAGATATTCCTTTTAAAGGAGCCACAGCTTGGATTTTGGTTTGTTCTATTTTTGTTGCCTCCATCGGTCTTAATGCCGATTCTACAGCGGTTGTTATTGGTGCCATGTTAATTTCTCCATTAATGGGACCTATTTTAGGGGTTGGACTCTCTATTGCTATAAATGATATCGATACGTTAAAAAAATCACTTATCAATCTAGCTACAATGATTGTTCTAAGTTTGCTAACGGCATTCTTATTCTTCTGGTTGTTTCCACTTAGTGAAGATACTAACGAATTAATGGGGCGCACGCGTCCTGATATTCGTGACGTATTAATAGCCTTTTTCGGTGGATTAGCTTTAATTATTGCGCGTACTAAAAAAGGGACTATTGCTTCAGTTATTTTTGGCGTTGCCATTGCAACAGCGTTAATGCCACCATTATGTACGGCTGGTTATGGCTTAGCAATTGGGAATTGGCAATTCTTTGGTGGTGCCATGTATTTGTTTACTATCAACACCATATTTATTGCTTTAGCTACATTTTTAGTATTAAAAATATTGCGTTTCCCAATGCTTAAATATGCTAATTCGGCAAAGCGTAAACGTATCTCTAGAGTAGCTATGGCAGTGGCTGTTATCGTTATGATTCCTGCGATTTGGACATTCTTAACAGTGCTTAATGAAAGTAAAATAAATAGAGATTATAAAGCGTTTCTTAAAGCTGAAATTGAAGATAACCGCAGCCTGTGGTTGTACGATGAAGAGTTGGATATGGATTCCAAAACAATGAGTCTTTATTTTAATGGCGAAATTAGTGATGAGATGGTGGCTGCTTTACAAAATGCTAAGGATGAATCGGTGGATTTAAAAGCCTTTAAATTAGTAATTAATGCCAATAAAACTAGAAGTGCAGATCGTTTAGCCGAGTCATTAGATCGAGCTTATGCAGAATCAGATCGGAAAGATAATGTTATAGATGGGCTGCAAAAACAAATTGAGGAACTACAACACAATATATCCAATTTGAATAAAGTTATAGAGTCTAAAAGCACCAATCAAAATGCAGTATCGTTTAGTTCTCTCTCTCGGGATGCTAAAATTAAGTTTAGTGACTTGGAGTATTTTGGTTACGCTAAGATGTTAGAGTCAAAAGATTTTATAAATATCGATACTATTACAGTGGCGAATGTAAGATGGAGGGTTCAATTAACAGATAGCATGGTTTTCGTAAAGGAGCGTAATTTGCAAAAGTGGTTAAAAAATGAACTAAAAGTAGATACAGTATTTATTAAGCGTAACTAAAGATTATTCACTTTCTTCAAGATACATTTTACGTACTTTTCTAAATAATTCAGACGAATAGACGAAGCTGGTTACAGCTTCGTTGTCGGTTCTAAATATTGTTTCGCTAGAGCCTTCCCATTCCAATAAACCATTTTTCAGAAAAACGATTTTTTCTCCTATTTCCATTACTGAGTTCATGTCGTGCGTATTGATTACCGTTGTAATATTGAACTCTTCTGTAATTTCCTGAATTAAATTGTCTATAACGATTGCTGTTTTAGGATCTAGACCAGAGTTTGGTTCATCACAAAACAGATATTTTGGTCGGTTAACAATTGCTCTAGCTATGGCTACACGTTTTTGCATTCCACCAGAAGCTTCACTTGGCATTTTATTGTGAGCATCATCTAGGTTGACGCGTTTTAAAACTTCATCAACTCTATCTTCCATTTCACTTTTGCTCTGCTTGGTAAACATACGCAACGGAAACATTACATTTTCTGCAATAGTCATAGAGTCAAAAAGTGCACTCCCTTGAAAAACCATGCCCATTTCTGAACGTAAATTGGTTTTTTCATCTCTAGATAATTTAGTAAAATTCTTTCCTTCGTAGGATATTGAGCCACTTTCGTATTCAAATAAACCCAGTAAACATTTTAAGAATACCGTTTTGCCAGAGCCACTTTGTCCAATAACTAAATTGGTTTTTCCTTTTTCAAAAGCTGTTGTAATTCCTTTTAAAATTTGGGTGTCTCCAAATGATTTTTTTAAGTCTTTAACTTCTATCATAATTAGCCTAGTAATAAACTGGTTAGTAAAAAGTTGACGAGTATAATCATAACACTCGTCCAAACAAAAGAGGTGGTACTAGCCTTACCAACTTCTAAAGCTCCACCTTTCATAAAATAACCATAATACGATGGTATAGTTGCTAATAAAAAAGCAAACACAAAAGTTTTTATAAAGGCATAAAAGAAGTGAAACGGAATAAAATCCAACTGAACTCCTTCTATATAATCTTCCATTGTACCATAACCTCCGTATACACAAGCCATAAGTCCACCTAAAATGCCTAAAAACATGGCAATAGAAATTACAAACGGATAAAGCGTTAAAGCTATGAATTTTGGGAAAACGAGATAGTTGATGGCGTTAATACCCATAACTTCTAAAGCATCAATTTGCTCTGTAACACGCATTGTTCCAATACTCGAAGTAATAAACGATCCTACTTTACCAGCCATAATAATGGATATAAAAGTTGGAGCAAACTCTAGAATGATGGATTGGCGTGTCGCAAAACCTACTAAAGATTTTGGCATTAGTGGACTCGTCATGTTCAACGAAGTTTGGATAGCCACAACGCCTCCAACAAAAAATGAAATAAAGGCAACAATGCCCAAAGAACCAATTATAAGATCATCAATATCTTTCAGAATTAAAGGTTTCATCACAGACCATTTTGTGGGTCTACGAAAAATATCTTTAATCATTATAAAATAGGTGCCTATGTTATGTAGGTAAGTCATGTTATATTTTATTAATGCTAAAGTATAAAAAAGGATTAGTTATTAATGTTAATTTAAACTAAGATAATTTAAAAATTGTATTTTTGAAACTCATAATAACGTTAAATTTAAATGAAAAATATCTTCTCTGTTATAGTTGTTTTACTTCTGTTATCCTCCTGTGGAGCACAAAATACAACTACCGGTATAAAAAAGGAAACTTCTATTTTAGAAACTAATGAAAGACCAAAATTAGTAGTTGGTATTGTCGTGGATCAAATGCGTTACGATTACTTAACACGTTTTGGATCCAAGTTTGGAGATGGTGGTTTTAACCGTATGATAAATGAAGGTTTTAACTGTAAAAACAATCATTTTAATTATGTGCCAACATATACTGGTCCTGGTCATGCTTCTGTTTATACAGGAACAACACCAAAAATTCATGGTATAATTGGTAACAATTGGTACGATAAAGAAATAAAGGAAATGGTGTATTGTGCCGGTGATGAAGCCGTGGAGTCTGTTGGAACAGAAGATAGGGCTGGTAAAATGTCACCACATAGAATGCAGACCACAACATTTGGAGACGAGAATAGGTTGTTTACACAAGGACAAGGGAAAACCATCGGAATTTCTTTAAAGGATCGTGGAGCTATATTACCAGCAGGTCATACAGCAAACGCTGCTTATTGGTTTCATGGTAAAGATGAAGGACGTTGGATTTCAAGTTCTCATTATATGACTGAATTACCAAAATGGGTTTTAGAATTCAATGCGTCTACGCATGCAGAGTCATATTTAAAAGAGTGGGATACATTTTATGATATTTCGACCTATACAGAAAGTGGGGTTGATGAAAACACTTTTGAAGGTGGTTTTAAAGGTAAAGAGAAAGCAACCTTTCCTTATGATTTAAAAAGCCTAAGTAAAGACAATAGAGGATATGATATTTTAAAAGCAACACCTTATGGAAATAGCTTAACAGCGGATTTTGCTATGGCCGCGATTAAAGCAGAAGGGTTAGGACAGGACCAAATTACAGATGTTTTAGCGGTAAGCTTTTCGGCGACGGATTACGTGGGGCATAACTTCGGAGTCAACTCAAAGGAAGTTCAAGATACTTATATTCGTTTAGATAAAGATTTGGAGCGTTTATTTGAATATTTAGATACTACAGTTGGAAAAGGAGAATACACCGTTTTTTTAACGGCAGATCATGGAGCAATTGACGTGCCTTCGTACTTAAGTTCGTTAAAAGTACCAGCAGGTTATGTAAATAATAAAGAAAGAAAAGAGACATTTAATACATTTTTAGAGGCAACATATGGATCTGACGCTATTGTAGAAAATATCAGTAACGATCAAATATTTTTAGACCGTGCTAAGGTTAAATCTTTAGGATTAAAACTCAGCAATGTACAAGATGCTATTGCTATGGAACAATTAAGCTATCTGAATGTTTCTAAAGTTTATACAGCAACAACAATGGCATCAACAGGGTTTTATGGTGGAATTGAAGAATTATTGCAAAATGGCTTTAATCAAAAACGTTCTGGTGATGTTATGTTGGTTAATGATACTTCTTTTATTTCTTATAGTAAAACAGGGTCTACGCACGGTAGTGGCCTAAATTACGACACACATGTGCCATTATTGTTTTTTGGAAAAGGGATTAAGCATGGTGAAACATTTAATAAAACTGTAATTCCGGATATTGCACCTACAATCTCCGCATTATTAGGGATTAGTTTTCCTAATGGGGCTACAGGGCAACCTCTAGGATTTGTGATAGATTAATACGTTATTTTGAAAAGAAAGCCAATTTTTACAATCCTTGCAGTAATTATAGTGATTGGCATATACAGCTATGATTATTTTTTAGAGTCTAATGCCAAAACCGAGATTGTAAATGAAGGAGCGACGTTAAAAGAAAACACTAACGAATACTATTTACCTACTAGCACAACCAACCAAATCATTCATCACAAAAATTATTCGTTATCGTATAGTGAACCTCACGAGCAAGCGGAATGGGTGGCGTATGAGTTAAAAGCATCAGATTTAAGCGCCACAAACCATAAACGGCCTTATTTTGAAATTGATAAGGCTGTAAAAACAGGTGCGGCTCATTGGCGTAATTATAAGAAATCGGGTTATGATAAAGGGCATTTATGTCCTGCTGGTGATAGACGATTTACTAAAGAAGCCCACGATGAAACTTTTTTAACAAGCAATATTAGTCCACAAGAACATCAATTCAATGCAGGAGTTTGGAATCGATTGGAACAGAAAGTACGGTATTGGGCTAAAAAGAATGACGGTGTTTTTGTGGTCACTGGTGGCATTCTAAAAAATGGATTGAAAAGGATCGGTGATGAAAATGTCGCTGTCCCTAATCAGTTTTATAAAGTGATATTAGATAATACCAATGGAAAAATAAAAGTGCTTGCTTTTATAATGAATCATGAAAATTCAGATTTACCATTATATAAATTTGTCGTTTCAGTTGATAAGGTTGAAGATTTAACAGGAATTGATTTTTTTCCAGAGTTAGATGATGCTATTGAAGATCAATTAGAAGCATCAAGTAGTTATAAAAGTTGGAGTTTTTAACCTTTTTCTGCGAAGGTAGAAATCTCTAATGTGAAGATCCAAAACTCAACGAAAGCATTCAATTTGGAAAGTTTTTATTGTTGAAATTTACTTTTTATTCCATCCCAACGTAAACTTCTAATAAATTGGCCTTCTTCTTTTGAAACCAAAAATTCTAAGTTATTAGATTTAGCTTTAAAATAACCAGACATATAATCTTTAAATAATTCAAAACTGCCTTTTTTTGTTGCTAATTTCAAAGCTGAAATTAAGGTAATCCAAAAGCCATAACGCATTTTGTACATGGCTTCGCCTTGTAAGTATTTCGACGCTTTATTGTAGGACTGTCCTGTGGGTTTTAAATGCTTAACATGAAGTGTCTCATCTGTTAGAATTTCCCAACCATTGTATTTAGCCAACAACTCATCAACTGTATCCCAACCCATGGATGGCTTAAGTTGACCTATTTCTTTGAAACAATCTTTTTTATACGCTTTTAGTGCACCTCTTATGTGATCCTTATTCGTTAGGTTTTCAAGAATCCATGTGCTGTTCTTTTTAATATAACAGAAACCTGAAGCCATTCCTAAATTTTTATTGGAGTTGAAATGATGTGATAATTGTTTCAAATAATTTTCAGGAAAAATTAAATCGGCATCAAACTTACAAATGATGTCGTAATCATCATCAAGTGATACTAAGCCTTTGTTAAAGGCATTTATAATTTTAGACCCAGGTAAATGCTTGTCTGAAGACTTTGAATTTATTAAAGATATCCATGAGTATTTTGAAGCATAGTCTTCAACAATAGTTCGAGTGCCGTCTGAAGAATGATCATTCACCACAACAACGTTCTTGGGCAACAACGTTTGCTTAACTAAAGACTCTAAAGTTTTACCAATGCAGTCTTCTTCGTTGTGGGCTGGGATGATAATGTAAAAGTTCAAAATTGAAATCTGTTTTTTCAAAGTTAAGCTCTTTCCGCATAAACAATGTAATAACGTGGGATAAACCGTCTTAAAATTGGTCTAATGCCTAATTTATTTACAGGGTTAGTCCATTGTTGTTTGTCTTTAATAATCCATCCCGTTTTTTCTAAAAGCCAGTCGAGTTGCCAATCTTCAAATTCATGGTAATGTCTATCTCGCATATCAGTCTTACTTCTGTAAGCAGGTGCAAACCATAGTTTTAGAGGCACGCTAATTACTAACTTATTGGCTTTAATAGATTTTAAAATCTCATAAGGTGATAATAAATGTTCGAAAATTTCAAAAGCTGTAACGACTTCAGCAGAAGAAGTTTTAAGTGCTGATTGGTTTTCATCCAAATCTTCTCCTTTAGTGTTTTCAACAGCATAACCCTCGGTAATCATAATATCAGAAAAAGGATTTTTAATTCCTAAATCTAAAATAGATTCTGATATGTCGATGTGTTTTTGTAAAAACTGAAGTGTAAGTTTAAAGCGTTTATTTGGATATGTTTTTTCGTACATCTATAATTATCTGATGATTCTAATACTGATAAACAATAGCATTAATATTCATGCCAGCTCCAACACTAGCAAACATAATAATATCTCCTTTGTTTATTTCCTGATTTTGTACTTTCCCTTTTAAAATCATATCAAATAAAGTCGGCACAGTAGCAACACTAGAATTACCAAGCATATTAATAGTCATTGGCATTACGCCTTGTGGCATTTCCATATCGTGTAACTTATAAAAACGATTTACAATGGCTTCATCCATTTTTTCATTGGCTTGATGTATCAATATTTTTTTGACATCTTTAATAGATACACCACTATTATCAAGACACGTTTTTAAGGCTTTTGGAACATTAGAAAGAGCAAATTCGTAAATCTTACGACCATACATTTTAATGTATTTACGTTTTTCTTCACTTTGCTTATCGTTTGTTTCACCGAAGAAAATATAATGCGCTTCATCGTAGGAGAAGGTTGCTGATTCATGTGCTAAAATACCACCCTCGGTATCGCTTTGTTCAATAATTGCGGCCCCGGCACCATCGCTATAAATCATTGAATCTCTATCGTGTTTATCAATAACACGAGATAAAGTTTCAGATCCAATTACTAAGCAACGCTTTGCAATACCAGAAGCGATAAAAGCCTTAGCTTGTATGACCCCTTCAATCCAACCTGGACAGCCAAAAAGTAAATCGTAACCGACACATTTTGGGTTTTTGATTTTTAGTAAGTGTTTAACACGAGAGGCTATACTTGGAACCGTGTCGCTTTGCTCTGAGCTGTGAAGTACATCACCATAATTATGAGCAACGATAATGTAGTCTAAAGTTTCCCTGTCGATATTAGCATTTTCAATAGCTTTTTCTGCAGCAAAAGAGGCGATATCAGAATTGGTTAGATCTTCAGTGACATAGCGACGTTCTTGAATGCCTGTAATCGCTTTAAATTTTTCTACAATAACTTCATTAGAATTCTTAATTGTAGATCCATCCGCATTTAAAAATTGATGATTATAAAAGTTCTCGTTTTTCTCTATATAACTAGGTATATAGCTTCCTGTCCCAGTGATTTTAATCCCCATCGTAATATATTTTCGTAATTACAAATTTACTCATTATTAAAGTGGTTTCGTCACTGCGTAGTTTTAAAGATGCAATTTTTGATAAATTCATAATAATTGTAGTCTGTCACTATATAAAACATAAAAAAGTATTCATTTTGAATACTTTTTTATGTTTTGTCAGTTCTAATTAGGCGTCCATATAAGCTTCAATAGGCGCACAGCTGCATATTAAGTTTCGATCTCCGTAGGCATCATCAACACGTCTAACACTTGGCCAAAACTTATTATCTCTCACAAAATCTAATGGGAATGCTGCAGCTTCTCTGGTATATGGTAATGACCATTCATCAGCGGTAAGCATTCCTAAGGTATGAGGTGCGTTTTTTAACATGTTATTAGTTTCGTCCTTAGATGATTTATCAATTTCTTTTCGAATTGAAATCATAGCGTCACAAAAACGATCCATTTCTGCTTTGCTTTCACTTTCGGTAGGTTCAATCATCATGGTTCCTGCGACCGGGAATGATACTGTTGGTGCATGAAATCCGTAATCCATTAAACGTTTTGCAATGTCTGTAACCTCAATACCGTTGGCTTTAAAATCACGACAATCAATAATCATTTCATGAGCAGCTCTTCCTTTTTCACCAGAATATAACGTTGGATAAGATCCGTTTAAACGTTCTTTAATATAATTGGCATTTAGAATGGCAACTTCCGTGGCTTTTTTCAACCCTCTATAACCTAACATTTTGATGTAACCATAAGAAATAAGGCATACTAAAGAAGACCCAAAAGGCGCCCCTGAAATAGCTGTAATAGCCTGATGACCTCCGGTTTTAATAATTGGATTTCCTGGTAAGAAAGGCACTAATTGTTTGGCAACGCAAATTGGTCCAACCCCTGGTCCACCACCTCCATGAGGAATAGCAAAGGTTTTGTGTAAATTTAAATGACAAACATCGGCTCCAATATTTCCTGGGTTGGTTAAACCAACTTGGGCATTCATGTTGGCTCCATCCATATAAACTTGACCGCCGTTATCGTGAATAATCTTTGTGATTTCTTTTATAGACGCTTCGTACACACCATGTGTAGAAGGGTAGGTTACCATTATAGCCGAAAGATTATCTTTATGTAATTCTGCTTTTTCTCTTAAATCTTCGACATCTATATTTCCATTTTCAGAAGCTTTAGTTACGACAACTTTCATGCCAGCCATAACAGCACTTGCAGGATTTGTTCCGTGTGCAGATGAAGGAATTAGACAGATATTTCTATGATGATCTCCACGAGATTCATGATAGGCTTTAATAACCATTAATCCAGCAAATTCACCTTGAGCACCTGAATTCGGTTGCAGTGATGTCGCTGCAAAACCAGTGATTTCAGATAACTGATTTTCTAAAGCTTTTAACATTAATTTGTAACCTGTGGCCTGATCAGACGGCACAAATGGGTGCATATTACCCCAACTTGGCCAGCTTAGAGGTAGCATTTCTGAAGCTGCATTTAATTTCATGGTACAAGACCCTAATGAAATCATAGAGTGATTTAGCGCTAAATCTTTACGTTCTAAACGTTTGATGTAACGCATTAATTCCGTTTCAGAATGATAGGTGTTAAAAACATCGAAAGTTAAAAATTTTGATTGACGTTTTAGATGTGGAGGAATTGTTTCGTTAGCTGAAATAGTTTCAATCTTATCTGTAGTATTTCCTGTAACCTTTTCAAAAATTGAAATAATATCATTTAAATCTGAAACGGTAGTCGTTTCATTTAAAGCGATATTAATAGTATTGGTATCTGGATAATGAAAATTAACTTCATTTTTCTCAGCTTCATATTTTACTTTAACAGCATCAGCTTTTATCTGTATTGTGTCAAAATAATGAGAATTTACTTGTTCTAGTCCTAAGCGCTCTAAAGCATTAGCTAAAGTTGAAGTCGAATCTTTAACTTTATCTGCAATAAAAGTTAAGCCTTTAGGACCATGGTACACAGCATACATACCTGCCATAACGGCTAAAAGTACTTGAGCAGTACAAATATTTGATGTCGCTTTATCGCGCTTAATATGTTGTTCTCTAGTTTGCAGTGCCATTCGCAAAGCTCTATTACCTGTAATATCTTTTGTGACTCCAATAATACGACCAGGCACATCACGTTTGTAAGCATCTTTTGTAGCAAAATAAGCGGCATGTGGGCCTCCGTACCCCATTGGTATTCC
This sequence comes from Winogradskyella costae, assembly GCF_013403865.1. GTDB lineage: Bacteria > Bacteroidota > Bacteroidia > Flavobacteriales > Flavobacteriaceae > Winogradskyella > Winogradskyella costae. The sequence goes on from NZ_JABFDK010000008.1 coordinate 40,313, forward strand.
AAAACGTTGCGTCGTACCAATAACTACATCGGCTCCAAATTTCCCTGGTGCTTCAAGTTTTACTAAACTTAAAATATCAGCAGCAACGGCGACTTTAATATTCTTAGCGTTTGCTTGTTCTATAAATGATTTAATATCTGTAATCTGACCATTTTTAGCTGGATACTGAACTAAGGCTCCAAAATAATCGTCAGAAAGATTATATTCAGTTTCGTTACCAATTACTAATTCAATGCCTATTGGATTGGCTCTTGTTTCAAGTAAATCGATAGTTTGTGGTAATACTAAATCTGAAACAAAGAATTTATTAACATTGGCTTTCTTTTGCCCGCGATCTCTAATCGCAAATAATAATGCCATAGCTTCCGCTGCAGCTGTACTTTCATCTAAAAGCGATGCATTAGCGATTTCCATTCCTGTTAAATCAATAATCATAGTTTGGAAATTCAACAATGCTTCTAATCGACCTTGTGCGATTTCAGCTTGATAAGGTGTGTAAGCTGTATACCAACCTGGATTTTCTAATACGTTACGTTGTATAACTGCAGGTAAATTAGTTGGGTAATACCCTAATCCAATGTATGTTTTGTAAATTTTATTACGTTGTGATAGCTCATTGATATGGCTAAGGTACTCTTGCTCACTCAGGGCAGCATCTAGATTTAAATCGTTATCTAATCGAATGTTATCTGGGATGGTTTCAGAGATTAATTGAGTTATGCTTTTAACACCTATTGTGTCTAGCATGGCTTGTTGGTCATCTGAGTTTGGGCCAATATGTCTGAGTGCAAATGAAGTCGTATCCATTAAAAAAAAATGATTTATTTAGTTCTGCAAAAGTAAGGATTTAGGCTAATTTTTTAGTTAAGGAATACTAAAGTTTTTAACCGATGTTAGAGGTTATTAACACAATCCCTACTTTTGCTGTATGGAAGTTTTAAAACGCATCTTCAACTTTTATTTAAATAGTAGCATTCATGTGGCATTAGCTGCTTGTTCCTTAGCATGGATAACGTTAATAGAGTTGACTATTGAGTATGATAAATATCTTTTAAGTTTTATTTTTTTTGCAACGATAACGGGTTATAATTTTGTGAAATATTTCGGAATCGTTAAGTTTCACCATCGCAGCCTAGCAAGCTGGTTAAAAGCTATACAAATATTCTCATTTATAGCGTTTCTATCCATGTGTTATTATTTACTGAAGCTTGAGACAGAAACCTTGATGGTTATTATAATACTTGGAATTATTACATTTTTTTATGCCATTCCTATAATGGTACCAAAAAAATATTTATTTGATGATCACAAGAATTTAAGACAAGTTAGTGGCTTAAAAGTGTATCTCATTGCTCTAATTTGGATGTTTACAACAGTGCTATTGCCACTATTAAATAATGATGGTTTTATGAGCTCTGACGGTGTAATTATATCTGTACAGCGGTTTTGCTATGTGCTCGTATTAATGCTGCCTTTTGAGATTAGGGATTTAAACTATGATAGTTTAAAATTGGCAACCATACCTCAAAAAATAGGTGTCAAAAAAACCAAAATTATAGGTGTCGTACTGCTAAGTGCGTTTTTGATACTAGAATTTTTTAAAGATGAATTACAAGAAAAATCAATTATTGCGATCGTTATAATTACAGTTATTACGCTGTTGTTTTTGCTATGGTCAAACAAAAATCAGTCAAAATATTTTAGTGCATTTTGGGTAGAAGGTCTGCCTGTTATTTGGCTATTAATCTTGTTGTTGCTTGGCTAATTCTTTTTCAAATTGCGATTGAAGTTTATTGAATTCTTCAGTTTTGAGACACTGCACTTTTGATTGTTCTATGGTTTGGGATAGTTTAGTGTTATTTCTAGAATACTTCTTTGTAATGTGACAATACATAAGACGTAATCTTAATTTTAATTGTTCCCAAGTAGAAGCCTCATCATATTGTGCTTTATCACATATGTGTTTTGCTTCATCACAGCTTATAAATAAAAAACTTTTTTTCATCTTTAATGTCCTTGTAAACGGAATATTATTTATACCAATTATCTTGCATGCATTCTGCTAATGCAGTACGTGCTCTGTGTATAATAACCCATAGGTTAGACGCAGTAATTTCCAAATCATTACAAATGGTTTCTGTATCATAACCTAAAATAGTTTTCATCTTAAAAACGTCAGCTTGTTTTTCTGGTAATTTTCCCAAACAATTGTAGATAGCATCACCTAATTCTGAATTCACTAAATTGTCTTCAGCAGTTTTGTCATTAGTGTCTGCTACGCGTTCCTCTAACCAATCACCTTCAGTATCAGTGTCACTGTTATAAGTCATTCTAACTTCAGCTTTACCTTTGTTAGAATTTATTTTTCGGTAATGATCAATAATTTTACGCTTTAAAATAGAAATAAGCCATGTGCGTTCACTTGCCTCTCCCTTAAAGTTCTTCATGGATTTAAGACCAGCTAAGAATGTTTCAGATATTAAATCTTGAGCGATTTCTCTATCATTTACACGTGTAATCGTATAATTGAAAAGGTAATCTGAATAAAGTTTCACCCAATTGTTTGGGTCTATTTGATGCTTAGGCATTGTTGATTTTCATTGCTGATTCAAAAATAGGTTAAAAATTTGAGAATTAATTTAGTTATATAAGATTACTTATAGCCTGTTCTATTGATTGATGTTTAAATGTGAAGCCATTATTAATTAATTTTTCTGGAATTACATTTCTACTTTTTAGAACTAACTCTGGTTCTGTGCCTATTAGTTTTGCACCAAACGTTATTAACCATTTTGGTTGGGGAATTCCGAAAGGAACTTTAAATGATTTTCTAAGTGTAGTCATTAATTTGGCATTTGTAGTTGGTTTTGGTGAAACAATGTTAAAGACTCCGTTGAGGTTGTTCTTTATTAAAAAATCAATAGCTCTTGCAAAATCTGTTTCGTGAATCCAACTCACTTTTTGTTTGCCATGCCATTGCTTTCCTCCTAATCCAAATTTTGTTAATTGTTTTAGAGGGATTAATGCACCTCCGTTTTTACCTAATACAATTGAGGTTCTTAAGATGACCTTTCTTGTCTGTGGTGTTTCTATATTATTAAAGGTAGCTTCCCAAGATTTAGCAATATTCATAGAAAAGTCGTTACCAACATCACCGTTTTCTTCCGTCATTTGTTTTTGGTATGAATCTTCATAAATTGTTGAAGTAGACATATTAAGCCACACATTTGGTGGTTTTTTGCTTTTAAGAATTGCTTTTCCTAATACGTTAGTAGAATCTATACGAGAATCGTGAATCAGTTTTTTATTAGCTTCGGTATATCTACAATCTACAGATTTACCTGTAAGGTTGATGAGTGCATATATACCCTCAAGTGCTTTGGTCCATTGGTCTAGATTTTTTGCGTTCCAGTAAATATGATTCGATTTTGTGGGTTTTCTAGTTAAGATTTTAATATCGTAACCGTTACCTGTAAAATAGTTTTCTAAAACTTGGCCTAAGAAGCCAGTGCCTCCTGCTATGATGATTGTTTTCATGGTTAAGACGCTTTAGTTGTTGTGAATACTTGTTTCGATTTTCTTCGTCCTCTAAAAAACAAGTATAGATTTAAGAATAACATCACGCCTAAATAGATAGTGAATCCACCAATTTTTTTGCTTAATATTTCCATCAAGGTTTGATAGCTTATGGTTGAGTATGCGCTAGAGTAGATTTTCATGATATATAGTGCGAACCCGATATTTATGAGGTAAAATCCAATTTCGAATAACTTATTGGTTGCTAATGCTATTTCTTCTTTGCCTTTAAAAATATCGATCATAAATATTTTGCCATTTTTAAATAGCATTTTAGAAATGTAAATTGTTAGTAAAATAACGATTGGTAAGTAAATAATGTAGCCGATAATGATTTTAGAATTTTCCATAATTTATTGATTTAAAAGTTTTTGTTTGTGAATGTATTTTAAAATAAAAATGTTGTTATAGTGCATTATTGCTAATGCGATGATAATTCTTCCTAAGGTTAAACTCAAAGAGTTGATGATGTCTGTTACGCTTTCTAAATGTTCCCAATAAGCAATAGTTAAGATGGCGTATCCAATATTTAGTAAGTAATAACCAATTAATAAGAGTTTATTAATACTGGTGACTAAGGGATGGTTTTGGTTGAATAAATTCAGTAAAAAAACTTCGCCATTTTTATAAAACAGCCAGCCAACCTTAAGCATAATAAAACTAATTAGAGGTAAATACAAGAGATATGTTATGGCGTTGTAAGTCATCTTATAAAAATAAAATTAGTAGTAAAACGAGAAGGCGGTAAAGTATCCAAGTTGCAGATAAATGCTTTGGTAACGCTAATAGTTTAATACGTCTTATATGCTCACACAACATAAATGAGACTGTTAGCCCAAACCAAAAAAGTAATGCTATTTGTGGTAGTTCTATGATTGAGTTTAGGATTAATACAGGAATCAATATGAAACTTCCCATTAATGAAATAGTCATAAGATTACCAAAGTAATTCAGTTGCTTTTTAAAGTTTAATTTTGAAATGAATAAAGTTTGAAACCCAATTTGACCGAATGCAATTACACTTTCTCTTAATAAATTAGATTCCGGAATTATAGTAATTAATTTACTGAATTTAAAGAGTACAATACTTGTAATGATGGCTGCAAATACAATGTAAATTAACCTGTATTTATAATTGAAACTTGGTACACATTGTAACGTCTGTGTTTTGTCTATTTTACTCGGGATAATTACTTTTCTATTATATGAAATGAATGCATATAATTTTTTGAGTCCAAACTTTATTGGTTTAAAATTCCCTATGCTTTCTACTAGAGGTATTGAATGACCAATCACTTTAAGTAAACTATCTACTCCATAAATTACTGTTTTGCTTTGGTTGTCAAAAAGAGCAATTTCGTTTGAAGCTCTATTTAAATCTATAAAATTTTGTTCTTCATCAGTCAAATTGCAAAACGCTTTTCTACCATTATGATCTAACATTTTAGATTTTATGAATCCACTTGTATAAACATTGCATAATGGGCAATCTCTGTCGTAAAGTAAGGTTTGGTTTTGTAGTGTTTTCATTCTTTTTGTTTGTTTTAAACTTTCAGAAAATACTGAAAGTTTTATTTAAAAAAAAATATAATCTTATTTCCTTTGTTTTTGTTTATTGCTTTTCAATTGTAGTATAGAGCATTCATTTAATAATCTTTATTGAGATTATTAGTTGGGCTATTTCATCAGCTTCATAACTGATTTTGTTAGCCAATTCTGTTTCTGATTGACCATTTTATTCATTAAGGTATCTAAGTCTTGTGTAAGTAGATTTAAAGCTTTGGTTTGTTTTATTAACTCTTTTGTTTTTTCCGTGCCATCATCTTTAATAGAAGAGACCTCTTCTAAAACTTTTATTACAGGTCTTATTTCTCTTCTGCTTCGTTCTTTTGCGATAATACGTGCTAATTCTTGTACATCTTTTTCTGTAGTAAAGAATTCTTTTCGTTCACCAGAAACTAAAACTTTGGTAACAATTCCCCAATCCATTAATTGTCTTAAATTCATACTCGTATTACCACGAGAAATTTTAAGCTCTTCCATAACCTCTTCCATAGACAGTGGTTTGGTAGAGATAAAAAGCAATGCTTGTATTTGTGCCATAGCTTTGTTTATGCCCCAAAGTGACCCTAAACTTCCCCAAGTACTAATAAATTTTTCTTTTGCTTCTTGATATTCCATACGCAAATATATAATAATTTTTAAACTTTCAATAATTATTGAAAGTTTATTTTATTTGATAATGAATATGGTCGTCGTGTCTTACTGCTTGGCAGCCGGTAAATCTAATTTTAGATTGATGACGTAATCCCAAAGATTGTTTAAGATGAGGTTCTATAAATATCTTTTCCGTTGTTGGGATGGATAGTAGTTGTTCTATTAATAATTTAGTGTTTTTATCATCTAATTTTAAATTATTAATAGTGCCAAGGGTAAGATATTTAGTGAAATCATATTGCCAATAGCCTTTTTTCATACAATTTACAGAGGTGTGATTTTGACTAGAGTTAGCATAAACACCATAACCAGAAACAGATGGTTTTTTATTGGTGGAATTTCCATCTTGATCTAAATACATCAATGAAATATCTATCTTTTTTCCATCACTATGGCTTAAATGCGGAAGCAACGGAAATCCATTAATAAAAGGAAAATTGGCATCTAAATAAGTTATGTTGATATTTGATGCACTTAAAGCTTGTGCGGATTTTTCTAATTCGCTTTTTAAATCTGGATTAACGTAATTTCTAAACGCTAATGGATAAAACCAATTATGAGGTTTCAAATTTTCTTTAAATGTTGGTAGTTTTTCTCGTCCTAAATAAGATGCAATAGGTGGAATAATTACGAGATTGAAGAGTAGATAAATTAAAGGGAAAACAATGCGCTTTCCCTTTTTTATTTTATATGAAATAATAATAGCAAGCAACCATATTAATCCACCAACTTGAGTAATTGTTGTTAAAATTATAACGATGATAATGTGTCCAATAAATTTTAATAGTTTCATAAATATTGAACGCATAAGCTTCTCATTTTATTTCAACAAGCCAGCACGTCTCAATAAGGCTTCAGGTTTTGGTTCTTGCCCTCTGAATTTTTTATATAAAGTCATTGGGTTTTCAGTTCCACCTTGAGATAAAACAAAAGTTTTAAATTTATCAGCAACCGTTTTGTTGAAAATACCTTCCTCTTTAAAATATTCAAAAGCGTCAGCATCTAAAACTTCGGCCCATTTGTAACTGTAATAACCAGAAGAATATCCACCTTGAAATATATGAGAGAATGCTGTACTCATGCAATTCTCAGGAACATCTGGATATAGACTTGTATCACCAAAAGCTTCAACTTCGTAAGCTTTTACATCTTTAATTTCTGACGGATCAACACCATGCCAAGACATGTCTAATAATCCAAAACTTAACTGACGTAGCGTTTGCATACCTTCGTGGAACGTCGCAGAGGCTTTAATTTTTTCAATCAATTCCATCGGAATCACTTCACCTGTTTCATAATGCGTCGCAAATAACTCTAAGGCTTCTTTTTCGTAACACCAGTTTTCTAATACCTGACTTGGTAATTCAACAAAATCCCAATACACACTAGTTCCCGATAAACTTGGGTAGGTTGTGTTGGCTAACATGCCGTGAAGTCCGTGACCAAATTCATGAAACAACGTAGTAACTTCATTAAATGTTAATAAAGAAGGTTTACTTTTTGTTGGTTTAGTAAAATTACAAACGTTAGAAATGTGTGGTCTTTCGTTTTTACCATCTTTAATCATTTGCGGTTTGTATGAGGTCATCCATGCTCCGTTTCGTTTCCCTGCTCTTGGAAAAAAGTCAGCATAGAATATAGAAACCAATTCACCATCAGCATCTGTAACTTTATAAGTTAAAACATCTTCGTGGTATTTATCAATGGTATCAATTTCTTCAAATTGTAATCCAAATAATTTTTCAGCAACGGTAAAAGCACCGTTAATAACGTTTTCTAATTTGAAATAAGGCTTCAACTGTTCATCATCTAAATTGAATAATTTTTGTTTCAATTTTTCAGAATAATAACCAGAATCCCATTTTTGAAGTTGGTCAATGCCATCTAAATCTTTAGCGAAATCTTCAAGCGCTTTAAATTCATCTTTAGCAGCTGGTTTTGCTTTTTCTAATAATTCATTTAAAAAAGACGTTACTTTTTCTGGCGTTTGTGCCATACGTTCTTCTAAAACAAAATGTGCATGCGTTTTATAGCCTAAAAGTTGAGCGCGCTCAAAACGTAGCTTTGCAATTTTAAGAACGATATCTTGATTATCTAATTCATTATTCTGGAATCCTTTTCTACCAAAAGCTTTAGAGAGTTCTTCTCTTAATTTTCTATTGTCCGCATACGTCATAAACGGAATATAACTTGGGTAATCTAACGTAATTAACCAACCGTCTTTATCCTTGCTTTCTGCTAATTGCTTAGCGGCTTCTTTTGCACCTTCTGGTAAACCCGAAAGATCTTCTTCATTGGTAAGATGCATTTCGTAAGCATTAGTTTCTGCAAGAATATGTTCGCCAAATTTTAATTTTAATTGACTTAATTCTTTGTCAATCGCTCTTAGTTTTGTCTTTTTGTCTTCAGCTAAATTGGCTCCATTTCTAGAGAATCCTTTATATCTTTTATCAAGAAGTGTGGCTTGTTCTGTAGTTAAATCTAAAGTAGATTTAGAATCGTAAACTGCTTTTACACGTTTAAATAAAGCTTCATTTAAAGTGATGTCATTACCAAATTCTGATAAAAGCGGTGACACTTCTTGTGCTATTTTCTGAATTTCATCATTGGTTTCAGCCGAATTTAAATTGAAGAAAATACTAGACAAACGATCTAATTCTTCGCCAGAATAATCTAAGGCTTCAATTGTGTTTTCAAAAGTTGGTGCTTCAGTATTTGCTGTTATAGCATCGATTTCAGCTTTAGATTTTTTAATGCCTTCTTTAAAAGCAGGTAAATAATCTTCTGTTTTTATTTTTGAAAAAGGCGCTGTGTTATATGGTGTGTTGAATGCTTTATTAAGAATTGTCATAAATTCAAATTTTAAATTAAGTATTTGATTAACAATATTTTAACTTTGTGTTTTGTAATCAAAAGTTCAATATTTAATATCTTTGCAGTACTAATACGTAGATTAAGAATATACGAGATTAGAATTGATTAATAGCTAAGAAGCCTTGACGAAAGTTGAGGCTTTTTTATAAACCCTTTGCAGAATCAATAACCTTTGCTTTCAACCCTTCCTTATAATCTACTATTTTGTTTAAAATACTTTGGTCTGCGCTACCTAATATCTGAGCCGCTAAAATCCCAGCGTTTTTAGCACCATTAAGTGCAACAGTTGCAACAGGAACGCCACCTGGCATTTGTAAAATAGATAATACAGAATCCCAACCATCAATAGAATTACTGCTTTTTATAGGAACTCCAATAATTGGTAATGGTGATAAAGAAGCAACCATACCTGGTAAATGTGCAGCTCCACCAGCACCAGCAATAATAACTTTGATACCTCTAGTGTGTGCGTTTTTACTAAAATCGAATAATTTTTCGGGTGTACGATGCGCAGAAACGATATCAACTTCAACTTCAATATCAAATTCTTTTAATATATCTATAGCGTCTTGCATTACTGGCATGTCGCTGTTACTTCCCATTATTACGGCTACTTTACTCATTCTCTGTGTTGATTATTTTTTGATAATATTACTTTTGGTATCCTTGGTTATAGGGTACAAAATGATGACACCAAAGTTAAGGTAACTAAGGTAGTATTACCAATTTTTTTGAATCCGTTAACAAGAAAAAAGTAGTAAAACAGACTTTTGTCTTTTTTTTAAGATGTAACGTATTGATTTACTAAATGGAATAATTATAACTTTTGAGGGATGTAAAATGAAGATTACTCACTAATGACTTCGATGGATTGTTTTACGTGTTCAGCAATTTCTCTAGCCACAGTAATATCTTCATTTACAATAGTAACATGTCCCATTTTTCTAAAAGGTCTTGTTTGCTTTTTACCATAAATGTGCGGTGTAACGCCATCCATCGCTAAGATGTTTTCTATATTTTTATAGACTACATTTCCTGTATGGCCTTCAGCACCTACAAGATTTACCATAACACCAGCAACTTTACTTTCGGTATTACCAAGAGGTAATCCTAAGACACATCTAATTTGTTGTTCAAATTGAGAGGTGTAGCTTGCTTCAATACTGTAATGACCAGAGTTATGTGGTCTTGGTGCAACTTCGTTTACTAAGATTTCATCGTTTTCAGTCTGAAACATTTCAACAGCCAATAAACCAACGTGTTTAAAAGTAGAAGCGACCTTTAAAGCTACAGCTTCTGCTTTTTTTGCAATGGCATCAGGAATACGAGCCGGACAAATAACATACTCAACTTGGTTAGCTTCTGGATGAAATTCCATCTCTACCACAGGATATGTTTTTACATCTCCTTTTTCGTTTCTCGCAACGATGACAGCTAATTCATTTTTAAAAGGAATTAACTTTTCGGCAATACATTCTACATTAGGTAAATCTCTTAAGTCAGAAAGGCTTCTAACCACTTTTACTCCTGTGCCATCATAACCAAATCGCGCACTTTTCCATACAAAAGGATAGCTTAACCCTCCATTGTCTATAGCTTCATCAATTTCAGAAGTGTAAGCAAATCTTGAAAATTCAGCAGTTGGAATGTCATTATCGCGATAAAATAGTTTTTGAGTCGCTTTATTATGAATGGTTCTTAATGTTTTAGAAGAAGGGAAAACTTTTACACCTTCTTTTTCAAGGGTTTCTAAAGCATCAACATTAACGTTTTCAATTTCAAAAGTTAAAACATCTACTTTTTTTCCGAAGTCAACAACGGTTTGGTAATCCATTAAATCACCAATAGTAAATTCATCGCAAGCGAGTCGTGATGGTGCTTCTGGGCTAGGATCTATAACACAAGTATGAATGTCAAATTTACGAGTGTCGTACAACATCATTTTACCAAGTTGGCCACCACCGAGAATACCAAGTTTAAAACTTGAAGAAAAATAGTTCATCAATTTTTGCTGTTTCCTATGAACAGGAAAACTTATTTAAGATTAAAATTTCTGCTTTTCAACAACAAAAATACGCTAAATATCATACATCACTCTAAATTCCTAAATCAAAAATCCCTTAAAAAGCAATCAAATATGTATCTTTGCAACTCTAAAATAAAAAGAAAGTGATTAAGCTTCACGATTTATACTTCAAACCTTTTATATCTGAACAAGAAATAGATACCGCTGTCCAAAAAATGGTAGATGGTATTGCTGACGATTTAGGTGATGAAGTGCCTGTGTTTATTGGTATTTTGAACGGTTCATTTATGTTAGTGAGTGATTTTGTAAAAAAATATCCAAAACCATGCGAGGTTACTTTTATTAAACTAGCGTCTTATGAAGGGGTAAAGTCTACTGAAGATATTCAACGCTTAATTGGTTTGACTCAAGACCTAACAGGACGAACGGTTGTTATTTTAGAAGACATTATAGATTCAGGAAACACCTTAGAAGAAGTACACCGTATTTTTGAGAACGAAAATGTAAAGCAATTGATTATTGCAACTTTGTTTTACAAGCCTGAAGCGTATAACAAAGATTTTAAACTTCATTATGTAGGTATGGAAATTCCTAATAAATTTATTGTAGGCTATGGCTTAGATTACGATGGATTAGGAAGAGACTTACCGGATGTATATCAATTAAAAACCACTCAACATATGACAAACATAGTACTATTTGGCCCTCCAGGTGCAGGTAAAGGAACACAAGCTAATTTTCTAAAGGAGAAATACGATTTAATACACATCTCTACAGGTGATGTGTTTAGGTTTAACATTAAAAACGAAACCGCTTTAGGGATGTTAGCAAAGTCTTTTATGGACAAAGGAGAATTAGTGCCAGATCAGGTTACTATTGATATGTTGAATAAAGAGGTAGAGAAAAATGCAGGCGCTAATGGTTTTATTTTTGATGGTTTTCCAAGAACCAATGCACAAGCAAAAGCATTAGATGACTTAATGGAAGATAAAGATTCTCAAATCGATGCGATGGTTGCCTTGGAGGTCGAAGATGAGGTTTTGGTACAACGTTTGCTTAAGCGTGGTGAAACTAGTGGAAGAACTGACGATGCTGACGAGAGTATTATAAGAAATCGAATAAAACAATATTATACAAAAACAGCTATTTTAAAAGATTACTACACTGATCAAAATAAATATTTTGGTGTTGATGGTGTTGGTAGTGTTGAAGATATTACAGTGCGTTTAAGTTCTGTGATTGATAAATTATAAATTGCCATTCCTACTAAAATAGGAATCTAACTAAAAAGATTCCCACTTTGGTGGGAAATGAATATGACTGAAGGAAATTTTGTTGACTACGTAAAAATGCACGTATCTTCTGGTAACGGAGGAAAAGGTTCTGCGCATTTACATCGCGAAAAATATATACAAAAAGGTGGACCAGATGGAGGAGATGGAGGTCGCGGAGGCCATGTAATTTTACGCGGGAACTCTAATCTCTGGACACTTATTCATTTAAAGTTTAAAAGACATTTTAAAGCTGGTCATGGTTCACATGGTAGCTCAGGACGAAGTACAGGAGCCGATGGTGAAGATATTTATGTCGACGTACCATTAGGAACTGTTGTTCGCGATTCAGAGTCCGATACTATTCTATTTGAAATTACCGAAGAAGGTGAAGAAATTATTGTAGTAAAAGGAGGCATGGGTGGACGAGGAAACTGGCATTTTAAGAATTCAGTGAATCAAACTCCGCGTTACGCACAACCTGGTATACCTCTTGAAGAACTAGACATTACTTTAGAACTTAAGGTATTAGCAGATGTAGGGTTAGTAGGCTTCCCTAATGCAGGAAAATCAACCTTACTTTCTGTGTTAACATCTGCAAAACCTAAAATTGCAGATTACGAGTTTACGACTTTAAAGCCGAATTTAGGTATTGTAGAATATCGCGATTTTCAGTCGTTTGTAATGGCAGATATTCCTGGTATTATCGAAGGTGCCGCAGAAGGAAAAGGTTTAGGATATTATTTTTTAAGACATATTGAACGTAATTCTATCTTATTATTTCTAATTCCTGCAGATGCTAAGGATATTGTAGAGCAATACGAAATATTAGAAGACGAATTAAGGCGCTATAACCCTGAAATGTTAGATAAGGAACGCTTTGTAGTCGTTTCTAAATCTGATATGTTAGATGACGAATTAAAATCTGAAATAGGAGCCATTCTAGACAAAGATTTAGATGCTAACTATATGTTTATCTCTTCTGTGGCGCAACAAGGCTTAACAGAGTTAAAAGATACGCTCTGGAAGATGTTAAATTAGTAAGTTGACTTTAGTATGAAGACGTACCTAAAAGATTTGGTAGAAATTAATGGTACCAAGAAAAGCAGATGGTTTGCATACTTTATTCAGTTTTTAATCATTTTTTCTGTAATTACATTTTCAATTGAAACCTTACCAGACTTAGAACCTCAAACACGAGTTGTTTTAAAAGCTATTGAGGCTTTTAGTGTTATTATTTTTACTTTTGAATATTTAGCACGCATTTATGTTGCTGATAGTAAACCCAAATTCGTTTTTAGTTTTTTCGGCATTGTAGATTTTTTAGCTATTTTACCATTTTATCTATCCTTCGGCGTCGACTTACGTTCGTTGCGTTTACTACGTATGTTCCGATTATTTAGATTGTTTAAATTAGTACGCTATAATAAGGCGATGCATCATTTTGCTAAAGCCATGAAATTGGCAAAAGAACAGATAATCTTATTTTTGATTATTACAGTAATGCTAATTTATTTTGCTGCTGTAGGTATTTATTATTTTGAAAATGAAGCACAACCAGAGCATTTTTCTTCTATATTCTCTAGTCTTTGGTGGTCTATTGTTACACTAACGACAGTCGGTTATGGTGATGTATATCCGATTACGGTTGGTGGTCGCATCTTTACATTTTTTATGTTATTAATTGGCTTAGGTATTGTAGCAATACCGACTGGTATTATTTCATCTTCTTTGACTAAAGCTGTTGAGCCACATGATGACAAAAAAGAAGACAAGTTAAAATAGGGGTGGCATCTTCAATTTTTAATATCTTTAAATAAAAAAAGATGAAAAATTTAAAATTCTTACTTATTGCACTTATCCTAACGTCTTGCGGAACCAAAGTCAACTACGATTACGAAAAGGCAACAGATTTTAATAGCTATAAAACTTACAATTATTTTGATGAAATGAAAACGGGCTTGTCTGAATTAGACCTTAAACGTTTAATTAGAACAATGGATACTAAGCTAGAAACCATGGGACTGGTACGGTCCGATAATCCAGATTTTTATATCGATATTCAAAGTCAAGAGATCCAAAGTAGAAATAATAGCAATGTGGGAGTAGGCCTTGGTGGAGGCGGAGGTAATGTTGGTGGTGGAATTTCTGTAGGTTTACCTATTGGTGGTAATAAAAACACAAGAGAATTAGTAATTGAGTTTGTGGACGATACTAAAACAGGAATGTTTTGGCAAGCCATAAGTGAAAGTAGTTTTAACCCAAATGCCACTCCTGAAAAGCGCGAAGAACAGTTTCAAGCAGTTGTTGAAAAGGTGTTTTCAAACTATCCACCTAAATCTAAATAGTTTTAGTTCTTGATTAACTTTTTACTAGCAATTAAAATTGAATTCGTATAAAAATTAGTGATGTAAACGCCATTGCTTAATGCACTAATATCTATTGCTGTAGTCTCATCATTTTTAACTAATACTGATTTGATTCTTTTTCCGTCAAGGCTTAAGATTTCAACCCGAACAGTTTCGCTACGCACATTATCTAGCTTTATATTTAAACTGTTTTGTGATGGATTAGGATACATTGTTAAGCTATAATCATTAACGGTTACGCCTTGTACTCCTAATGTATTATCTATAGTCCATGTTATGGTAGCAATATGAATGGTTTCATGGCTATCTACATTAATTAAAGTCGTGGCATCGTTGACCGCAACGCTGAGGTTATTTGATCCAGCGTTTAGATCGTTTTCTTCAAGAGTAACAGTATTAATATTAGAGGCAATAGCATTACTATTAAGAGACCAGTTTGATTCTAAAGTGTTTACAGGTAGAGTTTCAATAGTATTAATTTCAAAATTCAAAGGGAAACTAGCGGCGCTAACTGCGGTTTCCGTTGGTGTATATGAATCTATTGGAGAAATTAAATCGTGTATCTGTTCAATAATACCTTCTTTGCAAACGGCACAAAAATCATAACCCAAATAGCGCATTTTACAACTTTGATGTGGTCTGTTCCAAGTGGCCGCAGTACCAGAAGTAGCATATGGAAATACACCAATATTACCTGTGCCTATCCAGTTTTTCCATTTTACTAATGTAGGATCTGTTTCTTGGGTCATATTTATAGCTTCGGCAGCAAGTAAATCTCCAGGATAGTATTCATCTTTTAAATTTACAAAGGAATGTCCTAACTCATGAATGGCAATTTCGCCGGCATCTTCACCTGTTGAAGAAATTGGAAACTGGCCTCCGCTGCCACCGTAATATGGAGAGTTTACTAAAATAAGCGCTTGGTCGTAAAGTGGGAAGTTATTCGCTAATACTGTGCTAATTAAAGCACTGTTTTCTGTGAATAACAATCTATGAACATCATAACTGTCAAATGCGGTACCAAAATAATTATCAACTGTAGCTACAGGTACAACAGTAGTAGGCTCATCTGAAGCTGTACCCGGGTGTGTGGCTCCACTTTCATTAGATGGTACTTTTATAATATAAACATTAAAGTAGTTTTCATAACTAGCAAAAGGCTCTTGAGAAAACATATCATTCATAAAATTAGTCGCATCGATTTCAAACTGCGGTAATTCACTAGCTAAATAACCATCACTCAAAATAACAAGGTTAATACGCTTGTCAGTATCACCAGAATTTTTGATAGCCTGAACATCAAAAGTTTGAGAAAAAACAAATTGAACAGTAAGGGAAATAAGTACGAAGAGTAATAGTTTATTCATGTTTATTCTATTTTTGTAGTGTTCAGTTTTGTAATACCTTCTAAAGTGATTTCGTTGATTACAATGTATTCAGCCTTAGATTTTAGCTGCAATTTTAATGAAAATTCAGATCGGTCTAAATCTAGTATTTTTTTTTCAAAATCTCCGGAGTCATTTATAAACTCCATGATTTTATGTAAAGGGTTTTTGATGTAGTGTTTCTCTAATTGGTTGAGGTCTTTATCCAAAATTAAATATTCTAAATCACCAATGTCTCCTTTCAAGTCTACGTTTGCACATCCTTTCAATTTACCATCCGTTGTAATTTGATTGATTAACGAAACACTTTTTGAGTCGTTTAGTTTAATGATTTCAAAATTTAAGAAAAGTAGTTTAGGTTGGGTTACAATAGTTTCTTCTTCTGTAACGCCAAGCTGTTTACTAGCACAAGATAATAAGCCTATTACAAATATAAATAGGCAAGCGACCCTCGTGGTTTTTGAGATTTTCATTTTAGAAATTAAGCGTTTATTAGGAGGTTAAAGTTAGTTATAAAAATGATGGTGGGAAAATAAATAAAATGCACGAGTAAAATTCTATTGATTAATTTTTTGTTGATTGATTTATAATAATCCTAACATTCTAAAAGCTGAGTTTTTAGCCTTGTTTCGTAAATTTGGTAAAAACAACACATATGGAAAATTTAAAAGGAAAAGTCGCCTTAATTACAGGTGGAACAAAAGGAATAGGTTATGGTATTGCAGAAGCATTACTTAATAAAGGAGTGAAAGTTGTGATAACGAGCAGAGCTAAAAGTGCAGCAGAAAATGCAGCTAAAGAATTAGCATCAAAAACAGATGCCTTAGATGCTATAATCGGCGTCGAAGCAGATGTAAGAGATTTAAAGAGTCAGGAAGCAGCCGTACAGCTAGCAATAAAAAGGTTTGGCGCATTAGATATTGTAATTGCAAATGCTGGATTGGGGCATTTTGCAAGTATCGAAGATTTAACAGAGCAACAATGGAAAGATACTATAGATACAAATCTTACAGGTGCCTTTAATTCTATAAAGGCGAGTGTAGCAGAATTAAAAAAATCGAAAGGCTATTATATCACAATTTCAAGTTTGGCTGGTGCTAACTTTTTTGCAGGAGGATCTGCGTATAATGCCAGTAAATTTGGAGTTACAGGGTTTACACAAGCGGTGATGTTAGATTTAAGACAACATGGAGTAAAAGTGAGTACAATTATGCCTGGTTCTGTGTCTACACATTTTAACGGAAACGAACCAAGTGACGAACAAGCTTGGAAAATTCAGAGTGAAGATATAGGAGAATTGGTGATCGATTTATTAAAGATGAATCCAAGAACGTTACCAAGCAAAATAGAAGTGAGGCCCACAACTCCTCCGAGTAAATAGAAAAGCACTTAAAGTAAAAAGAGGTTTCATTTTTTGAAACCTTTTTTTTGTTTATGAATGTTTCCGTTTTCATAGCGAAGACAGCATATTGATGTATTCGTACGTAATTTGTTTTTTGTTTAAAAGAATTGTCTACAGGTTTTTATGCTTCTATAATTGCTATAGTTATTCAAATTTCCGTTTAGCATATTCTAATGACCACTCATCATATTTTCAATTTTAAAGCTTTGATACTGTTGTAAATTTATACTATCAATTAGAAATCGGATAGTAATCATCAATCAAAAAACAACAGAATTATGATCAATTTAGTAAAAGTAATTATCGAATTTATTATTGAAGTTGTATTTAGTTAATCAATCAATCAATCAATCAATCAATCAATCAATCAATCAATCAATCAATCAAATCAATCAAATCAAATTATGAAAAATTCAAACCAAACCAAACAAGACACTTTTCAAAAGCAATTGAAAACATTTGAAAAATTATTAATAGGAGCAAAAATGGCCAAGCTTTCGTCGTTTATCTTAATTGGAGTATCAATTGGGCTTGCCATTCGATACAGAGAAAATAACCTTTATGTTATGCTATTACTTATGGGCATTTTAGCCATAGTATTTTTTATAGATAAATTTTTATCCCTAAAAGATATTAAGCAAAAATCATATACACAAACCTCTTTAGTTTCAAGTATCTCTAAATTCAAAACCTATATGAACAATCGAAAAAAATATGAAATGTATTTTATCGCGTTTTGGGTGTTAACACTAATACCTTCAGCATCTATTCATTTTGACTCTAATGTTTCAGGTATTTTAAGTATATCGGCGTATATATCTTTCGTAGGTGTTTTTGGATATATATCATACAAAAAAACGGAAAAAGAAATAGCGTCGTTAGAAAGCACAATGGCATATGAACTACAGTTGCAATAAACACGTATTATCTCATATCTTGCAATTAATTATATCTCGGCTAAAGAAGAATAAATGAAGCTTATAACAAACCATAAATACTGGATTATTAATTTTTTTGGATGGATCTTGTTTGCACTTTTTATGCTCACTATAGACAAAATATCCTACGGAGATGGAGGTGAAGAATCAATTAATCGGGTTTATTACTTATTAACCGAAGGTGTCTTGTGTGGCTTATTAGGTTTTGTATTATCGTTTATTATACTATACTTTATCGAAAAGTACTTTAAAATAGGTGATTATTCTAAAAGTGATGTTTATAAACTTATAGCCGTAGTCGTAGGAACTCAAATTATTTATCATAGTGTACTTTGGCCTATGTTAATGATTCCTGCTAATTATTTTTTAAATGTCGATGTGGAATTAACCTTACTTCAAAAGTTAACAAACGTACCTCATTTTTTAGCCTATTTTGTGGTTTGGTTGTTTGTTGTTTTAACTTTGAAATTGGTGTATTACATTAATACCATTAAAGTAAAACAACTGGCGTTAGAAGCCAATTTAAAAGAAGCGCAACTCAACACGCTAAAAGGGCAGATTAATCCGCATTTTATGTTTAATAGTTTGAATAACATTCGTGGACTAATGCTAGAAGATGCAAATGTCGCCAGAAACATGTTGACCAATTTATCTGATACATTGCGGTATTCGCTAACCAAAAGTGAATTGAATTCTATTTCGTTAGAAGATGAATTAGAAATGGTAGAAAACTATGTTGAAATTTCTAAAATTCAGTTTGAAGACCGTTTGCAGTTTGAAACTCATATTGACGACGAATCCTTAAATAAACAAATTCCGCCAATGATTATTCAAATGTTGGTTGAAAATTCGCTTAAACACGGCATTTCAAATATAAAAAGTGGAGGTGAAGTTACTTTATCAACGGTTGTGTCGGATAATCAATTACAAATTGAAGTGACTAATTCTGGGAAATTACAGAAAAGCGAAAATTCTACACAGTTAGGTGTAAAGAACATAAAGAAACGTCTAGAATTGCTTTATGGTCAAAATGCTACTTTTACCTTAAAAGAAATAGAAAATAAAGTGGTTGCCACTATTAAAATGCCAATCTTATGAAAACACTAAAGGCCGTTATTGTAGAAGATTCACGTTTGGCTCGTAATGAGTTAAAAGAACTATTAAAAGTTCACCAAGAGATAGAGCTTGTAGGTGAAGCCGAAAATGTAGATGAAGGTTTTGAGCTAATTACTAAAGTAAATCCGGATTTGCTTTTTTTAGATATTAATATGCCTGAAAAGGACGGGTTTGAACTTCTCGAGATGCTAGATGACGTGCCAATAACTATTTTTACGACGGCTTTTGATGATTATGCCATTAAATCTTTTGAGTACAACGCATTCGATTATTTATTGAAGCCTATTAGTCAAAAACGGTTTTCGAATTCTATCACTAAGGTTATTGAAAAAAGCACTTCAGAACCTAATTCAACCGAAAAAAACGCAGGACTGCGTTTAGATAAACAGATTTTTATTAAAGACGGTGAACAATGTTGGTTGGTTAAAGTTCAGGATATTTCATTGTTTGAAATTGTAGGTAATTATACCCGTGTCTTTTTTGATTCAAATACCCCTTTAATTTATAAATCACTTGCGCAAATAGAAGAAAAATTACCTTCTGATGTGTTTTTTAGAGCCAACAGACAACAAATAATTAACATTAATCACGTTAAAAAAGTCGTCTCATGGTTTAATGGAAAACTAAAAATAGAAATGAATTCTGGAGAAGAAATTGAAATCTCCAGAAGACAATCCTATATTTTTAAAGATCAATTAAGTTTTTAGTCCACCGTAATTCTAACACCTTCACTATGACTACTAAATTCTGGTGCATACATACTCTGAATGGTGCTAATCCCATTACTCATGTCGCCAGCGTTATTAACACGTAAATCGTATTCAAACACATAAACCCCTTTTGGTAAATAATCCATAAAGAAATTGGTGGCAGCATCTTTTGTGCTTTCGTAATAACCCAATCCATCTTGCCATTTGTATTGCGATAGTACATTTACCGGTTCTAAACCAGCGGCACGCATATCTTTTAGATGTACAAATTCCATGGTACGATCGGTTCTTAATTCAATTCTAACTCTAATTAAATCACCAACCTTTAATTTTGAATTTGAAGTAATTTCAGTGATTTCTTCCCCTTTATCTGTATTCGATTTTAAGAACAATTTCTTGCTCAATTTTAATGGTGTCTCAGCTGAAGTTATTTTATCTAAATCCTCAAAATATTGCCAGTATAAGGCTCCCCAAGCAATACCTTCACCTTTTTTAATAACGGTAACATCGGCTTGTTCTGGTTTAATTTCAGAACCATTCCAAGACGTTTTATAATACCCAGTGCCAGCTTCTACTTTTACGTTTTCTAATGTTGAAGGTGAAATCGTTTCATTCCCTACTTTAACGTCCACTTGCTCTGTGACGCTTAGCCAATCGCTTCCTTGCAATAATAACGCATAAACGGCTTCGGTAGTCGCTTTAGTCGTTTTCCAACGATTCGTTTGCTTATTTTTAAGTAACCAAATTTTTAGGTTATCAATGACTTCAAGGTTCTTTGCTTCGCTCTGTATACGCGTTCCAACTTCAGAAAATACTTCCACCATTAAGGCTTGCGTTTCAATTGGTGCCTGGTACCAATGCCATGAGTTGGTGTTGGTTTTCCAATACATACCTAATTCTTCAGATGTGATACTGTTTTCCTTTAAGGATTTTACAATTTTACCAACCGTTTTAGCATCACCTGTTCTATGCATTGCTAAAGTCATTAAACCTTTCTCGTATAATGAACGCGATAACCAATACTTTTGAATCTGACCTTGGTAATACTCCATAATATTCTGAACTTCTTTCGAAGGTGTCATTTCAGGGTAAAAACTTCGTGTATATAAATAATGCAATTGGGTATGTGACAAATGATCTTTGCTTAAATCAGCGTCTTTGTTATATTTTCTGATGTCTTTATATTCTTGAACAAATTCAGCATCTAAATAGTCTATGGCGTTTTCGATCATAGTTTCTTCATCTGAAGTTGAAGAGACATTTAACTGTTTTAAATGTCCAAATCCAGCAATAATATGTTGGGTGATAAATCGATTATCACGACCGCCATTAAACCAAGGCCAAGCACCAGAAGCATGCTGATTATTCTTTAATTTACGAACAGCAGATTGCAATTCATTATTCATTTTATTAAGGTCGAATAATAAGGCAATACGTTTTTTCTGTTCGGTTTCGGATTCCGCATCACGCAACCAAGGTGTTTCTTGAATTAGTAAGGATTTTAATTCTTGGTTCTTTTCTAAGTTAGACAATAAAGCATCAGTCGATTTCCATTGATTGAAAACAGCTTCAATTCTTGGGTTTGAGCTAACAATATGTTGTGCTAAGGCATTCGCATAGTAACGTGAAAATGTCTGCTCATTACACTCATAAGGATATTCCATTAAATACGGCAACGCTTGTACCGCATACCAAGCTGGATTCGATGTCATCTCTAAGGTCAGCTTATGATGACTGAGCGTAGTCGAAGTATTATCTTTTAATTTATTTAAAGTAAATGTTTTAGTTTGGTTAGAACGAACCCACATCGGAAGTGTTTCAGTCACTAGCATTCTATTACTTAAAACAGGTAAGGCATTTTGCTCGCCATCACTAAAATCACCAGCTTTTGCAATCACTTTATATTGTACCGCTTGGATGTTTTTTGGAATATTCAAACTCCAAGATACTTGCGTATTGCCTTTCGCATCAACGACAAAAGAAGATGTGTTACTAGAATTTGAAAGTTCTGTATCAATCGATTTACCCGTCACAGCATCGGTCAAAATTAATTGAGCCATACCAGATAATTCATTGTCCGTAAGATTTGCAATTTTTGTACTAATAGTAATTTCGTCGCCTTCTCTCAAAAAACGAGGAGCATTCGGTATAACCATCAATTCTTTTTGCGTCACTGTTTCTAATTTCGTCACGGCACTTTCTAAAGTTTTAGTGTGTGCCAATAATTGTAACTTCCATTTGGTTAAGGCTTCTGGGGCTTTAAAGTTGAAGCTGACATTTCCTTCTTTGTCTGTTTGTAATTGTGGAAAGAAGAAGGCGGTTTCGTTTAGGTTTTTTCGGATTTTTACTTTTTGTAAGTCGCTAAGACCTTGGTTAGTTGTAATTATTATAACTCCGTTTTTACCTTTTTCGCCATATAGAGCAGTTCCTTCTTCAGCTTTTAAGATCGTATACTCTAAAATATCTGAAGCTTCGATAGATCTAAATTGTGTTTCTGTTGCTATGTTTCCATTGATTATAAAAAGAGGTTCACTGTTACCAGTTATAGATCCTGTGCCTCTCAAAATAATAGAGCTGTCGGATCCAGGTTGACCTGAACCAGATGCTATATTTAGTCCTGAAACTGCTCCATTCAAATTGTTCAAAGCCGTTTTATTTTCCGCAGCCTCACCATAACCAACAGTTACAACCTCTTCTAATTCTGCAGAATCTGAAACCATTGCCACAGCTTCGGGAGAAGAAAGCCTTTTGCTTTTACTTAAGTACCTGTAATTATTTCCAAAGTAAAATCCAAACCAATTTAATTCATCGTAACCTTGATATGGATATGTCACATCTGTATAAAAATTATTGAATACTCTAAAATTAGTGTTTCCGAAACTTTGTCTAGAATTTTTGCCTAATCGACCATGATAAACAGGGTTATTTATAGGATTAAAATTCCAATTGTGTGTTCTAAACTCGTCTAAAGAGGTGTCGTACATGCTAGCTAATAATTCAGCAGACACTTTATCTCCTTTAGAGCCCTTTATTTTAAAGCTCCAGGTTTCATCTTGTCCTGGTTGTAGTTTATCTCTAAACGTTGTGGTTTCAATATCTAAATCCGTTTTAGGATAAGGGACACTAACATTAAAACTCTGAGATTTAAATTCGTTGAACGCTGCAAAAGACGTATGAACAGCAAAACCTCCTACATCACTTGCTAAAACGGGAATTATAATTGTTTTTTTAGAATTATGAAGTTCAACTAATTGCGTCATTATAATTTTACCGCCTTTTTCAATTTCAACAGTAACGGTTATATGTTCTGCTGCAGAACCTAAAGTTAGTTTTGCCATAGAATTAATGTCGTAACTTTCTTTATCCAATTGCGCTTCATACAATTGATGGTCTGCAATCGTCTTGTCTTCAGTGCTAAAAACTAATGTAAAGACTTGATCCTTTATCGATTGTCCAAATTTATCTTGGCTTTCTGCAATAATAATATATTGACCAGAATCCCATTTGTGAAGACGTTTCAAGATAATCTCTTTTTCTTTTTCGGTATCAAATTCGGTGCTAAAAACCGCGTCACCTTGTTTCCAATTCATAAGTTGATGTTCATCATCGTAAGCGTCATGAGGAAATAACTTTTTAAATTCAGCTTCAGAAAGCGTTTGGTAATCTGGTGCTTGCCAAGGCCGTGTTCTTAAAACGCGATCTGGTGCCTTTAGTTTATATATTTTTAATTGTCCTTTTGCTGGTGTGAATTCACCATTAAGATTTTGTGATGCTAAAGTGAATTCTATTTCTTTTTGATCTTTATCAATTTTCTGAGAAGCCAGAATGTTGAGCGTCATAGCATGATAACCAACATTAACAATGGTAGATGTTGAACGTGTTTCACCGTTGATATCTGTAATGTCTGCTGTGATTTCATAATTAAAAACAGGAAGATTTTCTTTAGATACGCTTTCATCAGGAAGCGCTTTAAACGTAATTTCAAACTCTCCTTTAGCATTTGTTTTAGTCTCACCAAAAGTGATTTCTTGGGCTTCCACATTAAAATATGGACGTCTCCAATAATACCAACTCGGAAATTTCACATTTCGTTTTACACGATACACCACTTTAGCATCTGTAATAGTACTCCCAGCAAATGCGATTGCGGTTCCGTTTACTGTAATGCTGTCGTTTATTTTGTAAGTTTCTGTAATAGGTTGGAACTCTGGTTTAAATTTAGGGCGCTTGTATTCTTCCACAGAGATATTGGCATAACCATAAGTTTTACTATATACATTAATAGTGTAATTACCCGTTAATCCATCGTTTGGTATTATGAATTCCCCATGTAGTGAACCAAACTCATTAGTTATTAAATTTAGTTCTTTAACAACCTCTCCGTTTACATTCATTAATTTTACCGTTGCCGCAGCACTAGCTGAAACCGTTGTTTTTCCGTCTTTAGATTTGGTAGCAATACCTTTAAAATAAACGATTTGGCCTGGTCTGTAAATACTTCGATCTGTGAATAAAAAGTTGCGGTACTGCGTATCATTATTTTTATTTGGGTTGTAAGCTCTATTGATGTAATAATTACCAAAATAACCAGCATCGTCTTTAGAGTTGACTTCTATTTGAATGTTATTGTAATAGTTGTTGTCTTTTGTAAATTGAAATTTTCCATAACGATCTGTTATATATGATTTATTAAGTTGTTTGTTCTTATAATTAGAATAAGAGAGTTTTACTTTAGTATTAGCGTAAGGTTTACCGTTATGTCTATCAATAACTTGATAAACCTGCATATCATTTTCTAAACTCTCTACTAATGCTAAATTTGTAGCTTGTATATGCGCTGTAGCAAGAACATTTGTGTAATTGTTGTTACTGGTATTAGCTTTGATGATGTATAAACCATTATTTAGATTTGGTAATACAATTTCTGTACTATGTTTTTGGTAATCATTTTCTGTTGTTAAGACACTAGAAAAAGTTTCAACGGGAGTTAAACTTTTGAAGAAATCCTCTTTTTTATCAACTCTATAAATGTTATTGAAAAGCTCTAGTTGGTTTTGTGAAACTTTATAGACTTCAAAATCTAGATGTTCTAAGTTTTTATATGTCGCTAATAATTTTGAAGGAGAATTAATTCTAATAAATTCTTCAGTTTGAAGTTGTATGTCGGGTCTGCCAATTTGCGCTATTAAAAACTCGCATTTTTGAGCTCCAATACTATTTGGAAACCTTATCATTGCGGCATTGCATATAGCTACCGCTTCTTTAAGTTTCCATTGGTTTTTAGTGTTGCTCTCATTGTCAACTAGGGTGTGATTGAATAGGTTACCTTGTTTTTCATATACCTTAGCAATTTCATAATCGTATAACGTAGATAATTCTGAAGCCTGTAATTGTTTTGATTTAGATTGTAACGTCTTTAGAAGTTGGACTTCTAAATCGGAAAAGATGCCATGTTGCGCTACAAAATTTAAACGTTCAATATCTACATCTACAAAGGCTTTCGAAATTTTATCTTTACGATGAAATTTCAATAAACTTTGATAAATTTTTAAAGCATTGCGCTGCAGTGATAAAGTGTCTTTAGAAATTAGATTTGTGTTGATGAAAATGTCACTGTCTGCAATAAAATCATTGTTATCAATACTGAATTTATAGGCAGGTTGAGAAATGCTATTTTCGTCTGTCTTATAAAACTCTAAAGCGTTATGACTTAATAAATCAAATAATGTTGGACGATAATCTTTAGAGTTTTTAGGTTCATTTAAAAGTACTGAATAGTCATTTAATGATTCTTTTTGAAGTAAGTCAGTATTTTTAAGAGAACGTTGATAGTACATGTGTATTTCATTAAACAAGGTTTCTAAATCCCAAGTTCTAAAATCGTCACTGATTTTTTCAGACGTTTTAGTTCTGTTGTAAAATTGGTATCGACTTTGCTGAAAATATTGCCAATACATCGTTGCCAACATATTCTCTAAGATGTGTTTGGTAATCTCGCTTTTAGTCGCGTTGATTTCGCCTTTGTACCGATTAACAATAGAAAGTTGGGCATCTTCTTCTAATATGAGCATATACTTGCTGATATGTAATAATGCTTTGATGCGCTGCTGCGTATTGTCGGCTTCAACGGCATTTTTATAAATAGTTTCAACCAAATCGGCAGCACTTTTGGTGAGGCCGTTATATTCGAGTTTGCCCACTTCTTTCCACTGATCTTCAAAATCGTTTTGAGCATTAGAAAAGGAAATGATGCAAATTAGCATGAGTATAGATATATAGTTTTTCATAGTTTTGCCGCAAATGCGGTAATATTTTGATGAATCTGTTTCGATTAATATAAAGGTGAACACATTCTGTTAGCTATGCCAAAATACATTCAAAATGTATTCCAAAATAAGCATAATGAGTTAACGACTCATTTCGTTGAGTGAAGTTAACAATTTGTTGAGGAACCTGAGCGTTTAATAATTGTATTTTTGCTTAAAGCACCCACATTGTATGAATAGATTTTTGTTTATTTTGTTGTTATCGTCATTCTGTTTTTCTCAAACATCAATAGATAATGCAGAAGCATTTATTGCTAAAAAGGAATTTGTGAAAGCACAAACCGAAATGACACTGTTTTTAAGTTCTAATCCCAACGATTTAAAAGCTATCGAACTTTTGGGTGATGCCTATGGACATCAAAAGAAATGGGATGAAGCTATAGAACAATATCAGGTTTTAAAACAAAAACGTCCTCAGAACGCCAATTATCATTATAAGTATGGTGGAGCTTTGGGTATGAAAGCGTTAAGTATAAGTAAAGTTAGAGCACTTGGCATTATTGGTGATGTTAAAGATTCGTTTCACAAGGCAGCCCAATTAGATCCAAATCATATTGATGCCCGTTGGGCTTTGGTTGAGTTGTATGTATCATTACCAGGTATTGTTGGCGGAAGTTTCTCTAAAGCTTTAAGTTATGCTGAGCAATTAGAACAACTCTCAAAAGTAGATGGTTATTTAGCAAAAGGCTATGTTTACGAGTATGATGACGAACCAGAACTCGCTGAAAAGTATTATAGACTCGCCATAAAAGAAGGTGGTTCTGTAACCTGTTATGATAAGTTGACTAATTTCTACGAAGAACAAGAGCAACCCGAAAAAGCCATAGGAAATATTGAAGAAGCTAAGGATAAACACCAACGTAATGCCATGCATTATCAAATAGGTAAAGTTAGTGCAGATTATAATATTCAATTAGATAAGGGCGAAAAATGTTTAAAAGCATATTTGTCAAATCATTCCGCTAAAGATGGAGTGCCAAAAGAATGGGCTTATTATCGTTTATCACAGATTTATAAACATAGAAATAATTCTACAGAAGCGTTAGTTTGGATTAATAAGGCGATTTCTGGTTTGCCAGATATTGATGTGTTTCATGAATTTAAAGCGACGCTATAGATTAATTTCTGTTTCCGATGCATTTCTTCATTTTTCTTAACACTTCAAATAAATAAACATTCGAACTGATGCAGGTGATTAGTTTTATAAAATTGCTTTTGATTAGTATTTATGTCAGTTCGATTGATTTTTTCTTTTGAAAATCCTATCGAGAACCTTGTTCATAAATTCTCGTTTTAAAAAACTTATAGTATTTTTACATTACTTATTTTTAGAATACAATGAACGTACATTTTATAGCAATAGGTGGTGCCGCAATGCACAATTTAGCCTTGGCACTTCACAATAAAGGATATAAGGTCACAGGAAGTGATGATGCCATTTTTGAACCTTCAAAATCGAGATTAGATGCTAAAGGATTGTTGCCTGATGCTTTTGGTTGGTATCCTGAAAAAATCACCTCTGATTTAGATGCTATTGTTTTAGGAATGCATGCGAAAGCCGATAATCCCGAATTGCTTAAAGCTCAAGAACTAGGCTTAAAAATCTACAGTTATCCTGAATTTTTATATGAACAAGCCAAAAATAAAACACGAGTTGTTATTGGTGGAAGTCATGGAAAGACAACGATCACCTCTATGATTTTACATGTGATGCATTACCACGATCGTGATGTGGATTATATGGTTGGAGCACAATTGGACGGTTTTGATGTCATGGTAAAACTTACAGAAGACAATGATTTTATCGTTTTAGAAGGTGATGAATATTTAAGTTCACCAATTGACTTACGACCAAAATTCCATTTATATAAACCTAATATTGCCTTGTTGAGTGGTATTGCTTGGGATCATATTAATGTGTTTCCAACGTATGAGAATTACGTAGAGCAGTTCAGCATTTTTGTAGATTCTATTGTCACAGGTGGAAGTATTAATTATAACGAAGAAGATCCAGAAGTAAAGCGTGTCGTGGAAGCTTCCGAAAATCAGATTCGAAAAATAGCCTACAAAACTCCAGAATACACCGTTGAAAATGGTGAAACCTTATTAGAAACTCCAGAAGGGCCAATGCCAATTGAAGTCTTTGGTGCGCACAACTTAAATAATTTAGCTGGTGCCAAATGGATTTGCCAACATATGGGCATTGATGAAGATGATTTCTATGAAGCTATTTCTACATTTAAAGGTGCGAGTAAACGTTTAGAGAAAATTGCTGAATCTAAGACAAGTGTCGCTTATAAAGATTTTGCACATTCGCCGAGTAAAGTTGAAGCGACTACCAAAGCTGTAAAAGAACAATACAGCGACCGTACTTTAGTCGCCTGTTTAGAATTACACACCTATAGCAGCCTTAATGCTGAATTCTTGAAAGAATATAAAGGTGCTTTAGATGCCGCAGATGTAGCTGTCGTTTTCTATTCTCCACATGCTGTTGAAATTAAGAAGTTAGAAGAAGTTACAGAAGCTCAAATTGCCAATGCTTTTGAGCGCGATGATTTAATCATTTACACGAATCCAGAAGATTTTAAAAATTTCTTGTTCTCTCAGAAGTTTGATAACAAGTCATTGTTGTTGATGAGTTCTGGTAATTATGGTGGTTTGGATTTTGATGAGGTGAAATCACTTTTTTAAGTTCGCTATAATACTATTCTGTTTTCAACATAAAAAGGCCATCATAGAGAAGTGGTTCTATCATGGCTTTTTATAGGGTGACTTTAGAATTTTATGATTTATTTAGTCATTATAAATTCTAATAAAGTCTCCATGCATTTCAAACTCTAATTCAATACTGTTATTTAATTCAACTTGTTGGTGATTTAGTTCTAATTCCCAATCCGTAATAAAATTAGCCGGATAGTTAGTAGCCACATAACTTAATATGGCTTCTGGTATTACAGAATCTGGAAGTTGAGTTGCACTATCAATGTCAATAATTTCAAAGTTGCTATTAAATTCTAACTCAATATCTTCAGAAAGATAAATATCATAAGATGTGGTGTTGTTTTCCGTTTCTTGTTCTGCTAATACTATCGTACTAGAATCAAAATGAGTGGCAATGTATGTTTGAATAGCTTCAGGGATTTCTGCATCGCTTAAAATAATTTTATTCGAATTATTATCGTCATCACTACTACAAGATGTAAAGAATGCGAACAATGTTACAATTGCAAGTAGTTGTAAATTTATTGTCTTTTTCATAGTTATATAGGGATTAAATTAATTTGCCGTTTTTTGTGAACATAAGATTAAGTTCCTCTGTTCTGTTTTCTAATTCTACGCTATACGTGTCAATGTCATTTTCTATGATTTTTTCTGCATCATCGATATGGTAACCTGGATACTGGTTTTTAATAGCATTAAGGACGTCGATAGGTAAATCGCGTTGAGAAATTTCTAAGGTATATCGTATAAGCTTGCCAGTATTTGTAAACCAAGCCTCATAGTCGTTATCCCAGCCTATTTCAAATTCAACATTATAGCGGTCACCTTGTAATTCCCATTCTATATCATTGGCTTTAGGAAACTCTTTTTTAAAGGTGTTTAAAATTACAGACGGCACTTTGTGCATTGAAATGTCTTGTGCGGAAATCATACACGTACTTAATAGTAACACTGCTAGTAAAGGGATTGTTTTAGTCTTCATATTTATGATTTTTAAATTAATAATAGTACAAATGTAGAAGCCAAAACTGGAAAGAATTTGGAATTTAGTCGCGGGAGGTTATATTTTTAAAATTTATTTTAAAAGAATGTTGATTTTCTGAAAAAGAGTAAGATATATCACTAGCATAAGCATTGCAAATCGTCTTACAAATTGCTAACCCTAAACCTGTGCTGTTGGTTTTAGAAGCGTCTTTTTCAAAACGATTAAAAATAAGTTTAGAGTCTAATGAATTGGTCTCTCCTTGGTTGGAAATGATAAATTCTTGTTTGGTGATTTTTATAGTTATATTACTATGTTGCTTATTGTGAAAAATAGCATTTTTAATAAGATTTGAAATTAAAATTTCGGACAAAGCATTGTTCATATTAACAGAACACTGTTTGGTTTCTATAAACTGAACTGTAATCTGCCGATATTCTGTTAATTCTTTATAATGGGTGAGGAATTCTTTTGTAATCTTATTTATAGAAACAGTTTTAACGTCTAGGAACTGTTTATTTTCAATCTTAGCCATAAGTAATAAAGAATTGTTTAGCCGTTTCATTCTGCCTGCAATAGATATGACTTTAGCAATAGATTTTGCGTCATTTTCATTGAGGTATTCAGATTCTAATAATAATTCTAATTTATTAATGATTATGGCAATCGGAGTTTGAAGTTCGTGTGATGCGTTCTCTGTGAATTGTTTTTGAGAAATATAGGCTTTTTTAGAATGACGAAACAACGCATTGGATGCTTGTTGCAGCTGAATAAATTCTTTGGTTTTTGTTGGAATCATTAAGCTGGCTTCATCTTTGTCTAAACGGAATGTGTTTAAGCGTTCTAGAATATCATAGAATGGTTTCCATAATTTGCCGAGCACAATATTATTTACTATGAGAATACTGGCAATTAAAATGAGAAATAGCCAAATTATACTCCAAAACGAATCTTCAATTAAGTCATCTTCTTCAATTAATGAAGAGATAACTTTAAGGTGATAATAGTTGTCTTGATGCTCAAAAGCAGAGTGTAAAATCCGAACAGGTTCTAAATCATTTTCATTTAGCCTATACATTAAAGTGTCTTTGTATAAATCTCTAAATACAAGAGCTTTTTGTTTTGAAATAGGGTGGATTTCAAAATTATTTCCGCTAAACTCATCTTGGAAAAATAGAGAAGGATCTGTTTTTGTTTTCTGTAAAATCAATAACTTGTTATTATCTAATCCATCATCTATACTATCTCTTATTTCATCTTTTATATTAAAATAGAAAATAACAGACCAAATGCCAATAATCACTAGAAATGTTACTGATAAATACAGTAATGAGCGGTTAAGTAGTTTCATTTTTCACTCAATTTATAACCTATACCATAGATAGTATCTACAATAATTGAAGCTTCAGCGTTGTCTAGCTTTTTACGCAAATTTTTAATTTGATAATAAATAAAATCAAAATTATCAGATTCATCGATATGGTCTCCCCAAACATATTCAGCCAAGGCAGTTTTAGTAATAAGGCGGTTTTTATTAAGCAAGAAATAATAAAGGATATCAAACTCTTTTCTGTTGAGATGAATTAAGTTACCGTTTATAGTTAGTGTTCTGTCTTGGGTATGAAGTACAATATTGCCAAGCTCTATATAGTTTTTACCATCTAAATTATTTCTTCTAATCACAGCTTTTATACGCGCTGTAAGTTCTGCAATATGAAATGGTTTAGTCAAATAATCATCCGCTCCTAGTTCTAATCCTTTAATTTTATCACTAACCGAATTTTTAGCAGATATGATGATAACACTTCCGGATTTGTTCATTTTTTTTAATTCTTGAAGCAAATTCATACCACTTCCGTTAGGCAGCATAATATCCAGTAAAATACAATCGTAATCGTAGATTGTAATTTTTTCTTGAGCAGCATAATAATCTGAAGCCACTTCAACAGTATATTGTTCTTTTAGAAGTGATGTTTTTATTATGTTTTGTAATTCTATTTCGTCTTCAATTACTAAAATCTTCATAGAGCAAAAATAAACCTGAATTTTGGAAAGACTTGGGAATTTCAGCACTTATTTTTTAGCAAGTTTAAGAAAGGTAGTTGATGCAATTGTATAAATCTAAAGACTTATGAAGTTTGTGGGATTTTTACTCAAAGCAAAAATATACACGGAATTACTGAAAATTGAGCTTGATTTATGTGAAGTTGAAAGTGTATTATTATCATTATGCAACAAAGGAGCTCTGTTTAAAAGCTCCTTTGTCATTTAGTCTATATTTTTCTTTTTCAATTCATGCTTTATTTATAAGTCACCAAAACATCAGCTACCTTTTGTAAATCCGATTCTATAATTTCTGTTGTTGGTGCTAATGGAAATAATTGTTGACCAGGTCTGCTGATAAAGGCAGCTCTCCATCCTGCCCAAACGGCACCTGCAACATCCCAACCATGTGCGGCGATTAGCATACATTCTTCTGGTTTTATATTCATTTTACGTGCTGCCCATGCATAGGCATCAGTAAAAGGTTTGAATTTTCCTATATCTTCCACGCTTAGGCGTTCATCAAAAAAGTCGGTTAAACCGGCACTTTCGAATTGCTTTTTTACACCTGCGTTAGATGAATTAGTAAAGGACACTAATTTATAACCGTCTGCTTTTAGTTGCGTTAAGGCTGCTTTTACATCTGGATGTGCTGGTAATCCTCTCAAAGAATTTACGATGACGTTTCGAGCTTCTTTTTCAGAAATTGAAATGTCATTATTTGCGGCCACCATTTGTAATGCTGCTGCGCCAATATTACCAAAGTGTTCATATTGTCCACTTGCGGTAGTTACTAATGAATACTGTAACATTGTAGTAAACCAAAGCGATAATAAATCTTCTCTACCGTTTAGCGCCTCACCAACTTGCTTTTTCATTTGGGTAAGGTCTAAAAGTGTTTCGTTAACATCAAAAAATAATACTTTAGGTCTTGTTTGCTCTGTCATAATGTTTGTGTTTTCTTTTGTATTTCCTAATACTAAATTTGGCATCAACATTCCTGTTGTTCCCATAATTCCTAAGTTTTTAATAAAATTTCTTCTGTCGTTTTTCATTATCAAGCTTTAGATTGGTTATGCTATAAGTGTTGTGTTACTAATCGTGGAATTATAGTGCTGGTTGTTCAGCAATTAATTCAGAAAGCACTTGTTTAAAGGTGTCTACAGGTTGTGCTCCTGTAACTGCGCTTTTACGATTAAATACAATTGTAGGAACTGAATTTACACCTAATTCTTTCCAATAATTCTGTTTGTTTCTGATTTCTAATCGTGCTTCTTCGTTGTCTAATTTAGTTAAAGCTTCGTCTGCATTTAAGCCCACTTCTAAAAGAGCTTCTTTTAAAATGTCTTTTTTAGACACATCTTTACGGTCACTAAAAAAAGCTTTTGTTAATTGCATTTTCAGTTGCGTTTGCTTGTTAAAACCTTTAGCATACTCTAATAAAATATGAGCATCAAAGGTGTTTACCATACGCATCTCATCAAAATAATCGAATTTAAAACCTAGTTCTTCACCAGCATCTGCCATATGTTGTTGTGATGCTTTTTGCTGATCTAATGTTGAACCGTATTTTTCTGAAATATGCTCAATAACATTTTGACCTTCTACAGGCATATTCGGATTTAATTCAAAGGGCTGCCATTCAATGTCTATTTGATCTTCTAAACCTAATTCTGAAATCGCTTTTTCGAGACGTTTGTAGCCAATGGTACACCAAGGACACACCACATCGGAAACGATATCTATTTTTAATTTCTCTTTCATATTAAAATGGTATTAATTCACTAATTTGAAGTTCGGCCTCCACATTACTGTAATTTTTTACATCAGCAGCGAAGGTTGCTGCATGAGGTCCAAAAGCTTCTTGAAAAGTAGCAACATTATCAAAACGTAAATGTGCAATAGCAACATAAGGAGCAGATTCTCCAGGAACTCTACTTGCGATACCTAAATCTAATTCTAAACCCTTTAAGGAGCTCCCAATTAATTTTGCAACCATTGGTAAGTGCTTATTTTGGTAATAATCCGTATTAAATTGCACATCTTTATGGTTAGGATACATAACTGAAACTTTTATCATAATCGTAATTTTTAAAGATTAATAAACCTTCCGAATTAACGGAAGGTTTAAAGCTATTAATCAACCTGTGGTTTGGTTTATAGGGATTACTTAGCCACATTTTCTTTAGACCATTCAAACTTTTGGAATGGAGCGTCAACAGGTGTATGTGCAA
The DNA here is from genome assembly GCF_013403865.1 of Winogradskyella costae. Taxonomy (GTDB): domain Bacteria; phylum Bacteroidota; class Bacteroidia; order Flavobacteriales; family Flavobacteriaceae; genus Winogradskyella; species Winogradskyella costae. The sequence goes on from NZ_JABFDK010000008.1 coordinate 74,503, forward strand.
TATGGTTGACATAGTTACTTATTGTTTTTTGAGATAAGCCTAAGATGATTTCTAAGACTTGCGCTTCTCCATAACCAGCAGCATAAAATGCATCAAGATCATCTTGTGTAACGTAACCACGATTTCTAACAATAGTTAATGTCATAGTACGCAACGCTTCCAATTTTGAGCTTTCTAAGGGAGTTTCGTTACGTAATGCCTCTGTAATTGCATCATCAACATTCATCATTTTTGCGATACCTGTATGTGCCGGTACACAATAATGACACGCGTGTTCTACGTTAATAGTTTGCCATACAACTGTTAATTCATCTTCGTTAAATGACGAGTCCACAAATAGTTGATGTAAAGTTTGGTACGCCTCTAATATTTTTGGTGCTCCGGCTAAAACTCCATGTAATCCTGGTATCATACCAAAAGATTTTTGAGAGTTTTCTAATAGTGATTTGCTTCCTTCTGGTGCAGATTCAATATCGTGAATTTTTAAAGTTGTCATAATTTTTCTTTTTTATTATTAATATTTTTTTTCTAAACGTCCGTTTAGTTACTAGGTAAAAAAATTCGGTTATAAATTTTTGAAGGTCATTTCAATATAATCTTCAATTTCTTCTGTTGTATTAACACGAGCTGCAGCGGCTAGGCCATGCTTTGCTAATAGTAAATAATTAGCTTGTTTCATTATGGACGCTTCATCTTTCGAAGGATCCATTTGTAGTTTTTCTATAATCAAAGCTTTTAAATTACCCATAAAGGAAGTCATTTCTTCTTTTATCAGTTGGTCTTCATTCTCTGAAAATTCGTTGTAAGTATTAGTAACCAAACATCCTTTTTGATTTCCCAATTTAAAATTGGAACTGATAGTGTCGTAAAAAAACTGTTTAATGTCTTCAACTCCATTCGTACCGTTTTTAAATTTTAATAGCGTCGTACTGACTTTCGTTTTATAGTGTTTTAAACTTTTAAGAAACAAACCATGCTTATTACCAAAACTAGAATATATCGAGAACTTATTAATACCCATTTCTTTTTCGAGCATTTGCATAGAGGTCGCTTCATAACCATTTTTCCAAAAAAGGTTCATGGCTTTTTCTACGACGTCATCTTCGTTATATTGCTTTTTTCTTGCCATTATTTCTAACTACAGGACAAAACTAAACAATCGTTTAGTAATGAGAAAATATTTAACGTTTTATTAGAACTTGAGAACCTTATTTTAAAAGATTATCTTATTGGTAAAGTTTGGATGTCAGCTAAATATAGAGTGTTGTAGCGTTCGTTTTATGTACTACTCATTCTCAATTTTGTCAATCATTTCTCTGAATAGATTTAAGAGAAACGTTAATTTGCCGGCGTCACCAGCAGCTCTAAACCGTTGGTTTTGAATTTTTACACCATACCAATCTTGTTTTCCGTTTTCGTTAAGAATCCATTTGATATCGAGATTAGCAATAGATGTTTTTGAAATATCAATTTCAACGTCCCAACCTAACGGACTGTCGATAGTGGTAATTTGAATAGCATCACCTTTTTCCCATTCGCCATCGGCATTCTCTGCAAGCCAATCTTGTATCCATTCTAAAATTTCCATTGTGTTATAAGGTATTGAATTTGATTATTTGTTATTACGTCAGTTCGATAGTACGACCGTCAGTTCGAGTGATTTTTCTTTTTAGAAAAACCGTATCGAGAACCTTTTAATTATGAATGGTTCTCGATACATTTATTTATTTGTCGTTGCACTTCAAAAACGAAACACGCGAACTCACGCGCTAGGGAAGGTTTGGTGATTCCTAAATCTCAGAAACAAATTCCAAAAACACCGCTTTATGCTTTTCCAAATCCATATCTGGAGATAAGGACACACGTGCAATATAATCTTTGTCTCCTTCTTTGGTGGTGCCTTGTGTTGAGGTTGCCGGAATCGTCCAATAACAGCCTTTTAACTGTCCGTAACTCACGCAGTACTTGCTTTCATTAGGAATCTCAGTAATCATTAAATTAATTAATCGATGATTCAATGCTCTTTTGTACGTTTCTTTTTCTTCAGGTGTATTGCCTTTTGTTGGAAGATCTAATGAAAACACCGAAGGTGTAAATCCTTGAGCAGCTAATTCTTCAGATACAAAATTGATTTTCGCTTCTGGTAAAGTATCATGAATAAAATTCACAAACTCACGTGTGTTTTTATACGCCTCCGCAATACGCTGATTCATGGATGGCAATTGCTTAGCCAATATCTCATATTGAAGCGCAGTCGCCTCATTATCGCAAAGCGTCAAATGCAATGCTATTTTTTCCATTAAGGCATCTACTTTCGCATTTCCTACAATATAACCCGCTGTACATTTTCCTCCACTCGGGAATTTAGAACCACTAGCATAAGAAATCGTACGCATTGTAGATAGTATTTCACCTTCCCCTAAAAAGTGCACATTTGGACAAAACGTTTGGTCTAATATAAACACAGGTTCAATCGCGCTGTCTCCAGAAGCTGTTTTACGTTCTTCACTCAAAGCGTCTTTTAATTTTTGTAAATCCGGAACTTCAACACGTGGATTGGTTGGGATTTCTGCAATAATATACGGAATCGCGTCCTCGTGTGCAATTTTATCTAAAACGGTATGGATACTTTGCACCATATCATTATCACCATCTACAGGTAAATCTACCACTTCCACATTATCTAAACAGGCAGCCACACGTCTGGCTTGGTCATTGGTGCCTCCATAACAATTTGGTGGTACCACAAATTTAATCGCTTTGCCTTTATGGTGTTCTAAGGCATAGTCTACCAAGCCCATCATAATAGCATACTGAACCGATAATCCACTAGAACCGACTAACGGCTGAGACGTTGTGCCATTGATCTCCTTAATAGAGTTTAAAACGCTTGCTTTATTGGCTTCAAAATGATTGTCTAAATTAGTAATTGCAGTATGTGCTGTTAAGGCTTTTAAAGCGACTAAACAATTCGATGGAGTCATCGCAATCGTTTCGCGACGTCTCACATGCTGAATATCTGAAATATAATGATCGTTGTGACTGCCATTCACGACGAGTACGCTTCCAAGGTGTCCATGAAGATTGATATAAAAATCAATATTTACATTGTCCTCAAGATGTGAAATGTCCTCTTGCTGCGAGATAAAGACAGTACTGCCTTTAAACTCTAAAATAGCATCTGCACTATCCACTTTTATGACATCGAAATGATAGCCATAAACCTCCTTGATGATCTCAGCATCGAAAAATTCTGGAAGGTCGCCAGTATATACAATTTGGGTCTTTTTGTTTTCTAATAAATTTGTTCTTAAAATAGACAACACAGGCACCGTTTGTGACGAAAAACTAATCACGTTGTCTGCTTTAATGTCATTTAAATTCGCAATTCCCCATTCTAGAATACAAGATAACGGATGCCCTAAACGAATATAATCGTAAGCGGTTGGTAATTCGCTTAATGCCGAAGGATCTGAATTATTGTTTTTATATAGGTTCTCAAACGCATCTAAAAACTGTGTTTTAGCTAATTTCTCGTTGTAAATATCTAAACGATGCGTGGTTAGACCTAACCAGTCTGTTGGCATGTTGCTTAGAACGTCTTTTATGTAATTAAGGGTTTTATTGTTTTGCATGATTATCAATTTTCAATATGCAAAAATATGGATTAATTGGATGGATGAAGAAGGTTTAACATGACGTTTTGATATGGTGCGTTAAACCCATATTTTAATAAGTTTGATAATTATGGTGTTTAGGAATTAATGACTCTTTTTTATCTTCATATAAGTGCCGATTTCTGTCTTTTATTTAACTTGTTAGGATCTATTAATTGTATTTATTTATAAGACACTTTCTCTCAATAAATATCCATGTATTGAACCTCTCTCAATCATAAAGTCAAGTATTGGAATAACTTTGTTTTTTAATCTTATTTCTTTCTTGATTTTTTGTTTGTTAATAAAAATAAACTTTCTCATAAATCGCTCTAAATAAATTAAGGTATGCGATTCTAAGTCTTCAAGTTTTAGTAGGCTATTTTTTGATGCAATATTGTAAATCCAATCAATACCTTCTGTTTTAAAATGGCTTCCAATTGAATTTAATACTCTAGATATTGAATATAGGACAGAAGGGATATGACCTATATCGTTTGCTACTTTATTATAAAGCAATAAACTGTCACTTTTTAAACTATGCCATTCTTCTATTCCGTTAGTCCATGAACGCCATGCCAATAAGTAGTTTATTATTACTTCTTTTAAATGGTAATTACGAGGGTTTCCGCATATTGTTATGATTTTAGGATAAAGACTATTCCAAACATGCCAAAACTGCTCATATCTTTTTAGTTTATCTTCTGCGAAGATGAATTCACCTACAAAAGAAGCTGCTTCTTCCGTGGCTTCAAAATAATCAATAATTGGTTTAAGATATATATTTATGTCTTTTGTTTCTCTTAATAAAATAAAGGATGTTAGTTTTTTGAAAATATTATTCCGTAATACATAGATATTAGTGTCATCTCCAAATTCTCTATCATAGTCTCTTCTGTCCATCAATAAACGAGAAGCTAACATTGGTAATGTTTTAGTGATAATCTGTAAATGAATACTGTCTTCTGTATTGGAAGGGATTAATTGATATATAATTTCTAAATCATGTATGTCTAATAGGTCGATATCTACAATATCAAAAGATAATTTTGAAAAGGTAAAATCAGTAGTTTTTTTGTTAAACTCTTCTAATATTGAACTTTTAGGTATTCCTCTTCTATATCCTATTCCTTTTCTTTTTTCAGATTCTATATTTTTATAAATGGGTATAAATTTTATATAACCCAAAAATATTGATTGAGCTACTTTTGGGTTTTCTTCCCATAATTTCGATTTATGTATAGATTCAATCACATAATCACATATTCTTTTGTAATTACCGATAGATGATTTATCAAACAATGCCATGAGCATAATTGAAAGATAATCTTCTTTTTTATCTGGGAATTCTTGAATTAATTTAGGTATGGCATGAAAAGAAGCTTCAACGCCATCACTTATTTGATAGGTGTAATCATCAGAAAACAATCTAGATATAGATGACAAAATAATGTTTTTGCAAAAATCTTTATCCTCTTTTGATACTATTTTAGTATGTTCAATTATTAACTTCGAACAAACAAAAGATGGAATATCACTATCTAGACGCATTATCCTTTTACCTAATTTAAGCTCTTCAATAAGCTGTTTAGTTTCAATTAGAGCCTGAAGTGGATTGTTGTCATATTTTTCATATTTATTTTCTCCTGTATTATGTATAAAATTAGCCCATAATTTTAGAGGTGTATATTTGAATTCTTCATTAATTTGGCTAATGGTATCTTCACTATTCTTCCTGATTTTTTCCGGTAATTCCTTAGGTGTAAATTCTACTAAATAATTATTGTTTTCTTGTTCAGTAATTTTAGATTTAAGATTTCTTCTATCCATTCTAGATAAAACAAGAATGTTATGATCGTCTGAACTAGAACCTTTTGAATATATCAGTTTATGAGCATCAATTATACTATAAATTTTATTTATAAAATTTGTGTTTTCTTCTGATGTAAATCCTTTTACCCCATTAAATTGGTACATAAGGCATAAGCTTTCTAAACTCATTTTTCGATGTTCGTATTCTGAAGATTTTATTCTTTCATCTGTGTAAAGTGCGTCTTTAAGTTTATCTAATCCATATCCTATAGAAATCGTTGATTTTACATGAAATTCAGATGAATATCTACTTAAATCTAGTCTAAAGAGTTCTATAGTTTTAAATAAAATTATTGATGTTTCATGAAATTTGTCTGGATACGCTAATGTTATACTACAAATTATAGAAGTTAAAGAAGCTGATTTTGATTCTGTAAGAATTCTTAAAATAAGAGGTCTTAATTCTTTAGGCTCTAAAACTTCAGCAAATTCTAAAAGAGTTTTTTCAAGGGCCATATGGATACACTGCAATATACTTGGACCTGATAGACCTCTATACAAATCCCATAATGTTCCGTTTACATATTGTTCAATGAAATTTCCATCTACATCTAATTTAATTTTTATTAAATCACTATCTCCGTATGAAGATTTTTTATAATTTTCTAATGTTTTATTTGTAAAACGAATTATGAAATCTAGTGTTTCCCAGAAGTTACTTTGAAGTAACCAGTATATTGGTGTTTGATTTGCACTTGCTGGAAAATAATCAAAGCTATGATGTTGAGCTATTAAACCATATTTGTTTTCAATACTATCTCTATCATATCCAAAATCATCGAGTTTTTTCTCTCGTTTTTGCCAAAATATATTGCATAAATCAATAACTGATAAGGGAAGTGCTTTTATTACTTCCTTTGCTAAGTAAGGTTTCACTAAAATTTTTAAGCATAGACCATGATAAGGATCATTATGATTTAACCACTTATTTTTTTTAACTTTATCGAAAGTTTCTTTTAATTCTAACTTTATTTCGTTTGCGGCATTAAAAACTACTTTTAATATTTTTTCTTCTGCTTTGTCATGGATAAGAAATTTTTGCTCGCTTTCGGTTCTCTGAATAACACTTAATGCAAGTAAACCTGAGTATTTTGTAGTTTCACCATATTTATTATAATTACACCAATCAGTCAAAAGAGGTAAAACTAGGTTTAGATTGCCATCAAAAAAATCAGTTTTATATTTATAAATAAACCCAATCACTTCTTGCCAACCTTTACCTTTAGGCTTTATAATATCAATACTGTCAAATGCAGAAATATCTGTACAAGCTATCCTTAAAAGGAATAGTACTCTTTTTAAGATTTTGAATTCCTCGGCAATAATCTCATTTTCAAAAAACTTAAAGAACGACTCTGAATAATCCGAAAGCAATACAGAAATTAATAACTCATCTTTCCAAAATTGAACAATTGAACTATCACTAAAAGCTTCCTTGATAAAACCTTCAATTTCTTGACTGTTATCAGACAATTGATTGGATAACCATAATCTGAATGCCCTTCGTATTGGCAAAGAATTTCCTAAATCAACAAAAAAATCTTTAATATCTGAGTAGTTGGCATATTTACGAAATACAATTTTATCTAAAGTCCATTCTTCGTATATGTCATGGGTAATGAAAAAACCATTATGTATATCATCATATCCAATTATTTCATCTTGTTTTAATTGAAATAAAGCAGCTTGAGGTAAATCTTCAGCATTTATATAAAAGTGACCTGTCTCACATCTTTTTTCTGCAATATGAATTAAACATCTTTCTCTTTCAATGTGTAAGTTGTCTTTTTGAATAAGATTGTTTTGAATTCTTTTTTTCCAGAGTAAATCAATGAAGGATTTAAGGTTACCTTTTTTATCAATATTTGAATAAAATTGGGCATAATCACTTAGATAAAATAGGTTTCTAAGTCTTTCAATAAATTTATGGTTTTCAGGTAATGAGAAATCAAAATCTTCTGAAATTGATTTTAGTTCATCAATACTTATTAAAGGAATGTCATGAACAATGAATGATAATTTATAATTTTCTTTAATATGAAATGTTAAATCATTAAGGTAAGAATAACGAGTAGTAAATATTATATTCCACCCAGCCTCCTTAAGCTTTTGCATTAAAGTATTTAGAATATCGCTATTAGTGACTTCCGCTAGTTTTTCAGCAGAATCAATTGCGAATATTTTAGTAGGTTCGTTTTGATAAGCTTTAATAAACTGCGAAAAAGAATAATTGTTGTCGAATTTGAATAATTCATTGATATGATTAACATTCAATTCTGTGGCCTTAAAAATGCAGATAGGAATTTTCTTGTTTTGAAGACTATAAAACTCTTTAAAAAGAGCAGTTTTCCCACAACCTCCTTCACCGGAAATAATAATATTTTCTTTCTTATTTGAAGCTTTTATGATTTCTTCAATAATCTTACTTCTGTCAATCTTTATTTTTTTATTACCGAAAGGTATTTCTGTTTGAATTGCTTGTAAAATATTTTTATTATGATTTTTAATTTCATCAATTAATTTTCCCTCATTCGGTTCGAGGCTAAAAAAATCTTCGTAGATGTATTTATTTTCAGGTAACGCTAGTTGAAGTTCAAAATGGCTTGGTACACGCCAGACTATTTCTAATTTTTGCTTTTTAGCTTCAGACTCAATATCTATATGATATTTTGATTTTTTTTGTCTTTTTTTTGTGCTTTCTGAGAACTCTTGGTTTAAATAGAATAGAATCTTATTCAATTTAGGGTTTTCTCTTTTAGCTTTCTTAATTGACGCAATTATTTCTGATTTCTTACCCGAAAGTGGAACTGTGTAATATTTAGCCTGAAATCCAAAATACTGTCCATCCTTTTCTAGAGGTTCTGTTTCTATTCCAGTTTGATTTTTATAGCGGAATAATCCAATTCTATTTCCCATTTCAGCACAGAAAAGCAGATAGGACATTTGTTCAAATGCCCAATCTTCTCGTTTATCATATTTTAAACAGAAAATATTCCAATTCATATTTCAACTAACTTATATTTATTCATTGGCTGCCAGTATAATTATATAAATCGATTTCAATAATTATATATAATAACGTAAACGAATTTCGCTCAAATTTTTCAGAAAGTCAAACCATACGACAGTTAATGTAAGATTTTAATAAACAGAGGTTTAAATCCTATTCCCAAGAACCAAAGACCTTCTCCCACACCAAAACAACCTTACGTCTAATTTTAGCAGAATTCGATACCACAAAAGCAAAACCCATAGTAGTAACCAAAGCAATAAAAGCAAGTGCGCCAAGTGCACCTCCATAACCATCAAAGACGTGGCTTTTCGTAATGTAAATCCCAGTAAATAGCGTTCCTGCTATGGCAAGTAAGGTGTAACTTTTTAAGGTTTTAGCAGAGACCATCCCAATAAACGAGGTGCCAACAAATACAATAGGTAGGTGTTCGGTTAAATAGCCATTAAGTAGGTTCGGGAAGGCGTAAAAAAATAATCCTACAATAAGCGATAGCAATGCAGAGGCTTTTACAGCGCCAAAGCGCAAGTGTTCGCTAACAAAGTGGGTGAGTGTGGCGCCTAAAATTCCGGTGATGATGAGGATGAATGTATTCATACTAATAACGCATACATTAGAGTTGCTGTGATGACACCTGCAAATGCCATGGTGCCTAATTTTCCGCCAACACCAAGAAATAAGTTTTTAGACATCATAAAAAACAGACCTGCAAGTGTGCCTGCAGCAATTGCAAAACCAAGGGAAGGACTGGTTTCTACACTAGACATACCAACAAAAGCACCACAATAAATGCTTGCTGGCAGTTGTTTTAAGTAATTCGATTTTTTATTTAAAGACGGTATAAATGCCGCTAATGTTCCAACAATACCCATGGCTAAAATGCTGCCTAAGCCACCAGGAACATTTAAGAGGTAACACAACACGGCTCCGATAGGCACCCAAATAACGACGGATATTTTTTCGTAGGCGTAATCTTCGTGGTGTAAATCTAAGTAGCGATAGCCAAAAACGATGGTAAGTATAATAACAAGTGCGGCTATAATTATGGCTGCGTTGGTTTCGTAATGCGCGTTTACAATCATGGTTAAAAAGGTAACCTGTGTAAATAAAACAGTAGCGACCATTAAAAATCGAATGGCTTTATGTTTTCTCATTAAGAATTTTTAGAGGTTTTACCTTTGGCTGGGTGTAATCACTCAGTTTTAGATTTTACAAAGGTCTAAGAAAATTTTTAAGCGACAAATTGTAGCGTGTGAATTTAGAACAGCTTATCCATTTAGATCCAGATGATCATCATCTAAACCTTAGTTTCAAATTAAAAACGAACCAATTTCCATTTTTGCACAGTTATTTAGAAAACGCGTCACTACATTTTGAGAGATTAGTTTGAATTTTGCAGTATGAAACACATCTCAAAGTTCGGAATTTTCACATTGCTATTGGTGAGCAGTTTAACCATCATGGTTGGGACTGTTATCGCTCCGTCATTATCAAGCATCGTTGCACATAACGATTTAGGCTTTTCGCCCAGTTGGTTAATTACGCTGCCTTCCTTAGGTGTCGTGCTTTTTGCTCCTTTAATTGGTCGTTTGTTACATAAACTTGGAACGCTAAAATTACTAAGTTTAGGTCTTGTGCCTTATGCTGTTTTGGGTGTAGTCGGAGCCTTTATATCCAATGATGTGCTTTTAATTTTAGACCGGATTTTATTAGGAGCCGCAACGGTTGCTATTCAGGTGTCGGTGACGGCTTATATTGCGGAATTTTTTGTTGGTGAAGATCGAATGAAAATGATTGCCTATCAAGGTATGTCCATAGAATTAGGTGGAGTTGTCTTTTTGGCTATTGGTGGTATTTTGGGTGAATTGCATTGGCAATTTCCATTTTATATTTATTTAGTCGCTTTATTATGTTTGTTATTAGTGGCAAAAACCTTACCTAAACCAGAGAAGAAGGAGACGACGGAAGCTGAGTCAATTTCTGACAATGACAAAAGCAAAACCAAGGTAAGACTCATTTTTATAGCATCGCTATTTGCCATGATGTTGTTTTTTGTAGGATTTGTAACCTTGCCACTATACTTACCTGAAACCTTTGGCTTCAGTGAATCTCAAACCGGATATTTAATGGCGTTTATATCTTTGATTGCGATTATAACCGCGAGTCAGATGCCAAAAATGGTGAAGCTTTTGGGTGATGGGAAAACCGTTGCTCTCGGATTTCTATTTTTTATGTTGGGTTATTTGGTGTTGGCAATTACAGCGAGTTTACCGTTCTTGGTCCTCACAGCGATTTTTATAGGTATTGGTTTTGGATTTACCATTCCGTTGTTAAACCACATGATGCTCGAAGCAAGTACACCACAAAACCAAGGAAAAAATTTAGGTTTGTTTTCTATGGCTGTTTTTGGTGGTCAGTTTTTATCCACGTTTATTGAGTTTATTTCTAAAAATCATATGGCTATTTATGCGATTGCGTCGGGTTTAGCTTTAGTGATAGGAGCTGTACTTTATATTCGTTTTCAAAAGTTGACTAAGAATGAACTTGACTAAATTCTTCTTACTTTTGAGGGAGACCTTAACAGACGATGCACAAAACAGATTGGAAACATAAATTTCAAATCGGTAATAATTTTGAAACTATTGAAGGAATACTGTCTGGTAATTCCATGGGCATTTGTTTTGAATTTAAGCAAGATGCTAGTTTATGTATTCATTTTAAACCTTTGAATGAAGCGTTTAAAGTCGATATCCATAAGCTTGAAAACACGACCTTATTAAATTTTGAACGCGATCTTATTGATGAAGACGATATTGAGTATGCTTTGGATATTATGACGTTGTTTAATAAATTTCCACAATGTGTTGTTACGAACACGTCAGAAATTGAGCAACTAAAAAAAGTCATTCATTTACTTGAAGACGAGTACCAAAGTGATGCAGCATCGTATATTATGCTCAAAACGTTACTGAAGGTTTTGATGTTGCATCTTATCCGTTATCAAAACGATGGATTTTTAGAACAAGATTTAAATCAGAAGCGTGTCTTTCAGTTTTTAGAATTAATGGAAACACATTTTCTAAACGAAACGAATAGCAGCTTTTATGCGGAAACTATAGGTGTGAGTTCAAAACGTTTGAATCAAATTTTAAAAGAAAAACTCAATTTAACAGCGAAGCAGATTATTCAACAACGCCAGATTACCGAAGCCAAAAGACGACTTGTTAGAAGCGAAATTTCTCCAAAAGAATTGGCTTTTGAGCTTGGTTTTGATTCCCATAGTAGCTTTTCACGGTTTTTTAAAAAGAATGTCGGAGTGAGTCCTTCAACATTTAAGAAACATCACTAATTTTTGGTGTTTAGTGTCGTTCTATTTGTGATAACACTTTAAATATTATAATACCAGCAAACCAGAATCTCTCAAAATATCAATAGGTTTAGAATACCAAAACAATTCAAAATCTTCAAATTGGGTTTCGAAACTGCTTTTTAATTGCTTAAACGATTGTGGTTTATGTTGAGGAGTGATGTCTTCTAAAATATCTAAAAGCCAAAGGCCCTTCTCTTTTTCTAGTGTAATCTGAAAGCTATCTGCCGTATCATGAAACGTGAATTCTAAGAAGTCTTTCGTGGTTCCTTTTTTCGTTTTAGAAAATTCAGCCACTAAAGGCATGCTGCCTAACCAAACAATTTTTGCGGTTGGTTTAATGTTGAAAACAGGTTCTTGTGCTAAGGAATTATAGATAAAATCAGGATCGATTTCGGTTTCAGGAATGTCAAAGTCAAACCAATCTTGTAAAGGACTATCAAACCCAATACCATGCATAAAGTTGAAAAGTGATTTCTTTAATCCGTAACTAAATTGCGAATGGTCAATACCAGTTGAATCGGTAAAATCGACATCGTTATTGGCAAAACTGATGTTTTTATAATTGGGTGTAATGCCATAATCACTAGGATTTAATCCGACAGGACTATGCGCTGTTAAAGCAAATTGATGCCAAAATCCCGATTGTAACACACCAACTTCAAACAACTGACGCACCATTTCTAAACTATCTACCGTTTCTTGAACTGTTTGCGTTGGGTAACCATACATTAAGTACGAATGCACCATAATATTCGCTTCGGTAAAATTGCGAGTCACTTGCGCCACTTGCTCAACGGTTACACCTTTGTCTATCAATTTTAACAAACGATCTGAGGCGACTTCCAGTCCACCAGAAACGGCAATACAACCAGAGGCTTTCAATAAAATACAAAGATCTTGAGTAAAGTTTTTCTCGAATCTAATGTTGGTCCACCAAGTGACGCTGAGGTTACGCTTTAGGATTTCGAGCGCTAAAGCTTTCATCAACGATGGAGGAGCGGCTTCATCGACGTAATGAAATCCAGTTTCGCCAGTTTGCGCAATGAGTGTTTCCATACGGTCGACTAAGAGCGATGCCGCAACAGGTTCGTAAATTTTAATATAGTCTAAGGATATATCGCAAAAGGTACATTTTCCCCAATAACAACCGTGTGCCATGGTGAGTTTGTTCCATCTGCCATCGCTCCATAAACTGTGCATAGGGTTGGCGATTTCTATAACAGAGATATATTGGTCTAATAATAAATCTGAATAATCAGGAGTGCCAACATCGGCTTGTTTGTAATCTGGAGAGCTGCTGTTGTTTTTATAAACGATGGTTCCGTTTTCGAGAACAAAGGTGCGTTTGAATGTGGTGTCGTTTTTAAGCACCGCATTGTATAATAATTCAATAGGTAATTCGCCATCATCTAAGGTGATAAAATCGAAAAATTCAAAAACTCTAATGTCTGTAACAGACCGTAATTCGGTATTTGGAAATCCGCCACCCATCGCGATTTTAATTTCAGGATAATTGACTTTTATAAATTGTGCACAACGAAAAGCACTGTATAAATTCCCAGGAAACGGTACCGAAAAGCAAATGAGTTTGGGTTGGGTATCTTTAATCCGAGTCTCTAATAATTCTAATGTAATTTGATCGATGTAGGTTTCATCATCTTGCAACTGCACATAAAGTTCATCAAAGGCATTGGCACTTTGTCCTAAACGTTCTGCATACCGACTGAATCCAAAATCGGGATCAATACACTCCACTATGAAATCCGATAAATCTTCTATATAAAGCGTGGCTAAATGTTTGGCTTTGTCTTGCATTCCCATGGCACCAAACGCAAAATCCATATCGTCTAATTGTGCAAAACGCGAAGCTTGTGGTAAAAAGTTGGTGGTGCAAATCTGTCTGGCAAAGGTTTGATTTTTACCTTGAAGAAATAAGATGATGTCATCTAAAGACTTTAAATAATGATCTTTTAAAGCATAAATACGTTCACAGTTTTCAGTTTGAATACGATCATTTTCAAAAGCCAATTGAAAAATTTCTTCAAAGGTTTCTTTTTTAAACAACTCTAAAATCACTTCAATACCCAAATCCATTTGAAACGCCCCAATCCCTTTAGTATTCAGGAAACCTTTAAGATAGGCGGTTCCAGGATACGGAGTATTGAGTTGGGTAAATGGAGGTGTTATGAGTAAGAGGTCTTTCACTGGTTGAAGTTGAAATTGAAGTTGAAAATGAAATTGAAATCGAAACAGTTTGATGCAAATATAGTTTGAAATCTACCCATTCTTCAAAATCTCAGCAACCGCTTGTTGATACGCTCTTGGATTATTCGCCTTTTTAATTTTCTTAAAGGTCTTCCGTGGATCTGAAAACGACTGAGCAAAGTATTCCCAAAAGCCTTGCATTTTCATTTTTATCGGAGTTGGTCCAGATAAGGCTTCATCGTATTGCTGATAAATGGTATCATGGAATTCTCTAAAAATGTCCCATCGGTTTTCTGGATAGTCTGTCGTGTTGTTTTTAATCATGCTTGGTAAAAACGGATCAGCGATTAAGCCTCTGCCAATCATAAAATGATCGATACTTGGAAAACGAGCTTGCATTTCTTTCAACTTTGTAACAGAAGTAATATCACCGTTGTAATACAATTTGTGTTTGGTGCTTGCTATACATTTTTCAAAAGCCTCAAGATTTACTCCGCCTTTGTACAATTGTTTTCCAATACGTGCATGAATGGCAATGTTTTTAAGTGGATAGGCATCTAGAATAGGGAAGGTGTGTAAAATTTCTTCAGGGTTTTCATAACCCATGCGCATTTTCATAGACACCACAATGTCCGTTTCTTTATGAACGCGCTCTAAAATATGATTGATTTTTTCTGGGTCGCAAATGAGTCCAGAACCCATACCACGATTGGTTACCATGGGATAAGGACAACCTAAATTCCAGTTCAACTCTTTGTATCCTAATTCTTGAATATAATCGACTACGAATAAAAACTCATCAGCACTGTTGGTCATAATTTGTGGAATGACTTCTAATGTTGAATTGTTTTCGAGCTGTAAATCGAGTTTATAAGAGTTTTTAATAATCAACTTATTATTAAACCGAATGTAAGGAGCATAAAACGTGTCAATACCACCAAAATAGTGGTTAAACGCATTCCGAAATCGGAAATCAGTAAACCCTTGTAATGGTGATGATAACAGCGTAATTGGCATTTCGTTTTATGTTTTTATGTTGATTTTTTTGCAACCGCTAAATAACAAAAAACTAATGTATTATTCTGATGAATGAGTGAAGATTGTTATTTTAAATGTTCTTTAAAAAAAGCGATGGTACGTTTCCAAGATAATGTAGCTGCAGCTTTATCATATCGTGGTGTGGTATTATTGTGAAAACCATGATTCACTTCAGGATAGATGTAAGCTGTGTATTCTATATTGTTAGCTTTCAATATTTTTTCAAACGCTGGCCAGCCTGCATTCACTCTAGTATCTAATTCACCATATTGGAGTAGAAGTGGTGCTTTAATTTTTACAGCATCTTCAGCTTCTGGTTGTCTGCCATAGTAAGGTACTGCTGCACCCAAATCTGGTAAACGAACAGCCATCATATTAGAAATCCAACCTCCAAAGCAGAACCCTACAACTCCAACATTTCCATCACAGTGCTCGTGATTTTTAAGGTGATGGTAGGCGGCAATAAAATCTTCTAACATTTCCTGTTGGTTACGCTCTTTTTGCATCGTTCTACCGTCGTCATCATTACCTGGATAACCACCAAGAGGACTCAATGCGTCAGGAGCTAATGAAATAAAACCTTCCTTCGCTGTACGTCTACCAACATCTTCTATATAAGGATTTAAACCTCTGTTTTCATGCACCACAATAACACCTGGTAATTTGGTTTTGTTGTCCTTTGGTTGGGATAGTAACCCTTTTATGGTACCACCTCCTTTTGGAGATTCATAGGTGATAAAATCAGAATCTAGTGTTGGGTCATTAGGAGCGACTAATAAATTATCTATATAATTAGGGGATACAAAACTTAATAACGATGACACTGTTAAACCACCAACAGCATACAATGACAACTTTTCTACGAA
This sequence comes from Winogradskyella costae, assembly GCF_013403865.1. Classification (GTDB taxonomy): domain Bacteria; phylum Bacteroidota; class Bacteroidia; order Flavobacteriales; family Flavobacteriaceae; genus Winogradskyella; species Winogradskyella costae. Next base: position 90,520 of record NZ_JABFDK010000008.1, read on the forward strand.
TTGTCTTCGGTTGAGTTTATTGTGTGCGTAATCATCGTAAAGGTCGAAAACTTCTTGTTTAATGTCTTCTTTTTTTAAGTTTTTCATAGTGCTTTGTATTAAACAATTATTGAGAGGTTAAGTTACGGGTTTTTAAAATATCTTCTCTAAAAACTGTTTAATATTTTTGTGATGGGATCGAATCAACTCTTCACGAGCCGCTGCAGTATCAATCGGTTTCTTATCTTGCGATAATTTAAATTTGCCTTCCCAATCTGTGATGGTGATTTCAAACATTTCAATATAACCTAAGTTTTTATCTAAACGTGGATTGTCTGACTCTAGCGTATATTTATGATCAGGAGCTTCTAAAAATTCAGTCATTTTAATTAATGATTGCTTTAAAGCTGTTTTACTTTCAATGGCTTTTACCGTTCCTTTGAGATGCACTTTAATATAATTCCAAGTTGGTAATTGCGTGGTGGAATAAATACTTGGTGAAATATAACATTCTGGGCCTGCAAAAATAAGAGTAACATCTTTTTTATCTTTCAGTAATTCAGCTTGTGGATTGTTTACATCAATATGGCCAATCAGTTTTCCGTTCTCGTAAATTAAAGGCAAATGAGTAATTAATGGCTCATTATCTTTTACGGAAATTACTGTTGCCAAAGGATACGTTTTTATCACTTCAATTAAATGATTTTTATCGTTGTCTTGATGTTGCTGTGGAGGGTAATTCATTTATTATTAGCCTAATTGGATTCAGATATTACTAATTTAATGCCAATTTAATGACCCTCTAAATTTACAATTTTTTATCTTTAGAGCATGGCAGAGAAACCAACTTCATTTTCAATTAAAAATTGGTCACAAGATGATCAGCCACGAGAAAAACTAAGAGACAAAGGTAAAACGACCCTTAGTGATGCTGAATTAATAGCTATATTGATTGGTTCTGGTAATAGAGACGAAAGTGCTGTAGCGCTCTGTAAGCGTATTTTTGCGAGTGTTGATCATAATTTGAATGCTTTAGGTAAACTCACTATTGCACAACTTATGGGTTTTAAAGGCATTGGTGAAGCTAAAGCCATATCTATTGTTGCAGCATTAGAATTAGGACGTCGCCGTCGTATAGAAGATGCCATGCAATTGGATAAAATTTCTTCTAGTCGTTCTGTTTTCGACCTCATGCAGCCTATTATAGGCGATTTACCACATGAAGAATTTTGGATATTATATCTTAATAACTCTAATAAAGTGATCCGTAAAAATCAACTAAGTAAAGGCGGTATTACAGGTACTCTAGTAGATATTCGCTTGGTGCTTAAAAATGCTTTAGAAGTTGGAGCAATTGCTTTAATATTATGCCATAATCACCCATCGGGTACTTTAAAACCAAGTCAGGCAGATAAAGACATTACAAAAAAATTAAAAACGGCTGCTCAAAGTCTAGATATATCTGTTTTAGATCATCTTATTATTACTGAGAGTGCCTATTATAGTTTTGCAGATGAAAACCAAATGGGTTAAAATTTAAAAATAGATTAATAGACAACCGTTATAATTAGAGCGTTTACGGTTGAAATTTGTTATTTTTATCTTTTGGAATTCATTATACTTTATGCTACTCGTTTATACACATAAAATCACACCGCGCGTTACCTACACGTTTAAGCATATATGCAAACGTATTTTGGGTATAGAGGTACTCTTTACGTCTAAAGTTGAGGATTTTATAGCGCACGATAGTCTTAAGATGTCTTATACCAAACAGCCATTGAGTAATGAGTTGTTTATAAGAAGTAATGAGTTGTTATTTGAAACAGGTCTATCTGATATAGATATTAATGTACAGCAATGGGAAAACACTAAAGGTTTTTTTGCAACGGGAGAACGCAGCGATTTGCCTTTTGATGTTTTTGCCGCTTCCTTTTATTTATTAAGCAGGTATGAAGAGTATTTGCCGCATGTAAAGGATGATTATGGGCGGTTTTTGGCCTCTGAAAGTCTAGCTTTTGAAAATAAGTTTTTACATCAACCTGTTGTGGATATTTGGGCGTATAAACTGAAAGATGTTTTAAAATTGCGATTTCCAGATTACGAGTTTCCTAAACGGCAATATAAAATACAGCCTGTAATTGATGTGCCAATGGCGTATTACTTTAAATACAAGGGGCTTTTAAGAACTATTGGAGGTACATTAAATGAGCTTCGTCGTTTGCAATTAAAACAGTTGTATTCTAGATATTCGGTGCTTTTTGGTTTTAAACGCGATCCATATGATACGTTTAAATGGATAATCAGAAAACAAAAACAGCATCCTTTTAAATTTATGGTGTTATTTTTAATTGGAGACTATTCAACCTACGATAAAAATATAAACACCAATAAAAAAGAGTTTGTTTCACTTATCAAATCCGTTGCTGATTATTGTGATGTGGGATTAAAAGCATCTTATTTTTCTTTAAATGACATTTCGATTTTAAAAAAGGAAAAAAATAAAATGGAATCTACAACACATACGGATTTAAAAGCTGTGCGTCATTCGTTTTCAAAATTGAACTTGCCAACATCGTATCGTAATTTGGTTGAATTAGAAATTCATCAAGATTTTACCATGGGGTATATTAATACTTTAGGTTTTAGGGCAGGTACGTGTACGCCCTTTCAATTTTATGATTTAGATTATGAAGTGCAAACACCATTGCAAATTAATCCATATCATTGTTTAGATTTTGCTTTGCTGAAGTACAACTCACAATTAGACAAAACAGAACATTTACAAAAAATAATTAATGAAGTAAAAGCGGTAAATGGTACTTTTACAACTGTATTTCATAATTACACCTTTAGTGATTTAGAACGCTGGAAAGGATTTAGGTCGTTATTTAATTTAATACTAAAATCAGCAGAATGAAAACCCAAATCAAACATGTTTTTTTCGACTTAGACCATACGCTTTGGGATTTTGATAAAAACTCAGGTTTAACTTTTGAAAAGATTTTTAATTTGAATAAAGTTAACGTAAATCTGAATGATTTTTTAACGGTTTATGAACCTATAAATTTTAAGTATTGGAAGCTTTACAGAGAAGAGAAAGTTACCAAAGCGGCATTACGCTATGGAAGATTAAAAGAAGCTTTTGATGGAGTAGGTGTTGTAGTCGAAGATGATATAATTCACCTTTTGTCTGATTCTTATATAGAACAATTGTCGTCTTTTAATCACCTATTTGATGGAACTCTTGAAATTCTAAATTACTTAAAAGACAAATATCAATTGCATATTATAACCAATGGATTTGAAGAAGCACAAGAGAAAAAAATGGTTACTTCAAATATAAAGCAGTACTTTCGAACAGTAACAAATTCGGAAATGGTTGGTGTTAAAAAACCAAACCCAAAAATTTTTAATTTTGCTTTAGGTTTAGCGAATGCTAAAGCTGATGAAAGTGTAATGATCGGAGACAATATTGAAGCAGATATTGAAGGTGCACATAAGATTGGGATGCACACTATACATTTTGATTATAACGATTCGCATAATAATCATAGTTATAATCGTATTACGAATTTAAAAATGCTTATTAATCACCTTTAAAGTTTAAATCGATGTTAAAAAAAATAGTATTTACCACCTTGTTTGTCATCATGAGTTATTTTGGACATGCGCAAAAAAATCTTAATGATTATAAATATATAATCATACCGCAACAATTTGAATTCTCTAAAAGTGATGATCAATTCCAACTAAATTCCCTGACTAAGTTTTTATTTAATAAGTATGGATATGAAGCTTATTTTATTGATGAATTACCAGAAGATTTAAAATTAAATCGTTGTTTAGGTCTAATTGCTGAGGCATCTAATGATGAAGGGAATCTGTTTAAAACTAAAGTTGAAATTACACTGAAGGACTGTTATGGTGCTATTATTTCTAAATCTCAAATAGGCGAGTCGCGAGTAAAAGATTATAATAAGGCTTATAATGAAGCTATAAGAGAGGCGTTTGAAACCTATAAAGATATGGATTATAAATATGATCCAAAAGAAAGCGCTAAATCCAAATCTGAGGAAGAGCAGCCTTTGTCTACTTCGGTTGAAGTCAAAGAAAAAAGTGAAATAATCGTAACTAAAGCTAAGCCTGTAGAAGAGAATAGAGAAACGGCAATACTAACGGATAACGAGACTAAACCAGAATTATATTATGCACAAGCCATAATAAATGGATTTCAACTTGTGAATTCAGAACCAAAAGTGGTAATGATTTTACTAAATACGCAAGCTGAAGATGTATTTATAGTAAAAGATAAAAATGCCATTGTTTTTAATAAAGATGGTCAATGGGTTTATTCTCGAAATGAAGGAACAAGCTTGGAAGTTAGAATTTTAGATATAAAATTTTAATAACCATATTTATCTTTCCAAAGCATTTTTAAATGATTGCGTTGGGCTTGTTCGCGTGCATTATTACCTGGGTTATATAATTTAGTATTAGCAATTTCTTCAGGCAGGAATTCTTGAGCTGCAAAATTGTTTTCGTAATTGTGCGAATATTTATAAGTATCGCCATAACCGAGCTCTTTCATAAGCTTCGTTGGTGCATTTCGCATCGCAATAGGAACTGATAAATCACCAGTGTCTTTCACTAATTGTTGTGCTCTACCAATAGCTTCGTAAGCGGCATTACTTTTTGGGGAGCTTGCTAAATAAGTTGCACATTGACTTAGGATAATACGCGATTCAGGATTACCAATAACAGATACGGCCTGAAATGTGTTATTAGCAATCACTAATGCCGTAGGGTTGGCATTGCCAATATCTTCGCTCGCGGAAATTAATAATCGTCTTGCAATAAACTTCACATCCTCGCCACCTTCTATCATTCGAGCTAAATAATACACTGCTGCGTTTGGATCGCTACCACGAATCGATTTTATAAATGCAGAAATAATATCGTAATGCTGCTCTCCAGCTTTGTCGTATCGAGCGGCTTTGCTTTGTACCTGTTTGGTCACTAAATCGTTAGTGATAACAATATGGTCACCATCAAATGATGCTACTAATAATTCAAAAATATTAAGCAGTTTTCTAGCATCGCCACCAGACAATCGGAGTAAAGCTTCAGTTTCTTTTAATTCAATATTTAATTTAGAAAGAGCTGTGTCTTCTTTTAATGCACGTTGTAACAAGGCTTCTAAATCAGTTTTACTAAACGCATTTAAAGTATAAACTTGGCAACGCGATAGTAATGCAGAAATGACTTCAAAGCTAGGATTTTCTGTGGTTGCACCAATTAGTGTTACCCAACCTTTTTCAACAGCTTCTAAAAGGGAATCTTGTTGTGATTTGCTAAATCTGTGGATTTCATCAATAAACAAAATCGGATTTTTTGTAGTGAACATCCCGCCACTTTTTTTAGCTTTATCTATGACGTCTCTAATGTCTTTAACCCCAGAATTTATGGCACTTAATTTAAAGAATGGACGGTCAGATTCATTAGCAATAATGTTAGCTAAAGTGGTTTTTCCAATGCCCGGTGGTCCCCAAAATATCATAGAGGGAATAACTCCACTCTTAATTTGCTGGTACAACATACCATCTTTACCCACTAAATGTTGTTGACTTAAATAGTCATTTAGTGTATGGGGTCTTAAACGTTCTGCTAAAGGAGTATTCATATTTCAAAATTACAAAATGCTTTTGTGATGTATTAATGAATTCTATGAAATTCATGTTAAAAACTAAAGCGCTGAATTCGCGTTTCTGCCATTATTTCAGACAAATCAATTTTGGCTATAAATTTGAAAGACTTTATTTAAATTTGAATATGAGTAAAACACAACATTTTAAATACTCTAACAATATTATTATCTATCCTTTGTTGATTTTATTTGCTATTTGGTTGGTGTTTTGGTACCAAGTAAGGATTGATAGTGGCATTAAGGCGTTTGGTATTAGACCTCAAAAACTAGAAGGACTTGCAGGTGTTGTTACAAGTCCATTTTTGCATGGAGATATAAATCATATTTATAATAATTCTTTTCCCCTTTTTGTATTAACTGTTGCTTTGTTTTATTTTTATAGTAAAATAGCATGGAAGGTTATTGGTTTTGGCATTTTGCTTTCTGGTTTTATGACCTGGCTTATTGCTAACTCAGGGAATCATATAGGAGCTAGTGGATTGGTATATGTCTTAGTTAGCTTTATATTTTTTAAAGGTATATTAGCTAAACATTACCGTCTGATAGCATTGTCGTTAATGGTTATCTTTCTTTATGGAAGTATGATTTGGTATGTGTTCCCAATAAAAACAGGAATGTCTTGGGAAGGGCATTTAAGTGGTTTAATTACCGGACTAGTATTCGCTTTAATATTTAGAAAACAAGTTGCAAAACCAGACCGTTATAAATGGGAACAACCCGATTATAACGAAGAAGATGATCCGTTTATGAAACACTTTGATGAAAATGGAAATTTTATTGAGTTTGAACCTGAAGTCGAAATCGAAAATGAATCTGAACTCAAAATTGAACCTGAAATAAAACAAGCTCAAAGAATCAATTACATCTTTAAGAAAAACGAAAACTAAATTTTATCAGCGAAAGAACAGCTAATGTGATTCAATGTGAAAAATGATTTAATTTCAATTTTACAATTTTTGCTAAAGGCTAAAGGCTAAAGGCTAAAGGCTAAAGGCTAAAGGCTAAAGGCTAAAGGCTAACTAACTACGTTGCCTAACAGCTTCATATAAAAACGCACCACAAGCTACAGAAACATTTAAAGATTCAATTTCTCCTAGTATGGGAAGTTTAGCTTGGTCATCAACTACTTTTAATACAGACGGATTAATACCTCTGCCTTCAGATCCCATGATTATGGCACAAGGTTCTTTAAACGATACATCGTATAGAAAGTGCTCTGCTTTTTCTGTTGCAGCAATAACTCTAATGCCAGAAGATTGCATATGAAAAACCGCATCTTTTATATGATCTACTTTACAAATTGGCATTTTAAAAATAGCACCAGCACTTGTTTTAATCGTATCTCCATTTATAGGAGCTCCACCCTTTTTCTGAATAATAATGCCATTAACGCCAGTACATTCTGCAGTACGGACTATAGCACCAAAATTTCTAACATCACTTAATTGATCTAATAAAAGGAATAACGGTGTTTTTCCAGATTCGATAACACTCATTACTAAGTCGTCAATATCATGAAACTCAATTGGGGAAATTTGGGCAACGGCACCTTGATGGTTTCCATGTGTTAAGCGATTCAACTTTTCTACAGGTACGTATGATGAATTGATACCTGCAGAACGAATAGCTTGTTCTAGTTCTTTAAACAATTCACCTTGCAACCCTTTTTGCATAAAAACCTTGTCAATAGTTTCGTTAGATTTAATGGCTTCTATAATTGCTCTAATTCCAAAAATTGTAGTTTCGTTTTTCATGCTATAAAAGCTAGGTTTTGTTTAAAAGTTATACTGCAAAATTAGTTTTTAATAGCGTAATAATTTAATATCTTTCACTAAAAGTTCTTAATTATGAAAATTAAAGTAATCTCTCTATGTTTCTTAGTGGTAATTGTATGGTCATGTAACAAAGAAGATAGTTATACTACAACTGAAATAATAGAAGAAGTAGTGCTTTCTGACGAGGTAGAATTATACGATTCAGATAAACTTGAAAACAGCTTAGTTCTTGGCGTTATAAATGGAGGTACGTATTCTTTTTTAATTGATAAAACAGGACGAAAACTAAAAGAATGGAATTTTGAAAATAACTTGGGTAATGATTTAGTAGTATTGCCAAGTGGCCAACTATTAGGTATTTTTAAGCCAGATGGTGATCTTGAGTTTTCATTTGGCGGATATGGCGGTGTCATTAAAATCATAAATACTGACGGTTCTATTGATTGGGAGTTTGATTATCATTCTAGTACATATTTAGCACATCATGATATAGAGATGTTACCAAATGGAAATGTTCTAATTTTAGTATGGGAGAAAGTTGTTAAAAGTGAGCTTCAATCGTATGGGATTAATGCTGTTGATGATGTTTATCCAGAAATGTTAATTGAGGTTAACCCAAGTAGTAATGCGATAGTTTGGGAGTGGCACTCTAAAGACCATTTTGTGCAAGATATTGATGAAACTTTACCTAACTATGGCATTATAGCAGATAACCCACAGCTGATTAATCCTAATTACGCCTTAAGTGATAATGGAGATATTATGCATGGTAATGGAATCGATTATGATCCTGAAAAAGATGTGATTTTTTTAAGTATCAATTTCTTTAGTGAAGTCTGGGTTATCGATCATTCTACTACTATCGCTGAAGCTTCTACTAATATAGGTGGTAATTATGAGAAAGGAGGAGATTTGATTTATAGGTTTGGTAATCCTGGTGCTTATAATAATTTGAGTGGTACACGATTATTTGATAATAATCATTTTCCAAATTTCCTAGAGTCTAATGAACCAGGTGCTGGAAATGTTCTAGTTTTTAATAATGGAGCAAGTCAGGGACAGTCTATTATTTATGAACTTGTAATGCCGTCTAATTATAATTTAGTGCCAAATTCTGATAATGAGCCAGAAGTAGCATGGAGTTTTACTCATGAAGATTTGTTTAATCAAAGAATTTCTGGTGCGGTGCGCCTCAAAAATGGAAATACGCTTATTTGTGAGGGAGATTATGGATTTTGGGAAGTGACTAGAGAAAAAGAAATTGTGTGGAAGTACAATGAAGTCGGTAGTTTTTGGAGAGCTTATAATTATTTGCCTACGGATAGTGCTATTTTAAATTTAGGACTGTAAAGGAATTACAATCAGTGATATTTGAATTAAACCAAATAAAATGATATTTGATTGTCATTTTAGAAAAATATTTAGCCTGTAATAAATATACTTTTAGATAATTTTTTAGAAGTATAGGACATAAAAAAACCGTTGAAAGTTAATTCAACGGTTTTTATTTTATGATGTAATTAATCTAATTTAGGTCAGTTTCGTTTATTCGGCACATAAAATTACCGAAAGTGGCCCGGCATCAGATCCTGCTTCAACAGCTAAAAGAAGCTGATCATCAGGGCCATAAATTTCAAATGAAATCTCACCATATTCATCACCAGGGTAAAACCATACCGCCGTTTCTACACCATTAGGAATGGTTAGAGTTGCAGTTCCATTACTAGGTTCGTCAACACAATCATAAGGAACGTCCACATAAGGATTGCATAATCCCACTTCTTGATCTAAAACGCCATCCAAAAATAATTGTAAGCCGTTACCTCCATTTGCATCATTTGTTTGCCATCCGTCTCCGTAGCTGTCATGCATTTCAACTCTGTAAGTACCTGGCTGGGGAGCACAGCTTACAGCATATTGCAGGAAGTAAGTGTTGTTGTCAATCTGATTGAAATCCGCTGCGTAATAATTTGTACTTCCATCACTGGTTAAGGTTTCTAAAACAGTACCGTCGCTTAAAGTAAATGCAGGATAAAAATAAAGGATGTCCCCGGCCATTAAGTCAGTAGGAGTACTCAACTCAGAGAAAGCGCTAATAACTTCTGCACCGGTAATGACATAATCTTTAGGGAAGGTTGTGACACCTGCGTCCAAAGTAATAGGTCCGTAAATATCCCCATTTACTGTCTTGTATAGCGCTCTCAAATCATATGAATTTGGATTGCCTATGGCTAAATCAACATTAAATTCAAGATTTAAGGTTGCAAACGTTGTGTTTATAATTGAGGTGGCGCTACCATCTACTATGGTTAAATTTCCTAATGCGCCATTTTTGTACCCTATTACAGAATCTCCACCGTCATTTTCGCAAGCGATATTGATGGCGCAAAATGCTAAAATAAAGGTTATAATTTTTATATTTTTCATGTCTTTTTTTTATTTAGTTATCCCAAAATATAGTGTATGTTGTTGCATCTTTTTGGTCAGGAGAGTTGCGGTTAACCTCCAATTCAGATTGTGGCCAGAATAGTGACACTTGGTAAGGTCGATTACTTTCAGTTTCGCTATCTTCTAAAGGTGCAAAATTACCAGGTACCTTAATATCTAATTGATATTCTGGCGATGGACCGTTGGGATCAGCTAAGATAGGGTAGCCTGTTCGTCTGTAATCGTTATACTGATCAAATGGGTCACCAAATGTAGCTACCCATTTTTGCGTCATAATAATTTCTAGCCTCTTTTCTGTTGATGCTGCGTCATATTCAGCTAATATACCATTAATAAACTCATTAGCGCGCGGTGTACCTGCTAATAATGGTACAGTTTGCGACGTTTGAGAGTTCGCAACAACCTTATCTACCTTAGTAAATGATGCCATGATTGCACTTTGTAAAGTGGCTCTGGCATCTCCCGTTACTAAACTGACATTGATAAGTTCTGCTCTAATAAATAAATATTCATCGTAAGTTAGTATTCTATGAGGAGCAGCACCTGTACCGGCGGTTACATCCGCAATTCCACCTAAGCCGTCATCATATCTTCCGCCAGCAACAAATATTCCTGGGTAGGTTGATGAATTTCTTGAAGAACCATCTCGATCCGGTCCTACGCTACCAAATCTTATAGAATGAAAACCAGAGGAAGAATCAAAATAATCTGCTTTGGGATCGCCTGTAGTTGGATCACCAACATCTGGTGGTAATTGTCCAGGAATCAATTGGTTAAAATAGTAATATGGTAATCTTGGATCTGCTACATTATTGTGAATTGTTGGATTCCAACCTTTTAATATTTCATAAAACCATGGACTTGCGTGGTGCGCTGTCTGACCTGTTAAATAAGAATCTCTGAAAAGAGGGTTGCGTTCTTCTGCTGGAGACTGTGTTGTAGAATAGTTAAATTGAAAATCATCTTCATAGCTATCCATAAAATTACCTTGCGAAATTAATGTGCTTAATTTACTTGAATCAAACAAAGATGAAAGTCTAATTTCATTATAGAGTTTTAATTTGAGTGTATTTACAAACTTGTTCCATTTGGAAATATCTCCACCATAATATAAATCTTGAGTTCCAGGATTTGATCCTTCACCACTATTAATGTTTACCAAACCTTGATCGATTAAATCTAAAGCATTTTGATATACAGCCATTTGTTCTTCGAACTCAGGGCTTAATATTCCAAGTTCTAATTGCGCAGCTTCGGTATATGGAGCATCACCCCAAATATCCACAATAATAGTAGTTGCGTAACCTTTTAACACTTGTGCCATACCAACAGTTATCATTTCATTTTCTTCGGTACCTTGCGCGATGATTTGATTTGTTGACGTAAATACAGAGTATGCTACATTCCATGTATTGTTTACAGTAATATTATCTTGCTTAGCACCATATTGATCTTGTTCTTCTCGGAATACGAACTGATGAATGTAAGCAGAAAGAACTTCTGCAGAGTACAACCTGAATTCCGTAATATCATTAAAGCTTATTTCAGCGTCTGTTAATAACTGTACTATTGGCACAGCAGTGGGGTTATTGGGGTCTTCATTAACATCTAAATAATCGCTGCAGTTATAACAAATAACAGAAATTAATGTTATACCCAACACCAAAATTCTTTTTGGATTTATTTTAAATATATTTTTCATAATTATTTTTTTTTAAAATGTAACATTAAGTCTTATTCCATAGCGTTTTGAGTTCGGTGCAGACTGCGTCTCAATACCTTGAAGATTACTGCTGCCATATGCGGTAATATCTGGATCAAAATTGGTGTACTTTGGAACGTTTGGCGCAAAGTACCAAAGATTATTTCCTATAATTGATACATTTAAAGAACCAATAAATGTTTTCTCTAAAAACTTTCTCGGAACATCATAGCCTAAGGATATTTCTCTTAAACGATACACAGTTCCATCATATATATTCGCTTCATCGACACTATTAATAGCGAAAGTATTAGAGTTAGTAGTAGGAGAGAAGTATAAATTATTCGCTGTCAATTGTGTTGTGTTTGGTATTTGATCACCATTTACATCTAAAATAGGTAAGCCTGATGTTGGATCACCATAGAAACCAGGAATAATAAATGTTCCTTCTCTATCTTCTGTGTCTTTAGTTACACCTCTACCTAAAAGGGAACTAATAGTAGAAGAAGAGATGTCTCCACCTTCTTTCCAGTCAATCTGTGCACCAAAAGTAAATCCTTTGTATTTAACCGTGTTGATAAAACCAATCTTAAAATCGGGAGTTGGATCTCCAATAACTTTATTGTCTAAAGCTTGTAGGACACCACCGCCGCCTTCTTCAATTAAAAAGTTGCCGTTTGCATCTCTCGCAAAAGCCGTCCCATAAAACACTCCAAAAGGTTGCCCTTTTTTAGCATACGCAATTTGATTAACATCAATAGCAAACTGATCTAAACCTTCGATTAATTCGTTTACAACATTTTTGTTTTTAGTAAAAGAGGTAAACATGGTCCATGAAAAGTCGTCTGTACGAATTGGAGTTAAAGTTAACCCGATCTCGTAACCTTTGTTTTCCATTTCTCCAATGTTTGTTAGAAACGAAGAATATCCAGTTGAGTTAGGCACATTTACAGGAGAAATTAAATCTGTTGTCGTTTTCGTGTAATAGGTGAAATCTAGAATAATCCGCTTATTAAAAAACTCCAAATCAGCTCCAATTTCAAACTCTTCAGTATTCTCTTTAGTTAGACTAGGGTTTCCTAGTGTCGTAGGGATAAATACATTTGGTTGACCGTCCCATACGGAACCTATACCAAAAACCTTATTAATTTGATAAGGTTGTGCATCACGACTCACGTTAGCCCATCCACCACGAATTTTACCATAGTTTAAAATTTCATTATCAATACCTAACGCATCCGTGAAGACGAAAGATGCAGATACTGAAGGGTAGAATGAGCTGTTATCGTCTAGCGGTAATGTTGAGGACAAATCATTTCTAGCTGTAGCGTTTAAAAATAAATAATCTTTAAAACTTAGCCCTAGATCTCCAAACATACCAACTAATCGTCTACGCGTAGTAATATCATAATCGGATGTAACATTAGCGGTGTTGTTAATAGTAAAAATATCATCTGCAATTAGTTCTGTACCTGTATAACCTACATCGTGGGTAGATTGCTGATTGACGTTGTTTCCTACAATGAAATTTAAATTGATGTCATCCGATAAATCGTAATTAAAATTTAGAGTTAAAGTAGATTCAATTTCTTCACTGTCATAATCTTCTGTAACAATACGTCCAAGAGTCGCAGCTGCTCTAGAGCCTTTATCCGTAATTTCAATTCTTCCTAGACTATATCTGTTGACCCCTAACTGATATCGTGCACTAATGTGACTATTGAAGTCATATGAGAAATTTACGTTAGCAACGGTTCTGTTTGTTCCAGTTCTGATTTGATTATGTTCCCAAGACCATAATGGATGATCCCAACCACCATTAGGTATTACAGGGGCGCCATTAGCATCTTCGTATGGTAGATTTAGATCCCAATTACGACCTAATACCAAAGTTCTAGCGAAAGAAGAAGCTGCACCAGCAAATTGATTTTCACCAAAGAAAGCACCGACTTGGTATCCGTCAGAATAACTTAAATTACCTCCAATAGTTAAGCCATTTTCTAATTTGGTATTTCCACCTACAGAAAAATTGGTTCTTTTGTAGGTGTTAAAAGGAATATAGCCTTCTTGATCTAGGTTCGAAATAGTAACATTGAAATTAGAATTTTCTCCATTAGAACTAAATGATACTGAATTATCTCTTACGAATCCTGTTTTAAATAGATCCTTCACGTTATTTGGTTTAGCTTCATAAGCTATTGTTGGCCCAAATTGATCAGGGAAAGCAGTGAGTAAAGTGTTCCATGTTGGAATGGTTTCAAGCGAGTCAAAACGAGCACCCCAAGATCCATTGAAATTACCGTAGCTGAAGTTGGTTCCAGGGCCATAAGTGTTTTGGTAATCTGGTAGGTTTGCTATTTTTTCAAAATATGCACCACTAGTTAAACTAACCTCAAACCCTTTTCTAGAATTTCCTCCGGATTTTCCAGATTTAGTTGTGATTACAATTACCCCGTCCACAGCCCTAGATCCGTAAAGAGCAGCGGCAACTGAACCTTTCAAGACTTGTACATCTGCAATGTTATTTGGGTCTAAGGTAGATATACCAGACTCATAGCCACCACCACCAGTAATTTGGCTTGATGTTGTGATTTGATCGTTGCTGTAAGGCGTGCCATCAACAATAAATAAAGGCTGGTTGGTTCCTTGAAAGGAAGTAGTACCTCTAATCGTGATTTTGTTGGAAGCTCCGGCAACTCCAGTGGAAACGTTAACGTTTACACCAGGGACTTTACCGTTTAATGAACGGATTAAATCTGGTTCTGAGTTGTCTACAATTTCTTCGGATTTAACTGCTTTAACAGAATAACCTAGGGATTTTGCATTTCTTTTAATACCCAAAGCAGTGACAACTACTTCATCTAATGAAGATGCGTCTTCTTCTAATGCAACATTAATAGTATTTGAACTACCAACTACGACTTCTTCAGTTTTAAGTCCTATGTAGCTAATTATTATAATATCGCCTACATTAGCCTTTAACATAAATTTACCATCAAAATCGGTTTGTGTTCCGGTTGTAGTCCCCTTGATAATGACATTTACTCCAGGTAAGGGTAGCCCTGAGACATCAGACACCACGCCCGAAATTGTTTTCTCTTGCGCAAATGTGAGTTGTACAAGAAACACTAATAGTAGTGTTAAAAGTCCTCTGAATTTTGTTTTCATATTTGTTATAGATTAGATGTGATTGTTATCAAATATGATAAAATTTTGTTAAAAATCCTATAATTATGAGATAAATTTTATTTTGTTCAATAAAATGTGTTTTGTAATAATTTGTTAAAAAAGCCTTCGTAATTTATGCTAGGTTGCTGCCTTTTAAAGGTGCTTATAGTAAAAGTGAATTTGTGCTTTTAGTTGTAGATATTTATAGTAGAGACAATTACTATTTATGTAAGATTAACTTCGATTGTTTTACTGCTATTTTTTTTGTTTAAGATAGGATGTCTTATTGTATTTTAAATAAAAATACTAGCATGTTTTAGTAGAACTAAATTTATGAATATAGTTGTATCTATATTTTTTAACTTAATAATAAGAGGTAGGACCTCGTGGCTTTATTCAGTTTGCTTACAGATGGCTTTTCTGATATGCCAGGGAGAAGTGGTCAGAAAGTGGCTGTTAAACTAAGATGAACTTTTGAATCCGATAATTTAAATTGTCGATTTTCTGTTTTTCCACTAGAGTAATTAAGACGAAAAAGGCCTGCATTGGTAAGTAAACCCAGGCCAAAACCAAAACCAAAGAGTTTTTCTTTATTATCTGTAAGTTTATTTTCAAAATAAGCAGCATCTAATACGGAATGTACATATAGGCTAGTGCTTAGTCGGTAGCGATATTCTGTACTGAGAACTCCATATAAATTAGCCACTAAACTGTTTTCTTCAAACCCTCGTATAGAATTGATGCCACCAAATCGAAATAACTCATTATCTAAATAAGTGTCTGAAGCTAATGTTGCACTATTTATCCGAGCATAAAAGCTATTTTTATTATTGAGGTTAAAGATTTTGTAGGTGTCTAAAGTGAACACGGTTTGGTTTTGTGTTCCTAGATTGTTCGTTCGGCTTCCAAGTCCAGATGAAAATTCGAACCAAAAATTGACAGGAAATAATGGGTCGTAGGTCTGAGATTTTATATAATTATAATGAAGTGTATAGTAATTCGATTTGTAGTCGTTTAAAATATCAGTGTCATTCTCTAACAAATTAGTGGAGGTTGTCGTATTAATTCCAATGCCAACCTTATGCTGTGCGTTAATGAGGTAATTAATTTTAGCATATTGCTTAGCATTTAGAAATGTAGAGTCTTTTCTAAAGATATTGAGTCCAACTTGAAGCCCTATAGGAGAGCTAAATAAATAAGGTAAGTCTGCATCGACCATAAAGGTTTGTTGGTCTATTTCGTCACTTTTATATAAGAGATTTAGTGTTTCTCCAAAATTAAGGTTGTTAATGAGTCTTAAGTCTAAGTAACCATCAAATTCAATTTTATTGGTGTTTTCGTTGGTGCCAAAACCTAAAAATCCATCAAAGCTGTTTGTTTTTGTTTTTTCTACATAAATATATAGTGTCGTAGAATCTTGAGTAAAGAGTACTTCAGGATCTTTAATTTTAGAAGCAAAGCGCAGGTCGTTTAATAACTCTACTTTTTCTTTTATCGCATTGAGGTTAAAAGATTTTCTGGTCTTCAACTTCAAAAAATGTTTGATATAAGATTTCGGGAACTTTTCATATCCTTTTATAACAATCTTATCGATGCGCCTCTTTTCATTATAAACTATTTTTAAATTTGCTGATAGTAATTGGGGGGTCAACTTGGAAATATTAACGAGTTGTAATGTTGAAAACGGATCACCTTGTTCGGCAATTCTAGAATTTAAACGTTTTAAAAAGGTTTCAGTTTCTATTATATTAAGTTCGAAGAAGTTTTCATTTTTTAAATTCTTGTTTAATTTTAAAAGTTGAATATCAAAGCTAGAATCATAATACACACGGATTTTACGTATTTGTTTCCCTAAACTGAATCGTGCTTCGAATAATGTATCATTTTGTTTGCTTACACTTTCAAGTATGGTGTCTATATAACCTTGCTTATTAAGTTTTTCATTTATTAAATTGATTTCTGATTGTAAATGATTGTAATTGCTAAAGTCTTTTATATAGCCAATAGAGTCAATGACTCGAGATGCTGCTTCATTTTCGCCAACAATATTCAAATTAAGAGATTGCGCCATGCATTGATTTGATAAAATCAAGAATGAAGCAATAAAAAGAATTCGGCTCAAAAACAGCATTGGCATTAAATGGAATAACTCACTATAGTAACGTAAAAATAGGGTATAATATATAGGTCTAAAAAAAAACTTTAGATATAAATGAAAAATTAATACACAACTGTTTGAATTATAGATATTAATTTCTACCTTTGCAGCCCTCAAAAGTGAGGGTTAATAAAATTTTATATAGAAATATATGCCAACAATTTCACAATTAGTACGAAAAGGAAGAGCCAAAATAACCAAGAAGAGTAAATCGGCTGCTTTAGATTCGTGTCCTCAAAGACGTGGTGTATGTACTCGTGTTTATACAACGACACCTAAGAAACCTAACTCAGCAATGCGTAAGGTAGCAAGGGTTCGTTTAACAAACGGAAACGAAGTAAATGCATACATTGGTGGAGAAGGTCACAATTTACAAGAGCACTCGATAGTATTGGTTAGAGGTGGAAGGGTAAAAGATTTACCAGGAGTTAGATATCACATCGTTCGTGGTGCTTTAGATACAGCAGGTGTATCAGGAAGAACACAACGTAGATCTAAGTATGGTGCAAAACGCCCTAAGAAGTAATTAAAAACTTTAAGAAGAAGACATGAGAAAAAGAGCAGCAAAAAAGAGACCGCTTTTACCAGATCCAAGATTTAATGATCAGTTAGTAACACGTTTTGTTAACATGATGATGTGGGATGGTAAGAAGTCTATCGCTTTTAAAGTATTCTATGACGCAATTGATATTGTTGAAGAGAAAAAGAATGATGACGAAAAAACAGCTTTAGAGATTTGGAAAGAAGCTTTATCTAACGTAATGCCTCACGTAGAAGTGCGTAGTCGTCGTGTTGGTGGTGCTACATTCCAGATTCCAATGCAGATTCGTCCAGACCGTAAGGTTTCTACAGCAATGAAATGGTTAATTAGCTTTTCACGCAAAAGAAACGAAAAATCTATGGCGCAACGTTTAGCAGCAGAAGTATTAGCTGCAGCTAAAGAAGAAGGAGCAGCTGTTAAGAAAAGAACAGATACTCATAAGATGGCAGAAGCAAATAAAGCATTCTCACACTTTAGATTTTAAGAAATGGCAAGAGATTTAAAACTTACAAGAAATATAGGGATTGCAGCTCACATTGATGCTGGGAAAACTACTACTACGGAACGAGTTCTTTATTATACAGGAGTTTCACATAAAATTGGTGAAGTTCATGATGGTGCTGCAACTATGGACTGGATGGAGCAAGAGCAGGAGAGAGGTATTACAATTACATCTGCTGCAACTACTTGTGAATGGGTTTTTCCTAAAGAAAATGCAGAGCCTACACCGGAAGCGCAGAGCTACCATTTTAATATTATTGACACACCAGGTCACGTAGATTTTACGGTTGAAGTAAATCGTTCATTACGTGTACTTGATGGTTTAGTATTCTTATTTAGTGCAGTTGATGGTGTTGAGCCACAATCTGAAACTAACTGGAGACTTGCTGATAACTATAAAGTGCCTCGTATTGGTTTCGTTAATAAAATGGACCGTCAAGGATCTGACTTTTTAGGTGTTTGTCAACAAGTAAAAGATATGTTGAAGTCTAATGCGGTGCCAATCGTTTTAAACATTGGTGACGAAGAAGATTTTAAAGGTATTATAGATTTAGTAAAGAATAGAGCTATAGTTTGGCATGATGAAACTCAAGGGGCAACTTTTGATGTTATTGAAATCCCAGAAAATCTTAAAGCTGAAGCTAGAAAATATAGAGCTTTACTTATAGAAGAAGTAGCTGGTTACGATGAGAACCTATTAGAAAAATTCATGGAAGATGAAGATTCTATTACAGAAGACGAAGTGCACGCTGCACTTAGAGCTGCTGTAATGGATATGGCAATTATTCCTATGATTTGTGGTTCTGCTTTTAAAAATAAAGGTGTGCAGTTTTTATTAGATGCTGTTTGTCGTTATTTACCTTCTCCAATGGATAAGGATGGTATCGTGGGTGTGAATCCAGATACTGAAAAGGAAGAGCTTCGTAAGCCAAGTGTTAAGGAGCCTTTCGCTGCATTAGCATTTAAAATTGCAACAGATCCTTTCGTAGGTCGTTTAGCATTTTTTAGAGCATATTCTGGTCGTTTAGATGCAGGTTCTTACGTGTTGAACAATCGTTCAGGTAAGAAAGAACGTATTTCTCGTATTTATCAAATGCATGCTAACAAACAGAATGCAATTGATTTTATAGAAGCTGGTGATATTGGAGCTGCTGTTGGATTTAAATCTATCAAAACAGGAGATACTTTAACAGACGAAAAGCATCCACTAGTTTTAGAGTCTATGGACTTTCCAGATCCAGTAATTGGTATTGCGGTTGAGCCTAAGACGAAAGCAGATGTAGATAAATTAGGGATGGGCTTGGCTAAGTTAGCAGAAGAAGATCCAACATTTACTGTGCGTTCAGATGAAGCTTCAGGGCAGACTATTATTTCTGGAATGGGGGAATTACACTTAGATGTAATTGTAGATCGTTTAAAAAGAGAATTTAATGTAGAGGTTAACCAAGGTCAGCCACAAGTTGAATATAAAGAAGCTATTACACAATCTGCAGATCATAGAGAGGTTTATAAGAAACAATCTGGTGGTCGTGGTAAATTTGCTGATATCGTATTTACGATTGAACCAGCGGATGAAGGTGTGGTAGGATTACAATTTGAATCTGTAATTAAAGGTGGTAACGTTCCTAAAGAATTTATCCCTTCAATTGAAAAAGGATTTAAAATGGCTATGCAAAATGGACCATTAGCTGGTTTTGAAGTAGATGCAATGAAAGTGACATTGAGAGATGGATCTTATCACGATGTCGATTCAGATCAGTTATCATTCGAATTAGCAGCTAAGCTTGGATTTAAAAATTCAGCAAGAGCAGCAAAAGCAGTTATAATGGAACCGATTATGAAACTTGAGGTGATTACACCAGAAGAGAATATGGGTGATATTGTAGGTGATTTAAATAGAAGACGTGGAATGATGGAAGGTATGGGTGACCGTGCAGGTGCTAAAACAATTAAAGCTACAGTACCGCTTTCTGAAATGTTTGGTTATGTTACTACATTAAGAACATTATCTTCAGGTAGAGCGACATCAACTATGGAATTTTCACATTATGCTGAAACTCCAGCAAACGTGTCAGCAGACGTAATCAAAGCAGCTAAAGGAGAAGAATCTTAAAAAGTTAAGAAAATGAGTCAAAAAATTAGAATCAAATTAAAGTCTTACGATCATAACTTGGTAGATAAGTCTGCTGATAAGATTGTAAAAACAGTAAAAAGTACAGGTGCAGTAGTAACAGGACCAATTCCATTACCAACACACAAAAAGATTTTCACTGTATTACGTTCACCACACGTAAATAAGAAGTCTAGAGAACAATTTCAATTAAGCTCTTATAAGCGTTTATTAGATATTTACTCTTCATCTTCTAAAACAATTGACGCTTTAATGAAACTTGAATTGCCAAGTGGAGTTGAAGTTGAGATTAAAGTGTAATTACACAGTAACATGTCCCGAGCTGCGAGCGAAGGAAAAACGGTAAAAATACAATTCAAGGCTGAAACGTATTTTCGGCCTTGAATTTTATATATGTATGGACAATTCGCGAGTTGTCCCAAAAAAACAAAGAATGGCAAGTCGCGAATTGTCACAATAAAAACAAAAAATTATGTCTGGGTTAATTGGAAAAAAAATCGGTATGACCAGCATTTTCGATGAAAATGGGAAGAACATTCCTTGTACAGTAATCGAAGCTGGACCATGTATCGTTACCCAAGTCAGAACTGAAGAAGTGGATGGTTATTCAGCCCTTCAATTAGGTTTCGATGACGCGACAGAAAAAAGCGCTACTAAAGCAGACTTAGGTCATGCTAAAAAAGCGGGTACTTCTGTAAAACGCAAAGTTGTTGAATTTAAAGGTTTTGATGCGGAGTACAAATTAGGTGATGCTATTACAGTAGAACAATTTATTGAAGGTGAATTTGTGGATATCGCAGGTACGTCTAAAGGTAAAGGTTTTCAAGGTGTAGTAAAGCGTCATGGATTCGGTGGTGTAGGTCAAGCAACGCATGGTCAACATAACCGTTTAAGAGCTCCAGGTTCTATTGGTGCAGCTTCTTATCCTGCGAGAGTATTCAAAGGAATGAAGATGGCAGGTAGAATGGGTGGTGACACAGTTAAAGTTCAAAATTTAAGAGTTTACAAAGTAGTTCCAGAAAAGAACTTACTAGTGGTAAAAGGATGTGTTCCTGGTCACAAGAATTCTTATGTAATCATTGAGAAATAATGAAGATAGCAGTTTTAGATATAAACGGAAAAGATACGGGTAGACAAGCTGAGCTTTCTAAAGACGTATTCGCTATAGAGCCTAATAATCACGCAGTCTATTTAGATGTTAAGCAATTCTTAGCAAATCAAAGACAAGGGACGCATAAGGCAAAAGAAAGAGCAGAAATCTCTGGAAGTACACGTAAGATAAAGAAACAGAAAGGTACTGGTACTGCAAGAGCAGGTAGTATTAAATCTGGTGTATTTAAAGGTGGTGGTCGTATGTTTGGTCCTAGACCAAGAAATTACGGTTTTAAGTTAAACAAAAACCTTAAGCGATTAGCACGTAGATCTGCACTAAGTATTAAAGCAAATGATAAGTCAATTTTAGTAATGGAAGATTTCAATTTTGATGCTCCAAAGACTAAAAATTTCCTGAATGTTTTAAAGGCTTTAGAAGTAGAAAACAAAAAATCTCTTATTGTGTTGGGTGGTACAAATAATAATGTATATTTGTCCTCACGCAATTTTAAAGGTTCTGAAGTTATAACAGCTTCAGAATTAAGTACTTATAAAATTATGAATGCTAATAAAGTAATTCTAATTGAAAGTGCTTTAGAAGGAATTGAATCGAATTTAAGTAAATAGAACAGATGAGTATCTTAAAAAAACCTATAATCACAGAAAAAGCAACCATGCAAAGTGAGTTGTTAAATGCGTATGCATTTGAAGTGAACACTAAGGCGAACAAGGTAGAAATCAAAAAAGCGGTGGAAGCTGCTTATGGAGTTTCTGTTGAAAAAGTTCGTACAATAAATGTCCGTCCAGATCGTAAGACCAAGTTTACAAAAACTGGTGTTCAACATGGTAAAACAAATGCAATTAAAAAAGCAATTGTACAACTGGCGGAAGGTGAAACAATAGATTTATACACTAACATGTAATTTTAGACATTAATGTCAGTAAGAAAATTAAAACCGATCACATCAGGTCAGCGATTTAGAGTAGTAAATGGATTCGATGCCATTACTACTGATAAGCCGGAGAAAAGCTTGCTTGCTCCGAAAAAGAGATCTGGTGGTAGAAACAATCGAGGAAAAATGACAATTCGCCAAGTAGGTGGAGGTCATAAGAAAAGGTATCGTATTATCGATTTCAAACGTAACAAAGCTGGGATTCCTGGTGAAGTTAAGTCAATTGAATACGATCCAAACAGAACAGCATTTATTGCGCTTTTAAACTACCAAGATGGTGAGAAACGATACGTTATCGCTCAAAATGGTTTGCAAGTAGGGCAAAACATAGTTGCTGGTGAAACAGGTATCGCTCCAGAAATTGGAAATGCAATGCCTTTAAGTGAAATACCATTAGGAACAATTATTTCTTGTATTGAGTTACGTCCTGGTCAAGGTGCTGTAATGGCGCGTAGTGCTGGTGCATTCGCTCAGTTAATGGCAAGAGGTGATAAATTTGCTACAGTAAAGTTACCGTCTGGTGAAACTAGAATGATTTTAGTGACATGTATGGCTACTGTTGGTGCGATTTCAAATTCAGATCATCAATTACTAGTATCTGGTAAAGCAGGTAGAAGTAGATGGTTAGGAAGACGTCCAAGAGTAAGACCAGTAGTGATGAACCCAGTAGATCACCCAATGGGTGGTGGTGAAGGTAAATCTTCAGGTGGTCATCCAAGATCTAGAAACGGTATTCCTGCTAAAGGATTTAGAACACGTTCTAAGACGAAGGCGAGTAATAAGTATATTGTAGAACGTAGAAAGAAATAATTAAGATAGTATGGCACGTTCATTAAAAAAAGGACCTTATATCCACTATAAATTAGATAAGAAAGTTGCAGAAAATGTAGCTTCAAACAAAAAGACGGTGATCAAAACTTGGTCTAGGGCTTCAATGATTTCTCCGGATTTCGTTGGACAAACTATAGCAGTTCACAATGGTCGTCAATTTGTTCCAGTATTTGTTACTGAAAATATGGTAGGTCATAAATTAGGAGAATTTTCACCAACACGATCTTTTAGAGGTCATGCAGGTGCTAAGAATAAAGGTAAAAAATAAGAATCATGGGAAGTCGTAAAAAACAAATGGCGGAAGCTATTAAAGCCGAGAAAAAGCAGGTTGCTTTTGCAAAGCTAAATAACTGTCCTACTTCTCCAAGAAAAATGCGTTTAGTAGCGGATTTAGTAAGGGGAGAAAAGGCAGAGAAAGCTCTTCAGATTCTTAGATTTAGTCAAAAAGAAGCGTCACGTCGTTTAGAAAAACTTGTTATGTCTGCTATCGCAAACTGGCAAGCTAAAAACGAAGATGCAGATGTTGAAGAAGCTAAATTGTTTATCAAAGAAATTAGAGTAGATGGTGGTTCTATGTTAAAGAGATTGCGTCCAGCACCTCAAGGTAGAGCACACAGAATTAGAAAGAGATCTAATCACGTAACAGTGGTTGTAGATGCAATAAATAAAACACAAAGCTAAGATAGAGATATGGGACAAAAGACAAATCCAATCGGAAATCGCTTAGGAATTATCAGAGGATGGGAGTCTAATTGGTACGGAGGAAACGATTATGGTGATAAACTTGCCGAAGACGATAAGATTAGAAAATACGTTCACGCGCGTTTATCTAAAGCTAGTGTAAGTAGAGTAATTATTGAGCGTACGCTTAAACTTGTAACCGTTACTATCACTACTGCCAGACCTGGTATTATTATCGGTAAAGGTGGCCAAGAGGTAGATAAGTTAAAAGAAGAGCTTAAGAAAATTACTGGCAAAGAAGTTCAATTGAACATCTTTGAAATTAAAAGACCTGAACTAGATGCATTTTTAGTAGCAGCAAGTGTTGCTCGTCAAATTGAAAGCCGAATTTCATACAGACGTGCAATAAAAATGGCTATCGCCGCTGCCATGCGTATGAATGCTGAAGGAATTAAAATTCAGATTAGTGGTCGTTTGAATGGTGCTGAAATGGCACGTTCTGAACATTATAAAGAAGGACGTATTCCTTTGTCTACTTTTAGAGCTGATATTGATTATGCTTTAGTAGAAGCACATACTACTTATGGTAGATTGGGCATCAAGGTTTGGATAATGAAAGGCGAAGTATATGGAAAAAGAGAACTTTCTCCATTAGTCGGTTTATCTAAACAACAAAAAGGTAAAGGTGGACGTGGTGGAAACAAGAACCAATCTCGTCGTAGAAAGTAATTTTTTAAAGAAAAGACAAAATGTTACAGCCTAAAAGAACAAAATTTCGTAAGCAGCAAAAAGGACGTATGAAAGGAAATGCAGGAAGAGGTCATTTGTTATCAAATGGTACTTTCGGTATTAAATCATTAGAATCAACTTTTATTACTGCACGTCAAATAGAAGCAGCGCGTATTGCCGCTACTCGTTACATGAAAAGAGAAGGATCGTTATGGATTAAAATATTTCCAGACAAGCCTATCACAAAGAAACCTCTTGAAGTACGTATGGGTAAAGGTAAAGGTGCCGTTGAATATTGGGCAGCAGTTGTAAGACCAGGACGTATGTTATTTGAAATAAGCGGTGTGCCATTAGAAACAGCTCAAGAAGCGCTTCGATTGGCAGCACAGAAACTTCCTGTAAAAACTAAGTTTATCATAGCTAGAGATTACGAAGCTTAATAGAAAGATATTATGAAGCAATCAGAAATTAAACAGCTTTCAATAGCTGAGTTACAAGAGAAACTTAGTGAATCTAAGAAGAGTTATACGGACCTGAAAATGGCTCATACAATTTCTCCTTTAGATAACCCAATTCAGTTACGAGTAGCTCGTCGCACAGTAGCTAGAGTAGCAACAGAATTAACTAATAGAGACGTACAATAATTGTATTCTGCTGAAAGATGGAAAAAAGAAACTTAAGAAAAGAACGTATAGGGATCGTAACTAGTAACAAAATGGAGAAATCTATTGTTGTTTCAGAAGTTAAGAAGGTAAAACACCCTATGTATGGAAAATTCGTGTTAAAGACTAAGAAATATGTCGCACACGATGAGACAAACGACTGCAACGAAGGAGATACAGTAAAGATCATGGAAACACGACCTTTAAGTAAATCTAAATGTTGGAGATTAGTAGAAATAATTGAAAGAGCGAAGTAATTATGTTACAACAAGAATCAAGATTAAAAGTAGCTGATAACACTGGTGCAAAGGAAGTTTTAACTATCCGTGTACTAGGTGGAACCAAAAGAAGGTATGCTTCTGTAGGGGATAAAATCGTAGTATCTGTAAAAGATGCTACACCAAACGGTAGCATTAAGAAAGGTGCTGTTTCTACAGCAGTTGTTGTACGTACAGCTAAGGAAGTAAGACGTCCTGATGGATCTTATATTAGATTTGATGACAATGCATGTGTACTTTTAAATCCTCAAGGGGAGATGAGAGGAACTCGTGTTTTTGGTCCTGTAGCAAGAGAACTTCGTGATAAACAATTCATGAAAATAGTATCATTAGCACCAGAAGTGCTTTAATTGATAAATAAAATGACAAAGCTTAAAATAAAATCAGGAGATACAGTAAAAGTAATTGCTGGTGATCATAAAGGATCAGAAGGTAAGGTACTTAAAGTATTAATAGATAAGAACAAAGCCATCGTGGAAGGTGTAAATATGGTTAAGAAACATACTAAACCAAGTGCACAAAGTCCTCAAGGTGGTATTGTAGAGAAAGAAGCATCTATGCATATCTCTAACTTATCGTTGTTAACTTCTAAAGGAGAAACAACTAGAGTTGGTTATAAAATGGATGGCGATAATAAAGTGAGATTTTCTAAAAAATCTAATGAAGTAATTTAACTATGGCTTACGTTGCAAGATTAAAACAAGAGTACAAGGACAAAATTGTTCCTGCTCTTACGGAAGAATTTGGATATAAAAATGTAATGCAAGTACCTAAGCTTACTAAGATAGTAATATCTAAGGGTGTTGGTGCTGCTGTTGCGGATAAGAAATTAATCGATCACGCAGTAGAAGAACTTACAAAAATATCAGGACAGAAAGCTATACATACAATGTCTAAGAAAGATGTTGCTTCTTTTAAGTTACGTAAAGGGATGCCAATTGGTGCCAAAGTAACATTAAGAGGAGAACAAATGTATGAGTTCTTAGATCGTTTAGTAACTTCAGCTTTACCACGAGTAAGAGATTTCAACGGAATTAAAGCTACAGGTTTTGATGGACGTGGAAACTATAACTTAGGTATTGTAGAGCAAATTATTTTTCCAGAAATAGATATTGATAAAGTCAATAAAATTTCGGGAATGGATATCACATTTGTGACTTCTGCTGACACCGATAAGGAAGCAAAGTCTTTATTAACAGAACTAGGATTACCATTTAAAAAGAATTAATTATGGCTAAAGAATCAATGAAAGCCCGTGAGGTTAAGCGTTCTAAAACGGTAGCTAAATATGCAGAGAAACGCAAAGCTTTAAAAGAAGCTGGCGATTATGAAGCATTACAAAAGTTGCCAAAAAATGCATCACCTATACGTCAGCACAACCGTTGCAAACTTACAGGAAGACCTAAAGGTTACATGAGACAATTTGGAATTTCTCGTGTAATGTTTAGAGAAATGGCTAACCAAGGATTAATTCCTGGTGTTAGAAAAGCAAGTTGGTAAAAAATTATAAATTGGTTTCAGGTTTGGCAATAGTGCCGAAAACCGCTACCGCAAATTAATACATATGAACACAGATCCAATAGCGGATTATTTAACGCGAGTTAGAAACGCAGTAAAGGCAAATCACAGAGTGGTTGAGATTCCTGCATCTAACTTAAAAAAAGAAATAACTAAGATTTTATTCGATCAAGGATTTATCTTAAGTTATAAATTTGACGATTCTACAGTACAAGGTACTATCAAAATTGCTTTGAAGTACAGCAAAGAGACTAAAGAGTCAGTCATCAAAAAAATTCAAAGAATCAGTAAACCAGGTTTACGTAAATATGCTTCTTCTAACGAAATGCCAAGAATCCTTAACGGTTTAGGTATTGCAATTGTTTCTACATCTCACGGAGTGATGACAGGAAAACAAGCGCAGAGAGAAAATGTAGGTGGTGAAGTTATTTGTTACGTATACTAAAAACAGGAAATTATGTCAAGAATAGGTAAAAACCCAATAACAGTTCCTGAAGGTGTAACAGTTGAGATTAAAGACAACATGATTACTGCAAAAGGTAAACTTGGAGAATTAACTCAAGAGTATTCGGAGATTGGAATTAAATTAGAAGACGGTACTATCACTTTAGAACGTGCTTCTGACAAGAAAGATTTAAGAGCAAAACATGGTCTTTATAGAGCATTAATTGCTAACATGATAGAAGGTGTATCAAAAGGCTGGACCAAAGAACTAGAATTAGTTGGTGTAGGTTATAGAGCATCTAATCAAGGACAAAAATTAGATTTAGCCGTAGGATTTTCTCATAATATTGTTTTGGACATCGCTCCAGAAGTAACAGTAGAGACAATCTCAGAAAAAGGTAAGAATCCAAGAGTTAAATTAACGTCTTTTGACAAACAATTAGTTGGCCAAGTAGCTGCAAAGATTCGCGGTTTTAGAAGGCCAGAACCTTACAAAGGAAAAGGTATCAAGTTTGTTGGTGAAGAAATTAGAAGAAAAGCAGGTAAATCAGCTTAATAATTAAGTTATGGCATTGACAAAGAACGAAAGAAGATTAAGAATAAAGAGCAGAATCCGTAAGGTAGTATCTGGTACTGAAACAAGACCAAGATTGGCTGTTTTTAGAAGTAATAAAGAAATTTATGCTCAAGTTGTAGATGATGTTACTGGTAAGACTTTAGCTGCTGCATCTTCAAGAGATAAGGACATTGTAGAGTCTAAAGGAAACAAAACAGAAGTAGCTGCTTTAGTAGGTAAATCTGTTGGGGAAAAAGCTAAGAAAGCTGGTGTAGAAACTATTTCTTTCGATAGAGGTGGTTACTTATATCATGGAAGAGTAAAATCATTAGCAGAAGGAGCTAGAGAAGCAGGACTTAAATTTTAAGACATTATGTATCAAAAATATAAAAACGCAGAGCTTGTTAAACCAAGCGGATTAGAATTAAAAGATCGCTTAGTTGGCGTGCAGCGTGTAACTAAAGTAACAAAAGGTGGTAGAGCATTTGGTTTTTCTGCAATTGTTGTTGTAGGTGACGAAACAAATGTTGTAGGACAAGGTTTAGGTAAGTCTAAAGATGTAGCTACTGCAATTGCTAAAGCTGTTGAAGATGCTAAGAAAAACTTAGTGAGAATTCCTATTCTTAAAGGAACGATTCCACATGAGCAAAAAGGTAAATATGGTGGAGCAAGAGTTAACATAATTCCAGCTGCACCTGGTACAGGAGTTATTGCAGGTGGTGCGGTAAGAGTTGTTCTTGAAGCAGTAGGTGTACATGATGTATTATCTAAGTCTCAAGGATCTTCTAACCCTCACAATGTGGTAAAAGCAACTTTTGATGCTTTATTACAATTGAGAGATGCTAAATCTGTAGCTAAAGAACGTGGTATTTCACTTGAAAAAGTATTTAACGGATAATCGATAGGATAAGATGGCAAAGATTAAAGTAAAGAAAGTAAAAAGCGCAATCAATCGTACTAAAAGACAAAAGCTTACATTAGCAGCTTTAGGTCTAAAGAAGATTGGTCAAGTTGTAGAGCACGACGCCACACCAAACATCCTTGGTATGGTTAAGAAAGTTGAACACTTAGTTTCTGTAGAAGAAGCTTAATAATATAACTTAAAAATGGATTTAAGTAATTTAAAACCTGCAGAAGGTTCAGTAAAAAATCAAGGAAAACGTATTGGACGTGGACAAGGATCTGGTAAAGGTGGTACTGCAACTCGTGGTCACAAAGGTGCAAAGTCTCGTTCAGGTTATTCTAAGAAATTAGGATTTGAAGGTGGTCAAATGCCATTACAAAGACGTGTTCCTAAATTTGGATTTACAAATATTAACAGAGTAGAATATCAAGGTGTAAACTTAGATACATTACAGAAGTTAGTAGAAGAAAAAGTAATAAAGGACAGTGTTGATTTTGAAACTTTATTATCTCTAGGATTAGTTGGTAAAAACGAACTAGTTAAAATCTTAGGTAGAGGTGAGTTAAAAACGAAATTAACAGTAACCGCTCATAAATTTACTGCTACGGCAAAAGCTGCTATTGAAGCTGCTGGTGGTGAAGCTGTAACTTTATAAGATTATAGGATGAAAATAATAGAAACATTAAAAAACGTTTGGAAAATCACAGAACTTAAGGATAGAATTATTCTAACCTTAGGTTTACTGTTAGTGTATCGTTTTGGTGCTCAGGTAGTATTGCCGGGTATTAATATTGATTCCTTAGGTGGTTTACAAGCCGGTATGGATGGTGGTATATTAGGATTGTTAAATGCATTTACAGGTGGAGCTTTCGCTAACGCCTCAGTATTTGCTTTAGGTATTATGCCTTACATTTCTGCTTCCATTGTTGTTCAATTAATGGGTATTGCGATTCCTTATCTACAAAAGCTTCAGAAAGAAGGTGCTAGTGGTCAGAAGAAAATCACTCAAATTACACGTTGGTTAACTATCGGTATTTGTTTGGTACAAGCTCCTGGTTATTTAGCTAGTATTCCAGGTTTATCTGGTTCATCATCAATGAGTGCTATGTTAGTTCCTGGTTTTAATGAAAATATTTTTTACTTTTCTTCAGTGATTATTTTAGTGACAGGTTGTGTATTTGCAATGTGGTTAGGTGAAAAAATTACAGATAAAGGAATAGGGAATGGTATTTCATTGTTAATTATGGTTGGTATTATTGCAACGTTACCTCAGACATTTATTCAAAATGCAGCTTCTCGTTTAGAAGGTGGTAATGGTGGATTTATGATGATATTATTTGAAATGGTCATCTGGTTCGTAATTATATTAGCGTCAATATTCTTAGTAATGGCTGTTAGAAAGATAGCTGTTCAATACGCAAGAAGAACGGCGTCCGGTGGTTATGAGAAGAATGTATTCGGATCACGTCAGTTTTTGCCATTAAAGCTTAACGCTTCTGGTGTAATGCCAATTATCTTTGCACAAGCAATTATGTTTGTCCCTAGTTTAATCGGTAGTTCTGCTTGGTTAAAAGATACAAGTACAGGTGTTTGGATGCAAACTAATTTTCAAGATATGTTTGGGTTCTGGTATAATTTAATGTTTGCTTTATTAATTATCGTATTTACGTATTTTTATACTGCAATTACAGTACCTACTAACAAAATGGCTGATGATTTAAAACGTAGTGGTGGATTTATTCCAGGTATACGTCCAGGATCTGAAACGTCTGAGTATTTGGATAAAATTATGTCACAAATAACATTACCTGGTTCTATATTTTTAGCCTTGGTTGCTATTTTCCCTGCGTTCGTTCATACATTAATGGATGTGCAGCAAGGATGGGCATTATTCTTTGGTGGAACATCACTATTAATTATGGTGGGTGTAGCTATTGATACGATGCAACAGATTAATTCTTATTTATTAAATAAGCATTATGATGGTTTGATGAAAACAGGTAAGAACAGAAAAGCGGTGGCGCAATAAGATTTAATTATGGCAAAACAAGCAGCAATAGAACAAGACGGAACTATTATAGAAGCATTATCAAATGCTATGTTTCGTGTTGAATTAGAAAATGGTCATATAGTGACTGCACATATCTCTGGTAAAATGCGTATGCATTACATTAAGTTGTTGCCAGGAGATAAAGTGAAATTAGAAATGAGTCCTTACGATTTAACGAAGGCTCGTATAACTTATAGATACTAATACGATGAAAGTTAGAGCATCAGTAAAGAAAAGAAGCGCAGACTGTAAATTAGTGCGCAGAAAAGGTAGACTTTACGTCATTAACAAAAAGAATCCTAGATTCAAACAAAGACAAGGGTAATTATGGCAAGAATTGCAGGTGTAGACATACCAAAACAGAAAAGAGGAGTTATCTCTTTAACTTATATCTACGGAGTAGGTAGAAGTAGATCTCAAGAAATTTTAGCAGCTGCTAAAGTTGATGAGAACACAAAAGTACAAGATTGGACTGACGACGAAATTGGAGCAATCCGTGAAGCTGTTGGAACTTTTAAAATCGAAGGTGAATTACGTTCTGAAACTCAAATGAACATTAAGCGATTAATGGATATTGGATGTTATAGAGGTATTCGTCATAGAGTTGGTCTTCCATTGAGAGGGCAACGTACTAAGAATAACTCACGTACAAGAAAAGGAAGACGTAAAACAGTTGCTAACAAAAAGAAAGTAACTAAGTAATAAATAGTCTTTAGTCTATTAGACGTTGGAAAGAATCTGTTTGAAATTTAACGGTTTAGGATTCTAGCGACTATAAACTAATACTAAAAGCTAAAAATAAAATGGCAAAAGCAAGTACTAAAAAACGTAAAGTTATAGTTGATGCAATTGGTGAGGCGCATATCACGGCATCTTTCAACAACATCATTATTTCTTTAACGAACAAAAAAGGTGACGTAATTTCATGGTCATCAGCTGGTAAAATGGGCTTTAGAGGTTCTAAAAAGAACACTCCATACGCTGCTCAGTTAGCTGCAGAAGATGCTTCGGCAGTAGCTAAAGAAGCTGGTTTGAAGAAAGTGAAAGTATACGTAAAAGGACCAGGTAACGGTAGAGAATCTGCAATAAGATCTATACACAATGCTGGTATTGAAGTTTCAGAAATCATTGATGTAACTCCATTACCACATAACGGTTGTCGTCCACCAAAAAGACGTAGAGTTTAATTTGAATTCTATTCAGTTTTCTAATTAGAACAGTTAGAAATACTTACTCAAATTTTTTAATAAACTAATATCTCGCATTTATGTGCTGATATTAGTTTATTTTGTATAAATTTGCAAACTGAAAAATATTAACAAGTATCAACAAGAGATCAACGATTTTTGAAGGATAAGATTAAGACCTTAATTCAATTATCACTCTTAAAAAACAATTAAAAATGGCAAGATATACTGGTCCTAAAACTAAAATAGCTCGTAAATTTGGACAAGCTATCTTCGGAGACGACAAAGCCTTCGAAAAAAGAAATTATCCTCCAGGACAACATGGAAACGCTAGACGTCGTGGAAAAAAATCTGAATACTCAATTCAGTTAATGGAAAAGCAAAAAGCTAAATATACTTATGGTATTTTAGAAAAGCAATTCAGAAACATGTTCAAAAGAGCAACATCTGCTAAAGGAATTACAGGTGAAGTATTACTTCAATCTTGTGAATCTCGTTTAGATAATGTTGTATTTAGAATGGGAATTTCTCCTTCTAGAAGTGGTGCTAGACAATTAGTATCTCACAGACATATTACAGTAAATGGTGAAAAGGTAAACATTCCTTCTTACCAATTAAAAGCTGGTGATGTTGTAGGTGTTAGAGAAAAGTCTAAATCATTAGAAGCGATACAAAACTCATTGTCTAACTCTAGCAATGTTTTTGAATGGATTACTTGGAATACAAGCACAATGGAAGGTACTTATGTTGCTGTTCCTGCTAGAATCCAAATTCCAGAACAAATCAACGAGCAATTAATCGTTGAACTTTACTCTAAATAATAATTAATCATATTGGGATTTAGCCAAAGGATTTATTAGTCTTCTTCATACTTATAAATCGCGCAACTAAATAACAATTAAAACGAAGAACATATGGCAATATTAAATTTTCAGAAACCAGATAAAGTAATCATGATTGATTCTACTGATTTTGAAGGTAAGTTTGAATTTAGACCTTTAGAACCAGGATATGGATTAACAGTTGGAAATGCTTTAAGACGTGTTTTATTATCTTCTTTAGAAGGTTTTGCAATCACATCTGTAAGAATTGAAGGTGTAGATCATGAGTTTTCTACTATCGCAGGTGTTGTAGAAGATGTTACTGAAATGATTTTAAACTTAAAGCAAGTTAACTTTAAGCGTCAAATTGATGAAGTGGATAACGAAACTGTTACTATTTCTATCTCAGGACAAAATCAAATTACAGCTGGTGATTTCCAGAAGTTTATCTCTGGGTTCCAAGTATTAAATACAGATTTAGTTATCTGTAACTTAGATCCTAAAGTAAACATCAATATGGAATTAACTATTGAAAAAGGAAGAGGTTATGTTCCTGCAGAAGAAAATAAGAAAGCTTCAGCAGCAATTGGAACCATCTTTACGGATTCAATTTTTACACCAATCCAGAATGTAAAATATGCTATCGAAAACTTCCGTGTTGAGCAAAAAACGGATTATGAAAAATTAGTTTTTGAAATTAGAACTGATGGATCAATTAATCCTAAAGATGCTTTAACAGAAGCTGCTAAAATATTAATTCACCACTTCATGTTATTCTCTGATGAGCGTATCACTTTAGAAGCTGATGAAATTGCACAGACTGAAACTTATGATGAAGAATCACTTCACATGAGACAACTATTGAAAACTAAATTAGTTGATATGGATCTTTCTGTACGTGCGCTTAATTGTTTAAAAGCTGCAGAAGTAGATACTTTAGGAGACTTAGTATCGTTCAATAAAAACGATTTAATGAAATTCAGAAACTTCGGTAAGAAGTCTTTAACAGAGCTAGAAGAACTAGTAAATGTTAAAGGTTTAAACTTCGGAATGGATTTAAGCAAATATAAATTAGATAAAGACTAAATATAGTATGCCATTCTTGTTTCATCACTAAGCATAGTCGAAGTGAAAGTAGGAATGGCATTCATATTTGAAATAATTATTATTAATCATATTTTGCTCCTCAAAAAAGAGTTTAGTAGCAAGATGAGAAAACAAAAGTCATGAGACACGGAAAAAAATTCAACCACTTAGGAAGACAGACAGCACACAGAAAGTCAATGTTAGCTAATATGGCTTGTTCTTTAATAGAGCACAAGCGTATTAACACTACCGTTGCAAAAGCGAAAGCTTTAAAGCAGTTTGTAGAACCTATGATTACAAAATCTAAAACAGATACGACGCACAACAGACGTATTGTTATGGCTAAGCTAAGACAAACAGAAGTTGTTGCAGAATTGTTTAGAGATGTAGCACCAAAGATTGGTGATCGTCCAGGTGGTTATACACGTATCATCAAATTAGGAAACAGATTAGGAGATAACGCTGATATGGCAATGATAGAATTAGTTGATTACAACGAAATCTACAACGCTGACAAAGCACCTAAGAAAACAACTCGTAGAAGTAGAAGAGGAGGAAGTAAGGCTGCAGCTACTGCACCTGCTGCTACTGAAACTAAAGCTTCAAACGAAGAAGAAGAATAGTAAATATGCTAACGAAAGTTCGAGAAGATTTTCAATTCAATGTGAATAAAAAATTTGCACTGGCTTTCGTATTACACAAATCTCGATTATCGAGTGTTAATAAGCATTAATAAATATAAAGGATAGACTGTTTCAGTTTATCCTTTTTTTTTGGATTTTTGCAAAGTATAGTAGAATGCTTTGGGCGTTACCCAACAAGTTTATAAAAAAAACTTATTCGGTCGCGCTTTCACTACTCGCTCTCTGCGAGGAGCTCAAACAAACCGTTCTAATACGAAGTATTCACGATTTCGAATATATAAAATGAAATTATGAGTAATCGCTAACGCAAACCATAGGTTGAGAAAAACCTACAAGAAATGAGTAAAAACATCGATTTAATAGCACTAAACGACTCAACGCAATAACAATGAAATACAAACAAAGAAAAAAAGCCCTTATTCTTTTAGCAGACGGAACAATTTTTCATGGTAAGTCCATAGGAAAAGAAGGTTCTGCTTTTGGTGAAGTTTGTTTTAATACTGGTACAACAGGTTATCAAGAAATCTTTACAGACCCTTCTTATTACGGTCAATTAATGGTAACGACCAATGCACATATTGGCAATTACGGAACCAAAGAAGAAGAAGTAGAATC
Source organism: Winogradskyella costae (assembly GCF_013403865.1). GTDB lineage: Bacteria > Bacteroidota > Bacteroidia > Flavobacteriales > Flavobacteriaceae > Winogradskyella > Winogradskyella costae. Next base: position 125,681 of record NZ_JABFDK010000008.1, read on the forward strand.
TGATGATGTTAAAATAGCAGGTTTAATATGTAAGAACTTCAGTTTTAATTATTCTAGACCCGCAGCCGATGGATCTTTAGAAGAATTCTTTGAAAAGCACAATACTTTAGCCATTGCAGATGTAGATACTAGGGCATTGGTAAGCTACATCAGAGATAATGGAGCTATGAATGCTGTAATTACAACTGAGATAGACGATATTGAGGGACTCAAAAAGCAATTAGCTGAATTTCCTTCAATGAAAGGTTTAGAATTAGCATCAAAAGTGTCAACCAAGGAACCTTATTTTGTTGGTGATGAAAATGCGACTTATAAGATTGCTGCTTTAGATATTGGTATTAAAAAGAACATCCTTAGAAATTTAGCGAAGCGGGATGCTTACATCAAAGTGTTTCCTTATAACGCAAAGTACGAAGACTTAGAAGCTTTTAATCCAGATGGCTATTTCTTATCAAATGGACCTGGTGATCCAGAACCGTTATCTGATGCTATCAATTTAGCAAAAGAAATTATTGCAAATAACAAACCCTTATTCGGAATTTGCCTAGGACATCAAGTCATTGCTTTGGCCAATGGAATTTCAACGTATAAAATGCATAATGGTCACAGAGGTATTAATCACCCAGTAAAAAATTTAGTGACGGGTAAAGGTGAAATTACTTCTCAAAATCATGGATTCGCCATCAACAGAGAAGAAACTGAGGCTAATACTAATGTAGAAATTACACATGTACATTTAAATGACCATACAGTTGCAGGTATCAAATTAAAAGACAAAAATTGTTTTTCAGTTCAGTACCATCCAGAAGCAAGTCCTGGACCAAATGACTCCTTGTATTTGTTTGATCAATTTATAGAAAATATAAAAAATAATTAAGACAAGCTTATTTTTTAAAATAGACAACGCAATAAAATTTTATTTTTATTGCGTTTTTTAGTTAAGAGTAAAGGGTATTTAGTTTAAACTTTAATCTAGAAATGAATAACTTATTTTGAAGTGTATTTCTGTTGTTAAATATTAGTAACCTTAATAATTTCACTTTTAAAAAAACTATATTTGATACTGATCTTCAATTTTATGACCAAACTCTATACAGCGTGTCTCCTTCTTTTCTGCACTCTATTAATTGCGCAGAGTCCAGCAAGTTCTGTGGATAATGAATTATTAGGAAAGTACGAGTCGTATTTTAAACTACCAAGAGAATCACTATTTGTACACCTTAATAAAACAACCTTTATTGTTGGAGAAAGTGTCTGGTTTAAATCTTATGTTTTTGACAGACACAATAGTTTACGATCTAAAAAAACAACAAATGTCAATGTTGGCATTTATGATGAAGATGGGCAACTCGTTAAAAATCATTTGTGGCTTTGCTATGATGGATCAGGAAAGGGTAATATTCAAATTGATTCTACATTTAAAACAGGCGAATATTATATAAAAGCGTCTACAAATTGGATGAAGAATTTTGAAGAAAATGATGCCTTCATTCAAAAAATTAAAATAATTAGTAACGACATACAAGAGTATAAACCAGATGTTATTAATACGGAGTATGATATACAGTTTTTACCCGAGGGAGGTCACTTAATTACAGATGTCAATAATAACGTAGGTTTTAAAATAATTGATAATAAAGGTGAAGGCGTTAAAGTTATAGGAACTATTTATGACGATTCTGATGTGGAGATTACCTCCTTTAAGAGTAATACTTTTGGAATTGCTAGTTTTTTATTTAATCCTCAAAAAGGAAAGCAATATGTAGCTAAACTAACAACAAGTAATAGTAGGGAAATTACTCAAGATATTACTAATATAGACCCTACAGGTATTGCAATTAAAGTAAATAGTCAACATCCAGAAAAGGTTTATGTTACGGTAAGTACCAATAACGAAACGCTGAAATATATTAAGAACAATACTTATAGATTGTTGTTACATAAAAATGGTGAATTAAAATCTTTACCATTTTCATTTCAGGATAAAATAACTCAGATTTTTGAGTATTCCAAATCGGATTTATTTAAAGGGGTAAATACATTTACTGTTATTGATGAAAATAACACACCATTATTAGAACGTTTAATTTATATTAATAAGAGTATTGACGATGGTAATGAGATTTTAATAAGCGCTCTCAATGTGACTGAAGACTCTATCTCAGTTTCAATATACCCAGCAATAAATAAAACATCAGGGGATCATAAAGAGTACACCGATTTAAGTATCTCTGTTTTACCTGAAAGTACTATGAGTTATGATCCAAATCATAATATTATATCTGCAAATAAACTCAAACCGTATGTAAAGGGCTATGTAGAAAAGGCTAGTTATTATTTTACAGACGTCACGAACAAAAAAAGGTTTGAGTTAGATTTATTACTATTAACACAAGGTTGGAGCAGATACAATTGGCATTCCATTTTTAATAATACACCTAAAGCGTTATATGAATTTGAGAACGGTGTGGTTTTAGAGGGAAAAATACACTCTTCAGAAGAAATAACTAAAATACGAATTCAAGAACCCAAGCTTATTGGAAATAAATGGAACACAGTAGATGTAAATGAAGATAATGATTTTAGAATAGATAATTTTTTTGTGCTAAAAGATGAAATTATAAGAGTCTCTTATATGGATAAAGATGGAAAATTGATTAAACCCAAAATTTATCTTAATGCAAAACTGAATGCTTTCAAGGACTATATTTCAAATAAAGATTTAAGATATAACAATTCAATATTAAAAGAAACACCATTTTTAAGTGAAAGTAATTTTGATAATTTCTTTTATAATGATGTGATAGAATTAGAAGAAGTTTTATTAGAGTCTAAAGTTCCTGAGAAAAAAGCTAATTTCACAGGGGTAAAAATGAATTCTTTATCAGGTAGAGACAACTATACACAGGTAACGCAAGGTGTAGTTAGCAGTTTTCCAAATATTTTAGGATACATTAATGCAAATGGTTACTCAGTAAGCCAATCGTCGCAGACTGGTGGAGTTCAAATTAATAGCAGAATACCTATTACTATAAATGCCAGCCAATCTCCAGCAGTTTTTTTAGACGATGTACAATTAACAGATTTTGATTTTTTACTCAATAGGTCAACGGCAGATTTTGAAGGAATAAATATTGATAAAACTGGTTTTGGAGCAGGAATGATAGGCGCGAACGGAGTTATTAGATTATATACACGTAGAACTGCTCTTGGAGGCATAACGAAAGAAGATGAATTTGCTTTTATAAAATTAGCAAATAACGGGTTTACCGAAGCCAAAAGTTTTTATGCACCAAAATATAAAAGTTATAGCTCAGATCTTTTTAAATACTATGGTGTTATAGCTTGGTTTCCAAATGTTTTTATCGCTGATAATAAATCGCAAATATTGAAGTTTCCTGACACAAAAAGTGATATTATTAAGTTTTATATTGAAGGTTATGATTCGCATGGAAAATTTGTATCACAAATTTCGACACTAAATTTAAAGACTAGACTGAAGGATTAATCGCTCATTTTAGAACGAAATAAGATAATGTTTCATTTTAAATATTTTGACACTTTACCAAAAACGCAATAAAACACCTGTTTTATTGCGTTTTTTTAGTTACGAAATCATTATCGTTAGTATTAATCATAAATATGATTTTTGTTCTGTTTTAAGCTGTAGATTTTCGTAAATTTGGGTAACCTAAAGGGCTCACATGCAACTTTAAGGTTTAAAATTGTTAACTAAAAAAAATATATAATGAGCATTATAATTAATGTACACGCAAGACAAATTTTAGATTCCAGAGGAAATCCTACAGTAGAAGTTGATGTTACTACAGAAAATGGCATCATGGGAAGAGCAGCTGTACCTTCTGGTGCATCTACTGGTGAGCATGAAGCTGTTGAGTTAAGAGATGGTGGTGATACTTACATGGGTAAAGGTGTTTTAAAAGCCGTTGAAAATGTAAATTCTACAATTGCTCAAGAATTATTAGGAGTTTCTGTTTTCGAACAAAATGCTATCGATCAAATGATGATTGAATTAGATGGTACTCCAAACAAATCAAAATTAGGTGCTAATGCAATTTTAGGAGTGTCTCTAGCGGTTGCTAAAGCGGCTGCTAACGAATTGGGTATGCCATTATACAGATATGTTGGTGGAGTTTCTGCAAATACATTACCATTACCAATGATGAATATCATTAATGGTGGTTCTCATAGTGATGCGCCAATTGCATTTCAAGAATTTATGGTAATGCCTGTAAAAGCTAAAAACTTTACACATGCAATGCAAATGGGAACTGAGATTTTCCATAATCTTAAAAAAGTATTACACGATAGAGGTTTAAGTACGGCAGTTGGTGATGAAGGTGGTTTTGCACCTAACTTAGCTGGCGGAACTGAAGATGCTTTAGACACTATTAAATTAGCGGTTGAAAAAGCAGGTTATACCTTCGGAGAAGACATCATGTTGGCACTAGATTGTGCTGCAGCTGAATTTTTTGTAGATGGAAAATACGATTATAAGAAATTTGAAGGTGATTCTGGAGTGATTAGAACAAGTAAAGAACAGGCTGATTATTTAGCTGAACTTTCTGAAAAATATCCTATCATTTCAATTGAGGATGGTATGGATGAAAACGATTGGGATGGTTGGAAATACCTTACTGAAAGAATCGGAGATAAAGTACAATTAGTGGGTGACGATTTATACGTAACTAACGTAGAGCGTTTATCTCGTGGTATTGATAATGGTATTGCTAACTCTATTTTAATTAAAGTAAACCAAATTGGTACGTTAACTGAAACGATTGCAGCTGTAAACATGGCACATAATGCAGGTTATACATCTGTAATGTCTCACAGATCTGGTGAAACAGAAGATAATACTATTGCAGATTTAGCGGTGGCATTAAACTGTGGACAAATTAAAACTGGTTCTGCGTCTCGTAGTGATCGTATGGCTAAATACAATCAATTATTACGTATTGAAGAAGAATTAGGGAGTGTTGCTTATTTCCCTGGAGCGAATGCTTTTAAGGTGAAAGCATAGGTTTTTTTGGATTGTCCTCTTGAGGATTAGTGAGAAACAAAATATTTTTTGTTTTGAAACTACCGAGCGAAGCTCTTAGGGGTGTTTTTTTGAATGTATAGAAAAATACACAATTAGAATAGACCATCCAACTAAATATGCTGAACATATACTAAACCATCTAAAATTTAATATTTTAGATGGTTTTTTTATGTCTGAAGTTATATACTATTATAACTTTAGTATAATAATTAAGTTAGATATATAGAATAATATAGTTCAACTACACCTTTATTATTATTATTATTATTATTATTATTTGTGAGAAAAAAGTATTAATTTTATACAAATTCTTACCCTAAGGATTAATTAATTCATTGTTGATTACACATATTTAATTTTTTGATAGCCTAAAGATTAGGCTCTAAGACCTGTGCTATATTGATGAATAAAAAATCCATTAACGTCTTAATTATAGACGACCATCCCATTATTATTGAAGCGGTTATTAACACACTTCAATATATGCAAGACCAATCAGATAAGTTGTGTTTTAAAACCGAAAATGCTTCCGATTGCGAAACCGCTCATCAAAAAATACAAAGCTATTCTGAAGCAAAACCTTTAGATTTGGTCATCTTAGATTTAAGTCTACCGCCAGCTCCACACCTTAATTTACAATCTGGTGATGATTTGGGTGTACTTATTAGAGAACAATACCCAAATACTAAGATATTGGTCATTACGTCATATACCAATAGTCATAGAATTAGGCAAACCATTAATACCTATAATCCTTTGGGCTTTTTAAATAAGCAAGATGTAGGTTTTTCAAATTATATTAGTGCTATAAATAAGGTGCTATCTGGAGAAATACATTATAGTAAAACAATTATAAATGCTATTAAGCAAAAGTCACTCAATAATATTCAATTAGATACTTATGATATTATAATACTTAAAGAACTTGCTAATGGCTCTAATATGAGAGATTTGTTAAAGTTAGTGCATTTGTCTAAATCTGCAATAGATAAGAGATAACGACTTTTAAAACAAAAATTTAGTATTGAGAGTAATAGTGATAGAGATTTAGTGTTGGCTGCTAAATCTAAAGGGTTTATTTAGATTTCCGTTTTTGCTTACTTTAAAGTAAGCTTTTGTGTACTAGCTTTTGTTTTTAATACCTTAATTTTAAGCTTCTTAAAAGATTAAGGATTTGAAAGATGCATCTGTTTTTTTACTTGCACAGCTTCTAAAAGAATTTAAGTATTCTATTAGTAAGCAGCAATTGGCATTAAGATTACTTAGCGATCCAGATAATTTAGTTTTAAGTTTTACAAATTCTTTAGATTATTTTAATGTAGAACACATTGCGGCTAATGTTCCAAAAACGGCATTAGAGCAACTGCCTCAACATTTTATTGCACAAGTAAGTAATGGTAAAACGGAATATATTGTTTTGGCATCTAAAGAAACTAACAACACCATAAAAATTCAGTTAAGTGAAGAAAAAATAGTAACGCTTACTGAAAACGAATTTTTAAATGACTGGACAGGTTTTATAATTGCCATTGAAGAAAACAAAGCGGTTAGTAAAGCTTCTTTATCAAAGGATTCTATTACTAAAGTTTTTCTGCTATTGTTTTCCTTATCATTTTTGGGATATGTATTTCTCGTCACAAACTCAATGTTGTTAACTACAAATTTTGCATTATCACTTATTGGTCTTGGTTTAGGGTATCTTATTATTAAGGAGAAAATTGGGCAACAAACCTTTGCTTCCAAATACTGTAAAATAACTTCTACTGTAAGTTGCGAAAATGTATTAAACTCTAAAAGTGCCAAGGTTTTTAAAACTATTGACCTAAGTGATACGGTTATAATGTATTTTACAGCTATTACTGTCTTTAATTTGTTACAACCTCATAGTGTTTTGGTTTTTATAATTTCAGCAATTGCGTTACCAGTAGTTTTATATTCAATTTACCAACAATATTTTACGATTAAAAAGTGGTGTCCGTTATGTTTGGGTGTAGCATCTGTTTTGCTATTACAATTTTTTACACTTACAACTATTTATAAAACAACTTTATATCAATACAGTGATATTTTTTTGTTAATATCCGTTTTAGGTATAACAATAATAGGTTGGTTAGCACTTAAACCATTATTAGTTTTAGAACAAAAAAATACTACGCTCGAAATTGAAAATTTAAGTTTTAGAAGAAATCATAAATTGTTTATTCCTTATTATAACGCGTTAACACAACTTGACACAGAAGATTGTACTATACCGCAAATTGTACTAGGAGCTGAAAACCCAATCATAAAACTTACAATTATTACCAATCCTTTATGCAAAAGCTGTATCGAAGCTCATAAAACATATATAGATTTATTACAAAAGTATAAGGATAGCATTCAGTTAAACTTTAGGTTTTTAGTTCCAAATAAAGATAGAGCAGACAATAAAACTATAATCTCAGAACGCTTACTGCAATTGTATTTTGAAAACGATACAAAAGTTTTTTTAAACGCTTTTAATGATTGGTATAGCAATGGCAATACAAAAATATGGACTAAAAAATGGGGGAAATGTAAAGATTTAAAGTATAATAAAATACTAAGTCAACAAATATATTGGTGCTTAAAACAAGGGATAGAAAGCACACCTATAATTTTAATTAACAAAAAACTTTTTCCAAAAAATTATAGCTTTAAAGACATTGAGCATTTTGTTGAACCAATCTTAGAACAAGAGATGTTAAAAACTAAAAAAGAGATTAATAATATTCATGCATGAATGAGACATAACTTGAGTGTCTATAACGGTTCAAGTATTTTTTAACAATTAAATATTAAAATTATGTTACAAAACATTTTAAATTTAGAAGGAGTTACTGTGCTCGGTAAAACACAGCAAGGCGCGATAAATGGTGGAGGCAGCTGTAGGCTAACCACTTTAACTAATAATGATTCTGAAGAGTATATCATTATGGGAGGAAGTGTAGGTGAAACTGCTGAGTCGCAAACAGCAGCTGCGCAAAAAGCATGTGGTCAACTATTAGAAAATGCCGATAGATGTTTTTATGATTGTTCACATGATGGGCCAGGTTAAAATTAGTAAATCTATGAATAGAATAAAAAACTTAAACTGTAAATCTTATATGGGTTTACAGTTTATTCTCTTGCTTTTCTTCTCATGTGTTCAAGAAAAAGAGAGAGAAGTTTATGTTGAAAAAAACAATACGACCCAAAAAGACTCAATAGTAGTGTCTATTGAATTTATCGGAGTAGGTGAGGTAGGATTTAATATACCTGATGATTATTTAAATAATAATTTCTTAAGTTTTAAAAGTGAGACAAACGATAGCACCTCAATCATAAAAAAAATACCTATCACAGAGAAGTATAAGGTTATTAAATATAAAGGGTTGGTGTATAACAATAATGAATTTCAAAAAATTACTCAAGCTTATCTTTTAACGGATAAAACGGATACTCTTAAATTGACATTCCTTGCTGATAATTATGTTTTTTCAAAAAGCATGAACAATATTGATTATGTTTTTGAAAATTATAAATCTCTAGTAAATGAAAAATGGGATGTATCAAAAAGCAATGAAAAAAAATCAATATTAAAATTAGACACGTTGTATAGAAAATTTGTGCAAAAGTATTCATCTGAAAATAAAAGCGGCTTGTTACAATATAATGATATATATTATTATAATAAATTACAGAATTTAGATTCAACTAATGAAGAAGTTGATAATTTTCTAAAAAGAACGATTGATCCTGTAGCTAGTAAAGAATTGTATTCGTTGCTATATAATTATACAAAGACAAGAATTAAGATGTTTGACTACAACACACTTAATGAAAAGAAATATGGAAAAAAATATTTAGAACTTATAGCAATAGGACACTATAATTTTTTAAAAGACCCAGATAATAAAAGAGACAAAAAATATCAATCAGCAATTGATTGGTTAAAAACCACAGACTTTTACAAAAAGGACTCTTTACATATCAAGAAAAAGATCACACCTTTAGACAGTAATTTATTCAAAACAAAAATACATAAACTAATCTTAGCTGATACCGAGCAAAATGATTTGAGTATAGCTCAAGTCATCAAGCAAAACCCTAGTAGTTATTATTTGTTAGATTTTTGGGCGACGTGGTGTGCACCATGTATAAAAGGCGTTAAAATAATGAATAATATGCAGTTACCGAAAAACATAAAGGTAATTAGTATAAGTGTAGATAAAGAGAAGGATAAACAGAAATGGAAAACTAAGACTAAAGAATTAGAGCAATCTCTTTCTTATTGGATAGATGAAACAGATAGTAACACTAAGGAATTCATAAAATTTATCGAAATGCAATCTATCCCAAGATATATCTTAATAGATAAAGGTATGAATTTAATAGATCAAGCATTTTATCATCCACAAGAGCCTCAGTTTTTGTCAAAGTTAAAAGATGTTAAGAATCATAAGTATTGGTAAATTTCTAATCGGAAAGATATAAGAAAACGACACAACTTGAGTGTCTTAAATGGTTCGTGGATTTTTAAACAATTAAATATTAAAATTATGTTACAAAACATTTTAAATTTAGAAGGAGTTACTGTACTTGGTAAAAAACAGTTAGAGAACGTAAGTGGTGGTGCACAAAAATGTATTATTACGCATTCTGACGGCTCGTCATATATGCTTATCTTAAGAAGTTTTTCTTCTAGCGATTCAGGTGCTTCAGGTGCCGCAAATAATGCATGCGTTGATGATATAACTAATGGTGAAACCAGTGGTTGTCATTATGATTGTGAACATGATGGTTTTGGTCAATAATTTTATGATTAAAATTATTAAACATAATGCCAAATTTTGGGGTAACAAGCTGTACAGCTTGTTACTTCTTTTGTTACTAGCTTTATTGTTTAATTGTAAAAAAGATAATAAAGAAATAGTAAAAGATAAAATTTCGAACAAAATTAATATAGAAAATGATTCTATATATATATCAGTAGATTTTAATCAAGATGGTAGTGCAATTATCAATGTCCCTGATGCTTTATTACATAATTATTCACTAACTTTTAACAATGAAAAGCACGAAGAAAGAAGAGTAACTCATGTTCTATCTAGTGCTTATAGTTCAATGGTTGTAGAGTATGGTGTATATATTTCTGGTCAAAATAAAATTGAAAATATAAAGCAAAATTATCTAATTTCGAAAGGAAATTCTAGACTGTTTTTAGAATATGATTCAGAAAAATATATTTTCAAGCATAATAGTTCAAATATAGATTCTATAACAGAAAACTATAGAAGATTAAGATCAAAAATTTTTCAAACTGAAAACAAGGAAATCTATCTAAAGGAGTTAGATACATTATATCTTTTTTACAATAACTTATATACTGAAAAGAATAATACAAAAAAGGTTCAATTAAATGATATTTATTATTTTGAAAAACTACAAATGATAAACCCTTTAAGCGAAAAAGTAGATGATTTTATTAAAACTTTGTCAGATCCAATTGCTAGTAAAACTTTAAGGAGATTGCTTTTTAGTTATGTTGAAAATAGAATAAATATTTTTGATTATAAAAATTTAAATATCATAAATTTTTCTGAAGAATATATTAATCTGTTATCTATAGGTGTTTTTTCTTTTTTAAGATTTGAGGATAATAAAGGTAATGATAAATTTCCGGCAGCAACAAAATGGCTTAAGGAAACTAGTTTATATTCTAATAATAAAATTATAATTGACAAGGAAATTGAGCCATTAGACAATGAGGATTTTAAAAAGAATTTGTCTCAACTTCAGTTTTTTGGTAAATCGGAAGAATCAATTGATTTTACAAATATCATTAAACAAAATCAAACAGATTATTATTTAATTGATTTTTGGGCTACATGGTGTGCACCGTGTATTCAAGGAGTTAAAACTATGAATAAGATGGAGTTACCGAAAAATATAAAGGTAATTAGCATAAGTGTAGATAAAGAGAAGGATAAACAGAAATGGAAAACTATGACTAAAGAATTAGAGCAACCGCTTTCTTATTGGATAGATGAAACAGATAGTGACACTAAGGAATTCATGAAATTTATCGAAATGCAATCCATCCCAAGATATATCTTAATAGATAAGGATATGAATTTAATAGATCAAGCATTTTATCATCCACAAGAGCCTCAGTTTTTGTCAAAGTTAAAAGATGTTAAGAATCATAAGTATTGGTAATACTATTTATAAAGTTAGATGATTAAAGGGGTTCCGTATTATAAGCAAAAGGATGCGAAAGACTGCTGTCCAAACTGTCTAAAAAAATAGAATTAAGAAGGTTAGGTATAAAACGAACTTTAGAACAGCTAATAGAAGCACCTTTACTATATTTTGCATTGGAATAAAAATCAATATACAGCTTTAAACAAAATAATTAGCAAAAAGAATCCTGTTTTTTCAGTAAACTGTAACTAAATATATCAAGGATTTTAATTGGTTTTAAATTGACCTTTTGTTATTGTAAAATAATTTTGATTAAATTAAGAAGAAATGTTTTTAAGATAACCTATTATGTTAACAGTTAGTTGCAATGAAGACATGACTTTTGTTTCTAAAAGCGCAGCGGTCTAAAATCTTTTTTCAATCAAACGTATAAACAATACCATTAGTCAACTCATATTGCGTCTTAGGAATACCGATAATAGGATCCGTATCAAAATTATAAGTGAATGACGTTTTAAATAATAGATTCTTTAAAACTTTAATACCGATTGATGTTTGATTCGAAATCCTAAAATCTGAGAACTGTTTCAATAGTGGCTGGTAATATGTAGTGCTCACTATAGATATATTTTCTAAAGGATATAAGCTACTAGAAAAATAGATACTACTTCTAAAATCTCTTAGAATCTCGATACTTTGATCTGAAGATTCTTCGTGTTCAAACATTAAAAGGGTGCCTAAATAAAACCTGAAATTGTCATTTTTAGAGAGTTTAAATCGTGGTCCAACACCTAATAATCCTCTAAACTTTATATCGGAAATAGCATCGTACTGACTTTGCGCAAAGATTTCAAGCTTTAAACGTTCTGTAATTTTTCTATTATATCTGATATGCTGAATGCCTTTGTTCACAAAAGAATTGTTTTCAATTTGTTCAAGCTTTAAATCATTAATAAAAAGATAAAGGTTTCTTCCGGTATTGTATTGAAGCCTCAAATTGTTGGTGATTTTAAAAATAGACTGTGTGTTCTTAATAAGTCCAATATCTAAACTTGCAGCACCAGACCATTTCGATGTATCAGAAACACGCCTTAGAGATTCTACATTCACAATTTGTGCGTGAATTTTATAAAATCCAACAAAAGCTAAAAAGAGTAGTGTAATAGTAGGCTTCATAGTTTAAATTAAGTGCAAAAATACTAAACTCATTTTTTACTTACGGATTTTGTGAATTAGAAAAGTTAACGCACTCTATGTACAATTTTCAACGTTCTAACAAAATAAAATATAATTATATTGATTTGATAGAAATTGTTAAAACCATTATAAATCTGCTTTAGAAATCGTTTGATATTTCGTAAATTTACAATCCTTATAATTTATTAAAATCCGAAAAGAAAATATGTCAGACAAAGCTACATTAGAAATTAATGGCGAAAAGTATGAATTCCCTATTATAACTGGAACAGAGAAAGAAGTCGCTATAGATATTAAAAGTTTAAGAGGTTCAACAGGTGGTGTTATTACCTTAGACCCAGGTTATAAAAATACGGGAAGTTGTGAAAGTGCTATTACGTTTCTAGATGGTGAAAAGGGAATTTTAAGATATAGAGGATATTCTATTGAAGAATTAGCTGAGAAAGCTAGTTTTCTAGAGGTTGTGTTCCTTCTTATTTTCGGTGAATTACCAACACAAGAGCAATTAACAAAATTTGATACTGATATTAAAGCACATTCAGTTGTGGATGATGATATCAAAAAGATTTTAGATGCATTTCCAAAATCAGCGCACCCAATGGGAGTGCTATCTTCTTTAACTAGTGCGCTTACCGCATTTTACCCATCTACTGTAGACGTTAGTTCTGAAGATGAAATGTATAAGGCTATCGTTAGAATTTTAGCTAAATTCCCTGTTTTAGTGGCTTGGACATTACGTAAAAAGAATGGTCTTCCTTTAGACTATGGTGATAACAAATTAGGTTATGTAGAGAATTTATTAAAGATGATGTTTAAGAGCCCAAGTGGTGATTACGAACAAAATCCAATTTTAGTAAATGCCTTGGATAAACTTTTAATTTTACATGCAGATCATGAACAAAACTGTTCTACTTCTACAGTAAGAATCGCTGGTTCTTCTCATGCTGGTTTATTCGTATCATTGGCATCTGGTATTTCGGCACTTTGGGGACCACTTCATGGTGGTGCTAACCAAGCCGTTTTGGAAATGCTTGAAGCTATTAGAGCTGATGGCGGAGATACTAAGAAGTATATGGCTAAAGCTAAGGATAAAAATGACCCTTTCCGTTTAATGGGCTTTGGTCACAGAGTCTATAAAAACTTTGATCCTAGAGCACTTATTATTAAGAAAGCAGCTGAAGAGGTATTAGCTGATTTGGGTATCGAAGATCCTATTTTAGATATCGCAAAAGGTTTAGCAAAAGAAGCGTTGGAAGATCCTTATTTTGTAGATAGAAAATTATATCCGAACGTAGATTTCTACTCTGGTATTATCTATAGAGCGATGGGAATTCCAGTAGAAATGTTTACTGTAATGTTTGCTATGGGACGTCTACCAGGTTGGATAGCACAATGGAAAGAAATGCGTATGCGTAACGAGCCTATTGGTCGTCCAAGACAGTTATATGTAGGAGAAACTCATAGAGACTTTACATCTATTGAAAAAAGATAATTCTTTAAAGTCATAAAGAAAAGCTTCATAGATATTTATGGAGCTTTTTCTGTTTTTAATCATTTGTATTAGTCTTAAAAAATAATTATATAGGAGATATGAATTATTAATATGCTGTAGCAAATGATCATTTAAAAGAATAAATTAAGACACATGAAACTTAATATACAAAACGAAACGTCTCGTTTGAGATCAGTAATTCTCGGTACTGCAGAAAGTATTGGAGCTATGCCATCAATTAACGAGGCTTATGATCCTAAATCAATTCTGCACATTAAGGCGGGGACATACCCTAAAGAGAGTGATATGCATAAGGAAATGGAAGCCGTGGCTAAAGTGTTTGAGAAATACGATGTTACGGTTTACAGGCCAGAAGTGATAAAGGATTACAACCAGATATTTTCGAGAGATATCGCTTTTGTAATTGAAGATAAATTAATAAAAGCGAATATATTACCAGATCGCGAACGCGAGTACGAAGCTATTCATCAGGTAATTGAGGCAATAGGGGAGGATAATGTAATTATACTTCCAGAGGAATGCCACGTGGAAGGAGGTGATGTAATGCCTTGGAATGATTTCATATTCATAGGAACGTATTCTGGTGACGATTATTCGGATTATATTACAGCTAGGACGAATATGGATGCTGTGATCGCGATTCAAGAATTATTTCCACATAAAACGGTTAAAGCATTTGAATTACGTAAGTCAAACATTGATCCCAAAGAAAATGCACTTCATTTAGATTGTTGTTTTCAGCCCATAGGAAAAGATAAAGCAATTCTTCATAAGAATGGATTTCTAATTGAAAGGGAATATGAGTGGTTACTTAATTTCTTTGGCAAAGAGAACGTCTTCGAAATTACAAAAGATGAAATGTATAGTATGAACAGTAATATCTTTTCAATTTCAGAAGAGGTTATTATTTCTGAAAAAAACTTTACGAGATTAAATAATTGGCTAAGAGAAAATGGCTTTATTGTAGAAGAAGTACCTTATGCAGAGATTGCAAAACAAGAAGGTTTATTAAGGTGTTCTACATTGCCTTTAATAAGAGAATAATTTTGTTATATTTTTTTAATAATAGGTAGTCGATCTCTAAATAGGAAGTCTTCTGTTGTCAGTTTTTTGCAACTAAGTCCTTTATCCAATATGCAAGAGCAAAGCGATTGTAGAAACTTTTACTTTCGATATAAAAAGTAATTTGTCACAAGATTGATATACTCCTGTTTAGCTTCATCTTTGGTAATATCCTTTATTTGAAATAAAGCATTTGCCTTAAACGCATTAATTATTGGTTTACGACTGCTTGGGCGATCATAGTTATTGGTCGCTTTTTTAAAATAGGCATATAGTCGTAACAAAAAGTCCGCAGGAAACGGATCTGTATGGTCATTTACACGATCTACTGCATCTTGAAATTCTATATTTAATTCTTTTGAAGTCATTTTATTTCTGCAATGATGGTTTCACCACCTCGAACTTTTTGATTAAGTTCTACTTTTATATCTGCATCTAAAGGTAAGAATAAATCCACACGCGACCCAAATTTTATAAATCCAGAATCAGATCCTTGTTCTGCTTTAGCACCTACTTTGGCATAATTCACAATACGTTTTGCCAATGCACCTGCAATTTGCCTGTGTAAAACTTTGCCAAAATGTTCATTTTCAACTACTACAGTTGTACGTTCATTCTCTTCACTTGCTTTTGGGTGCCAGGCCACTAAAAACTTTCCAGGGTGATATTTACTGAACGTTACATTTCCTGAGATTGGATAACGCGTTACATGTACATTAATAGGAGACATAAATACCGAAACCTGAATACGTTTGTCTTTAAAAACCTCATTTTCTTCAACTTCTTCAATAACCACAACTTTACCATCCACAGGTGATAGTGCTTGCTTTTCGTTAGAATGTGTACTGCGTTTAGGGTTTCTAAAGAACTGTAAAATGAGAATAAAAAATACTAAAATGGCTAGCATTAAACCTTTTCTTAACCATTCATTAGTAATGAATCCATCAATTAAAAAAAATGAACCTACAACTATTACTAGTGTTATAAATATAATTTTATGACCTTCTTTGTGAAACATAGTTTTAACCTCTTAAAAGTGTATAATTCTTAAAAATAAATATATAAATGGTGCTGCAAAGATAATACTATCTAGTCGATCTAAAAGGCCTCCGTGGCCTGGCATTATAACTCCACTATCTTTAACCCCAGCTTGACGTTTAAATTTGGATTCTATTAAATCACCAAATGTACCAAAAACACTAACGATAATGGCTAATATTAACCATGGTGTAAACGTAAGTGTTTCTGTATATGTAGCAATAAAATAACTTGAAACACAAGCAAAAAATAACCCTCCAAGAAAACCTTCAACAGTTTTCTTGGGTGATATACTTGGAAATAATTTTTGTTTACCAAAATTCTTTCCAACTATATAAGCAGCACTATCATTAACCCATATAAGTATAAAACTACCTAATAATAGAAGGGGAGTGAATTCATTATGATAGTTAGAAATAAGTAACATACACACAAAACCACTAGCCAAATAAAAAGCAGCTACAATATATCGCTTAGATTCAAAAAGTGGAATTCGTTTTGAAGCAAATAAATCCTTTATCAAAATAAGATTGACAAATATGGTAATTACTAATAGAATTTGAATGGCTTCATCGCTCATTAAATTTGCTGAATTATTGACACTTAAATACCAAAATCCTACGTATAAAATAAGAAAAATGAAATATTGCATAAAAGATTGAAGCTTTATAAGGCGGCTCAATTCTGTTAAACAAATTATGCCAAATACTCCAATTAAAATAACAGAGGCTATCTGTGAGTAGAGTGAACCTATTAGAAGTAAAACATAGATAGCACCAGAAATGGCTCTTATGGCTAGTTCTTTCATTATAAGTCTTCTAATAAAAGTAGGTATAGGTTTTTTGAACTACTTCCGTAAGTTAGAAAGTCTTTATCGTCAGCTGTTTTGAAATGCTTAATTGTAGTGATATTAGTTGGTATCTTAGTTTTGCTCTTAGCTTTAATACCTTTTAAACCTTCACCAATAGTTTCTACAAACTGACTCGTTGTAGCGTAGATTATAAAATGATCTGGTAATTCTATTAATTTCTTTTCAGCAATTTGATTTGAAGAAATCAATAAAGAGCCATCATCAGAAATTAAATACTCACAGGTAGATAAAAAATAAGCACTTTCTGATAGTTTTGTACTACTATTAAGGTTAAAATCCTTGAATAATTCTGTTAAGCGCTGATCGATAAGAAAAACTTTATCATTATGCCAATTATTCTCCTCTAAGATAGAATTAAAACTTTCTTTTACCTCTTCGAGATTCTCACAATATAAGAACTTACCACCATTACCTTTAAAGTTGATTGTAAAACGTTCATCTACAGGTAACTTTACTTCAGGCATGTATTTGCCACGTTCATGATTTGGTATGTTTTCTTCAGTTTGTTCAGATTTTTTTCCGAAGAATTTACGAAATAAGCTCATTCAATAATTGCGATTAATCCTTATATAGGTGTAATTCTCAAATATAAAAAAACTTAAATTAACATGAGGTTAATTTAAGTTTTTTATATGATTGTAAGATGTGGACTGTTACTCTTCCACCTTTTTTATTTCTTCTTTAATATCATCAATCGTCTCTTTCTGTTCTTGCTCTATAATCGCAGGATTTTCAAAAGCACGCTTTCCAAAGATCTTTTCAAGGTTATCTTTAAAAATAACTTCTTTGTCTAATAAGACTTCCGCTAACTCGGTTAGTTTATCCTTATTGTTTTCTAATAAATTTATAGCTCGCTGATATTGCTCTTCAATAATATTAGAAATCTCTTGATCTATCAGTTCAGCTGTTTTTTCACTATATGGCTTAGTAAAACCATATTCAGATTGTCCTGAAGAATCGTAATACGTTAAGTTACCTACTTTATCACTTAGGCCATAAACAGTAACCATGGCTCTCGCTTGTTTTGTTACTTTTTCTAAGTCACTTAAAGCACCTGTAGAAATTTTATCAAAAATTACTTTTTCAGCAGCTCTACCACCTAATGCAGCACACATTTCGTCTAGCATTTGTTCTGGGTGTACAATTAAGCGCTCTTCTGGTAAATACCAAGCAGCACCTAACGAACGTCCTCTAGGAACAATAGTTACTTTTACTAATGGTGCAGCATGCTCTAACATCCAACTTACAGTAGCGTGACCAGCTTCATGAAAAGCAACAGCTCTCTTTTCTGCAGGGGTTATAATTTTGTTTTTCTTCTCTAATCCACCAATAATTCTATCAACAGCATCTAAGAAATCTTGTTTGTTTACTGCTTTCTTTCCTTTTCTTGCTGCAATTAACGCCGCTTCGTTACAAACGTTAGCGATATCTGCACCAGAGAAACCAGGTGTTTGTTTGGCTAAGAAATCAATATCTAAAGTTTCTTCTTTTTTAAGTGGACGTAAATGCACTTCAAAAATTTCTTTACGCTCTCTAACATCTGGAAGATCGACATAAATCTGACGGTCAAAACGACCTGCTCTCATTAATGCGCTATCTAAAACGTCTGCGCGGTTTGTTGCAGCTAAAACAATAACATTTGTATTAGTACCAAAACCATCCATTTCTGTTAAAAGCTGATTTAAAGTGTTTTCACGCTCATCATTAGAACCAGACATGTTGTTTTTTCCTCTAGCTCTACCAATAGCGTCAATCTCATCAATAAAGATAATTGAAGGAGACTTTTCTTTAGCTTGCTTAAATAAATCTCTTACTCTAGATGCACCAACTCCAACAAACATTTCTACGAAATCTGAACCAGATAGAGAAAAGAATGGCACTTTTGCTTCACCAGCAACAGCTTTTGCTAATAATGTTTTACCAGTTCCTGGAGGGCCTACAAGTAATGCTCCTTTTGGTATTTTACCACCTAACGCTGTATATTTTTCAGGAAATTTTAAGAAATCTACAATTTCTTGTACTTCCTCTTTAGCTCCTTCTAAACCTGCAACATCTTTAAAAGAGGTTTTTGTATCTATTTTTTCATCAAAGAGTTTAGCTTTAGATTTTCCGATATTGAAAATCTGTCCACCAGCTCCTCCACCTCCGCCACCAGACATACGACGCATAATAAAAATCCATACACCTATAATTAAAACAAACGGTAATAACGTTATTAGGAAATCTCCCCATACATTATGTTCCGTTTCATAAACTAACTCGGTATTGAGGTTATTAGTCTTAATAACTTCATTGACTTCTTTTTCGAAATTCTGAAGATCACCAAATTCAAACTTATAGTTTGGAACTGGTGTTACAGAAGGAAATATAGAATTAGAATTTGTTTTTTTGTGCTGAGATTGTTCTTTTGCTTCTTTGGTTAAGAAAACTCTAGCTTCTCTTTTATTAACTATTTCAATTTTATCAACTTCACCTTGACTCAGATAAGTTAAGAACTGTGCCGGAGTAGTTTGTGTACCTGTTGATTCTCCAAATCCGCCAGAAAAAATCTGAATAGATAAGAATATAACTATGATAATTCCGTAAATCCAATACGGGTTTAGTTTCGGTTTCTTGTTTAAGTTTTTATTGTCTTTAGCCATTCGTAGCGTTTCTCGTTTTTAGTAACTGGTTTCTATTTGGGTTATTTTTGCATCGCCCCAAAGCTCCTCTATATCGTAGTATTCTCTTATGTGTTTTTGAAATACATGCACCACAACATTAACATAATCCATTAGAATCCATTCAGCATTTTCAGTGCCTTCAATGTGCCAAGGTTTATCTTTAAGTGTTTTGCTAACTTGTTTCTGTATGGAGCCAACGATTGCGTTTACCTGTGTGTTTGAAGTACCTTCGCAGATAATAAAATAATCACAAACCGTATTTTCTATTTCTCTTAAATCTAATAGTGTTATCTCTTTTCCTTTAACATCTTCAATGCCACCAATAATTGATGTAATGAGTTGGTCTGTAGGGATTTTATCTTTCTTCATTAAATTGTATTAATTTTGTGCAAAGTTATTATTTTTTTAGTTCTTGTATGCGCTTAATGTCATAAGAAAACTATAAAATAAAATTACCTATGAAATGTATATAATCAAACTTAATGCCATTGACTCTACAAATACGTATCTAAAAGATTTGTCTGCTGTGGCTTTACCAAAAGATTATACCGTTGTGGCTGCCGAATTGCAGACTAAAGGTAGAGGGCAAATGGGAGCGAAATGGAAAGCTGAGGATGGTAAGAACCTTACAGCGAGTGTGTTTAAAAGACTACCTTTTTTTAGTATTACAGAACAGTTTTATATCAGTATGGCTGTTTCTTTAGCGCTTATTAAAGCTTTAGAAACGTTTAAAATACCAAAATTACGCATTAAATGGCCTAACGACATTTTGTCAGCAGACACTAAATTGTGTGGTATTTTGATAGAAAATGTCATAAAAAACAATAATCTGCAAGGCTCCATTATTGGATTTGGGCTAAATGTGAATCAGAAATTCTTCAATAATTTGCCTCAGGCTGCATCTATGAGTTTAATAACAGGAATAATTTATAATAAAGATGAAGTGCTTTCGGAGGTATTAAAACAATTAAAGATTCATTTCGATTTACTAGAATTGAAACGATTTATAGAAATTAAAACAGCATACGAAAGTCTCCTTTTTAGAAAAAATAAGCCATCAACTTTTAGAACATCCAAAAATGATAGCTTTTCTGGAATTATACAAGGTGTTACCGAAAACGGCCAATTAAATATTTGGACGGAAGACGGTATTATTAAAACTTTTGATCTAAAAGAAATTAAGTTGCTGTATTAAATTTCAACAACGTTTTACATAATAATATGTATTAAACCTCAGTTTTCATATTGGTGACTAAAGTCTCAATAAATTTACTGATAGGGCCCTTTATCATCATCCCCATCATAGCGTTAAATTCTCCTTCAAAATTTAATTTAACATCTGTTTTGTTAGGTTCAATCTCTGTGATATTTGCAACTAAAGAAAAGTCTAATTTTCCGCCTGCAGCTCCTAAAACGATTTTACTATGAGGAATCACTTCCTTTTTCTTTAATACGATTTCTGGCATTCCTTTTAATGCAAATAGAAATTTATCATTTTCTAAAACTTCAAATTTACTAATGTTTTCAGGCATTAAGCTTTCAAAATTTTTAACATCAGATAGAAAATTAAAAGTTTCTTCTGCTGATTTATCTAAGGTTACTTTTGGGGATTCTAATTTCATTAGTATTGTTTTATATTGTTTTTTTTTATTGTTGCTAAGTTTTAACTTCTCAGCTAAATAGTTCAACAATCTTACTATATATTATATCAATTAGCGTTCCATTCGCTAGGATTGGCATTCCATTGAGCTAAAATGTCTTGTTGGTCTTTTGTAATATAAAAGGTTTCAACAGCTTGTTCTAATAAGTTTTCATAATTACCAAGAGTGTGTAATTGAACATTGGCGTCGTCAAAATTATTTTTAGCGACATCAAATCCATAAGAAAAAATGGCAACCATTCCTTTTACATTTACCTCAGCTTCTTTTAACGCTTGCACAGCATTAAGACTACTCATTCCTGTGCTTATTAAATCTTCAACCACAACAACGGTTTGTCCTTTCTCAATATACCCTTCGATTTGATTTTGGCGACCATGCTTTTTTGCTTCTGGTCTCACATAAACAAAAGGCAAGTTTAAGTATTCAGCGACTAAAGCACCGATACCAATTGCACCTGTGGCAACACCAGCAATGACATCGGGTTTACCATAAAGATCTTCAATGTTTTGTGCAATTGTGGTTCTAATGTAATTTCGAATAGTTGGAAACGATAACACAATTCTGTTATCGCAATAAATTGGAGATTTCCAGCCAGAAGCCCAAGTAAAAGGATCATCGGGTTGTAATTTTATAGCATTAATTTGCAATAAAACTTCTGCTGTTTTTTTGGCAATATCTTTGTTAAAAATCATGATACAAAAATAATGAATTTTCGAGGTTAGAAAATTTTAAACGAAAATAAATTTCATTTCAAATGGTTTCTCATAAAAAATAATAAATTTACAGAAGGAAAGTTGAAACAAACGCAAGCGATGTACACAATTTATGTAGGTGATAAACCTATAATTTTAACTACTGAGGTAGAAAAAGAAACTGATTTTAAATCCTTTCTTTTAAAATCTGTAAATATAGGCAAGGTCATAAAAACCTTAAATAATACAGATTTAAAAGCCGTACACTTAATTCATAAAAATGAAGATAAGTTGCTCAAAAAGTTTTTAAAACTCTTACCCAATGTTGTTGCAGGCGGAGGAAAAGCTTATAATTCTAAAAATGAAATTCTCTTTATCTATAGAAATGATAAATGGGACTTACCAAAAGGAAAAGCTGAACGAAAAGAATCGATAGAAGAAACTGCTATACGCGAAGTAGAGGAGGAGACAGGTGTAGAAGGTTTAAAAATAACCAAGCCGTTACCAACAACGTATCATATCTTTAAACGAAACGGTAAACACAAAATTAAAGTTACTTATTGGTTTGAAATGAAAACCAATTTTGAAGGTGAATTGTTTCCGCAAGAAAATGAAGGTATTACTAAGGTAGAATGGTTAGACGCTGAAGCATCTCAAAAAGCTTTAGATAATAGTTATGCCAATATTCGAATTTTGGTGTAAAGAAATTTAAGGTTCGAAGATGTTAATCTGACGCATCAATGCACAATTATGAGTGATGTTGTCGCATACTTTTAATTGCATTAAATAAGGCTTCTTTCAGGTTTAAAGACATCCCATTATTTCTGCTGTGTTTTTGATTTACTTCAATCTCAATCCCTAAATAACTAGTTGGAAATTGCTTTCTTAAAAAGGAGGTGAAACCATCCGCTTTGCCTAAGTAAGGATAATTAAACCTTACGTTAAGATTGGGATTGTGCTTTAAAAGTTCTACTTTTAATTGTTTGCAAAACTCTTGTTCTTTTTTATTACGTGAATCATATAATAATCCAATATCAGCTTTGCGTTCGTCTCCATTTAAATTTGGGGTAAAACTATGTATAGACAGATGTAAAACTTGTTGGTTATTCTTAATGAACTCTGCTATTTTATATTCAATTTTAGTTCTGTAAGGAAAATAATATGTTTTAAGAATTTTAGATTTTTCATTTTTAGATAGGTCGTTACTTAATTCGGAAAAAAGGTGCTTGCTAAATAAAGAGCGATTTAACTCCACCAATAAACGACTCGTTATACTAAAATAGAAAGCATCGGTCAGCGATTGTAAATGTTGAAACAAGTCTAAAGCGCCCAAATCGTAACCGCGATGGGTTTTAAGGGCTATGGTATTGTTGAAGTGTTTTTTGTAAAGCTTAGGAATTTCATTTCCTCCATGCTCGCAAGTTAAAATAAGTTTCACCTGTTTATGTATTGCTTTTCTAAAGTTATGTGCTTCACCTTTATTATCATTTTATTGTGTGTCTGCATCTAATTATCTATGTTTCTCGGTTGAAATAAAGTATTCGTTTTTAAGCAATTCTGCATGTCCTTATAAACTGAAATAATATGGGCTTCCGATGTATCAGTGCCGATTGCCTTTAATAACCTTGTCGCTAAAGTGCCTTCTTTCAAAATTATATCAATAGCCTTATGATGTGATTTATGTAGCTTGGATTTTACCGAACTATACAAATGTTTCCAAACGATGTCAACGGTAGAGCTGCGTTCTATTCCGAATAAACGCAAATACTCTAGATTTTCAATTTTAGAGTTTTCGGCATATTTTATGACACCGTTTAAAATAATAAATAAATCTTCTTTTACCCAGGCTTTTTGGTCTTTAAGAGTACAGAATTCTTTGTTAACCAAAGCTTTTAAAACTTCGATAACCAATGCACAAATAGCGATATCTGCTTTAGGACATTCTTGAATATCCATTAAGCGAATCTCAATAGCATTACGATCAAAACGTGCAATAGCTCCCCGCGAGTTTAAAAAGTGCTGATCTAAAATCTTTTCTTTATCATAAGGTTGAATCGCTCGTTTTATCGGTTCGAAAATCGTTGCATAATAGTCTAATTTCGAAAATGTGCGCTCAGGAATGACTAAACCTGTTAATTCGGGTATTTCTTTTTGGTTGGTTTTGTAAAACTCTAAACGGGTGTCTTTAAAACTTGTAATTTGACCTTCTAGAATAGGTGAGCTGGCACAAAGTCCTGGCAACAATGGCAATAAAATACGGATTGCTGCATGAAGTTGTTCGAACTCTTTATCGTCATAAAATGGTAAATTGATATGAGTGCTTTGTACATTACTCCATCCATGACCTTTGCAGTTGAAAATAGTATTGTACAGCGCGTATACTTTACTATAACTATGTTTCCAAAGTTGAGTATCTGTATTAGGATTCATTAAAGGGTGAGATGCTGAACCTAAAAGCTTTATGTCCAAAGGTTGTAAGAGTGCTGTGATTTCCATAATGTTAGCATGAAATCTATCAGCCAAATCATCTGTACTTTTTGCCGGTCCATTGGTTTTTAGTTCAATAACATGTGCGACAAGTTCGTTACTCCATGCAATGCTGCCATTTTCGATATCTGATACTATTTTGCCTGCTTTTAATTTAAGCAGTTCATCTACTTGTGGAGCAACTTTAAAATTGTCATTTTTAACAAGCATGTATTCGAGTTCAATACCGTAAACTTCGAATAAGTGATATTTTTTTTTCATATTTTTATGCCTAATGCTTTTAGCGTTATAATGCTATTTGCGAATCATTAGTTTATTAACTGATGAATCGCTTAGCATGCTCGTTTTATGGATTATTCTAATCGTTTTTTTAATGCTGAAAGAATCTCCGTATAAACCAAATCGCCATAATGTGCGTCTTCCACTCCAAAATCAATATTTGGATTATCATTAATTTCTATGACCATCAATTTGCCATCTACAACTTTAATATCAATGCCGTAAAGGCCAAGTCCCATTAATTTTGCAGATTTTAATGCGATATCAATCACGTTTTTTGGTACGTCTTCTATGGGTAAACAATCGGCATCTCCATCTTGGTCGTTTTTATCAGTTGCTTTCCAGTTGTAAATTTGCCAGTGACCTTTCGCCATATAGTACTTACAGGCATAAAATGGTTTATTGTCAATGATGCCAATGCGCCAATCGTAATCTGAAGGACAAAATTCTTGAGCAATGATTAAATCAGACTCTTTCAACATTTCGGTAACTAAAGCATTGTATTCTTCTTTAGTTTTTGCTTTTTTTACTCCAAAAGAAAATGTAGAGTCTGGGGCTTTTAATACACAAGGTAGGCCAGTTTGTTCTAGTACAGAGTTACGATTGTTACTATGTACAATAACAGTTTTTGGTGTACTAATGTTGGCATTATTCATAGCTTCTGCCATGTACACTTTATTACAGCATTTTAAAATAGCATCAGGATAATCAATTATCGCAATACCTTCTTGTTGAGCTTTCCTAGCAAAGGTGTAGGCTTCATTATTTACTTCGGTACTTTGTCTTAAAAACAGCGCATCAAAGGATGAGAGTCGCGATAAATCTTTAGGCTCAATAATTTCAGCATAGATATTCATCTTCTCAGCAATTTCTATAAACTTTTTTAATGCTTTCGTATTGCTAGGGGGAGCAGGGTCATTTGGATTTACTAAAATGGCCAGATCAAAATCGTGATTAGCGATCTTTGCCGTATCATAGCGTTTTTTTGCAAAATACTGGTTCGCAAATTCACGAACACTCGGCACGTGTTCTCCTGGAATTTCAGCTTCAGAAATCGCCTTAATACTTTGAATGTTCCATTTGGTGGTATGATTAAAATTTACGCGCAAAAATGGAACCTGGAAGTGCTTGTAAAAAAGAGCGCTCAGGTTTTTGTATTTCTGTGCAACATTTTGCCCAAAATAAATACTTAAAGTAAAATCTTGCGACTTAATGTTTTTTAAGCTTTGTTGAATAACATCATCAAACTCATCAGAAACAATTCTAACTAGTTTTAAAGCTTTAAGATCTACAATGTTTTTTGTGGTTGGAATTGGTAAGTGACCTCTAGCTTCTGCCAAAAGTGATACGTAATAGCCTTTAGATTGGTATGAGTAGTCCTTGCATAAATTGAAAATTCGTGCATTTTTTAATAAGGAATACTTAGGATTTGTAAGATAATCTTGAGAGGAAATTACGGTTATATTATCAATTGAAAAGTTCCATTTTTCAGGTTGATTAACAACAATGTATTTGTTCATTTAGAGCGCATTACGCTATTATAATTTTAAGCAAAATTATACTATTTTTTGATTGGTTTTACGCAGGGTTGAAAATATTTTTTTGTTTTGTTAGGTGCTTTATTTAGCCGTCTTATAGATGATTAGTTACGTGGTTAAGCAATTGATTTACCAAACAAATCAGAGATATAAAATTCTAGTAAAATTTGATGTGTAAGTTCTATCTGGCTATCGTTATAAAAAGTATTAACCTTAGTTATTTTCATTTGCAATTCGTTCAATTCGTTTGTGATTGTCTTCTAAATTCTATGTATTGCTCAATTGTACCTAAACCTATAGGTACGCGTCTTTTGTTATTTTTGCAGGTTAAATCATTGATGCCATATTGTATGTTTTCAATTTAGCATCCCAACTGAATTGTTTGTGGTAAGTTTGCTTTCTGCTGGTTCTATTAATACCCGGTCAGCATAGCATAGTCTATTTTATACGATAAATAGGATATTGTAAATGTGCTTTTTCATAATTCTTACTTTGCTTATGCAGCCAATCTAACTGTGCATACCAACTATTAGCAAAATCTTCATCATAGCTGATTTTTATATTGTATTCTATTTCTAGTTTTGGGTTATTCTTTAAAAGTTGTTCGGCTTTATCTTCCCAAACATAAGGCGAAAAGCCTTCTTTTTGTTGCAGAACTGTATCAAAGAAATTCCAATTAAAAAAGGAATCAGGTGCAGAAGGTTCTAATGTTTCTAATAGGTATCTTATAGCTTTTTGGTCTGTAGAAATGAGATAATCTCCTTTGCGGAATTTTACCTTTTCATTTGAAGTATTTACGTTTGTATTATAATGTGAATAATGACCTTCATATGGAGAGGTGCGAGTTTCATAGCTTCCAATTTTATAAGATTCAACAGTTAATATAGTATCATTTTTAAATTGTGTGAATACGATGTTGTTTAGCTTTAATAAATCTATGACGTTATGCCAACCTTGCGGAATAATGTAAGCTGTAGGAATGGTGATTGAGTCAGTTGCTTTAAAATAATTATGATATATCACATCTTTAGTAAATGGTTTAGATCTATCATATTTTAAACGTTTTGCACCAGTAAATTCACTTGGAATCATTTCTCCTTCATAACCTTTAAATTTTAGAGTAGAGCTTAGGCTTGTATCTATAGCCCAAGTTAAAGAATAGCTGTCACCTGCTGTCCATAATTTAGTTTGTTCGTTTCGGAGTTTTGCAATTTTATCACCCTGTTCTTCTGTGATTTCGATCATGCTTTTCATTAATTCGTAAGTACCTTCTACACGTTGCTTATATGGTTTTAACATGTGTGTTTCTATCATCATACCAAGAGTATTAAACAACGTTGTGAACCCTGTGCTATATCTTGGGGTATCTAAAAACTGAGTAAATCCTGAATCTGGTGTGCGGTTAAACACATTTACATAAGGTGTGATGTCCCAAGATTTTTCTTCAAGTTTTTGTTCTAATGAAGGCCTCATCTGAGTGTGTATAAAATCGCCTAATGGTCCCCCTAATTTATTATGTTGGGTAAATAAGTGTGTTAGGGTGTATTGATAATCAGCTCCATTGCTCACGTGGTTGTCTATAAAAATATCTGGCTGTACTAAATGGAATATCTTGATAAAAGCTTTGGCGTTTTTGGTATCGGCTTTAATAAAATCTCGATTCAAATCATAATTTCTAGCGTTACCTCTAAAGCCATACGCTTTTGGTCCATTTTGATTGGTTCGAGATGTAGAATTTCTATTTAAGCTGCCGCCAATATTATATATTGGGATGGTAACCACAATTGTGTTTTTGGGAGCATCTATTTTTCCTTGAACAACATCTCTAAATAACATCATTGTTGCATCAATACCATCTGATTCTCCTGGGTGAATACCATTATTAACTAATAAAATTCTATTTGTTTGTCTAAGTGTTTCAAAGTCATCACCAGAAGCTTTCATGTTTAAGGTTACTATATGTAACGGTTTACCCGAATCTGTTTCTCCAATTTCTTGGACTGAAATTTCAGGATAACTATCAGCTAAGTCTTGGTAATAATTTATAGTTTCAGTATAGGTGGCAGTTTCAAAACCGTCGCTTTTTTCGAAAACTGTGGTGAAATCTATTTCAACAGATTTTTTTTCTGAATCCTGTTTTTCGATTTTTTTATTACAAGCAACTAACAATAAGGCTAATACTAGTAGTTTTTTCATGGTCTAGAAGTTTGGTTAAAATTACTTATATTTATTAACATGAAAACATATAAACTTAGCTTTGGTACAATAACCGTTATTAAAGCTAATCTTGCTGAGGTTGTTATATATGATGGTATCGTAATGGATATGAAAATGATAGACGAATACCATAGATTTCTAACTGAAAAATTAGAAGCTCCGTTTTCTTTATTAATTAATAAAAAATTTTCTTACACCTATACTTTTGATGCTCAGAAATCCATTGTTAATATTGATGGAGTAAAAGCGATGGCAGTGGTAACACACGCCTATGTGTCTAAATTAGCAACAGATATTTTAATAAATATAAATAGGGATAATGATTGGAATATTAAGATGTTTAATACGCGTGAAGATGCTCTTGATTGGCTAGAAAATGATGACTGACTTTATAGCTACTTTGCCATAAAAAAATAATAACTTTGCATTTCATTTTACCATTTTATTCGCAAATAAATGCAACAAACTACCAATACCGTTTTGATGATTCGTCCTGTAAATTTTAGGATGAACGAGCAAACAGCTGTCAATAATTATTTTCAGGAAGATTTAGATATAAGAAATGCAGAGATCAATGCAAAAGCACAAGAAGAATTCGATGCTTTTGTACAAAAACTGAAAGCGGTCGGTATCAATGTCATTGTTGAAGAGGATGATAAAGTAAATGACACTCCAGATTCAGTTTTTCCAAATAATTGGGTGAGTTTTCATGCTAATGGGGACGTCGCAAAATATCCGATGTTTGCAGAGAATAGAAGACGTGAGCGTAGAGATGAAATTTTTA
The DNA here is from genome assembly GCF_013403865.1 of Winogradskyella costae. GTDB lineage: Bacteria > Bacteroidota > Bacteroidia > Flavobacteriales > Flavobacteriaceae > Winogradskyella > Winogradskyella costae. The sequence goes on from NZ_JABFDK010000008.1 coordinate 154,952, forward strand.
TTAGACTTGAGGACGAAGGATTTAAAATTGAAAATATCATTGATTATACATCAGCGGAGCATGAAGGGATCTTTTTAGAAGGTACAGGAAGTGTTATTTTAGATCGCGTTCATAGAAAGGCATATTGTGCATTGTCTCCGAGAGCTGACGAAGATTTATTTATAGAGTTTTGTGAAGATTTTGAATATAGTCCTGTAATTTTTACAGCATTTCAAACCGTAAAAGAAAAACGCTTACCGATCTATCATACTAACGTAATGATGTGTATTGCTCAAAACTTCGCAGTAATTTGCTTAGATAGTATTGATGATAAAAAAGAGCGTAAAAGCGTTGTAAAGCATTTAAGGCAAGATGGTAAAGAAATAATTTCGATTACTGAAAAGCAGATGCATCATTTTGCAGGTAATATGTTGCAATTGCGAGGCAATGATGGCCAGGTTTATTTAATTATGAGCGAGGCTGCACACAAGAGCTTAACACCAAATCAGGTTACAAGTATTGAGAAGCATGGTCCTATTATTTCGAGTTCGTTAGAGACTATAGAAACATGTGGAGGTGGAAGTGCTCGTTGTATGATCGCTGAGGTGTTCTTACCAAAAGCCTAAGGCACACTAGTTTTTGGTTTTGGGTATTCTAATTTAGGTTGTAACAAATTAGAATATTGTATTGTTTAAACTAAGCTTTCGATCTTAACCTAGGTAATTCAACAAAGAATTTACTTCCAACATTCTCGGTACTCTCTACCCAGATTCTGCCGTCATTTAATTCTACTAAATCTTTAGCGATAGATAACCCTAAACCTGTTCCTTTTTCATTTTTAGTACCAGCAGTTGTAAAGTTTTTATGCGCAGCAAATAGCTTGTCTAGGTTGCTTTTAGGAATACCAACACCTGTGTCTTCAATGCAAATTAAAGATTTGCCATTGGCATTAATATTAGAAATAGTAATTACATCACCTGTTCTGCTAAATTTCACAGCATTTGTAATTAAATTCTGAATCACAATTTCTACCATGCTACGATCAGCATAAATAAAATCATTCTGAGATTCATCTATTAGAACAATGTGTTTATCTTCAACTTTTTGTTCAACTAAGGCTATTTTATTATGAAATACTTCTTGAATATTAAATAGCTCAGGTTTTGGTTCTAAATTCTGCATTTGCGATTTAGACCAGTTTAATAAATTAAATAAAAGTGATGATGCGTTATTTGCATTTTCACTTAGCTCAGGAATCAATTCATAGAATTCATCTTTAGAAATACTATCTTCATTTAATAGATCTAAGAAAGCTTTAATTGAAGAGATTGAATCTTTTAAGTCGTGGGAAACAATAGAAAATAGTTTGTCTTTAACTTGGTTAACTTCCTCTAAATGATGTGTTTGCTCTAGGATGGCTTCTGTTCTTAATTTCTCTTCCGATAAGATGTCTTTTTGTTTTTCTAAGGCGTCTTTATGAGCTTTAGTTTTTAACAGACTATAGATTAAAAGGCTTAATAATAAGGCAAATGCAGCTATACTACCATATATAAGAATAGGATTATTAATCGACGTTGATACGGCAGTTTCTGGTTCTTTAACTGAACTATCATTCTCAACAGTGTTGTTGTTAATGATGTCTAAAGGATCTAAATTAGTTGGAAATACAGGTTGATCTATTTTAGAAAGAGAGTCTTTTAAGTAATAAAATTTATTTTGCCAATAGAAGGCTGTTTGGTAATATCCTCTCGTGGAGTCTAAAACAATATGAAGTTTATAATTTTTTAAAAGCTCAGTTTTATTATTTGTTTTCTGTGCAATAGAATAAGCTTCGTCTAGTTGATATTGAGCCTGTTTTAAGTTCTTATTTTGAAGACTTAGATTCCCCATCGCATTTAGGGCTCTTAAAATACCTTCATTATTCTTTTGTTCTCTGTTGTACTTTAATCCATCTACTAAGTATTCTGAAGCTTTATCATATTCATTAAAGCGTAAATATTCACTACCCAATTTAGGAAGTATTTCACCTCGCAGAATTTGGTCTGTTTTTGGATTTAGTATATCTAATGTTTTTTCATAATATTCTATAGCCTTGCGATGTTCTTTCAATTCTGAATAAAGTCCGGCAATATTTTTAGTAGAGATTTTAATACCTTCTTTGTCTTTAATTTCTTTGCGGACTTCTAAGGCTTTAAAATTATACTCTATGGCTTTGTCAATTTGATTGGTTTTATAATAAGCTTTAGCAAGATTATTATATGCTGAGCTTAATTCTTCTTTTAAATATCTCTTTTCAAAAATATCTATTGCGGATAATGAATTTTGTAAACCAACCTTATAGTTGCCTCTCTTTATTTCAATAAGACCAATACTGTTGCTTACTTTAGCAACACCGAGAGTATCACTTATTTTTAAATATAAATTTCTAGATTTTATATAGTTGTCAATAGCATTAAAGTAGTCATTACGTTCTGTAAAGATTAACGCTCTAAAGTAATTACTTTCTGCCTTTCCTTTAATATAATTTAGTTCATCAGAAAGTTTTGAGGTTTGATTAATATAAAGTAAAGCTTTATCATAATTTTTATTCTCATAAAGCTCATTAATGAGCACAAGAGACATATCCACTTTCGTAGAGTCTGGGTTTTTATACGCTACTTTTACTGATAGTTCATCTATTTTTTCAGTCTGAGAAAAGATAGAAAACGATATAAGACAAACAGCTAGTGTCAGTAACTGTTTCATCTTAAAATAGCGTTAAAACGAATTGCGCTGTTTTGGTTTGAAAAACTTTTAGAGAGGGACGAAAAAAGTAAGTTAACACAAAACAATAACAACGTTGTTAATGTTTGATTATTAAACCTCATTAATGTTTGGGACATTGATTAATAGCCCTTCAAAAGTGCTATTATGTAAGCAGATATACTAATAATTAGGACTTAATGCCAAAATATTAGTTGAAGTGACAAATATAATATTCTCGAAAAAAATGCTTATCGATTAAAGGTAAATTTAACAGTAGTAATGCCATTTTGTCGACGAAATGCATCATTGTGTTAAGGTCTTGTTAATTAATGGCTTGTCTTGCGTGTTTCGTATGCGGAAAGGGCTTTTAGAATAATGTCAGACAAGCGTTCGATTTATTAAAAAGCATTATTTGTTAGCGTATTTTTACTCGAACCAGGATATAAAAGTGGTAATGAGAATGAAAAGTAGATATTCAAAAATTTATTTTAATCAGAAACTTAAGACCAATATAAACGTTTTCCTATAGTCTAGATAATTAACTAATAATGTTAATATAGAAACCTAATAAAACTCCTATCTTTGCCAGCGTTTTAAAACACATAAATTAAGCATTATTATGACCCTTCAAGAGACTTTAGAATTACATGTAAAAGCAGCGATAAAGTCGTTGTTTAAAGCGGAGTTAGAATCAGTAGAATTTCAAGCGACTCGCAAAGAGTTTGCAGGAGATGTTACAGTTGTGGTATTCCCAATGTTACGTGTTGTAAAGGGAAACCCTGTTGTTATTGGAGAACAAGTAGGTCAGTATTTACTAGATAATGTAGATTTAGTCAAAGGTTTTAATGTTGTTAAAGGCTTTTTAAATATTGAAATTAATGACTCATATTACATAGATTTCTTCTTGTCTATAAAAGGAAATGATTTTTATGGTATTGTAAATCAGAAGGATGATAATGCTGTTATGGTAGAGTATTCTTCGCCAAACACAAATAAACCTTTGCATTTGGGACATGTAAGAAATGTACTTTTAGGTTATAGTGTAGCGGAAATTTTAAAAGCTTCAGGAAAGAAAGTTTATAAAACTCAAATTATTAACGATAGAGGTATTCATATTTGTAAGAGTATGTTAGCTTATCAGAAATTTGGTCAAGATGAAGCACCTACAGAAGACTTAAAGGGAGATAAACTTGTTGGGAATTATTATGTAAAGTTTGATCAAGAGTATAAATTTGAAATTTCAAATTTAATGGCTCAAGGTCAATCAGAAGAAGATGCAAAAAAGAATGCACCCTTATTGTTAGAAGCACAACAAATGTTACTAAAATGGGAGGCTGGTGATGAAGACGTTGTAGCGCTTTGGAAAAAGATGAATCAATGGGTTTATGATGGTTTCGATGTTACTTATAAAAATATCGGTGTAGATTTCGATACATATTACTACGAAAGTAACACTTATTTGCTAGGTAAAGAATTTGTTGCTGAAGGTTTAAAATCGGGCGTTTTTGAACAAGATGCTGATGGTTCTGTTTGGTGCGATTTAACCGAAGATGGATTAGATAGAAAAATTGTACTTAGAGCAGATGGTACAGCTGTGTATATGACGCAAGATATCGGAACTGCAATTCAACGAATTAAAGATTATCCAGATGTTGGTGGTATGGTTTATACCGTGGGTAACGAACAAGATTATCATTTTAAAGTGTTATTCTTAATCTTGAAGAAGTTAGGTTTCGATTGGGCAAAGAATCTATTCCATTTAAGCTATGGTATGGTAGATTTACCGAGCGGAAAGATGAAGAGTAGAGAAGGAACAGTTGTAGATGCTGATGACTTAATAAAAGAAATGGCTGATACGGCCGAAGAAATTTCTAAGGAATTAGGAAAGCTTGAAGAGTATTCGGAAGACGAGAAAAAGGAATTATACAAAACGATTGGTTTAGGGGCTTTGAAATATTACATTTTAAAAGTAGATCCCAAAAAACGAATTTTATTCGATCCAAAAGAATCTATCGATTTTCAAGGGAATACAGGTCCTTTTATTCAGTATACATATGCTAGAATTCAGTCGATTCTTAGAAAAGCTAATGTAAGTAACAATGAAACGATGAGTACAGTAGAGCTGTCACTCCATGATAAAGAAAAGCAACTCATTAAGCAATTGGAGCTGTTCCCTGAGATTATTCAAAATGCAGCAGTACAACATAGTCCTGCATTAATTGCAAATTATACTTACGATTTAGTAAAAGATTTTAATTCATTTTACCAGAATGTATCTATTCTTGGAGCAGATTCTGACGTAGAAAAGAATTTTAGAGTAGCTTTATCCAAAACAGTGAGCCAAACTATAAAAAAGGCATTTAAGGTTTTAGGAATTGAAGTGCCCGAACGTATGTAGATTTGTAATTTTTGCGATTAACAGTGTTACTTCTTTTAATTAATTTTGTTGTCAGTTTTAAGAACTGAATACACAACATGATATTTGATATTTGTAATTTAACACATTGAATAGAAGCATATTCTCTTTTTTTTTGTATTTTAGGTAAGGTTCCAATGTTCATTAAATCTTACTGTTATGGAAAAATCTTACATTCTAAAACGTTGCACAAGTACGCTGCTGTTGCTCTTATTTGTACTCTTTTCTTTAAGTGCTCAAACTGGTTTTAAGGAGTTTCAGGGTAAGGTGATTGATGGTAAAACTAATAAGACCATTGAAGCTGCTAGTCTTAGCGTTAACAATACTAACATTAGTACTATTACAAATTCTGAAGGTCAGTTCATCTTAAAAATTCCGAGTGCTAATTTAGATTCAAAACTTATAATTTCTTTTTTGGGCTATACTACTTACGTTATGCCATTGTCTGAATTAAACAATAAGAATTATACGATAGAATTATTTGAGTCTGTTACGACATTGTCTACTGTAAATATTGCGGCGTTTAAAGATGCTACAAGTTTAATAAGAAAAGTGTTTAATAGTAAGAACGAAAATGTAAGTGGAGAAACTGTTTTTATGACTGCTTTTTATAGAGAAACCATAAAACGTAGAAATAGAAATGTGTCGCTTACCGAAGCTGTTGTTAATATTTTAAAACAGCCAAATTCGTCTAAAGAACAGGATGCTATTCAGCTTAGTAAAGCTCGAAAAAGCACTGATTACAAACGTTTAGATACTGTTTCTGTTAAATTGCAAGGTGGTCCGTTTTCTACAATGTTTTTGGATATTATGAAATATCCTGAGTACATTTTTACGGAGGAAAGTATTAATGGATATAATTTTTATTTTGATAAACCGTCAACGATAAATAACAGAACTGTTTTTGTTGTTAATTTTAATGCTAAGAATAACGATCTTACTATAAATTACAGGGGGAAACTTTTTATTGACTTAGAATCGCTAGTTTTAGTAAGTGCTAATTACTTTTTAGATGTGAGTAATATGGATAAGACTAAGAATCTTTTGGTTAAGAGAAAGCCAAATGATGTTGAAGTTTATCCTTTAGAAGCGATTTACAAAGTAGATTATAAACAAAAAAATAATAAGTGGTATTACAGCTATTCTAATTTAAGTCTCACATTTAAAGTAAATAAAAAACGTCAGCTCTTTAATAAAGTTTATACCTTATCTAGTGAAATGGCGGTAACAGATTGGCAGGTAAATCATACAGATAAAAAAATTAAAAATAAACTAAGCCCTTCCGTAATTATTACTGATGCTATTTCAGGATTTTCAGATCCTAATTTTTGGGGGCAATATAATCTCATAGAACCAGATAAATCTATTGAAACTGCTATAGAAAAAATTAGAAAGAGTATTGAAAAGGAAAGGGAAAGAGAAAGGAAAAAGACACTAAATGGCTAAGTCCGAGCGCAACATAATTTTAATGACCCTGATTTTATTTCAGGGTTTTTTGTAACACATTTTTAATAATCTTAACAATTAAAAATTGACTCTAAAACTTAAGTTTGGAGTCAATTTTAAAGACTTGTTGTTTACTTCGATGATGACATCTTCAGAATTAAGTGTGTAAAAACGATTAATTGTGTTGGTTTGATTAAAGATATTCCAGATAGAAGCTCCGATTTCAGCATTTGTACCTCTCGATAATTTCATCTTATATATCGCAGAAATATCGGTTCTAAAGTAATCATCCAATCGAGAACTGTTTGGGGTATTGTATTCAATGGTAGCGTTATTATCAATTTGAAGCTCTATTGGTGCGGTAAACGGTCTCCCTGAATGCCAATTGAACCCTATTCCGATTTTAAGCTTTTCACTGTTGTAAGTGAACGAAGAATTAACCGCATGCCTTAAGTCAATAGTATTAGGAAACGATTTGCTATTGTTAATCTCATTAAAATGATAATCATTCTTACTATACGTATAGCTTAGCCACGTACTAAAATCACTAAAACGTTTATTAATAAGGAAATCGATGCCTTTTACAATATAATGACCTATGTCATTCGTAAACTGAAATTGGTTTTGAAAACCTTGGCTACGTGCTGTAATGTTATTGACGCCTTTATAGTAACCTTCTATAGAAACCAATAGGTTGTTTTGATTGTAGCTGAGTCCCACCGAAGCTTGTTCACTTGTAATTAACGGAACATTATTACCATTAGCCAATTGCCATCGTCGTTTTTCAATACCAAAAAAATCTTGCTGTAAATCAATTATCTGTGTGATAGATTGGCTTTTCAATTCGCCTAAAACTTCTAATCTAAAATAATCTAGAAATTTATAATTTACTGTAAATCGTGGTTCAATTAAAAATTCGGACAATTTTCCAAAATAACTAATTCTAGAGCCCAGCCGTATATAAGTCTCACGGGAGGGTGAGTACCATTCTATTTCGCCAAATAAGGCATGTGTTCTAATAATTTCCTTTATTAAACGTGTGTAATTTGGATTAGTTACATCCTCAAAATTAGTAACTCCAACATCGTTAAATTGATAACCGCTGTTAAAGTTAATGTCTTCACTAACGGTTTTAGAAAGGTCTAGTCTAAGGCCAAAGTCTTCAACTTTATTCTCTTGGACTAATAATTGGCTATTTGTAACATTGTTGTTTTTGGCATCTAAATCATAATTAGAATAATATACTTGAGCCGAGAAATTCAGTTCACTATTTACTAATTTCGAATAGCTTGCACTTGCTCCGTAGCTTGTCTGATTTAGTTTGCTTTTGGTTTCTTGAAAGTTGTTATCTGTTGAGGTAAATATTTGGTTGTAATCTAGATCATTAGACATACTCATTACATTAACACGCAACTTGGAGGTGGTGTCAATATCATATAAAAATTTAGTATTAAAATCGTAGAATAAAAAGCGCTCATCTTGTGCTAACAATGTGTTTATATTAGAGGATGTATTTAATTCTGAGTCTTTGAAAATACGATCAAAATAGGCATCATAAGTTTTAGAAACTAATATATCAGTATACGAACGTCTAGCAGATAGCTGCAGTTCTGTTTTGTTAGATAGTGGGATTTTTGCATAACCATCGACACTCAGCATATTTCCGCCAATTCCACCACTAGCTTTTCTACTTAAATCGTCCGAATTTTTTATAGCGATGGTGCTCGATACAGCATTGCCAAATTTAGAACTAGTACCATTTTTAGAAATAGTAATGTTCTCTGATAAGTATGGATTAAAAGCAGATATTAATCCAAAAAAATGTCCGGATTGGTACATGCGTATACCTTCGTATAAAATTAAGTTTTGGTCATTAGTGCCACCTCTAACATTGATATTAGAAATGCGTTCATCTACACTCATAATACCGGGTAAATTTTGCACAATCTGTAAGACATCGGGTTCAATTAATCCTGGTAGAATATCAAAAGCTTTTGTACTGGCTTTTATACTTCCATCATTAGTTTTAGAAATCCCTTTGATAAGGTAGTTCGTGATTATAACTTCTTTTAGCCGTTGTACATTGTCTGGCGTATCTATTGCTGCCCTCATAGTAATAACAATAAATCGATTACTAAGCATTTTAAAATTAAGATTGGTGACAAGATTTAAGTGATCTAATACTTGTTCTATGGAAAGCTCAGTTGATAGTGGCTTAATTAATATGTTTTCAACTGTTTTAGTTTCAAATGAAAACTTAACGTCGTGTTGCTTTTCTATATTTAGAAGAATTTGGACAAGTGCTTTTTCAACCTGTTGTTCCTGACAAAAAGTGAGGTTGCAAAAGGCAAGTGATAAAAAGTAGAAAATTAAACAAAGTATTTTTTTATTCACGCTTTAGTAAAATAGATTCACCAGATTGGCTGTAGCTTAAATTTAATGGTATTGTAACAGACTTCAATGCTAAATCTAAATTATTATGAGTAAAACTTCCTGTGAACAAACGTGAAAGGTCAATATTCTCTGTAATTATATTTTGCTTGTATTGGTTTTCAAACTCCGCAATTACATATTTTAAAGGAATGCTTTTAAAGCTACTTTCACCTTGTAACCATTGTGGCTGTATAGTGTTCTCGTGTTCATTTACAAGTAGTTTTCCATCAATGATTTTAAACGTATGACCAGGTTTTAAGGTTGCCTTTTTGTGATTATGCCTTACGGCAACTAAACCTTCATAGCAAGTAACCTCAAAGTAACCATGCCGTTGTTTAATATTAAATTGAGTACCCAAAACACTAACAATTCCATCTGCAGTAATAACGTCGAACTTCTTTCCTTTTGCAACTTTAAAAAATGCTTCACCTTGTAAATTTAATTCTCTGCTTTGGCTCCAATTCTTTTCATTAAATGTTAATGTTGAGTTTGAATTTAAATCCACCGTAGAGTGATCTGGTAGTTGCACCGTGGTTTGCTCTGCGATTGATGTGCTCACTTGGGTATCTAGAGTTGTGGTGTAATAATAAATACTGAATCCGATTGCTAAAACTGCAGCAATTTTAAGTAACGGTTTTAACCAATGGTTTAAATTCGTTTTCTTAACTTCAAGATTCGTTTTTAAAGTTTCGTAAGTTTGGTCAATAGAGAAATCCGGAGCTTTAAACGACGTTAAAGTCTTATTCATTTTTATAAGCTCATTATAATCCTCTAGCTGCTCAAAAGCATTTTGCTCTTCAGTATTTAGATTATGATCTAACCATTTTTTTATGAGTGCTTCTCTTTTCATAATGTGATTTCAGATATATAACAGCTTACTTTTAAAAACTCCTACTTTTTTTTAGTTTCAATGTTTTAAAGTTCTTCAATATCTTCTCTTAATTTTTTTAAGGCTCCGTAAATACGTTTTTCTACCCCTTTTATAGATATGTCTAATAACGCTGCGATTTCTTTAAATCGTTTACCCTCAACTCTATTCATTAAGAACGCAACACGTTGCGCTTCCGTTAATTTGCCTAATGCTCTTTGTAGTTTTTGATGGTATTCTTTTTCTTGTAAGACAAACTCTGGTGTCTCGTTAGTGGTTGTTCTTTGAGGCTTTGTCTGATATTTTAAAACTACTTTTTGATGTGCAAACGCATTAAGCATTAAATTATTGGCCGTGGTAAATAAATAGCTTTTAGCTTTATTAGGAGTAACTTTTCCACAATTTTGCCATAGCTTTATAAAGGCTTCTTGGACTTTGTCTTCCGGATTTAAATGATCCCCAAATTTATAGTATAAAAAATCGTGCAGGTTTTTAGCGTGCTTTTTATAGAAGCGCTCAAATAACTGTGATTCACAGATGTTATCTTGTAGGGATTTACTCATGGTTTTTATCAGGCCACAAATTATAAATAATATTTTAAATAATTGTGGTAGGAAATATTGAGGGCTAACTGTTTTATAATAAATAGTAAGCATCAATTAATGAAAACCAAATCTAATTACCTATTTATATATTTCCTTTTTGCCCTTTTTTACTTTACATCTTGTCAAGAAGAGATTACAGAAATAGAGATTCCAAGCGGTCAAGAAGCCATTGTTCCCAATTCTACTTTAGTTAACCTTATGAGCAGAGCTACGGCGAACTTTGGTGCTGCGGATAATGTTTTAGATGGAGTAAGCTGCTTTTCTGTGGAGTTACCAGTTACCATTATAATTAGCGATGTAACATTAACTATTGAAACCTTATCTGATTTAGAACAACTAGATGGCTTACTGAGTGATGCAACCAATGATTATATTTTAGATTTTGTATTTCCAATTGCGATTATTTTTAATGATTACAGTCAAATTGAAATTCAAAATGAAAATGAACTAGAACGTTTTATAAACGAATGTGTTACCAACGAAACTGATATTATTAGTTGTGTTGATTTTGCCTATCCTATTTCTTTTTCTGTTTTCAATTCAGCATTCAACCTTATTGATACCGTAATAATTGTAAACGATGAAACTTTATATGGTTTCCTAAATGGTTTAGAAAATGATGATAACGGCGTTATTGTAAGTTTAAATTTTCCGGTAACCATAGACTATATTAATGGTGAAACGATTGAGGTTAATACCAATCAAGAATTAGCAGAAACGATTGAGGCCGCTAGTAGTGATTGCGATGTTTCTAATTGCACAGAAGAATCTTTAGAATTAAACTTAACTGAATGTCAATGGAGAATTGAGACATATTCAAGTTTTCCTGAATTTACGGGAATCGATTTCGTTTTTTATTCAAATGGCACATTCAATATTTATCAGGATGGTGGCACTTTTAATGTTGTTAGTAATTGGTCCGTAGTTTCAACAGAAGGTGAAACATATTTATATTTAGAAACAGATTTTGAAGATTTCGGTGGTGATTGGATAATTATAGAATGTGATGATGATGCCATACAGTTTGCAAGGGGAGAACAAGCAATGGTTATTAATCAGGTCTGTGAAGATGATTTAAATTGTTCACTCAATGATATTAGCAGTATTTTACAAGAATGCCCGTGGGATTTTAGTGATGGCACTGGTAATTTTGAGAATGATAAAATGATTTTTAATGCTAATGGTGATTTACAAATTTCGGAAGGAATGGCAGCTTCTGCAGTTGGTGGAGGTTGGAATTTATCTGTTTCGGATGAAGGTGTTATGTTAACATTTACAGATTTAATCGCATTTCAAGATAGTTTAGATGGCGATTGGTTAATTGTTGAATGTGATTCAGATAACATTGTGTTGCAGAAAGGCGGCCAAACTTTAATATTAGAAAAAAACTGTAATACAGATCTTTTTAACTGTTTTGATGATTTCGAAATTGTAGAATGTACACAAGTGAGTAATGTTCCTATTTTTAACTTAAGCGCCAATACCATTGGACTTGTGCTTTGTACAGAGTCTTTTGTGTCGTCGTTTCATGAAACCTTAAGTGATGCAGAGAATAATGCAAATTCAATTGAAAACACTGAGGCTTATGGTGCATTAATCGCACAGGTTTATTTGAGAGTTGAAGCTAATAATGGTGAGTTTGAAATCTATAATGTGTATCTCAATACAGAAAGTTGTACTAATTTTAATTGCTTTGTTAATACCCAAATTACGGAGTGTGGTAGTGATGGTTTTGCTACGTTTAATTTAACCGAAGCTAATCAAGAATGTGGTCCTGATATCGCGATTTATGGAGTTTATTACTATGAATCTGAAAGCGATTTACAAAATAATGTAAATCCAATTAACACACCAGAAAGTTATACGAATATGTATAACCCAACAGTAATATACGCGGCCGTACTAAATGTTTATAGTAATGTTATAGAACATGTTTTTACCATTGATTTAATCGTTGAGGATTGTAATTACTTTGAATGCTACGAAAGTTTTGATGCTGTAATAGAAGTTTGTAATGACGATTTTAATGGTTTATATGAATTTAATCTTCCTATGGCATTCGCCAATTGTACTCCAAGTGCGGATTTAGTCACTTATTATGAAACTCTGGCCAATGCGGATACAGGTCAAAATCCAATTACTAATCCATCAGCTTACACTACTTCTGATGTGTTCTCAATAATTTATGTTAGAGTTGAAATTCAAAATCAGTTAGAGATATTTCCAATTCAATTAAACGTTATAACCTGTAATACTAGTAACTGTTCAGAAGGAGATATAAACGTTATTTTAACTGAATGTCTTTGGACCATAGCTAGTTATAACGGAAGCGATAATTTAAGTAATTATGATTTTCATTTCGAAGAAAACTCAGGTATTGTAGTAATATATACAGATACCATCACAATCGATGCCACATGGTCAGCATCCCAATCTAATGCTAGTGTTATTCTTGATTTTTCAAATGTAGCCGGACCAAATATTCAAGTTATAAACGGAAGTTGGTTAATTGTAGAATGTACAGCAAGCCAATTAATATTGCATGATATAAATAATAGTGATAACGAAATTGTTTTAGTTAGAAGCTGTGAGTAAAGAAACTAGAAGTTGGTAACTTTAGTAAGTTAAGTTGATTGAAAAGGGTCATTCGCCATGAGTGGCTCTTTTTGCTATAGATTGGTTTGTAGTCATTGGTCTGTCTTTTTTATCCAAAAATCATTTTATCAATTCCCATTCATAATTCCCTCATAAATTCTTAAATTTGCATCTTATTAAATAATACAGACTGCTTACTTGCAGGCTGCAAACTGAAGACTAGAAACATGTTCAATAATTTAAGTGATAAGTTAGATAAAGCGTTACACGTATTAAAAGGTCATGGTAGCATTACAGAAGTAAATGTTGCTGAAACCTTAAAAGAAGTAAGACGTGCGCTTTTAGATGCCGATGTTAACTTTAAAATTGCAAAGGAATTTACAGTTCGTGTAAAAGAGAAAGCGCTTGGTCAAGATGTATTAACAACACTACAACCAGGTCAGTTAATGGTTAAACTCGTTAAAGACGAGTTAACTGAATTAATGGGTGGAGATGTAGAAGGTATTAATCTTTCAGGAAATCCTAGTGTTATTTTAATGTCTGGTTTACAAGGTTCCGGTAAAACAACCTTCTCTGGTAAGCTTGCTAATTATTTAAAAAACAAAAAAACTAAAAAACCTTTATTAGTAGCCTGTGATGTTTACCGTCCTGCTGCAGTAGATCAGTTGCATGTTGTAGGGGATCAGATAGGTGTTGAGGTTTTTAGTGATAGAGGAAATACAGATCCTGTTGCAATTTCTAAAGCAGGTATTGCGCATGCCAAAGCAAATGGTCATAATGTGGTGATTATTGATACAGCTGGTCGTTTAGCTGTGGATAAAGCGATGATGGACGAAATTTCGAACATTCATAAAGCAATTCAACCACAAGAAACCTTATTTGTTGTCGATTCTATGACAGGTCAAGATGCGGTAAATACCGCAAAAGCTTTCAATGATATTTTAAATTTTGATGGTGTTATTCTTACCAAATTAGATGGTGATACACGAGGTGGAGCAGCAATTTCTATTAAATCTGTAGTTAATAAGCCAATTAAATTTATTGGTACAGGTGAGAAGATGGAGGCCATTGATGTCTTCTATCCATCACGTATGGCAGATCGTATTCTTGGAATGGGTGATGTTGTGTCTTTAGTTGAACGTGCACAAGAGCAGTTTGATGAAGAAGAGGCTCGTAAACTTCAAAAGAAAATTGCGAAAAACCAATTTGGGTTTGATGATTTCTTGAAACAGATTCAGCAAATCAAGAAAATGGGTAATATGAAGGATTTAGTAGGTATGATTCCTGGAGCAGGAAAAATGATGAAAGATATTGATATTGACGATGATGCTTTTAAAGGTATTGAAGCTATTATTCATTCAATGACGCCAGAAGAACGCTCTAATCCTGCAGTTATAAATGCAAGTCGTAAAAAACGAATTGGTAAAGGTTCTGGGACTTCGGTTCAAGAAGTTAATCAGCTTTTAAAGCAGTTTACTCAAATGAGTAAAATGATGAAGATGATGCAAGGTGGAGGCGGTAAACGTATGATGCAGATGATGCAGAATATGCCTAAATAAGTTGTAGTATTCAGTCTTCAGCAGACAGTTTAGAATACAGTCTTCAGTCGATCCTTATAAATAATAATTTAATTAATTAGAGCTTTGCGCCATAGCGTCTTTGCTAGAAAACAATAACCAAAAGCATGACAATTTTAGACGGAAAAAAAGTAAGTAACGATATTAAAAATGAAATCAAAGCCGAAGTCGATAAGATGAAAGCTAATGATGAAAAAGTTCCGCATTTGGCAGCTGTAATTGTTGGTAACGACGGTGCGAGTTTAACCTATGTTGGCAGTAAAGTTAGAGCATGTGAGCGTGTCGGTTTTGAATCTACAATGGTGCGTATGTCTAATACGACTAGCGAAGTTGAGCTGCTAGATAAAATAGAAGAACTTAATAATAACGATGATATTGATGGCTTTATAATTCAATTACCATTGCCACCGCAGATTAATACTCAAAAAGTATTAATGGCTGTAAACCCAGATAAAGATGTTGATGGTTTTCACCCAATGAATTTTGGAAAAATGTCATTAGATATGTCCACCTTTATTCCTGCAACTCCATTCGGAATTTTAGAACTTTTAGACCGTTATGGTGTAGAAACAAAGGGGAAGCATACCGTTGTTATTGGTCGTTCACATATTGTTGGTCGTCCGATGAGTATTTTAATGGGAAGAAAAGGGTTTCCTGGAAACTCAACGGTAACTTTAACACACAGTCATACCAAGAATATAACTCAGATAACGTCTCAAGCAGATATTATTATTTCTGCATTAGGAATTCCAAAATTCTTAAAAGCAGAAATGGTGAAAGATGATGTTGTTATTGTAGATGTTGGAATAACAAGAGTACCAGACGATTCTGATAAAGGGTATTACATTACAGGCGATGTCGATTTTGCAACTGTAAGTAAAAAAGCAAGCTTTATTACACCAGTTCCTGGAGGAGTGGGGCCAATGACCATTGCAATGCTTTTAAAGAATACATTAATCGCAAGAGATCAGCATAGAAAAGCTAATAGATTATAAAATGATGTCTTGAAGGCTTTGTACTGTCGTTTCTAATGCTGTTACGATAGGCAGTCTTCAGCATGTATTACCCATTCTTTTTACATTCATTTTTGGGGTCATTCTTATAAAGTATTTTAAAAAGACACCTATCCAATTCTCAACAGGTAAAGATCCTCATTGTTTAGGATGGTTTGTGTCTTTTTATTATAAGTTTTCATGCGTATCAAATGCTTTTTGATAACTATAATTTCAAAACAGATTTACCGCTTTTTCTCTGTAGTTTATTGGCCTTAATAATTCCCATATTTACGCATTATCGTAGGTATTGGAAGTTCGAAATATTAGTTTTTTGGATAATTGGAGGCACATTACAGGCCGTAATTACACCAGATATAGCACAGGGGGTACCAGGTTTTGATTATTCTAGGTAGTGTTGTAAAATCTTTTTTAGCCTTTCATGTTTATTTGGCAATTGTAGCCGTGCTGAATTATGCCTTAACTGCTAATTACGTTTACTTAACGGAAAAGCCGCAATCCGCCACAATAATGGATTATTTTGGAGAGTGGCCTTACTATGTAATTGCTGGTCAGTTAACGCTTATTCCTTTGTTTTTATTGGTGTATTTGCCATTTTATCTGTCAAGAAAGTTTAGCAAATAATTGAGTCATATCTTTAAAGGCTTTAAACTCTAAAGCATTTCCTGAGGGATCTTTAAAGAACATAGTTGCTTGTTCTCCTACCAATCCTTCAAATCTAATGTAGGGTGCAATTATAAATTTTATGCTTTTCGATTTTAATAATTCTGCAAAATCGAGGAAGGCTTCCCATTCTAAAACCACACCAAAATGAGGCACAGGTACAGCTTTGCCATCTACCGAATTTGTTATAGCATCGCTAACTTCAGTCTCCTTGAAGTGAATAACCAATTGGTGTCCGAAAAAATTATAGTCGACCCAATGGTCACTACTTCTTCCTTCTTCAAGGTTTAGTGTATTGGTGTAGAAATCTCTAGATATTTCCAAATTATGAACAGGAATCGCTAAATGAAAAGGAGCTAACGCCATAAATGAAAATTTTAAGTTCTGTCTATCTTCTTTGGTTGAAAGGTTTTTATAGAATCACTGATAAGATTATTGAGTGTCTGAAATTCACTTTTTGTAAGCTCTCTATATTGTCCTAGAGGCATATCCAGCTTTATATTCATAATACGAATACGCTTTAAAGTTTGTACTTCATAATTGAGGTATTCGCACATTCTTCGAATTTGTCTATTCAGACCTTGAGTTAAAATAATACTAAAGGTAAATTTATCAATTTTCTTAACATCACATTTTTTAGTACGCTTGTCTAAGTCTTCTAGGTAAATACCACCAGACATACGTTCAATAAACGTTTGGGAAATAGGAGTGTCAACAGTTACTATATATTCCTTTTCGTGATTATTACTCGCTCGTAAAATTTTGTTTACGATATCGCCATCGTCTGTAAGTAGAATTAAACCTTCACTAGGTTTATCTAATCTACCAATAGGAAAAATACGTTTAGGATAATTAATGTAATCAATGATATTGTCTTTTTCAACACGTGTGTCTGTAGTACACACGATACCTACGGGTTTGTTAAAAGCTAAATACACAAAGTCTTGTTTGCGTTCGCCAATGATTTCACCATCGACTTTAACCACATCGTCAGATGCGACTTTTGTTCCCATTTCGGGAATAACATCATTAAGAGTTACTCTTCCTGCTTCGATAAGTCGGTCTGCTGCTCTACGTGAGCAATAACCGGCTTCACTAAGGTATTTATTTAAACGTTTTAATTCTTCTGACATGATGCAAAAGTACAATAAAGATTAATCATTAATGAATCCAATAATCTTAGCAGTTAAAGAAATATCCTTTAGACCATGTCCAAAACCAGTGGTGGTAATGAATTCTGAATTTTTATAGCGATTTGCAATTAACTGTCCATCTTCGTAAGGGATAATTCGGTCTTTTTTATCATGAATAATTAATCCTTTTGCGGTAATAGATTCTGTAAAGTTAGCCACAGAAAAGTAAGCAACGGGTTGCCCAAAGCGCTCAATAATAATGTTATCTAAACCGTTTGAAACCTTGTTGTTAAATCCCATCATAGATTTATATCTATCAAATACGCCTGTGAAATGTGCAGGTGCTCCTAATAGAATTAATTTTTTTATTGAGGGTAATTGGTATTTGTGCATATAAAAAACGCTAGACATGCCTCCAACCGAGTGACCAATTAATACGTCTGGCTGAAATTTATTAGCGACCACATTTATAAATTCAGAATATAATATCGCATTAAATTGTTTACTGTCAGATCTACCATGTGCTGGCGCATCTAAGGCAATAATGTTGTAATCTTGAGATCTTAAGTCTTTTAATATGTATTCCCAGCGTGATGCATTACTCTCCCACCCATGAGCGAGTAAAACGGTTTTACCTTTTCCCACCCAACGATAGGTTGCGATATCGAGATTATTATAACTTATTTCTTCATAAAATGCCGACTCAATAATCCGCTTTTGCTCCTCATTGTAACGTCCCTTTCTAGGAGATGCAAAAAGATTTATTGCTTTTTTAGCGGCATATTTAGAAGAGATTAAACTGGTAGCGTTAAGAGCGCTTCCAATGGATTTAATAACAAAACTACTCATATTTATTGGTCTTCTCTGTTTACGGATTCAATTGAAAATGCAGGTAAGCAAATTGCTAAATATTCACAAGGCTCAGTGAATGGGTTAGAATATTGTAAACGCGTGTTTTTGTCTACTTTTATAGATTGTCCTGCTTCTAATACGATAATTTCATCGTCTATGATAAATTGTTTTTTTCCTTTAATTATAAAAGTATACTCATCAAATTCTGGTGTCTGAAAGGGTTCAGACCAACCAGCTGGGGCAACCATATGGGCAATGCTTATTTCTGAATTACCATCTGTAGCATTTCCAAAATGTTCCTTTATAATTTTACCATCTTTAGTAGGAACTAGAAATGGGGAGTTTTGAATTTTATATTTTTGTTTTTTCTGCATATTTTTAACTAACAACTAAATTACCAATGTACCATAAAATATTTAATCTTCGCTTTTCCTGGGATTTGAATTGGGTCAATGGTCATACCCATATCAAAGCGCATACTTGCTGGTAATTCTTTTTTGTCAATAGTAAAAGAGGAATTAATCTCATCTACCGAGACCACAATAAAATTAATAAGATTATCAACTTTTGAAATTTTATAAGATTCGCTGATATCTTTATAAGTACTTAAAATTGAAATATTTTTATCGGTATTGTAACGCGGGTCAATGATGTTGATACTAGAGATTACAGAAGTAGAATCTAAAGTTCTTTTAGGTGAAAGATTTAAGAGTTTCTTACCGCCTTTTTCAAAGATTTCAATGGTATTTATGGAGCCAATAAATTCATCACCAGCAACGTAACGTACTACAGAGTCATTGGTGAAAATAGCATCTAATTCTTTAACTTGTGTCGAATCATTTAATAAACCAATATGGTTTTTCGTAACCTTAAACGGATCTGGTGCGCTGTTATTAGCACAACTTGAAAATAAAATAGCACTAATTAGTGCGGTAAATAGGGTGTTTTTCATTTTAGATTTAAGCATTATTTATTTTATCATTTTACTTAATATTCCTAAGACTCCTCGTATGACTGTCGCACTAGTTAAAACCTTAACAATAGGATTCATTCGTGTGCTTTGTCTTCTGGTTGAGCTTGTTTTTCTTTTACTTTCAGCTCGTTTTAAAGCTTCTTTTTCTGCTTTAGCTTTTTGTATAGCTTCTTCTGCTTCAGCTTGCTCAATTTTTTTATTTAGCATTTCGTAAGCACTTTCTCTATCGATTTCTTGATTGTATTTTTTAGCCAATTTTGAATCTGCTAACAAGCCTCCTAATTCAGATTCCGTCAAGATATCCATTCTACTCATTGGTGCACGCAACATGGTAGCGGCTAATGGTGTAGGTTTTCCTTTTTCATCTAGTGCAGAGACTAAGGCTTCTCCGATTCCTAAAGAGGTTAAAACTTCTGCTGTGTCATAATAATCTGTGTCCGGATAATTTTGAGCAGTTAACTTTATGGCTTTTCTATCTTTTGCTGTAAAGGCTCTTAAGGCATGTTGTACCTTTAAACCTAACTGTCCTAAAACAGCTTCTGGTACATCTGTTGGGTTCTGTGTTACAAAATATAATCCAACTCCTTTACTTCGAATTAGTTTAACGATACTTTCAATCTGGTTTAATAAGGCATCAGAAGCTTCATTAAAGATTAAATGTGCTTCATCAATGAACATAATGAGTTCTGGTCGTCCACTATCTCCTTGTTCTGGAAACGTAGAATAAATCTCTGCCAATAAACTCAACATAAATGTTGAAAATAATTTCGGCTTATCTTGAATGTCTGTTAGTCTAATGATGTTAATATATCCGCGACCGTTTTCATCAATCCTCAATAAATCTTGAGTGTCAAAAGAGGTTTCACCAAAGAAAACATCACCACCTTGTTGTTCAATTTCTACAAGCTTTCTTAGAATTGCACCTGTTGAAGCGGTTGAAATACGACCATAGGCTTCTTCAAATTCTTTCTTACCTTCATTAGTAGCATATTGTAGAATTTTCTTGAAATCTTTAAGATCTAATAACGGTAAATGGTTATCATCACAATATTTAAAAATGACAGAAATAATACCAGCTTGCGTTTCTGTAACATCTAATATTCTTGAAATTAAAACAGGGCCGAATTCACTGATTGTTGCTCTTAAACGCACTCCATCTTGTTCGGATAAAGTCATGACTTCTACAGGAAACGCTTTTGGTTCAAAAGGTAACCCAATTTGCGCATGGCGTTCATCAATTTTAGCGTGGCCAGGACTTGGTTTGGCTAATCCACTTAAATCGCCTTTAATGTCCATCAGTAAAACAGGGACACCTTTTTCGGATAAATTTTCAGCTAAAACCTGAAGCGTTTTTGTCTTGCCGGTACCCGTCGCTCCTGCAATAAGTCCATGTCTATTCATGGTTTTTAAGGGAACATTTACAAAAGTGTTTGTAATAGTTTTGCCATCGAGCATAGCAGAGCCTAAAGTAATATAGTCGCCTTTGCAAGCGTTTCCGTCGTTGATTTCTTTTACGAAAGCTTCAGAATTCTTCATTTATCAGAAAATTTGCATAAAAATAATGTAATTTAATCAGGTATGAAATAGATTTCAATTTCATAATTAAGTAATAGATATCTGCAATCTCTAATTCCCATCCCTAAATATTAAATTTTACCAATAGTTTAAAGCAAACTGAGACTGAGACTGAAAACTAAATAACTATCTTTGCAGTCTTATGACAAGAAGAGAACGACAAGAATTAATAGATAAAGGATTATTGCTGCCTTTAATGGAAGAGTTTTATACGATTCAAGGCGAGGGTTTCCATAAAGGAACAGCTGCGTATTTTGTGAGAATTGGTGGATGCGATGTAGGTTGCCATTGGTGTGACGTTAAAGAGAGTTGGTTAGCGGAATTACATCCGCCTACTGAAACAGAAAAAATTGTGGAAAACGCTGTAAAATATAGCGATACTATTATTGTTACAGGTGGTGAACCCTTAACTTGGGATATGGGGCCATTAACGGCACAATTAAAAGCAAAGGGTGTACAAACACATATTGAAACATCTGGTGCGTATAAATTGACAGGGCAGTGGGATTGGATATGCTTATCTCCTAAGAAAATGAAATTACCGACTGAAGAGGTTTATGAAAAAGCGCACGAGCTTAAGTGTATTATCTATAACAATGACGATTTTAAGTTTGCCGAAGAGCAAGCAGATAAAGTGAATAAAGATTGTATTTTGTATTTGCAACCCGAATGGAGTAAACGCGATAAAGTGATTCCTAAAATTGTAGATTATGTAATGGCTAATCCAAGATGGAAGGTATCATTGCAAACGCATAAATATTTGAACATCCCCTAGTTTAGTCTCTATGCTTTTAAAGTTGAGACAGGATATAAAATAAAAAGTTCCGAGAAGATTTATAACTTCTCGGAACTTTTTTATTTCAGCTAACAGCTAACAGTTATTTAGTAAAAGGTACAGCAACTCTAGTTGTTCCCCAGCCGATGAACATATGTACACCGTCATCAGATTTGTCAAAAGCAATAGAAAACGCTTCTAATGATTCTTTATCTTCTGTTACCGGAACAATAATGCTCGCTACAGTGTTATCTTCTTTGTATCCTGCAGCTCCCCAATTATTTACATCAGAACTTACAATAATAGTCCACTCTTTATCTCCAGGAATAGTAAATAATGAATATGTACCAGCTTTAACTGTCTTTCCTCCAAGTTTCATATCCTTAAAAAGAATTAGTTCAGTTGCTTCGTTAGCACCTGTTCTCCATACTTTATCTTTTTGAGTTAATTCTTTTACAGTTCTGCCTTTAAGTTGTGGTCTACCGTAGTATACTTTTATCAATTGATCGCTACCTCTTCCAAATGAAGCCGCGTCTAAAGGACTTTTGTCTAAGCTAGAAAATTTTTGTGCCTCAGCACTAAAAGAAATAAGCATCATAAATGCAAAAGAAATGGTTGTTAATAGTCTTGATGTTTTCATAATTAATTTTTTAATTTTTAGTGTATGTGTATGCGATAAAGATAAAACCCATTCGTCTTAATATTATATTAAATAACGAAACTAGATGTTAAAGTTTTTGACTTATTTTAAAGTAATTGGAAATTCAGCAATTGTGGTATCCCATCCAATTTTTAGGTTTACGGTATCGTTAGAAGCCTTATATAGAACTATAGACAAGTTTTCAATTTCTTTATTACTTTTAGTTACAGGTACAGACACGCTTGCAATATCTTTAGTTTCATCATAGCCGTAATTTCCCCAACCGTCAAGCTCAGTGTTTAACTTTAGAGTCCATTCTTTTTCAGTAGGAATAATGATCACACTATAACGTCCAGCTTTAATCTCTTTACCGCCAAAAGTCACATCATTTACAAATAATATTTCTGTAGACTCATTAGCCCCAACGCGCCAAGCTTTTCCAAATTTTAAAAGCTTGCCAAAAACTTCTCTTCCTTTTTTAGCTGGCCTAGAGTAAGTAACTCTAATTTGTGGTTCTGATAGTTTCTTGGCTTCATCAGTTTTTTCAAATGTTCTTTTTGGTGCATTTGATGGATAGTAAGCACGGTCCATTGTGCTGTTGTCCATTTTGTCAAATTCTTGAGCGTTAACGTTTAATGATAAAAGCATTACAAATGATAAGCTCACAGTAGTAAGTAATTTTGATGTTTTCATGAATAGAATTAATTTTTGGTTTTGATTAAGTTATTATGTAATATAAAGCCTAGGTCGTAAATAAATATTAAAATTTACAAATTAATAGGTAATCTGTTTATTTAATGTTGACTTAGTTTTGTATTGATGTCTATTTGCAATTTAAAGTTTCATATTGAAACTATTATTGTTGTTTATGTTTTTAATATGAAAGTTTAAGTTCATATTTGTCCTGTAATTAATAATATATGGCTGACAATAGTTAAGGCCTAATTCAAAAAATATAAAAGTTATGTGCGGAATAGTATGTGCGTTCGATATAAAGCAAAAAGTTGAAGATTTAAGACCTCAAGTTTTAGAGATGGCAAAAACAATTCGTCACCGTGGTCCAGATTGGAGCGGAATATATAGTGATGATAAAGTAATCATGGCGCATGAGCGTTTAGCAATTGTAGATCCAGCTTCAGGAAAACAACCTTTATTAAGTCCCGATAAAAAATTAATCTTAGCTGCTAATGGTGAAATCTATAACCATAGAGAGTTACGTGCTCAGTATCCCGACTATGATTTTCAAACACAAAGTGATTGTGAAGTGATCCTAGCTTTGTATCAGGAAAAAGGAGTGGACTTTGTAGATGATATGAATGGTATTTTTGGTTTTGCGATTTATGATGTTGAAAAAGATGAGTATTTTATAGCGAGAGATCATATGGGGATTATCCCTTTATATATAGGATGGGATAAAAACGGAACCTTTTATGTGGCATCAGAATTAAAAGCATTAGAAGGTATTTGTACTAAGATTCAATTATTTCCTCCAGGACATTATATGTCTAGTAAAGATGGGGAATTTGTGAAATGGTACAAGAGAGATTGGTTAGAGTATGATGCTGTAAAAGACAACGAAACAAGTATTGCTGAGGTAAAACAAGCCTTAGAAGATGCCGTGCATAGACAACTAATGAGCGATGTGCCTTATGGCGTGCTATTATCAGGTGGGTTAGATTCTTCAGTAACATCTGCTATTGCTAAAAAATATTCTGAAAGACGTATTGAAGCTGATGATAAGGAAAAAGCATGGTATCCACAACTGCATTCGTTTTCTGTTGGGTTAGAAGGTTCACCAGATTTAGCAGCAGCTAAAAAAGTAGCTGACCATATTGGTACGGTTCATCATGAAATAAAATTCACCATCCAAGAAGGATTAGATGCGATTAAAGATGTGATTTATAACATCGAGACTTATGATATCACTACTATCCGTTCGTCGACTCCTATGTATTTAATGGCTAGAGTTATTAAATCTATGGGAATTAAAATGGTATTATCTGGTGAAGGTGCTGATGAGTTATTTGGAGGGTATTTATATTTTCATAAAGCCCCGAGCGCGCAAGAGTTTCATGAAGAAACCGTTCGTAAATTAGATAAGTTACATATGTACGATTGTTTAAGAGCTAACAAAAGTTTGGCAGCTTGGGGAATTGAAGGTCGCGTGCCATTCTTAGATAAAGAATTTATGGATGTTGCCATGCGCATCAACCCTCAAGATAAAATGATTAATGGAGAACGTATGGAAAAATGGGTGGTCCGTAAAGCATTTGAAGATATGATTCCAGAAAGCGTAGCTTGGAGGCAAAAAGAACAATTTTCTGACGGAGTAGGTTACAGCTGGATTGATACCTTAAAAGAACTTGTAGCAAGTGAAGTTACAGATGAACAAATACAAAATGCAGCATTCCGCTTTCCAATTAATACACCACTAAACAAAGAAGAATATTATTACAGAAGTATTTTTGAAGGTCATTTTCCAAGTGATGCAGCAGCACTAAGTGTACCTCAAGAAGCAAGTGTAGCTTGTAGTACAGCAACGGCTTTAGAATGGGATGAGGCATTTAAAAATATGAACGATCCTTCTGGTAGAGCAATTGCTAATGTGCATGATAAAGCGTATTAGAAAAAGGCTATGAATTTAACCTCAATGAAGGTTATTTTTACAGAAAGACAAAATCAAAATCTCGCTTCTGCGGGATTTTTTGTTTTCCGCAGAAGTCTGAGGTTGTTTAGAATCAACAAAATTAAAAATAAGGTGCTTTTTAGACGATTTAAGAGGTTTTTTAGAAATTAACAAATGTTGATAATTTTTGACCTGTATAAACAAAAGGTGCTTAAAATGCGTTAAAAATCCGTATATTTGTTAGTATTCAAAAATGATACACTTGTGTCATTTTTTTTATGTCAATAAGGTTCTAAATTTTTAAGACGACGTCTGAGAAGTTTAATAAATCGAATTGATCCCTTTGAAGGATGGGATCTCATTGAAAATGCTAAAAAGAATTAAAACGTATTCAAAATAATGAGCGAAAAAAGAGAAGAATTTAACAAGGATAACTATTCTGCAGATAGTATTCAGGCTTTAGAAGGCATGGAGCATGTGCGTATGCGTCCATCGATGTATATCGGAGATGTAGGTGTCCGTGGTTTACACCATTTAGTTTATGAAGTCGTAGATAACTCTATTGATGAAGCTTTAGCTGGTCACTGTGATAATATTACGGTTATCATTAACGAAGATAATTCGATAACGACAGAAGATGATGGTCGTGGTATTCCTGTAGACTTACATAAAAAAGAAGGGGTTTCTGCATTAGAAGTTGTAATGACTAAAATTGGTGCGGGTGGAAAATTCGATAAAGATTCTTATAAAGTTTCTGGTGGACTACACGGTGTTGGTGTGAGTTGTGTAAATGCATTATCAGAGCATTTGACCGCTACAGTGTATAGAAAAGGAGAAATTTGGGAACAAGAGTACGAACGTGGTAAAGCAATGTACCCTGTTAAGAAAATTGGTGAGACAGACAAGAGAGGTACCATAGTAACCTTTAAGCCAGATCCAACAATTTTTACGCAAACCTTAGACTATAACTATGATACTTTAGCAAGTCGTTTACGTGAATTAGCATACCTTAATAAAGGTATTACGATTCATTTAATAGATAAACGTCATAAAAAAGAAGATGGCGAATTTGAAGGTGAAACGTTTCATTCGGAAGAGGGGCTTAAAGAGTTTATCAAGTTTCTTGATGCTACAAGAGAACCTTTAATGAAAGATGTTATTTCTTTTGAAGGTGAAAAGAACGGTGTGCCAGTTGAGGTCGCTATGATTTATAACACGTCTTATGCTGAAAATTTACACTCTTATGTAAATAATATTAATACACATGAAGGTGGGACACATTTATCAGGATTTCGTCGTGGTTTAACTCATACACTTAAAAAGTATGCGGACGAATCTGGAATGTTAGACAAATTAAAGTTTGATATTGCTGGAGATGATTTCCGTGAAGGCTTAACCGCTATTATTTCTGTAAAAGTACAAGAGCCACAGTTTGAAGGTCAGACAAAAACTAAATTAGGAAACCGTGAAGTTTCAGCTGCTGTAAGTCAGTCCGTTTCCGAAATGCTTACGGATTATTTAGAAGAAAATCCTGAGGATGCTAAAACTATCGTTCAAAAAGTAATACTTGCTGCACAGGCACGTCATGCTGCTCAAAAAGCACGTGAAATGGTACAGCGTAAAACAGTAATGAGTATTGGTGGTTTACCTGGTAAATTATCTGATTGTTCTGAGCAAGACCCTGCAAAATGTGAAGTATACTTAGTCGAGGGAGATTCGGCAGGTGGTACTGCAAAACAAGGTCGTGATAGAATGTTTCAAGCAATTCTGCCATTAAGAGGTAAAATTCTTAACGTGGAGAAAGCCATGACACATAAGGTTTTTGAAAACGAAGAAATTAAAAATATCTTTACCGCTTTAGGTGTTACAATAGGAACAGAAGAAGACAGTAAAGCTTTAAATCTTTCAAAATTAAGATATCATAAAATAGTTATTATGTGTGATGCCGATATCGATGGTTCGCATATTGAAACTTTAATCTTAACCTTCTTCTTCCGTTACATGAAGGAGTTAATTGAAAACGGTCATATTTATATTGCAACTCCACCGTTATTCTTGGTGAAAAAAGGAGCCAAAAAGGAGTATGCTTGGAATGATGAAGAGCGATTGGCTTTAATGGAGCAATATGGTGATGGAGCAAAAATCCAACGTTATAAAGGTCTTGGTGAGATGAATGCTGAACAACTTTGGGATACTACAATGAACCCTGAGTTTAGAACATTACGTCAAATACATATTGACAATGGAGTAGAAGCAGATCGTGTATTCTCAATGCTAATGGGGGACGAAGTGCCACCACGTAGAGAGTTTATAGAAAAGAATGCTATTTATGCAAATATTGATGCGTAAATAGCATCATGAATAAATGAATTTAAAAAAAAGCGATTATGTATTAACATAGTTGCTTTTTTTTATACGCTTATTTTGAAGTTATTTGCAGGAGGAAATTTAATACTTTCTTCATTAACGGTTATTTTATTCGTAAATTTACGCTTGTATTTAATACAGAATTTACACATTAAAAATATATAATTATGGAATGCATTAAAAACTACTTTCGATAAGAATAATAATTTTAGATGAATTCCAGTCCACATTAATTTAAATAAATAACAAATGAAAGTTACCGTAGTTGGCGCTGGTGCAGTTGGCGCAAGTTGTGCAGAGTATATTGCAATTAAAAATTTTGCTTCTGAAGTTGTAATCTTAGATATTAAAGAAGGTTATGCAGAAGGAAAAGCAATGGACTTAATGCAGTGTGCATCCTTAAATGGTTTTGATACAAAAATTACAGGGAGTACAAACGATTATTCTAAAACAGCAAATAGCGATATTTGTGTAATTACTTCTGGTATACCTCGTAAGCCAGGAATGACTCGTGAAGAATTAATAGGAATTAATGCAGGTATTGTTAAAACAGTATCTTCAAGTTTAGTGGAGCATTCTCCAAATACAATTATCATTGTGGTGAGTAATCCTATGGATACAATGACTTATTTGGTGCATAAGACTACAGGTTTACCAAAGCATAGAATTATAGGAATGGGTGGAGCATTAGATTCTGCACGTTTTAAATACAGATTGGCAGAAGCTTTAGAGGCGCCGATTAGTGATGTTGACGGAATGGTAATTGGTGGACATAGCGATACAGGTATGGTGCCATTAATATCTCATGCGACAAGAAACAGTATTAAGGTTTCTGAATTTTTATCAGAAGAGCGTTTAAATCAAGTTGCAGAAGACACCAAGGTAGGTGGAGCAACATTGACTAAATTATTAGGAACTTCAGCTTGGTATGCACCAGGTGCTGCAGTGAGTGGTTTAGTTCAGGCGATCGCTTGCGATCAAAAGAAAATTTATCCGTGCTCTACATTACTAGAAGGAGAATATGGTTTGTCTGATCTTTGTATTGGTGTGCCAGTTGTTTTAGGTAGAAATGGAATAGAAAAAATCGTTGATGTGTCGTTAAGTGATGCTGAAAAAGAACACATGAAAGCAAGTGCTGAAGGTGTTAAGAAAACGAATGGATTATTAGAACTATAAGCTTTAGTAATACATCTAATTAAAAAACCTTACTTACATTTTTGTTGGTAAGGTTTTTATGTAATAACAAGCAATTATAAAAAAAAAGAAATGAAAAAAGTACTATTATTAAGTTTTGCGTTAATATTTAGTGTTAACGCAACTGCACAAACTGTAATTTCAGAAGGGGTTCTTACGGCTAATCAAACTGTAACTAGTGATAATGCACAAGTGAATGCGCAGTTAGAAGCTATGGGAGATTCAAAAGCGACAACCTATTTCAAAGATCAAAAATCACGCACGGAAACAAGCAATCCGATGACTGGTGATTTGGTTATCGTTTTAGATGCTGCTGAAAAACAAATGTTAATGCTATTGGATCAGCCAGGGATGGGCAAAAAATTTGTATTACAATCTTTTGTTCCCTCTGAAGAGGATTTAAAAAGTGTAATTGTCAAAAAAGGTGACGAAACTAAGACTATATTGGGTTATGAATGTCAACAATATATCATTAATATGAAACAAAATGGTCAAGATGTAGAAATGGAAATGTTTACAACAGATAAAATTTCAGCTTTTAGCCATAACACGACTGCAATGGGAGATAAAATTGAAGGCTATCCTTTATATTTTATAATGACAATGAATCAAATGGGATCAAATATGGTAGTAACATCAGAAATAACAGAGATTAAAAAAGAGTCTGTATCCGATGAAAAACTGAGCTTATCACCACCAGAAGGATATACCAAACTTGAAGGTATGTAATTGAATAGCATAGAAGATATTATTTAGATAAGACTGTAGAAATACAGTCTTTTTTTTTGTCTATATTTGGCGCATGAAAACCAAACTAAATATTGGATTGTTCGTTTTGTTCTTGGCGTTTTTAGGAACGTATTTAGAGCAAAACATATTACCCAATCAGCAGATTGTGGTTCAGTTTTCTGATTCAGAAATTTCTTCAGAAGACGCAGAAATTGCTATTGAAGCCATTCAAAATCAACTTCAAAATATCGGTGTCACTCATATTGAAATAGGTCAAAATAACGAAGGCCAACTTAGAATAACATATTATAGTAATACGCATGTTAAATATATTCAGAACGCACTATTCAATGTTGAAACGTTAAAAGTAGATTACAATTCTGCCCATAAACAATCCAATAACTTTCCTGAACATAAAAACCTAAAGGACTACGAACTTAATATCTCTGAAATTAAGACCAATGATACAATTAATTGGGATTTTGAACGCGCTCAGGTCGTTGAGGTTAATCAGAAAATAGATCGTTTATCAAATTCAAAGACCAATAATTTTGGTAATCAATTTAGTGCCATTGAAATTAATTACAGTATTAGGGTTGCCACGGCAATTACGAATGACGCTATTGTATCGATAGATACTATTTCTTACATCATTCCTGAGGTTAGAGCAGGACCAATAGCCTAAATGGAATTATATAATCTGAAATAAATTCCACATCACTTCATAGAGCTTTTATCAATCAAAAAGCTAAAAATCAATTTATAAAAAAACATTGTCGGATTATAGCGTAAACTCTATATTTGCGCGTTCAAAAAAATCGACATTAAATAAAAATTACAATGCAAAACAAAGGAATAATTAAGCTTTTTGCGCTTTTATTTGGTTTGGTAAGTCTCTACCAATTATCATTTACTTTTAAAGCGAATCAGATAGAAGCTAATGCAGAACAAGCAGCAATTGCTAAATATGCTGATACAGAAGAGGATTACCAAACGAAAAGGAATATCGAAGAGGCTCGCTATTTAGATTCGTTGAAAACTTCTAAAATTAAAGTAGGTGAGAACTTTGAGTCTATCGAAGTATATAATTTAGGTGTTGCACAATACACTTATAATGAAGTTGAAAATAATGCCATGAACTTAGGTTTAGACCTTAAAGGTGGTATTAATGTAATTCTTCAAATCTCAGTAAAAGACATCTTAAAAGGTTTAGCTAACAAAAGCAAAAATCCGGTTTTTAATAAAGCTCTAGATGATGCTGATGAATTACAAAAAGATTCACAAGATTCTTATTTGCAATCGTTCTTTACAGCGTTTGATGCTATTAAAGGAGATACTAAATTAGCATCTCCAGATATTTTTGCGAATCGTACGCTAAGCGACGAGATTAAGTTCGATATGTCAGATAATGAGGTTAAAAACATTATCGAAACAAAAATTGATGAGTCTATTGTTTCAGCTTTCGAAGTATTACGTAAGCGTATTGATAAGTTTGGTGTAACATCACCTAACATTCAACGTTTAGGAAACTCTGGTCGTATTCTTTTAGAATTGCCAGGAGCTAAGGATATTGAGCGTGTTACGGAGTTAGTTACCACAACAGCTCAATTAGAGTTTTGGGAAACGTACAAGACACAAGATGTTCTACCTTATTTAATGGAGGTTAACCAAAATTTGGTTGAAGAAAATAAGGAAAAAGAAACAAACGATGAAGTTGCAGATGTAACGGAAGATCAAGAAGAAGATACTTCAGATGTTATTAATGAACTTACTGGCCAAATAGAAACAGATACTACAGATGTTGCTAATATTAATCCTTTAGGAATTCAAGGTTATGGAAATGGGGGGTCAGTAATTGGTATGTTTTTATCTAAGGATAAAGAAAAAGTATTGCAGCATTTAAATGCTTCAAAAAACAGAGCTTCTTTACCTGCAGAAATGCGCTATGTAAGATTTGTATGGGGATTACAAAATGAAGAATCTGAGTTTTCAGAACTTTATGCTATTAAAGGTAATAGAGATGGCGAACCAGAATTAAGTGGAGATGTAATTACAGGTGCAGATCAAGATTACGACCCACGAAGTAGACCTGCAGTAAGTATGCAAATGAACTCTAAAGGAGCTAAGATTTGGGAAGAAATGACCAAGAAGGCTTACGAAACACAAGGTAATATTGCTATTGTATTAGATAACACAGTGTATTCTGCACCAAGTGTAACAACAGGCGCAATATCTGGTGGTAGATCACAAATTTCAGGATCATTCTCACTAACTGAAGCTGTGGATTTAGCCAACGTTTTAAGAGCTGGTAAATTACCTGCTTCTGCGGAGATTGTGCAATCGGATATCGTTGGACCTTCATTAGGACAAGAAGCTATTGATAGCGGAATGAAATCATTCGTTATCGCTTTAGCATTTGTATTACTTTGGATGATCTTTTACTACGGAAAAGCTGGTGGTTTTGCTGATATCGCTTTATTATTAAACATCTTATTAATATTTGGTGTGCTAGCAAGTTTAGGTGCTGTACTAACCTTACCTGGTATTGCAGGTATTGTATTAACGATTGGTATTTCGGTCGATGCAAACGTACTTATCTTCGAGAGGATTAAAGAGGAAATCGCAAAAGGAAAAACACAAAAAGAATCTGTTAAAGACGGTTTTTCTAATGCGTTGTCTTCAATATTAGATGCAAACATTACAACAGGTTTAACTGCTTTAATATTATTTGTATTTGGTACAGGACCAATCAAAGGTTTTGCAACAACATTAATCATTGGTATTTTAACATCTTTATTTACTGCAATTTTCATTACTCGTTTATTAGTAGATTGGTATGTTAATAGAGGAGGTAAATTAGATTTCTCTACAGGTTTAACTAAAAACTTATTTACGAATGTAAATATCGATTTCTTAAAGAAACGTAAGATTGCTTATGTCATTTCTGGAGCATTAATTTTAGCGAGTTTAGGTTCTCTATTTACTACAGGGTTAGATCAAGGTATTGATTTCGTTGGTGGTAGAACTTACCAAGTGCGTTTTGCTCAAGACATGAGTGTTGAGGAAGTTAAAGGCGAACTAGAAGATATCTTTGAGAGTGCGGAAGTAAAAACTATAGGAGGAGCAAATCAATTAAAGATTTCTACGAAATATAAGGTAGAAGATAGTTCTTTGGAGGCTGATGAAGAGGTAGAGTCTATGTTGTTTACAGCATTACAGAAATACCTTCCAACAGGCATGACATATGCTGAGTTTAAAACAGGTTCTGGAGATGATGCCATTGGAAAAATGTTATCTAGTAAAGTGAGTCCAACTATTGCGGATGATATTCAAAAAGCATCTATTTGGGCAATTTTAGGATCTTTAGTCGTGGTATTTTTATACATCTTATTTAGATTTAAAAAATGGCAATTCTCTCTTGGTGCAGTTGCTGCAGTTTTCCATGATGTGTTAATTGTATTGGGGATCTATTCAATAACATGGAGATTTATGCCATTTAGCATGGAGGTTGATCAAACGTTTATTGCCGCAATCTTAACCGTAATTGGTTACTCTTTAAATGATACGGTTGTTGTTTTTGATAGAATTAGAGAATACTTTAATGAAAACTTAGGTTGGAAATTCGATACTACAATTAACAAATCTATAAACAGTACTATTAGTAGAACGTTAAATACGTCGTTAACTACTTTAGTTGTGTTATTGGCAATGTTCTTATTTGGTGCAGACTCACTTAAAGATTTATTATTCGCTTTAATTTTGGGTGTAATAGTTGGTACATACTCTTCAGTATTTATTGCAACACCAATTATGTACGATACAGCTAAAAAAGGTAACGTAGCAGAAGCACTTAAGAATAAAGTGAAAGAAGAACCTGAAGAAGCTTAAGCTTAAAATATATTCTATTCTGAAGTCATTCAGAATTTTAAAATGCCTTTCATTATTGAAAGGCATTTTTTTTATATAAACTTAATATTGCAGAAAAATTTGTGACTAAAATAGTAAGTAAACTCTATGTATGCTTCGCTATCCATTCGTGCGTTTTGTTCCATAACGACGTTTTAAATTCAATTCTAAAGAATCCAAAATGACCCACATTTGCAATCCCTAAATCTTCAGGAATAATATGTTGTCTGTCTAGTTTAGCTTCGGTGAATTGTGCTGCTAACCAATCTACAGAAGCTTTTGATGCAAACTTATCTTTAGTGAAACTTAAAGCTAATAAGGGTTTATTGTAGTTTTTAAATTGAAGGTCTTCAAAATCAAATTCACGTAGCATATAATTTTCGTGTTTCCCCCAATTTTGCCATTGATAAACCATATGTCTTGGTAAATTTTCAAATAGCTTTATTTTTTTGGCAGGAAAATAACCAAATAATGGTGTAAGTGATGGAATAAGAGCATGCCAAAACACGAACATTTTAAAACGTTCAAACCCTTTCCAAAGTTTCCAATAGCCACTCTGTGAAGCTACAGTAATTATCGCGTCTATTTGTGAAATGTTTTTATTAAATGCTAAAATTTGACCTCCAATACTATGGGTAATAACAATTATTTTATGAGTTGGGTGTTGAGATTTTACATAAGCAATAACTGAAGCTTGATCATTTTCTCCCCAAGACTTCAAGTTAGTAGTGTTTTGCTTTAAGTCTGAAATACTCAAATTCGATTTTCCAATACCAGAGTAATCGAAAGTATAAACAGTATAACCCAGTTCTGAGAAATAATTGGCAAATTTATAATAGAAATGTTGTAAAACGCCAGTGGCTGAAGAGATAATAATAGTCTTCTGATTTGAAGTATTCGGTGTAAGAACCGAAAGTCCTAAATGATGCCCTAATGGAGTAGTGATATCTAAACCTATGGGTTTAGTCATCGGTTTGGGTAAAATTAATTTTATCTCCAACTGAAAGTTGCCAAACATCTGAAAGTCCGCCGTAAACTTCTAAAACATATTTAGCAGGTACTTCAGACGGAAGAGATGTTTCATCCATAGGTTTAGCATTCTTTTGAAAGCTGACTATGGTTTTGTCTTCATCAATATAAATAATGTCTAAAGGAATTTTAGTGTTTTTCATATAGAAGCTTCGCATTTCAACGTTTGGAAATATAAACAACATTCCCTGATTAGCTTCCAATGTCGTTCTGTACATTAAACCCGTTTGGGTAGAGTATTCGTCATCTGCAATTTCTATATCTAAAGTCTTTATTATAGAATCCGAATCTGGTTTTTTTAACGTCAGCGTGCCTTCTTTTTTAAAGTTAACGACAACTTTATCTGCGACTATTGTTTTCTTTTCTTCTTTACAAGATGAAAAGATTGTAAGCCCTAAGAGAAGAAGTCCAGATTTTATAAATAAATGAATACGCATTTAGATCAATTTTGTTTTAGGTTTATAAATGAACATAAAGTAAAGACCTATAATTATAAAAGGAATACTTAGCCATTGGCCTGTGTTTAAAGCCCAATCAGCACGCTCAATGTTCTGAGCTTCTTTAACAAATTCAACAAAAAACCTTACCGTCCAAAGTAATACTAAAAATAGACCAAACAAGAAACCTTGCTGTTCAGATTTTTTAGTTTTCCAATAGAAGTAAAACAGAATAAAGAATACAAAAACATAACAGAATGCTTCATACAATTGTGCTGGGTGCCGTGGAGCAGTTTCGCCAAGTTGTTTAAATACAACACCAAAATCACTGCCAGTATATTTTCCAATGATTTCTGAATTTATAAAGTTTCCAATTCTAACAAATACAGCTCCTAAAGCTACCGGAATCACCACACGATCTAAAATCCATAGCACAGTTTTATGCAATACTTTTTTATTGTAGATATACATCGAAATAATCATAGCGATAGCTGCACCATGACTTGCTAAACCTTGAAAGCCTGTGAATTCAAAACCGCCTTTAAACTTAAAAGGTAAAAAGATGCTAAAGAAATCTTCCGAAATCAATTCTGGTTGGTAAAATATAACGTGGCCTAATCTGGCTCCTAGCATAATACCAACGACAGAGTATATAAATAAAGAATCTAAGGCTTCATCTGATTGACCTTCGTTTTTGTAAATGCGCTTAGTTATGGTGAAACCCAAAACAAAGGCAACAATCCACATCAAACTGTAAAAATGAAGTTTAAAAAATCCTAAATCAATAAACTTAATAGGATCCCAATCAATCTGTAATAAAAACATAGTTATTCTCTTTATGCTGTAAATATAATATTTTGATAGTGATTGAAAATGAGATTAACGTAATATTAATTCGCTTTTGGTGGAATAGTGGATAAACCACTAGCTTGGTCAAGTCTACAGCGTCTATAGGAAATTTAAGGAGTACATTTTATAAAATAGGAGAGCTGGTACCTAGGAAAATTTTTAGCTGTCATCCTTCCCTGGAACAGGATCAAAACCATTACCTCCCCAAGGCGACGGAACGTAAAGAAAATGTACCCCGTACATTTTTAGAGAACGGGCGAGCTAGCGCGCAAAGGCAATTTTTAGTTGTCATCCTTCCCTGGAACAGGATCAAAACCACTACCTCCCCAAGGATGACAACTAAAAATCCGTTTTATAGCTAACCAACCTCCTTTAAAAAATCCATGAACCTCTAACGCTTCTTTTGCGTAATGAGAACAGGTAGGTTGATATCTGCAAGTCGCAGGTGTCATTGGTGAAATAAACGTTTGATAGAACTTAATTAGTAATAAAAATGGATATGTTAGGAACCTTTTCACAATTAGTTTGTTGTAAAAGTCGTACCTTCTCTACTGTCATTAAGTTGTATTCCGGCTTCTGCCAATTCATCTCTAATTTTATCAGACAGAGCAAAATCTTTATTTAATCGGGCTTCTTTTCTAAGCTTAATTAAAATTTCAACAGCACCAGTTAACTTATTGCCGCCAGAACTTTCTTTTGAAATATTTACTAAACCAAGAACATCAAAGATAAAAGTCTCAATCGTTTCTTTTAAAACAGTTAAATCTTCAGGAGTGACAGTAGCACTTCCATCTTTTACCTGGTTAATGAATTTTACAGCTTCAAAAAGAGTGGCAATTAAAATGGGAGTATTAAAATCATCATTCATTGCATCGTAGCATTTCTGCTTCCAATCTGTAACAGTAAAGGACGATGAAGAACTTGTTTTGAGGTTATCTATTATACCGATAGCATCCATAAGTCTATGAAATCCTTTTTCGGCAGCTGATAAGCCATCATCAGTTAAGTCTAAAACACTTCTATAAGACGCTTGCATCATGAAAAAACGAATAACACTTGGATTATAAGCTTTAGACATAATATCATTGTCTCCAGAAAGTAGTTCTGCTGGATTGATGTAATTCCCAGTCGATTTACTCATGCGAGCCCCATTAAGTTCTAACATATTAGCATGCATCCAATATTTTACAGGTGCTTGCCCTTTTGAAGCTTGGTTTTGTGCAATCTCACATTCGTGATGTGGAAATTTTAAATCCATTCCTCCACCATGAATATCAAAATAATCACCTAGATATTTAGTACTCATAGCCGTACATTCTAAATGCCAACCAGGAAAACCATCACTCCAAGGTGAAGGCCAGCGCATAATATGAGTTGGTTCAGCTTTCTTCCAAAGAGCAAAATCTTGAGGATTTTTCTTGTCGCTTTGCCCATCAAGTGCACGCGTATTATGAATTAAATCTTCAAGCTTTCGTTTGCTCAAAATACCGTATTCATTAGATTCATTGTACTTATGAACATCAAAATAAACAGACCCATTTACAGTATAAGCAAAACCATTATCTATGATAGATTGAATTAATTCAATTTGTTCTATGATATGACCCGTTGCAGTAGGCTCAATACTTGGTGGTAAAAAATTAAAAGTGTTCAGCACATTATGGAAATCAACGGTATAACGCTGAACAATTTCCATAGGTTCTATAGCTTCTAATCGTGCCTTTTTTGTGATTTTGTCTTCACCAACATCAGCATCATTTTCCAAATGTCCAGCATCTGTAATGTTTCTAACATAGCGCACTTTATAACCTAAGTGTTTAAGGTAACGAAAAATCATATCAAACGACATAAACGTTCTCACATTACCTAAATGTACATTGCTATAAACAGTTGGTCCACAAACATACATTCCAACGTAACCATCAGTAATGGGTTGAAAAATTTCCTTTTCACTAGTAAGTGTATTGTATAATTTTATGTGTTGTGTATTGTAAAGTTGCATTGCTGTAAAGATGTTTGTTGTGAAGGTGTTAAGTTGGCTTACGTTATTTTAAAAAGTGACTTCTTAACGTATTAATTTTGTTTGTAATAGATTCGACATCTAATCTAATATTTTTATAGTTTTCACCGGAAATAAATCTGTTATCTTATATGTTTTCAATACTAATTAAACAGCTTTTTTCTGAACTTCTAATTTTTAAAATGAATAGACATGTATAGGTTTTGTTTTTTCAACTTAGCAACCAACAAAACTAGTTAAAACTGCGTATCTAATTTAATGTAGTCTAAAAGCTCCCTCCGTGTTTCATTTTCTTTAAATTTTCCACCAAATTCGGAAGTAACCGTACTACTTTCAATATCTCGGATACCACGTGAATTTACACACAAGTGTTTTGCATCTATAACACAAGCAACATCTTCAGTATTTAAAACTGCCTGAAGTTCTTTTACAATTTGAATCGTTAAGCGTTCTTGTACCTGTGGTCGTTTTGAGTAATAATCTACGATTCTATTCATTTTAGATAATCCTACAACGGTACCATTAGAAATGTACGCTATATGAGCTCTTCCTACAATAGGTAATAAGTGATGCTCACAAGTAGAATAAACAGTAATATTTTTTTCAACAAGCATTTCACCATATTTGTACTTATTGTCAAAGGTTGAGGCGCTAGGTTTTCTATCAGGATCCAAACCACCAAAAATCTCATTAACAAACATTTTAGCAACCCTATTTGGAGTGCCTTTAAGGCTATCGTCATTTAAGTCTAAGCCTAAAGTCTCTAATATATGTTTAACATCTCCTTTTATACGTTCTATTTTTTCAGCGTTTGATAGTTTAAAAGCGTCAGGTCGCAAAGGTGTATCACTAGATGTTCCTATATGGTCATCTCCTAAGGCATCAATATCGTTAAAATCACTTTCGATTTTCATTGTAATATAATTGTTATCAGTTTTTAAAAACGAGTGGCAAAGATAAACAATAAAAATAGTTTGAATGAGGTAGGGGTTTTATAATTATAGCTGTTATATAATTAAAACCGTTAAAAGTCCAATATCCTTGATGAATTAACAATTGGTTTACTAAAATTTTCTTAATTTTCGAAATTATAATATTCTGAATTACCTATGAAAAAACTACAATTTATTTTTATGTTGATGCTCATGCCTTTATGTATGTTTAGTCAGCAATCTATTCAAAAAAAGCCGTTGCCATTAGTTAAATATAATGCCAATGTTAATATGCCGTTAACAGCTGTTGAGCGTGCTCAAATAATCGAAGCCTATGGTGAATCTTCTGAAAAGCTTGTTTTTAGTATTCCTAATCGTTTAAAAAGTATAAAGAACATTCTTAGGAATAGGGTAGAGGTGAAATTAATAGTTAATAAAAATGGAAAGAAAGCTTGGCCTAAATTATCCGAAGTTTCCGGATTAGAAAAAAGTAAATCATTTGATCGCAATAAATTTAATCCATTAATATATGGCTTCAATTTTAATACAAGATTCGGAGCGACGTATCAAATCGATAATACCAATTATTATATAATTATAAAATCCCAATTTCAATAAAAAAATAAAAGCATGAAATACATATTTACTATAATCCCTCTATTATTTTCATCACTTTTATTAGCTCAAGATGTTAATATGCAAACCGCCACAATTAATCAATGTGGTGGGGTTTTTTATGATTCTGGCGGAGAGTTTTCTAGTTACGATAACGATGAAAATTTTATATTGACTATTTGTCCAGAAAATCCAGGTGAAAGAGTTCGTTTAGAATTTACGGATTTCTTTACTCAAGGAGGTGGTACGCCAGATGTTATGTCGATTTTTAATGGAGATTCTGTTGCAGCTACTACCTATGGGGATTTTTCAGGACCTGATGGTCCTGGTATAGTCCAAGCGAGTGTTAATAATACTTCAGGGTGTCTAACGATACAATTTGTGTCTGATGGTTCAGGAAGTGTTAGTGGCTGGGCTGCAAATATATCTTGTTTAACCGATTGTCAGATAATTAATTCTCAAATTGACTCTGCAAGTCCTGCTCCTGATGGAAATGGATATATTAAAGTTTGTCCTGACGAAGAAATTACCTTAACGGGTAGTGGAACATTTTCATCGAGTGGAGCGGGAGCTACTTATGAATGGGATTTAGGAGATGGTAATACTGTTGCAGGTCAAACGGCTACATTTTCATACCCCAACCCTGGAGTTTATATTGTAAACTTAAATATACGTGATAATAATACTTCAATCGATCCAGAAGGTTGTGATAATAATAATTTAATTAATCAAGTAATTCAGGTTGGAACTGAGGCTGATTTTACAGGTACACAAGCCGCTAATATAACTCTTTGTTATGGTGAGAGTACTGATATTGTAGGAGAAGTAGAGGGTGTGGAGTATATTAATGATTGTGCCCCTCCTGTAAGTGGAATTCTTGAATTACCCGATGATAATGGTGTGGCATTCAATTCGTCTATCACTGTAGATTGTTATGATTCTGCATTAACACTTACTGACGTGAATCAATTGGTTAGTATTTGTATAACGATGGAGCATTCCTATTTAGGGGACTTAGAGATTGCAATTATATCTCCGAACGGACAATCTGTCAATTTGATTAACGAGGATAATGGTGGGGGTTCTACTAATTTAGGAGATCCATGGGCCGTAGGAACTGTTGATCAAAATAGTGGTAATCCCACTCCTGGAAGAGGAAGCCGATATTGCTTTGTACCAGATGATAGTTTAGATAGTTTAATAGAAGGAGCTGTAGAAGATGGAACGTTTACAAATGGTGATGGTCCGGACACTTATGAGGATTCATTTGTTCCTCCTGGTAATTACAGTTCAGAAAACTCTTTAAATGGCCTCTTAGGTTCTCCTTTAAATGGGGATTGGACTATTAGTGTAACTGATCATTTGGGCTCAGATAATGGCTATATTTTTGCTTGGAGTATAGAGTTTGATCCTAACCTTCAACCTCCAGAGCTTTCGTTTACCCCTGTAATTGAAACTGAAGCATGGGATACAGACCCGA
This sequence comes from Winogradskyella costae, assembly GCF_013403865.1. GTDB lineage: Bacteria > Bacteroidota > Bacteroidia > Flavobacteriales > Flavobacteriaceae > Winogradskyella > Winogradskyella costae. The sequence goes on from NZ_JABFDK010000008.1 coordinate 195,424, forward strand.
CAATAACTAATACAGCAGGAAATGTTATTACAGTGCAACCACCTGCAGCAGGTCAATATTGTTATACATATAGGGCTACTGATGATTTTGGATGTGAATACACTGAAGAAGTATGTATTGAAGTTTTACCTGAGTTAATCACTGAAGCGCCACTTAATTTATTTGTGTGCGATACTGGCATTCCGCCTTATTTTTTTAATTTAGATTCTAATACACCGGTGGTAACAGCTAGCGCTACAAATATTAGTGATTTAGTGGTTACGTATCATAATTCACTTATTGAAGCAGAAGACGATGTGGCACTTATACCTGACACAGGAAATTATAACGGGGTAGATGGTGAAACTATATATGTTAGAGTAGAGTATTTAAACTCTGGTTGCTATGATACATTTCCATTTACATTAAATGTAGCAGGTCAACCTACAATCAATGCTGTTTCAGATTTAGAAACCTGTGATGGTGTGGATAATGACGGTTTTATGAGCTTTGATTTAAGCGCTCAGACATCAACGATTTTAGGATCGCAATCTCCAACAGATTTCACAGTAACATATCATTTAAATTTTGCAGATGCCGATTCAGGTGATAATGCTTTACCATCAGATTATACGAATACTTCAAATTCACAACCGATATTTGTTAGAGTATCGAGTGCAGGAGATTCTAGTTGTTACAATGCCTCAGCCACTGCATTATTTAATTTAGTTGTTAACACAAAAGCTTTAGCTACAGCGCC
>NZ_JABFDK010000009.1 GCF_013403865.1 Winogradskyella costae
GAACGTATTGGAAGTAATGCAAAAATTTATATATTTGACCGGTACGGAAAGTTACTGAAACAATTAAGTCCTGATGGTAACGGGTGGGATGGAACCTTTAAAGGAGAAGCTATGCCAACGAGTGACTACTGGTTTACAGTAGAATACGACGAACCAAGTGACGGGGTACGTAAAGAATTTAAAGCCCATTTTACTTTAAAGAGGTAAATTGTAATTATGAAATATAAAAGGCCTGAACATTTAAGTATGTTCAGGCTTTTTTTTGCTTTATTGCGATATGAAGTTAAAACGGTATTTGTTTTTCTGATAGGCATTTTGGTAAGTTTTTTATGTAAATATTTAAAATAAACATGAGCTTCAAATTTGGTTAAAACTCTTTTATATAAACAATCTTTCACGAAATTCCGTCTGTAGTTGATTTGCTTCTGCGAGTATTGTGACGTTTAAGTCTATCTGTTAGATTGGCTAATAGGCCAATATAAAATCTTCATAAGATAGAATATCAGTAAAGTTACTCCTAATTCTAAAACACAAAAAAGCCTCAACATAAATGTTAAGGCTTTTTGTGATCGCACTAGGATTCGAACCTAGGACCGCCTGCTTAGAAGGCAGGTGCTCTATCCAGCTGAGCTATGCGACCATTTCAGAGTAAAACTCTAAAATTCAATAAAAGTCGGGGTGGCAGGATTCGAACCTGCGGCCTCCACGTCCCAAACGTGGCGCGATAACCGGGCTACGCTACACCCCGAATTGGTTATCATTAATTATTACTTACAGTCGCATATGCTGCAGTAAATTTTGCGGAGAGACAGGGATTCGAACCCTGGGTAAGTGTTTCCACCTACGACGATTTAGCAAACCGCTCCTTTCGGCCACTCAGGCACCTCTCCAATAAGCATAAGAACATTCTCTTTAAATGCGGATGCAAATGTAACTTAACATTTTAAAGAACGCAACAATTTTTTTGAGTTTTTTTAAAAAAAATTAAGAATATTTTTTGTTGCATATTTAAGTGTATATTTATCAGAGAGATATAAGAATTATACTCATTTTTATTATATCTATTTAATGCTAATTTAAATAAAGTGTTCATTTTTAAATTCTAATTTGTTAAATGTCTAGTTATAAAAAAGATAGAGCGTTTACGGATTATGTCCATAAATATATTGCTTTACCTAATATATATGAACATATTGATTGGCAGGAGGTTGTGTTAAAAAAGAGCTATTCGGAATTTATAGACATGACGGTAGGCATTGATTACATTTTTAGGAATGGAGATGCTATAAAAAGTGTACAAGAACGTTTTAGAGAAGAAAAATATAAAGCATTTAATGATTTTACAATTCGCTACAGACGCGATGAAAATAAACATGATGACCGTAAAGAATCTGAATATTTTAAAATGAAGGCTCATTATTTTACTTATGGTATTCTAAATTGCTCCAAAAAGGAGGTAAATAAATCATCCGAATTTTTAAAATATGCTGTTATCGACTTGAAAAAAGTATATGAAAAGATAGATTCTGGTGCTATATTTATTTCGGACAATGGAAAGAATAAGTGTCGTATTATTAATGACAGTCGATTAGAATGTCCGGTAAAATATAATTCTGATGGATCATCCTCTTTTTTTCCTATTGATATTTCGTTCTTAGTTAAACTTTGGGGAAGTGATATGGTGGTAATTCAACACGGATTTTTGTCTGAGATAAATTTGAAGTGAAAAACGCACAATTATATGGTTTCTAAAATTATAAAGTTGCTTTAGAGCAAACGAGTATAATTTTAGAATCATTACAATCTGTAGTGAAAAAGAGATAGGTATCTCCACCATCTTTAATTTTTAGTTTTTTCCGGATATCATTTACAGCTAGTGGAAAATTTCGAGTAGTGATATTAGCTTTCGAAATTTTTTCTTTTGAGAATGTTTTTTTATTGAATGGTAATATTTTTTTAATTATAAATCGTCTACCCGGAAAATCTATTAACGTTTCTGATGTATATAAATGTGAATGCTTGTGCAATTTGTCTATTTTAAGAAGCGCACTAACCGAATTAAAACTACCTGATTTTAAAACAGCAGCATTAGGTTCGTATAGATAGGTGAGTGGTTCATTATAAGTAGCTATGGCTTCAGATTCATCTTTGAAATTAAAATTAAAATTCTCAGAAGCATCTTTTTGTAAATTCACCGTTTTAATTAAAACGTCACCGTTAAAATTATACTCTAAAAGCCATAATAATTCTTTAACCTCATTGCTAACGGCTACGACATGAATCTCTTTTACATAGTTTAAATCAGAAAGTGTCGCTGATAAATCCAATAATGGAGACGTTTTAATCATTACATTTTTAGAGTGGTTCCAAAATAAATCTTGATGTAATCTTATGTTGGGTTCACAATCGGAAAGTAAAAAAACTTTTTGTTTAGAATCATCTCGACGAGACGGATCAACGTAAATCCAATCAAAGGGGGTATTAGCGTGTTTTAAGGTTTCAATTCCGCTTTTGGCTAGGCATTTAATATTCGCAGCACTAAGAATTTCTAAATTATGCCTAACAATTTCTGATAGTTTTAAATTGATTTCACAATGTGTGACCTGTTTTATTCGTTTTGAAAAAAAATAAGCATCAACTCCAAACCCTCCCGTTAAGTCAATTAGGCTATCTCCGGTGATTAAATTTGCTTTATACTTGGCAGTAGTCTCTGAAGAGGTTTGTTCAATATTAAGTTTATTCGGATAGTATATATTTTCAGTATAAAACCAAGTGGGTAACTTCTTTCGGCATCGTTTTTTTGCTTCAATCTGTTCTATGATTAATTTTGAATCTAGGGTGTTAAACGGAATACCTTTTAGTAATAATTCAGAAGTGTCTGAGGTTATATTGTTCTGAATAAAACTTTGAATTTCAGTATTTAGTAATAATTTATTCAATTTAAAATTATAGGTTTTTAGTAAGTTTTTGAACAATGTTGTAATCTGATAAAAACTCTTTTAAAATGACTTTTATAGCAGTATAAGTGGGTATGGCTATAATCATACCAACAACACCAAAGAGTATACCAGAAATAATGATGATTAAGAAAATTTCTAGTGGATGTGATTTTACACTTTTAGAGAAAATATAAGGCTGACTAAAGAAATTGTCGACGAGTTGTGCAAAAATAAAACCAATCATAACATAAGTCGTTTTTGGTAAAATTACCTCACTAAAACTCTCTCCTAAATTACTAGACATACTTAATAAAAGCATTAAAAATCCGCTCACTAAAGGACCAACGTAAGGCACAAGATTGAGAAGCGCACATAAAAAGGCGATAACGATAGCGTTATCAATTCCAAAAACGAGTAGAACAATAGTGTATATAACAAACAAGATTAAAATTTGAAATATAAGTCCAACAAAATAGCGCGATAATAAGTCTTTTATGGTTGTGATTGAACGTTTAGAACGTTCTTCATTTCCGCTTGGAATAAAGGTCATTAAACCATCTTCGAATAGCTTACTATCCTTTAAAAAGAAGAATGAAATAAAGAGTACGGAAAACAAACCGATGCTAAAGCTGCCTAAGCCGCTTATAAAGCTATTTAAAAAGTTAGGTATAATAGCAAAATCGAGTTTTGATAGTAAATGAGAATCTTCTATAGATTGTTCAATGTCAATATTGTTGAATTCGAAATAGGTAATAATTTGGTTGTACAGGTTTTCAATATTGCCTTGTAATTGTTCAATATTTAATAAAGCTAAATTTTGCCCCTGTTCAATAATTAATGGAATAAAGAGCCCTATGAGGCCGACAAATAGCCCCAGAAGCAATAGCATAGTTGTAACTACAGCTATTGTGTTGTTAAATTTTAGACGTTTTCTTAAAAATAGTATGATTGGTCGTCCGATTAATGAAATAACAACAGCAACAGCGATATAAATTATAACCGATTGAATTTCAAATAAAAAATATAATACAAGAATTACAGCTAGAATAATCCCTAATGCTCTTAAAATACCGTTGGCTATAATTTTCGAATTCATGTGTTTCTGTTTAATGTCTTAATAGGGCACATGTTGTTCGCTATTAATAAATTACTTAGTTCAAATTACTCTGAGCAGGTTCATTTTAGGTGATAAATATACTTAAAGATGTTGGGATTAATTTTAGCATGTTATTGAGCGTTCATTTGCTTTGTAATTTCATATAGAGCGATACTAGTAGCTTGTACAACATTCATACTACTATTGTTACCAAACATATTAATATGAACGACGGCATCAACTTGCTTAAGTACACCTTCAGAAACTCCAAAATTTTCATCACCTAAAATAAGTGCAATAGGTTGTTTTGATTGTAATTTAAAGGCCGTTAATGGTTGACTATTTTCTGAAATTTCTAAAGCAATTAAGTAATAGTTATTTGCCTTTAAAGTTTTTATTTGTGTTTCAATATCGTTTTTTAAACTATGAATCACATATTTTTCAGTAGAACGCGACGTTTTTGCCATTCGTTTACCTAACGGAATATCTGAACCACAAAAAATTAGTTCTTCAACACCAAAGGCATCTGCCGTTCTGAATAAACTTCCAATATTTGGAGCATTAGCTACATTATCGCAAAGTACTGTGATTGGATGTTTTTGCTTTTTGAAGTTGGAATTGTAGTGGTTGAGCTGATTCAAAAGTTGTTCTCAATTTGATTAATTAATATGATTGGCTTTTCCGCATTTATAAATAGAATGGTACGAATGCCCAAAACAACATGTTACCCCTTTTAGGCACTTTTGATGGATGTTTGATAGACCAACAGAGTAAGTGTGACTATTTATTGATTCCATAGATTGAAAAGTAAAAGCTAAAACTAGTAAAGTAGCTGCTATTTTATATGGTATTGAAAACTTCTTCATAATCTATTTAGTCTTTGGTCTTAACTCTTTCGTCTTTAATCTAAATAATAATCAATTCTCAAAAGCATATTTCATAATATTAGCACCCATTTTCAATGCTTTTTCTCTAACATCTTCAGGGTCATTATGAACTTCTTGATCTTCCCAACCATCTCCTAAATCACTTTCAAAGGTGAATAAAAGTACCAATCTGCTATCATGAAAAATCCCATAAGCTTTTGGTGCTTTACCATCGTGTTCATGGATTTTAGGCAAACCATTTGGAAATTCAAAAGCTGAACTGAATATTTTATGATCCTTAGGAATTTCAATTAACTCACTATTCGGAAAAACTTTCTTCAATTCTTTAATAACGTAAGGCTCCATTCCGTAATTATCGTCAATATGTAGAAAGCCACCTGAAATAAGGTGGTTTCTTAAGTTTTGGGCATCGTCATCACTGAAAAATACATTGCCATGACCTGTCATATGTAAAAAAGGAAACTGAAAAATATCAATACTTCCTGCTTCTACAGTTTGAATACTTTCGTTAATGTTTGTATCAATATTATCATTACAATACTTTACTAAATTTGGTAAAGCTGTTGGGTTACTGTACCAATCTCCTCCTCCTTTGTATTTTAGTATAGCTACGTCTTGGGAAAACAAGAAGAAGGAAAAGAGAGAAAAGAAAAGAGAAAAAATTACTTTCATATTATTCATTAGTATATGCCACAGAATGGCAAGCTGCAATAGCCGCCGTTTCTGTTCTTAGGCGCGTCTTACCCAAAGTTACAGGAATAAAACGGTGTTGCAAGGCCATTTCAATTTCTTTAACGCTAAAGTCACCTTCAGGTCCAATTAAAATAGTACAATCCGATGCTGTTTTTAATTGCGATTTTAAAGATTTTTTATCCGTTTCTTCACAGTGAGCTATAAAAATTTGATCTGTAAAATCTTGATCAATAAAGTCTTTAAAAGCTATTGGAGCATTTAGTTTAGGCAAATAACATTGCAGCGATTGTTTCATTGCTGATTGAATAATTTTCTCAAATCGTTCCGTTTTTACCACTTTCCGTTCACTATGGTCGCAAATAATGGGTGTAATAATTTCTACACCCATCTCTGTTGCCTTTTCTAAAAACCATTCGTATCTGTCGTTCATTTTTGTTGGAGCAACAGCCAAATGTAAATTGTAATCTCGTTTAGGTTGCAGGCTTTTAGACGTTATAGAAACCGTACAATGTTTTTGATCTGCTAATGTGATTTCTGCAGTAAATAACCAACCATTTCCATTGGTGATATGCAAAGTGTCACCAATAGTTTTGCGTAAAACTTTTGAGATATGCCTGCTTTCGTCTTTATCAAAACTAAAGCTTGTATCGTTTCTAGAAATATTTGGATTATAAAATAACTGCATTACTCAATGTCTTCAGTGAATTTTAAGACTGTAATCTCTTCAATTGGGGTTCTGTTTTCGGTCTTAAGAACTAAATAATATTTTTTATTTTCAATATCATCGATAGGGAAAACATCACCGATGTCATGATTTTCATGTATTGCCACCGCCTCAAAAGCAACAGGCATATCACCAACTTTTATCCAACCAGTATCACCTTTTGTTTTTGCTGTGTTTCCAGAAGAGTGGTGCTTTGCTAAATCTTTAAACTTATAGCCTTGTTGACATAATGCAAAGACTTTCTCTCGTTTTAATATGGCTTCTTCTTCTGAAGTTTTAGAAGCGTCGATTACAATAATGTCAAATTTAAAATGATCCACGTCGGCTTTATCCACAACTTTATAAAAAGTTCTTTTAAAGTCAGTTCTGGTCACTTTTTTTCCACCTTTAGAAAGGTTAAACAAGTCGTCGGCTAACCTAGTTTTGTGTTTTTCTTTATTAAAGGTAAATAGCTTACCATGTGCAGGTTTGTTTTCTTTTAAAAATGATGTTGCTTCTTCTGGTGTCGAAATTGAATCTAATTGTTTTTCAAAAGACGCTTGAGAAAAACTGAATAACGGAATTAAAAGTAAAAGTGTAAATAAATGCTTCATAATTTAGAATTGAATTTAGTTAGATTTTGGGGTACTGCAAAGCAACTAAATTTTAGGTTATAATTGAAGTAAAGAATGTAAGAATGTTAACAGATGTTTTAACAATTTAAAAAAGGAAGCCATTTTGTAAGGAGTGAAAATTCTGCAAAACAAGGAATAGGACGCCACTTTACACGCCTCTTTTCATAAAATACATTCTTATTAGGAACCGTTAGGTGAACTTTTTTCGCTGACACACTATGAGTTATGTAGGTAAATTAAAAAGTAGTAAGCTAATTTTGGCTAATTAGTTAATCGTTCTGTAAACACTTGATGTTAAAAAATTATATCTTTAATCGCGCAGTAGCCATCACATCAAAATCAGAAAAATCGTTTTCTAAATATTTCAAATATCCAACAATAGCAATCATAGCAGCGTTATCGGTTGTGTATTCAAATTTTGGAATATAGCTTGTCCAGCCAAACTTCTGTTCGGCATCTTTCAAAGCTTTTCTAATACCAGAATTCGCAGAAACACCGCCGCCTATAGCAATGTGTGTAATGCTAGTCTGCTTCACAGCTAGTTTCAATTTTGCCATTAATATGCCAATGATAGTATATTGAATAGAAGCACAGATATCATTAAGGTTTTCTTCAATAAAGTTAGGATTCGCTTTTACCTCACGTTGTACAAAATAGAGAATGTTAGTTTTTAATCCTGAAAAACTAAAATTCAATCCATCTACTTTTGGTTTGGTAAATTGAAATGCTTTTGGATTTCCGATTTGCGCACGTCGATCAATTTCAGGTCCTGCAGGGTACCCTAAGCCTAAAATTTTTCCACTTTTATCAAAAGCTTCACCTACGGCATCATCAATAGTTTCACCTATAACGTCCATATCAAAGTGCGTATTCACTTTAACAATTTGTGTGTGTCCCCCAGAAATGGTCATCGCTAAAAAAGGGAAAGGTGGTTTTTTATGATCTTTTTCGTCAATAAAATGGGCTAAAATATGGGCTTGCATGTGGTTCACATCAATCAATGGAATATCGAGTCCATAAGCTAGTGATTTGGCAAAAGACGTACCAACTAATAAAGACCCCATTAATCCAGGGCCTTTAGTAAAAGCGACAGCACTTAATTGCTCCATTTTAATTCCGGCTTTTTCAATAGCTTGGTGTACTACAGGTACAATATTTTGTTGATGTGCACGCGATGCTAGTTCGGGTACAACGCCTCCGTATTCTGTATGTATTTTTTGGTCAGCAACAACATTGCTTAGAATTTGGTCGTTACATAGTATTGCTGCGCTTGTGTCATCGCAAGACGACTCAATTCCGAGGATATAAATATTTTCTTTTTTCATAGTCGATATTGGGCACAATAATTGTTAATTTTACAAGTTAAAGTCCATTGCCATACTTAACAACGTATTGTATGGGCAAAGGTAATAAGAAATCAGACCAAATGAATTTTAAAATGGTTGATAATAAATTTGAATTATTTTTTCTTTTTAGGACCTAAAAAAAATCTAAGCATAGCTATAGCTGCGGTTTTATTTTAGAATGCTATAAAAAGGAAAAAGAAACTAATTTAATCGATTATTTTAAAGTGTAATAGGTGTAAAAAATAAATCTCATAAATTCTATCAAACGGATATTCAAAATAATAGGAAAAATAGTAGCAATTATAGTGTTGCTTTTTTTTATTTTGTTTTTAGTGTTATCTATTCCTGCCGTGCAAACGAAATTAGGAAGATATGCTACAGATAGAATTAATAGCGATTTTAAAACCAATATCAATATTGGTCGTGTTGGACTTCAGCTCAATGGGGATATTGAATTGAAAGAAATATTAATTAGAGATTATAAAAAGGATACACTGATCAGTGTTGGGGAGTTAAATAGCTCTATAATTAGCTTTCAAAATTTATTAAATAGTAAACTTAATTTTGGAGATATTGATCTTCAGAATGTTATTTTTAATTTAAAAACCTACAAAGGAGAATCAGATACCAATTTAGATGTCTTCGTTGCCAAGTTTGATAATGACAATCCAAGAGTTGGTCCTAGTGAGTTTTTGTTTTCATCTAGTGATGTTTCCATAGAAAATGGTATTTTTAGATTAATAGATGAAAACTTAGAAACACCAGAAATATTTGAGTTTACCGAGCTTAATGCAAATACAACCAATTTCTTAATTAATGGTCCTGAGGTAAGATCTCGGATTAATAAATTTAGCTTTAGAGATAGTAGAGGTATTGCTGTTAAAAACTTAATGGCAAATTTTGAGTACACCTTAGATCACATGAGTTTTGGTGACCTTAACATCAAAACAGAAGAATCTGAAATAAAAGGAGAATTAAGATTTGATTACAATCGAGAAGATTTTAAGCATTTTACAGATAAAGTAAATGTAGTGGCAAGCTTTAAAGATTCTGATATTTCACTAACAGAATTAAACGTGTTTTTTGATGAATTTGGTACCGACCAACATGCGGAGTTTAATGCCGATTTATCAGGAACTTTAAATAATTTACAAGCTACAAACCTCAATATAAGTACTACAACGAATACGAGAATTATTGGAGATATTACATTTAAAAATTTATTTAGTAAAGAGGACGATAGTTTTGCTTTACAGGGAAGTTTTCAAAATTTAGCTTCAAATTATAGAGATTTAACGGCTTTACTACCACGACTATTGGGAAATTCTATCCCCAGTGTTATTTCTAAGGTAGGTAATTTTAAAATAAAGGGAACCTCATTTATTACAGCCAAGCGAGTTGAAGCCGATTTAGAAATTGATACGGATTTAGGCTTTATAAAATCTAATTTAGAGCTTACAAATATTGATAATATCGATGATGCTAATTACGTCGGAAATATTGTTTTAGATGAATTTAATATTGGAGAGCTCATTAATGACCCCTTAGTTAAAAATGCGTCTTTAAATCTAGATGTTGATGGTAAAGGTTTTACTATTAAAAACTTAAGGACAGATGTAAAAGGAGATGTATTTGTACTAGATTATAATGGCTATACGTACAGAGATATAAAGCTTTCTGGTGATCTTGGAAACAGTATTTTTAACGGGATTGTACAAATTGAAGATCTCAATTTACAACTCGATTTTAATGGCTTAGCAGATTTTTCAGAGGACCTTAAGAAATTCGATTTTAAAGCCAATGTGGGTTATGCTAACCTTAGTAAACTAAATTTTGTTAAACGAGATAGCATTTCAGAATTTAGAGGTTTAGTAACGATGACTGCCACAGGCACAACTATAGATAATGCTGTGGGTGCTATAAATATTAAAAATACAACGTATAAAAATCAAGATAGTGATTACAGTTTTGAGGATTTTGATATTGTCTCTTCCTTTGATAATAACGAACGCACCTTAGCTATAAATTCACCAGATATTATTGATGGTAAAATTACAGGTCAGTTTAAAACAAAAGATATTTTAGGTTTGGTAGAGAACTCTGTTGGGAGTATCTATACCAAATTTGTACCGAATGTTGTAGAAAAAGATCAGTATATCAATTTTAGATTCAATATTTATTCTAAGATTGCAACGGTGTTTTATAAAGACCTTATACTAGGTAAAAATACATTTGTTGAAGGTCGGATAGAAACCGATGAAAAAGGGTTTGAACTCACGTTTAATTCACCAGAAATTAAGTTTAAAGACTACTTTGCTAACAATATTAATGTAAGTATAGATAACAGTAACCCTCTATTTAACACTTTTGTTGAAATTGATAGTCTTAGTGCTGGCATTTATAACGCTTCTCAATTTAGCCTCATTAATGTTACTAAGCGCGATACTTTATTGATTAAAACTGAATTTAAAGGTGGAATAAACAATGCAGATGATTTTAATTTAAGTCTGTTTTATACGATAGATAAATCAAATAAGTCGGTTGTAGGATTAAGAAAATCTGAAGTCAAATTTAAAGGGTTCGATTGGCTTTTAAATTCGGAAAAAGACACTTTAAACAAGGTAACTTTTGATAGGGATTTTAAAGCTTTTGATATTTTTCCGATACGGATTACACATGAGGATGAAGAAATACTGGTTTCGGGCCAAGTCAAAGATTCTATTAATAAAAACTTTAATGTAGATTTTAAAGATGTGCAATTGGTTAAAATTACACCTCGTATTGATAGTTTGGATTTAAGAGGTATTGTAAATGGAAAGCTAGACGTAGTTCAGAATGCTGGAGTTTATTTGCCAAAATCAAATGTGGAAGTCAGCGGCTTTTTTGTAAATGATTATGATTTAGGAAATCTTAAGGCCAAAATAGAAGGTAATAATTCAATTACTAATTATAATGTTGATGTCACTTTAGTTAATGATAATTTAAAATCGTTAGACGCAAAAGGTACTATAGATGTTGCCGAGAACAATCCCGTTATTGACTTAAACGTTAAGTTTGAAGAGTTTTTATTAGACCCCTTAAATCCGTTAGGAGAAGGTGTTATAAATAATATAAGGGGCTTGGTGTCCGGCTACGCAAATGTAACCGGAAGCCTAAATAAACCTGCGATTTATGGAGAACTATTGCTCGATAGAGCAGGTATGTCCATTCCGTATCTTAATGTCGATTATGGTTTTGATTTTGATTCTAAAGTCTCACTTAGAGGTCAACAGTTTATTTTTAATGACGTCTCCATGACAGACTCTAAATACTTTTCTAAAGGGAATTTAAATGGCTTCATTGCTCATAATAACTTTTCAGATTGGAAATTAGGTTTAGAATTAGACACCAACAGACTGTTAGTTTTAAATACAGAAGAATCTGAAGACGAATTGTATTATGGTACAGGATTTATCTCTGGAAAGGCAGAAATAAAAGGTCCTACGGACCAACTGACTATTAAAGTTATAAATGGAAGAACGGAAGCCGGAACAGAGTTTTTTATTCCACTTAATGATTCCGAAAGTTTTGGTGATAACTCGTTCATTCATTTTTTAAGTCCTGAAGAAAAAGCAGCTAGAATTAAAGGAGAGATTTCGGAGCAAATTGAAATTAAAGGTTTAGTCTTAGATTTTGATTTAAATGTCAACGAAAACGCAGTTATAGAAATAGTAATAGATAAAGAAGCAGGAAGCACTATAAAAGGTAGAGGAGTAGGTGGTTTAAACTTTTTAATTAATACTAATGGAACCTTTAATATGTGGGGGGATTTTGTGGTTTATGAAGGGTTTTATAATTTTAAATACGGAGGCTTTGTAGAAAAGAAATTTAAGGTTGAGCAAGGAGGAAGTATCGTTTGGGAAGGTGATCCTCTAAATGCTGAATTAAATTTAAAAGCGGTATATGAAGGTAATGCTAACCCCTCTGTTTTATTAGATAATCCTATAAATCAGAGTATCGATGTTGAAGTCGAAATTCATTTAACAGGTAAGTTAGAACAACCAGATCCTCAATTCGATTTTAGATTCCCCAATGTGAGTTCAACAGTTAAATCAGAGTTAGAATATCGTTTGTCTTCTAAAGACGAGCGCGATAATCAAGCTCTTATATTTTTGGCTACAGGAGGATTTTCAAGTAGCTTAGGTGGGGCTAATTTTACAGGGACGATTTCAGAACGACTTACAGGAATTGTAAATAATCTTTTTGGTACAAATAATGGAAATTTAGATATTGGTATCGATTTTGAATTGGGCCAAGATACGCCAGATTTACAGACTAATAATAAATTTGGCTTAACGCTTCAAACTAAAATAAGTGATAAAATTTTAGTGAACGGTAAGGTTGGTGTACCATTTGGAAGCGCTAGTCAAACTGTGATCAGTGGAGATGTGCAAATCGATTTATTATTAAATGAGGACGGTACGTTAAGAGCTAAAGTATTTAACAGAGAGAACAGTATTAGAAATTTTGGTGAAGAAATTGGGTACACGCAAGGTGTCGGTTTATCTTACAATGTAGAATTTGATTCGTTTAAAGAATTTCTTCAAATTATATTTTCAGGTAAGAACAAAAAAGATAATAGCAGAGGAAAAGAGGAGGAGAAGAAGAAGAAAGAGGATACTGATTTACTGCCAAGTTATATGACTATGAAGGAAGAAAAGAAAAAAAGCAAGTCTTAGACTTCGTTAATTCGTTTGTAGTTATTAAATACTTATTAACGAAAACGTTTGAATTGCTTTGTTGGTAGTTATTTTATGATAATAGTCACTTTTTTATATGTTTAGTTTCTTAATTTTACTGTAAATAAATAAGATAATGCTACAAACAATAAAAAAAATAGGTGTTTTAACCTCTGGAGGAGACGCTCCAGGAATGAACGCTGCAATAAGATCTGTAGTAAGAACATGTGCTTTTCATGATATTAAATGCTACGGTATTTATAGAGGTTATGAGGGAATGATTGATGGAGATTTTGTTGAAATGGACGCACGTAGTGTAAAAGGTATCATAAATAAAGGTGGTACAATATTAAAATCTGCGCGTTCAAAAAGATTTAGAACTAGGGAAGGAAGACAAACAGCTTACGACCAATTGAAAAAAGCAGGGATTGATGCTTTTGTGGTTGTCGGAGGTGATGGTAGTTTTACGGGAGCGATGGTTTTTAATCAAGAGTTCAATTTTCCTGTTATGGGAATTCCTGGTACTATAGATAACGATATTTTTGGTACAACACATACACTTGGCTATGATACGGCTTTAAATACCGTTGTAGAAGTTATAGATAAAATTAGAGATACAGCAAGTTCGCATAACAGACTATTCTTTATAGAAGTTATGGGGCGCGATGTTGGACACATTGCTTTAAACGTTGGAGTCGGTGCTGGTGCTGAAGAGATTTTAATTCCTGAAGAAGATTTAGGATTAGATCGTTTGCTAGAGTCTTTAAGACGAAGTAAAGCATCTGGTAAATCATCGAGCATCGTGGTCGTTGCAGAAGGGGATAAAATTGGTAAAAGTGTTTTTGAACTGAAGGATTATGTGGAAGAAAACATGTCTGAGTACGAAGTACGTGTTTCTGTTTTAGGACATATGCAACGTGGTGGATCGCCATCGTGTTTCGATCGTGTTTTAGCGAGTAGAATGGGAGTAAAAGCAGTAGAAAGCCTTTTAACTGGCAAGAGCAACTATATGGTTGGTATGAAAAACGATATGATGGATTTAACACCATTCGATCAAGCCGTAAAAGGAAAATCGAAGATTAACATGGAACTCTTAAGAGTTTCGGATATAATGACAATTTAATAACGAATAAAAATTAAAATAAAAATAGAGAAATGGCAAATTTAAAATTAGGAATCAACGGATTCGGTAGAATAGGAAGAATAGTTTTTAGAGCAACAGTAAAACGTAATGACGTCGATGTTGTAGCAATTAATGATTTATTAGATGTAGAGCATTTAGCATATTTATTAAAATATGATTCAGTTCACGGAAGATTTGACGGAACTGTTGAAGTAAAAGATGGACATTTAGTAGTAGACGGAAAAACAATTCGTGTAACAGCAGAAAAAGATCCTAAAAATTTAAAATGGGATGAAGTAGGAGCAACAGTAGTTGCAGAATGTACTGGTATTTTTACAACTTTAGAAACAGCACAATATCACATTGATGGAGGTGCGAAGAAAGTTGTGATTTCGGCACCTAGTAAAGATGCTCCAATGTTTGTAATGGGAGTAAATGATGATACATTAAAAGATAGTGACACTATCGTTTCTAATGCATCTTGTACAACAAACTGTTTAGCACCTATCGCTAAGGTTATTGAAGATAACTTCGGAATTGATGAAGCTTTAATGACAACGATTCACGCAACAACGTCTACACAGTTTACAGTAGATGCGCCTTCACGTAAAAATTACCGTTTAGGACGTTCTGCACTTAATAACATTATTCCAAGTTCTACAGGAGCTGCAAAAGCAGTGGGTAAAGTAATTCCTGAATTAGATGGAAAACTTACAGGTATGGCATTTAGAGTACCAACTGTAGATGTTTCTGTTGTAGATTTAACAGTTAAAACTAAAAAAGAAACAACTTTAGCTGAGATCAAAGCTGCTATGAAAAAAGCATCAGAAGGATCTATGGCAGGTGTTTTAGGTTATACTGAAGATGCTGTAGTGTCTCAAGATTTTGTAAGTGAGGAAAGAACTAGTGTTTTTGATGCTGATGCTTCAATTGAATTAAATTCTACATTCTTCAAGTTAATCTCTTGGTATGATAACGAATTTGGATATTCAAACAAATTAGTTGATTTAGCTCAAAAGGTAAATAACCTTTAAGACATATTATTAATTCTGAAAATTCCGTAGAATTATGAGTTTTCATAAACTACGGAATTTTTAATTATATAGATTATTATGATTTTAATTACAGATGGAGGGTCTACAAAATGCGATTGGATTGCAATAGATTCTAATGGTAAACAAGCTGTTGATAAAATAAGAACCAAAGGTTTAAATCCTGCAATTGTAGCGGAGAAGAAGCTCAATAAAATAATTCGTAAGAGTAAAGAACTGATGGCTGTTGCTAATGATGTTACTCATATATATTTTTACGGAGCGGGTTGTGGAACCGAGAAACCCACGCTGTTGTTAAAGTCAATTTTAGAATTGTATTTTGTAAATGCAACAGTAGAAGTTAGAGAAGATACCTATGCTGCGGTTAGAGCATGTATCAACTCTAATGATGAAGCTGCTGTAGTTTGTATATTGGGTACAGGTTCTAACTGTAGCTATTATGATGGTAAAGATTTGCACCAACGTGTAAATAGTCTTGGGTTTATATTAATGGATGATGCCAGTGGAAACTATTTTGGTAAACAATTAATTAGAGATTACTACTTTAAAAAAATGCCAGATACCATAAGTGTTGCATTTGCTCATAAGCACAATTTAGATGCTGATTTCATTAAGTATAATCTTTACAAGCAAACGAATCCAAGTGCCTATTTAGCAGATCATGCAGAATTTATGTTTATTAATAAAGATTCAGAATACATAAGTAATATTATAACTAAAGGTATTCGCTTATTTGCAGAAAATATGATTCTTCAATATAAAGAAGAGTTAAGTGCAGGAGCTCCTGTTCATTTTGCAGGTTCTATCGCCTTTTTTGGTCAACAAGAAATTAAGCAAGTAGCTAAAGAATATGGATTTAAAGTTGGTAATTTTGTAAGACGACCAATTGAAGGTTTGGTAGATTATCACGTTAAAAACCTATAATATGGAAATAGCTATTATTGCTCACGATGGTAAAAAAGCGGAAATGGTTCAGTTTTTAAACGAACATAGCGACGTTTTACATCGAAAAAACATTAATTTAATTTCTACAGGGACAACAGGAGAAAAAGTGTCTAAAGCAGGTTTTAATGTTAATGCTTTACTTTCAGGACCTTTAGGCGGTGATGCTCAGATAGCAGCTAGAGTAGCAGAAGGAAAATGTAGTATGGTATTGTTCTTTCGAGATCCATTAGATCGCCATCCGCATGAACCAGATATTCTTATGCTAATGCGATTATGTGATGTACACAATGTGCCATTGGCTACAAATCCAGCTACAGCCGATTTATTAATGAAGTCTTTATAGTCTTTTTTTAATAACCTGTTAATAAAACTAGGCAAGGCTGTTGTAAAATTTATATTTTGGTTATATCTTTGTACTAACAAAACGAAAACTACACAAGAATTATGTTCGACTTTGATCAATATTTAGGATTTTTAGCATTTTTAACCATATTAACTATAGGATTTTGGTTAATGATTTTCCTTTTAACCTTTGTAGTACCATATTGGATTTTTGGTTCAGCAATGGAACGTTTTAAAGAAGTAAGAGAAGAAAAGAAAGCTAAACGTGAAGGGTTAACCCTTTAATAGCATTTTATTATATAAAAAAAAAGAGCGCAATTTGCGCTCTTTTTTTTTGTGTTAATTTAAACCTGTAAAACACCCATATTAAAAGGCTTTTCAATAGGAGCGTGGTTAGCAGCTTCAATTCCCATAGAAATCCAAGTTCTTGTATCTAATGGATCAATAACCCCATCGGTCCAAATACGAGATGCGGCATAATATGGAGAGACTTGGTCGTCGTATCTATCTTTTATTTTATTAAATAATTCCTCTTCTTTTTCTTTAGTGATTTTTTCTCCTTTTTTCTTAAGTGAAGCAGTTTCAATTTGTAATAAAACTTTGGCCGCAGAATTACCGCTCATTACTGCGAGTTCTGCACTTGGCCAAGCCGCAATTAACCTTGGGTCGTAAGCTTTTCCACACATAGCGTAGTTTCCTGCACCATAACTATTACCTAATATAATTGTGAATTTTGGAACTACAGAATTACTTACAGCATTTACCATTTTGGCACCATCCTTAATGATTCCGGAATGTTCTGATTTACTACCAACCATAAAACCGGTAACATCTTGTAGAAATACTAAGGGAATTTTTTTCTGATTGCAATTGGCAATAAAACGCGTAGCTTTATCTGCTGAGTCATTATAAATAACACCACCAAACTGCATTTCACCTTTTGCGTTTTTTACTAATTTTCGTTGATTGGCAACAATACCAACTGCCCAGCCTTCAATCCGAGCATAAGCCGTGATAATGGTTTTGCCATAATCTTGTTTGTATTCATCAAACTCAGAATTATCAACCAAACGTTTTATGATCTCTTTCATATCATACTGGTCTGCACGACTTTTTGGAAGAATACCGTAAATGTCTTCAGGATTTTCTTTCGGCTTTTTAGATTCAGCTCTATTGTAACCAGCTTTATCGAAATCTCCAATTTTATCAACGATATTTTTAATTTTGTCTAAAGCATCTTTGTCATCTTTTGCTTTGTAATCCGTAACTCCAGAAATTTCGCAGTGCGTCGTAGCTCCTCCTAAAGTTTCATTATCTATAGTCTCTCCTATTGCAGCTTTTACCAAATAGCTTCCTGCTAAGAAAATACTTCCAGTTTTGTCAACGATTAATGCTTCATCACTCATAATTGGCAAATAAGCACCACCAGCAACACAACTTCCCATAACGGCAGCAATTTGAGTTATACCCATACTACTCATTATGGCGTTATTTCTAAAAATGCGACCAAAATGTTCTTTGTCTGGGAAAATTTCATCTTGCATTGGTAGAAAAACGCCAGCACTATCTACTAAATAAATGATTGGTAGACGATTTTCTATAGCGATTTCCTGAGCGCGTAAATTCTTCTTTCCTGTAATAGGAAACCAAGCACCCGCTTTAACTGTGGCATCATTCGCAACAACGATACACTGCTTTCCTTTTATATAACCCATTTTAACAACGACACCACCAGAAGGACAGCCTCCATATTGCTCGTACATGCCCTCACCAGCAAAAGCACCTATCTCAATCGATTTCGCTTTGGGATCTAATAAATAGTTAATGCGCTCGCGTGCAGTCATTTTTCCTTTAGCCTTATGCTTCTCAATACTTTTTTCACCACCACCTAATTTCACTTTAACTAAACGTTTTTTAAGATCGGAAAGAAGAAGTTTATTATGGTCTTCGTTTTTATTGAATTTAATATCCATATGCGTAACCCGTTGAAGTGGGTATTATTTATAAGTTAAAACTTAGTTTTTGTTTTGCACGAATTTACAAAACGAAAAGATGTTTGGAAAGTGAATGGTTTGCAAAATAATGTTACATGGAATTATTTTCCTTGGGAAATAATTTATTTTGTTGTAAATTTACGTCATAAAAAAAATGAATGATTATCTATTATGAAGCTAGGACCTTATAGCTACTATGTTAGCTTTTATTTTCCTGATAATATCTGATACTTTTCATAACAAATAAATAAAACCCAACAATAAACAAATGAAGCATATTATAGTATTTGCTGGAAGTAATAGTACGACTTCAATTAACAAACAATTAGCTACTTACGCATCGCAATTGGTAGACGATCTTAACGTCACAGTATTGGATTTAAACGATTTTGAAATGCCTATTTATAGTTCAGACAGAGAGCAGGCGCAAGGGTTTCCTAAGCAAGCTGTAGATTTTGTTAACCATTTAAAAGGTGCTGATGGTTTTATAGTTTCTTTAGCAGAACATAACGGCGCCTATTCTTCAGCTTTTAAAAATGTATTTGATTGGGCTTCTCGAGTTGAACAAAAGACGTTTTTAAACAAGCCTCTATTGCTTATGGCAACATCTCCAGGGGCTAGAGGAGGAGCCTCAGTTTTAGAGTTGGCTTCAGATCGTTTTCCGCGACACGATGCCAATATAATAGCTCAGTTTTCTCTACCATCATTTTATGAGAATTTTTCTGAGGGTAAAATTTCTAATGAGGTAATTCATCTGGAGCTGTTAAATAAAGTAAAATTATTTAAAGAGAGTTTATAACTATGGAATTAAAACACAAAGAATCAAAAAACAGCTTTTATCTATTGGATCATGATAAGGAGATTGGAGAAATCACGTATGCTTATGTTAGCGAAGGCCTTATCGATCTTAATCATACGTATATTGATTCAAATTATAGAGGTCAAAATCTTGGTTTACAATTAATAGATGCAGTTGCAGATTACGCAAGAGAAAATAATTTAAAAGTCAAGGCAAGTTGTCCCTATGTGGTTAAAGTATTCGGTGAAACAGATCAATATAATGATATCAAAGCCTAAATAGGATTTTAATAGTATTAAAACATGGGAGATTTATCTAAAGATATTAATTCAAAATTTGAAAATTATAGGGTAAAGGCACTTCTAAATATTATTTATACAGCTAACTGGGTTACGAGTATTCAAAGTGAATCTTTAAAAGACTTTGGAATTTCGCAACAACAGTATAATATTTTAAGAATTTTAAGAGGAGCAAGTGAGCCTTTAAAAGTGCAGACTATTAAAGATCGAATGTTAGAACGCTCACCTAATGCAACTCGATTAATGGATAAACTCTGTGCTAAAAATTTAATTAAACGTTTGCCATCAGAACACGATAGACGTGTGGTTAAAATTGAGATCACCGAACAAGGCTTGAATTTGTTAAATACAATTCCGAGTGATATGAACAAGTTCTTAATTAAAAATTTAAGTGAGGACGAGGCGGAACAATTAAGTGATTTATTAGATAAAATGCGATAGTAAAATTAAATAAAAGGAGATTATTATGAAAAAAGTAATTCATAAAGCAGACAGTAGAGGATTTGCAGATCATGGATGGTTGCAAGCTCGGCATTCCTTTAGTTTTGCAAGCTGGAATAACCCTGAACGCGTTCATTTCGGAGTATTAAGAGTCTTAAATGATGATACCATAGGACCAAATATGGGATTTGGAACACATCCTCATAACAATATGGAGATTATAACCATACCATTAAAAGGTACTTTAAAGCATCGGGATAATATGAGGAATGATTGGCAGGCTTTACTTCCGGGTGAGGTACAAGTGATGTCTGCAGGAACAGGTGTACAACATTCTGAAATTAACGGTTCAGTCGATGAGCATTTAAGCCTGTTTCAGATATGGATAATTCCACAAAAACAAAATGTTAAGCCGCGTTATGATCAAAAGGCATTTAAAGCCGAAGATAGAAATGGACAACTTCAAGTCTTAGTCAATTCTTTTGACGATAGTGGAGAAGAAGGTCTTAAAATTCATCAAGATGCTAGGCTTTCTAGAATTGATTTGTCGGAAGGAGAAGCATTCACATATCATCTAAAGAGTCTAAATCACGGTGTTTATATCATGCTGATTTCTGGTGAAGTTGTAATCGAGGGCGAGGTATTAAAGTTAAGAGATGCTATTGGGATTTCAGAAACGGATAGCTTTAATGTAGCAACTAAAACGGATACGGAACTATTATTTATAGAAGTTCCTATGATTAATTTTTAGTTTTTCACATAATTTACATTAGAAGCATCACAATTAGTGGTGCTTTTTTTATTTAAAATGCGATATTTGTAAACTAACTAACGATTAAAATTAAGATTGATTATGGCAATGAATAAAAATACAGTATTAGCTTGGGCAACATGGATTATGGTCTTTGTCGGACTAGGATTGATTGCTCTAGGAGCATTTCGATATGATGATGTTGCTGGTTGGGGGTTTGCTGCTGTTGGTGGTGGATTTTTCTGTATTGCATGGGTTTTTAATGCATTAAAAGGACGTGTGTAATTAAATATTGATGTTTAGCAGTTTAATTTTACAATAAATAACGAACAATTATGAGTGACGATAAAAAAGTAATTTTTGCAATGTCTGGTCTAACAAAGACCTTTCCAGGTGCAAATACTCCGGTTTTAAAAAATATATATTTAAGTTTCTTTTATGGTGCTAAGATTGGTATTCTAGGTCTTAATGGTTCTGGTAAATCCACACTTTTAAAAATTATAGCTGGAGTTGATAAAAACTATCAAGGAGATGTTGTTTTCCAGCCAGGTTATACAGTTGGGTATCTAGAGCAAGAACCGCAATTAGATGATGATAAAACGGTTATGGAAATTGTGCGCGAAGGTGCTGCAGAAACCGTTGCTATTCTAGATGAATATAATAGTATTAATGACCAGTTTGGCTTAGAAGAGGTATATAGTGATCCAGATAAAATGGAAAAGCTGATGAACCGTCAAGCAGAATTGCAAGATCAGATTGATGCAGCCGGAGCTTGGGAATTAGACACCAAGTTAGAAATAGCAATGGATGCTCTAAGAACGCCAGATGGTGATAAGAAAATTGGAGTACTTTCTGGTGGTGAACGTCGTCGTGTTGCTTTATGTCGTTTATTACTTCAAGAACCAGATGTGTTGTTATTAGATGAGCCAACCAACCACTTAGATGCAGAATCTGTACATTGGTTAGAACATCATTTAGCGCAATATAAAGGAACTGTTATTGCTGTAACACACGATAGGTATTTCTTGGATAATGTGGCAGGTTGGATTTTAGAGCTTGATAGAGGTGAAGGAATTCCTTGGAAGGGAAACTACTCATCTTGGTTAGATCAAAAATCAACACGTATGGCACAAGAGAGCAAAACTGCTTCCAAGCGTCAAAAGACCTTAGAGCGTGAGCTCGATTGGGTACGTCAAGGCGCAAAAGGTCGTCAAACAAAGCAAAAGGCGCGTTTGAAGAACTACGATAAATTAATGAGTCAAGATCAAAAACAACTTGATGAAAAATTAGAAATCTATATTCCTAATGGACCCCGTTTAGGAACAAATGTTATTGAAGCCATTGGCGTTGCTAAAGGGTATGATGATAAATTACTCTATGACAATCTAAACTTCAATTTGCCTCAAGCAGGTATTGTTGGTATTATTGGACCAAATGGTGCTGGTAAAACGACGATTTTTAGAATGATAATGGGTGAGGAAGCATCAGATAAAGGTGAATTTAAGGTTGGAGAAACAGCAAAGATTGCATACGTAGATCAAAAGCACTCTAATATCGACCCTGAAAAAACCATTTGGCAGAACTTTAGTGATGAACAAGAATTGGTAATGATGGGCGGAAAGGAAGTGAATTCTAGAGCCTATTTAAGTCGATTTAATTTCTCTGGTGGTGAGCAAAACAAGAAAGTGAAATTACTTTCTGGAGGTGAGCGTAACCGTTTACATTTAGCTATGACTCTTAAAGAGGAAGGTAATGTACTACTTTTAGATGAGCCAACTAACGACTTAGATGTTAATACATTGCGAGCTTTAGAGGAAGGTCTAGAAAACTTTGCGGGTTGTGCAGTTGTTATTAGTCATGATAGATGGTTCCTAGATAGGATCTGTACTCATATATTAGCTTTTGAAGGAGATTCTCAAGTTTATTTCTTTGAAGGAGGATTTAGTGAATATGAAGAAAACAAGAAGAAACGTCTGGGTGGTGATTTAATGCCTAAGCGAATTAAGTATAGAAAACTAGTAAGATAATATTTATTGTTTTCAAGACAAAAGAGCCAGCAAATTGCTGGCTCTTTTGTTATATGTTTTTTTGATTATTTATTTTCTAATTGTTTTATTTTTTCTTTCAATTTTCTAGATTTTAAATATTGTAAAGCCCATAAAATTGTCATTGTAACAAACCCAATTCCCAAAATACTTATCATTCGTTGAGAAGGACTATCTAGAATATTCGTTATCGTTATTAAGTCCATAGTAATTTATTAATTAATGATCGCCATAAAGATGCCCACTATGCATATCTTCTCCAGATTCTTCGTAATCCTTATAAGCATTAGTTTGCATTAGTTTTTTGTTTTCCGATTTCAATTTATACATTTTAATAATTGCAATTAAGATAAAAATAATAAAAATAGATGCTACGGCTATTAAAATCATTGTAAGCTGCGTGGTAGTTACAATTAATGCCTTTGAAAACAGATTATTATGCATTAGTATTAATCTTAGATTTGGGTTCTACAGTGCTAATATATAAAAAAAGTTAATGTTAAATACTTAATAGTAAATAATTTACAAACTTTTAATCAACATTAGCTTCGATTAACTGTTGGTTAAGTCCGTTAAAGCGCAGTGTTTCTAGGGAGAATACCATGTTATTAAATTATTAATAAATTCAAATTCTTTTTCTTTTTATGTAACAATTTTTTAAAAACTGCTACCTATATTTTAGTAACTAAAGTTTTTATAGTCTTAAAAAATTACCGAAATTGCTTAACAGATTATTGTTCAACCTTAATAACACTACACTATATGCCTGATGATTTTGATTTATTAGAAACCAACTCACAAGAAAAAACTGAGAAAGTCGATGTTAACTGGGGAAAAGCCATAGACCAAATGAAGTCTAAGCTTGCTCAGGAAGATGATCCCGAAAGTCGTCAGAAAATATTGAATGCAACGTTAGATAATGTTGTTGATATGGCAGAAAAAGACCGTTCTACCTTATTAGATGCTATTAAAGACTTAACTGACTACCAGGATGAGGTGGGAATTATGTTTGAAGGTTTTTCGGCATTAAATGCATCAGAGCAAAAGGTGATAGACGATGCTATTAAACGTTTAGAGCGTGCTAAAGTAGAACTTGAAGATGCTAATAATAAACCAGATACTTGGTGGAATAATCTTTGGGGAAGAAAAAGTAAAATTAGCGATGCGGAAGCAGAACTTAAAAATGCACAGAAAACACGTGATGCAGCAGATAATGAAGCAAAAGCGATGTTTCAACAACGTATTGAAACTGCAGATATTCAGACTTTATTAAATGAATTGTCATTTAAGAGTCAGGCAGCTATCAAACGTTTAAAAGATAGAGAGGTAGAGATTAAGGAAGTCGAAGAAAGTCTTAAAACGGCTATTGTAGACGCTTCTAATAATCATACAAAAGCACTTCAAAAGAAAAAAGAAGTAGAGGATAAGCTGGAAACGGAATATGCTTTATTAAAACAAGCACGTCAGGCTTTAGAAGAAGTATCGGATAAGCAATCTACAGAATACTCAGCAGCACTTAGTAAAGTGACTACTTTAGAGCAAAAAGTAGAGGAGTTAGAAGGGCTTAAAAATGCTTACACTACGCTTGCAGCTTCAAAAGATAGTTTTGTACACAAGCATAATTTAACGATTAAAGTATTAACGTCGTTACGTAGTAATTTACAAACACATCGTGCAAAATTAAAGTCAGATACGGATGAGCGTCTTAAGTATTACGATGGTTATGTTGTGGCTTTAAAAGCACGTACAGATCAAGAATTTGCAGCAATACTAGAACATTTAGGGGTTAAAACAGATGAGCATATTGGTGAAACGTTAGCAGCAATGCATACTGCAAGTGCTCGTGCACGTCAAGAAATGATGGACAATATTCCTGTGCATGAAAAAGTTATGCAAGGTGTTTACGGAAGTTATGCTGAAGCGTTGCAAGAAATTAGAGAGAAGGATAAATCTATTCAGAAGAATTTTGCAGAGCGTTACGGCATTGATATGAAAGAAATTTTTGAAGATTACTACGCAGCAGATGCAAATGCTCCTTCAGGAGATACAGCAGGAAAACCAGCTAGTGCACCAAAACCAGCATCTACTGAAGATGATTTGTTAGGGTAATTTAATAATAGCGTTACCTACTTTTGTTTTAAAGGCAAAAGTAGGTTAGGCTTTCCATTATATCTTTTTTAAGAAAAAGAAAAAAGGATGCCGTTTTTTGGGAAAGTAATCATGAGAACAATAAAAATGAGAAATTAATCCTTAACGCGTTTACTCGAGCTCAAAAAAGGAAGAATAATTCTCAAAAAAGA
Source organism: Winogradskyella costae (assembly GCF_013403865.1). Taxonomy (GTDB): domain Bacteria; phylum Bacteroidota; class Bacteroidia; order Flavobacteriales; family Flavobacteriaceae; genus Winogradskyella; species Winogradskyella costae. Next base: position 25,109 of record NZ_JABFDK010000009.1, read on the forward strand.
GAAAATTTAATAATTAAAACATAATTAAGGCTATGACTAATAGAGGATTATTACTATTCGTAATTGTTTTTTTTGTAATTAATTCAATTGTGAGTTATTTTTTATTTTATGAAAAAGATATTATTTCAACTTTATCTGTTTCTGCAGTTTCTTCTTTTTTCCTTTTCTTAATTTTTATTGTAAAGCGTAAATGGGATATAAAACAAAAAAATGATTTTAGAATAAAATAGATTGTGAATAACACGTTTCTTTTTTCAATGATTGTCATTTTAATTTTAATTGGCTCTGTAATTTTTATTATTCACACCAATGATCATGAAGAATGTGAGTTAAAAACGGAAATCAATTATGGCAAAAATGAAGAGAAAATTGTTTCCGAAATTCATATATGTAAAGAAAAGTATAATCTTTAAAAAATGTATTCATAACATAACTTAGAGTTAATTGAATACAACCAACTGTTTACTAAAAATGATCGTTACACCTTTAGATTCCGCCATATTAGATTCCAAAGAGCAATACGTGTTCTATCACAAAATGATAGATTTCTCTCTCAAGGAACTCATTGTTGCGGTACAAGAAAAGCAAATATTAAATCAACAAGAATTACTCTTATTTAAGCAATACAGTGATTTGTTACTGTATTCTATAGAAGCTATGCGTGTAAAATACATGTATGACGACGAGGAAAATATGAAGGTAGATTTAACAGATTCTAGTTTTCCAAATTATTTAGAATTCCGTTATCTCTTTAACGATTTAGCTTTACGAGAAGATTACTTAGAAAAACTTACAGGAATTGAAACGCTAAAAGATGAATTCTTAGATACGTTAATGCGAAAAAAAGAACCAATTCCGAAACGAAAACTCTTTCAAGCAGCATCCATAGTCTATTATTCTTCTGCTAAAAAGGAATATATTTTTAATCGTTTTGTACAAGGAAAGATTATACCTGCACCAGAAGGTTCTGTAGCAGAACATTTAGTAAGTTGGAGTTTTTATGATGTATCTCACAACCGACCGTTTGTTTGTTATATGTATTTTAATTACGATGGTAAAAATGTAGAAAGTTATAAAGATGAAATCTATGAAACCCTAAAAAATGTTGCAGATAGAGAAATGGCTTTCGATACCATGGCTTACGGAATTGATAAACGTTTACCAAAAGTATTTCCGAAGCTTATAAAACGTGTGGATTTAGGCCCAATTCACAATGTATTTGCAAAGGACGAAAATAAATTAACGCACGCCATTTTACAGAGTATAGCAAATAAAGAGATTCCGTTAGAATCTTATGCAATATCTCTTAAAATAGATGAATTAAAATCGAGCAGCGAATTTAAAGAAGGTAGCTTTTTTAGTAAACAAACCTTTCAACGCTGGGATGCTATGTATAGGCAGCGTTATATTTTTGCACCACATCGTATCATTCAAATGCTATACAATAAAACACCTGAAATTATGAATAAGTTGGCGATGTCACCAGTTCAAGTAAGCAGTATCCAGTCTTCAGTTGTCAATAATGAAAAGTAAAAAAGAATATGTCATTTAAAACATTATTGGCTTATCAAAAAGGATTCGAATTAGCAATGGAAATATTCCAATTGACCAAAGATTTTCCTAAGTCTGAAATGTTTAGTTTAACATCACAAATGGTTAGGTCAAGTAGATCTGTATGTTCAAATATTGCTGAAGGTTATCGAAAACGGCAATATGAAAAGCATTTTAAAAGTAAATTATCGGATGCAGATAGTGAAAATTCTGAAACACAATTATGGTTAGATTTTGCTTTAGCATGTGGATATATAACAGAAATTAAGAAACAAGAATTACAATATAAAAGCGAAGAAATAGGAAAACTTATCAATTATATGATCAAGAACCCTAATAAATTCGGATTATAAAATATAAATAAGTCCGAGATAAGCCTCAACAGTAAGCACTGAAGACTGCATACTAAGGACTGAAGACTATAAAAATATGGAACACAACTCAACTTTTCCTATAAAACAAAATGAACTAGATATGCTTCGTGATGAAGCTACCACTTATTTAAAATCTATTCAGTGGGAGCAGAGTCAACGTGCAAAAAACAAAGATAATGATGCTAAAGACGAATCTATTCTTTTGTATTTATCGCGAGCCAATAATGGAAGTAATGTTAATGTAACTTCCGTTTCTAAAACTATTTTGGCACTAAAAAAACGTTTATTGCCAGAATCTGTTGCGCTTCCTATTTTCTTAAATCAGACTTTATTTGCCGTTCAAGAGGGGATTGTGTTAGGAACTTGGATTAAGGATTCCTATTATGATGCATCAGGATTATCGAGTTTAAGTGAAAATAAATCAGCATTAGATAGTTCAGGAAGACGTGAGTACGAAAGTAAAATGCATACGTCAACAGCATTTATGTTGTTTGCTGTAGCTTATAAGATTTTACACGATTTAAAACCTCATGCTTCCGATGATTTATCAGTGATGAAACAGAAATTTGCAGGAATTCCGGAGGTGTCTTTTTTATCCCCTTTAAAAGGAATTTCGTGTCAATTGTTTTATTATGATAAATATTTAGGGCATCCAGAGATTGTTAAATCAGATAAAGATGTTTTAGATTTTACGGTGGTTTATTTTGAAGCTTTAATTGAAGAGATTCAGTTACGTAAAAGCAGTTTAGAATATACAGAGACTATTGTAGATAGAACCTATAAGCTCGAAAAATCAGAGTTTGCTATTTCAGGTTGGGACAATGCATTTTCAGGAACCGCAAAGAGTATTGAATTCAATAAAATTCAGTTCGAACAAATTGTCGGGAACAAAGATGCTAAGCATTTTGGTCGTCGTTTAACAGAGCGTTTGTTGAGTTATGATATTGAAGCAAAGAAAAATCCATTTCAAGAATTAGGTGGTTTTATGCCTGTATTTATGGGCTACGGAATTCCGGGAACAGGGAAAAGTATGCTGATTGCTGCCATTGCAACACGCTTGAAAGAACATGCCGATAATTTAGACATTCCGTTTTTGTTTCACCCTATGCCAGATACTTTAATTAGTACGTTTCAAGGTGGTTCTGCCGAAAAAATGGTAGAATGGATGAAGCCTTTACAAGACCCTACTAAATTGATTTTTGCACCTATAGATGATGCCGAAAATAATTTACAAGAACGAACTGCACAAGGTGTTTCTGCAGGTGTAAAAGAAGTCATTGGTGTATTTTTAAGATATACAGAAGGAGCTTATGCGGTTAATTACGGAAACAGTTCTATTGGTTTATTTACCAATTTACCTGAAATGTTAGATAAGGCCGTAATCTCTAGAGTTCAAGGACGATTTAAAATTGATGGAGCACGCTCAGAGCACGATTTTGTGGATCAAGATTATATTTGGTGGAAAAAGTGGCAAGACACCATGCCAGATTTTGTAAACATGAATGATCCTGAAGTCTATAAGTATTTATCAGAACAAGGCTTGGCTAATAGTATGGGAGAGATTTTAAATACTATAGATGTACCTTCTGAAGCCCGTGTTCATGAAACCTTTGATAAAGTAGAAAAGCTTCATGAAACGACTGATCATATGTTCTATGCTGCATTGTATAAAGAGATTCAGAAGATATTTCCGTTTTTCTCTTCAAGAGATGTACGAAATATTCAATCTGCCATTTCATTACGACTTACGGATTTCGATTTAGAACAAGATTGGTTTGAAAACCCAGAAACGTATTTTAAAAAGGACTATGACACAAAGTTTAATATGCTTCAAGAGTTAATGAAATCTAATATGAAAGGTTTAAATTTTTCAGATATAAGACGACAAGAAGTGATTCGTTATTTGGATAATGTAGCAACGATAGCTGATACAGACTTTAAACGAAAAGTAGATGCTAGAGTGAATCAGATGAATATTGAAACAGAGGCGCGAGAGCAGTTTGGGAAATAAATTTAAAAGTTAAACAGTGTAAAGTAAAACGTGTGTCGTGTTTGTCATTTCGACAGAGCGAGGCAAGAGCGACGAGGAATCTCATGAACAACCTAAAAAACATAACAAAAACAACTCTTTCTTACGATTGGGCAAAATTAGATCGCATAGATTACGATTATCAATTCAGTAATGGAAAATGGAAACGTTTATCACGCGAATGTTATAATCGTGGGAATGGTGCAGCCATATTGTTATACAATCCTGAAAAACAAACGGTAATTTTAACCAAACAATTCCGAATGCCATCTTATGAGAATAATCCAAAAGAAGGTATGTCTATTGAAGCTTGTGCTGGTGCCATTGATAATAACGATGAGCCTTTAGAAACAATAATTAGAGAAACGGAAGAAGAAGTAGGTTACAAAATAAGTAATGCAAAACAAGTACTCACAGCTTATACATCACCAGGAGCGTTGACAGAGAAAATGTTTTTGTTTGTAGCAGAATATAACGATGCACAAAAAATTAATGATGGTGGTGGCTTAGAAAGTGAAGATGAAGAAATAGAAGTTTTAGAGTTGTCATTTTCTAAAGCTATAGAAATGATGAATAACGAAACCATTATTGATGCAAAAACAATTATGTTGTTGCAGTATGCACAGATAAATAATTTGTTAGATTAAGATGCAAAAATTAAAGCAAGCCAACCTATATAGAAGTGATCTTATTCCCATAAGCGGAAAACTCGTTGAGCGTTATAACAAGTGCTTAAAAACCTTAGGTTTTTCAGAAACCAAGTTGACGTCGTTTTTTATCGATGGCATTGGCTGGAGTCCAGATATTGCAGAAGAAAAGAATAATATGCATTACCTTAATCATGGCGATGCAAATCCAAATGGCATTATTATTACTCCGTTACAAAAAGGAAAGCCTGTGTATTTACCGTTTCATTCTTTTGACAGAGAAATGATGCAATATGTATTTAGAACCCATGGTCAAAAAATTAATGATATTACCAGAGATTCTGCTATTTGTATCGATTTTGATCAAGATATAGATGTCTTTTATGAGCCTTTAGATGTTTTAAAATATGATAAAGTTAATATCACATTCAAGCTTATTGATAACTTAGAACAGGTTCAAAAAGAGCAATTAAGACTGGTTGATAAATTTAATACAGGCAATAATTTTATAGATGAAGGTATTCATCAACAATTACTAGATTCAGCAAAGACTTATGGCGATTTAAGAGATCGGGATTTAAGCTTGCATCCCTTACAATTTGCAACAGATTCATTTTATACAAGAGCGTTTGATGGAGTGTATTTGCTTCGCGATTTCATAAAACCAATTGTCATTTTTGAAAGTAGAGAACATTATAAGGAAGCTATAAAAGATACGATTCACGATGTTTTGATTTATCATATTGAGCAACCAGAACTCATCGATAAGTTAAAAGATCATATCATTATTGAATGCGATTTAGAGCAGATAATAAAAACACCAAACTACGATCGCGTTAAAAAGTATGAATTAGCACAGTTTTTAAAAGAGACTGAACATCCAATTGCAGCCATTTTGAATGATAAAGTGTTATTCAAAAGTTACTTAAACAAAATAGACATTAAGGCCAGAAAGCAGGTAATGAGTGTTGAAATATATCTCGAAAAATTAGAACGCAGTAATGCCTATAAAATTGAAGATATTGTAGATCAAGATTTTTATTTCGCTTTGCATCAACCTCATTCGTCGTTATCGGCTAGACATCGCGATTTAATTCATAAGTTACTCATTAATATTGAACCAAAAGATGTATTATTCTTGTATTGGTACGATAAAGAGCAGTTTTATAATAATTATTTGACTTGGGATGATTCCTTTAAAGATTGGGTAATTGAAAGAATCCGTAACAATATTTGATAATTTTAGACTAATTTAGTAGAGCACTTTTTTTGCTCGCAAAGACACAAAGAAAATATTAATTCAAGTTGTCAGCAAACTTCTAGCTTCAAGCTTCGTGCTTCGTGCTTAGTTGCTTCCAACTTCTAACTTTTACAACCATGGGAATTGAACTCGTCATTTTTATAGCTGCTATTTTATTCGGAATCTTTCTGTATTGGAGAGAATCGAATAGTAATAATGTCTATCGCTTTTTAAATAAAATTGTGAATAGCAAAGAGCTACAAATGAGTCCAGATAATCCAAAAGGATTTGTTTACAAACAATCACTTTTGCCACGTATTATTTTTGTGGTTAGCTTGGTTTTAGTTTCCGCTTTAATTGTAGAGTTTTTAACACCGATTGCTGTTTTTAGCAGTTATAATGGTGTTTCGGCCTTTGCATCTTTTGCTGTTGGAACGCTCATAGGAACCTATGTGGCTGGTTTTGTCATTAAGTCCACTGAAGTTATCGAAGAACAAAGCGAATCTTTAGAAGACAAATTTGATGATGTCGTGGAAAAAGGAAAAGATTTTATTGAAGACTTAAGAACAAAAGAACCGAAAGTGGTTGAGGAAGCTAAAAAAGAAATTGAAAGAGAGCCTGAAGTTGAGAAGCCAAGTGCAAGAGATCGTTTGAAAGATAAAGGATTGATGTAATCCTAAATGTCATACTGAGCGCAGTCGAAGTATCTCATTAACATTAAAATATTTATAAAAATAACGAACAGATTGCCACAGCTGACAAAAAAAGTCAACTTCGCAATGACAAATAATTACCATGATAAAATCATATTGGAACAAAGGAGGTAAACAAAAACGAATCACAGGCTTCGTTATATTACTATTATTAGTGTTGTTGTTCTTTTTTAGGGACGATTATCAACCTATTTTGCTATTTCTACGAAAGTATATTTTCGTTTTATTAGTTAGTGCGTTAGTATTATTTTTCGGTTTACGAAAATTCAGAAATTCCGCTAGAGTAGGAAGTCGACTTGGAGTATTGGCATTACTCATTATCTTCTTCGGGGCATTATATGTTGTAGGTTGGCATTATAAAATGTACGACTACATGAAAACTTATAATGTATTCAATAGCCTTAACAAGGTTGAAATAGACGAATTGCCATTAACACAAAACGAGCGTATTCAACCTTTAAGAAACGTCTTTTCAATGGCCAATGAAAGTGTAGGAGAAACTAAAGATGTATCCTTACCGCATTTAGTAAGAGTTGATGGTCAGAATAAATGGACCATGGCCATTCAACCTAGTGAAAAGTACGTTATGCAACGTATTAGTGATAATACGGAAGAAGTGTTTTCGGTAAGTAGTACCACACCATTTCCTCGATTTTCTAACGAGAATCGTATTGATGTGACTTTTTCAATTGGTGAATCATTAAAATTTAGTAGGAACACGTACAATGCCGTCGTACAGCGTTTTAATCCTTGGATGCTATTTAATCATGAGCCTAGTGATACGTTTTACATGAAGAATGATAAAAACGAATGGGTTCAGGTCGTAAGTCTAATTAAATGGAAAGGTTTCTTTTTTCCGTATCCAAGTTTTGGTGGTGTGATGATTATAGAAAATGGAGAACACGATTTTAATGATTATATGGAGCGTATTTTAATTGGAAAAGGAACGTATGTAAGTCCTGATGACATAAAGAATTATCCGTTCTTAATGAAGCAAAATACCTTATCTGAAAAGGTGTCTCAACTTGAGGCCGAATCTTTAAAATTCTTAGGAGGCTTTAGTGATCCATTACCTTGGAACATGAAAACGGCTGTTAAAATTCCTGTGATGCCAAAAGATCAGAATCAACAACCTTATGTTACTGATTTTAATTTTTCGGGTTCTAATAGTGATGCTTATAACGGTTTATATCATTGGTTTGGACTAGAGCCGGTAGGAGATGAGCGTACCAGTTTAAGTTATAGTGTGTTTGTTCCTGCTGATGGAACTGACAAATTATATTATTATGATCATGCCACTAGAAAGCAAGGTTATGCAGGTGTTTCTGCGATGCCATTAAAAGTAAAAGAATCTAAAAAAGAATACGATTGGACAGCAAGTACACCAGTAGAATTTAGACCTTATATTAAAGATATTGCAGGAAGAAAGCGTATGTTTTTCTTAGGTACAATTTCTTCTATAAGCTCAACAGATGCACAGCAATTTGATGGTTCTGCAACACCAGATTTGGTCTTGATTGATAGTGAATACAGAGATGTCATTTGGATAGATGTAAAACATCCAAGCACTTGGGATCAAGAAGTTTATAATCAATTAAATGAAGCTTGGAGATCTAGTGAAGGTATTGGGTATTTTTATAATGAAAAGCCAAAAGATGAAGATATTATGGAACAAGAAATAGATTCGTTAATGCGTATTCCAAAGGTTGAAGATAATACGGAAAAGATAAATGCTTTGCAGCGTCAGCTGGATTCGTTGAAGGCTGTTGGTGGCCAATAATGCAATGAAAAAGTTGAAACAAGTTTATATTGTTTATGCTATCATTCTTTTAATTTTTGTTTTATATCTTACTGCAAATATCTTTAGACTTGTAAATATTCATGATTTAAATGGTTTTTCTTATAGTTTAAAATCTATTTATAGAACCATTTCAGTATATGGAATATTTAAATCATTCGTGATTTTTATGATTCCTGTTGTTGCTATCTTTTACAAAAACAGATTAACTTGGGTACTTATACTGATTTACTTTTATTTTCTGTTTTGTCGCATTATTGCTAATCTATTATTTTATTTAACGTTTGATGATGAATTAGATGTGTTTACGGTTATTTTGATTGCTTTTTTAATTTTACCATTACTATCAATTTATATACTTAATAAAACCCGAACGTTTATGAGTGTTTATGGTTTGCAAAAAAAATCATTGTCATCATATAATCTTATGGCATTTATTCTCGGTTATGGTATGAGTTTGCTTTTGTATATAATTCAAAACAGTCAATACTTTAGTAGCTTCTTTTAACTTTTAATTATATCAGCATTATGTTCCTTTCTTTTTTCAATACGTCATCAAAAGAAGAAAAATTCTGGAATTGGGTTTTAAAAAATAAAACAAAACTTGAATCTTTTATTCATTCCGACTTTGAAGATTATACCGTTTATAATGGATTGAGCAACGCACTTAAAAAGTACAATCCATTATTGTTTCCTGAGATGACACTTTCTGAAAACAAAGTAGTTCTTATCATTACACCAGATGGTATGAAGGACGGGGTTCTTCCAACGCAAAAACTTTATGACTCCAAACCAAATTTAGACAATTGGATTGTTAAAAAATTTAGGCATCCAAATGACGAGATAGGGTTAAATTTTGACGGTGTAGAATATCCCAGTTCAGATATAACAATACGAACACAACTTAATGAGGAGAAAGAAAAAGTTGATTTAGAGGTTTATATTAAAAACATGAATTCGTATCCAAATAAGTCTAAGACATTAGCTTTTTTATATCTCGATCATATTTTAGGCGAGTTCAATACAATTACTAAAGTTGGATCCATCGATTTTAAACATTGGAATGATGAACTGCGTATTGATGATGGTATTTCAATTTTAGAGCTGAGAAAATTGATAGAAAAGGAATTGTATTAATAACTAATTATAGACCTGTTAGGTTTTAATAACCTGACAGGTCTTTTTATGTTTTTACATCATAATATTGTAACAAAACCTTCAGATTTCAGACCTATACTATAAAGACAATAGTATGGGTTACATGGGTTTGGGTTTGCAAAAATGGATTTACGGGATGCGTCCTCGTAAGCCATTTTCTATGCAACGAAAAGGCTCATTTACTGCGGTTCCAACCTATCATAGAAAATTTAAACTTCAATACTCAAATAATAAAGGAAGCTATAATTTTGGAATCATTTTGTTTTTCGTAATGGTTTTGATAACTGCTTTATCAATTCCACGTTGGATAGAAGATTCTAGGTTACGACACAAAGAAGAATTAGCTTGGGTGATTAAAAAAGATAATATGGCATTTAACTTTTTACTAAAATCTGGTAAACAGAGATTAAACAAAGGAAGAATCTCTGGAGCATATTCAGAATTCAAACTGGCCCATTCTATTAAATCAGATCATAAAGAATTGAACGCGTTACTTTTAGAAACCTTAGAAATTCTTTGTTTAGATTATAATAGACATTGTGATGACTTATTAAAACTAGAGTAGAAGTGTTTATTTCTTATTTCGTCTATTATAATTTTTATCACCTCTCGTTTTTGGCTTCTTGTATTTCGCGGCAATTTTAAATTTATAAGAACCACCTAAATTTTCTTTAGAGTTCTTTTCAGATTTCTCATGAAATGCTGGTCCAGGAGCATCTTCATCGCGACGTTTGGTCGGATTATTTCGCTCGCGTATTTGCGGACGTTCTTCTTCAATTAATTCAGTTGAAATTGTAACATCCTCAGGAATCTCAAGGGTTTCAATTTTCATTTGCATTAATTCCTCAATGCGCTCTAAACCTTCTTGTTCGCTTTCAGTAGTAAATAAAAAGGTATGTCCTTCTTTTTCAGCACGACCAGTTCTACCAATTCTGTGCATATAGTTTTCAGGATAATCCGGAGTGTCAAAGTTAATAACATGAGATACTCCTTCAATATCTAAACCTCTTGCCATGACGTCTGTAGCCACTAATAAGCGATTTTCACCTTCTCTAAATTGCTCAATACTGCGCAACCTGTAGTTTTGGGTTTTGTTTGAGTGAATGACACAGGTTTCATTAGGAAATAATTCTTCTAACTGATCAAAAAGGCGATCTGCCATCTTCTTGTAAGCCACAAAAATTAAGACTCTTGAAAACTCGTCTTTATCGCGAAGTAAATGTTCTAATAGATTTACTTTGGTATAAAAATTAGGAACATCAAAACGTTCTTGTTTTATGTTTTCTAATGGAGTACCAGAAACTGCGATTGATATTTTTGTAGGACTTTTAAAGAAGTCAGTAATTAAATCATCAACATCTTTAGTCATCGTTGCCGAGTACATGATGTTTTGACGACGCGGAGGTAAAATATCAAATATATTAAGGAGTTGATGTCTAAAACCTAAATCTAGCATCACATCAACCTCATCAATCACTAATTTTTGAATCGATTTTAATTGTAAAACTCTACTTACTGCTAAATCATATAATCGTCCTGGAGTTGCAACAATAATATCTTGTCCTTGTGCAACGGCCTGTTTTTGTGTATTGATGTTGGTTCCACCATAAACTCCTAACACACGATTGTTAATGTATTTAGAAAGCTTTTCAATCTCACTAACCACTTGTACTACTAATTCTCGTGTGGGCACTAAAATTAATACTCTTGGATTTTCTTGCTGAGAAAACGAAAGGTTTTTAAGTATAGGTAGCATGTAAGCAAAAGTCTTACCTGTACCGGTTTGTGCAATACCAACTACATCTTTACCAGCAGCCACTACATTGAAAGATTCTGCTTGGATTGGAGTAGGAGTTGTAAATCCTAAATCATCTAAAGCGTTATATAATGGTGTATTTAAATTAAGGTCGTTAAAAGTCACGTGTCTGTTTTAAGGTGCAAAGATAGTTGTAATTAGATAACTATTTCTACAACTCTAAAAAATCTGTAATTAGAGTCTCTATTTTAGTCTTCCAGTCATCGTCATATTCATCCCAATACGTATAAGAGCTATACATTGTAAATTCAGTGTTTTGATCTATTTTTTTTAGTGGTCCGACAATACCGATGTAAGAAACATTTTCATTTGGATCTTCATCTATATAGTCGAATTTAACAGCGTAAAACTCTGAATCATTCTTCTTAATTTTTTTCAAAATCTTAATTTCGTCCGGATAACCTCCATCTTCACCAACATAGTTGTAAAAGGAAAGCTTAGCGAAAGCTTCTTCTTTAAGATATTTTTTATCTACATCTTGAAGTCTGTCGATTTTATGATAAGCTTCTATGATTTCAAACCTGAAATAGAAATCTTCTAAATAGGGATTTAGTATAGCTTCCGAAATAGAATAATTGTTAAATATACGCGAAGTAATAGCTAATAATCGCAACCATCTGTCATCATCTCTGCTTAAAAGTTTAGAGGTGAAAGCATTGCTTGTACTATCGTCATATTTCACTGTATTGAGGCTATTTAAATAAGCCACCATTAAATTATAATACGTGTAGTCATAATCTTCATCGTACTCATCGCTAGGTGGAGGTATGTTGAAAAATACCTCAGCGTCAGTCGTTAAATAATTTAGAATCTTATTGTAATTTGACTTTACAATGTCATTTGTATCTAAGTCGGAGTTATGAATATCATTAGATAAATATATAATGTCATTTCTGTATTGTCTTACAGACATAAGCGATAGTAGTTTACTGTAATTTTCTATCGCATAATTTAATGAGTCATTAAAAGGTTGAAATACACTATAGTCATATGAATCCTCTTCAGTTGGTGGATTAGAAAAGAACAGTTTGCTATAAAGCGGTAAAGACTGCTCTGATTCAATAATAGGAATAGCAATAAGGATAGCCGTTTTTAAGACATCTGATGTTGATGATTTGTTGTAAAATGACTCCAAAGTTTCCAAAGATGTTTCATCATTTATTAAACTATATTCATTTATTAAACTAGCCTTAATCACATCGTTAGTGTCTTCTGAAAAACTATAGTTAAGTGCATCGTCTAAAATTGGCAAATCATCTTTATCAAATTCGTAATATTCAAAAGCTTTTAAGGCTCTATTATATACAATGGAATCAGTAGATTTTAAATCTTCAATAATGTATTTCGCTTTTGATTCGTAAACATTAATATCAGACGTAACCGGTTTTTCATTTATTGAATTAAATATTTGATCAACAATGCCAGTATTTAATTCTTCCTCATTTATAATAGCTTTAGCAATATGCATTCTGTAATTTTTATACCAAATCTGGTGGACCGTCACACGTTGTGTATCTTCGAATAATTTATTTTTGACTGTAAACTGAATTAATGAATCACCATCTTTAACTAAAATGCGTTCATTTACAATACTATCATTATATTCTAGTGAGCCGTTTTTATAGTCATCGAGAAATTTCTTGTGTGTTGGAATTCTGAAGTATTTGCCAATATTGTTATAACCATACTGGTAAATGTTACCCGTTTTAGGGTTTATGGTGGTATAATCATACGAATCAATAACATTAGAATCATTGCTATCTAGTGTGTCGATATCTTCAGTTACCCGTTCAAATAATTTTATTTTAAAATCTTTATTGGGTGATTCATAATCCGAAAGTTGAGATTCTTGGTAAGGCAGTAACTTAAAACTTTTAAAAAACAGATCGTCTACGCTCACTTTCTCTGTTTCATTAAGTTTTTGTTTCATCAAAAGATATGTTCGGTTTCCTCTGAAATAAGCACGGACGATACAATGATATTTGTTATTAAGTAATATTTCATATTCTCGTCCTTGAATGTTATCTAAATAAATAACTTTCGGTTCTGCTAGTAATTCTGACGTTTGTGTTAATCCGTTTTCAGTTTCTTTAAATGCAATTTCAGGATTTTGAAGAAAATAGCCCATGGGTTGGTCGTTATACCGAATCAAATAATTATTTAAATTTTCGGTATCTGTAGCCATATAAAGATTAAGAAAATAAGGTTCACCTTCAGCATCAATAGGGTTAGGGTGTTCTCTAGAGACTTCCTTTGCATCCACAGGTATTTGAAGGGTAAAAGCTCCCGTTTCGCTTTTAAACTCTCGCCAACCTTTAGTTTTAATAATAGGTTCTATACCATCAATTGTAATGGAATTAAAATAACGATCAATATAATTTTCATTGATTTGTTCTTGTGGCGTTTCGACTGAGAAATAATAAAAATGGTTATGTTTAACAACAAATCTAGCTTTTACCATAACATTATTAGGCAGTTTAGCTATAATATCGTAGCCAAATTTATCGGTATCCGGAAGTTGTTCTCGACTAATAATTTCACCTTCTCTTTTTTCAATGACATTAGATACCATGTTTTCCATTAAGGTGTCAATTTGAGATTGTGTTAGCGCATAACCTGTATCAAAACCCGTAAAGAGGTAACTCGTCTTAGTAGGTATATCTCCATAACCATGAATAGTAAACTTGTCGAAATCTTGTTTAATATTTGGAGATTTTGGTAATTGGAGATTAAACCCTAAATCGGTATCTGTATAGTTATACCAAATCCCTTTTGAGTTGTCTATTTTATAAGTGTCAGCTACTCCTGTAAATTTTGCTTCAACAACGCTAACGTCGTAGCCTTCGTTTATTAATAATTCAATAACATTGTTCTCACCCACTAAGTGAGCAGCACCAACTCCGGCAAACAGACTCCCTTTTTTCATGATGTCTATAATGCTGTTTTTCATTACATTATTTCTAGCAATCATAGTGCTATCAATAACATCATAATTATTTATAAACTCAGCGATTTTATTTAAATCACCTGTAGCATATAGTTTGGTCATTATTTCTTTAGTTCTATTAATGCTATCCACATCAATATCTAAATGGCTAAGAATTTCTTTTGTTTTCTTTTCATCAGAAAGATTGTCAAAATAATTCATTTGGTCTTTTACATCTTCTAAGCCAACAATCGTTTTATTCATAGTACGCGCTTGACCTAAAAGATAGAAATCAACAAATGTAGATTTGTCATCGTCCTTTTGAATATCTGGAATAAGCATACTGACTACCTGATCTGGACTCATTATTTCTGAGTCTTCTAGAGAAAATTCGTTAACTTCTTCAAACCGTTTTAAAAGTCGTTTATAATCCTTAGGTTTTAGTAGCGTTTTATAGTATTCACTTGCTGAAATATCATATGTCTTGCCTGTAATTGCTGTCATTAGAGAATCTGCATTAACCTCCAAAGCAAAATACTCTACACTTTCTATGGCTGGCATAACAGCATCACTAAAGTTAAATACTCTAGCATCATCTATATGCATGGTTCCAAATAGATAAGAGGCAGACTCTAAGTTGTTTCCTTCTATTTTCCATAACAAACTATACGCATCGTTGTTTTGAGCAAAAGTTAATTGAGATAAAAGTGAAAAGGTTATAAAAAAGCGAAATACACTATTATTTTTTAAGATTAGGTAGCTCATGGTGTAGTTGTTAATATTTTGTTAAAGCAAAGTAATATACTTTTTAAATAATAGAGCATGTTGCTTCAATAAAATTTAAATAGTCATCTATAATTCTTAAAAAAGTAGTTTAATTAATTTATTATAAATGCTTCTGATCAATCTCAATACTATAGCTTGCTTTAAACGAAGATGCCGCGTCAAGTTTTGTAATACCTTCTTTAGTTTCAATCTTTTGATCTGTAGTTTCGTGATCAGCAAAACCCAACCAAGGTTCAATACAAACATATGGTGCATTAGGTTTTGCCCAAATACCTAAATGTTTAAAATCTTTAAAATTTACAGTGAACACATTTCCTTTGGTATTGTGTTTTAAACTTACAATTCTCGATTTTAAATCCTTGAAAACTAAAGCATCCTCATTAAATAGATCTGGTCGTAAATGAATTTTGTTTCCTTCTGAAAATGCAGGTTTGGTGTCATTGGTTAATAAACCATTTGCCATATTTAATAAATAAGATTGACTGTCTTCGTTTTTTTCAAATTCTAAATAATAATCGGTATAATTTTCATCTTCTGAAAGCGGACAATTAAAAGCAGGATGACCTCCCAAAGAGAAGTAAAGTGTCTTATCATCTAAATTTGTAATCGTATGAGTCACCATTAGCTTATTTTTTGAAAGTGTATAAGTAATTTCAAATTCAAATAAGAAAGGGTAATAAGAATACAGTTTTTCATTAGAAACTAGTGAAAACGTTACGCTAGAATCTGACTGCTTTTTAATAGTGAAATTATCATTGTGTCTCACAAAACCATGCTTTGGCATTGGATATGTCTTGTTATTGTAGATGTAGTGGTCATCTTTCATACACCCAATAATTGGAAATAAGTTTGGAGCATGACTTCCCCAAAACTCAGGATTAGCCTGCCACATAAATTCGGTTTTATGTTTTGCTGAAGTGATATTACATAACTCAGCTCCTTTAGATTTTATATGAATTTGTAATAGGTCGTTTTTTAAACTATACATGCGTTTTATTTTTTTTGAAATATACAATTCTAATTATTTATTCTGCAAGATTTTTTTATTCGTAACCATGTGATTGTCCCCTTGAGGGGACTTTAGGGGTGTAATTCTAAATTTTGAACCTTCAACAAATAAAATCTACACTAAAGAAATAATTTTATTTCGGTAACTTGCAGCAATTATTTTTCTATTGAGAACAACACGTCATCACCATCCTAATAATATTGCAAACTTTAAGCAAAACCTCTTGCTTTGGAGTCAGCAATTTGATGATATCGTTTGGTTAGATTCTAATAATCATAAAGACCAATACAGCAATTATGATGCTGTGTTGGCTGTTGATGCTTTTACAACCATACGAACCGATTATGTTGATGCTTTTGAACGTTTAAAAGAGTATCAGACCATAACAGACGACTGGATTTTCGGTTACCTCACTTACGATTTAAAAAACACCACAGAACAGTTAAAGTCTAATAATTTTGATGGTTTAAATTTTCCTGATTTGTATTTCTTTCAACCGAAAAAACTCTTTTTAATTAAAGGTAATCAGGTTGAAATTAAGTACCTAAAAATGGTTGATGATGAGATTGAGGATGATTTAGAAATTATAACAAATGGTATTTCGAGTGAAAACGAGAAATCCCAGAACGATAATTCAATAAAAATAAAACTAAGAATTCATAAAGATGACTACTTCAAGAAAGTTAATAAAATATTAGCTCATATTCAACGTGGTGATATTTATGAGGCTAATTTTTGTCAAGAATTTTATGCAGAAGACAGTGTAATAAATCCGGTTGAAACCTTTAACAAGCTTAATGCCATTTCAAAACCACCTTTTGCTAGCTTTTTAAAATTCGAAAACAATTATATGATGTCTGCGTCACCAGAACGTTATATTAAAAAAAATGGAACTACTGTAATTTCTCAACCTATTAAAGGAACAGCTAAACGCTCTGAAAATCAAGCTGAAGACTTAAAACTCGCGGAAGACTTATTAAAAGACCAAAAAGAACGTAGTGAAAACATCATGATTGTAGATTTGGTAAGGAATGATCTATCACATACAGCCATAAAAGGCAGTGTAGAAGTAAAAGAATTGTGTAAAGTCCATTCGTTTTTGCAAGTCCATCAAATGATTTCTACGATTCAATCTGAAGTAAAACCAGAAATCAATCCTGTAGATATTATAAAAACAACGTTCCCTATGGGAAGTATGACAGGTGTGCCAAAACTCTCGGCTCTAAAAATTATCGAAAATCTCGAAGAAACCAAACGTGGTTTATACTCTGGGTCAATTGGTTATTTCACGCCACATGGTGATTTTGATTTTAATGTGATTATTAGAAGTATTCTATATAACCAATCAAAACAATACATTTCATATTCTGTAGGTGGAGCCATTACAGCAAAGAGCGATCCCTTAAAAGAATATGAAGAGTGCTTAGTTAAAGCAAAAGCTATGCGAGAAGCGTTGGAAGGATAACGTTCATTCACAGTGAGCGGTTTCTCAAATTATATAACCTTCTATTCCAGAAATCATTTAAAATAAACGCTCTGCGCATCTTTGTGCCTTCTTTGTGCAACTTTGTGTATTAGTTTATTTATCCCAACAACCAACAACTACTACTCAATATGCCGTCTAAAAGTACGTTTAACCTTATCAAAAATATCGACCACACGTTTCTCTTCTAGTTTTTTGATTTTTGCAATCGATTCAAAATCTAACTTACCAAAAATGTACAAATCCATAATGTTAGACACATTAAAAGGTAACCAGTTATATAGTTTATCAAATACTTTTGGCGATTGTTTCGTAGATAAATCCTCAACTTCAAAAGCAGTTAAAATCGACGTTTCTTTGTCTGAATATAATTGTAACGTTTCATTTTCATTTTGATGATAAGAGATATCGTTAAGTTCTGTGTTTAAGATAAAATCAAAGTCACCATCAACGGTATAGTCTTCAGTAAGCTTAGATAATTCTTTTTTAAGTATCGCATCTGTACTAATCGTTTCTTTGTGATAAGCTTCGTTTTTAAATAGTAGATTCATATAATTATCCACTATTTTAAACAGTTCAAGTTTTATAGCTAATGGTTCTGCTTCAACGTCAAAATCAGTATCATAAAGTATGATAATACTCTCGTCAATAATTCCGTTAGACGAAAACATATTTTTTGGTAAAATGCCTGTAGTTTCAGCAATATAGATTCTGTGTTTTACATAAGGATGTAAATGCGGTATGGCAGAAAGCACCTTTTTTTCAAAGGCATTTCGTGTCGTTTCTGATGTTAATTTTTCTGTTACACTCATGACCTAATAATTTTAAATTCTTTTAAAGTTAATTAAAAAGAATACACATCAATATGATAAAAGTCATTTTAACACCAGAGAATAAAGTTCAGTTACCTTAAAAGTTTGAGTATATGTACTTCTGAAGGAATGAATAAATTCAATACCTTTGAGATGTGCAAAAAGACTTCAATAATCACATCGATAAAAACCTTTCTATTTTAAAAGAGGGTAGGTTACTCATTGCTATTTCGGGTGGAATAGATAGTGTTGTATTAGCACATTTATGTAAAAATTTAAATCTGAATTTTTCGCTCGCACATTGTAATTTTAATTTAAGAGCAGAAGAAAGCAATAAAGATGAAGATTTTGTACTAGAATTGGCCGAAGCGTTAGATGTCGAAATATTTATTCAGAATTTTGATACGCAGGCTTATGCTGACGAAAATAAGCGTTCTATTCAGATGGCTGCACGCGAATTGCGTTACGATTGGTTTAAAGAATTGGCACAACAATTAAAATTCGATTATATTTTAACTGCACATCACGCAGATGATAATCTTGAAACCTTCCTCATTAATTTTACAAGAGGAACGGGTTTAAATGGATTAACTGGTATTCCAATGCTAAATAATAATGTGGTGCGTCCATTGTTACCATTTTCAAGAGCGCAAATTGAAGAGTATGCTAATAAGGAAAACATTATTTGGCGCGAAGATGCCAGTAATGCCTCTAGAAAATATTTACGGAATAAATTGCGTCATGAAGTGGTTCCAATTTTAAAAGAAATCAATCCGCAATTACTAGATAGCTTCCAAAATACCATTTCGAATCTTAATGATACAGCAGATCTCGTAGAAGATAATCTGAATGGTTTTGTGGAAAGAGCTATGGTTAGTAATGATGACTCTGGAATGACGTATAAGATTTCGGAATTTAAGGCCGTTCATAATCCTAAAGCTTATTTGTTTAATATGTTTAAGGGTTATGGCTTTACAGAATGGAATGATATCGTCGATTTGTTAGATGCACAATCTGGTAAACTGGTAAAATCTAATTCGCATCGTTTAATTAAACATCGTGATTATTTAATCTTAGCAACGTTATCTCATGCTGAGCAAAGTGAAGTCTCTCTATATATACAGGAAAGTGACAAGGCTATAAATACACCTTTTGGTAATTTGGTTATTAGCGAAGTTGATGTGATTTCTGTAACATCAAACCAAATTATTTATGTTGATAAAGACCTCTTAAAATTTCCGTTAGAATTAAGACTTTGGAAAGAAGGAGATGTTTTTCAGCCTATAGGAATGACTGGCAAAAAGAAGCTGAGTAAATATCTAAAAGACGAAAAATTATCTTTAGTCGAAAAAGAAAACATCTGGTTGTTAATGTCCGACGATAAGGTGATTTGGGTGATTGGACAACGTGCCGATGAGAGATTTAAGATCACAACAAAATCAAAATCAATACTTAAAGTTGAACTTACTTAAAGTACATTTAATTACTTTAAAATTAAATATTTAATTTAAATATAATAGAAATAATTTGAAACTAAAAGGAAACATAGTAGACATAGAAAATAGCAGAATCTTTAAAGGAGAAGTAACTATTAAAAATGGTAAAATCTCAAGTGTTGAAGAGGTAGACTGTGAAGAAAACCACTTCATCTTACCTGGTTTTGTAGATGCACATATTCATATTGAAAGTTCTATGTTGGTGCCTTCCGAGTTTGCTAAGATAGCTGTAAAACATGGTACAGTTTCTACAGTTTCAGATCCCCATGAGATTGCCAATGTTCTTGGTGTTGCAGGTGTAGAGTTCATGATAAATAATGGAAAAGAAACACCATTCAAATTCAATTTTGGAGCACCATCTTGTGTGCCTGCGACGAGCTTTGAATCTGCAGGAGCGGTTATAGATTCGGATGATATAAAGGCATTAATGGAGAATCCAGATATTAAGTATTTGGCTGAAATGATGAATTACCCAGGAGTCATTTATGATGATGCTGAAGTGCTTAAGAAAATAGAATGGGCAAAACACTATAATAAACCAGTAGATGGACATGCACCAGGTTTAAGAGGCGATGATTTAACAAAATATATTTCTGCAGGAATTTCTACAGATCACGAGTGTTTCACTTTTGAAGAAGGTGCAGAAAAACTACAAAAGGGTATGAAAGTGATTATTCGAGAGGGTAGTGCTGCCAAAAACTTTGAAGCTTTAATTGGTTTGTTGGATGAGAATTACGAGAATATGATGTTTTGTAGTGACGATAAACATCCAGACGATTTATTATTAGGTCACATTAATCAATTGTGTGCAAGAGCAGTAGCAAAAGGAATTGATGTATTTAAAGTTTTGCAGTCGGCTTGTGTAAACCCGGTGAAACATTACAATTTAGATGTGGGTTTGCTCAATGTTGGAGATGATGCAGATTGTATCGTAGTAGAAGATTTAAAAGATTTTAAAACGCTTGAAACCTATATTGATGGTGAGCTGGTATTTGCTAATGGAGTTTCACATGTGAAGCATGTAGATTTTCAGAATTTAAATAATTTCAACACCGATAAAAAAGACGTTTCAGATTTTAGATTTGAATCTGATGCAAAAGAAATTAGAGTGATTGAGTGTTTAGACGGAGAATTAGTAACCAATGAAATTATCGTAGATTCTAAGATTGAAAATGGAAATCTGGTGTCTAATACTGAAACAGATGTATTGAAAATGACGGTTGTTAATCGTTATAAAAATGATAAACCTGCTATTGCATTCATTAAAAATTACGGATTAAAAGAAGGAGCTATTGCAAGTTCTGTTGGTCACGATTCACATAATATAATTGCTATTGGAGTTTCAGACGAAGCCATTTGTAAAGCGGTGAATTTATTGGTAGAAAATGAAGGTGGTATTTGTGCAGTTAGTGATACAGAACAGAAAGTAGTTGCACTGCCTGTTGCAGGAATTATGAGTGATAAAAATGCCGAAGTTATTGGGAAACAATATTCAGAACTCGATAAAATGGCCAAACAATTGGGAAGTAAACTTCATGCGCCTTATATGAGTTTATCATTTATGGCTCTGTTGGTAATTCCAGCTTTAAAACTAAGTGATAAAGGACTTTTTGATGGTGGTAAATTTGAGTTTACCTCAGTTGAAGTTGCTTAATATCTTGTTATATCTTGCAAGGTTTTAAAATTCTTGTAGGTATAAATTCACTATTTATCTTTAAACCTTTCAAAAATTAAAACGCTACTATGATTAAAAGAATTCTACTTATTACATTCATTGTATTCACTTTTATAAGTTGTAAAAAAACAACCGATTCAGAAATTAAAGAACAGACCAAGGTTGAAGTCAAAGATACCTTTGTTCAAGATCATTACACAAAGCAAGAAGTGTCAATAGCGATGCGAGATGGTATAAATTTACATACGACCATTTATACTCCAAAAGATACCACAAAAACGTATCCAATGTTAATGATGCGAACGCCATATAGCTCTAGGCCTTACGGAGAAAATGAATTCAAAACCAAAATTGGACCAAATAAATACCTGATGGAAGAGGGGAATATTATGGTGTATCAAGATGTTAGAGGACGTTGGAATAGTGAAGGTGTTTACGATAATATGCGTGCTTATATTCCTAATAAAACAGGAAAACAATTTGATGAGGCTAGTGATACCTACGATACTATTGAATGGTTAGTAAATAATGTAGCTCATAATAATGGTAATGTTGGGACTTACGGAATTTCGTACCCAGGATTCTATGCCACTTATTCGCTTTTAGATTCGCATCCTGCATTAAAAGCGGTGTCACCACAAGCGTGTATTGGTGATTTTTTCTTTGATGATTTTATTCATAATGGCGCTTATATGTTAAGTTATTGGAGAGCAACAGGTTTATTTGGTTATATGAAAGATCAACCCACAACTGAATCTTGGTATACATTACCAGATTTACAAACAGAAGACCAGCATCAGTTTTTCTTAGATCATATGCCGTTAAGTAAATTAGATAAGTACTATGATAGTACCAATGTGTTTATGGAGCAACTGAAAACACATGTTACTTATGATGACTTTTGGCAATCAAGAGGGATTATTCAACATTTAAAAGATATAAAACCAGCAACAATGATTGTTGGAGGTTTGTTTGATGCGGAAGATTTATACGGACCTTTTAATACTTATAAAGCTATAGAAAAGAATAGCAATAATTATAATACCGTAGTTTTTGGACCATGGAGTCATGGTGATTGGGCTAGAAATAGTGAAAGACAAGTGGTTGGTAATATTCATTTTGGAGACGGTATATCTGATTACTTTCAGAAGCATATTGAAACGAAGTTCTTTAATCATTTCTTAAAAGGTGAAGCTAATGGTGAGACTAGTTTAGCTGAAGCGCAAATGTTTAATACGGGGACAAAAGAATGGCAATCTTTTGAAACTTGGCCACCAGAAAACACAACTAAAGAAGATTACTTTATGCAACCTTACGAGCGTTTAGCACAACAAGAAAATCGTATGATAGCAACATCTGATTTTGTTAGTGATCCAATGAAACCAGTGCCATATACGGAAGATATAGGTGTTGGATTTACACCACGTAAATTCATGACAGACGATCAACGTTTTGCTTCAAGACGTCCAGATGTGTTAACATTTGAAACTGAAATATTAGACGGAGATATCACGTTAGCTGGTGATATTTTAGCAAAATTGAAGGTTTCAACAACAGGAACAGCAGCCGATTGGATTGTAAAAGTGATTGATGTATATCCTGCAGATACTGAAAACACAGACGATGTTCAAGATCACTTAAAACTAAGTAATTACCACATGATGGTGCGAAGTGAAGTGTTACGTGGTCGTTTTAGAAACAGTATGTCAGAACCAGAGCCATTTATTCCAAATGAGAAAACAGCAGTTAACATAAAGTTACAAGATGTGTTTCATACGTTTAAAAAGGGACATAAAATTCAAGTACAAATACAGAGTACATTCTTTCCTTATATAGATGCAAATCCACAGACTTATGTAGATAATATTTTTGAAGCTAAGGAATCAGATTTCAAGAAACAAACACATAAAGTGTATAATGACTCAGCAATTGAGTTTACTGTACTTAAATAATATGTAATAATCACATCAGAGTTCTCACTTCGAGTGATTTCGAAGCATGAGAAATTGTATCGAGAAGTTTTTAGTAATTAATGCTTTAAAAAGTTCTCGATACAAAATTGCAAAAAAAAGCAATTTCATTATAACCGACTATAAGACAGGTTAATAGAGTAAGTTTAAATAGAGATAATTAAGAAAGATGCCAGTAATAGAATCTACCTACAAACCGCCATTTTGGGCAAGAAAAAGTTTTGTGTCAACCGTGTTTTCAGGTTTAGCACGAAAGGTAAAAGGAGTAGAGCAAACGAGAGAACGTATCATTTTAGAAGATACCGATTTTTTAGATTTAGATTGGAGCTATGCCAAACAAAAATCTAATAAAGTTATTATTTTACTTCACGGTTTAGAAGGTCGTGCGCAACGCCCTTATATTACGGGAGCAGCAAAACTATTTAATGAAAACAATATAGATGCTTGTGCTGTAAATTTTAGAAGCTGTAGTGGAGAACCAAATCTGTTGTTTAGAAGTTACCACTCTGGTGCTACGGAAGACTTAGATGCTGTGGTACAACATGTTTTATCAAAAGGGCAATATGATGAAATCTATATTAAAGGCATAAGTTTAGGTGCTAATATGGTATTAAAATACGTGGGAGAAGGTAGAGCACTTCCTACAGAATTAAAGTCTGTCATAGCTGTATCCTCACCTTGTGATTTAAAAGGTTCATGTGGCGAATTACTAAGCTTGAAGAATAAACATTATGCTATTCGATTTTTAGGACATCTAAAAGATAAATTGAAGCCTAAGTTAGAGCAATTTCCTAATGATATATCTATGGCCGATTTTAATGCTATTAAAACCTTAAAAGATTTTGATGATATATACACATCAAAAGCACATGGTTTTAAAGATGCTTTAGATTATTATGAGAAATCGAGTTGTTCTCAGTTTTTGCCGAATATTAAAATCCCAGCTTTAATCATTAATGCACTCAATGATTCTTTTTTGTCATCGGGATGTTATCCTGTAAAAGAAGCGAAAGAGAACCCAAATGTGTATTTAGAAATGCCTAAATATGGAGGTCATGTTGGGTTTATTCAAAAAGGGAAGGTGTATTATAATGAGCAGCGTGCTTTGGAGTTTGTTAATAAATGTTAATTTGCTGATTATTAATCTATATATATGAAACAGTTTTACGTTACGCTTATTTTGGTCTTTTGTTTGCAATTTTGTTTTGGGCAGATTGGGTTTGAAGAGAATTTTATAATTAATGAGAGAGAATTTGTAAATGACCCAACGAGCATTTTTAGTGGAGATTTTGATGGTGACGGTGATTTAGATGTGCTCGCTAGCTCTGACGATAAAATTGTTTGGTTTGAGAATGTAGATGGAAATGGTGATTTTAAAGTTAAACAAGTAATTAGTACAGATCAACGGCCTATAGAGAATATTTATGCAGCAGATTTAGATGGAGATGGCGATCTCGATGTGATTTCAGGTACTGGTAATAGTATCAGCGGGTCAATTGTTTGGTATGAAAACACCAATGGTCTTGGGAATTTTGGTAATCATATAGATCTACCCCAATCGTCTAGTTCTCGACCAACATTAGTTCATGCAACAGATTTTGATAACGATGGGGATATAGACGTGCTTGCAGCCTCTTACATACAAGGTCGTATCTGGTGGTATGAAAATTTAGATGGTAATGGAAACTTCGCTGAACGAAGTCTATTAGCAATGGATACTAATGGTAATACTAGTAGTAATTTATCTTCATTTATTACTTTTGACTTAGATGGTGATGGGGATTTAGATATTATGTCTTCTCATGTTGGTGATGATAAAATAGTTTGGTATGAAAATTTAGATGGTTTAGGTAATTTTGGTGCGCAACAAATAATTAGCACTGAAGCAGATGGACCATATAGTCTATATGCAATGGATTTAGATGGTGATGAAGATTTAGATTTTCTTTCTGCTTCATTGTACGACAACAAAATAGCATGGTATGAAAACTTAGGTAGTAATGGATCGTTTGGAAATCAACAAGTTATTTCTACTAATGTAAGTTTTCCAAGATCAGTATATTCTAATGATTTTGATGGCGATGGCGATATGGATGTAATTTCGGCATCGGCAACTGACAATAAAATAGCATGGTATGAAAATTTAGACGGTTATGGGAGTTTTGGAAGTCAACAAATTATAACTACTAATGCAGATTTTGCGGTATCATTATATTCTGGGGACTTCAACGGCGATGGTTATATAGATGTTTTGTCTGCGTCTAGACATGATGATAAAATAGCGTGGTATGAGAACACTGATGGGCAAGGTAACTTTAGTATTCCGCAAATTATTTCAGCAATTGTTTACAATTTAACTTCTACACATGTTAGTGATATAGACGGAGATGGAGACGTAGATGTTTTGTCTGCATCTAAAGGTGATGGTAAAATAGCCTGGTATGAAAATATAGATGGTTTAGGTAGTTTTGATTTGGGTTTGCAAAGAACAGTTATATCTAATGGATCTGAATTTAATTCAGTTTATTCTGCTGATATTGATGGTGATGGAGATATGGACGTACTTTCTGCCTCGAGAAATTCAGATGTTATAGCATGGTATGAAAATATAAATGGTTTAGGTAATTTTGGTCAACAACAACAAATAACTACAGATGCAGATGGTGCACAAAGTGTATACGCAATAGATATAGATGGAGATGGAGACATGGATGTAGTTTCTGCTTCTGCTTATGACAATAAAATAGCATGGTATGAGAATACAGATGGTTTAGGTGGTTTTGGAAGCCAGCAAATCATTACTACTAATGCAGAATTTGCAATATCATTATATTCAAGTGATCTTGATGGTGATGGTGATATGGATATAGTATCAGCGTCATTCAATGACAATAAAATTGCTTGGTATGAAAATACAGATGGGCAAGGTAACTTTGATAGCCAACAAATTATAACAACAGATGTTCTTGGAGCATCATCAGTTTATGCCGCTGATATAGATGGAGATGGTGATATGGATATATTGTCTACCTCAACTAGTGAAGGCAAAATTGATTGGTTTGAAAACATAAATGGATTAGGGAATTTTAGTCCTCGCAGAGAAATATCACAAAATGTAATTCAAGCTAATAATGTTTCTTCTGAGGATATGGATAATGATGGAGATTTAGATGTAATTTCAACAAACCCATGGGGAGTTTCTTGGTTTGAAAATTTAGATGGTCAAGGAAGTTTTGGTATAAAACAAAATATGGCAGACAACATCAACGCGGATGTAGCAAAATCATTAAATGTAACAGATATTGATGGTGATGGGGATATGGATGTTCTCACAGCTTTTTCGAGAAATAATACTACTGAGCCAAAGGATAAAATTATTTGGTATGAAAATCTTGGAATATTAACAAATGAAATATTAGGGCAAATACAACTTGATTTAAATTTGAATGGGTGTAGTTCCGAGGATTTCTTTGTACAAAATTTATTAGTTACAACAACAGATGGTCAGAACAGTTTATCAAGTTTTACCTTGCCTAACGGTATTTATCAACTTTTTCCGCAAGAAGGAACTTTTATAACCGAAATGACGACGGAATTGCCAGATTATTATAATGTAAGTCCTGGTACTTATACTTCAAATTTTGTTGGTTTAGGTAATAGTGAAACAATCGATTTTTGCATAGTGCCTACAATTGTTTTTAATGATTTAAATATTAGTATTTATCCTTCAATAAATGACCCAAGACCAGGCTTCAACACCACCTACCAAATAGTGTACAACAATATTGGCACAACCCAACTAAGCGGTTCAGTTTCCTTTGAGTTCGACGATTCAAAACTAAACTTCTTAAGCGCAAGTGAAGCCATAACGTCACAAACAGCAAACACATTAACATTCAATTTCATAGGTTTAAACCCTTTTGAAAAAAGCACCGTAGATTTAGAATTCAACGTGTTTGCACCACCAACCACAAACATCGATGATGAGCTAGTGGCAACTGCAACCATAAACCCAGTTTCTGGTGACGAAACAGAAGAAGACAATGTATTCGCTTTAAAGCAAACTGTTATAGGTTCCTACGATCCAAACGACATCACAGTCTTAGAAGGTGATGAAATCACGATTGAAGAAGCAGACAAATATTTACACTATTTAATCCGTTTTCAAAATACAGGAACCGCAAGTGCAATTAATGTAAGAGTAGAACATATATTGGATAGTAAATTAGATTGGACCACTATGCAATTGGAAAGTTTAAGTCATGCGGGTCGTGTGGAAATAATTGACGAAACTGATGTCAGTTTTATATTCAATACTATCAATTTACCAGATAGTACCAATGATGAGCCAAATTCTCATGGTTTTATTGCTTTTAAGATAAAGCCAAAGTCTAATGTTCAAGTAGGTGATATTTATAGTGCTGTAGCCGATATTTATTTTGATTTTAATCCGCCAATTATAACAAATACAGTTAATACTCAAATTGTAGAACCTTTGAGTGTTGATGAGTTTAATAAGCAAACTGTTCAACTATATCCTAATCCAACAACTTCTATATTAGAAATAAAATCAAACCAAATCATTGATAAAATTTCTATAGTAGATATTAATGGTAGACTATTGAAAGAAATTAAGTTATCTAATTTAAACTACGATTTAGATGTTTCAAGTTTAACTAAAGGAGTTTATTTCTTGGAGATTCATTCTAGTGAATCAAAATTGACTAAGAAGTTTATTAAAAATTGATTTGTAACTTAGAGCATTCCTGAAGGTCATGTTGCGTTTATAGATAAGGGGAATGTGTATTATAACGAAAAACGTGCTTTAGAGTTTGTGACAGAAAACTAAGTTTTTAAACAAAAGCATTCAATTTTATAATTGAAAAACATTCAGTATTCATCATTTTGTCTTAAAATTAGATTGTGGTAATAATTTAATAATATGCATAACATTATTGTGTAAATATTGTAATAATCGAATAACATTTACGTAATAGCTTAGGGGTTTTAATTTCATTTTTTTGTGAAATGAAACTGAAACCCTTTTTTATAATCCAGATTTGCGCTTTTCTAATCTTTATAGCAAGAGCCTACCAATTTTATTTTTTCGGAGCACCATTTAGAGCCATCCTTTGGGATGAAAGCTTAATGAGTCCTATTGTAGAAAATGTTTTTAACACGCCGTGGTATGATTATGCTACAAGTTCTAAAACCAATAAAGGCATAGCGAATCTTACCTTGTTTTTTAGCGTCACATTATTTGTGTCCGCATTTGTCAGTCTCTTTTGGAAACAGATTCCTTATATAAAACTTAAAAAAAGTATTATAGGGTTTAGTTTATTCATCTTATTTATACTTGGTGTATGTATGGTGAAAGATAAAAACTATGACTTCTTACAATTCTTTGAGCTTACCATGCAATTTGCGGCACCTTTAGTACTCTTCTTTACTAAAGATTTTGAAACACTTAATAAGCAGAAACTTATTTTTTGGTTAAAAGTATCAATTGCGTTGACGTTTATTCCGCATGGACTTTTTGCAATGGGATTCATATATGTGCCAGGTCATTTTATAGATATGACCATTAAAATATTAGGTGTCACAGAAACTCATGCGAGGCAACTATTGTTTGCAGTTGGCCTTTTAGATGTCATAGCAGCAGTTTTTCTGTTTGTTCCTAAATTGGTGAAACCTGCTTTTATTTATATCATCATTTGGGGAATCTTAACAGCACTTGCTCGAATAGTTGCTGGTTTTAATCCTGATTTCTTCCTTAATTCTATACATCACTTTTCCTATTTAACAGTCTATAGATTACCGCATGGTTTATTGCCTCTGGCGACTTTAATGTTATATGGCATTTATGATAAAACACTTAAAACAAAACACTAAAACTAAAAACTAAACCCTATTATGAAATTAAAATCACCTCTAATGTTTCTTATTTTGCTTGGCCTAGTTCGCTTAGGTTATGCAAATAATGACAAGTACAGGCTTATTCTTTTAGATGATCCTGCAACAACAATTACAGTAGCTTGGAATCAAATTTCTGGTTCTAATGCTTCTGTTTATTATGATACCATAGATCATGGTACTGACTTTAGTGCATATGCTTTTAATAAAACGGTAGATAGAGAGACGTCAGCAAAAGGAATGACCAATCAGTTTGCAAGATTATCTGGTTTATTACCAAATACAAATTATTATTTTTTAATAAATGATAGCGAAGGTGTAAGTCAACAATTTTGGTTTAGAACAGCACCAGATGACGACAGTAGATTGTTTTTCATTGCGGGAGGAGATTCTAGAAATAACAGAACACCAAGACAAAATGCTAATAAATTGGTAAGTAAGTTAAAACCACATGCCGTTTTATTTGGTGGAGATATGACCAATGCTGATAGTGATTCAGAGTGGCAAGATTGGTTTGAGGATTGGCAATTAACTACAGCTGCAGATGGAAGAATGTTTCCAATTGTACCAGCTAGAGGTAATCATGAAAACACATCTTCTATATATGACCTTTTTGATACGCCAAACGCGGATTCTTATTATGCAATGACGTGGGGAAATAATATGATTAGAACTTACACGTTAAATTCTGAAATTTCAGTGCTTGGTGATCAGTTAACTTGGTTAGAAGATGATTTAAATACGTCTTCTTATTTAACATGGAAAATGGCACAATATCATAAGCCAATGCGTCCACATACTTCAGGTAAATCTGAAGGAAATGCACAATATGGAGCATGGGCACAATTATTTTATGACCAACAAGTAAGATTGGTTGTAGATTGTGATTCGCACATGGCTAAAACAACATGGCCAATAAAACCATCATCAGATCCAGGAAATGATGAAGGTTTTGTTATTGAAGAACAAGCCGGAACTGTTTACACAGGTGAAGGATGTTGGGGAGCACCATTAAGAGATAATGATGACGATAAGAGTTGGACAAGAAACTCAGGGTCTTTCAATCAATTTAAACTAGTTTTTGTTGATAACGAAAAAATTGAGTTACGTACCATAGATGTTAATAATGCAGATGAGGTTGCAGAAGGAAGTAATACAGATCCTTTTACATTGCCTGAAGCATTAAATATCTTTTCACCAGAAACAGGAAGTGTTGTTACTATCTCTAATTCTAATATAGATGATAATCCTTGTCCTGTTGTAGGTATAACTTGTGATGATGAAAATGCAACGACTTTATATGATGAAGAAGATGGTTTTTGTAATTGTGAAGGTGTGCCAGATTTTGAATTAGTAGAAGAAACTATTGCAGTACAAAACAGTAGTGATGATGCTGAAGAGGAGATTGGAACAGGTTTAGTTTATACGGAAAGTACAGATTTAGAGTTAATCTATGATGATATCGATCAATTGGTGGGTATTCGTTTTGAAAATGTTCAAATCCCACAAGGCGCTACATTATATAGATCTTATATCCAGTTTCAAACTGATGAAACAAGTACTGAAAGTGATGTAACTAATTTAATCATTAATGGAGAATTATCATTAGCTAGTGAAACATTCACTTCTAATAATAATGATATTTCAGTAAGACCATTAACGGTTAGCGCTGTAAACTGGAACGATGTTGCACAATGGGAAACAGTAGGAGAAGCTGGTGTTAATCAGCGTACACCATATTTAAATAATGTTGTATATGAACTTATTTCTCAAACAGGTTGGGAAGTCGGTAATGCAATGACATTTATTTTATCAGGTTCAGGAGTAAGAATCGCAGAATCTTTTGATGGTTCGGCAGCACCAGAATTGAAATTATTCTATCAATTGCCATGTAATCCAGAAGGTACGACTTGTGATGACGGAAATCCTAATACGGTTTTAGATTTTGAAGATGGTAACTGTAATTGTATTGGAGTAGAAGAATCAGGAACATTGAATTACCAAATAAATCATGAAGATGATGATGCTGAAGAAGCAGAAGCAGGTGGAGCGATGTATACAGATAGTTCTGATTTAGAAATGGTTTATGATGCTTTTGAAGATCAATTCAACCAAACTGTTGGTATGCGCTTTAATGGCGTTACCTTACCACAAGGTGCTGTTATTTTAGATGCAGCTATTCAATTTACAACAGATGAATCTAATTCAGTAGCAACTAACTTAGTTATCAAAGGTGAGAAAGCTATTAATAGTTTACGTTTTACTACAGAGGCTTACAATATTACATCTAGAGAAAAAACAGACGCCGCAGTCACTTGGAGTGATGTTCCTGCATGGGAAACTGTAGGAGAGGCTGGAGAAAATCAGAAAACACCAAGCTTAAGAACTATTGTTCAAGAAATTGTAGATCAACCAGATTGGTTACCATATAGTTCTATGTCCTTTTTTATATCAGGTTCTGGTGAAAGAACAGCAGAGTCATTTAATGGTGATTCTGGTGCAGCACCTCAGCTAATTATAACATATTCATTAGAGTCTAATGACTGTCCTACTTACGGTACACCATGTGATGATGGCGATGCGAGTACAATTGATGATGAAGAAGATGGTTTTTGTAATTGTAATGGAATTCCTGATGATGTTGTAGAAGCTATTAATGAGGTGCTTAATTCTAGTGATGATGCTGAAGAAGAAATAGGAACAGGATTAGTTTATACGGAAAGCTCAGATTTAGAGTTGGTTTATGATGGTATTGATCAAGTCATTGGTGTGCGTTTTGATAATGTTCAAATGCCAGAGGGTGCTGTATTATCTAGAGCATACTTGCAATTTCAAACTGATGAAACAAGTGCAGATGCTGATATTACTAATTTAATGATCAATGGGGAATTGGCAACAGAGAGTGGGACTTTTACTTCTAATTTAAATGATATTACTTCAAGAGATCTAACAATGAGTTCTGTAAATTGGAATGATGTTGCTATGTGGAATACTACAGGTGAAGCGGGGCTTAATCAACGTTCACCTTACGTTACAAACATCGTTGAGGAAATTATTGCTCAAGATGGCTGGTTAAGCGGAAATGCAGTTACATTTATTATCTCAGGTTCTGGGAAGCGTGTCGCAGAATCATTTGATGGGGCGGCAGCACCTATCTTAAAATTATATTATCAAACACCTTGTGAGCCTGATGGAACGTCTTGTGACGATGGTAATGCAGATACGTTTTTTGATGTAGAAGATGGTAATTGTAATTGTGAAGGTATTCTAGAAACGGGTACATTAATTTATGAAGTTAATAGATCTAATAATGATGCTGAGGAAGAGGTGGCAACAGGAGCTATGGATTTAGGGAGTTCAGATTTAGAGCTTGTTGATGAAAGTGGTTCTACTAACCAACTTGTAGGTGTAAGATTTACAGATATTCAATTACCTTCTGATGCTGTAATTACTAACGCTTATATTCAATTTACGGTAGATGATGATAATTCTGATCCTACGAGTGTAGAGATAAGAGCAGAAGCTAATGCGTATTCATTGGAATTCTCAAACACAGATTTTGATATTTCATTTAGAACACTAGGAAATAATGTGGTAAGCTGGAACGATATACCTGCGTGGGATACTGAAAATATAGGAGATGCCGGTGTCAATCAGCAAACACCAAATATTGCTTCTTTAGTTGAAGAGATTTTAGCGCAGGACAACTGGACTATGTTTAATGCAATGACATTTGTAATCAATGGAAGTGGAGAGCGTGAAGCAGAAGCTTTTGATGGTTCTGCAGGACCTCAATTGGTTATTGAATATGCACTTTCTAGTTTGTCAGTAAAGGATGAAAGCTTAGGAGATGCTATAAGCATATATCCTAACCCAGTTGCTGATGTATTAAATATTGAATCGACTGTAGTTATTGATAAAATTACTATTTACGATGTAAATGGTAGACGTATCAATACTTTAATAAACAATAATAATTCAACAATCAATGTTGATGATTTATCAAATGGAGTTTACTTTTTAGAAATTCAATCTGGCATTAATAAAATGATTAAAAGATTTATTAAAAGCTAGATATTATAGTGTATCATAACTGAAGCCTTTCAAGATTATATTTTGAAAGGCTTTTTTATATCGTTGATTTTCTTAATTTTAAGAAAACTAATCATTTATGCTCAAAAAAGTTTTCGCTAGTGCCGTTTTTGGAGTGGAAGCCTCAACAATTACCGTTGAGGTTAATATTGACAAAGGTGTCGGTTATCATTTAGTCGGGTTGCCAGATAATGCCATTAAAGAAAGTAATTACAGAATAGCTGCTGCGCTTCAAAACAATGGTTACCGAATTCCGGGAAAAAAGATTACCATCAATATGGCACCTGCTGATTTAAGAAAAGAAGGTTCGGCGTACGATTTAACTTTGGCTGTTGGTATTTTAGCGGCATCTAATCAGATTAAAGCAGAAAACTTAGAGGATTACATTATAATGGGAGAGCTGTCCTTAGATGGCAGTTTACAGCCTTTTAAAGGAGCATTGCCAATTGCTGTTAAAGCACGAGAAGAAGGCTTTAAAAATATCATTCTGCCGATTCAAAATTGCAAAGAAGCCGCTATTGTAGATAATATAAAAGTCTTTGGAGTCGAAAACATCATGCAAGTCATTAATCATTTCGATAAAGGCGAACCTTTAGAGCAAACGATTATTAATACAAGAGAAGAATTTTACAAAAATCTAGATTTCCCAGAGTTTGATTTTGCAGACGTTAAAGGACAGGAATCCATTAAACGTTGTATGGAAATCGCAGCGGCAGGTGGTCATAATATTATTCTTATTGGGCCACCAGGTTCTGGTAAAACCATGCTAGCAAAACGTTTACCGAGTATATTACCTCCAATGACTTTGCATGAAGCTTTAGAAACAACTAAAATACATTCGGTTGTTGGGAGAGTAAAAGCACATACGGGTTTAATGGCGCAACGGCCTTTTAGAAGCCCTCACCACACAATTTCGAATGTAGCCCTTGTAGGCGGCGGAAGTTACCCGCAACCAGGCGAAATTTCTCTATCGCATAATGGAGTTTTATTCTTAGATGAATTACCAGAATTTAAACGTGAAGTTTTAGAAGTCATGCGTCAGCCTTTGGAGGATCGGGAAGTGACGATTTCTAGAGCAAAATTCACAGTGACTTATCCTTCGTCTTTTATGCTAGTGGCAAGTATGAATCCAAGCCCTAGTGGTTATTTTAACGATCCGGATTCTCCGATAACATCATCTCCTGCGGAAATGCAACGTTATATGGGGAAAATCTCTGGTCCACTTTTAGACCGAATAGATATTCATATTGAAGTTACTCCTGTGCCATTTGAGAAATTGGCAGACGAGCGGAATGGTGAGTCTTCAGTTGATATTAGAAAACGAGTAACTTCAGCTAGAGAGAACCAAACGGAACGTTTTAAAGAATTGGAAAATATTCATTACAATGCACAAATGAACACGAAGCAAATCCGAAAATATTGCAAATTAGATGAACCTTCAATGTTACTTTTGAAATCTGCTATGGAACGCTTAAATTTATCAGCAAGAGCTTACGACAGAATTCTGAAAGTTTCTAGAACAATCGCAGATTTAGAAGGTTCTGATGATGTTTTAGGAGGACATATTAGTGAGGCCATTCAGTATCGTAGTTTAGATCGTGAAGGTTGGTTAGGTTAATTATATTTATAGATCATTAGTAGTTGATTTATAGTTTAATAATTGCCTTTACCTAATTAAACAATTTATAATAATAGTTTAAAAATATAAATGAAAAAATATTACATTTTAATAGGAGTATTGTTTGCTTTTAGTTGTAAAAATAATGAAGAAAAACAAGTTGAGATCTCGGCTAATGTTGTAGAAGTTGAGGTTGTAAAAACTCCGGTTTTAAATCTTGAACAAGCTAACCGTTTAGCGCAATTACCACTGCATTGTATGGATACGGAATATCCAAACAAGCTTAATCAAACGATTGGTACTGCTTCTGATTTAAAGACTCCAAAAGAATTACATCCTGCATTTTATGGTTGTTTCGATTGGCATTCTGCTGTTCATGGCCATTGGAGTTTGGTGTCTTTGTTAAAGGATTTTCCGGATTTGGATAATAGAGCAGAAATAGGACAGAAATTACTTCATAATATATCGAAGGAAAACATAGAACAAGAATTGCTTTATTTTGACGGAGAATACAATTCGTCTTTTGAGCGCACTTATGGTTGGGCCTGGTTATTGAAGCTTGCTGAAGAATTGCACACCTGGGATAATCCGTTGGCTCGTAAATTGGAAGCTAATTTGCAACCGATGACAAATATGATTGTTGGGAAGTACTTAGAATTTCTACCCAAATTAAATTATCCAATCAGAGTAGGAGAACACCCTAATACCGCATTCGGTCTAAGTTTTGCTTATGATTACGCGGTTGCAGTAGAGCATTCAGAATTAATGACTTTAATAGAAAATAGAGCGAAAGATTTTTATGAAAAAGATCAAGATTGTCCAATAGAATGGGAGCCAAGTGGTTTCGATTTTTTGTCACCTTGCTTAGAGGAAGCGGCTTTAATGAAGCGTGTTCTGTCTGTTGAAGACTTTAAAGTATGGGTAAATGATTTTATACCAGAATTAATAAATGATGATTTTGATATCGCTGTAGGTGAAGTCTCTGATAGAACTGACGGAAAGCTGGTGCATCTTGATGGTGTCAACTTTTCTAGAGCATGGAGTCTCAATTATATCGCTCAAGATTTACCAGAATACAAACATCTTCAGAATTTAGCGAATAAGCATATTAATTATTCGTTACCAAGTATTGTTGGGGATAGCTACGAAGGAGGGCATTGGTTAGGGAGTTTCGCTATTTACGCTCTGAATTCTATAGGTAACGAATGAAGAAATTTTTTAAAAATATTGGACCAGGACCTTTAGTTGCAGCCGCATTTATTGGTCCGGGAACAGTGACGGTTTGCACTTTAGCGGGAGTCAATTTCGGATTCACATTATTGTGGGCCATGGCATTATCTATTTTTGCAACCGTTATATTGCAAGAAATGGCAGCGCGATTAGGAATCGTTTCTCAAAAAGGTTTATCTGAAATTATTAGAGAAGAAATAAAACACCCAATTGTAAAAGGTATTGCTGTGCTTCTAATTATCAGCGCTATCGTCATTGGAAATGCAGCTTACGAAGCCGGAAACATTAGTGGAGGTGCTTTAGGAATGGAAGCTATTGTTGGAAATGTGATTTTGGAAGTCGGTCAGCTAAAACTCAATATAATGAGTTTAATTATTGGTGCCATTGCTTTTGTTTTACTTTATATCGGAAATTATAAAGTATTAGAGAAAGTCTTTGTGTTTTTAGTGATTTTGATGAGTTTTGCCTTTATAACGACAGCGATTCTTACAAAACCTAATCTTCTAGAAATTTTAAAAGGTATCGTTACTCCTGTGGCTCCAGAGGGTAGTATTTTAACGGTTATTGCATTAATTGGAACAACCGTTGTGCCTTACAATCTCTTTTTGCATGCGTCTTTAGCAAAAACCAAATGGAAATCGAATAATGACTTACCATTGGCGAAGAAAGATACCTTAGTTGCTGTAATTTTAGGCGGAACGGTGTCAATGTGTATTATCGTTGCGGCATCAGCTATTCAAAAACAACCCATTACAAATACGTCTGACTTAGCTTTAGGTTTAGAGCCTTTGTTTGGAAGTTTTGCAAAATACTTTTTAGCTATTGGTTTATTTGCTGCAGGAATTACGAGCGCGATTACAGCACCTTTAGCTGCTGCATTTGTAGCTAGTGGGTGTTTAGGGTGGGAGCTAGATTTAAAATCTAAAAAGTTTAAATCGGTTTGGATGTTTATCGTGGTATTGGGGGTTGTGTTTTCTGGTATTGGATTTAAATCTATCGAAATTATAAAATTCGCTCAAGTCGCTAATGGCTTATTATTGCCTGTTATTGCTGGGTTTTTGTTGTGGATAATGAATAAATCGTCTGTTTTAGGTGTGTTTGTAAATTCGAAATTTCAGAATGCTTTAGGGGGTGTTATTTTAGTAATCACAATCTTTTTGGGTGCAAAAGGGGTTTTGAGCGTTTTTAATATATTGTAAAATGGAAAATGTTATTAGTGTAGATATCAATGCAGACGTTGGTGAAGGGGTAGGGAATGAGTTTGAATTGATGCCTTATCTGTCTTCATGCAATATAGCTTGTGGTGGTCATGCTGGTGATCTAGAGTCTATAACTGAGGTTGTGCAGTTGGCGAAGAAGTATCAAGTGAAAATTGGAGCGCATCCTTCATTCCCTGATATATTGAATTTTGGGAGACAAATCATGAGTCTTACTAATGCCGATTTATATGTAAGTTTAAAACATCAAATAGAAACCTTGCAAGCAGTTTTGCAAAATGAGTGTTTGCCTTTAAACCACATAAAGCCTCATGGTGCATTATATAATTTGGCAGCTAAAGATGAAAATACGGCTCAGGTTATTGTTGAGGTTGTAAAGAGTTTTTCGACTCCAATTAAGTTATATGCACCTTATAATTCTGTGATTGCTAAGCTAGCAAAACAAGAACATATTGAAGTTGTGTTTGAAGCCTTCGCGGATAGAAATTACAACGAAGATTTATCCTTAGTTTCTCGCAGAGATAAAGATGCTATTTTACATGAAAAGGAAGCTGTTTTGAGTCATGTTTTGAGCATGGTAAATCATCAAAAAGTGACGTCTGTAAGAGGGGTAGAAGTTTCGGTAAAGGCATCGACATTTTGTGTGCATGGAGACACAGAGAATGCCATTGAGATTTTAAAGTTTTTATCCGATAATTTAAAGAAAAACAACATTCAAATTCAATAGGAAATCATGAGTTTTCAACTTCGATATTCACAATATAATGAGCGCTCTATTCTAATAGAGTGGCCAGTAGTTATTGATGAAGAAACGCTTAAAGATGTTTTGTTTTTTAAAGAAGTGATTGGGGTTGTTTTAATTAAAGAATCTGTTGAGTTAATTTCTGCATATAATTCAATTTTAGTGGTTTATGGTTATGGTATTGATGATGTCAATAGTGTGTTTTTAAGCTTAAAAAAAATATATTCAACCTTTGATAATTTAAAAGAAATAAATTCTAAAACTTTTAGAATACCTGTTTGTTATGATGAAGAATTTAGTTTCGATTTAGAAAGCTATTCTAAAGCAATACATTTGTCAAAAGACGCTGTTTTAAAGTTGCATTCCGAGGCGATTTACAGTGTGTATTTTATAGGATTTTTACCGGGATTTTTATATTTAGGAGGGCTCAATTCAGCCTTGTATTTAGATCGAAAAACAACACCAAGTTTCAATGTAAAAAAAGGGGCTGTAGGCATCGGTGGAAAGCAAACCGGAATTTACCCACAAGACAGTCCAGGAGGTTGGCATATTATAGGAAATTCACCTATTGAATTATTCAATCCAAAACAAAATCCGCCGTGTTTCATAAAAGCAGGAGATAAGATAAAGTTTTATTCTATTTCAAAATCAGAATATCAACACATCAAATCCGAAGTCATAAATTCATGTTTCGATTTTAAAACATTATTAGTGCATGATTAAGGTTTTAAAAACAGGATTCTATTCCACGATTCAAGATGAAGGGCGTTTAGGGTATCTAGGTTATGGAGTACCAATATCTGGTGCTATGGATTCTTATTCTAGTCAATTTGCCAATGCGCTTCTCGGTAATGATGAAGATGCTGCAGTCTTAGAAATGACAATGACAGGTGCAGAATTATTGTTTTTAACGGCCACGACTATTGCCATTACAGGTGCAGACATGAGTCCTAAATTAAATGGTAAGCCGATTATGATGTTTAAATCAATTACGGTTAAGGATAATGATGCGCTAACTTTTGGGAAACTGATTAAAGGCTTTAGAGCTTATATGGCTGTAAAAGGAGGAGTGTTATCCGAAACGGTTTTAGGAAGTAGAAGTATGATGCAAGGTATTACGGATGACATCCGAATTCAAAAGGGTGATTGTTTAGATACAATGAAGCCTTCAAGCTTAATACTTCCAAAACATGCAAAGTTAAAGTTTGATGCGTCCTATTTGGATGAGGATATTTTCTGTGTTACGAGAGGTCCGGAATTTGAGAAACTCTCTAAAGACCAAAAGGATGTACTTATAAATACCACGTTTGAAGTTTCAAAATACAACAATCGCATGGCTTATCAACTTCAACCTTTAGTCCAAAATGATTTAAAATCTATATTAACCTCAGCGGTTTTACCAGGAACGGTACAGCTTACACCATCAGGGCAACTCATCGTTTTAATGCGCGATTGCCAAACGACAGGTGGTTATCCTAGAGTCCTTCAGTTAACCGAAAAATCAATAAATAGCCTAAGCCAAAAGACTACAGGTAATTACCTAAATATCAGAATGAATGATTGATTCTCTATGAAAACGATTGATTTAAATTTTATATGTTAAATATAATCAATAATTTACGGTCGCTATTAACAAAACCAACGGTTGATTATGAAAAATTTTGGATTGCTTATTATAGGAGTTATTTTAGGTGCACTAGTTATGTATTTTTATTGCTGTAATGATGGAGATATGATAACAGAACCACCAACAGTAAAGCCCCCGTCAGGTATAATTACACCAGAAGAAATTAAAACACTAGACCAAGCGTATAATGAGCGTTATGAGATAATAAATGATTCACTATTTAAAAATTCTAAAACAGGAGATAACAGATCATCTTGGTATAAAATAGAAGATATTGAGATTTATATAGCCTACGCTAAGCAGCAAGCTAAAGATAATGGAAATACATTAGATGGATTACGTTTGTATTTAGGTGCGCATCCAGATACCAAAGAAGCCGAAGGTTTAACAACATTACTGTTTGTACCTACAGGCTACAAGAACACTTCTGAAGGTGGTTTTATATCTATACAAGGTGGAAGCAATGACTTAAAAGGTTCTGATGGTTTAAATTTTGGTAATCAAGGCATGCCACCAAAAGCAAATTATCCACAATAACAGATTTTATGGATGATTTTCTTAAAGAAAATTATAGTTTAATTACATCAATGGTAGAATTATTTGCCGCAATTATTGGTGTAATTACTTATAAGTCATACAAATTCACACCAGTTAAGTATATCATTTACTTTTTAGCATATGCATTTTTTGTAGATTTAATTGGCGGTTATCCAAATTACTTAAAGGATATAGGTTATTTCCATCTCATTGAAGGTACTCTGATTGAAAGTAATTATTGGTGGTACACTTTATTTTGGTGGATTGGCTTAGCGTTAATGATGGTTTTTGTTAATTATAAAGTTGTCAAAACGGTTCGGTTTAAACAAATTCTGAAATATGGATTTTATATCTATCTGTTGCAAGTTATATTGTATATCATTTTTAAATTTGAAAATTTATTTAATTACAATGAATTTATAAGCATTGCTAGCTTATGGATAATAATTTTATCCATAATTATCTACTTTTTTGAGACCTTGGCATCAGAAACGATAGTTTTATTCTATAAATCCATTTATTTTTATTTTAATGCTACTTTTTTTATTTGGATTCTAATAATTTTCCCAATATTGTTTTTTGAATTATATTTTATAGAAGACGATTGGGATTATGTACTTTTAAAATGGAAAATTCACTTATCATTAAACATTTTTCTTTATATGACGTTATCAGCTGCGTTACTATTTTGCAAGCCGAAGGCCCAATAATTAGTACTCAGGCAGAACGGAATTTAATTATATATATGATTATTGTATTAATCATCATATGCTCATTAGTCATTCTCTTTTTTGTCTTTTATCAAAAACGTAAAAATCAGCTTTTATTAAGAAATGTTGAGCAACAACAAAAATTTGATGAAGAGTTGTTAAAGACGCAACAAGAAATTCAGGAAGAAACCTTAAAACATGTTGGTAGGGAATTACACGATAACATTGGGCAAATGCTCGTTATGTCTACAATGCAAATGAATGCGGCTTTAACAGCTGTGAATAACGAAGCTAAGACTAAAGTTAATAATGCGGCAGAAACTCTAAAAAACACATTAGATGAAGTGAGAGCGTTATCTAAATCTCTAAATAACGACGTCATCTTTAATTTAGGTTTTGAAGCTACTTTGGAAAATGAAGTGGCGCGCTTAAATAAATCAGGGCTTATTGATTCTACGTTATCAATAACAGGTGAGAAGGTAAATTTCGAGAATAAAAAAGATGAAATTATCTTATTTAGGATTCTTCAAGAATTTTTTTCAAATACCTTGAAGTATGCTGAAGCTGAGCATCTAAACATAACTTTATCTTACCAAGAACAATTATTAATAATAAAAATTGAAGATGATGGTATCGGCTATGATATTGAATCTGTAGCAAAAAGCTCTGGATTAATTAACATGAAAAAAAGAGCAGAACTGTTAAGTGCTAAATATAACCTAGAATCTCAAAAGCATAAAGGCACGACACTTACGTTGGAATATCCATATAGAACAATTTAAATATTGCAAGCATTCCAAAGTGGATCATTTGGTAATGGAGCTGTAATAAATACCTCTTCTTTTTTTACAGGATGTACAAAACGTAAGGTTCTAGCATGTAAACTAATGCTAGCATCTTTATTGCTACGATCAAAACCATACTTTAAATCTCCTTTTATGGGACAGCCTATGGATGCTAATTGTACACGGATTTGGTGATGTCTTCCAGTTTCTAAATCAATTTCTAATAAAAAGAAATTATCAAGTTTTTGGATGACTTTATAATGTAGAATAGCCTTTTTGCTGCCTTCAACTTCTTTAATATATGCGGTGGATTTATTGTTTTTAGGATTCTTTTTTAGCCAATGAACTAAGGTGTCACTCGTTTTTGGCGGCTGTTCTTTAACCAAAGCCCAATAGGTCTTTTTCGCTGTTTTTTCTGCAAATAATTTATTTAGTCGAGGAAGTGATTTGCTAGTTTTAGCAAACATCACAATGCCTGTTGTTGGTCGGTCTAAACGATGTACAACACCTAGATATACATTACCATCCTTATTATATTTATCTTTTAGATACGACTTAACCACTTCACTCAGCGGTTTATCACCTGTTTTGTCACCTTGTACAATATCTCCAGCTCTTTTATTTACAATGATGATGTGATTGTCTTCGTGGATAACTTGAAGGTTATTTTTGTTGGAAAGGATTTTATGAGACATTTTAGATCTTTAGACTTTTAGACGTTTAGAAAATATTAGATTAAATTAGATTTAAATTTTGAAATCATTTTGATAATTTCATCTAATTCTGAAAGGCTTGATTGGAGTTCTTTATCTAAAATAAAATTTAAATCAGCAGAAATAAGAAGCTGAGTTTCTATTTCGTAAGCTGAACCGATTGATATTTGTAAAAACCGAGCGAAATCTTTATTAGAATTTCTGGAAGATCCTTCAGCTATATTTGATGGAATTGAAACTGATGCCCTTCTCAATTGATTGGTGAGTCCAAATTTTTCCGAATCAGGAAACTTTGAAGTAATTTCATAAATATCAGAGCAGAATAACC
Organism: Winogradskyella costae; assembly: GCF_013403865.1. GTDB lineage: Bacteria > Bacteroidota > Bacteroidia > Flavobacteriales > Flavobacteriaceae > Winogradskyella > Winogradskyella costae. Next base: position 68,104 of record NZ_JABFDK010000009.1, read on the forward strand.
TACTTCTTTTCCAAATCAGCAATTCTTTAAATTTATGAGCCATATTTTAAGTTTAGCGATCTAAATAATCTAATGAAGTCTAAGGATCTAAAAATCTAAACTAATACTGCTCCTCATCATTAGGGAAATCTTTAGACTTTACATCATCAACATACTGTCCAATAGCAGCAGTCATGTCTTCAAATAAATTCATATAGCGACGTAAAAAACGAGGATTAAATTCATGTGTCATTCCCAACATATCATGTAATACTAAAACCTGACCATCAACTCCATCACCAGCACCAATACCAATTACAGGAATGGAAACGCTTTCTGCAACTTCTTTAGCCAATGCTGCAGGGATTTTTTCTAGCACAATACCAAAACATCCTGCTTTTTCTAGCATTAGAGCATCATCTTTTAATTGCTGAGCTTCAACTTCTTCTTTGGCTCTTACGGTGTATGTTCCAAATTTGTATATAGATTGAGGAGTTAATCCTAAGTGTCCCATTACTGGGATGCCTGCGTTTAATATACGTTTTATAGATTCTTTAACTTCTTTTCCGCCTTCCATTTTAACAGCATGGCCTCCAGATTCTTTCATGATTCTAATGGCAGAACGTAAGGCTTCTTTAGGGTCACTTTGATAACTACCGAAAGGTAAATCAACCACCACCAAAGATCGGTCAATAGCTCTAACTACGGAAGAGGCATGATAAATCATTTGATCTAAAGTAATTGGCAATGTCGTTTCGTGACCCGCCATAACATTACTTGCAGAATCACCAACTAAAATGACATCTACACCAGCTCCATCAACGATTTTTGCCATAGTATAATCATAGGCAGTAAGCATTGATATTTTTTCACCTCTAGATTTCATATCTACAAGGCTTTTTACTGTGATTCTTTTATAGTCTTTTTTTGCTACTGACATTGTGTTTTTATTAGTTGATGTAAAAATAATGAGAATTGTTAAGCTTTTGATTATTCTAAGACACAAATACTATCAAAACTGTAATTTGAACGAACATTACACTGTAACCACTTGGTTACTATTTGAGTTTTGGTAGGATCGAAAAATGAGTCATTGAGGTGTAATTATTTTCTGTTAATTTGAAGACTAATGGGGAATCATTTGTTTGGAAGATCGGAAGCGATGCGACGACTGTAATAATTAGCAAAGGTTGAATAGCGTAATGCTATAGATCTTACCATTTTTAAAATTGATATTATAGCCTCCATAAGCATTTAAAATGGTATATGTATGTAGATTTTGTATGCTAGTTATTATGTACTTGGAGTATAATTTTATGAATTCATTTTCAGTTACGGTATGATCTAAAATAGAGTTTTCGTTCATAATAAAGATGCTATTTTTATCTAAAACAACTTCTACGATTTCTCCTATGTTTTCTTCAACATTAACAGATAACGTCATGTTTTTATAATGGTAAAATGTACTACTATAATAGACCCCGCATTCATCACTTATGCTTTCGATTTTTAAAGGTTGCCCGTAAGTGTTAATTACCGTATTTAAGTCTACCATTAGCTTGTTTATTTGTACACCTTTTATTTTAAAACTCACATTTTTTATAAATTCTGTAACAGATTCATGTGGTAATGAATGTTCTAAACCATCAGCTAAAGTCAAATACATTTGTGTAGATGTAATCAATGCTGTATTATTACTTTCCTTAGCGACATCGAGTAAAACAAGATAAGCAGATTTTAGATAGGCATAGCCACTATTCCAAGCCAACTCTACTAAACGTTCAGCAATCTTCAAGCGTTCTTCAAAATTATCTTTTTCTATATTAGCATAAGACAATGCTAAAGCATCATAATCTGGACGTTCATTAATATATTTTCTCTGAATGTATTTGTTGTTAGATATATTTACCCATGCCTCTTTTTCAATCGGTATATATTTTATAGGCACAGCTTCACCCATGGTTAAGATGGCTCTAATTTCTCCAGACAAACTGGGTTTTGCTCTTGCTCTTAGAGAGGCCACAGTCACAAATAAATGATGTCCACCATAATAGGTGTCGCCATTTAAAATGGGATTATCACTGTCTTCTACTGTATTTTGACTTGAAATGGGCTTGTCGGAAAGGTGTTTTGATTGCACATAGCCTTTAGTGTTATTATCCGCTTTAACAAAACTCCAATCAGATGTTTGTGCAGAAAGTACTTCAACACGCGCATTGACTTTAAAATATCCTTTAAAACCTTCGCTTTCGTTAGCTTCATTATAAAGGCGTGTATCAGCGTTTAAATAGTGGTGATTTTGAGCTTGAATCACGGTTGAAACAAAAAGACATATATAAAGTATTTTTAAATTCATTAGGTTAACAATCTGTTAAATGAACTCCAACGGCCAAACCACCTTCAGAGGTTTCCTTATACTTAGAACTCATGTCTTTTGCGGTTTCCCACATGGTTTGAACTACTTTATCTAATGGGACTTTTACGTTTTTGGGATCTGTATCTAAAGCTAATTCGGCAGCGTTAATAGCTTTAATGGCTCCCATAGAATTGCGTTCTATACACGGTATTTGAACTAAACCACCAATAGGATCACAAGTTAAACCTAAGTGATGTTCCATAGCAATTTCTGCAGCAACTAAAACTTGTTCTGGTGTTCCTCCTAATAATTCGGTTAAAGCACCAGCTGCCATGGCAGAGGATACTCCAATTTCGGCCTGGCAGCCTCCCATAGCAGCACTAATAGTGGCATTCTTTTTAAATATGCTTCCTATTTCACTAGCCACTAAAAGGAATTTTTTAATATGTTCAAAATCCGCTTCATGATTTTCAATCACTAAGTAATACATTAATACCGATGGAATAACGCCAGCACTTCCGTTCGTAGGAGCGGTTACCACACGACCTAAAGAGGCATTAACTTCATTGACTGCTAAAGCAAAACAACTTACCCATTTTAGAATCTGACGAAATTTAACTTCCGTTTTTCTAATGGTTTCTAGCCATTCTTGAGGGTTTTCGTAAGTATTGTCTCCAATTATATTTTTGTGCATGTCAAAAGCACGGCGTCTTACATTAAGTCCACCTGGTAAATTACCTTCGGTATGGCAACCTGTATACATGCATTCTAGCATTGTATTCCAAATGCGTTTTAATTCAAAATCTATTTCAGATTCATCTCTTATCGATTTTTCATTTTCTAAAACGACTCCAGATATTGGTAGTCGTAATTGCTCGCAAAATTTCAGTAATTCTGTCCCATAAGCGACAGGATAAGGAAAAGTACAGTAGAATATTATTTTGTTTGCTTTAGAGACTTTCCGTTCTTCTTGCACTACAAAACCGCCACCAATAGAGTAGTAGGTGTATTTGTAATTTCTACCGTTGATTAGCGCTGTAAAAATCATTCCGTTAGAATGAAAGGGTAGTGCTTTTCTGTTAAAAACAATATTGGATTTAAAATCGAAAGGAATTGCACGTTCATTATTAAACATTAAAACATTGGTAGTTTTAACCTCATCGATAATGGTGCTAATATCTTCAATAGGCATGCGTTCTGGATCTGCACCTGTCAGGCCTAAGATTACAGCAAAATCAGTAGCGTGACCTTTTCCTGTTAAAGATAGAGAACCATATAAATCTACGGTTATTTTTTCAACCTTATCAAAACGGTTTTTGTCTTTTAATTCTTTAATCCAACGTTCTGCTGCTCTCCAAGGTCCTAATGTATGAGAACTTGAAGGGCCTACACCAATTTTTAGCATGTCGAAAACTGAAATACACTCCATTTACGAAATCGTTTTTGTTTAAATACAAATATAGGTAGATGTTAATTCAATGGTGTCAATTTCCGAAATAAAAAAAGCCTGAAAATTGAATCTTCAGGCTTTGTGTTTTTCTTTGAAAGTAAGTTTATAGTGTTTCAAACTCTGTTATATGAAATGCTTCTATGACACTGTCTAAGTTTGTAAAATCAATATCAAGGCTATTAACAGGATCTGCAGGTAAAATAACGATTCTAAAAACTTGGTTTTGAGTAAAACCAGCATCTAAAGTTGAAAGATTAAAGTTTCCATCTATTAACAATTTAACATCAGCAAAAGTATGATTAAATACGTATTGAATAATATCAGTGTCGTTAAGAAAGAAGTTTTGAGGAAGCGGCGACCATGCATCAGTGTCTTGTCCATCAATAGTTACTACTTCATCTAATCTATAAACTAAAACAACATCGCTATCTAGTAAGTCATAAGGCAAAGCTACAATTACTTCCTGAAGACCTGTATCGTTATCGTATTGAAAATTAATTGGCGATACCTCAAATGACTGAGCAGCATATTCATCTGCTGGTATACCTGGTGCACCATCAAAACCAGGAGGGCCTTGATCTCCTGTACAAGAGGTTAATATAAAGGTAAGGGCAAATAATAAAGAGGTTATTTTTTTCATGATGATATAAAATTTAATTAATTACTAATGTATTGCTATTTGTTATCAAACAACATGCCCTTTTAGATATTATTAAGATTTAACTTTCAAATAAAAATTGAATGGAATTATTACAATAAAAAAAGCACCTTCAATTGAAGGTGCTTTTCATGGACATAAATTAGCAGATTTATTTGATTAAAAGCTTAAAGCTTTCACCATTTTTTGTTATCAAGATATAGGTACCAGCAGTTAAAGTTGGCAATTGAAAATCCATTGTATTTTCTTTAGACACTATTTCACGACCTTGAAGATCAAATAGTGAAACAGATACCGTTTTATTAAAGTATACTGTTTGGTTAGATTTTGAAGGATTAGGAAACATTTTTAAAGCTTCAGACTGTAAAGTAAATTCATCAGCACTTAAAGAGTTATTATTAAGTGCATAGAAGCTTAATGTAGAACTTACTTCGTTTGCCATAATTACTAAGCCAGTATCATTAGGACTATGTTCTGGAGTCACATATATTATGCCTTCAGGACCTAAATCACCACCTTCATCGTCACCTAAATCTCTATTGTTAATGTACTTTTCAAAAACAGCATTGTTAGGATCAGTAATGTTATAGGTCATAAAACCACCAACACGTTCTAAAGTGATAAACGCATAAACCTGACCATCAATTTCTGTAATAGTGACACCTTCTGGCTCAGGACCTTTATTGTCACTTCTGTTTTTAAAGTTGTTATTACTGTTACTCGCGTTAAATAAACCTCCATAAGTTGGGTCATTTGCAGTAATACGTTCAAAGTCATCACCACTATCAAAAACCAATGCACCTGTGGCTGTATTCCAAATACTAAAAGAACGTGAACCTAACACATGAATTTCGTCAAAATCACCATCATCATCTAAATCACCATTAACGTTTGTAACAGTTAATCGTCCTAAGTTGCTATCTAATTGTAAGAATTCAGCATTAGGAAAAACTGTTGGATCTAAGTTTAAATCGCTTACGCGCTCTTCTTCTTCAAATGTGTCGTATTCTCTAGCATCACCTTCATTGGCCGTTACTAAATAAGTCACACCTCCCACTTCGTAAGACGCCATAGCATCTGGCATGTACATTCCTTTTACAGGCCAATTCGCTAAGAAAATAAAGTCCGTATCATCAGAAGCATCTAATGTGTTTCCTGCTAAAGCATGATCTTTTAAACCTAATGGTAATATAGATGTAATACTGTTTGTTCTTAAGTCGATAACTCCAATAGCATTGTTTTCTTGAAGCGTTACATAAGCCGTTTGTGAATCACTTGAGAATGAAATGTATTCTGGTTCTAAGTCTTGAGATACTGAAGCATTTGGGCCAAATATTCTAACACCTGCAGCTTGTAATGAGGCCAATTGACTATCAAAACTGTTAAAGTTGATACTTGTAACATCCGCTTGAGAAATATTTCCTAGTCCTCCAGTAACATCTATAACGGAAATACTGCCTTCAGGATCTACAGAATAATCATCATTTGGTTGGCCTTCGTTAGCGATCAAAAGTTTTGTGCCATCAGGAGTGAATCCTACCATATCAGGAAGATTTCCAGCGGTTACGGTCGATAAGATTGTGCCATTAATATCGCAAAATACAACAACACCATCTTCTAAAGGTCCTTTTGAAATCCCAAGAGCGACGATATTATTCATGTAAGCCACACTTGTAGGATCACCATAGGTCGATAAATCGATAGCACTGATTGTAGAAATGGCATTGATATCAGAGAAGTCGATTATCTCTAATTTCTGAGCTATTGAATTTAAAACGAATAGACGTTCTGAAACCGGATCGTGAGCCACAATCTCTGCAGAACCTGCACCATCTACTAAATAACTAGATAAATAAGTAATATCTAAAAGATCAGCTGCCGCAGGTGTCGCCGTATCATTATCTATAATATAAACTCCTGTAGTTTCATAAGCACCTAAAGTACCATTAATAGGATTTGAAAGCCTTAAAATGAAAAGTTCATCCATTTCTGCTAGAGCATCATCAACAAGAGGAATTGTTATTGAAATTGCATCTGTAAAATTAGCAGGAAAATCTATGGTTTGGTTTGTAAAAGTAAAATCATCAGTTTCTGTAGCTGTTAATAATTCGGTAACTAAACTAACATCTATTGAAACGATGTTAGCAGTAGATGCAGATAACTCTATTGAAACCTCAAGGCTAGTTCCATCTTCACTAATAACATAAGTACTTTCGGCAAAACTAATCTGTGGAGTCACATTGATAATAGGACTATAAGTTCCTGGTGAGGCATAAACATTGTCACCAAGAGATGGGCCAACTAAGCTCGTTGCAGGCAACCAATTAGTACCTTGGTTAAAATCTCCTTCAGGATTCACTAATTCTAAAGAAGGGCCATCACCATCTGCAGTGGTTGGCCAAGGAGCATCATCGCTATATTCAACTTGAGATATGACAGTGCCTTCAGAATTTTTAATTTCTAATAATTCACCACCATTACCTAAAGCGTTAGAAATAGCCTGTGGCATATCTAAAAATGTCACTCCGTAAAAGGCATCGGCAGAAGCTTTGTCAGTTGCTAATAAAACAATGCCTTCTGGAGCCAATGTCATTTCAGGAAATGTAAAAAAGAAATTACCTTCATCATTAACTGTTATACCACCTAAATTAACTGAAGTATCACTATGATTATAGATCTCTAAAAACTCTAACGCATTAGAGTCATCAGAAGGAGCGTTATACATAATTTCAGTAATGATTAAACCAGTGGTTAATGCATTGTAATAAAAAGCATCACTCACATAAGCTGTAGTTTGTGTATTTGCATATGTATCTTCAAGATTGTTAATGCTAACGTTATAAGCTAAACCTTCAGTTAAAGCTGAATGTGTAAGAGTTGCTGTTAACGAGGTGTTGTCATAAACAACTGAATTAATTGTTAAAGCAGGACTAAAAGCATAATTAGCCATAGCTTCTGCTGTAGTTTGTGTGACCGCTTCAGTAAACACAACTTCTGTAGTCGTCTGATTTAATGAATATACGTTAGCAACATTAGGCGGGTTAGTATCTGTCGTTGCGATTATAAACGGAGTCGTATCAAAAGGTAAAATAGCTGTGTCTTCAAAGTTATAATTGCTCATGTCATTTAGATTAACAATATAACCGTTAGCTGTGTAACCTGTTCTTGGTCCATTGTAAACAGCTAAAGACGTTCCGTTCGCATATGTTAAGGCAGTAGAACCTTCGGTAAGTCCTGTACCTGTTAGTCCTGTGCCAGCACCATCATCGTAAGCAGAGGATGAATTGGCAACAGCCGTAATAAAAGTCGTTGGTGTATCTATATCTGTACCTTGGTATACAAATATGGCTTCTGCTGAGGCTGAAATTCCACCAGGTTCCCCAACAATAGTTCCGTGTGACACGCTTGGTATGTCACTAATAGTATAAAATGTAATAATTGTTCCGGCATTAATTATATTTGTGCCTGTTTGCCATTCGTAATTAGCTTCACCAGAATTAAACTCAGTACCTGTCCATTCTTTATCAGAAAAATAAATAATGCTATTTGCTGGTATATCAACAAATGTAACCATAGCAAAATCATCATCGTCATTGGCATGAAAAGCAGTAAACGCCATGTCTCCAGTGCTTAATTGAGCACTAGCAAAACAGGTAAAAAAGATAAAAAATAAATGTAAAGTGTGTTTCATAATTTTTGGTTGTTTTAAGTTCTTGTAAAACTATTAACCATACGTGACTTGATTATAAGCTCAGTATTATTAAAGAATGAAGAAATTTTTAATAAGGTTATGTAGACGTATTCTTAATGTTGTGTAGTGCGTTATCTCTTAACAATTTATTAAAGTGACATCATGTCATATTTTTTGTCATGGCATAATCATTGACTAATATATACCGAGTTTAAAAAAGTAATAACACGATACTTTCCGTGAAAGCGGAAAACAAATAACAAATATAATTATGAGTAAGATTATTGGAATTGATTTAGGTACAACCAACTCTTGTGTTTCTGTAATGGAAGGTAATGAGCCAGTTGTAATCCCAAACGCTGAAGGTAAAAGAACAACACCTTCGGTTATCGCTTTCGTAGAAGGTGGTGAAATTAAAGTTGGAGATCCAGCAAAGAGACAAGCGGTTACTAACCCAACAAAAACAGTTTATTCTATTAAACGTTTTATGGGTAACAAGTATTCTGAGTCTACAAAAGAAGCAGAGCGTGTACCATATACTGTTGTGAAAGGTGACAATGATACGCCAAGAGTGGATATTGATGGTCGTTTATATACACCTCAAGAATTATCTGCTATGATTCTTCAAAAAATGAAGAAAACTGCTGAAGATTATTTAGGTCAAGATGTGACTGAAGCTGTAATTACAGTGCCAGCATATTTTAACGATGCACAACGTCAGGCTACAAAAGAAGCTGGTGAGATTGCAGGACTTAAAGTTCGTAGAATTATAAACGAACCTACAGCTGCAGCATTGGCTTATGGAATGGACAAAAAAGGTATTGACCAAAAAATCGTAGTATTTGATTTTGGTGGAGGAACACATGATGTATCTATCCTAGAATTGGGTGATGGTGTATTTGAAGTTTTATCTACAGATGGTGATACTCACTTAGGTGGAGATGATGTTGACGAACGTATTATCGATTGGTTAGCTGAAGAATTTATCGCTGATGAGTCTATGGATTTACGTAAAGACCCTATGGCTTTACAACGTCTAAAAGAAGCAGCTGAAAAAGCGAAGATTGAATTATCATCTTCTGCACAAACTGAAATCAACTTACCTTACGTTACAGCAACAGCTAGCGGACCAAAACACTTAGTACGTACTTTAACACGTTCTAAATTTGAGCAGTTAATTGATGATTTAATTAAACGTACTATTGAGCCATGTGCTTCTGCATTAAAAGCAGCAGGTTTATCAAAATCTGATATTGACCAAGTTATTTTAGTTGGTGGTTCTACACGTATTCCTGCAGTTGTAAACGCAGTTGAGGCTTTCTTCGGAAAAGCTCCAAGTAAAGGTGTGAATCCTGATGAGGTTGTATCTTTAGGTGCAGCAATTCAAGGTGGTGTATTAAGTGGTGATGTAAAAGATGTTCTTTTATTAGACGTTACTCCATTATCATTAGGTATCGAAACTATGGGTAATGTAATGACGAAGTTAATTGAGTCTAACACTACGATTCCTACAAAGAAATCGCAAGTATTCTCAACAGCAGCAGACAATCAGCCATCAGTAGAGATTCACGTTTTACAAGGTGAGCGTCCAATGGCAGCAGATAACAAAACGATTGGTCGTTTCCACTTAGACGGAATTCCACCATCAAGAAGAGGAACACCTCAAATTGAAGTAACGTTTGATATTGATGCTAATGGTATTATTAAAGTATCTGCTACAGATAAAGCAACAAACAAAACTCAAGATATCAGAATTGAAGCGTCATCTGGATTAACTGAAGAGGAAATTCAAAAGATGAAAGCTGATGCAGAGGCAAACGCTGAGTCAGATGCTAAAGCAAAAGAGACTGCTGATAAATTGAATGAGGCAGATGCTATGATTTTTCAAACTGAAAGCCAGTTGAAAGAATTCGGTGATAAATTATCAGATGATAAGAAAGCGCCAATTGAGTCGGCTCTTGAAGAATTGAAAGCAGCATATGAAACAAAAGATATCGCTGTGATTGCACCTGCTTTAGATAAAATCAACGAAGCATGGAAAGTAGCAAGTGAAGAAATGTATAAAGCACAAGCAGAAGGTGGAGCCCCAGAAGGTGGACCAACTGACGCAGGTGCAGGTGCAAAAGGACAAGCTGCTGATGATAGTAGTGATGTTGAAGATGTAGACTTCGAAGAAGTTAAGTAAGTAGAGAACTAAAATATGTTTTAGGCATATTTTGAGAGAATTACTTATCCCAAACTTGTTTTGGAATGTCAACACCAATTAAAGTCAGAAGCTTTAAGAAGCTAAAGACTGAAATTATATAGTAAAAAACGTAATCATTAATTTGATTGCGTTTTTTTGTTTTATAATACCATATTCCTAAGGTCTCATTAAAAACATTGTCATTTAGTTTCGTACTTTCGAAGCCTAAAATATAAGCATGTCTTTTTCATATCAAATACCTTCTAATTACGTACCAAAACGATTAGCTGTAAAGCTTAATGCAAAAGGCGAACAATTCGTTGTTAAAGGCCATCCTTGGGTGTTTTCTAATAGTATTGTGAAAATAAATGACGAAGCTGAAACAGGTGATTTAGCCATAATTTTTAGCAAGAATAAAAACAAAGTTGTTGGCTTAGGGTTATATGATGCTGATTCTCCAATCCGTATTAAGATTATCCACAATGCTGACATTAAAGTTGAGGTTAATGCTGCTTTTTTTCATCATAAAATAGAATTGGCTTTTGAGAAACGTTCAGAATTACTTCAAACGAATACCAATAGCTACCGACTTTTATTTGGTGAGAATGATGGTTTTCCTGGACTTATAGCTGATGTATACAATAGGGTTTTAGTTGTAAAAGTGTATTCTGAAATATGGTTGCCGTATTTAGAGTCTATTTTAAAAAGTTTACAACAAATTTCAAAAGCGGAAACCATGGTAATGCGTTTGAGTAGAGGTCTTCAAAATAGTGCTAAACATGCTTTAAAAGATGGAGAAGTCATTTACGGTACGTTAGATAATGAGGTCGTTAAATTTATTGAGCATGGTGTCAATTTTTCTGCCAACGTTATAAAAGGTCATAAAACAGGCTATTTCTTAGATCATAGGGATAATAGAAGACGAGTAGGAGAATTGAGTAAAGGTAAATCGGTTTTAGATGTGTTTTCTTACGCTGGTGGCTTTTCAGTACACGCTTTGGCAAAGGGAGCAACCGATGTCACAAGTTTAGATATTAGTAAGCAAGCGTTAGATATGGCTCGCGAAAATGGAAAGTTAAATGCGTATTCAGGTCAACATAAAACTATTTCTGGAGATGCATTTGCAGAAATGAAGACCTTAATAGCAAAAGGTAAAACTTTTGATGTGGTTGTGATAGATCCACCTAGTTTTGCAAAGCAACAATCTGAGATTGATTTAGCGAAAAAGAAATATGCACAACTAGCCGAACTAGGTGAGCAGCTGACTGCTAAAAATGGACTTTTAGTTTTAGCATCGTGTTCTTCGAGAGTATTGGCACAAGCTTTCTTTGATTTGAATTCTCAAGTCTTAAATTCTCAATCGCGACTTTTTGAAACGGAATTAAAAACTAAACACGATAGTGATCACCCAATAGCATTTCCCGAGGGCGCCTATTTAAAATGTGGCTATTATCGATTTTTGGAATAATTCAATTATTGGTTAACTTATGATAGAATGACCTAATTAAGATTTCACAATTCCGAGGGCTAATTTTATTTTTATCCTAATAATGACTAGATTTATTTCATAATTCGTAATTAACTGCTATGCATGCATAATAAATTACTTTATATTTGTAATCATATCATTTAAGTGATATTAATATGTTTTTCATTTTATTAGCAAAAAACTATGCAAACCAAACTTACTGAATTACTCGATATTAAATACCCAATTATCCAAGCGCCAATGTTTCTAGTTTCTAATGTAGCCATGGTAACAGAAGCGATGAAGGCGGGGATTGCGGGGTGTATACCGGCATTAAACTATAGAACGTTAGATGAGTTAAGGACAGCTATAAAAGAGCTAAAAGCTAATAAGGTGAAAGGCGGTTCTTATGGATTCAATTTAATTGTAAACAAATCCAATGTTAAGTACAAAGGGCAATTAGAAGTGATATGTGAAGAAGGTTGCGATTTTATCATTACCTCTTTGGGTAGTCCGGAAGAAACGATTAGACAGGCACATGCTGTAGGTATAAAAGTGTTTTGTGATGTTACGGATTTAAGATTTGCTAAAAAGGTTGAGCAATTAGGTGCAGACGCTGCAATTGCTGTAAATAACGAAGCTGGCGGGCATAGGGGTAATTTATCGCCAGAGGACTTAACAAGTTTATTAAATAAAGAATTATCAATTCCTGTAATTTCTGCAGGAGGAGTAGGCTGCAAATCAGATATAGATAGAATGTTAAACTATGGAGCAGAAGGAGTTTCTGTTGGAAGTCCTTTTATCGCCTCAATTGAAGCTGGTGTAACAGACGACTATAAACAGGCGTGTGTAGATTACGGTGAAAAAGACATTATAATGACAGAACGAATTTCAGGCACTCCTTGTACTGTAATCAATACGCCTTATGTTCAAAAAATTGGAACTAAATCTACTTGGATTGAAAACCTTTTAAATAGAAATAAAAGCTTAAAAAAATGGGTGAAGATGATTCGTTTTTCAATAGGAATGAAAGCTACCGAAAATGCTGCGAAAAAAGCGACTTACAAAACGGTTTGGGTTGCTGGGCCAAGTATTGAGCATACTACTGAAATTCTACCTGTAAGCGCCATTGTAAATAAACTAGTCAATTAATGGCTACAACTTCTAACGTTATTAAATATATTGTATTGACTATTGTAATTTTAGGTGTTCTCGTGGTGGGAATTATACTCTTTTTTATTTTATACGAGTCTAAAAAAGATATATCCGATGAAGAACCCTATGTCTCTTTTTTAAATGAACCACAACTCGTAAAAGAAGTGAGTACTATTCGTTGGAATAAAGATAATCTACGTTTTAGTCATTATAATTTGGTAGTTAATGAAGATTCTAACTTAGATTACGAAGATGTAAAGTCTGTAAAACACTACCAACCAGGTGATGTTATTACGTTTCATGCCGCAAAATCGTATTTCAGTAATCACGTTGGTGAAAGTTATTATCTTATGGCTCGCGACACTTTAGATACAGGTGAAATTATAGAATTTCAATATTATTATACACCTAATGCCTTGCCTTTTAAATAATAACATACTACTTTAGAAAAAAGTTAATATATTTATTTCGAATTTTTTTCAATAATTGTCCTCTTTTATCTTTTGGTAAACGTCATAAGGATATAACTATTAAATTTTAAAAAATTATGAAAGATTTTATGATGATTTTCGTTGGTAAAGAGTATGTTGATTTAGGCATGTCACCAGAAGAGTTACAAAGCCGAATGGAAAAATGGTTTACTTGGGGAGCCAAAATGGAACAAGCAGGCATTTTGAAAGAAGGCGAAGCTTTAACACCACAAATTAGACGTGTTACGGGTAAAGACAGAACCGTTACCGATTTAACCTCTGCAGAAGTTAAAGAAATAGTCGGTGGTTTTTATTTGATAAAAGCTAAGGATTTTGATGCCGTACAGGAAATTGCTAAAGATTTTCCGGATTATGATTTAGGAAATACAGTGGAAATTCGTGAAATTATGGTGTTCGACCAATAATTAATAATGGAACCAAAACTCATAGACCATCTTTTTCGCCATCACAGTGGAAAGATGGTTTCTGTTTTAACACGAATATTTGGATTGCAACATCTCGATATCATTGAAGATGCCGTACAAGACACCTTTATAAAAGCGAGCTTATCTTGGAGAAAAGAACAACCAGAATATCCTGAAGCATGGCTCACAAAAGCAGCTAAAAATAGAGTTTTAGAACCTTAAAAGCTCAAAAGAATAATAGTCTTCATATTACGCAAGGGACAGATGCCATCGCCATAAATGAATTGTTTTTAGATTCAGAAATTGAAGACGCTCAGCTCAGAATGATATTTACAGCGTGTCATCCAAAATTAGATGCTATAGAGCGCATTTCATTTGCTTTAAAAACGGTTTCCGGATTCAGTATTAAAGAAATATCTTCTGCATTACTCACTAAAGAAGAAACGGTAAAAAAACGATTATTACGTGCTCGCAAAGCGATTAAATCAGCTAATTTACAATTCAATATTCCACAAGGCAAAGACTTACAAGAACGCTTAGATAGCGTATTAGAAGTGTTATACCTTATTTTTAATGAAGGGTTTCATTCTAATACTAAGGACCAGTTAATTAGAGAAGATCTATGTGGTGAAGCCTTACGTTTATGTCAATTATTACTCAACCATAAACAAACACAATTACCAGAATGCTATGCGCTTTTTGCATTGTTTTGTTTTCATTCGGCAAGATTAGAAGCCAAAACAAACGTCAATAATGAAGTGCAAGATTTAAAACAACAAGACAGAGCCTTATGGCATATGCCATTAATTGAACTTGGCAATACTATGATGTTTAAAGCTGTGGAAACGGACTATTTTTCATGTTATCATTATGAAGCCGCCATTGCTGCCGAACATTTAAAAGCTAAAACTTTTGAAGCTACCAATTGGAATAAAATTTTACAATGGTACCAAGCATTATATCGATTACAACCCATGGCATCGCACTTGTTAACTATGGCAGTAATTTCCATGCAAACTAAGGATTACAAAACAGCGAATGCGTATTTAAAACAATTAAAACCTGAAGAATTAGAGCAACGTGCTTATTTATTTTACGCAGTAAAAGCAGATTATTATGCAGGAACCGATAATTTTGATGAAGCTTTGCTGCATATTAACTTAGCTTTAGAAACAGTGACTAATACTTTAGAGAAAGTATATTTATTGAAGAAAAAAACAACTTGGACTTTATAGTTTTTACTTAAAAAAAAGAATCGATTACATGACTTACACTGAAATCATAAACGGTCTATATGACTTACAAGATAAAGATAAAGTGGCATTTAAGGCAAAGAAATTCGGAGTTATCTCAAATAATTCCCTAGGCATTTATCACCAAGATTTAAAAGTAATAGCCAAGGACATTGGTTCAGATAATGAACTCGCTTTACAACTTTTTGATAGTGGTATTTATGAAGCCCGTCTATTATGCAGTAAACTATTTAAACCCAAAGATGTTACAGAAGACCTCATGGAAAAATGGGTGAAGACCTTTGAAAATTGGGAAATTTGCGATTCTTTTTGCATGGGATTGTTTTCAAAAAGTGACATTGCATCAGCCAAAATATTAGAATGGTCAAATAGAGATCCAGAATTTGAAAAAAGGGCAGCTTTTGCCACTTTAGCATCGTATTGCATGGCAGACAAAACCTCAGATAACAACTTGTTTGAGCAATTTTTTACAATCATAAAACGCGAAGCCAATGATGATAAGATATACGTTAAAAAAGCCGTGAATTGGGCTTTAAGAAACATCGGTAAACGTAATATTGACCTCAATAGAAAGGCCATAGAAGTGGCCAATGAAATCTTAGAATTTGAAAGTA
This sequence comes from Winogradskyella costae, assembly GCF_013403865.1. Classification (GTDB taxonomy): domain Bacteria; phylum Bacteroidota; class Bacteroidia; order Flavobacteriales; family Flavobacteriaceae; genus Winogradskyella; species Winogradskyella costae. The sequence goes on from NZ_JABFDK010000009.1 coordinate 83,808, forward strand.
AATCAGCCCAATGGATTGCCAAAAATGCTTTAACCGAATTACAGAAAGAAGGCATAAGAATGTCAGATTATCCGAGAGCTATTTATAGAATTCCGATTGTTAAGGTTCACTAAATAAGACTGTTAATTAATTATTCATAATTAAAATATATGAAACTAAAACCAAAATCCATAAGACTATTTATTGGAGCTAAAGATTATAAGCTTTCAAGAGAATTTTATAAAGATTTAGGCTTTCAAGAATTTGTTATTTCTCATAACATGTCTGTATTTAAAACCGGAGAATTCGCCTTTTATTTACAAGATTATTACACCAAAGATTGGATTGATAATACTATGGTTTTTCTTGAAGTTGCTAATGTTCAACATCATTTAAAGCAATTGAAACAAAGTGGTTTAGTTGAACAGTATGAAAACGTGAGATGTTCAGAAATTGTCTATAACGATTGGGGAAATGAGTTTTTTCTTCATGACCCTTCAGGTATACTTTGGCATTTTGGTGAATTCAACACATAAGTTAAATAACCGTTTTTAATAGCTTAATATTTTCATAAACTCTTGGCACTAAATTTGTTTGTAACAAAATAGTCTGTTTTACGACGTATCATATAGAATACATGTTTAATTTTAAAAAAAAGAAAGGTTATGATTGATAAAGGAGCATTAGTAGTAGGAGCGCTAATTGGAGCAGCGGCAGGCGTTTTATTAGCACCAGAAAAAGGCAGTGTTGCAAGAGATAAGCTTAAAAAAGAAGGTAAAGAGATTAAAGATCAAATCACTAATGATTTTACAGAAGTCAAAGAAGATTTATCTAAAGCAGCGTCTTCTGGTAAAGAGAAGTTTAAACAAGATTTAGAAGATTTCGCATCAAAGTCGAGTTATAAAACAGAGCAAGCCATTACGTTTTTAGAAAAGCAATTAGCGATTTTAAAAGATAAAAATAAAATCCTTCAGAAAACAAGTTAATGTGAAGCCCTAAATAAAATAACACGGATTGGAATTCGCTGTGTAATTTGTTTTACACTTAGGGGGGATTATAGAATAATGTTGATAAAGAGTGCTATTTATAGTGCTCTTTTTTTTTGTTAGAACTATTCAGTTTTCAATATGCAATTTACGCCGTTTAGATATTTGTATTGATTATTATATTTTCTATAGTTATAGCGTATTATTTAGAAGTGTTCTTTTTAAACTAATTCACCTCAACTAAAGTGTGACATTTAGTAAAACTAACTAAAATTTTGTATTTTAACGTTTTATCTATACGTATTTGCCCCAAGTCATATTCGTCTTTTTTTTATTTATAAGTGACTCTTAATGAATTGAATGTGTCTCATGTTATATGTTAGTAAAATTTTGTAGTTAAAAATAAAACATAAGAAATATATCTAAACGAATCGGTTTGTTAAACAGGTGTATGGACTATTGAAAAACGATTAATGAAGAGATTAGAACATTCAATTAAGAAAAGGTATTTATTATTTATATCTACAATTATTTTGATCATTGTAGCTGCATTATTTATTCTTCAAAGCAGCGTTAATGATCAAAAAAAAGTGGCTTTATTAATTAGTAAGGCCTCTGAGCAGTGTTTGTTAAATGAACGCATGAACAGCCTGGTATATTCTTTTGAAAGTAGTGATGAGGATATTATTAGTTCAGAAACAAGAGAGCTTCTTAAAGGCTATGTCGATGAATTTGAAAGTACACATCGCCATCTGGACTCTGTAAATAAGCAAGAAGGAGAAAGTAAGGTGTTAGATTCTTTACTTAAAATTACGGGCAGGCAATCTCAAAAAATTATAAGATCAAGTAGAAATATTATTAAGAATTCTGATAAAAATCTTATTGCTAAGGATACAGATATTATTGCGGAAGCAGAATTACCATATTTCCTAACGATGCAAGCTACTATTAAAAAGTATCAAGAACGTGCAGATGAAAATCTTGAAAATCTTTTACAAACGCTTTACTTCCTTGGGTTAGTTGCGATATTGATATTAATGGGAGAATTCCTGTTTATCCTTATGCCTGCACTAAAGCAATTATTTGACCAAAATGATAAGCTCTTAAAAGTGAATAACGATTTAGCTAAATCTGAAGCTAGGGTAACAGAGAATTTATCAGAATTAACAAGTCTTAAAACAGACTTAGAGAAGAAAGACACTTACAATAGAGTATTTATTGAGCAGGCTCCTACTGCTATTGCTATGTTAGATAACGATATGAGATATATAGCGGTATCTCAACGTTGGATAACAGATTATAAAATGGAAGATGAAGATATTGTTGGTCGCAGTCATTATGATCTTTTCCCAGAAATAGGAGAGGAATGGAAAATGAATCATCAAAAGTGTTTAAATGGCGCCATTGACACTTGTGATGAAGCTCCCTTTGTTCGTGCAGATGGAACGGTACAATGGATCTTTTGGGATGTACGCCCTTGGTATATTTCTGAAGGTAAGATTGGCGGTTTGCTAATGCATACCGGTGATATAACACATATCAAAGAAAAAGAAGATGAAAAAATTCGTGTAGAAAAAATTCTAGAAAAATCTAATGAGGTTTCTCGTATAGGGACATGGGATATAGACTTAATAAAAAACACCATTTTTTGGAGTAAAATGGTTTACGAAATACATGAAGCACCTGAAGGTTTTCAACCATATTTGGAAAATGCAATAGAATTTTTTAAAGAAGGAATTAGCAGAGATACTATTAAAAAAGCCGTGAATGAAGCCATGGAAAACGGCACGTCTTATGATGTAGAAGTCGAATTAGTAACATTGAAAGGTAATATTGTTTGGACACGTGCTATTGGCCAAGCAGAAATAGTAGATGGAAAATGTATACGAGTTTTTGGAGTGTTTCAAGATGTAAATGAGAAGAAACTTTCTCAGATTGCTTTAAATAAAGCTCATACAGAGCTAAAAGCCATATTTAACTCTAAAGCGATTGCTATTGTTTCAACAACTAGAGATGGTATAATTAATAAATTTAATCCTGGGGCAGAAGTCTTAACGGGGTATTCTGCAGAAGAAATAATTGGTTTAGAAAGGCCTATTGTGTATCATTTAAGAAAGGAATTAGATGCCTTTACAGCAGATATAGCTAAGCAATATGGAAAAAGTCTTCTAGGTTTTAGTGCGCAAGAAGAATTAGCAAAATATGATGCTTACGATACGCGAGAATGGAATTATCTTAGAAAAGACGGATCCACTATCCCTGTTCAATTAACGCTAACTTCAATTAAAGACGAGAAAGGCAAGGTTATTGGATTTTTAGGGGTATCTACAGATGTGTCAGAAAAAAGAATGGCTCAAAATGAGTTGTTGCAAAAGAATAAACAATTAAATTTTGCTGAAGAGATTACATTATTAGGAAATTGGCAATGGGATTTAGCGACTGGAAATATTGAGAGCTCTAAGAATCTATATAATATTTTTAACCTTAATAAAGATAATGATATTTTAAATTTTGAAATCTTTTTTGATTTGGTTCATCCAGATGATAAAGATTTTGTGGATAAATATATAAAGGATATTATAGAGAAAAAAACGTTCAACAAGTTTACACACCGTATCATAACTGGTAATGGAATGATAAAGATCATTCAGGTTTTAGGAGAGGTCATTACAAATGGTAAAGGAGAGGTTATAATAATAAATGGCACTAGTCAAGATATAACGGCAGCTAAAGGCGCTGAAATAGAATTGAATAATGCGCATATGCAGTTAAAAGCGATTTTTAATTCTGGCCCTATTGCAATTGTCTCTACGGATAATAATGGTGTATTTAGTCATTTTAATAGTGGAGCCGAACATTTGTTAGGCTATTCAACTGAAGAAATGGTTGGATTACAAAGTCCTGAAATTTATCATTTGGAAGAGGAGTTAGATCAATTTAGAATAGATATAGCAGAAAAATATGGTATAGACCCTGATGGGTTTGATCCGTATTTAGAATTATCAAAACGAAATGAATATGATACGCGAGAATGGACTTATATAAGAAAAGATAGTTCTACGTTTCCTGTAGAGTTAACCTTAACTGCAATTAGGAATGAGCAAGGTGAGAAAATTGGATTTTTGGGTGTGGCTTTTGATATTACGGAAAAGCAATTAGCAAAGAATGAGATTTTACGAAAAAATCAAATACTAAATTTTGCAGAGGAAATAACGCTGATGGGGAATTGGCAAGTAGATATTTCAAGAGGAACCGTTAAATGGTCAGCCAACCTTTATCGTATTTTTCAATTAGATGAAAACACATATACCACATTAAATACCTACTTAGAACACACGCATCCAGAGGATAAAGAGCGTGTCGCTGAGCATATGCTTAAGACTATTGAAGAAAAAACGTTTACCAATATATCACATAGGATTCAGTTAAAAGATGGTACGATAAAAATTGTTCAACTTCTAGCTCAGGTTACTACAAATGATTGTGGTGATGTTACAGAAATTATAGGGACGTGCCAAGATGTAACAGCCCAGAAAATGGCAGAAACAGAACTTATCCGTAAAAATCACTTTTTAAGTTTTGCCGAACGAATTACGATGATGGGGAATTGGCAATGGGATGTTGCTACAGATAGCTTAAAGTGGTCTTCTAATCTGTATAAAATATTCGAGCATGATGAAAGTTTAACGAATTTAAAATATGACACGTTTTACGGTTATGTTCATCCAGATGATAAAGACTATATAGCTAAGTATGTTGAGGATTCATTCGCATTAAAAAAGTTCCCAAGTAATTTCATACACCGTATTGTTACCACCACTGGAAAAATCAAAACGGTACATTTTCTAGGAGAAGTTATATTAAATGAGCAAGGTGAGGTTATTGAGATGATGGGGACTTGCCAAGATATTAGTGAGCAAAAAATGGAAGAAAATAAGTTTAGAGGCTTATTAGAATCGGCTCCCGATGCTATGGTAATTGTTAATGAAAGTGACGAAATTCAATTAATTAATAAAGAGGCAGAGAAATTATTTGGGTATCATGCAGATGAGCTAATAGGGGAGCGTATAGAAATGCTGATTCCTAAAAGATTTGCAACTATGCATAATCAGCATCGCGAGAAATTTTTTGAAGGCGACCCTGAGAAACGTTTATCAACGGCAAGAAATGAATTATATGGCCTAAATAAGTCGGGTAAGGAGATTCCTATTCAAGTAAGTCTTAGTCCTCTGCAAACAGAGCAAGGATTACTGCTATCAGCCGCCATCAGAGATATCACAGCTCAAAAACAAGCAGAAATTGAAATTCTACGTAAAAATCAGTTATTGACTTTTGCTGAAAAAATTACGATGATGGGGAATTGGCAGTGGAACCTTATAACAAATGGTGTTGAATGGTCAGCCAACCTTTATAATATATTTGAAGTAGAAGAAAATACAACGGTAACATACGATACCTACTTTAGTTTTGTTCATGTAAATGATAAAGAAAGAGTAACGGCACATATTGAAAAGTCAATTCGCGATAAAAAAGTCATCGATTTAATGCATCGTATAACATTAGCTAATGGAACCGTTAAAACTATACAGCTTTTGGCTGAAGTTGCCTTAGATAGTCTCGGTAATGTTGTTGAAATGGTTGGTACTTGCCAAGATGTAACTGCACAAAGAATGGCAGAGAACAAATTTAGAGGATTGTTAGAGTCAGCACCAGATGCCATGGTAATCGTAAATGCAGAAGGAAATATTCAACTTATTAATAAACAAGCTGAAAAATTGTTTGAGTATTCAGCAGAAGAATTAATTAACAAATCAGTTGAAATACTTATTCCTAAACAACCTTCTGAAGGGGATGCTTCTAATAGTGAAGACTTTTTCTCTAAGCTAAATATCAGAGCTATGGGAGTTGGAAAAGAAAAAGAGTTGTTCGCTTTAAATAAAAATGGAAGAGAAATACCGATACAAATAAGTTTAAGTCCACTAGAAACAGAAGAAGGTTTATTAATTTCGGCTGCCATACGAGATATAACGAAGCAAAAAACCGCTCAAACTAAAATAATAAATGCAAAAAATGATTTAGAGGTTTTAGCTCAGAAGTTAATTATACAAAATAGTCAACTTGCAGATTTTGCACATATTACGTCTCATAATCTTCGTGCTCCAGTAAGTAATTTAAATTCTCTTTTAGGGTTTTATGTAGAATCGGATGATAATGAAGAAAAGGAGTTTTTATTTAAAAAATTCGAAGCCGTTATTAATCACCTTACATTAACCTTAAATACATTAGTTGAAGCTTTAAAAATTAGAAGCGATAATTCTAGAGATAAGGAAGATATTAAATTTGAAGAGGTGTTAAAAACAACCATAGAAATTTTAAGTGGAGAAATATTAAAAACAAATACTATAATTAATGCGGATTTTTCTAAATTGCCATCAATTAATTATGATAAAATTTATTTAGAAAGTATTTTCCTAAATTTGATTGGAAATGCCATTAAATATAGGTCTAAAGATAGAGACCCAAAGATTAAGATTGAATCAGAAAACTATAAAGGAAAGATTATATTAACAATAACCGATAACGGTTTAGGTATAAATTTAGATAGACATGGTAATAAAATTTTTGGTTTAAATAAAGTATTTCACAGACATCCAGACGCTAAAGGAGTGGGGTTATACATGACCAAAACACAAATTGAAGCTATGGGTGGAGCTATTAAAGTATCGAGTAAAGTAAATAAAGGGACAACGTTTACAATAATTTTTTGATTATGAATAGTAATTACAATATATGTGTAATTGATGATGACGATATCTATCAATTTACCATTGTTAAAATACTTAAGTCCATTGATTTAGATGAGAAAATAAGTCTTTTTTCCGATGGAGAAGAGGCCTTAGAGTTTTTAATAGATAACCTTGATAATAATGAAGAACTTCCAGATGTCATATTTTTAGATATTAATATGCCAATTATGGATGGTTTTCAATTTATGGAAGAATATGCAAGGATTAAACCTAAATTAAACAAGAAAATAACAATCTATATGGTATCTTCTTCTGTAGATCCTGTAGATATGGAGAGAGCTAAGAATATTACCGAAATATCGGATTATATTATAAAGCCCATAAAGGCGGGGCAATTACAAGAAATTATGGCTAATCTTTAAAAGGGGCTTTATTGCTAAATTAGTCTTATACTAATTTAGCAATAATCGCTACATTAACCACATGTGTTCCTTTAAAAGGCACAAAAGAAACCTTATCCCCAAATAGATTTTTAGCACGTGCTGATTCTAATTGAATTCTTTGATCATCTAAGTATTCATCTTCGGTGCCATAAATTAATTTTACTTTGGTGTCTCTCGTTAGGAACTCAAAATCTTTAGCTGTTAGTTCTTTCGGAATTCCACCAGAATGAAGAACAAGCTGGTTACATTGTAGCTGGCGTTTTGCAATATAGCGCATAGCCACACTAACACCTTGAGAATAACCGAAAACGATAAAATTAATACCCTCAGGAATTCGTTCAACCTCTAATACCGCATCAAAATAATTTAGAATATTGTCCATTCCGGCCTCAGTATTATCACGCGTTAACCAATTAGCTCCAACATGCATTTTTGGTTGTATATAAAATTTGCTTGGAGCCTGAGGAGCAATGATATAATTTTCTTCAGAGTCTAAACCTTTAAAGTATTTCAGAAAATAGCGACTCATATACCCCATGCCATGACACACCAACCAAACCGTTTTTGTACGCTTAGTAAGTGTATTTAACGTAGAGTAGGAGTTGGTGCTGCTGTATGAGATTTCTTTCTCTTGTGAATTCATTTTTCTAGGCGGTTTCTGTATCTTTGTGATCGATTCAAAAATACTATTTTATATGCAAATGAGTAAAGAGGATTTCTTAGCAAAAGCGAATTTAGCAAGCAAAAACACTCTAATGGAGACCCTAGATATTGAAATGGTGGACTTTGGAGATGATTTCCTAGTGGCCAGAATGCCTGTAACATCCAAAGTGTATCAACCAGACGGCGTATTACACGGTGGAGCGACTGCCGCTTTAGCAGAAAGTGTAGGTAGTTTTGCATCGCATATATTTATAGATACCGAGAATATGTTTGTTCGTGGTATAGAAATTACAGCAAATCATTTAAAAAGTATAACAGAAGGTTTTATCTATGCTAAAGCTACTTTTTTACATAAAGGACGTACCACGCAGTTACTTGATATTAGAGTAACAGATGAAGCCGATAATCTAATTTCAATATGTAGATTATCTACTATTTCACTTCCAAAAAAGAAATAAGAAATGGATGCCATATCCTTTTTTGATGCTTTAGAGCAGCAATACAAAAACAATTTACCTTTTGTGGTTTATAGTAGGCCAATTAATTCAATAATTAAATGTTGGTTGCAAGAGGATGATGTTGTTTATAAATCAGAAAATTTTAGCGAAAGTGGGTTTTTATTTGCGCCTTTCGACCTTAAGAAAAACAGTATTCTTTTTCCAAAAGAAACGTGTTTATATTCTGAAGTAATAATTGATAACCTAGAAGTTGAAGGTTTTGAATCTACCGCAATTACGCAAAGTGAAATTGAGAAAACTCAACATATAGATTTAGTTTCTAAAGGGATCGATAGTATTTTAAGTAACGATTTACAAAAAGTAGTATTATCGAGGTGTGAAACGAAACCACGTCAAGATACTAATCCGTTAACGATTTTTAAACGTCTGTTTAATACTTATACAAATGCAATGGTGTACTGCTGGTATCATCCTAAAGTAGGGTTATGGATTGGAGCTACACCAGAATTATTATTAAAGATTGAAGGTAAACGACTTACCACAATCTCTTTAGCAGGAACCCAACCCTATCAAAGTGAGTCGGAACCGAATTGGACAAACAAAGAGTTTGAAGAACAGCAAATTGTTACGGATTTTATTACAGAACAATTAAAACCTTATACCTCAAGCATCACGATATCAGAAGTAGATACTGTTAGAGCCGGCAATTTATTACATCTTAAAACGAGAATTATAAGTATTTTAAAAGATGATGCCGATTTAAAATCTATAATAGAAGCTTTACACCCAACTCCAGCGGTTTGTGGATTCTCTAAACTTAAAGCAAAGGACTTCATTCTTAATCATGAAAACTATAACCGAGAATATTACACTGGTTTTTTAGGTGAATTAAACCTCAAACAAAGTAGAACGCGCAATACTAATAGGCGTAACGTTGAAAATAATGCTTATGCTGTTGTAAAAACACAGTCTAATTTTTATGTGAATTTACGATGTATGCAACTCAAAGACTCTAAAGCAAAAATTTATGTAGGCGGCGGTATTACTAAAGATTCTGATCCAGAGAAGGAATGGGAAGAAACCGTAAATAAAACAACGACAATAAATACTGTACTAAATTAAATATAAAACGCAATTAGTTATTTTTTTTAGTTGATGCTCTATTTTATTATTTCCTTTTATTAGGTAATTTTGTATTTATATGAAATACTCTAAAATACCTTTATCTCAAACTGTAGTCACCTTATGTAAAACACATAATGTAAAGCATATTATTATTTCACCAGGTAGTAGAAATGCGCCTTTAACTATAGGTTTTACAAACGATGATTTTTTTAAGTGTTATAGTATCGTTGATGAGCGCTGTGCTGCCTTTTTTGCATTAGGGATTGCGCAGCAACTACAAGAACCGGTAGCTGTAGTTTGTACCTCGGGTAGTGCGTTACTAAATTATTATCCTGCTGTATCAGAAGCGTATTATAGTAATATACCTTTAGTTGTTATATCTGCTGATAGACCAAAACATTTGATTGATATTGGAGATGGACAAACTATAAAACAAAAAAATGTATATGGAGAACATGTGTTGTATAGTGCAAATTTAAAGCTAGATTTAAAAGAGGGAGAAAACGCGCATACTGATAATGAAAGAGCAATTTTAAAAAGCATAGAGAACAAGTTAGAGCGTTTCTTAGGACTTCAAAAAGATATACAAACACATAATGAATCTGAAATTCATGATGCCTTAACGGTTTCTAAATTAAACTCAGGGCCAGTGCATATCAACTGCCCATTTGATGAGCCATTGTACGAAACTACAGAAGAATTAACAATAAACCCTAAGCCTTTTAAAATTAAAAGTAGAGAAGATAAGATTGATCGCTTTGAGATTAAAAGCTTGTTAGATGTATGGCACAGTGCTAAGCGAAAAATGATTCTAGTAGGGGTTTTAGAACCCAATTCTATTGAGGCACAATGGATACAAGAGTTAGCCGATGATGATAGCATTATTGTGCTCACTGAAACGACTTCTAATTTACATCATGCCGATTTTTTTCCAGGTATAGATAAGTTAATATCACCTTTAGACGAGGATGATTTTAAAGCGCTTCAGCCAGATATATTAATCACCTTTGGTGGTTTAATTGTTTCAAAACGGATAAAAGCCTTCTTAAGAACTTATAAGCCAGAGTTACATTGCCACGTTGCTTTAACAAGAGCTAATGATACCTTTTTTTGCTTAGAGAAACATATTAAATTACGTCCGGATACATTTTTAAGTTCATTTTTGCCTCAAGTTACACATCATACCAAAAGTACTTATAAAAGTCAGTGGCTTGCCGTACGTCAAAAACGACGAAAATTACAAGAGGATTATATACAAACGCTTCCATTTTCTGACTTTAAGGTTTTCAATTCCGTTCTAAAGAGTATTCCGAAGCAAAGCCAATTACAGGTCGGTAATAGCTCTGCAATACGCTACACACAATTGTTTCAACTAACAAAAAGCATTGATGTGTTTTGTAATAGAGGTACTAGTGGAATTGATGGTAGTACGAGCACTGCAATAGGTGCAGCAGTGGCATCAGATAAACGGACAACATTGGTTACAGGCGACTTAAGTTTCTTTTACGATAGTAATGCACTTTGGAACAATTATATTCCAAAAACCTTTAGAATTATTGTTATTAATAATGAAGGAGGAGGCATTTTTAGAATTTTGCCAGGTGATAAAAACACAGAGAATTTCGATCGCTTTTTTGAAACCAAGCATCATTTAACTGCGAAGCAATTATCTGAAATGTACGGTTTTGAATATACTGTGGCCAAAAATGAAAAAGAATTAGATCTGCAATTAGAATCCTTTTATAAAGGAGCTAGAAAGCCAAGATTATTAGAGGTGTTTACACCATCTCGTATTAATGATAAGATTTTAATAGATTTTTTTAAATACATTAAGTAAATCTTCAAAAATCGTAAAGATGTGACTATTTGATTTTTATTGTGTCTAAAAATTGTTACCTTTAAAAGGTATAATTTCATTGAAAATTTAATAACTTAAAACAAATAGAAACATGAGTAAAAGAGATGATTTAATCGTAAAGTATGCAGCAGATTTAAAAGATAAATGTGGTGTTAATGCTGATATGGATTTATTAACTAAAGTAACTATAGGTTTAGGTCCTTCAATTTACAATGCAGATTCATCTACGGTTTCTGGTTCAGATGAAAAAGAATTGGCAACGGTGAAAAATAACTTTTTAATTAAAAAATTAGGATTAAAAGAAGGTGCTGAATTAGATGAAGCTATTGATTCTGTAATGGAAACATATGGTCGTTCTAATAGATCAAAATATAGAGTAGTGGTTTACTATTTACTAGCAGTGCATTTCAAAAAAGAATCTGTTTATTCATAGATAATATTTCAAATACTATTATGCGTTATAATTTTTTAATTGTAACGCTTTTTTTTTGAGAAATAATTAATTATACATTGAACTTCTTTTTAGAATCTCATCAAAATATATTTACCTTTGTACCATGATATATTTAGGAGAATACAATACGTTAGAAATTTTAAGAGATACCGAACCAGGATTATTTTTGGGAGATGGTGCAGATGGTGAAGTACTTTTACCTAACAGATATGTACCTAAAGTATTTGAAATAGGTGAGATGATTGAAGTCTTTGTTTATTTAGATAATGAAGAACGACCAGTTGCCACAACAGATGAACCTTATATTAAAAAAGGTGATTTTGCTTTATTGCGTTGTAACCAAGTTACAGATTACGGTGCTTTTTTAGATTGGGGTTTAGTAAAGGAATTATTTTGCCCTTTCAGAGAACAAGCTTTTAAAATGAAATCTGGTGGGTGGTATTTAGTGCACTGTTATTTAGATGAAGAATCTGAACGACTTGTTGCATCTAGTAAAACCAATCGTTTTTTGGATAATAAAGAATTAACAGTTGCTCAATTTGAAGAGGTAGACCTTATTGTGTCTCATCCTTCCGAGTTGGGGATGAATGTTATTGTAAATAAGAGACACTTAGGTTTGGTTTTTAATGATGATATTTATAAAGATATTAGCGTAGGAGATAGGCTTAAGGGAATTATAAAAAAAGTCCGTGAAGATAATAAGCTAGATATTTCATTAAATCAAATTGGTTACAGAAATATTGAACCTAACGCGGATCATATTTTAAACGAATTACATGACAATGGAGGGTTTTTACCTGTGCATGATAAATCGAACCCTGAAGTAATTAAAGATTTACTACAGATGAGTAAAAAGAGCTTTAAAAAGGCGGTGGGGTCGTTATATAAAGAGCGTCAGATAGAAATAAAGGAAGACGGTATTTATTTAGTATAAGACGGTTTTTCTTGCTTAGACAAGCAGTCTTCAATCCAAACTATAGCATTGTCAAAATCTTTGAATACTTTTCTGTTAAATTTAAAAAAGTGACTTTCAATTTCAATAATACGTTCTGTAAGATCGCTATAAACAATTATAGCATAGGCTTTTAGGTTTTTGAATGTTTCATTGAATACTTTGGCGTCATTGAGGTTTATGGAATAAGAATTTTTTCTATTAGCAATAAAACCAAAAGGTTTATCCAGAAAATGTGTTTTTATTATGAAGGCGAGCTCATCAAAATTTTTGAAAGTTATATCCGCCCCCTCATCAAACTCTGATACTAGAAAATTTGCGTAAACATATACCGTTCCTAATTTGAGATTATAGGTTTCAAAAGGTTTTTTAAATAAAACAGGATTATAATTCATTGCATATTAGTAATTTGGCAGCAAAGATACTATGCTTGCATACTAAAATAAAGTAAAAAATAGTGTTTAGCGTATTATTATTAATTTCTTACTTTTGCGCTCTAAATAGTGATAAATATGAGCCATATAGATTGGAAAGTTGCCAAGTCTTATGAAGATATAACCTATCATAAGTGTAATGGAGTTGCCAGAATTGCATTTAATAGACCCGATATACGCAATGCGTTTCGTCCTAAGACTACTTCAGAGCTCTATGACGCGTTCTACGATGCAGGAGAAGATGTAAATATTGGAGTTGTTCTTTTGAGTGCCGAAGGTCCTTCTTCTAAAGATGGTATTTGGAGTTTCTGTTCGGGAGGCGACCAGAAGGCTAGAGGACATCAAGGTTATGTTGGAGAGGATGGTTACCATCGTTTAAATATATTAGAAGTGCAGCGCTTAATCCGTTTTATGCCAAAAGCAGTTATTGCTGTAGTACCAGGGTGGGCTGTTGGCGGTGGGCATAGTTTGCATGTGGTTTGCGATTTAACTTTAGCGAGTAAAGAGCATGCTATTTTTAAGCAAACAGATGCTGATGTTACAAGTTTTGACGGAGGTTATGGATCTGCATATTTAGCAAAAATGGTAGGTCAAAAAAGAGCGAGAGAAATATTTTTCTTAGGACGAAATTACTCTGCTCAAGAAGCTTATGATATGGGTATGGTAAATGCCGTTATTCCACACGAGGAATTAGAAGATACTGCTTACGAATGGGCTCAAGAGATATTAGCCAAATCACCAACTTCTATAAAAATGCTGAAATTTGCAATGAATCTTACCGATGATGGGATGGTTGGTCAGCAAGTCTTTGCAGGTGAAGCTACACGATTAGCTTATATGACAGATGAAGCTAAAGAAGGTAGAGATGCCTTTTTAGAAAAAAGGAAACCTAACTTTCCCAAAAAATGGATTCCTTAATCTAAATGTAATTCAATGAATAAAATTAAGCCGTGGCTTTCTGCCATGAGATTAAGGACATTACCCCTTTCTGTGTCTGGAATTATACTTGGAGGATGTTTTGCCTTTTATAATGGTAAATTTAATCCATGGGTTTTTGGTCTTGCGATACTAACTACAATTGCTTTGCAAATACTATCCAATTTAGCGAATGATTATGGAGACGGTGTACGCGGAACAGATAATGATGAACGCGTAGGTCCACAACGTGCCTTGCAAAGTGGCGCTATCACTCCAGAAGAAATGATGGATGGCATTAAATTAAACATCGTTATTGTTATCATGTTAACAATGGCCCTTATTTGGAGCGCCTTCAATGCTGCTAGTATTTTATACATGCTGTTGTTCTTAATTCTTGGAGGACTTTCGGTTTTTGCCGCTTTAAATTATACTATGGGCAGTTCGCCTTATGGCTATCGTGCGCTTGGTGATGTATTCGTATTTGTGTTTTTTGGTCTAATTAGTACGCTTGGAAGTTACTTACTTTTTACACATAGACTAGATCATGTTGTTGTCTTACCAGCGATTTCAATAGGTCTATTAAGTGTTGGTGTACTTAATCTTAATAACATGAGAGATATTGATTCTGATACCAATGCAGATAAAATTACCTTAGCCATAAAATTAGGTAAGAAAGGTGCAAAGCGGTATCATTACGCCCTCATATTTAGTGCTATGCTAATCACAGTATTATTCTCAATATTGTATTACGTTGAGCCTTATAATTTTATGTATTTGTTAGCATTTATCCCCTTATTAATTCATGCTAAAAAGATTAAAGCTGCACAAAAGCCTAATGATTTTGATAGTCAATTAAAGATTTTAGCGCTGTCCACATTCCTTATGGCAATACTTTTAGGAATTGGATATATTTTATATTAGATTATTTAAATATAGGTACTTATAGAAATTATTATAAAACTTAAGCGCGTAGATGCTTAAGTTTTTTTATTTTAACACTTTAATTGATAATTTTTAAAAAAAATTAAATGAAAAATCTATTTACGTTAATCTTTTTATTAATAGTTACAATTGTTAATGCTCAGAGCACAACCTTAAATGTTAGCGAAAGCGCAGAGTACAAGGATAAAGAAAAAGCTATAAATGTTTTAACAATACATACCACAGAAAATGGTTTAACGGGCATAGTTAGAGAAAGTAAGCGAGATATATTATTTGATGTTTTTGACAATGACCTCAATAAAATACATAACCAGGTAATAGAAAGTGACAGTAAAGAAAGGTATATAGGCGAAGTGGTCTATGGAAATGAAATTAAAGTCTTTACAGTGTTTTCTCCAAAAGCCAAAGAGCGCATCGTATACTGCCATACATTTAATATAAATAGCGGATTGCATAGTAAACAGAAGTTATTCGAAGCTACAGTTGCAAAAAAAAGATATCTATTTGGTAACCGCCAGGATCGTCAAACTAGTATCGCTATATCTCCAAATGGAAAATATTTGGCGATGGCTACAGATAATATTTATAAAGATATAAATGATTATGCTATAAGAGTATTTGATGCAACAACCTTAAAGCTTATATACACTAAAAGCTATCAAAAGCATAAAGAAAAATATTTTCAACACAATGATATTTCTATAAATGATGAAGGTGTGGTGTTTATATTAGGAAAACTTTACCAAAATGGAAAGAAAGAAAAGAAAAAAGGGGAGGCTAACTACAGTTTTATTTTAAATAAAATTACAGAAAAAGGGAATGAAGAGGTATCTATAAGTCTAGATGATCAACATATCCGAAATTTAAGGATTTCAATAGTTGACAATAAACTGCATCTCATAGGTTTTTATTCAGAAATAAGAACTGGTAAGATAAAAGGAGGTTGTAACTTTATCATTGATTCTGATAATTTCTCGGTTGCTAGTAAAAATAATTATGAGTTGCCTTTAGATGTATATGAAGATTTGTATGGTGATAAAAAAGGCTCGAGAAAAAAAGAAAAAGGAAAAGAATTAACTAATTTTTACATAGACTATATTTTAGAAGACTCGCAAGGCAATACATATTTATTGGCTGAAGAGTTTTACATCACACAAACCTATGTGTCTACGGGTATGAGTAATGGGTACTGGCAAACTGTTTATCATTATGATGATATTATAATTTTTAAATTTGGGGTCTCTGGCAATTTAGATTGGGGCAGAAGTATCTTCAAACGCTCTACTTCACCTTCTTATAACGCATTTTTAAAAGATGATGAATTACATGTTCTTTTAAATTCAGGTAAAAATCTTCTCGAAAAGGATGACGGTAGAACCAAAGTTTCCAAAGGTTGGTTTGAATCTTCATCTCTCTACGATATTGTTTACAAGAGTTCTAACGAAGTAATTTACAGCAAAATTCAGGATAATAAGGGGAAAACCTATTATGAACCTTTTTATGGTACTTATCAAGATGGAAAATTTATTATGATGAGTTCTGGTCGAAAGAAAAGACAATTTATGATTTTACAATAGCAACTATAGAATTATGAAAATTACATTTTACGGTCACGCCGCTTTAGGCATTCAAATTAAAGACATTAATATTTTAGTCGATCCTTTTATTACAGGAAATGAAAAGGCCTCAACGATAGATATAGATACGCTAAAGGCTGACTATATTCTTATAACACATGCGCATCGAGATCATATTTTAGATGTAGAAGCCATCGCTAAACGTACTGGAGCTATAATCATTTCTAACTTTGAAATTGTAACGCATTACCAAAACAAAGATTTAGAAGGTCACCCTATGAATCATGGAGGTTCTTGGGATTTTGAATTCGGAACCCTTAAATATGTCAATGCTATTCATACTTCTTCTTTCCCTGATGGATCTTATGGCGGACAACCGGGCGGATTCATTATAGAGGGAGAACATAAAACCATTTATATTGCTGGCGATACGGCTCTGACAATGGACATGAAGTTAATCCCCATGCAAACTAAACTCGATTTAGCCATTTTACCAATTGGTGATAATTTTACAATGGGAATAGATGATGCTATTTTAGCAAGCGATTTTATTGAATGTGATAAAATTTTAGGTTACCACTTCGATACCTTTGGGTATATTGAAATTAATCACGAAGAAGCGAAGCGCAAATTCTTCGATAGAGGCAAAGACTTAATGTTGTTAGAAATCGGAGAGCGTATAGAATTATAAGCTGAAAGGAGGTATGTATGTGACCAAATTACACGTATAGGTTGTTGTAAAGTTACTATTTAAAACTTAGACTATAGTAATTATATTTTGTTAACTTGTTGTTTTAAGGCGGTTTGTGAAAATCATAAAAATTTAATTTATAAATAAAAACTCAAAATATGAAAAATCTAATATGTTGTTTCTTCATCAGTGTTATTGTTTATAGCTGTTCAAATACACCACAATACAATGATCCTATTCCTCCACATGATAGTTTTAAGTTAGAATCTAAACTATTAAATGAGACACGCGTTATTAATGTTTGGACACCTCCAAATTATAAGACGAGTAATGATTCTCTGCCAGTTCTCTATATGCCAGATGGTGGTATTGTAATGGAGGATTTTCCGCATATCGCAAATACAATTTCTAAGCTTGTAGATAATAAAAGTATAGATCCAATTATCCTTGTGGGAATAGAAAACATCGATAGAAGAAAAGATTTATCTGGCGCCTCTGCAGTAAAAGCAGATGAAGACTATTGTCCATTAACAGATGGTGCCAAAGATTTTAGAGCTTTTATAACGGATGAATTAATGGTAGAAATCAATAGCAATTATAAAACGACCAATAAAACTGGTATAATTGGGGAATCGTTAGCAGGTTTATTTGTAATGGAAACATTTTTTCTTAACCCAGATACTTTTGATTTTTATATTGCTATGGACCCCTCATTATGGTGGAATGATCATTACTTAGAGCGTAATTCAAAACGTTTTTTAAAGAATTCACCAAGCAAAACAACCAAGCTATGGTTCGCTGGCTCTGACAGCGAAACAATCTCAATTCACACTAATAATTTAGCTAAGACTTTAGAGACCAACACACCAAAAGGGTTAATATGGAGATATTCTGATGAGCCAAAAGAACAGCATAGCACTATTTTTAGAGCGACCAAGGAAAAAGCTTTAATATGGACGTTAAATACTGATACCAAAGATTAATTACATTATAAGAGTTCATTAAAAAGGTACCGTTTTATTTATAAATAGCCTGTGATAATTTAGCAGCTTCTAGGATTTATATGAAAGAGACATTAGCCAAATTTAGGGAGGGTACTTTTAGAAAATTTATTCGTAGTCATAAAAAATATGCGCCTATTATCTTTTTTATTGGTGGATTTATTTTTGATACATTAACGCTTGGTCGTGTGGATCGTTTGTATGATTTAATTGTGTTAAGTCTGCATATGACATCTTTAACAGTAACAATTTACTTGTTTAATGTAGCTGATGATTTTAAATTGAAAAACAGCTTTTTACTGAGATTTAAAGACTATTATCCGTTGGCCATTCAGTTTTTCTTTGGTGCACTTTCAAGCGCGTATGTTATTTATTTTTCTAGAAGTGTTTCACTATCTAAGACGATGTTATTCTTTATCATCTTACTAATACTTCTCTTTGCAAACGAGTTTTTAAAAAAACGTATTTCTAATAAATACTTGCAATTCAGTGTTTACTTTTTTATTAACTTCACATTTTTCTCTTTCATCATTCCTGTGCTTGTTAAAGAAATGAATACGAATGTATTTATTTTTTCAGGTCTCATTAGTTTCATCTTAACCTTAACATTAATAACAGTAATTTTTATTAAAAGCCCAAGTACAAGAGCTGAAATCAAATTAGGAAATGTTGTAGCACTTGTATTTGGACTGTACGGCATGATTAATCTGTTTTACGTTTTTAACCTCATTCCGCCTGTACCTTTGGCTTTAGAAAAAGGGTTAGTAGCGCATAATATTAAAGTTGAAGATAATACGTACATAGTGACTTATGAAACGGATGACTGGTATATATTTTGGAGAGATCATCGGTTAAAATTTATTTCAGAACCTAATAAAACTGTTTATATTTTTACATCCATATTTGCTCCTACAGATATTGAAAAATCAATATACCACCGCTGGAAATGGTACAATAATCAATCCGAAGAATGGGAAACTATTGAAGATATTGGTTATAAAATAAAAGGAGGTAGAAATTATGGCTATCGAGGTTATACCTACAAGAACAATACGAAGCCTGGTTTATGGAAAGTTGAAGTAATTACCGAAGAAGAGTTGATAATCGGTGTGGTTGATTTTGAACTTATATGGAATGATACTCTTAATCCGGTTAGTTTAATTCATAAGAAATTCTGATTATAATTCCTGAATTTACACAGTTCTTTTAGGGTAATGTGCAATTTCTATAAGCACGGTCTAATTCATAGTTTTTTTATAAAGAAATGTGAGATATCCGTAATAATCCTATGAGTAGGTTTTAAATTTATAATTATTTGTTAGAGCGTTTAGTTAAAAAGTATATCTTTATATCGGTTTGATTCATAGGGTCCTACATCGTACTAACGATGTGGGCGTTTAAAAGATGTATACAATCTTATTAAATGTCTCTACTATTTGAAAAAAGTATTTATGCGTTTGACTCATAGCATAGCGTATTAATTTAATGAATAAAAAATTGAAGTTATATAAAGTATTAGATTCATTTTTATAGTTATGATAATCGTTTACTTAGCAAGATATTTGCCGGCTGAGGGCTCTACAACTCACATGTATTCAATAGCTGAAAACCTTGTAAAAAGAGGTAATTCTGTTTATATCCTATCAGGTGGTCATGGGGGAAATCCTAGTGCTGTAGCAATATTTGAAAAAGCAAAAAGTAATGGTATTCAATTTATTAAACTGCCTTTTCCTCTTTATAAAAAGATTAATTTTCGCACCAAATTATATCAATTATTCTCATACATTTTTTCAATTCCATTTGCCTTGTTTTACCTGTTTAAAATAAAACCAGATGTCATTCATGCCCATTATCCTGTTACCACTTATTTAGCTGCTATATATAGATTTTTAACAGGGAAACAATTTATTGTAACACATCACAATATGAGGATTCCAAAGCATATTTTCAATAGAAAAGGAGACTATGCGATTGCAATTAGTAGAGAATTAGAAACCAATTTAGTCTCCGATTATAATTATAAAAAAAGTGAGGTTAAACTTATTTTTAACGGAGTTAAGGATCCTAAGTATACTTTGAATAAGGATACTATTTCAGATTTAAGGAGACTTAATAATATACCTACAGAAAAGGTTGTTTTTGGTTTTGTGGGTACTATAAATCATCGTAAAGGTGTAGATATTTTAATTGAAGCTATTAACCGATGTAAACATTTAAAAATTCATGTTATTATTTTGGGCGATGGAAAAAGAGAATGGCTAAACCAATGTTTAACAGAAAATCAGATAAACCATCTTGTAACGTTAATACCTTTTAGAAATCCAATAGATATTTATGCTATGTTAGATGTACTTATTTTACCGTCTAGAATAGAAGGGTTTCCATTGGTACCATTAGAAGCAATGATGATGAAGAAACCTGTGATTAGGTCTAATATTGAAGGAGCAAAAGATCAAATTATTGATGGTGAAAATGGATTCCTTTTTGAATCCGAAAATGTTTTACAATTAGCAGATATAATCACAACTATAGCATTAAATACTGAGTCTTTAACAGTGTTAGGTGAAAATGCATACCAACGTGCTATTAATTATTTTTCTGAAGATCTAATGGTCGAAAAAACACTTAACGTTTATCATTTAACGGCCTAAGTTAAGTGTATTAGTTGTGAAATATATTATTTCTCTCTCATTAATCATTCATTTCCTAAATCATCACTGACTTTACTTGTATCATCATGTTTCTGGCTCAGACGTTTAAAAAGTATTGTATTCCATTTTCTATTACTATCATTTAGAAGATGCATCTGTTAATAACAACTATCATTTAATAAATGCAATTTTAATTGGGTTGTTAGTAACCCTACGTTATTTAATTCTAATTGAAACGTCCCAAATAATTTATCCTGAATAATTAGAATTCCGGCATGATTTCCATCTAAATAATTTGAATTACGAATAATATGCAGTCCGTAATGTGATTGAGTATTAAAAATTACTTCAAACCAAGTTGGCATTTTATTTATCGTTTTTGAATGAATCCAAAATTGATAGAATAAGCTAATAGTCATTTAAAATAATATCATAGCAGGCTGAAAGACTAATAACAATAATATTCGAAAATTAGGTATTGTATATTATCTGTTACGCTCTAAATCACGAAATAATTAAGTATTTTTGATTACTATGATGAGAGCAGAATACAAACAATATGTTTTAGAATTTAAACGTCCAAGTGGTACATCGCGGGGAGTAATGAGCACTAAGGAAACTTGGTTTATAGTTATAGAAAGCGATGGTAAAACAGGCATTGGAGAATTTGGTATTTTAAGAGGTTTATCTATTGATGATCGGCCAGATTATGAAGATAAATTAAAATGGATTTGTCATAATATTAATCTTGGTCTAGAGAATCTTTTAGCTCAGTTAATAGAATATCCTAGTATCCAATTTGGATTAGAAACTGCTTTTAAATCTTTAAAAAGTACAGACCAGTTTCAATTATTTCCATCTCAATTTTCAAGAGGTGAAGACAGTATTCCAATTAATGGGCTAGTTTGGATGGGTGATGACGACTTTATGCGATCTCAAATTAAGGATAAAATAAAAGCTGGTTTCAGTTGTATTAAATTGAAAATTGGGGCTATTGATTTTCAAACAGAAATTGATATCTTAAAATCGATACGACAAGAGTTTTCAGTTTCGGATATTGAACTAAGAGTGGATGCCAATGGTGCATTTTCTCCTAATGATGCTTTAGAAAAGTTAAAACGCCTTTCAGAATACCAATTACATTCCATTGAGCAGCCTATAAAAGCAAAACAGTTTCATAAAATGGCGCAGCTTTGTAGTGAAACACCACTGCCTATCGCTCTAGACGAAGAATTGATTGGAGTGTTTTGCAAAGAGAAGAGGCAAGAATTACTTCAAACTATAAAGCCACAGTATATTATTTTAAAACCGAGCTTAGTTGGTGGTTTTAAAGGAAGTCAGGAATGGATTGATAGTGCCGAAACATTAAATATCAATTGGTGGATTACTAGTGCGTTAGAAAGTAATATTGGTTTAAATGCCATCGCACAATGGACATATATATTAAAAAATCGCAGGCCTCAAGGTTTAGGAACAGGAAGTTTATTTACTAACAATTTTATTTCGCCATTAAGCGTAAAAAATGGTACTTTGCATTACGATTTAAAACAACATTGGAACGTCAATTTATTAAAATGAATTATATACAACAAGCCTACAAAGGACAGCGCGAACTTTGGATGTTTATCCTGACTACAATTTTAGTAGCAGGTATCTTTATTAGCAATTTTGTGTTTTATTTAGTGGCAGACCCAAATGACTTAGATGCTGCTATGGATGCTATGAAAAGCTGGAATTTGCCTTCGAGTGTATTGTTAGTCGTTAACTTAGTGCCGTTTGTGTTTTTGCTAGGACTCTTGTTTGTTTTGGTTAAATTTATACACCAAAGAAGCCTTTTATCATTAACAACATCGAGACCTAAGGTCGATTATAAACGCATCTTATTTTCGTTTTTAATGATTACAATTTATACCGTTGTTTCCTTTTTTACAATGTATACTATAGATTCATCTGAAATTGTATTTCAGTTTAATCCTGTTAAATTTTCTATTTTATTTATAATAAGTATTCTTTTATTTCCGTTTCAAATTGGACTAGAAGAGTATCTATTCAGAGGTTATTTAATGCAACATATTGGTGTTTTAGTTAAGAACAAATGGCTTCCTTTAATTTTTACTTCTATATTATTTGGTATTGCTCATAGTGCAAACCCAGAGGTAGGCGCTGTTGGGTTTTGGCAAATGATGATATTTTATATAGGAACTGGATTACTTTTAGGTATTATGACGTTAATGGATGAAGGTTTAGAGTTAGCTTTAGGCTTTCATTTGGGTAATAATTTAATTGCATCATTATTAATAACAGCAGATTGGACAGCATTGCAAACTGATGCGCTTTTTAAAGATATGTCAGAACCGGGATTAGGATCAATTTCAGAAATTATATTGCCTGTCTTAATTGTATACCCTATAATGCTATTAGTGCTTTCAAAAAAAT
This sequence comes from Winogradskyella costae, assembly GCF_013403865.1. Lineage (GTDB taxonomy): Bacteria > Bacteroidota > Bacteroidia > Flavobacteriales > Flavobacteriaceae > Winogradskyella > Winogradskyella costae. The sequence goes on from NZ_JABFDK010000009.1 coordinate 107,123, forward strand.
ATGGATGGACAAACTGGAAAGATAAATTATTCGGAAAAGTAGAAGAACCATCAAAAGAAAATTATAAAATAATTGAGTAGAATATGACACCAGAATATAACAAAGTACACAACCGTTTTAAATTTAATGGACTTCATTTTAGTCATGAAGATCTAAAAGAAGTTGCTTATAGTCTTATCAAAGAAGGAGAAGCTTATGAAAAAGTAACAGGTAATTTTTTAATCGATTGGTTAAATAATAAGGACTTTTTGTATGTAACGACTTCAGGCTCCACAGGTTTACCAAAAGAAATAAAATTAATGAAACAAGCAATGGTTAACTCTGCCATAGCTACAGGTAATTTTTTCGGATTAGAACCAGGAGATAAAGCTTTACATTGTTTACCAAGTCACTTTATTGCAGGTAAAATGATGTTTGTTCGTGCCTTAGTTCTAGGATTAGAAATAGATTTTGTAGAACCTTCTGCGCAACCTATTTTTGATTACGAAAAGACCTATGATTTCTGTGCAATGGTCCCTATACAACTAAAGCACACTGTTAATTATATTCAGAACATTAAATCTATTATTGTTGGTGGTTCTAAAGTCACTAAACCACTTTTAGAAAAAATAAAAAACTGTGAGCCTAAGTTTTACGAAACTTATGGAATGACAGAAACTGTTACACACGTTGCTGTAAGACAGTTGCAATCTAAATCTGCTGAAAAAGAAACCTATTTTAAGGCTATAGAACATATTACTTTTGAGCAAGACGATAGAAATTGTTTGGTTATACACGCTCCAAAATTGGTTGAAGAAGCTTTAATTACTAATGACATTGTAGAGTTACAATCGGAAACAAGCTTTCAGCTATTTGGGCGTTTTGATAATGTTATTAATTCTGGTGGAGTAAAACTGTTTCCGGAGCAAATAGAAGACAAACTACAGCCAGCTATTACACAGCGTTTTATTGTAGCAGGTGAAGATGATGTAACTTTAGGTGAAAAATTGATTCTTATTGTAGAAAACCCGTCAGAATCTAAAGAGGATATTTTAAAGGCAATTAAAGAACTAAAAACATTAGGGAAGTTTGAAGTCCCTAAGCAAGTCTATACTATAGCTAAATTTTCAGAAACTGTAAATGGAAAAATTCAGCGTAAAAAAACGATTAAAGCTGTTTTAAAGAGTTAACTCATTCAAATACGTACTTAACTCATTATAAGTTTTATTTTATTGGTTTGGCATTTAGTTTTGAGTAAACTTTAAATGCTAAACCAATGATAAAACAACTCCTTTTTATACTTGTATTGATTCAATCAGTAACAAGTTATTCTCAGAACTTCCCATTCCTACAATTAGAAGATAAGACCAGTTTAAAACTAGATAAACTACAAGTAGATGTAGAGATTTCTGGAAACTACGCAACTGTGACTTACGACATGTTATTTTATAATGGACGCAATAGAGTTCTCGAAGGTCAATTAGCTTTTCCTTTAGCGCAAGGGCAGAGTGTTTCTCATTTTGCTATGGACTTAAATGGAAAACTACGCTCTGCGGTTGTTGTGGAGAAAGAATTAGGCCGAGTGGCTTATGAGAATACCATTAAACAACGTATAGATCCAGCGCTATTAGAACAAACTCAAGGAAATAATTACAAGGCTAGAGTTTATCCTATTCCTGCTAAAGGTTACAAACGAATTGTTATTACCTATGAGCAAAATTTATTGGTAAATGAAGGGAATTATCAGTTTGGGATTCCTTTTGGTTTTAAAGACGCTCTAAATGATTTTAAAATTGAAATTAAATGCCACAATCTAGATCAAGTACCAGTTGTAACAGAACGTTTTAATAAAACTCTTAAATTTATTAATACCGATAACGGTCTTTCTGCTACATATCATGAGAAAAATATACTACTAGATAAAGACTTAAAATTAGAAATACCTATTACAAATGTTTTTGCACTACAAACTTTTGAAGAGTACTTTCATTTGAGTAAAACTTTTGTTCCTAAAAAAAGACTAAAAACAAAACCTAGATCCATCTCAATTCTTTGGGATGCTTCGTATTCTATGCAGTATCGAGAGCTAGAAAAAGAGTTAAATGTTATCTCTAATTATTTAAAGTATCTAGGTGATGTAAAAGTGACATTAGTGGTATTTAGTAATACCGAAATTAGCAATGGTGTTTATAGAATTAAAAAAGGGGAGAGTATGGAGCTCATACATACTCTAAAAAATATCACATACGATGGTGGTACATCTTACAAAGGGTTGTCCATTCCTAAATCTGACGAAGTTCTACTGTTTTCTGATGGTCTACATAATTTAGGAGCATTAAATCTAGAGAATAAGTCAACTCTGTATTGTTTAAATTCTGTTAACTCTGCAAATCATCAATTACTAAGTGTTATGGCATCCGATGGAGGAGGGCATTATATTAATTTTAACACGACGTCTGCAAATTCAGCTTTAGAAAATTTAAAACATGAAGTATTTCAATTTATTGGTGTAAACCATAATAATTCTCTTTATGAAATGTATCCAAAAGCACATGCTATTGTTAATGAAAATTTCAATTTAAGCGGAAAATATATTGAAGCGAAACCTATTGAATTATTGTTTGGTTATGGTGATGAAATTACGGAACGCATTAAAGTAGAGATGTCTTCATCTTCAAATTCTGAAATATCTAAACGCCTTTGGGCAAAAGCGAAGCTTAACTATTTAACTAAAAACAAAGAAGAACATAAAAGTGATATTGTAGAATTGGCTAAAGCTTACCATTTAATTTCACCTTATACATCAATGATTGTGCTAGATCGCATAGAAGATTATGTGCGTTATAAAATAGAGCCTCCTTCAGAATTAATGGAAGAGTATAAGCGTAGATTATCACAATCTAAGCTGCAACAACAAAATTTACGTGCCAATTTAAAAGATAGAAAATTAGATCTAACAGATGATTATAAGACTATAAGAGATTGGTACAATAAAGATTTTACTCTTAAAACGACACCTATAAAGAAAAAACCAAAAGTTAATAATGTAACCAACACGACTAATACTGATACAGAAACACGCATAGTTAATAATAGTTCTCAAAGCTTAAACCCAAGGCCAGTTGCCACACATCATATAGATTCCACAAAAGCTATTGTTAATGGTGTAATTAAAGCATCTGGTGATGGTCTGCCATTACCCGGAGCATCGGTTATCGTGAAAGGAACGACTAGAGGTACACAAACGGATTTTGATGGAAAATTTGTTATTAATGCATCACCAAACGAAACACTAGTGATGTCATATGTAGGTATGACTAGCGTAGAAAAAAGATTGAGCTCTGATGCTTCACTCAATATCTCCTTAACAGAAGATGCTTCAACTTTAGATGAAGTTGTCGTTATGGCTTATGGAACAACAAGGAAAGTATCTGTTACAAGTTCTATAACGAGAATAACATCTGAAAGTGTAGAAAATAAAACATCTCAATCTTTAATGGGGCAAGTTTCAGGTGTTAACATTGCTCGGTCTGATGGAAGTCCTGGAACAAATTCTACTATTAAAATTAGAGGTTTAGGGACTGTAAACGGAAGTCAAGAACCTCTTTATATTGTTGATGGTTTACTTTACACAGGTCATATCTCTGATATTAATACGCCAGACATACTTACTATATCTGTATTAAAAGATGCCGGAGCAACTGCTATCTATGGTTCTAGAGGTGCTAATGGCGTTATTATAATTACAACTAAGAAAGGTGAAAAAACGAATAGAAAAGAGATTGAAGAATTAAATAAGAAGATAGCAGAGCAATCCACATTACAAAATTGGGATAAGAATGCGTCTTATATTCAGTATTTGAGCGAACAAAACTCCTCAGAAGAAGCTTATATAGCTTATTTAAAAATTAGAGAAAACTATAGAAACACACCGTCTTTCTTTTTAGATGTGGCAGACTTTTTTGAAACGAAGAACAGAATAGATTTGGCCTTAAGAGTCGCAACAAACCTAATAGAGATTGAATTAGATAATCATGAACTCATTAGAGCTTTAGCTTATAAGTTAGAGCAATACGAAAAATATGATTTAGCTATTTATGTTTACAAGAATGTATTAGAGCTGCGTCCGGAGCATCCGCAATCTTATAGAGATTTAGCTTTAGCTTATGAGGCAAATGGAGATATTAATACTGCAATTGATTTATTTTTAAAAATCATTAATGGTGATTTATTAGAAAAGGATGAAGAGGAAATGTATTATGGAATAGAGCAGGTGGCTTATATTGAGTTGTGTCATTTAGTAAATACAGATAACAGTATCAGATCTAAAAAGCTAAGGGAAATATATAAATCCATAAAAACAGATATTAGAGTGGTTGTCGATTGGAATCACGGTGAAACAGATCTAGATTTGTATGTCAAAAATCCCGGTAATCAAGTTATTTATTATGGACACCCGGCTTCCGAATTTGGAGGTATATTATCAGAAGATTTAACTGAAGGCTATGGTCCTGAGAGTTACTGGATAAAAGAGGCTCCAACAGGAGATTATAACGTTTCAGTGGATTATTACTCTGATCGTGTTCAGAAAATTACAGGACCAGCAAGTTTAAAAGTGACTATCTATAGAAATTATGGAAAACCGAATGAGACAAAGGTTATTAAAGTCCTCAGATTAAGTGATAAAGATTCCAAGAGAGAAATTAAAACGATAACTATTTAAAACAAAAAGCCCAATGCAAACGCATTGGGCTTTCTTATATTAAAATCTATTAAGATTATTTTTCTTCAGATAAATTTTTCATTTCATTTTCAACCATTTCGTAAAATTGGTCAATCTTAGGCAACACAACAATACGTGTACGTCTATTTTTTGCTCTGTTTTCAGCAGAATCATTTTCTACCAATGGAACATAAGAACTACGACCAGAAGCGATTAATTGTTGAGGGTTTACATCTAAACTTTCTAAAACTCTTACAATAGAAGTCGCTCGTTTAACACTTAAATCCCAGTTGTCAATTAATGGTGGCTTGTTATATGGAACGTTATCGGTATGAGATTCTACCATAGCTTCAAAATCTGGCTTGCTATTAATTACTTTTGCAACTTTAGCTAATATTTCATTAGCTCTTGTTGTTACATTATAACTTCCACTTTGGAATAATAACTTATCAGCGATAGAAATAAATACAACACCTTTTTCTACGTTAATTTCAATATCTGGATCATTAATACCAACAGCTTTCTTTAAGCTTGTAACAACAGCAAGTGTTACACTATCCTTTTTAGTTAAAGCATCTTGTAAACGTGTAATTTTTAAATCACGTTCTTTTAAGCTCTCTAAAGACTTCTCAAGGTTTTCAGAACCTTTTTTAGTTAAGATAGTTAAATCACCTTTAGTATCAATTAAATCTTGATTTGATTTACGCAAATCAGCCAATTGATCTTTCATCGTTTCTACTCTCGCATTTGCAGCAGCTGCATCAGAGAGGCAAGTGTTTAATTTAACGGTCGCAGTATTTAATAAATCTTGGGTTTCTTGATATTTTTCTTGTAGCGCAACATGTTCTTTCTTAGACACACAAGATGCTAAAAACAACATTGAACAAACACCTAATAACATTAATTTTTTCATAATTGAATTTTAGTTTAAATTGTTAATTTTAACATAGCAAAATTATGGAAAACAAAAGTTCTCCAATCATGGATTAACATAAATTTTAACAGTTTTATAAATATTTAAAACTGAGTTCGTTTATTTATGAAATAAGACCAAACAATACTGCTTGTTTCGTAATAACCAGAACGCTTAGAAAGCTGTTTTTGTTGTCTTAAAAGTCGTGGCAAATTAAAATAAAATGAGAAGTGTGCTTTTAAAATAGCAAATAGAAATGCTGGTTTTAGTTGAAGCAAAAAACGTAGCGCGGCAACACCATCTAATACCATTCTTATCAACACTCTAAAAACCCAATTGTTATCCGTATTTTTTACTAGCGTAAATAAGCTATTTCTAAAATTGAGATAGGTTTTCTTAGGGTTAGTGCTATTCAATGTTGCACCACCTACATGATAAACTGTTGAAGCTCCTACATATTTTGTGGTATAATTAGCATTAAATGCGCGCCAACATAAATCAATTTCTTCCATATGCGCAAAATAAGTTTCATCAAAGCCTTTTAGGCTTTTAAAAATATCATTTTTTATAAAAAAACAAGCGCCTGATGCCCAAAAAATAGTTTTAGTGTCATCGTATTGGCCATTGTCTTCTTCAATGGTTTCAAAAATTCGTCCTCTACAATACGGGTAGCCATATTTGTCTATAAAACCTCCGGCTGCTCCAGCATATTCAAAATGAGATTTTTTTTTGTAATCTAGAATTTTAGGCTGAATGATAGCTGTATTGGTATTGCTATTAAATTCTGAAAGAATCGGTTGAAGCCAATTTTCTGTAACTTCAATATCACTATTAAGCAAACAGAGTAGTGGTTCTATAACGTACGTTAAGGCTTCGTTATAACCTTTAGCGTAACCTCCGTTGTCATTATTCTTAATTATAACTATGTTTGGATAATGCTCAGAGATAAAACTAACAGAATCATCAGTAGAAGCATTGTCAGCTATATAGATGATAGCATCGTGAGAATATTTTATAACAGAGGGTAAAAACTGTTTGAGCAAAGCCTTCCCATTCCAATTTAAAATAACAATCGCTATATCTTTGGTTTGTAACATTTAGTATGGTGTATAATTGGGTATATCTCTTAAAAAGGAAAAGCATTCGGCTTCAAAATCCATTTCACAATAATAATGATTTAAACCGTTAGTAACCATTAAATAGGATGCATTTAAAGCTAAATTATAACGTGCAATTTGATCAAAAGTAGTCTGATTAATTGGGATGCTGTATGATTTGCATTCTACAATTAAATAAATGCTACCGTCGGAATTAAAAATAACAATATCATAACGTTTTTTTAAGCCATTTATTATCAGTTCTTTTTCAACATTTATCAATGATTTTGGAAATTTTTTCTCATTAATTAAATAATGAACGCAGTGTTGTCTTACCCATTCTTCAGGTTGAAGAATGATAAATTTTTTCCGAATGACATCAAAAATAGAAACTTTATTTTCTGTACTTTTGAAACGGTATTCAAACTTTGGAAAGTTGAGATCTTGCAACACCTTAGATAGCTTATTTTTTCCAAAGTTAAAGCAGAATAGCACAAATCACAATTTTCAATTACTAAAATCTAGATAATTTGGTGTAAAGCTGAATTAAGCGTTTAGATTTGAAATTTTTAACTAGGTATTTTTACAATTTGGACGAAATAAAGGAAATCGTAGCTGCAATAAAAAAGGGAGATATAAAACCTATTTATTTTTTAATGGGTGAGGAAGCCTATTATATTGATAAAATATCTGATTACATTGAAGAACATCTTTTAGATGAAACAGAAAAAGGGTTTAACCAAATGGTGCTTTATGGACGCGATGTGTCTATAGACGATATTGTGAGCAATGCCAAGCGTTATCCTATGATGGCAGAGCGCCAAGTGGTGATTGTTAAAGAAGCACAAGATTTAAGCCGAACCATAGAGCAATTAGCAAAATATGCAGCTAATCCGCAACCTTCAACGGTTTTAGTTCTCAACTATAAGTATAAAAAAATAGATAAGCGTAAGGCTTTATATAAGGCGCTTAAAAAGGATAATGTTATTTTTGAGAGTAAGAAAATGTATGAAAATCAGGTAGCCGATTGGATTAGACGTGTTTTAGCTGGTCAGGATTATAATATATCTCCAAAGGCTGCTCAAATGTTAGTTGAGTTTCTGGGCACGGACCTTAGTAAAATAGATAACGAACTTAATAAGCTTAAGATCGTTTTGCCCAAAGGTACTCAAATAACACCCGACCATATAGAGGAAAATATTGGTATAAGTAAAGATTACAATAATTTTGAATTACGTAAAGCTGTCGGTAGTAGAAATGCGATAAAGGCGCATCAAATTGCGAAGTATTTTGCAGAAAACCCAAAGGATAACCCTATAGTTGTTTCCGTGGCTTTGCTATTTGGCTTTTTTTCTCAATTATTACACCTTCATGGTATGTCTGATAAAAACCCTCGTAGTGTAGCTTCGGCATTAAAAGTGAACCCTTATTTTGTGAACGAATATTTAGATGCTGCCAGAAATTACCCTATGAAAAAAGTAAGCTATATTATTGGAATCCTTCGAGAAACGGATGTGAAAAGTAAAGGTGTTGGTGCTAATGCAGTGCCTCAGGGCGACTTACTTAAAGAATTATTAGTTAAAATTTTAGGTTAGTTAATTTGTAGTTTTTGAATTTCTTGAGCTTAAATACTTATGTATTATTACCTGATATTTTGTACTTAATTACCAATTACTTTAGGTATTTGGTTGTAAGGTATTTTAATTTAACTTTTAGATAATTAGAGGCTTTAGGTTCATAAAATTCACTTAAAATAAAAGATATCGCAATCATAAGAAAAATGGTCGAAATTGCTACAGAATATTTATTGGTGTCAGTACCTACATTATTAAAAATAATGTAGCCAACTTTCTGATGAATTAAGTAAAGAGGGTAGGTTAGCATTCCAATTTTAATAAATTTTGAAGAATTCATTCCTCGTAATTTATGACAAGCTACGAGTAATATGAGTAAGTAAAATATTACAATAATACCACAAGCAATAATAGGGGAGAATTCAATATTAAAATGATTTGCTTTTTTTGCAGTTTCTGTAATGGTGTGTTGTATTGATGTGAATAATGCAATGGATAATAGTACGGCATATTTTACATTTAATTTACTTTTATAAATCTGATACAAAATCATGCCTGCAATAAAGTAAGAGCTCCAGTCTAAAATAAAAAGCGAATTACCAATTCTAAAGATAGGGAGTTCACTAAAGTAGAGATATAATACCGAAAGTGTCAGCCAGGTATAAATTAAATAATCTAATTTTATAGGTTTAAATTTATTTAGAACGAGATAAGAACCAATGATGAAAATATAGAATTTCATTTCTATAAAGAGCGTCCAGTAGACGCCATCAATACTTTCGACCCTAACATAATTATGAAACATGGAAAGGTTCAAAATAAATTGCTCCAATTCGGCTGTAAATCTAGGAGCTCCAAATAAAAGGATCACAACGAAAGTTATTAAAACACAAATCCAATAAATAGGATATAATCGCGATAGTCTCGAAATTATAAATTTGATTAACGATCTATCTTTGATCGACAATGAAATCACAAACCCACTGATTATGAAGAATATATTTATACCTAGAAAACCATATTTAAAGTAATCACTAATTTCACTAAAGTCTAAATCAGACAAATTATCTGCCGCATAGCCTCTAAAAAAATAATGATAAAGAACAACAATTAAAGCCGCAAAAAACCGAAACAAGTCTAGTTGGTAAATTCTATTTTTTGATTTTATGGACACTATCTAAATGTTTAATAGCGCATAAATACAAATTATAAATTTCCCAAAGTTACATTCCAAGATTTTTTTTAAACGGCAATTTTGTTATTCCTTATCATTTTTAAATGCCTGAACTAAGAAATAAGTCTAACTATTTAGTCTCAGGAACAGGAAATCCACGATCTTTCATTAAGGCTTCAATCTTAGCATCGCGTCCCCTAAATTTTCTATAAGCTTCTGCAGGATCCATAGCATTCCGGGGTGCAAATAAATACTTCACTAATTTATCGGCAACTGTTTTGTCATAAAAACCACCTTCAGATTCTTTAAAAGCTTCCGAGGCATCACTTGTTAAGACATCGGCCCACATATAACCGTAATAAGCGGTTGCATAACCTTCGCCAGAAAACACATGTCCAAATTGCGGTGTTCTGTGACGCATAGGTAATTCTTTTGGCATTCCTAATTCGTCTAGAGTTTCACGCTCAAATTTATCAATGTCAATATCCGTTGGGTCTGCCAAGTGCAATTTCATATCAATTAAAGCAGAGGCTAAATATTCTGTAGTTCCGAAGCCTTGGTTAAATGTAGAAGCGTTCTTTATTTTCTCAACTAATGCAGCAGGAATTGGCTCACCTGTTTTATAATGTACTAAAAATTGATTAATGACTTTATCTGTAGATAACCAACGCTCTAATAATTGCGATTGGAATTCCGTGTAATCTCTTACTCCTCCATTTAAGGTTGGATATTTTACATCGGCAGAGAAGAAATGAAGGGCATGCCCAAATTCATGAAAAAATGTCGTTGCATCATCCCACGATACTAAGACAGCTTCCCCTGGAGCAGGCTTTACAAAATTAGAATTGTTAGAGGCTAAAACATTTTTCTCTCCTTCAAAAGAATCAGAACTTCGATAGGTTGTTGCCCAAGCACCAGAACGTTTACCTTGGCGTGCAAACGGATCTAAATACCATAAGCCAATATGTTTGCTAGAATCTTTGTCGGTCACTTCCCAAACCTTTACATCCTCATGAAACACAGGAACTGAGCCTTCTGCAACCGGTGTAAATTTATAATTAAATAATTCACCTGCGGTAAAAAACATAGCTTCCGTAAGTTTATCTAATTGTAGATATTGTTTCACTTCGTCACTATCCAAATCGTATTTCTTTTTACGTACTTTCTCTGCGTAGTATCTATAATCCCATGGTTCTATAGTAATGTTGTCGCCAAGTTCGTTAGCTACTGTTTGCATATCTGCAACTTCCTCTTTTACTCTCGCGGTTGCAGCTGGCCAAACAGCCATCATTAAATCCATTGCCTTTTCTGGCGTTTTTGCCATACGATCTTGCAATCTCCATTCTGCATAATTGTCATAGCCCATTAATCCCACACGTTCTTTACGTAGCTGTAATATCTTAGCTATAATTTTGTTATTATCATAATCATCGCCATTATCTCCTCTAGAATAATAGTTCTCCCAAACTTGCTTACGTAATTTGCGTTCTGTGGAATAGGTGAGGAAGGGATCCATTGACGAACGTGAGTTGGTGATAGCATATTTACCGTCTTCTTGCTTGTCTGTGGCTATTTTTGCAGCCGATTTAATAAAACCATCTGCTAAACCGCCTAATTGATCTTCTGTTAAATAAGTGATGTAATTCTCTTCATCGTGCAATACATTATTTGCAAAATCGGTGTAAAGTGTAGATAATTCCTTGTTGATTTCAGCATAGCGCTTTTTCTTCTCAGCATTAAGATTGGCACCATTCATTTCAAACTGCTTGTAGGTTAAATCCACGACTCGCTGAGCTTGTGGCTCTAAAGGTGTTTCTTGAGATGCCTCGTAAACCGTTTTAATACGTTGGAAGAGTTTTTCGTTCTGAGAGATCTCTGATCTAAAATCCGAAAGTTTTGGTGCTAACTCGGCTTGTACAGCTCTAAATTCTGGTGAAGAGACGTTACTCCCCATAATTCCATAATAGGTAAATACACGACTAAGTTCTTTGCCTGCACTTTCCATGGCAACAATTGTGTTTTCAAAAGTAGCAGGTTCTAGATTATTGGCAATTTTATCAATCTCAGCCAAATTAATCTTCATCGCTTCTTCCATTGCTGGTTTTATAGCTTCAACTGAAACTTTATCAAAAGCAGGCACACCTTTGTAAGGTCCTGTCCATTCTTGGATTAATATATTGTCACTCATGATTTGTTCGGGATTTTTAGTTTCCTCTTTACAGCTAGAAAAAAGTACGATGCTACAAATTAAGGTAGCCTTAATCGATTTTGATATCATATTTGATGGTTTTTATAAGGAAAACAAGGTACTGAAAATAGGGAGGATATTTCTTAATTATTTTATAATTATTAAAGCAAGTTTCACAGCGATTAACAGTGTTTTAAAGAAAAGGATTACAAATTATTAGTTACAAAAAAAGACACATCTGTTATCTTTCATTTAGGAGTTTTTGCGACTTTTGCGCTTTAGCGAGATAAAATTATATTGAGATTTACGGAGTAATCACATAGGCTCGCAGAGAGAAAAAGGTTGTCACCGGTTATTCAAATCGTTAAATTAAGAAATATACGCTTTCATTTAACCTTATAGCTTTTACTCTTAGGTTCTTTTTAATTTTGCGACTCTACTATCAACTCACTCAATCAACTCCACCTTTCTAATATAAACATTACTTAAAGGCCAATCTCCGTCATCGGTTTTTACATTCGCAATTTTATCTACCACATCCATCCCTGAGGTGACTTCTCCAAACACAGTATAATCGCCATCTAAGTAATCTGCTCCACCATCGCGTTGAATTATAAAAAACTGAAAAGGCGAGGCTAATTTATAAGCATTTTCAATTTCGCTACTTGGCATAGAAATCGCACCGCGTTTATGAGTATAGCCTCGTTTTGTATCTGGAGGTAATAAATAATGACCGATTTTCTGTCGTCTTTTGGCGATATGAAAATCATCACTACTGCCTCCCTGAATCACAAAATTTTTCACCACTCTGTAAAATTGAGTGCCATTAAAATATTGACGTTTCGTGAGATAAACAAAATTGGCTCTATGGAATTTTGTTTTATCATACAGCCGAATTTCTATTGGTCCAAAATCAGTGGTTATTCTTACTTTGTCTTCTTTATTTTCTTTTTCATATTCTAAAAAGAACTCCATCGCATTATTATCTGTAAGTAGGGGAAATTCTGATATGGCTGTCTTTTGAGAATCAGTTTTGGGTTTTGATTTAATAGAATCTTTTACAACTGTAGTATTTGTTTTTTTTGAAGTTTGCTTATCTTCACAACTCAGAAGTAATAATCCTAGTCCAATAACTATTGGAAACACTAATTGAAATCTCATAAATGCTTTTTAATACGTTTTTAGAATCTGTAGTAAAAATAAAACATCTTGAGCTTTCAGGCGAAGACTCTCATGCAAAAATGTCTCCACCTTATCGGTTAGACTTGGCAAAAAAAGTAAGAGAGAAGGCTAAAACAGCTCGAAAGGCTGCTGTTATGGCATTGTTTTACCCCAACACTAATGACGAAACATATCTCGTTCTCATTCTTCGAAAAACGTATAAAGGAGTACATTCTGCACAAGTTGGTTTTCCTGGTGGTAAGTATGAGGATGCCGACAATGATGATTTAATGGTAACGGCTATTAGAGAAACAGAGGAAGAGATTGGCGTCAGCCGTATACATCTAAATGTTTTAAAAAAAATGTCGCCATTATATATCCCTCCAAGTAATTTTATGGTGCATCCTTATATAGGTATTTCAAAAGAGTATTTAATTTTTACCAAGCAAGATGAAGAAGTAGAAGCTATTATTGAAGTATCGCTAAGTGATTTTTTAAGTGATAATAAAATCTTAACCACAAGAGTACCAACATCTTTTAATGAGGAGGTTGATGTGCCTGCTTTTAAATTTAATGGTCATATTGTTTGGGGAGCAACCGCAATGATGCTTGGTGAAATAAAAGACTTGTTAAAACAAGTTTTATAATTTAACTTAATGGTTACATTTGTAGTTGACAAAATTTGAAAAATTTACTATGGGATTATTTAAAAGAAATCCTTTTGGACATATACTTTGGGTTAAAAAATGGTTGATTAGAATCTTAGGTGCCTTAACGCATCGTCGTTTTAGGGGATTCAATGAATTACAGATCGAAGGTTCAGAAATCATTAAAAACCTACCAGACAATAACGTCTTATTTATTTCTAACCATCAAACCTATTTTGCAGATGTAATTGCAATGTTTCATGTGTTTAATGCTAGTTTAAGTAATCGTGATGACTCTATTAAGAATATTGGATATCTATGGAATCCTAAGCTGAACGTTTACTATGTCGCGGCAAAGGAAACTATGAAATCTGGACTTTTACCAAAAGTCCTGGCTTATGTAGGTTCTATAAGTATAGAGCGTACATGGAGATCGCAAGGTAAGGATGTGAATCGCCAAGTGAAAATGAGTGATATTTCTAGTATTGGGAAAGCTTTAGACGATGGTTGGGTTATTACATTTCCACAAGGAACAACCACACCATTTAAACCCATTAGAAAAGGAACTGCTCACATTATAAAACGCTACAAACCTATTGTTATACCAATTGTTATTGATGGTTTTAGACGTTCTTTTGATAAAAAAGGTTTACGGGTTAAAAAGAAAAATATATTTCAATCCTTTGAAATAAAAGCTCCTTTAGAAATAGATTACGAGAATGAATCTATCGATTCTATCGTTGAAAAAATTGAATATGCTATTGAGCAACACCCTTCATTTTTAAAAGTAATTCCGCAAGCTGTACTTGAAGAGAATGAGCGTTTAAATAAGGAATTGCGAGATATGTAGATTTTAATCTTCATAACTCAATTCTATGTTTAAAAATAGTAAGCTTGAATTAGTTATTCTTTGCGTCATCATATTGAGCAACATGAGTTATCTAAATATTTATAGAACACCATTGAGCTAGTATTTGATTGTTAAACATAAATAAAAACAGCCTTCAGAATCATATCGTGATTCTGAAGGCTGTTTTTACTTAAAAGTGACTTTTAGAAGTCTTAAACTTCAATCTTCTTTAATTCAGTATAGTTTCTGTTTAAGCGTTTTAGAAGTATCCCATAAACAAGCTTGTAAAATAACCAAAAGACTAATATAAAGACGCCTGTTAGTAAAACAGTAAATCCATATAGGAATAACATCTGTTTAGAATTAAAGGCTTCAACTTGATTGTGAAACTCTATATTTTGATTAAACTCAAGATATAATGTTAATGGCACAGAAATAAAAATTATCACTAAATTATAAATCACATAGTATTTAACAATTTTACGAGTTCTTAAAATACTCTCCATCAGTTTTTTTGCATTGTCCGTGGTAGAAATTGACTTATATGATTTATACAATAAATATATAAACATAAGAGTTACGATAAAGCCAAGAATTGTAATACCAACAAACAATGGATTGTGATAACTTTTATCTAAACTCTCTTTATACGTGTCAGATGAAAAGTAAGGTAAAACGTTTATAAGAATCCATAATCCTAACTCTGCAATACTTATATAAAACAAGGTTTTTACAATGCTAGACGATTTTTTATGACTCATTTTATAGATATCACTATCTGAAAATGATTTATATTGATTCTCGGATTTATTCCAATCCTTCTTTAATAATTCTAATTCATCCATAATGTTACGGATTAAGTATGGTTTTTAATTTCTTTTTAACGCGATTCATTTTCACTCGTGCATTCACTTCAGATATACCCAGAGTCGCGCTTATTTCTCTGTAATCTTTGTCTTCTAAATACAAGAAAACTAAAGCTTTTTCAATGTCATTTAATTGATGTACAGCTTGGTATAAGAGCTTTAGCTGCTGCTCTTCTGTATCATCGTAGTCTTCCGCCTTTATTTTAAACTCAACGGAATCAAATTCCTGAGTATTTATACTTCTTTTCGATTTTCTGTATAACGTAATTGCGGTATTTAACCCTACACGATACATCCAAGTGCTAAACTTAGCATCTCCTCTGAATTTAGGAAAGGCTCTCCATAATTGTATGGTGATTTCTTGAAACAAATCGTTATGCGCATCTGCATTGTTGGTGTATAAACGGCACACCTTATGCACAATGTTCTGATGCTTTTGCAACTGTTCTACAAAACTATGTTCTAGTTCTTTGTTCAATTGATGAAATTAGTTGGTTACCTTATTAGTAGTAAGAGTTTCTCTTTTGTTACAAATTTATGTAACTATTGTTTTCAAAAAACAATTTTTAGGGTTCATAATGCGTATTTTTACACCTGAAATTACAATAGATATTTAATGAATATTCCTCAGTCTAATCTACCAAGAATCGTCATTATAGGCGGTGGTTTTGCTGGTATAAATTTAGTAAAATCCTTAGCTAATAAAAATGTTCAAGTTGTCTTAATAGATAAACGGAACTACCACACGTTTCAACCATTATTATACCAAGTGTCTAGTTCTGGTTTAGAACCAGATTCTATTGCTTATCCACTTCGAAAGATTATTAAAAAACATCACACCACGTTTTTCCGATTGGCAGAAGTTGAGCAAATTTTACCAGAAAAGAATGAAATCATTACGTCTATTGGTCATTTAACTTATGATTATCTAGTTCTTGCTACTGGAACAAAAACTAATTATTTTGGTAATAAAGCTATTCAGTCTTCTAGCATGCCAATGAAAACAGTACCACAAGCTTTAGATATAAGAAGTCTTATTTTACAAAATTTTGAAAAAGCAGCCATTGCAGATTCAAAAAGTGAGCGCGAAGCTTTTCTTAATTTTGTGATTGTTGGAGCAGGTCCGACAGGAGTGGAGCTTGCTGGTGCGATTGCAGAATTAAAGAATAATATTTTGCCACGAGATTATCACGATTTAGATCCTGATGATATGCATATTCACTTATTAGAAGGTGCAGGTCGTGTACTGCCACCAATGAGTGAACACGCTTCAAAAAAGGCAACAAAGTTTTTAAATAAATTAGGAGTCAAAATACATTGTAACACCTTTGTAAAGCATTATGATGGTACAATGGTTACGACGAATACCGAATTAAAAATGGATTCTGAAACCTTAATTTGGGCGGCAGGTGTTACTGGTGCTCCGGTACAAGGCTTAAAAGCAGAGACTATAATAGAAGGAGCCAATCGGTACAAAGTGAATCAATTTAATCAAGTAGAAGATTACCCTAATATTTTTGCTGTTGGTGATATTGCTTTAATGGCTTCGGAAGTGTATCCTAAAGGCCATCCGCAAGTTGCCCAGCCGGCAATACAACAAGGTCATTTATTAGGGGAAAACTTAGTGCGACTAATAGAAAACAAACCATTGAAACCTTTTGTATATAAAGACAAAGGTTCCATGGCTACAATCGGAAGAAATAAAGCGGTTGTAGATTTAAAACACTATAAATTCGGCGGTTTTTTTGCCTGGTTTATTTGGATGTTTGTACACTTAATGTCTCTAGTCGGTTTTAGAAATCGTGTTATTGTATTGTTTAATTGGACTTATAATTATATTAATTTTGACAAAGCAGCACGACTTATAATTCGACCATTTAAAAAGTAATAGTTAATGACCTTTTAGCTTTAAAATACCAATAACAATTAAATATTGCGCTAAAGCATAGGTTACCATAATACTAATATTAGAATAGCTTAGTGGTTCATAAAACTTATTGACGGCCAATATACTATCTGAAATAAGAAAGAATAACGCACCTAAAAACACGAGTCCGTAACTCAATATATTTACCTTATCTTTTCTTAAATAGGCCGCGGTTGCCATACCTAGAATTGCCAGCATATAAATTATTACAGGAATCAACATCTCTCCTAAATTACCATTTAGAAAATAGAAAACACTAGCGCCATACAAAAGGAACAATGTTATAATTCCAAGTGGTGATTTTTGTGGGTTTCTATGTTTTAAAAATATCACTATATACATAACGTGCGCTGTTAAAAAAGCAACCAATCCCAATGCAAAAAAGTGAGGTGATCGATCTACAAACATCAGTAATATATCACCCAAAACTGAAAAAATCAATGCTAAAAGCGTTACGTTTTTAATAGCCGCAGGTAATGATTCAGATGTTTTTAAAAATAAAACAATAAGACTAATCACAATGGCAGGTTTGGCAATGTAATGGAGTGCGCTTAGCGATGCCATGCTTCCTGTTACAAGTTCTATAAGTACAATACAAAAAAATAAGATGCTGAATTGTTTTTCAGTAGAAGTTAACATGTGTGTTGGTTTTTGTGCCGATGCTTTGCAGCCAGAATCAAATATATTCAATTCGTCATTAATATTAAACAGTTCAGTACATTAGAATTCATGTCGATTTATAAATAGGTCAAATTTGTCTCATCAACAAACAACAAATTATTAATCCTCATGACATCATCGATCCGTACATATAAAATGAAGAATCTAAATATTGTAAGCAAACCTCTAATCATAATCCTTGCTCTCTTTATAAATACCATTGCATTTACACAAACTACCATTTCAGGAAAAGTTACAGACGCAAAAGGGGACGTTATAATGGGTGCCAATGTGTATTTAGAGGGTACTTATGATGGCGCTACTTCAGACGCTCAAGGTAATTTCGCCTTTTCTTCAACTGAAACAGGAATTCAACTTTTAATAATTTCCTATTTATCCTTTGAAACTAAAACGATTATGGAAGATGTTTCAAAACTACAAAACCTTCAGATTAAATTACGAGAAGATGTAGAATCCTTAGATGCCGTAATTATTAGCGCGGGCACGTTTGAAGCTGGCGACAATTCTAAAGTTTCAGTTTTAAAGCCATTAGATGTTGTAACCACAGCAAGTGCTTTAGGCGATTATGTTGGGGCGTTACAGACCTTACCCGGAACGTCGAATGTTGCAGAAGACGGTCGTTTGTTTGTACGTGGTGGTGACGCCGATGAAACACAAATTTTTATCGATGGTATTCGTGTGTTTACACCTTATATGCCAACCACTAATAATATTCCAACGCGTGGACGTTACTCTCCATTTTTGTTTGATGGTATTACATTTTCTACTGGTGGTTATTCTGCAGAATTTGGACAGGCATTATCGAGTGTATTACTTTTAAATACGATTGACGAGCCAGACCAAGATAAAACAGATATTGGGATTATGAGTGTTGGTGCTAGTTTAGGAAATACCCAAAAATGGGAGAAATCATCTTTAAGCTTTAATGCTAGTTACGTTAATCTAGCTCCTTACTTGGCTGTTTTTGAAGATAGAAATGACTGGAAAACACCTGTTTCCGCTGCACAAGGAGAAATGGTCTTTAGGCAAAAATTAAATAATGGCATGTTAAAATTTTATGCTGCCTTTGATGCTACTAAATTTGAATTAAATCAAGAAGATATAAATTATGAGGATGGTATTGACTTTAAGCTGAATAACAATAACTTCTATCTCAACACGTCGTATAAAGGTGTATTAGGAAACAATTGGACTTTATCTTCAGGTGCAAGTTATACTTATGCTAAAAATGATATAGGCATTCAAACCAGTCAGATAAATGATACCGAAAACTCGGCTCATGTAAAGTTAAAATTGAAAAAACGATTCAATAGTAGATTTAAATTGAGTTTTGGAGCCGAACAATTTATTACCGATTTTCAAGAGAATTATAAGGAAGATACGATTGATGAAAACTATGGTTTCAATAATAATATAACAGTAGGATTTGCTGAAGTAGATATCATCTTTTCTAAAAACCTAGCACTAAAGGTTGGATTGAGAGCAGACTATAGTTCTATATTTAATTCAATAGATATTGCACCAAGAGCTGCATTAGCTTATAAGAGTTCTAAAAATGGACAGTTCTCTTTGGCTTATGGTAACTTTTTTCAAAATCCGAATAGCAATGTTTTAAAGTTTGAACACGATTTAAAAGCACAAAAAACAGCGCATTATATTTTTAATTATCAATACGTAAATGATGGAAAAATTTTCAGAGTAGAAGCATATAGAAAAGATTATGATAACCTCATAAAATTTGACAGTGCGTTTGAAACCTTTGAAACTAATTTTGAATCTACAGGTACGGGGTATGCACAAGGTCTCGATCTATTTTGGAGAGATAACACAAGCATAAAAAACTTGGATTATTGGATTAGTTATTCCTATTTAGATACCGAACGCGATTATAGGAATTATACAATGGCAGCACAACCAAATTACGCAACCAACCATAATGTATCTATTGTGGGGAAGTATTGGATAGAAAGGTGGAAAAGCCAAGTTGGATTTGATTACGGCTTTTCTTCTGGTCGTCCTTATACCAATCCTAATACCAATGCATTTCTAAGCGAACGTACAAAACCATTTCATAATCTGAGTTTTAATTGGGCTTATTTGTTAGATAAACAAAAGATTCTTTATGTTTCTGTAAGTAACGTATTAGGCATTAAAAATATAAGTGGTTATCAATACGCAACTACTCCAAACTCAAACGGACAATTTAGCAGAAGTGCATTAACTCCTGCTGCAGATCAATTTTTCTTTGTTGGGTTCTTTTGGACTATTAGTGAAAACGGAACTGACAATCAATTAGATAATTTGTAAGTCTTAAGTTATTGGCTATTAGGTAAACATGACATAAGTCATAATTTCTAAGCTTTATGATTCTTACTTTTATATAACAAAATTAAACGTCATGGAACTCAAGAAAAACCCAAAAGCCAATGTAGGTCGAAACAGCAGTTTATTTTTTGCTGTTGGCTTAAACGTAATGTTACTCCTAACGTATATAGGATTGGAACATAAGACTTACGATAAAGAAGTTGTTAAGATTGACCTCCTTATGTTAGAAACACAAATTGATGAAGATATTCCAGTCACAACAATAGATGTGCTGCCACCACCTCCTCCTCCGCAACAAAAAGCAGTCTCTGAAGTTATTACAATTGTTGAAGATGTTGTAGATATTGAAGAAAGTGTTATTCAAAGTACAGAGATAGGACAAGATGATATTATTGATGAGCGTGAAGTTGGTATTGAAGACGTCGCTGTAGAGGAAATAGAAGAAGACATCGAAGTACCTTTTGCTTTAATTGAAAAGGTGCCACAATTTCCAGGGTGTACCGGGAATAATAAAGAACTTAGAGCGTGTTTTGAACGAAAAATTCAAGAGCATTTACAAAAGCACTTTAGATATCCTGCAGCTGCAGCAGAACTTAATATTGATGGTAAAGTATTTGTGTTTTTTTTAATTGATAAAAGTGGTAACGTGACTAAGGTTAAGAGTAGAGGACCCGATCAACTTTTAGAAACAGAAGCAGAACGTATCATAAATTTATTACCAAAAATGGAACCAGGAAAACAACGCGATATAAATGTAAGTGTGCCTTATAGTATTCCAATTAACTTTCAATTACAATAATATTGAAACCGCTTCCATAATATAAATTCTGAGTTTAGTTGAAATGAAATGTCATATTGAGTACAGTTAAAAACATAACGAATTAAATATTCAATGTCTTTTTTACTGTGCTCAAATTGGCATTTTTTATAGATTATGTTTCATAAAGGATTTTCTAGTACGCACCAATTGCATTCCGTTTTTTTCTAGAATAGTGTTAGAAGCTATATGGTTAGCATGAGCTACTGCACCATTTTTTTAGGTTTAAATATTTAAGCCCATATTCTAAAGAAACTAAGGCAGCTTCAGTAGCATAACCTTTTCCTCAAAATTGTTCTATAAGTCTGTAACCAATATCATAATAGTTAAATTCTTTTCTGAGTAATGTTTCATACTTAAGTCCAGACCAACCTATAAATACAGTTGTTTTTTTATCTATTATTGCTAAACGATTGACATGATTCGTTTTGTATAGTTATAAAATATTAGCAATCGTAGCTTTAGATTCTTTAAGTGTTTTTACAGGCTTATTTCCAAAAAAAAACATGGACATTAGGATTTGAATCTAACTCAAAAAAATCGTGCACGTCATGCTCTGCAATTGGCCTTAAGAGGAGTCGTTCAGTTTCAATAGTTATATAATTCTTACTTGCTCTTGGTTTTTTCTATTTAGAATACTATGTCCCTTACATTCAGAAAATTGAATTTAAATTATAATCTTTTATGATGTTATTATTTTAAGATTAAATATTTATTTAACTTTAAAAATTAGATGACAAAATTCAAACTATGAATCAGATTATTACATTCGGAGAAGTTTTAATGCGTATTTCCCCAAGAGGTAACAAAAAGTTTATGCAATCTAATATTGCTGAGTTCTATTTTGGAGGTACAGAATTAAATGTTGGTATCTCTATTGCAAATTTTGGTGGTAAAGTAAAGCATATTAGTGTTGTTTCAGATGATTTTATTGGAGACACCGCTTTAGCATACATTAGAAAATTTGGAGTAAGTACGTCATCAATAGAATATTCAAGCCGACCTCTAGGCGTTTATTTTTTAGAAGTAGGCGCGGTAATGCGTCCTAGTAAAATTTCTTATAACAGATCACATTCGTCTTTTTCGGAAATAGTTCCTTCAATGGTAGATTGGGAAAAGGCGTTAAAAAAGGCTAATTGGTTGCACTGGACAGGTATTACGCCAGCATTAACGCAAGGTGCCTTTGATACTCTAAAAGAAGGCCTTGTTTTAGCTAAAGAAATGGGGATCACCGTTTCTGCGGATCCAACATACCGTAATGGTTTATGGCAGTATGGAAAGGATGCAAAATCGTCTTTAATAGAATTATTACAATATTCCAATATTTTTATTGGTGGTATTAATGAAATTAATGAAGTTTTAGATACGGACTATAGCTATTCAAATGAAGATTTTTTAAAAGCGAGTCAACAATTGATGGAAACTTTCCCTTCTATAGAAAAGGTGTTCGATAAAATAAGAACTTCGTTAAATTCATCATGGCATCGCATAAGGGCTAGGATGTGGAATGGTATTGAATTTAAAGAATCTGAAGATCTAGATATTACGCACGTTATAGATAGAATTGGTACGGGCGATGCCTTTGCAGCTGGTTTAATCCATGCTTTACAACAGTACGATGATTTTAAAGCAATGCAGTTTGCGAGTGCAGCTTGTGCATTAAAGCACACCTACGAAGGTGATGTTAATTATGCTAATGCAGCCGATGTTATATCTATCTTAGATGGTAATGTTTCTGGACGTTTTCAGCGTTAAGACAATATAAAATCTAATTTAAAATGTTGTTAGAATAAGAATACTTCGTAGTTCACTCAATAAAAGAACGTATAAGAATTAATAGGATTTATTTAGATTAAGTATCTAAATAAATTTCATTCGATTTTCTGTATTCTGAAGGCCGTTTGCCCATTACGTTACTAAATGTATTACTAAAGGTTGGTAAACTGCTGTAACCTACCATATGCGCAATTTCTGATATATTATAATCTGAATTCATTAAATATTCCAAAGACTTAAATATCCGTAATTGTGTATAATATTTTATGAACGACATGCCTACATCTTTCTTAAAAAGTCTGTATAGTGATTTATCAGTCATACTAAATTTTGAAGCCAACTGTGGTAATAAATGCTCTTGGTGTATATGATCTTTAAGGTAATTCGTAATCTTTATTAATCGGTTGTCTGTTGGATGCGGGAGTTCTAAATGTAAAGATGTTGAAACTGTTTGCTCTAAAAGAGCCTTAAAAGAACTGACAATTAAGAATTTGTTTTTTTGAGATTTTAAAATATCACCATTCCAAGTTTTAGTAAACAGTAACATTTCCATGAGTAAATTATTTATAGGATAAATACCTTCTTTGCTATAAAATACAGAAGTAATAGTTGGCATAGGAAAGTACAAATTTCGCATTACAACCTTCGGTGAACTTGGGTAAATGGCGTGTCTTACTCCAGACGGAATCCACATATAATGGCGTGCAGGCAGGTAGTACATTCTGGTATTGGTTTTTATATGAACCACGCCGCCTTCCACATAAATAAATTGACCTTTATCGTGACTATGCGATTTTATGAATTTTTCGCCCATGGCATTATGATAACAAAATATGCTTAGCGGATTTTTATCAACTTCGGTTAAATAATACTTAGAATTCATAAAATATTTAAAAGGATATGTATTTGCACTAAATTAATAAAATAATGTCTTATTTCAATAAATAGACATTAAATATCTTCTATAAATTGCAACTTCGTTTTATTAAAAACATAATAAAATGCGTCATAAGAATAAAAAAGGTAATTTTTTTAGCAATAATTTATAATATGATTAATAATAAACAAAGAATTAAATATTCTGCTTTTTTAGATAAAATTCAAACGCCAGAGCAAGCTGCATTACTCATAAAGGATCGAGATATATTAGGTGTGAGTGGTTTTACTAAAGCTGGTGATAGTAAAACAGTGTTACCTCAATTGGCAAAAAGAGCATTGCTTGAGGACATAAAAGTTACCGTATTAAGTGGAGCTTCTTTGGGATATGATACGGATGCAGATTTGGCTAAAAACGGAGCTTTATATAAAAGAATGCCATTTCAAGCAGATCCTACGTTGCGAAAAAGTATTAACAATCATGAGGTTCTTTATGTAGATCAACACTTGGGGCAAACAGCAGATATGCTTCAAAAGATTGATAAATTTAAAATTGAT
The DNA here is from genome assembly GCF_013403865.1 of Winogradskyella costae. Lineage (GTDB taxonomy): Bacteria > Bacteroidota > Bacteroidia > Flavobacteriales > Flavobacteriaceae > Winogradskyella > Winogradskyella costae. Next base: position 131,255 of record NZ_JABFDK010000009.1, read on the forward strand.
ATCGCTATTATTGAAGCCGTGTCTATTACAGAAGACGGTTATATTGTACCAACGACTTCGGTTGGGAATTCTCCCATTTTTGCAGATAAGGCAGATCAGATTATCATTGAAATTAATACGACATTCCCAGAGAGTCTTGCTGGTATTCATGATGTAAGGCTTTTGAAAAAGCAACCGAATCGTGAGGTTATTCCCGTATTAAATTCCGATACAAGAATAGGAGATCCTTATATAAAAATTGATCCTAATAAAGTGGCGGCTATTGTTTTTACCGAAGTGCCAGATAGTCCAGCTGTAATCGCTGATCCCGATGAAAAAACGAAGGCAATCTCTCATCATATTCTTAAGTTTCTCGAAAATGAAGTAGAAGCGGGGAGACTCACAGAATCATTGCTGCCTTTACAGGCAGGTATTGGTAAGACAGCTAATGCTATATTATCGGGTTTTACTGATAGTAAGTTTAAAAATCTCACAATGTATTCTGAAGTGCTTCAAGATAGTACATTTGAGCTTTTTGATTCTGGTAAATTGTTATTTGCATCGGCTTCGTCTATTACGGTGACCGAATCGTGCTCAAATAAAATCTTCAGTAATTTTGAAAATTATAAAGAAAAATTGCTTTTGCGACCGCAGAACATTAGCAATGCTGCCGAAGTGATTAGTCGCTTGGGAGTTATCGGAATTAATACAGCTATAGAGGTTGATATTTATGGAAATGTAAATTCTACCCATATCGCAGGAACCAAAATGATGAATGGTATTGGCGGTTCTGGCGATTTTGCAAGAAATGGATACCTTAGTATTTTTGCATGCCCTTCTATATCTAAGGAAGGACGTATATCTCATATTGTTCCTATGGTTTCTCATACGGATCATACGGAGCACGACGTTGATATTTTAGTAACTGAACAAGGATTAGCAGATATTAGAGGTTTAGCACCCGTTGAAAGAGCACGAGTTATCATTGAAAATTGTGTACATCCAGAATATAAACATCAATTGTTAGCCTATTTTGAAGAGGCTTATGCGTTAGGAGGACAGACTCCACATATTCTCGAAAAAGCCTTTAGCTGGCACACACAATTAAAAAATAATGGAACAATGAAAGTTGATGAATTGGTTAATAGTTCTTTTTAATTTAAAGGGTTAGCTCAACGCACCAAGCAATAATTATAAGAATTTTGTATAATGTTTATATGACGCAAAGTTAGACTACCAAATTATATTATCTTAGAATTTAACAACTCGCTTATTCAGTATTACTTTAACTATTCTAACGCGTTAAAGTTAGCTATCACTTAAAATTCTTCGTACCGATGTCCAAAAACTTAATAATGAGGCTTTAGATTTATCTGAAAGCATGGAAAGTAATAACAAGTTGTTTATGTATTCTTTAATACTCTCACTATTGGGGCGGTGGTAAGCCATGTTCCATTCTGAAAAAAGTCGGTCTTCAATATTATTTTCCCAAAGTAACGTTATGGTGTGGTGGCGTTGATCGCTCTTAATTTTCTCAAAAACTCGGAGCACATCGATTTTGTTCCCTTCAAGGATTTGAACAAAACTACTATTATGATAAATGAGGCAACCTGTGATGGCTTTTTCTGAGTTTATTGTATTCGCTTTAGCGAGTATATTGTCTAAATCTTCAAGTTCTAGCCCTAATTTTGATTTAGAATGGTAATTTAATTGATACATGTTCTTGAAATTAACTTATTTAGGCATGATTATATGTTAAATAAGTTGGGGGTAAAGTTAATAAATAAATATTTACTAATTGTATAAGGGAGAAATGGGAATTGAATCTTAAGGCGGTACTTATGTAAATTAGGCTCAATTTTTAGTCGTATTATACTCAGGACTCACTAGTAGTATCATATTTAAATATGAAGTATATTGTTCTAATTACGGGTTATTAAGATTACATTAATTGTTGAGTACGATTCGTTTTAGCGCAGATTTTTATAATGTCTTGGTGCATGGTTACTAATGCGATTAAGTAATTTAGGACTAAGCAAGTACAAACTAAAGATAGCTTTATAATGATTTCACTTATAAAAAAATGAAAAACATTTAATTATAAGTTATTGATAAATCATTACTTATTAATGTGATATTGTTTAATTTGTTCCCATCGTTTTGGGTCAACAGTTGTCCAATAAACTTCATAAAAATCTCCTTTTTCCGAAGTATTACTTTTAATCATTTTTGAAAAGTATGCTATTAATTTAGTTCTGTATTCAGATTCATCAGACAATAAATCTTTATTCTTTTTATCAAAAACTAAAACTGAAGTATAGATGGTTTTCATGCTTTCTAAACCATTTGTGGCTACCATGAATTCAGTAGTATCGTTTGGAAATAGTTTTACATTATTCCAAAATAAAATCGGATGATGTTTTCCGTTTGGATAAATTTCATGATTCCATTTTCCAAATCTATCATACATGCCTTTTGATGTATAAAATGTTGAATGAACACATTCATATTTTACTTCGTTCAGGCGTATTGTGTCATTATCTACTATGGATACAAATTTTTCTTCTAGAATAGTTTTATAATCATTTTTTAATATAGACTTGCATCGCTTTTCGGGTCTTTTTTTAGTTGAGGCGCAAGAAATCAAAACTAAGGCTGATATTATTGCAAATATGAAATGTTTCATAATGTATATCTAGGTTAAAATGGACTATTGCTAACTTAGTGTTTTGGCCAAATTTTTTCAAATCTTTCACAAACTACAAGCATTTCATTTGTTGGTCTTTGTCCATTTTGTTTTAATGCCTTCGCAAAAAATTCCCAATGTGCTTTTTTCCACTTCTCGAGCGGTTTAATGGTTGTTCCTGTATCCATCTCAGCATAATCATTAGAAATCTCATTAAATGGAATTGTATCTACAAATTTTGTCTCAATTATGGCTTGTGCTATTCCGTCAAAATCCGTTACAATAAGTTTTGTTCCGATTTTTGGTAAGTCAGCATTTGCATCTCTATACCAAATGTATAACCCAGAACTTGCTTTCTTTTTCTCGTTAACAATTAATTTAGCTAAGTGATTTGCGTCTTTTTTATTATCGTGAAAAAAGTCAGAATCTGGGAGCTCGTCTTTTTTGAATTCGGGATTTGATTCCTTATAGTTATTCCACATGTCGTATACGGATTTGTCAATTCCGTTTCCTGTTATCAATACTTTTTCCGTTTCTACTTTAGCATTTAGCTCTTTTTTTTTGTCGGATTTACAATTTATTAAAGTTAGTATAAGAATGAATGCTAAATGTCTCACAGTTGTTAGATATTAAAGGTGACGTGTTTTTGCGTAATTTAATAAATTAAAATGGCATACAGCATATGAAATAATGTTTTAAGTAATATATAATCATTTAGTTAAAAGCACATGGCATATCTCTATTTCTGTTCAGATCGCTAATTTTTCAGCTTATTTCCGTTTTTAGATTTTCATCGTTTCTGTACATTTAGAGAGCATGTAATTCCTTCAAAGTTTTCAATCACGACTGAGTGATTGGTAATGATATTTGTTAAATTTTGAATACAATTCGGGTTTTTATTGACGAGTTTATATCCAATTTTGAAAGAAGCTTGTGGTTATAATCATTGAACAAATAGCCAATGATAATACGCTAATTAATAATAAAAAATTACCTCGATTTCTTATGATATGTTTTATTCCTATAACTAGAATAACAATTTGTGAGATGAGAAGGGGTATCGTCAATATTTCTCTAAAAATTCCAATTATAACTAATTTTATGTCATAAAGGTTAATCAACCAAATTAGAATGAAAAAAGATACAATCGTAAAATTTACAATTATTATATTTCTATTTGTTATTAAACTCTTCATGTTATTTGGGTTTGGGCTGCTACGCATAGGATGTTATTAGATTTATGTATAGTTCAATGTGAGGTTCAGTAAGGTATTTAGTAAATATAGAATAATATAAGAACGGAGTAATTTGCTGTGCATGTGTAAGTATTTTACTGATTCTATGATTCTATATTTTTACTTTCTTTTATTTGTTTTTTAATGGTGTATAGATTGTTTAATCCTAGATTAGTAAAAGAAAACGAACCAGAGGAAAATCCGCAGGATTTTCCAAGTACACACAGAACCAGCAATTAGTTATACACGTCTTAAGTTTACAATTCATTAAATTTAAGGATAAATCAGAAAAGACAAAAGAGAGGAGTAAGGTTAAT